>NZ_AP019823.1:0-1274099 GCF_007990525.1 Leptotrichia hofstadii
GTTATGAAATTTTGCATAGAATTTTTTATCCACAACTCTATAATATATAATAGTATATATATAATTAAATATATTATTATTATACATTGTGGAAATGTGGGAACATTTATAAATAAAGGGATTGACAGAGAAAAGGGTGTGGAAAACTTTTGTCAAATTTGTGGAAAAATATTATCAACAAAATTGTAAACATAATTACCAACAGAGTTTGTGGATAAATTAAAAGTATGTGGATAATGTGTGGAAAGATGCTGAAAATGGATGTAATTAATTTTTGTGGATAAAAATTTAAAAAGTAAAATTTTTTGATAAACAGCAGAAAAATATTATATTTTTTATGTGGAAAAACCTGTGGAAAACTTTTGTTTAAAATCTTGATTATTTATTTTATTTATGTTATAGTAAAATCAAATAAAAGTACAAATTTAAAGGGAAAATCAATAAACGAGTTTACTAGGCAAAATGCGAGAAAATTAAAAATTTTTATTCATAATCAAAATTAACTAAAAAGGAGAGAAAAGTAAATGGATATTGAGAAATTGTGGGAAAAAATAAAGAAAATAATGAAAAAAAGAGTAAACGAGGCAGAATTTGAGGCATTTTTTAACAATGTGGAAGTAGGAAAGCTGGAAGATGGAAAACTTACACTTGTATGCAATTCAAAGCTGATACAGCAGAATATGGAAAAGCATAAAAGCCAGATGGAAGATATTGTGGAAATTGTAACAGATGAGGAAGTTACAATAAACTTTGAAGTAAAACAGCAGGATGTAATGACATACAAGCCTGAAACACATAGTTTTTCAAAAGATACAAAGGAAAAAATCCAAGTTTTCCACACAGGCTTAAATCCTAAACATAGGCTAGACAATTTTGTTGTAGGGGAAAATAGTAAACTTGCATATAACGCCTGTCTTGCAGTTGTCAACAATCCAACGCCAGTTTATAACCCGCTTTTTATCTATGGAAGTTCAGGACTTGGTAAAACCCATTTGATGCAAGCTGTGGGAAATGCAATATTGGAAAATAATCCAAGCAAGCGTGTATATTACTCAACTTCAGAAGAATTTTCAAATGAATTTTTTAAAGTTTTGAACAGTGGACGTATTCAGAATTTTCGTGATACATTCCGTGCTTTAGATGTACTTCTTCTAGATGATATACAATTTTTTGAAAAGGTGTTTGGACGTGGTGAAGGAACTGTGGAAGAAGAATTTTTCCACACATTTAACAAGTTGCAGGAACTTGGAAAACAGATAATAATGATAAGTGACAAGTCGCCAAAGGAAATAAAAAATCTGTCAAAACGTCTGGAATCAAGATTCTTGTCTGGCTTAACGGTGGAAATTCAAAGCCCAGGCTACGAAACCCGTATGATGATTTTGAAAAATATGGCAAAGACACAAGGAATTGAAATAGATGACAGCATTCTTGAATACATATCAGATTCTCTTGATACAAATGTAAGGGAATTGGAAGGAACATTAACAAACTTAAACGCACGTGCAAAACTTTTAAACGAACAGATAACAATGCAGCTGGTACAGGAAATGCTTATGCACAATGTAAAACGTGAACAGTCCAAAGTAACAGCCAAAAAAGTAATAGAAATGATTTCTGCACAATATGGTGTCAGCGTAACTGACATGAAATCCAAAAAACGTCAGAAAAAAATAGTAGAAACAAGACAAATCGCTATGTATTTGTTAAAGAATAATGATGAGCTGGATCTAAGCCTAACAGCAATTGGAGGACTTTTTGGCGGAAAAGATCACAGTACAGTTATAAGCAGTATCAGAAAAATTGATAAAAAAACGAAGGAAGATGTTGTGTTTAAAAAAGAAATTGAAGCTTTGAACAAGAAAATTTTTAGAGCTTAGAGAATTGGGGAAAATGTGGAAAGAATGTTGAAAATTTTGTGGGAAAGAATAATAATATTTGAAAAATTATCCACAGTGGAAAAAGTTTTCTACATAATTAATTTTTATAAAAAATTTTAATAAAATAATTAAATTTTGTTTAATAAAATAAATTAGAAAATATTAATGTGGAAAAATAAAACTTAATTTCCACTATATGTTGAAAATTTCTCCACAAAAATTGTGGAAAAAAATAATTAAAAATATTGTATTAAAAGAAATTTTGTGGAAAAATAAAATTTTAATGTGTAAAATTAAAATCATAATATCCACAAATATAAACAAAATTTTCCACATTTGTTGATAACTCAAAAATATTTAATTTTAAATTAAAGAATAACTGTGATAAAATAATAAAAATAAAAACATATAAATTTTCTCCACATAATTAAAAATTAACTCCACAATTCAATGTGGAAAAAAATTTACAAAAGAAATTACTAAAAATAGGAATATACTGAAATTGTGGAGAAGATGTGGAAAGATTTGTGGGAAAGGTTTTCCACGGATAAATGAAGTTTTCCACAGGGAAATTAATGATTAGTTTGGTTAATGATTGAGAGTAATATTAGTTCAAATTTACTAAAAAAATATGAATATAAATTATGGAGGGAAATTAATGAAAAATATAAATAATGAAATAGAAGAAGTTGTTATAAATACTGAATTTATAAAATTGGATCAGCTTTTGAAGTGGGCAAACTTTACAGGTTCTGGAGTGGAAGCGAAAATGTTTATTTTGAATGGAGAAGTGAAAGTGAATGACGCTGTGGAAACTAGACGTGGGAAAAAAATTTATGATGGGGATATTGTGGAGTTTGCTGGAGAAAAAGTTATTGTAAGGGCAAAGCATTAAATAGTTTGCTGATTTACTAAACAGATGAATAGTTGTGAAAGCAGACTGTGGAGAATTTAAGGGGAGATTTTTATGAAAAAAGGTATAGGAATTGGAGTAGAAGATTTTAGTGAAGTAATAAAAGAGAATTGCTATTATATTGACAAGACAAAATGGATAGGAGAAATTTTAGAGGATAAATCAAAAATAAAGTTATTCACACGTCCAAGAAGATTTGGGAAAACGCTTAATATGTCGATGTTAAAATATTTTTTTAATGTTGAAAATAAAGAAGAAAATAAAAAGTTATTTAGTGGACTTGATATTGAAAAATCTGAATATATATCTGAACAGGGACAGTATCCAGTAATTTTTATTTCACTGAAAAGCATAAAGGCAAAAACTTGGGAGGAAGCAATACAGGAAATTAGACTGCTGATTTTAGAATTGTTTTCTGAGTACAAGTATCTTTTAGAGGATTTGGATGAGTATGATTTGCCTAGATTTAAGAAGTATTTACTGGGCAATGCAGATTTTTCTGAGTTAAAAAATGCCTTGCTGTTTTTAACTAGAATATTATTTCAGAAGTATAAAAAAGAAGTTATCTTATTAATTGATGAATACGACAGTCCTTTAATTTCTGCTTATGAACATCATTACTATAGCGATGCCATCGCATTTTTTAAAGTATTTTACGGAGAAGCGCTGAAAACTAACCAGTATTTAAAAATGGGAGTTATGACTGGGATTATAAGGGTTATTAAGGCTGGAATATTTTCTGACTTAAATAATTTACGCGTTTATTCTATTTTAAATAGACAGTATCCTGATTTTTTTGGATTTAACGGAGAGGAAGTTGAAAAGTCGCTTAAAGATTTTGATATTGAATACAAACTTTCTGATGTCAAGTTATGGTATAATGGATATAAATTTGGAAATTCCGAAGTATATAACCCTTGGAGCATTTTAAATTTCTTAAAAGATGGGAAGTTAGCTCCTTACTGGATTGATACTTCTGGAAATTTCTTGATTAATCAAATTTTAAAAAATACAGATTCTGAAATTATGGAAACTTTGGAAGCTCTTTTTAATGGAGAAACTGTTGAAGAAAATATCAGTGATAATTCCGATTTATCCAGTTTATTGGGGCAAGAGGAAATTTGGGAACTTCTTTTATTTAGCGGATATTTAACTATTGATGAAAAAATTGGGGAAGACTATGAGGATGTGTATTCCTTGAGATTGCCTAATAGGGAGGTAAGGGAGTTTTTTAGGAAAAAATTTATTGATGTAAATTTTGGGGAAAGTATGTTTAGAAAGGCTATGGAAGGGCTTAAAAATCTTAAATTTGATATTTTTCAAAAATATTTACAAAATATTTTATTAAAATCAACAAGTTTTATGGATACTAAAAATGAAGACTTTTATCATGGATTAGTCTTAGGAATGATGTTTTATCTAGATAATCATTATTATGTAAAATCTAATGAAGAAAGTGGCCTTGGAAGATACGATGTTGTAATTGAGCCAAAGAATAAGAACAATAGAGGTTTTATTCTGGAGTTTAAAGTTGTGAAAAATGAAGATGATTTGGAGAAAGTCTCGGAAGAGGCGATAGAGCAGATAATAGAGAAGAAGTATGATATTGGGTTAAGAGATAGAGGTATTAAGGATGTTACTTTTGTTGGAGTTGCTTTTTGTGGAAAAGTGGTAAAAGTCAGTTACAGATAGTTATAGTGTGAAAGGGAAGAAATAGCGATGTATTTGGATCAGATTAGTTTTAATAACTTTCGTTGCCTTGCGGATGGGAAATTGAAGTTTGACAGGTATTTTAATTTAATATATGGGAAGAATGGACAGGGGAAGACATCGCTTATTGAGGCTGTTCATTTTTTGGCTACTGGGAAAAGCTTTAGGACTAAGAAAGTGAAAGAGATTCGAAAGTATAATTTGAACAGGCTGATTGTATTTGGGAAATATAAAAATAAAGATTTATCGGAAAATGCTATTGCTATTGATGTTAATGAGGATAAGAAAGATTTTTACATTGATAGGGAAAAAGATAAATATATAAACTATGTGGGGTTACTTAACATTATTTCATTTATTCCTGAGGATATTGAACTGATTATTGGGAATCCTGGCGTTAGGAGAAACTTTTTTAATTACGAGATTTCACAGGCAAAAAAGGAGTATTTGCAGTCGATTGTGAATTTTGAGAAAATATTGAAGGTGCGGAACAAGCTTATAAAGGAAAAAAAGACTGGCGAGGAAATTTATAAGATTTATAACGAAAAATTTATAGAGGAAGGGCTAAATATTGTTTTAAATCGGCAGGAATTTATAAAAAAAATATCAATTTTATTAAACTTGAATTATCGTAAGTTATTTGATGAAAATTCAGAGCTGAAATTAAAATACGACTGTTTTCTTGGGGATGTGGAAAAGAAGACTAGAGAAGAGCTGAAGGAAAAATTTGAAGTGCTATGCAAAAGGAAAAGTGAAAGGGAAAAATTTCTTGGATACAGCCTGCTTGGCCCTCAAAAAGATGATTTTATCTTTGAGCTGAATGGAAAAAACGCAAAGGCATATTCTTCACAAGGGGAGAAAAAATCTATAATATTCTCGCTAAAAATTTCAGAAATTGATATTTTAATAAAGGAAAAAAAGGAATACCCGATATTTCTGATGGATGATATTGCTTCATATTTTGATGAAGTGAGAAAAAAAAGTATTTTAAGCTATTTTGAAAATAAAAAAATCCAATGTTTTATAACTTCGACAGAGGATTTGGGCATAGAGGGGAAAAAATTTATTGTGGAAAAGGGGAAGATTATTGATGAGTAAAAAGGGGTTGAAAAATGGAAGGAATTAAGGATTTAAAGAATTTGGCACTGGAAGCAATTGAGAAAAGAAGTTCGCTTTTGAAAAATGAAAAATATATTTTGTGGAAAATCAAGAAAAATTGGAAGCAGATTGTGAGTGGGCCAATCGGTGAGAAAACTTATCCAAAAAGTCTATTTGATGGAAATCTTGTTGTGGTTATCAATGATGGCGTTATTTATCACACGACAATAATGTATGCGGAAAATATAAAGGAAAAAATAAACACATTTTTGAATGGGAAATTTTTGGAAAGTATCGAATTTTCGAAGATAAATTACAAAATAAAGCGTGATTTGCTGGATGAACTTATTGAAAATGAGGAAAATAGAGGGACAATTCGGGCTGGGGAAATTCCAAGAGGAAATGTTAGGGAAAAAAATAGAAATATTGATTCTGAAAATAAAATTGCGGAAAAAGTAAAGGATATTGTGCTTTTGCCTGAAGAAGTTAAGGAAATTCATGAGAATATTGATAAAATTGATAAAAAGTATGAAGATATTGCCAAAAAGCTGGAAAAAATTGCAATAAAACTGAAAAAGAGGGAAAAATATCTGAAAAATAATGGATATATTCAATGTGAAAACTGTAAAATTTTATTTTTGCAGGAAAACAAGGAGAAAATGTGTTTTGAGTGCAGAATGAATGAAAAAAATAGAAAATTTCAGAAAATGGCAGATTTAATAAGAAATAAACCGTATATTTCCGAAAAACAGGCAGTCCGAATGACAAATACTGACAAATCTACATATTACAAGGCAAGAGACATCTTGGCACAGCAGACTTACAATGATATGCTTTATTACTGCCTTGAAAAAAACAGGGAAATTTCTTTAAATGAAGATTATGAGTTTGAAATTCGGAGTGAGTCGAGAGAAGATGTGGAAAAATTTATAAAAAATTATGTAGACTATAAGATTGGGAGTGACAATGAGGAAGTTTTTAAGATTGAGAGAAAGTGGGCTTTGAGAAGATTAAGAAAGGATATGAAATTTAGAATTGAGAACAATAGGAGGTATTGAAAATATCTGAGTTTGCATACTACAATTTTAAGTAAAAAATTTTATTTATGGTTTTGGTTCAAAATATGGTAAAATAATATTTATAAAATTTGAGATAAAATCCAAAAATCTTTAATACATAGTAATTTTTTAAATGATTTAAACTTAAAAAGTATAATTACTTTATTTAGATTAAAAATTTTGATAGTTTTATGGTTGATTAAAAAAGAGTTGGAATATAAATGGAGAAAATATGTATATAGAAGAATTATTAAAAGAAGCGGATAAATCAATGGAAAATTACAAGTACGAGGATGCACTTGTGTATTTGAAGTCAGTACTTGAAATCGATGAGAACAATTATTCGGCGCTTATGACACTTTCTAAGATTTATTCAGACTTTGGAATGTTTGAACAGGCGAAGGAATATGCTGAAAAATTGCAGAAAAAGTATCCTGATAGCAGGGATACGCTTTTTACATTGGGATTTGTATATCAGTCGCTTGGAAGATTGAAAAAGGCGATTTCGCTTTATAAAAAATTTCTGGAAATAGAAAAAAATTATTTTGTGTATCTGAATATGGGAATGTCCTACGCTTTGTTAAAGTATTATAGAAAGGCGATAGAAAATATTGATAAGGCCATAGAAATGGAGCCTGAAAGCTCAGAAGCATACGTGGAAAAAGGTGATTGCCTTACAATGATGGGCAGATACGACGAAGCAATTTCTGAATACAAAAAACTTTTAAATGCAAAATTTAACGAAGTCGAAGAATTTTCCCTCTACGCACGAATGGGCGATACAATGGCGTATTCAAATAATATAAAAGGAGTTGTAAAATATTATAATATAGCTATAAATTGTGAAAATGTGGAAGATTATATATTTGAAGATTATTTTGAGATATTGTTTAGAGCGGAGGAGTTTGAGGAAATAAAACTTCTGCTTTTAAATTATGAGAATGCAACGAATGAAAATAAAGGGCTTTCAAGAATAAAAATGCTGAATTTGCAAGGAAGGTTTTTTGTGAAAACAGAAGATTATGAAAATGCACAGAAGGTTTGTGATAAAATGATTATTTTAGAACCTGAAAATATTCGCCATTATGTGAATTTGGTATACGTGCTGGAATTACAGCATAAATATGACAAAGCGCTTGAATATGTGGCTAAAATGGCTAAATTTACAGAAGATAAGGACTTTTTGAAGGAATTGAAAAAGAGATTGAGAAAAAATAAGAGAAAATTTGAAAAGGAAAATGAGAAAAGTTTAGAAAATAAAGAAAAGTAAAAAAAATTAGAAATTATGAGGATTTTAAATGGAAGAAAAAAATTATGAAGTTAATAAGAAATATGATGAAAAAATATTAATAAATGTACTGAAAAATTTTGATAAAACTGGGGAATATGTTGTAGAACCGGGAAGAAATGAAATAAAAAAGTTTGAGATATATATTGAAAATAATTTGAAAAAAGGGAATGAAAAAAAGAAAAAAAATAATAACATTGAAAATACTGAAACAAAAAAAATGGTAAATGTAAAAAAATTTAAACAAAAAGATTTCATTACAAACTTTTTCTATAAATTTAAAGGCTCAAAAGCAAAGCGTTCTTATGAATATGCAAAAAAATTACTGGAATGCAAAATAAAAACTCCAGAACCAATTGCATATTTTGATGATTTTATAAACGTAAACAATAAAAAGAACAGTTATTATATAAGTGAGGAATTAAAATATGATTTTACCTGCCGGGAAGTTTTCTGGCCTGAGGATATTGAGCGAGACAAGGCTGAACAGGGGGAAAATTACAAGATAAGTGAAGAAACGGAAAGAATGCTTGCAAAAGTGGAAAAAAATCGTGAAAAAATCATAAGACAGTTTGCAAAATTTTCTTTTGACTTGCACGAAAATGGTGTGGAATTTGAGGATTATTCGCCGGGTAATGTGTTGATTAAGGACAAAAGCGGGAATTATGAATTTTATCTGGTTGATTTAAATAGAATGAAATTCGGAGTGAAATTGAATTTGGATAAAAGAATGAAAAATGTTTCAAGAATGATGGAAGATGAAAAACTAGCCAGAATTTTTGCAAATGAATATGCGAAGTATTACAGACAGAGGGAAGATTTAGTTTTTAGATATTTGAGATATTATATCAGAAGACATAATAGATATGTGTATTTTAAGGATATTACTCGTCCAGTAAGGAATGTTTTTAAAAAGAAGAAGTAAATTTGTTTAATAATTTTAAAAAGTAAAAGATTTTATCTTTAAAATTTATCACAAAGTATTTTTATAAATGATTTTTTATTACAGATATATTTTTTTTATAATTATTTTTTATTTCATTTTTATGTTTTTTCTATTTTTATAAAGCAAAGGGGAACAGTCGCCATCCCCTTTGCAAACCCGGCTCGTCTAAGCATTTTTTTGAAATAAAATTGAAACTCGCTTTTTAACAAAAGTTATTATCAACTCTTTAAATTAATTAAAATTTGAAGAGTTTGAAAAAGCTCAGACAGTCAATTTCATTCCAAAAAAATCACGACAATTTTAGTTTAATTATAATAGATTCAAATATCAAGCAAAATTTCGTTAAAGAAAAAATAACTGTTTGAGATTTTGGAGTGAATTTTAAATTATATAAAGTTATTTGTATTAAAATAAACTTAATTCAAAATCGAGTTTTATTTTTTCTTTATAAGAAAGTTTTGTGTAAAGCGGGGTTGTAAGGGCATGGCGTCTGATGCCCTTACGTTAAAAAAGATTTAAGAAATACAAAAGGGAAAAAATTACTAATAAAATTAATAAATAAAAATTTAAGATTATAAAAAAGCCTTTTAGAATTAGAATTTAAATAAGTTTAGCAAAAAAAATAATAAGTTGAAAGGAAAATTTAAAAAATGAAAAATTATGACATAATTGTTGTTGGAGCGGGGCATGCTGGGGTGGAAGCTGCACTTGCGGCGGCAAGGCATGGACTGAAAACAGCGTTATTTACAATATATCTTGACAATATTGCAATGATGTCGTGCAATCCGTCAGTTGGAGGTCCTGGAAAAAGCCATCTGGTGTCGGAACTTGGAATGCTTGGTGGAGAAATGGCAAGGCATATTGACAATTACAACTTGCAGTTAAAGAACTTGAATCATACGAAGGGACTTGCTTCACGAATTACAAGGGCTCAAGCCGATAAATACTGGTATAGGATTAAAATGCGGGAAATTATCGAAAAGCAGGAAAATCTGGATTTGGTGCAAGGAATTGTTGTGGATTTGATTGTGGAGAATAAGAAAGTTATGGGAGTTGAAGACAATCTTGGGATAAAATATGGGGCAAAGGCTGTTGTTTTGTGTACAGGAACGTTCTTAGGCGGAGAATATGTCATGGGGGATGTAAAATATTCGTCAGGGCGGCAAGGAGAGCCTGCGAGCGTTGATTTACCTGGTAGGCTTGTGGAATATGGCTTTGAGCTGGATAGATACCAGACTGCCACTCCTCCTAGAATTGCCAAATCTTCAATTGATTTTTCAAAAACAGAGGAATTAAAGGGAGAAGATAAGCCACGATATTTTTCTTACGAAACAAAAAAAGAATATAATTCAACTTTACCAACTTGGCTTACATTCACCACACCTGAAACAATACGAGTGGGACAGGAAATGTTAAAATATTCGCCAATTGTTACAGGAATTGTAAGTACGAAAGGTCCACGGCACTGCCCTTCCCTTGACAGAAAGATTATGAATTTTCCAGAAAAGACTAATCATCAGATATTTCTGGAGCAGGAATCTGTAGAATCTGACGAAATCTATATAAACGGATTTACGACAGCAATGCCTCCTTTTGCACAGGAAGCGATGTTAAAGACAATCAGCGGGCTAGAAAATGCTAAAATTGTACGTTACGGTTATGCTGTGGAATATAACTTTGTACCTGCTTATCAGTTAAAATTGACTCTTGAAACAAAAGTTCTGGATGGACTTTACACAGCGGGAACGATTAATGGAACGAGCGGATATGAAGAGGCCGCTTGTCAAGGATTTATGGCGGGAGTGAATGCTGCGAGAAAAATTTTAGGGAAAAAGGAAATTGTGATTGACAGAAGTGAGGGATATATCGGGGTTTTGATAGACGATATAATAAACAAAAAAACGCCAGAGCCTTATCGTGTACTGCCTTCAAGAGCTGAATACAGACTGACTTTGCGTCAAGACAACATTTTTATAAGACTTTTGGAAAAAGCGAAGGAAATTGAGCTATTAAATGCCGAAAAATTGACAGAACTTGAAAATACGTGTCAGGAAATTGAAAATGAAGTTGAAAGATTGAAAGGAATTACGGTTTATCCGACTAAGGAAAATAATGAAAAATTACTTGAAATTGTAGAAAAACAAAATCAATCTGAAAGTGCGGAAATTGAAAAAACTAGTAAAAATAGCATGAACAGCCCTGTTTCAGCTTTTGAATTTCTTGCGAGAAAAGAAATTAACTATAATAATTTAAGTGAATTTGTGGAAACTGTGAAATTGTCGGATTTAGCGAAGGAGCAAGTGGAAATAAATGCGAAATATAACGTATTTATTGAAAGGGAAAAGGCGCAGATTGAGAAATTTAAAAAACTGGAAAAAATGATAATTCCAAAGGATTTTGACTATGAAAGCGTAAAAGGGCTTAGCAATATCGCTATTTCTGGGCTTATGTACGGACAGCCTGAAACGATTGGGCAGGCTAGCAGAATTAGTGGAGTTACTTATAATGATATTTCGCTTTTAATTGTGATTTTGAAGAATTAATGCATAGAATTAAAATTAGGTTATGTGAGTTAAAATGTTAAAAAAGCAGCCATTTATAAAGCATAGCCTATTTTTTAATACAAGCATTTTTTACTTTTATTTTTTTGTAAAAAATATGAGGTATAATTTATATTACTTAGATGCAGAATATTTTAAAATTAGTTTTTTTGTTTGATTTTGAACACTTTTTATAAATTTGAAAAAAGAAGGAGTTTGTGTGGTTATGGAATGTAAGGTTTTTGCTGTAAAAGATATAAGAGATAATAGTGAAATTGTGGAAAGTATGTTTTTACTTATGAAAAAATATTATGAAAATATGAAAAAAGATAAGTTTCTGATGGACTTATATGATAAAAATGATGTTTTTTTAATATTTGAAAGTGATGAGTTGAAAGGGTTTTCTACAATAAAAAAAATGGAATTAAATATTGAAAATGGTAAAGATTCTGAGAAGAAAAGAATAGCTGGATTTTTTTCTGGGGACACTATTATTGAAAAGGGATTTTCGTGGGGAATTGAATTTCAGAAGGAATGGATAAAATACTGCCTTCTGGAAAGTGAAAAAAATATGAAAAATGGCGTGAAAACTTATTGGTTCTTGATTTCTAAAGGGATAAAGACATACATGTATCTTCCGACGTACTTTAAAAATTTTTGTCCAAAGGCGGGTTATACGGAAAGTGAGATGGAGAAAAAAATAAAAGATATTTATGCTGAAAAAATATATAAAAGCAGATATTGTAAAGAAAACGGAATTGTAAAAAATGATGGGACAAATGATTTTTTGAGGGAAAATGTCGTTGTACTGTCAGAAAAACAGCTAAAAAATAAAAATATACAATTTTTTTTAGAGAAAAACCCCAACTATCAGAAAGGCGACGAGCTAGTGTGCCTTGCTGAAATTTCTTTTGATAATTTAACAAATTTGGGAAAACGGGTTTTGAAGGAAATTTCACTGCTTTAACGAAATAAATACTTAATAATAAATTTTCAAAACTAAATAGTTTGATTTAAAAAGTAAAATTTACTTTGAAAAGAAATAAAATTCAATGATTTGCGTGCTAAAATATTGTAAGTTAAATAAATAAAAAAGGTGAATTTTATGAAGATGTTGTTTATTTATCCTGGATTTGGAAAGAAAAAGGGACAGAAATATATTTTTCAGCTGAGGACGTTTGAGCCGCTTACGTTTGCTTACTTGCGGGCATTGACTCCTTATGATATTGAGTGTGAGCTGATTGATGAGAGGATTGAGGCAATTGACTATGATAACGATGCAGATATTGTTGTAATTACTTTGGAAACGTATACGGCACGGCACGGATATGAGATTGCTAAAAGATTTAGGGAAAAAGGAAAGAAAGTTATTGTTGGGGGGACACATGCTTCGCTTGTGCCAGATGAGGCTATGAAGCATGCAGATTCTGTAGTTACGGGATATGCTGATGATATTTGGGGGAAAATTATTGAGGATTATAGGAATGGAACGGAAAAGAAACTTTATATTGGTGGGCTTAGCAATAAATTTTTAATACCGGACAGAAGTATTTTTAAGAAAAAATATTTAATTTCAGTTGTGGAAACTGGGCGTGGGTGTCCTCATCACTGTGAATTTTGCGCAATTTCGGCAGTTAATAAGAAACGGTATGCTAAAAGACCTGTTGATAGTGTAATTGAGGAATTGAAGCATATAAAGTCAAAATATATATTTTTTGCTGATGATAACTTTGTTGCAGATCCGAAATATGCATTGGAGCTTTGTAAGAAAATAAAGCCGTTAAAGAAAAAATGGATTTCGCAAGGGGCCATAACGATGGCAAAAAACGAGAAACTGCTTGAGGCTATGCGAGATAGCGGATGCCTTTTTATTTTAATAGGATATGAGTCAATAAATAAAGAGGCTCTTGACAATATGAAAAAGGAATGGAGCTACAAGCTGGGAGATATTGAGGAATCAACACGGATTATACATAAATACAATATTGGAATTTATGCCACATTCGTTTTTGGGTTTGAGGAAAAAATCGGTACTACGTTTGAAGATACTGTAAAATTTGCACAGAAAAACCATCTGGAATTTGTCCAGTTTAACTATCTCGTACCTTTCCCAAATACCGAACTTTATTTTAAAATGGAAAAGGAAGGAAGGCTTTTGTACAAAAAGTGGTGGCTGGAGCCTCAAAAATATTCATATTTATTTTTTGAGCCTTATGATATTTCTACAAATGAGTTTCGTGACAGGTGTATTGCAGTAAGATATGCATATCATTCTGTAAAAAATATTTTGGGAAGAACCTTTGATGTTTTAAAAAGAACAAAAAATATACCATTTTCCATTATGTATCTGTTTTTGAGCTTTGGGCAGAAGGCTGTTATAAAGAAATTTCAAGATTTGCCAATTGGAGATAATTTAGATGAAAAAATTCGGTAAAAAAAGTAAATTTTATGAAGTAAAAAATTTTAAATATGTGATTTTAAACAGATTATTCATATTTTTTTGTAAAAAATGCTACAAAAATTTTGTTTCCAATATAAAAAGTAAAAGTAAGATTCGGAAAACGCAAGTAAAAATACTTTTGGAAATATTAAAAACTAATAAAAACACAGAATATTTAAAAAATTTTGAAACAGAAAGCCAAATTTTAAATATAGAAAATGAAAAAGAATTAATAGAAAAGTTTCAGAATAAAATTCCAGTTGTGAATTATGAGGATATTAAGGAATTTGTAGAAAAGGAAAAAAGTGGGGAAAACAATGTTCTTTTGAGTGATAAAATCAAGCTATTTGAACTTACGAGCGGGAGCACATCCGATGTGAAATATATCCCATACACAGAGAAATTTTTGAAAAGCTATATGAATGGCGTTTTTGCATGGATTTACAATTTATATCAAAATAATAAAAGACTTTTTCTTGGAAGTTCCTACTGGTCTGTTTCTCCAATTTTAAAGCGAGAAGCTGTAACTAGCGGAGGAATCCGTGTGGGAATCGAAGACGATACTTCGTATTTTGATAAAGTTTCTGGATTTTTTTTAAATAAACTGTTTACAGTTCCGAAAGAGATAAAAAATATTCAGAATATGGAGGATTTTTTACTGATTACAGCGGTGTTTCTACTTTTGTCAGAAAATCTTGCGATGATTTCTGTCTGGAGTCCATCGTTTCTTATGATTTTGCTTGACTTTATTGAAAAAAATCATAAAGTGATTTGTCAAATTGTAAAAAGCGAGGATTTAGGCACTGAATTTTTTGCTGATAAAAATTTGGGAAATAAAAAGTATTTTCAGATTATTCAGAAAAAGTACAGGAAATTGTGGAAAAAAAATAGAAGTAAATTTTTGATAAATTATTTTGAGAAATATGAAAAAAATATTTTGAGTAAAAATGATAAAACTCAGAATTTGGAAATTACGGAAAAAAATAACGAGAATGAAATCATGGCTGAAAATAAGAATTTGGAAACTAAATCAGGAAATAAAATTGTGGAAAACTTTGTGGATTACTCTGTGATTTGGGAAAAGCTTTCGCTTGTGAGCTGCTGGGCGGATAGTGATTCCTATGAAATTTTTATAAAATTGAAGGAAAAATTGAATTTTGGTAAAAAAAACATGAATTTGAAATTTCAGGGAAAAGGGCTTATGTCAACGGAATGCATCGTAAGTTTTCCGCTGGAAAATGTGAAAAATGGGAGCGTTATTGCTTATAACTCGTTTTTTTATGAATTTATTCAGGTTTCTGATGATAAGCTGGAAAACAGGAATCCAAAACTTTTGGATGAATTGGAGCTGGGAGAGCGTTATTGCGTTGTTGTTACGACAAATGCAGGGCTTTACAGATATAATACGAATGATATTGTGGAAGTTACAGGATTTTATCATAAAATTCCGATTGTAAAGTTTGTTGGCAGAATAAATAATTTTTCTGATATTGTGGGAGAAAAATTAAAAAATTCGTTTGTGGAAAAGCAGGTTTTAACAACATTGGAAGAAAATAATATAAAGGGAGAATTTTTGCTGTTTGCACCAGTAAAAAATGAAATAGGGGAAATTTTTTATACTTTATTTTTAGAAATAAAAAAAGATGGCAGAAAATTTAATTGGAAACAAATTAAAAATGAAATTAACAGCAGTTTATGCAAGGCATTTCATTATGAATATGCGTATAAATTAGGGCAGTTGGGGAAAGTAAGAGTATTTTTAATAGAAAAGGATGGATTAAAGACTTATACGGCTGAAAAATCGAAAAAGCAGAAAATAGGCGATATAAAATATCGGCTGCTAGATAAAAATTTTGGCTGGGAAAATAAATTTGCAGGAGGATTTGGAGAATGAAAGTGGCATTACTGGCACCAGCAGGGGCAATGTACAGATTTAATGGAACATTTAAGAAGGCGATTCATTATGCACCGCTCACATTATCGACACTTGCGGCGTATATTCCAGAAGACATCGAAGTTGTAATTCATGATGAAACGATTGAAAAAATACCGCTTGAACTGGATGCGGATATTGTGGTTATGACTTCTATTACGGGAACATCAGAAAGAGTGTATAAATACGCAAGATACTTTAAAAGCAAAGGGAAAAAGGTTATTTTAGGCGGACCGCATCCGACACTTTGTCCAGAAGAGGCGATACAGCATTGTGATTCTGTTGTAATTGGGCGTTCTGAATGGCTTTTTACGGAAATAATGGAAGATGCGAGAAATAACAGTTTAAAGAAATTTTATGTGCAGAAGGAAAATAGCCTGGAAAATTTGAAATTACCAAAAAGGGAACTTCTGAAAAAGGAAAGATATGTTTCCATAAATAGCATTGAAGCTACAAAAGGCTGTTCTTTCGACTGTTCCTTCTGCGTTGGAAAGGCTTTATACCCCAAATTACTGAAAAGACCAATTAATGAAATTATTGCAGAAATTGAAACTTTTAAGAAAAAAGAAGTTTTGTTTATAGATTTAAATTTGATTGCTGACAGAAATTATGCAAAAAAACTGTTTATTGAATTGACACCCCTCAAAAAATGGTGGTTTGGGCTGGCAACTTCCAACCTTGTTCACGATGATGAAATGATAAGGCTAATGGCAAAAAGTGGCTGTAAAGGCTTGCTTATAGGATTTGAGGCTGTATCGAAGGAATCATTGCGGGCTATGAATAAAGGGGTAAATGTTATGGCTGATTACCATTTGCTTATGAAAAAGCTGCATCATTATGATATTGCTGTAAACGGAACTTTTACGTTCGGTGCAGATGGCGATGACAAGGATATATTCAAGCGAACTGTGGAGGAAGTAATAAAAATGAAAGTTGACTTGCCAAGATACTCTATATTAACTCCATTTCCTAAAACAAAACTTTACAATGATTTGGAAAAGCAAGGCAGAATTTTTGAAAAAAACTGGACAATGTACGATGTTCAGCACGCTGTATTTCATCCAAAAAAAATGACTGCCCAGGAACTTCAGGAAGGTGGAATTTACGCTTGGAGGGAAACTTATAAAGTAAGCTCGATTTTTAAAAGAATCGCAAGATTCAGCGTTATTGCACCAATTATGCTTAATACTAACTTGGGGTATAGGCATTATGCCGATAAACTGGAGGAATTTACTTTTGAAAAAATGACAGATAATTCTGATATTCCAAATGTAGATTAATTAGTTAATTTTAAATAAACAATCATATAAATTATTTTTTTATTAAGAAATTTTGATTAATAATAGTTTTTTCATTTATATTTATGTCTTTTTTTATATAAAGCAAAGGGGAACAGTCGCCATCCCCTTTGCAAACCCGGCTCGTCTAAGAATTTTTTTGAAATAAAATTGAAACTCGCTTTTTAACAAAAGTTATTGTAAATTCTTTGAACTAATTATAATTTCAAAATTTTGAAAAAGCTCAGACAGTCAATTTTATTCCAAAAAAATCACGACATTTTAAATTCAATAATACCAATTGTAATGTTAAAAAAATAATAAGCAAAATTTCGTTAATAGAAAAAGAACTGTTTGAGATTTTTGAGTACAATTTAAATTATAGTTAATTAAGGAGATGGAATAATCTTTATTAAAAATCGAGTTTTCTTTTTCTGTTATAAGAAAGTTTTGCGTAAAGCGGGGTTGTAAGGGCATGGCGTTTGATGCCCTTACGTTAAATGAAACTAATTAAAAAAAAGAAAAATGAAAAAATTTTATATAAATAAGATTTTAAGTTTAATTATAATGTTTAAGACAATAAATTAAATTATTGATAAGGAGAAGAAAAATGAAAATAGCTTTTTTACGTCCTAATATGGGGGGAAAACGTTCCAATGATGCGATAGAGCCACTTGCTTTTGCAGTTCTTTCGGGACTTACTGATAAGACTCGACATGAGCTTATGCTTTTTGATGATAGGATTGAGGATATTCCGATGGATCTTGAGGTTGATTTAATTGTGATTTCTACGTTTACGATGACGGCTAGGCGGGCTTATGAACTAGCCGAAAATTACAGGAAACGTGGAGTTTATGTGATGATTGGAGGGTATCACGCTTCGCTTATGCCTGATGAGGTGCAGGAACATGCGGACACGGTTTGTGTAGGAAGTGGAGAAGTTACTTGGAATGAATTTTTAAATGATTTGGAAAATGGGGTGCCGAAAAAGAGGTATGAATGTAGAAAATTGCCAGATATTAATAATGTTGTTTATGATAGGAGCATTTACAAGGGAAAAAAATATTCTTTTGTTGTGCCAGTTCAGTTTGGGCGAGGCTGTATGCACCAATGTGAATTTTGCACTATTGGGGCGGTTCACAAAGGAGATTTTCAACATAGGGATGTTGAGAATGTGATAAATGAGGTAAAGGAAATTTTTAGAACGAATAAGAGAGCGAAAATTGTTTATTTTGTGGATGATAATATTTTTGCCAATAAGAAAAAAGCTCTAAAACTGTTTGAAGAATTGAAAAAACTGAAAATAAAATGGGCTTGTCAAGGCAGCATCGATATTGCAAGAGATGAGAAATTAATAAAATTGATGTCAGAAGCGGGGTGCATTGAAATGCTTCTGGGATTTGAGAATATAAATATAAAAAATATTAAGAAAATGAAAAAGGTTGCAAATTATGAGTTTGACTATGAAAAAATTATTAATATTTATAAAAAAAATAAGATTCTTGTACATGCAAGCTATGTAATTGGGTATGATTATGATGATAAAAACTGCTTTGATGAAATTTTGGAATTTTCTAAAAAGCATAAATTTTTCCTTGCAGGATTTAATCCGGCATTGCCGATACCAGGAACTCCTTTTTATGAAAGATTGAAAAAAGAAGGTCGGTTGCTTTATGAACGATGGTGGCTGGATGAGAAATTTCGTTATGGGAAAGCGTGCTTTGAGCCATATAATATGACGATTGAGGAATTTGAGGCGGGAATCTTGAAGTGCAAGGTGGAATATAACCGACATTCGAGTATTTGGAAAAGGCTGTTTGACGGAGCTGCTAATTTTAAACATGCCCTTGTATTTCTCGCTGTAAATTATATCAACCGAAAAGAAGTTTATAACAAAAAAGGAATAAAATTATGAGAATAATGCTTGTTTTAGCAAAGGATAACATTTACAAATATAACTCGATTCACAAAAGAAAATATTATCCGCAAATTACGTTAATAACGCTGGAATCACTAATTGACAGAAAGTATAACGCTGATGTTGTTATTGTGGATGAAGGTGTGGAAAAATGGGATGCTACTTCTAAAAAATATGAAAATGAAAAATTTGACTTAATTTGTATTTCTTCGGTAATTTCAGGATCGAAAAGGGCAAAAGAGATTGCCAAGTTTTGGAAAAGTAAAGGAGCGTATACGTTAATTGGCGGGCATTATGCGACAGCTTTGAAAGAAGAGGCATTACAATACTTTGATACAGTAATTATGGGAGCTGCTGAAATTTCATTTCCGATGTTTCTTGAAGATTTTACAAATGGAACTCCAAAAAGAGAATATTTTAACCTTGTTGGAAATGATTATGAACCGAAGCCATTAAACCGAAAACTTTTGAAAAATAAAAAATATTTTAAAAATTATGGCACAATCGTCGCAAACAACGGCTGTCCCAATAAATGCTCCTACTGCTCCATCACAAAGATGTATTCTGGAAAAAATCAGATAAAAAGCATAGAGTACGTGATAAATGAAATAAAAACAAATAAGCTCAAAAAATGGATATTTCTTGATCCAAACTTTTTAGGCAATAGAAATTACGCCATTCAGCTAATGGAAGAATTGAAGAAATTAAAAATAAAATGGACGGCTTCCGCAACAATAAATATCGGCAATGATAAAAAAATTCTTCAGTTAATGAAAGAATCTGGCTGTATAGGCTTGGTTATTGGCTTGGAAAGTTTTGTTCAGGAAAATCTTGATGGAGTAAATAAAAAATTTAACAATGTCGCAGAATACAAAAAACTCGTAAAAACGATTCAATCTTATGGAATATCAGTCCTTTCCACACTTATGATAGGAATGGAAACTGACACAGTGGAGTCAATTCGCCAAATTCCCGATATTATTGAGGAAATTGGGGTAGATGTGCCAAGATATAACATAATTACTCCATATCCAGGAACACCTTTTTTTAATCAGTTAAAAGAAGAAGGCAGATTGCTTACAGAAGACTGGTATTACTACGATACTGAAACAGTCGTATTCAAGCCTAAAAATATGAGTTACGACACATTGCAGAAGGAATTTTATAAATTGTGGCTTGACACTTTTACTTTCAAGCGAATTATAAGAAGAGTGAAAACTTCTAGGAATAAAGGGCTGAAATTCATTCTGGAAGTATTTTCAAGACAGCATGCACGGAAATTCAGGAAGTATGGGAAGATTAAATTTGAGAAGTAAACGACTTAGATTATTTTATTTAATGACAGTTTTTACTATTTTTATTGTGTTTTTTCTTTAACAATTTATCAGGAACAGATAACTATTTTTTTGAAAGACCCAAAAAAGAAAGGGATGCTAAGAATGAAAAAAGAAAAAATAATAAAACTGTTTATAACATTATTAACAAGTGTTGTAATTGTTTTTTCTATATTATTTTATCAAAATTCTATTCATGAAAATGAACTTGAGAAATTCAGCTATAAAAAATATTTGCATGAATTTGGATTTAGTAAAACTGAAAATCCTACATACGAAGAAATTCAAAACAGTGATAAATACTTCAAACTTTTAGATAAAGCTACTTATGAAAAGAATAAGGAAAATTATACAGAAGCAGAAAATATTTATATGGAAGCTACAAAATATAATGTTCTTGGTTATCAGGAAATAGGCAGAATGTATTTAGAAAATATTAAGAATACTGAAAAAGCAATAGAATATTTTGACAAGGCTTATGATAAAGGGGATATAAATGCAGCGTTTTGGTTAGGGCAAAGTTATGAAAAATTGAATGACGAAGATATGAAAAGAAAATGGTATGAAAAAGGTGCTTTGAATGGTGATACTGATTCTGAAATTTATTTTGGAAGATTATTATATTTGGAAAATAAAAAAGATGAATCTGAAAAATGGTTCAGGAAAGCACTGATAAATTCAAAAAATGCTATCGCAATTTATAACCTTATGATAATAAATTATGAAAAAGGAAATATAAAGGAAGTTAAAAAATTGCAAAAGCAATTACACGAAAAAGGTGTAGAAGAAATGGATGACGATATGTTGGGAAAAGTAAAATATATGACGGGGAATAAAAAACAGCAACATATTTTCGTGTATCTTAACAATGCTGATAATTTTATTGAGAAAAAACAGTATCTAGAAGCTGAAAAAGAGTATATAAAAGCAATAAAATATGATAAAAAAATAAATTATTATTTAGCAGAATTATACAGGATTTATTTAAAAGATATAGAAAAGTCAGCAGAATTACATGAGAAAGCTACAAGAGTAGGCGAAAAAAGAGCGTTTGCATTATTAGGGGATATATATTTAAATTGGGGAGAAACAAAAGAAGCAACAAAATGGTATAGAGAAGGAGCAAAAAAGAGAGAGTCAAATTCTCAATATAGAATAGGGAGAATTTTACAGCTTTCAGGAGAAATCAAAGAGGCATTTAAATATTACAATAAGTCGGCAAAACAGAAAAATATTTATGGTATAATTAGAGTTATAGAGTATTATTATGTAAATAAAAATTATAGGGAAGAAAAAAAATGGATTTATAAAGTTTTTAATGAAAATAACATTTTAGAATTGAATAAAAAAAGAAAGTTTATATTATTAAATAGACTCAGGGAGATAGAAGAAAATGATTGAATTAACAAAATATAATGAGAATAAGTAAATTGAAATAGTAAACTAAAATTAATAGATAAAAACAAAAATCTTGAAAAAAAATATTTTCTTGAAAGGAACAAAAATTCTGAATAATAAAAAAATCGTAAAAGGAGAAAAATAGTGAAAATAACATTTATACTGCCTGCCATTGGAAAGAAAAAAGGGCAGAAATATATAAAAACATGGAAAAATATGGAACCACTTATGATTGCGGTTTTAAAATCTTTAACTCCTGAGGATGTTGAAACGAATTTTATGGATGACAGGAATGAGTTTATAAATTATGAGGAAAATACAGATCTGGTTGTGATTTCTGTGGAAACTTATACTGCCAAAAGGGCTTACGAAATAGCAAAAAAATTTCAGAAAAGAGGGATAAAAGTACTTGCAGGGGGGTATCATCCAACTGTAGAGCCTGACGAGTGTCTGGAACATTTTGATTCGATTATTTTGGGAAATGCAGAAAGCGTGTGGACAAAGATGTTGAACGATTTGAGAAAGAATAAGCTGGAAAAACGGTATTATGGCGTAACTACGTCTTTTGCAATGCCTGACAGGAGTATTTACAAGGATAGGAAATATTCACCGCTTGCATTAATTGAAACTGGGCGTGGATGCAATTTTGCGTGTGATTTCTGTGCGATTCATTCTTATTATGAGAAAAAGTACTTTAGACGTCCTATTGAGGAAATTGTGCAGGATATAAAAAATTCTGGGAAGAAATATGTTTTTTTTATTGATGATAATTTTGTAGCGGATCATAAACATGCGATTGAGATTTGCAAGGCGATTGCTCCATTAAATATAAAATGGGTAACGCAAGGGGCTATTACCATTGCGAAAAATGATGAACTGCTTTACTGGATGAAAAAAAGCGGATGTAAAATGATTTTGATTGGGTACGAGTCGATGAATCCAAATATTTTAAAGGATATGGGGAAAGGCTGGAGAAGTGGCGTTGGGGAAATAAATGAACTGACGGAAAAAATTCATAGTTATGGAATTGGAATTTATGCCACTTTTGTATTCGGCTATGGAAATGATACGAAGGAAACTTTTGACGAAACGGTAAAATTTGCCAAAAAACATGGATTTTATTTTGCGGCATTTAACCATCTTGTACCATTCCCAAAAACAGGCGTTTATAGAAAATTAAGAGAAGAAAAACGCCTTCTTAGTGAAAAATGGTGGCTGGATGAAAATTATCCTTATGGGCGGATTTCCTTTCTTCCAACCGATCAGACTCCCGATGAGCTTTCCAAAAAATGTGCCAATGCAAGAAAAAGTTTTTTTGGGTGGCGTTCAATACTAAAAAGAGGATTTATGCAGTTAAAACGAAGCCATGATTTGGGAATGTTTGCAATATTTTTTGCACAAAACTTTAATTTGAAAAAAGAAGTTATGGGGAAATATGATTTACCATATGCACAAAACTTGGATGAAGCTCCAAAATAATTTTTAATAGTTCTATTTTAAATGGTTCGACTATATTTAGAATTTGATAAAACAAATGTTCTGAAGCAAGGGGTATTGACCCCTTTTGAAAATAAAAAAAATTTATTTTATTTAACAGATTCAGTAAGTTTTTAAAAGATATATTGAAAGTCAAGGACAGGAAAAATAAAAGTTAGATTCCATCCCGCCATCTGTCCTGAAACCAGAACCATTGCTCTGGCAGTTTTAGGATAATTTTTTCGTATTCAGCTAAAATAGATTTCATTATTTCGTGTCTATTTTTGTAATTTTCAGGATAGATAACTTTGTCTATAAAAATGTGGCAAATATTGTTTTCATCAACTTCATTGTGAATAATAACAATTGGAATATTCTCTTTCTTGGAAAAATAGGCAGGAAAGCCTGAATTAGTGGTAGGTAAGCCCAAAAATGTGATTTTATCCCCATCTGGTTTTCGTACGTCACTTAAAAGCACAAAAACGCCCTTTGAATTTTTATTTTTCAAAAAAGATTTGTAATTTTGTTCTGGAAAATAAGTCATGTTATTCTTAAAACGGATTTTATCCATATAAGATTCAATAAATTTGTTTGAGATAATTCTAATAGGAATAAACATTGTGTCGTTTCTCGTTGGAAAAAGGCTGGCGTGAAAAAATCCAAAATGTGAAGTAACAAGAATAATCCGTTCATTTTCACTCTTTAATTTTTCCAGTAATTCAGAATTATATATTTTTGGCGAAAAATTTTCAAAATATTCATAAATCCAGAAGGGCAGTAAAAACGACTTTGCTGTATTTTTATAAGATTTTATCGCAATTTCCTTGATTTTTTTCTTTGAATAATTAAAACTATTTTGTTCATTTAAAATCAAATTTAAGTTACGATACGACAATTTTCTTCCTTTTGGAATGAGATAAAAAAGTAAAACGCCAATAAATTCAGATATTTTTAGCCGAATTTTGGGTGAAAGAAAATTAAAGATTTTTATAAAAATATAAAAAATTGAGAATATTATAAAATCTATAGTTGTTTTCATAAAATGCTCCTTGTAAATATAATCTATTCAATAAATTATACCACAGAAAATAAAAAAAATTAATTTTTTAGTATTGAAATTTATCTTTAGAAGTGATATAATACTTACATATAAAAACCTAACGGTTATAATATGGCAAATTGTGAAAAAAAAGTCTTGTTCATTATTGAATGGGGCTTTTTTTTATGTTATAATTATTTGTCAAGGCTTCACAAACCTTGATGCCATGTTATAAAGTTAGGAGGTGGTCTTAATGATGAACTGGGATTTGACTGTTTTAGCACTTATAATCACTGCTTTTTTATTTTTTAGCAGTCAAAAATAATTAAGTAAAATCCCATTGTTCTTCCCACCTTATACCTGTCAGTTCTATCTATTGGACTGGCAGGTTTTTCATTAAAATATCAAGGAGCTTTCTAAAAATGATAGAAAAAATAAAAATCGGTCTAAATAATTTGTATTTATTTAAAAATAAAAATGATGAATATTTATTGCTGGATACAGGAATAAATGTGAAAAATAAAGAAATTTTGAAAAAACTGATTCAAAAAATTGGAGATGTAAAAAAGATAAAAGTGATAGTTCTAAGCCATTCCCATTCTGATCATGTCGGAAATCTGAAAATGCTCATTGATGAAATTGGAGATGTTAGAGTTATTGCACATAGAAATTCTGAAAACATATTAGAAACAGGAAAAAGTGTTATTCCAAATGGATTTTATCCATTTACAGAAAAGATTTCTAAAAAATTGAAAAGTAAAAAGAATTTTAGTAAAAATATCTTTTCAAAATTGGAGAAAACTGATATGGAAAAAGTGATTTTTATTGATTTTTTACAAAAGGAAAAAATTTTACTTTCAGAATACGGTTTTGGAAATATGGAAATTATTGAAACAAAGGGACATTCAAATGATTCGGTTTCGGTTGCAGTTTTTGATGAAAAAAATAATAAGAAATATTTGTTTTGTGGAGATCTGGTTCAGAATTTGTGTTTTAAGTTTCCCTTAATTCCGTTATTTGGGGAGAATAAGGAAGAATTGACTGAAAGTTGGAAAAAGATTATCCTGAATGGTTATGATAAAATTTTTCCTGCGACTGGGAAAGAAGTTATGGCACGGGATTTAATCAGAAGATTGGGGAAAGATGAAAAAAATAGAATTTAAAATTATTCAAAATAGTGATTATAGCGATGAAATAAGAAACATTCTAGATGAAGAGGAAATGGAATCGCTTGTACAGGTAAAATACGAGAAAGTGCCGAATTTGTTTGAATCATTGCATAAGGATAGCGAAAAAACTCCGATTATCGTGGTAGGAATTGATACTGAAAATGACAATCTTGTTGGTGTTGGGGCTTGTTCTATTTTTAAAAATAATATCGGGTATTTAAATTCATTTAGAATAAAAAAAGAATATAGAAATAAAGTCAATTTTGGCAAGGCTTACAAGATGTTAATAACAGAAGCCAAAAAATGTGGAATAAAAACCGTAATTACGACTATTCTTGAAGAAAATAAAATAGCACAAAGAATCTTGACAAAAAGGCGAAAAAGTATGCCAATTTATGAATTTTATAAAAACATTGTATTTTTTAGCTTGAAAAATGTGAAAAAAGGCGATTTAATAGTAAAGGATGAAGAAATTTTGAACTATGGAAATTTTGAAATTTATCTGAAAAATAAGACAAATAAAAAATACGTAGTGACAGATTACAAAAAAATTTATAAATTTTTGTATAAATTTAGAAAGGTAATAGCTTTTTTTGGATATCCAGAAATACCTGAAATCAATAAAATTTCAAATTTTTTGTATGTGGATTTTGTTTTAAAGGATAAAAATGCAGATGAGAAAAAAAATAAAAATGAATTTATAAAAGCTGTAAAATTTATTCAAAATAAAGGCTATAATTGTGATTTTTTTATGATTGGAAGTTATGAGAACTCGTTTTTGGAAAAAAATTTAGATAAAATGAAGGTTTTTAAGTATAAAAGCAAGATGTATAGAGTTTTTTATGAAGAAATTGAAAATACTGAAATAGATAATAATTTTAAAAGTGAAGATATTGAGATTTCATTTTGGAATTTGTAATATAGTAAAATTATTTTAAAAGCAAATTTAAAAATTGATGCTTATTCAGTTTGGCTTTGAAATGATTTGAGAAAATTTTATATATTTTTAATAATAAAGGTTATTTTATGTATAATGTTATAACTTTTAATAATAAAAGTGTTATAATTTTTCAGAAAAAATATTTAAGGAGAATTTTATGAAAAAGTTGAACACTAATCAATTGAAGTACATTGCTTTATTTTTTATGTTTTTAGATTCAGTATTTTTTGCATTTTTAGGTTTTTTGCCATCCTGGATTCATTTGATTACTAGATTTGTAGCGCCGTTATTTGCATTTTTTACAGTGGAAGGCTTTTATCACACTAGAAATCGTGAAAAATATATGGCAAGACTATGGACAGCGGCAGTTTTGATGCAATTTGGAAATATAATTTCATTTATTATGTTAGGGCAGAGATACCAAATAATTGATAATATTTTTTTAACTCTTGCATTAGGTTTTACAGTGATTTATTTCTTACAAAAAGGGAGAAGAGACAAAAAGGCTATTTACAATATTTTAGGAATATTTCTTTTTCTTTTTATGATAATATTTTCTTTTTTTCCAATTGTGATTGGAACTTATTTTATAGGGCTTGAAGGTGGAGTACAGATCTTATTTACAATGATTAGCTTCTGGGCATTTTATGGAAATAGAAAAAAGCAGGTAATAACATTTTTAATTTTAAATATGCTATATATTTCATTATTCCTGCCACTAAGTCCATCTGAATATCCTAGCTTGGCATTATGGTTTGATGATTTTTGCTACAACAGCGATGGCTTAACATTTTTATTTTTACCGTTTATATTTTTATACAATGGAAAAAAAGGGAGCAAAGCGCCTATTCACAAATGGTTTTTCTATATTTTCTACCCTTTGCAATTCTGGATTTTAAACGTTCTCGCATTTTTTTTGAAAATTAAAGGTTGAAATTAAGTTACAGCAATTCTGGTTCATGCAGTTTTATTGATTTAAGCTTATGCGAGGACAAAGTAAAAAATTTGAAATATAATTTTGCATATAGTATAATGAAATATAAGTGATTTTGAGTAGGGCTAGAGGAATTTTACCATGAAAAATCAGACAAGGCTTGAATAAAGGATTTAAAAATTTCATAGATTTAAGCAAGAGCCGTTAAAATAAAAGAAAGAGGGAAAAATGGAAGAATCAACAAAATTAAAAACAGAACTAAATGACAGAAAAATGAGATTTGGCACAGAATCAATTCCAAAATTGCTAGTTTCACTTGCAGTACCGGCAATTATCGCCAATCTTGTAAACGCGCTTTATAATATTGTGGATCAGATTTTTATTGGACAGAAAATCGGATTTTTGGGAAATGCGGCTACGAATGTGGCTTTTCCGCTTACGACAATTTGCCTTGCGATTGGGCTTATGACTGGAGTTGGAGCCGCAACGAACTTTAATCTGGAATTGGGGAGAAAACGTCCCAAAAGAGCAAAAAGTGTGGCTGGAACGGCAGTAACAATGCTGCTTTTAGGCGGAATGGCCTTGTGTATACTGATTAATATTTTTTTAAGACCGATGTTAACAGCGTTTGGCGCTACAAATCAGATTTTTGACTATGCAATTGAATATACTCAGATTACATCTTTAGGAATACCATTTTTATTGTTTGCGATAGGGGCAAACCCTTTGGTAAGAGCTGATGGAAATGCCTTTTATTCAATGCTTGCGATAGTTGTTGGATCGCTTGTAAACACTATATTAGATCCGTTATTCATGTTTGGGTTTGATATGGGAATGGACGGCGCGGCCTGGGCAACTGTGATTGGGCAGTTTGTGTCGGCAGTTATACTGGCTTTGTATTTTTTCAGGTTTAAAAGCGTAAAATTTGAATTAAGGGATTTTAAGATAAAAATACGGGAAATAGGGATTTTATTTGCATTTGGGACATCGCCTTTTATTTTTCAATGTTCTGCTTTAATTATTCAAATTGTAACAAATAATCTGCTAAAGATATACGGGGCAAAATCCATTTATGGAAGTGAAATTCCAATTGCTGTTGCTGGAATCGTCATGAAAATAAATGTTATATTTATAGCAGTTGTATTGGGATTAACACAGGGGGCACAGCCTATTGCGGGATTTAATTACGGAGCTAAAAAATATGGAAGAGTTTGGGAGATATTGAAATTAACATTAAAAGTGGCATTTGTTATTTCATTAATGGCATTTGCAATATTTCAGCTTTTTCCAGTTCAGATAATTTCCATTTTTGGAAGCGGAAGTGAACTTTACTTTAAATATGGAACAAAATATATGAGAGTATTTTTATTTTTCATATTCCTGAATGGTATTCAAGGTGCAGTTACCATGTTTTTAACATCAATTGGAAGGGCGTTTCAAGGGGCTTTTTTGTCGCTTGTAAGACAAATTATATCACTATTGCCGTTACTTATAATTTTACCGTACTTTATGGGAGTTGATGGAATTATGTTCGCATTTCCAATAGCTGACCTGGTGGCATTTGTTGTATCGGTAATCATTTTGAAAAAGGAAATGAAAAAAATTCCTAAATTGGATGAGTATATTTCATAATTTTGAAAAATTATTTTTTCCTACAGAAATATTGCCCCCCTTTTTTAAAATCTAATTTAAAGTTACGGTTATTTATGCTTAACTAAATTTTACGATAAAAAAGATTTTATTATATTTTATCTTTATAATAAATTTAATCTTTCATAGAATAATCTTTTAATTAAAAGTTTATAAAAATTATTGACTTTTAGGAAAAATGTGGGATAATATTAATGTAGGGAGAAAATAATGTTGAATACAATTTTAGACAATTATATAGCCCAATAATAAAAATATGTATAATTAAATTCAGTATTTATTATATAATTAAAAAAAACATAAGCTATAGATTGTGATTTTTTGATATATTTTCAGATTTATTGAAACTGTTTTAGGAAATATTGGGACAATTTCAATATTACCCAAATAAATTCAAAATTTAAATATTTAAAATTAATATTATTTTGTATTTCCCTACTGCAATAGTAGGGATTTTTGTATAATGATACTGCAGTAAAACCGATTTAAATTTAAACTCAAAATGTTATCATTTTATCTTAAATTAATTCAGAGTTTAACATTGAAGAGGATTCAAGCATATATTATAATTTTCTGGAATATGGAGGAAGCAATATGAAAAAACTGACAAAGGATCTTGAGAAATTAGGAATTGTAAATGTAGCAAAAATCTACAGAAACCTGGCACCTTCTGAACTTATTGAGCATGCGCTAAGCCGTAAGGAAGGAACATTGTCTGAAACAGGAGCTTTAGTTGTAACGACAGGGAAATATACAGGGCGTTCGCCTAAGGATAAATATATTGTAGACACACCAGGCGTTCATGAAAAAATTGCCTGGGGAAATGTGAACAGGCCTATTGAAAAAGAAAAATTTGACTCTATTTATAGCAAACTGATTGCATATCTGCAAAATCGTGAAATATTTGTATTTGATGGAATGGCAGGAGCTGATCCTGCATGCAGAAAAAAATTCAGGATAATAAACGAACGTGCCAGTCAAAATTTATTTATCCATCAGCTTTTAATTCGTCCAACAGAAGAAGAGCTAAAGGATTATGGGCATTCTGACTTTACAATAATTGCGGCTCCAGGCTTTAAATGCAGTGCTAAAATTGATGGAATAAACTCTTCAGCCGCGATAATTATAGATTATGAAGCAAAAGTTGGAATTATTTGCGGAACAGAATATTCAGGAGAAATTAAAAAAAGCGTATTTTCAATAATGAACTTTATAATGCCTGAAATTGATGTGCTGCCTATGCACTGTTCTGCCAATATGGATCCAAGAACCGGTCAAACCGCTGTATTTTTTGGACTTTCGGGAACAGGGAAAACTACTCTTTCAACAGATCCTAATCGTAAGTTAATTGGAGATGATGAACACGGATGGTCTGATCACAGCATTTTCAACTTTGAGGGAGGATGCTATGCAAAATGTATAAACCTTGATCCGGAGCATGAGCCTGATATTTACAATGCGATAAAATTTGGCAGCCTTGTGGAAAATGTTGTAATGAATCCTAAAACACGTGAATTTGACTTTTATGACAAGAGCTTGACAGAAAATACGAGAGTAGGTTATCCAATTAATCATATAAAAAATGCCCAAATTCCAGGGATTGGAGGAATTCCAAGCGTTGTAATATTTCTGACGGCAGATGCATTTGGAGTTTTACCGCCTGTGTCAAGACTTTCAAAAGATGCGGCAATTTATCATTTTGTAACAGGATTTACTTCTAAGCTTGCTGGAACGGAACGTGGAATTACAGAGCCGCAGCCTACATTCTCAACTTGCTTTGGAGAACCGTTTATGCCATTAGATCCATTAGTTTATGCAGAAATGCTAGGTAAAAAAATAGAACTTCACAGCACAAAAGTATTTTTAATAAATACAGGGTGGTCTGGAGGACCTTACGGTGTTGGAAACCGTATGAACTTAAAATACACAAGGGCAATGGTAACAGCGGCATTAAACGGTGAACTGGATGAAGTGGAATACAGGCACGATGATATTTTCAATTTGGAAATTCCGCAATATTGTCCAAATGTCCCAAGTGAACTTTTAAATCCAGTAGATACGTGGGCAAACAAGGAAGCTTATGGAGCGGCTGCAAGAAAGCTGGCAAAAATGTTCAGGGAAAATTTTGCCACAAAATATCCGAATATGCCAGAACATATTGTAAATGCAGGACCGTCACGTTTTGAATAAATGCAGCAATAGACAGTTCAGTAACGTTCAAACGACTAATATTAATTATTTGATTTTCAGTCAAATTTCAAAAGTTTGCGTATATGCTTAACTGTCTGTTTTATAACAATTTTTAAATGTTTACTAAAATATGGAGGTTTTATGGGAAAGGTAAAAATAATGGAAACATCGTTAAGGGATGGACATCAGTCACTTATGGCAACAAGAATGACTACTGCCGAAATGCTTCCAATAATAGAAACTATGGATAAAGTCGGATATTACGCAATGGAAGTCTGGGGTGGAGCAACTTATGATGCGGCAATCAGATTTTTGCATGAAGATCCGTGGGAAAGATTAAGAGAAATCAGAAAAAGAGCTAAAAATACAAAGCTTCAGATGCTGCTAAGAGGACAAAACTTGCTTGGTTATCGGCATTATGCAGATGATATTGTGGACAGGTTCGTTGAGCTTTCGATAAAAAATGGAATTGATATTATTAGGACATTTGATGCTTTGAATGACACAAGAAATATAAGGCAGGCATCAGAAAGCGCAAAAAAATATGGAGGACATAGCCAGCTTGCCATCTGTTACACAATTAGCCCTGTTCATACGATAGAATACTATAAGAAGCTGGCTTTGGAAATGCAGAGCATGGGGGCGGATTCTATAGCCATAAAGGATATGTCGGGAATTTTGCTTCCAAATGTGGCTTATGAGCTTGTAAGTGAACTGAAGGGGATTTTAAATATACCACTTGAACTGCATACTCATGCAACGGCGGGACTGGCTGGAATGAGTACCTTAAAAGCGATTGAAGCTGGAGTGGATATTGTAGATACGGCAATTTCGCCTTTTGGAAGCGGAACTTCACAGCCACCTACAGAATCGCTTGTTAGAACCTTGCAAGGCTCAAAATATGATACAGGGTTAAATCTTGAACTTTTAAAGGAAGTCGCAGAGTATTTTAAACCTATAAGAAAAAAATATATTGATAATGGAACAATGAATCCTAAGGCTCTTGCTGTAGAGCCAAGCATTGTAGAATATCAGCTTCCTGGCGGAATGCTCTCTAACCTTTTGTCACAGCTGAAGGCGCAAGGAGCGGAAGACAAATATGAAGACGTGCTTCGTGAAATTCCAAAAGTCCGAAAAGATCTAGGCTATCCGCCTTTAGTAACGCCGATGAGCCAGATGGTTGGAACGCAGTCAGTCTTTAATGTCTTGACAGGGCAGAGGTACAAGATGATTCCAAAGGAAATTAAAGATTATGTAAAAGGAATGTATGGGAAATCGCCTGTAAAAATTTCGGATGAAATTAAGGCGGTTATAATTGGAAATGATGAAATATTTACTGGAAGGCCTGCCGATTTGCTGCAAAACGAATACGACACAATGAAGAACGAAATTGGGAGTCTGGCAAAATCTGATGAAGATGTTCTAACTTACGCATGCTTTCCACAGATTGCAAAAGATTACCTGAAAGAAAAGTACGAGGAAAAAAAATTAGAAGAGAAAATCAGTATTCAGAATATTGATGTCGTTTTTTAAAAGTTTTTAGAAATAAAAATTGAATGATAATAAGGCTAGGCAGTTTAAAAAGAGAGGTGAAAAAATGAACTTAGATATAGATTACTTCAAGACAAAATTAAAAGAAATAACGGAATGGTATGAAAATACGAGATGGAATAACAAAACATTGCTTGAAAAAATATCAGAGCTTGATATGGAAATAAATAAGACGCGTGATGCGGAAAATCTTATAGATTGGGATAAATTAAGCCATATAGAAGAAAAAATTGTAAGTGATATGGTTCATTTGAGAAATAAAATGAAACTCTCGCAAAAGGAAAGATTTGATAGTTACTACAGAATAAAATGACACATAGAAACTGTTTAAATTTAACAATTCAAAAAATTTGAAAGGAATAATTAAAATATGAAAAGTATTTTATTTGGAAGTTCAGCCGTAACTTTTGCAGATGCTATTTATATTACTATTGTCAGTATGATGGTTGTATTTTTCATATTATTTCTGATTTCATTTGTATTGTCATTTTTCAAATACTTCACAAATTATGAGGTAAAGAATGAGGATATTCAAAATAAAGAAATAAAAGACAATAAAATTTTGGAAAAATCAGACAAGAAACAAAAATTTAATATGGAAAAAATAAAAGATGAAACTATGCTGGCGGCAATGATGGCGGCTTTGATTGAAGCGGCTGGAGATAATAAGGACAGCCGTATAAGAATAAAAAATATTAGGGAAATAAAATAACATTTGAAATACAAAGGAGTACATAAAACATGATTAAACTGTATAAAATTAGAATTGGAGAAAAAGTTTATGAAGTGGAAGTGGAAAATGTTTCAGAAAAAGAAGGGACTATTGAAACTTCAGCCAGTTCAGACAGCAAGCAAGAAGCAGGCAAGAATGAAAATCCACCTTTACAAAAGGAAACAGAAGGAAAAGAAACAATAAAAGCTCCCATGCAAGGACTTATAGTGGATGTGAAGGTAAAAGCCGGACAAAAGGTAAAGACTGGAGATGAAATTGTGATTCTGGAAGCTATGAAAATGGAAAATCCGATTGTAGCTCCTTGCGATGGGACTGTAAGCGAGATTAGAGTGATAAAGGGCGATACAGTAAATACTGATGATATTTTAGCAGTATTATCCTAAAATACAAAAATTTAATAGAATTACAAAAAACCTCAAGGAAAGGAATGGTTTTCAAATGGAACTACTAAAAATTCTTTACGGAACAACAGGATTATCAATGATAACTATAAAACAGATTATTATGATAATAATAGCTTTAACTTTATTGTATCTGGCAATAAAAAAACAATATGAACCATATTTACTGCTTCCAATTTCTTTTGGAATGCTGCTGGCAAACCTGCCTGCTGTTGCAAATGAAGGACTTATGGAAAAAGGCGGACTTTTGTATTATCTTTATCAAGGAGTAAAATTAGGTATTTATCCACCGTTGATATTTTTAGCAATTGGAGCAAGTACAGACTTTGGACCGCTTATTGCAAATCCAAAAAGTTTATTGCTGGGAGCTGCTGCGCAATTTGGAATTTTTGTAACATTTATAGGAGCTATTTTACTTGGATTTACAGGAAAAGAAGCTGGCTCAATTGGAATTATCGGAGGAGCTGACGGGCCAACAGCAATTTATACCACAACCAAATTAGCTCCACACTTACTAGGTTCAATCGCTATTGCGGCCTATTCCTATATGGCTTTGGTTCCTGTTATTCAGCCACCAATTATAAAACTTTTGACAACAAAAAAGGAAAGAATGGTAGAAATGACACAACTAAGATTTGTAAGCCAACGTGAAAAAATTATTTTCCCAATAGCAGTAACAATTATTGTGATTCTTTTAGTTCCATCATCAGCACCGTTAATTGGAATGTTAATGCTTGGAAATCTTATAAAGGAAGCTGGAATTGTCTCAAATTTAGTTGAACATGTACGAGGGGCGCTGCTTTACTGTATTACTATAGTATTGGGAATGACAGTTGGAGCAACAGCCAATGCAGAAACTTTTTTAAGTTTTAAGACAATAAATATTATTATTTTAGGGCTAATCGCATTTTCATTTGGAACAGTTGGTGGTGTAATATTTGGAAAAATAATGTATAAATTCACAAACGGAAAAGTAAATCCAATGATTGGATCAGCAGGAGTCTCTGCAGTACCAATGGCAGCAAGGGTTGTACAAAAACTTGGACAAGAAGAAAATCCCAAAAATTTTCTGTTAATGCATGCCATGGGACCAAATATCGCTGGAGTAATTGGATCAGCAGTTGCTGCAGGAGTTCTTTTAATAATATTCAGATAAAAAATTGCTCTCATTAATCTAAAATTTTATACTTAGTGAGAGTGATTTTTTATGTGTCCTTTTAAATAACAAATTTTAATTATTAAGACAAACCTTTACTGCAAGATAAGGTTTTGCGGCAATGAACAATCCTGCGAAAAAACATAGTAATATGAAAAAATATTTATTAATCAAGATATATAAAAGATAATAAAAAACAAATTAGTTGAAAGATTATGAATTAGCTATCAAATAATCCTATTATAAAAATTTATTTCTATTTTTAAATGGAGTTTAGTATAAATGGGAAATAGTATTAGAATAAATTTAGGAGAAAAAATGAAAGAAAATATAAATCTATATAAATTTGATGAACTTGATTCGACAAATGACTATTTACGAAGGAATCACAAAAGTTATGAAGAATTTGATGTTATTTCTGCTAGAGTTCAGACGCATGGAAAGGCACGCAGGCAGAATGACTGGATTTCGATGGATGGGATGGCACTTTTTAGTTTCTTTTTAAAGGAAAGGGATAACTGGGAAATTGAGGATTATTTGAAATTGCCTTTAATTGCTGGACTTGCAGTTATAAAGGGACTTAGAAAAATTGAAAATTTAGAATATAAATTCAAATGGACTAATGATGTTTATGTGGAAAATATGAAATTATGTGGCATTCTAATGGAAAAAACCGAAGATGTTTATATTACGGGAATTGGGATAAATATAAATAATATGTTGCCAGAAAACTTGAAAAGCAAAGCTATCTCATTGACTCAAATAAAAAATAAAAAATATGAACTTGACGAAGTTATAAAGAATATCGTTTCAGAATTTCAAACATTGTGCGAAACTTTAGAAAATGGATTCTGGAAGGATATTTTAAAGGAAATTAATCAGATAAATTATTTGAAAGGTAAAAAAATTGAATTAAAACTTGGAAATGAAGTTATTTCAGGAGTTGCTCAGAATATTGATGAAAATGGGGAGCTTCAGATTTTGATGGAAAAAACAGATAATCGAAATCCTGAAATTAGGAGTTTTTCAGTTGGGGAAGTTTTTGAAAAGATAGTTTATTATTAGAATAAATTATTAAACTTATTTTTATAGAGAATTGACTATGCAAATAACAAATGCTATAATAAGGCAGATCTATTTATACTATTTAGGAGGTATTATGAGAAAAAATATTTTAAGAAGTTTGTTATTGCTGGCAATTTTGTTATTTGCAGTTAGTTGTGGTAAAAAGAATGATACAATTAAAATTGTGTTTTTACCTAATGAAACTAATGATTCGTTGAAAAAGTCAAGAGAAGAATTTGCACGGGTTGTACAAGAAGCGACTGGGAAAAAGGTTGAGATTGTTACAACCACAGATTACAATATTACGGTTGAAAATATTATTTCTGGTCAATCGCAAATTGCTTATATTGGGGCTGAGGCATATTTGAATGCTAGACAGAGAACGAAAGATATTGAGGCGGTGCTTACAAATGCTGGAGAAAGTGGAACGTTGGAAGATGCCCGTTATTACAGCTTTATTGCAGTTAGAGCAGAAGATGCTAATCAATACCGTTCTGGAGATGGATTTGACTTGAAGAAGTTAAAAGGCAAGTCTATAGGATTTGTTACAAACAGCTCTACATCAGGATTTAAAATACCTGCTAATTACATTGTAAAAGAGTTTGGGCTAAAAAATACAGATGAAGTGCTTGGAAATAAAGTATTTTCAAAAGTTATGTTTGGAAATTCACATCCAGGAGCACAAGTTTTATTATTTAAAGGAGATGTTGATGTTGCGACATTTGCTATTCCAAAATCATTTACAATTTATGAGCTGACTGCTGGAAAAGACTTTAATTCAGGAGCTACATATAAAGTGAAAAAAGGAGCAGTTGCACCATTTGGAGATTATGCTGGAAAAAGCTTTACAGTTATAAAATCAATACCTGTTTACAATGGGCCAATCGTATTTAATACAAAAACTTTAGCAAAAGAAGATCAGGAAAAAATCAAAAAGGCGCTTTTAGCTAAATCAACAACTGACAATCCACACATTTTCAGTGATAAGAAAAGTAAAATAAGAGGACTTTTCTTAAAAGAAAACCCAAATGTTGGATTTGTGGAAACAAATACAGCTTGGTATGAAGGAATGAAAGATATAAAATAATAAAAATCGAGGAAAAAAATGCGTTTAGATAAATTTTTAAAAGTAACAAGAATTATAAAAAGAAGAACAGTAGCAAAGGAACTGGCTGACAATGGGAATATCGTTGTAAACGGAGATATAAAAAAATCTTCATACGATGTGAAAAAAGGCGATATTTTTGAAATAAAGTATTTTAACAAGAACATAAAGGTAAAAGTGCTGGATCTGCCGCCTGAAAGTCTAAAAAAGGAATTTATTGATGAATATATCCAAATAATTGACTAATTATTTTTCTTGTTTGTAATAAAATAATAGTAATTTTTACATTAAATATTAAACTTAAAGATTTTAACTATTTTGCTTAAATTAAAAAAATTTTATTGTCCAAAAGTTTGATTATAAATTAACTTTACAGGCTACATAAAAATACAGTAAATATTGTATTTTTATTGAGGTTTTCACTTGTTTTTTTTAACAAATGAGGTATAATTATAATGGAAGATATAAATTACAAAACAAGGAGAAGACTTATGAAAGTTACTGATATTCGTATTAGAATTGGAAAACAAACGGAAAACAATGAAAGATTACGGGCGTATGCTGACATCACATTTGATGAAAGTTTTGTCATTCATGGATTAAAGATAATTGAAGGTCAAAATGGGCTTTTTGTAGCAATGCCTTCGAGAAGAATGCCGAATGGAGAATTTAAGGATATTGTTCATCCTATAAAACCTGAATTAAGAGCCGAAATAACACAAGTTATTTTAGAAAAATTTGAAGAGGAAAGTGCGGCTCAAACTGAAACAGAATAAAAAATTGAAAAAATTAAAAGTACACCTAAAAATACTAAAATATATATACATTAATACTAATATCAGTGGTGTACTTTTTTCTTGTCTATTTATTTTTCAAATTAACATTTCTATAGCAATTTTATCTTTTATTTCTTTGCATAACTGGCAAATACAGCAAAAATTGTAAAAATATCATTGTAAGAATAAGAACAATATCATATAGCCAAATTGGATTTATAAACTTTACTTGTGGGATAATGTGGCTTTTTAAAAACATTGCATTTATCTCTTTAAATATCCAGTTATAAATGAACGCGTAAAGGAATATTAAAAGCAGTGTAATTACTGACTGAAAAAATCCTTTTTTTGTTGGCTTGTCATTTAGATATGTATAGCCAAAAAAAGCTGTAAAAACAATAAGTGCGTGCATTATCATAAAAAGATAAACATAATAATTATCGTGGTAGTATATTATTCCTGGTAAAATTAATGCCAATACTGGTCCAAAAGTCAAATAATATACGGCATTATACAAAAATTTTGTTTTAAAAATCAAATATAGACCTGCAAAAATTGCCGCAAAATTACAAAGATGTACAGGTGTTACATTAGTTATCGGCTCGTTTTGATACATTAACCTGTAAATCGAGTCGATGAATTTAAATATTAATAAAAAATATCCTAAAAAAGTTGAGTACTTATTTATATCCAAATTTTTGAAAAATTTAGGAATGTAAAATAAAATTATACAAAATAAAATAGACACAATAAAAGTTTCTATATGAATAGGACTAAAATAACTAAAAGTCAATATCTTCTCCTTTCCTGTCTTTTAAATTTTCATTTATTTAAAATTTTTTAATGCTGTTCACTGTTTTGTTTGAGAAAACATCCAGTCCTTGATACCAGGGATGCTATATGCTATTTTCCATGTTCCTGAATGTTCAGAGCCTGGATTAGCATCTTTTGGCAAGTATGGATTTGTCCCTTTTTCCAAAGTTGTGTATTTTATGTTTGTTTTTTGAGCGGCAAGTCTTCTTGTGCTTTCTAGAAACTGCCCTTCTCCATAATCACCCTTCCATGCTTCTCTTGTCACAGTTCCTCCCATTTTTATAAGTTCACTTGTGATAGCATTCATTCCCGGATAAGCTTTTGCATCTCCAGTAGAAACTAGGATCCATAGGTTATTTTTTGCCATTGGCGCGACTTCCTTGTCATCCCATTGGCATGCAACTAGATACGAAGCGGCAAACAAATCAGGGTACTTGGAATTCATGACAATTGCCATCATTCCTCCCATTGACTGTCCGGTAGCGTAAATTCTCTTGGTATCAATGCTGTATTTGGAAGGAAGATATTCTCTTACTAAATTGACAGTCGCTTCCAGATCGCTTGTAATGTCGCCGTTATCATCAACAACTTGTCTTGAATATTGGGGAGCTAGCACGAATGCCTCATGTCTTGACTGTTCTTCGGGCGTTGCAAATGAAACTGCTCCATTTCCTTGCAGAAGCGTAGTTTTCGTATCTTCGCTTAAAACACTCATGTCGTGCATAAACAGTACAAGTGGATATTTTTTATTTCTGTCATAATTTTTTGGAATATACAGGTTGTATTTGACACTTGTCCCAGTTCTTGGATCTTTAAACACAAACTGCTTGAAATTTTCTACAACTAAATTTTTTGTCTTGTTATTTTCAAGTATTGCAATGCTTTTTTCCATTTTTTTTCCGTTTGTAAATAAGATGTCTTCCTTCTGTGTTATTTTGGAAGTTACCTTTTTCATCTGAAAACCTATTTCAGATCCACCTTCCACACGCAAAGAGGCTTCCTTGTCTTTTGGGTTTAATTCGATGATTACATATTTTCCATCCTTGACAATATTTGTTTTTTCAGGCTGGGTATTTGAATAAACTTTTTCCACAGTTCTGCCTGGTACGGCAAAAGTATCTCGTGAAAGCTGTGAATTTACTACCTTGTCATTAAATTCTATGATAATATGTGTAATCTGCTGTCCATTTCCAAAGACTTCAGTTACAGATGTTACATTTCTTATCCCTTTTGGATATTTTATTTTTTCTGTTTTTAATGTAGTGGTAGTTTCTGCCAAAACAATTCCAGTTGAGAACAGCATACCAAATATTGCCCAAAATAATACTATTTTTTTCATATCCACTTTCTCCTTTTCAATTTTTGATTTACATAAATTCCTTTATAAATTTTACCACAATTTTTATATATTTCAAAATTTTAAAATAAAATCTATTTCCATTAAAGTAAAAGATTTTTTTAAAATTAATTTCCATGTATAAATATGCTGTCAATAAATTTATTTCACAATAGTCAACAAATCTGTTTTTTTAACTTTCATTACAACAAGATTATCAACTGTATCCTCCTCTTTATTTTTCCCTTTCGGACTTACTGCATCAATAGTTTTTACAACTTTCTTCATTTCAATTCTTTCATTTAATTCATTTTGCTCTGCTCGTGCATTTTCCAAAAAGTACAGTTCAAAATGATTTTTTATTTCAAAAATTCTCTGAATTTTATATTTTTCAGCAAATAATTTTAATTTAATGCTTAAAATAAATTTTTTCATCTGCTCTGGAATTTTTCCAAACCTATCTCTAATTTCATCAAGCAAATCAGTTAATTCACTATCTGTTTCCAGCATTGCAAAACGTTTATAGATATTTAGCCTTTCATCTTTTTCAATATATGTTTCAGGAATGAAGCCTCTTTCATCCAGAATAATTTCTACATTTTCAATTTTTTTGACAAACTCACCCTTTTGCTTACGAATTTCCTCATTTAGCATTTTTATGTATAAATCATATCCAAAAGTTTCTATCGTTCCGTGCTGCTTATCTCCCAAAATTTCCCCAGCACCACGTATTTTCAAGTCTTCCATCGAAATTTGAAAACCTCCTGATTTTATCCCTTCCACTTTTAGCATGCTTTCTTCCTTTTGGCGTCCCTGCTTTGTAATATTTCTCGTTTTTAATAAATAACAGTAACCTTGCCTGTTGCTACGCCCTACACGGCCTTTCAGCTGATACACCTGGGATAATCCTAGACCAGTAAAGTTTTCAATCAAAATGGTATTGGCATTTCCCACATCAATTCCATTTTCAATAATTGTTGAAGCAATCAGAATGTCAAACTGCCCATTTTCAAAACGCAATAACTTATCCTTAATTTCCTTTGGCGGAAGCTGTCCATTTATAAATTCGATTTTTACAAAATCTGGAAGCATTTCCTTCAGTTCCTTCAATTTTTCCTTCATATTTTTTACATCATTATAAATATAGAAAACTTGCCCATCACGTGACAGTTCACGCAGTATTGCCATTTTTATTGTTTCCTCATCCCAATCGAGAATTTCTGTTATAATAGGAAGCCTGTTTGTTGGAGGTGTGTCAATTATGGAAATCTCTCGGATTCCAAGCATCGCAAGGTTTAATGTACGTGGAATTGGAGTCGCAGTTAATGTCAGCACATCCAGCTTTTCCCTTTGAGATTTTAACTTTTCCTTAGCCTTAACGCCAAATTTTTGCTCCTCATCAATAATTAAAAGCCCTAAATTCTTAAACTGCACGTCATCACTTAGAAGCCTGTGAGTTCCAATAACTAAGTCAATAATTCCACTTTTCAGATTTTTTAAAATGTCCTTTGATTTACTTTTCGTAAGCCGTGATAAATTTTCAATTGTAATCGGATAATTTTCAAATCTTCTTTTAAATCGCTCAAAATGCTGTTCTGCAAGTACCGTAGTTGGAGCTACCATAACAACCTGCTTCCCGTTGTCAATCGCTTTGAATGCCGCTCTCATCGCGACTTCCGTTTTCCCATATCCAACATCTCCACACACAATTCTGTCCATTATTTGTGGACTTTCCATATCCTTTTTCACATCATTTATGGCATTTCTCTGATCTTCCGTTTCTTCAAATGGAAAATTCGCCTCAAATTCCTCCTGCCACACAGTATCCTTCTGATACACAAAACCATTCTGGCTTTGCCGTCGTGCCTGTATTTTGATAAGTTCCGCTGCAAATTTCTGAATATCTTCTTCGAGCTTTTTTCTTTTTCGCTTAAATCCACGTGTTCCAAGCCTGAATAACTGCGGTTCCGTATCATTTGACACATATTTTTCAAGTCTGTCCAGCTTTTCCACAGGAATATACAAAATATCCTCATCAGCATATTTGATTTTCAAATAATCCCGCTCTTCCATTGTCTGAATTCCTTTATAAATTCCAACACCATATTGAACGTGGATTACATAGTCACCTTCGATTATCTGATTGACTTTTTTATATTTTATAGCTTTTGCTGTTTTTTTCTTTCGCTCGTAAATATATCCGTCAAGCTCCCTGTCTGTAAGCACAATAAAATTATTTTTTCTATTTTTAGTATCTAGATTTTCTGAACTGTCATTAAAGATAAATCCTTCAAACAGCTCATATTTTTCAATTTCCAGATTGTTTTCTTTTTCAGTCAGAATTTGTCCAAATTCAGCCATTTTCTTCTCATAGTTATTCGTAAAAATATAAATATCTTCAATTTTTGACAATTTTTCAAGCCTATTTTTATCCCTGAAAGTCTCAATCTGTTCCTGCGAGAAATTTTTAGTCTGCACAAAAATACTTTTTTTCTTCAGATTTTCATATCTTTTTCGATAAATTTCCTCACGGCTTCTGTCAAGCAAAATAAACTCTTCCATTTTATAGTCCAGCAATTCCTCATTTTCAACAACAATCGTTACGTCTTCTGCCCTTAATTCATCAATAAGCTCTATCAATTCATAATTATTTCCAGAAAGCAAATTTCCAAAAACTTTTATTTCTTCCATCTTTTCCACAGAAATCTGGCTATCAATATCAAAAATCCTTATACTTTCCAGCTCATCTCCAAAAAACTCCATTCTAACAGGATTTTCCAAATCTGGCGGAAAAATATCAAGAATATCCCCACGTCTGCTGTACTGCCCCTTTTTCTCAATCAAATATGAATTTTCATACCCATTTTCCACAAGAAATTCCACAATTTTCGTAAAACTATATTCTTTTCCAATCTCAAAGGAAAAAAACTTAACTTTTTCAAAAAAAATATCCAAAGTAATCTGTAAATTCACAAATAAAACAAATTTTTCCTTATTTTTTAAAATATCTAGCAGTCTTATATTTATTCCTGTTATATCTTCCTTATTTTGTGAGATGTTTTCAAAAATATCAATTATTTTTTTATCTTCCAGTTTATTTTTACTTTCTTTAATATTTTTTTTGTCAGTTTTAAATTTTTCCGTTAAAATATTCTTTTGTTTTTCTGATGTTTCATAATAATTTTCAAGCATTGCATGATAATTTTCCAAATTTCTGTTGGATGTGGAAATATAAATTATCTTTTTCTTTTCCGAACATAATAAAAACCACGGAATTGCACCGCGGTAAAAATTATTTTCAGATTGTAAAATATCTATTTTCTTATCTTTTAATTTTTCTATTTTATTTAAAAAACTTAAATTAAAGTTCATAAAAAGCCTTCCCTATTTTTATCTGTTGTTGTACAATCGCCATATTCCATAAACTACATAAATGTAAACAATATATGGCACGAATCCAAAAGTATGCAAATACGAAACAGCAAATACAAGTATCACAATAATGATTGCAAAACCAATTCCCTGTATTATTTCAGCAAATGAAACTGATTCGACACCAAATACATTTGGCCTGAATATTGTGTTTATTGGTCTTGTAAAAAGGTTTAAAATTAATACTGAATATATAATTGATTCTGTATTAATTCCTAAGAACCAGAATATTATTGTAGAAAGTCCAGCTAAAAATCCAAAAAATACTTTTCCAAGTCCATGTCTAGGGGTAGTAAAGCTATCTGTTAATACAAAAATTCCCATAAAAATAATTTCTCCAAGAGTAGTAACTACATTGATATTGTAAGCCGCTGCAATATAGTATCCGAAGAAAATGGTAACAAAGAATGATACTGGTATATGCCATGTTATCTTTGTTCTAAGGATTAAATATATTGCCCCTATAACCATGGCAACTATTGAAAGCTCTCCGATAATTCCTCTGTCTACTATAATAAATGAAGTTAGGCCAGTTATATTCTGTCCTGAAATTTTCATCACTTGTGAATTAGTCCACGCTTGTGAATTTGGAGCCAGAACAGCTGGAAAAAATGTTAATACAAATAATTTCCCTAATATTACTGGATTAAAAATCTTTTTATCTGTTCCCCTGTATACAGCTTTTCCAAATAATGTTGCCATTCCTCCTGCAAATGCCGCCACATAAAGCGGTGTAAACGGAGCAAGGACAAGCCCTGTCAAAGCTCCTATTGTAATTCCTGAAAGATCCTTTAATGTTCCTTTGTTTTTCTGTATTATCAATGAAAATATTACGTCTATAGCTTCCGAAGCCCCTACTGCTGATAAAATTACTAGAAGTGGCGTTGTTTCATAGATGAAGAATGCCACAAGCAGCATAGGGAGCAGAGATACCAAAATATCTATATTTGCCTTGGTTATATTTTCCTGTAATTCCTTTTTCTTTCTAAACATACTAAAATTTCACTGCCTTTCTTTTATAATTTGATTTTTTGCTTAACCCCAGTAAATACAAAAAGTTGCTAGATAAACCTCTGATATAGCTGTCCTACTCTGGCGAGCTTGAATCTCCGCCACCTGATGACGAACCTCCTGAACTGCTTCCACCACTGCTTCCGCTTCCAGATCCGCTGCTGCTTCCTCCAGTTGATTTTGGAGATGAATCCTGTGATTTAACTTTTGACGGTTTTTCCTGTGGAGCCGCTTCTGTAGACGGATCGCTGTTTTTCAGACGGCTATGCTTAGGTGCTTTAGATAAGCCGTTATTGTTTCTTCTGTTTCTTTTGTTGGATTTTTTCCCATTAAGTCCATTTTCATTTGCTGCGCTTGGATTTTGTGCATTTGGATTAGCATCTGCTACAGGCTGCTGTGGTACGACCTGCTGTTGAGGAGTGTTTGGTGCAGGCTGTTGAGGCTGTGCCGTATTTACTGCTGCGGCAGGTTGCTGCTGTGCAGGCTGCTGTTTTGAATCATCCTTCTTGGTATTATTTTTTGCCGTATTATCATCTTTTTTAACTTCTTTTATTTTGTCACCGACTTTTTTAGTTTCATCTCCCAGCTGTTTCAATATATTTTTTGGATTTTTTGAGTCCTGGCTTCCAAATGCCACTAATACAACTGACATTAGGAACAAAATGACACTTTTTATTTGCTTCATATCTCTTCTCCTAACTTTTTATTTATTTAAACAAAATATAATTTATATAAATGAATTACAATGTTTTTTTGTTATTTTTTATTAGCTATATCAAAATTTTTATTATATAATGCTTTGTAAATTCCGTTTTTACTTAATAATTCATTATGGTTTCCTATTTCTTTTATTTCCCCCTTCTGTATCACTACTATTTTATTACTATTTTCGATTGTTGTCAACCTATGAGCTATAACAAATGTAGTTTTTCCTTTCATAAGTTTTTCGAGTGCGTCCTGAACTAGTTTTTCAGATTCATTATCAAGTGCTGATGTAGCTTCATCTAAAATTAAGATCTGTGGATTTTCCAAAATTGCACGTGCGATTGCAATTCTTTGCTTTTGTCCACCAGACAGTTTTATACCACGTTCCCCAATTTCGGTATCATATCCATCTGGCAGGCTTTCGATAAATTCGTGTGCATTAGCTTGCATGGCGGCTTCTACTATTTCTTCTCTGGTAGCGTTTTGGCGGCCATATCTTATGTTGCTAAGAATTGTTCCTGCGAACAAGAAGGTTTCCTGTGGTACAATTCCAATTGCTTTTCTGAGACTTTTAATATCATAATTTCTAATATCAGTGCCATCAATTTTTATTGAACCATTAGACACATCAAAAAATCTTGGAATCAAATTGACGAGCGTAGATTTTCCGCCACCGGAATTTCCCACAAATGCAACAGTTTCACCTTTCTTGACGGTTAAGTTAATATTCTTTAATATTTTTTCAGGATTGTCTTTATATTTAAAATCAACATTTTCAAAATTTATATCATTTAAAAAATTTTCAAATTTTATACAATTTGGCCTATTCACAATATTTGGAATTTCTTCCAGAATTTCAGAAACTCTTGTAATTGAAGATAGATTTACACTTATTGCATTAAATCTTGTCATAGCTCTTTTTGCAGGTGTGTACATTGATGAAATTGCACCTATTATCGTAATAAAATCTCCAGGCGTAAAATTTTTTGCCCTCAAAACGCGATATCCACTAAACATCAATAAAAGTGCAATTATTATATAATTTAATGCTTCCATGATGGAATTAGCTTTCGCATTGTATCTGGCAGATCTTACAGCAATTTTCTTTAAACTATTATTTTTTTTCTTAAAATTATTTATTTCATACTCTTCTGTAGCAAATGCCCTTATAATCCTAATCCCCGACAATGTTTCCTGCAACTTGGAATTTAGCCCATCTAATGCCTCTTGCCGCTGCCTTCCTGAACGCTTTAGCCTTTTTGCATATCTTCTTACTGTAATTACAAGGATTGGAGTAACAACCATGACTCCTAAAGTTAAATCAAAATCTATATAAAATGCTATTCCTAAAAAAAAGACTACTTTTATTATTTCAGAAATCATATCAAAAATCTCTAATATAATTGAATTTATATTGCTAGGGTCTGTCATGACACGTGTCATCATATCCCCTATTTTTTTGCTTGAAAAATATTCCATATCTAAAGTCTGTATCTTGTTATAAATATCAGTAACTATGTCCTTATAGATAGAAGATGAAATTACAGTTGAAAAAATTGTATTCCAATACATAAGTACTGCTCCAACTGCCGCAAGCATTATCATTGCTCCTGCCGCATATAAAATATCCTTTTCACTTTTTCCTGCAATACCTTTATCAAACAGCCTTTTTATCAAAGCTATTGGAGCTGAAGAAACAAGAGATGATATTGTTGCAAGTAAAAGATTTAGTATGATTAATATATAATATTTTTTTATATATTTTTTCAGTTTTTGAATCCCACCAAAATCTAATTTTATTTTTTTCATATATTTAATTTGCCTTTCGTTATTTACTTGTATGTAAACCTTTTTTAAAATATTTTACTAAAGCCTTGGTATATTGAATTTTTAGTCTTTAAATTTAAAAATGGTTTAAATAAATTTCAAATTATTTTTCTCCATTGTCTAATTAATGTTTTTTTACAAAAATATTTCGTAATTTTCTGTAATATACACCACTACCGTCAGTCAGCTCCCTTTTAAATTCATCAAAACTTTTAAAATCGTCTCCGCTTACTCGATAAATCCAGTTTTTATTAAGTTTTAATGAGTTTACGCCTTTTCTTGTAGTAATAAATACATCAACTCCTAATTTTCTTATATCTTCACGGTTTCCTTTGTATCGGTGTCCCCAAGGATAAGCCAGACAATCTGGAGTTTTTCCAAGTTTTTCTTGAATAATCCTTTTATTTTCCAGAATTTCAAATTCTACATTTTTTCTAAATTCTTCTTCACTAATTTTGTCAAAAAATTCATTTTGCTTTTCTTTAAACAATTTATTCAAAAATTCCTTTTTTTCGTTTTCAGATTTATTATTTTCCTGAAGTTGTGCAATATTTCGATATTTTTGTACAAAATCCTTCTTTGGTTTGTATCCAGGAATTGAAATTTTACTTCTTAATTTAAATACAGGAAGTCCATTTAATTTTTCCGCATCTTTTTTTTGAGAATAATTTCCTTTAAAAAACAAATTATAACTTTCTCTTTTAAAATACGGCGAACTTTCATTGCTGTAAAAATCAAGCACTTCAATGTCTTTTATTGTTAATTGATGTGAATGTGTATGAAGCTGAAAATCAATTAATCCACTTTTATACATTTCCCTGATTTCATCCCAATTGAGGTAATCCTCATCTTCTCCAATAAATTTTGTATTCAAAAATATTGTTGCTTTCATATTGTATTTTTTTAAAATTGGAAAAGCCAAAGTGTAATTATTTTTATAGCCATCATCAAAAGTTATCAATATTGAATTTTGTGGCAATGTATAATTTAAATTCTTTAATTCTTCCATTTTAAAAGTTTTTTTATCTTTTATCCATTTTATGTGTTCTTGAAATTCATCTACAAAAATTCCACCTTTCCCTTTTTCACTGTCAACACTGTGATACATAAGGCACAAAACGAAATTTTTTCTAGTTTTATTATAAATAATAAATATGAAAAACAAGAAAATTATTATCAAAAATAAATATATCATTTTTTCCATCCTTTATTTACTATAAGTAAAATTATCTTAAATACTGAAGAATATTTACTTCAAAAGTTATTTTTTATTTTAATAAATATTAATTTTACATTTCAGTAGAAATTAAAGAATTTATATATTTATTCTTTTTAATTTTGAATCAATATAATTATATAATAAAATCATTTTAAAAGCAAACTCAAAAATTAGAAATATTTCAGTCAAGCTAAAGATTGCTTAATCTTTAAGTTTGATATTAAAGGAGTTTGGAAGTAAAATGAAATTATTACAAATATTTCTACTTATATTTTATACGAAATATAAAAAAATAACAACTAAAAAATACAAAAAATATTTATTAAAATAAAATTATAATTTACCTTTTAGTTTTAAAATTTTTGCTCTGATTTTTTTTACTAATCTGTCAATTTTAAAGCTCAATACAGTGTTTTTACGATTTTTGCTAAAATGCACATGTCTTTTATTTCCAATGTGAGTTACATAAGGTTCCTTAAAAAATACTGTTTTAAATCCCCGCTCTTTATAAAAATCAGATAATACCTCTTCATATCTTTGATTTTCCAGCTTTTCATGAAGCCCAAATAAATCCATATCCTTTTTTCTTCTTAGAGCCGGATTATAAGTAAATATTTCACCTTTTACGCTATAATACTTTTCGCCATTTTTAGAAATATAGTCTTCGTCATAGAAAAAACCTTCTGCAAAATCTTTTTTATCACGTAGTCCAACAACTAGAATTTTTTCATCTTCCTCCATCAGTTCCATTGATTTTTCAATAAACCCTTTTTTTAAGAACTTCCAGTCATCTTCGCAATGAAAAATATATTTGGTATCGACTTCACGGTAAGCCTTGTCAATTGACTTTAATTGTCCCAATCGGGTTTCATTAATTATAAGTTTAAAATTTTTATTATTATATTTTGAAATTAATCTCTCCAATTTTTTCCCTTCAGTACTGTCTTCTGTAATTATTATCTTTTTAATTGGATAAGTATTGTATTTAAAAAAGCTGTCAAGCGTTTCTTCAAGCAGGTCAAATCTTCCACAGCTAGTTATTACCAGCGTTACTTCTTCCATATCTATCAAGCCCTTTCTTAGCTTTTGTTTTTTTATTCTCTATTGCATTTGCCAAATATTCATCATTCTTTTTCAATCTGCTTCTGTCATTTTCGTTATGATATAAATGGCAAGTCAAAGCCTCAAACTTCAGTTTTTTCTTTTTACATCCAATGTTAAACAGCCTTACAGCAAGTTCACTATCCTCTCTTCCCCAGCCTTCTATTTCTTCCTCAAAACCATTTACTCTAATTAAATCATCTTTAAAGAAAGACATATTGCAAGATCTTACTCCACGTAAATTTCTATCTACTTTTGTAAAAATTTTTGAAAGAAGTTTGTTTCTTACCATATTCATATTGTTTTTTAGACCTTTAGTAAAAAGATTTATTTTTTTGCCTTCCATTATTTCTTTTGCCGCAATTGGCGAAGTTATCACTCTTGAGCCCTGAATAAAGCATCCTTTTTGCATATTTTTTATATGATCTTCGACAAAATGCCTATTTAATATCAAATCGCCGTCTATTATTATTATGTAGTTTCCAGTTGCCTTGCTTATCGCCCTGTTTCTAGACATTCCAGCCCGAAATCCCTTATCTTCCTGCCATGAGTGAATAATATTGCTCTTAGGATAGCTTTGCTGAAATCTTTTTACTAAATCTATTGTTTCCTGCTTTGAGCCATCATCCGCAATTATAATCTCCTTTGGAGCGACAGTTTGTTCTAATGCGCTATTTAGACAGGCTTCCAGAGCTTTTGGCCAGTTGTATGTAGTAATAACGAGAGAAGTGTCGTTTCCTAAGTTATTGTAATATTCTTCCCGCAGCTTTGTATACTTTGTCATTGTATAGATGGAGCTGTATTTAGCAAGCAGATAGCCTTCATAGCCATCCATGAACCCCAGCTGGAAAATATACATCCTTAAAAACCTGAATACCATCTTGAAATATATTTTTATAAAACTTGGATTTTTACCTTTTTTTATATATTCTTTGGCACTTTGTGAAGTATATCTGTTTAACTTTTCAAGGAATTCCTCTATGCTGTCATAAGTATAATGGATTATCATTTCTTTTATTTTTTTTATTTGACTGTCAGTCTGGTACTGCTCATGAACTTCACGGCTATTTATTTTTACTTTTCCATTTTTCCATAGCCTGATTACATAGTCATCCCATCCCCCAAATTTTATTTCTTTTTTGAAAGCTATATTTCGCAGTTTAATTTTGTAAACATCACCTGATAGATTTTCACTGTTTATAATTGATTTTATTTTTTCCTTCAGTTGTGGCGATATTACTTCGTCAGCATCTATTAACAAAATCCATTCACCCTTGCATTTTTTTAAAACAGCATTTTTTTGAGGACCGTATCCTTTCCACTTTTCTACAAAAACTTTTGCTCCCTTCGCAAGTGCAATTTCCACAGTTCTGTCGTTACTTCCACTGTCTACAACTATTATTTCATCAGCTATTTCTCTTACCGAATCCAAAGTTTTCCCAATTCTGTTTTCCTCATTAAAAGTTATTATTCCTACGGATAATTTCATCAGCATTCTCCTATTTCATATTTTTTAATTCCTAAACAGCAGGCAAAGTATTCTTTTGACATAATTCATCAAACATTTTTTCAAAATTTACATCATTAATACGATTTTCAGGATAATCAATTAATGTATTGCCTTCTTCCCTTATACGCCATTTATTTTTATTAATCTTCGGACCATAAAAAGCCATTATTTTCTTATCCAGCCCTTCGGCAATATGTAAAATCGAAGTATCAAGCGACACTACCAAATCGCTGTTCTTAATTATTGATATAGAATCCAAGATGGTTCTAGATTTTTCAAAGAATAAAACATTTTTATTGTCTGTTTTTTTTAGGATATTATGTATTGTTTCCCTGTCATTTGGCGAATCTAGAATTATAATTGTATAATCCTTGTACATTTCCCCCAGCCTTTTTATTATAACAAGTGCATTTTCCTCGTTTATCTTTCTCCCTCTTGAAGCTCCAAAAAAGTTTAATGCTATTATCTTTCCTTTTACATTGTTTTCTTCAATAAATGCGGCTACGTTCTTTTCTGATTCTTCAGAAACAGGAACATCATATTTTGTGTCTTTTATTTCAATATTTACACTTTCCACCATTTGCTTATAAATTTGAATCATTTTTAAAGTATTGTTCTGCTTTATGTTTTTATTGTAAATATGGTATCCATCCTTGTTGTATCCAACGTTTACGGTTGCATTTACCCTGTTTAGAAGGTAAACTTGCTTGTATTTTAGCCCTTCAGTTGAATCAAAAAGGACATCATAGTTATTTTTCCCAAGTGTTTTTGCAATGCTTCTCCACTCCTGCATCTTTTTCCTGTCAAGAATGTAGTATTTATTAATGTTTTTGTTTAGCTTTAACAAATTTTCGAGGGATTTGTCTGCAACAACATCAATTTTTATGTTGGGATAATTTTTTCTTATTTCCCGAAAGATGAAGGAGCTTATTATGTAATCTCCAATTTTTCCATCTGTCCTTAAAAATAAGATACGCTTTATTTCTGAAGGCATAAGATTAATATTCTTTTTCTTTTTATCAAATATATGGCTTAGCACTTCATTTTTTTTATCAACCAGTTTGTCCCTATATGGTCTATAAAATTTCCAGTTTATTTTATTCATTCTTTTTATTCCTCATACAGATATAATTATTTACGTTAGTTCGAGGATAACGCATAACCCTTTCCAGTTTATTTTATATCTAAGCTTTGCTCGTATTTGCCAAGAGGCGTTGAAGCATGCTTAAATAATAAATTTATATTGGCTAGTTAGTTTCAGATATTTTTTCAATTTGAGCATTTAACCATTTTATTGGTTCAGACAGTGAAAAATTATATGTCTGATTGTGGTTTCCAATGGTTTTTGAGATTACTTGCAGGCTGTCATCTGTTGTTTTAGGAGACCATCTGCATAAATTGTATTTATTGTTTGCGTAAAAGCTCAAAAGGGGCTTATTTAGTGAAGAAGCTATGTGAACTGCCCCTCCATCCACTCCTATTACTAAGTCAGCTGTCGCCATAAACAAAACATATTCTTTAATGTTAAATTTGTTGGATAAGGAAATGTCCAAATCTTTATTTATATAACTGATTAGTTTTTTATAATATTCTTTGCTTCCATCAGTTTTACCCATAATAATTTTCACATTTTTTATTTTATCATTTTCAATATTATTTAATAGCTCAGCGATTTCTTCTGGCTTCATTTCTCTGTCGCTTCCTTGCGGAACTAATAAAATTTTTACTTTTTTATTATTATCTTCAACTCTTTGAGAATCATATTTCCAAAATTTTTCCATTTTTACAATATCTTTTTCCAAAAGTTTAATATGCGGTTTTTGTTTTTCTATTTCAAAATATTTAGAAAATTCAGAATTTATCAAATAATCTATAATATGCGTTTCAACAGGCGGAGTACAGTCAAAATCATAATTTTTTACATTTTTTCTGTTATAATAATGCCCTTCGTAACTTTCTCCAAAAATCATTGTAATTTTGGGACTTAATACTTTTTTCCAAATCATACGCTTTGTATTTTCCTTGCTTAAAAAGTCTAGTAATACATCCCACTTTTTACGATTTTTAAGTACATCGTTCCGTTTCACGGCAATATCTATTATTTTTTCATTTTCATTGCATAATTTAGTAAATTCCAGATTTCTATTTGTTACTACTATTCCTAGCTTTATATCAGGATACATTTTTTTTAACTGCCTTGCATAGCAAAAAGACATTAAAGTATCGCCAATAGAGTCTTTAGGATTTAAAAGTATTGATTTTATATTTTTCAAATCAATATCGCTGTGCTTTTTTTTAGTACCAAACAGCCATATTATTACTTTGGATTTTATTCCATTTACTATACTCATATGTAACCTTTCTTTACATTTTTCTAAATAGCTATTTATTTTTAGGAATTTATATTTTCAATTAATTCCTTTAGTTTTGCTTTATTGCTTTCCATTGAAAAATCATTCGCTCTCACAAGTGACAGCTTTCTATAATTTTCATATTTTTCATTTTTATTCATCAGTTCATAAACTTTTTCAACAAACGTATCTTTATCATTTAATGGAATTAGCTCTCCATATTCACTATTTTTCCCTAATATATCCTTAGGTCCTGTAGGACAGTCATAGGCCACCACAGGTGTTCCAAAAGCAAGGCTTTCCAGCAATACAGTCGGCAATCCCTCATACTTTCCAGTATGCACAAATAATTTAGCATTTTTAAAGAACGGATACGGATTTTCAATTTGCCCAAGCAGAATTATATCGTCTTCCAGCTTGTATTCTTTAATTTTTTGTTTAATCAATTCCACTTTTTCACCATTTCCGATGAAATAAAGCTTCTCTTTTATTCCACGCTGTTTTAATTTATAATAAATGTCTACTAGGTGTTCAGGCTGCTTCTGTTCTGTCAGACGTGAAACTTGCAGGAAATAGTCCTGCTTTAAATAATTTTCATACTTTTTATCAATATTTTCAGCTTTTTTACGAATAGCTTCTAAATCTATCGGATTGTAGACAAGTTCCACTTTGTTTTTATCCATTCCTAAAATTTCGACAAATTCATCTCTCATTGTATCACAAATTGCCAGTATCTTATCATATTTTTTATATTGCTTTTTATATTTTTCTATTTTGTCTGCACTTAGTTTCTCTCCAAAAGTAAGTGAGAAATGAATCCAGGCAAATACTGGCACTTTTATATCAAAATTATTATATTTCAATAAATTTGACGAATAATCTATAATAACATCATATTTATTTTCTTTTATTGTTTTTTCAACCTTTTTCAAATAAGTTGCCTTTGCCCTTATTCGATAAATTTCTTTAATAAGTTTATTTTTACCATTATAGTTATCAAATAAGAATTTATAATTTACCTTTTCAGGAATTTCATTTTCAAATAAGTTGTTTTCCCCATGATTCCAAGTTATAAGCAAATCAACATCGTAATTCAGTTCCACCAGGTTTTTTAAAACGCTAAGCAAAACTCTTTCTTCTCCACCCATACTAAGATGTCCGTGCAATACCAATACTTTCATTTTTTCCCCATTCTTAATTACTATAAAAATCTTCTTTTTTATATCAATCTACAATACTCTAAAAACTTAAAATTCATGTTATTATGAATTTTTTAGAAGAAATATTTAAAAAATATTATTTTAATCACTTTATACAGCTATTTTAGTCTATTTCATACATTTTTTTAAAATGTTCCAGAAAACTTCCTGCTGTATTCCGTTTTCCAGCGTCAATTTTATATGTAAGTTTGTGAATATTGATTCTTTTAGTTATTTCATCCAGCTTTTGCTGTGAAAATTTATCAAACCATACTCTTATCATTTCGTGTGTCAATGCATCTGAAACAACTTTACATTTTTTATCCTTGTAATAATTTTCGATTAACTCAGTATACAGCACTTGAAAGAAAAAGTAGTTTGGAGCTAAATCGTTATGTTTCCAGAAGATTAGCAGCATATCTAGCAACACCTTCAATACTTCATTGTTTTTCTTTGCAAAAATTATGCTGTTCAACACTTTGACTTTCATTTCATCATTCCACGAAAAATAAAAGTCATCATAATCTTCCCAGTCCTTTTTCTCTTCTAAACTAAGGCTGTCATCCCTTTGGAACATAAAATAGTCCATTTCAAAATATTCCTGCGGCAAATAGTCTGTAAGCAAGATTGTCGCATCAATCCACACACCACCATAGTTAATTAGTAAAGCTAGTCTTATTATATCTGTAAAATGTGCAAAATTTATTTTTTTAGCTTCCAGCTTTTGTAAAATATATTCCGGTATCTCAAGGTAATCATTTATGTTGTTCATGTCCAAGTGTATTACCGTGTAGTCTTTTTTATATTTTTGTACAGATTTATAGCTTATTTTCACTACATCAGGCAATTTTTCAAAATCCCATCCTTGCCCCCAGAACTGCCATATAATTTTTTCATTCTCAAATGATTTTTTTGGCTTAATCTGCTCTGCTTTGATACCTTTTGTAAAATATTCATTTAAAAGCTCATTCCAGTCTTCTCCAACCATTTTTTGAGTTATAAAGTAAACTCTGTTTTGGATTTTATTAAATAATTTTTTTGGCATCATTTCCTTATATATATATTTATATGGTTTTTGCCTTAGTTTTTTGTTAAGCCTATCAAGTTTTGAAATATTAAATTTGTAATTATTCATTCTCATCTTGTCCCTTTTCCAGTTTTATTTTTTCTTTCCATAAATAATTCAACAAAAACAGCAATATCACTGAAGTTATAATCATGTATTTATTATTCAGGTTAATATCAGTAATTCCTTGTATTGCCCATGCCGCAAGAGCTGCCTTCGTACCGATTTCGAGAGCAACTAGCCTGCTGTCAATGTTTTCCTTATTTTTGGAAAAGTTTATGGAAGCCGCCTTCATAAAGGTGCTTACGAAGAATATTACGAGGAACAGGATTCCCACGATTCCAAAATCCAGCAGGAACTGGAGGTAAGTACTGTGCGTATGTACATAATAAATTGGCCATTCACTCAGACGGTCAAGGAAATTCTGATGAACATACTCGCTAACGCCTATTTTTTGGTAATATTTGAGATTAAAATCTTTCCTGTCTTCCCATTGCCATCCTAACACAGGCTTCTGCTTAAAGGCTTCAAGTCCAGTTTTCCAAAAAATTACTCTCAGGTTGCTGGAAGGATCCTTTTCATAGTTTACGATGTACTGCAGTCTATCTGTAATTGAGTTTGGAAGGGCGAAATATCCGCCTAGACAGATGAGGATGGCAACTAGAATATATCTTTTCCTTTTTTTGAATATGATATAGAAAACTGTAGGCAATAAACAGATATATACCATTTTTGACCTGTTTACAATAACTAGAAACAATGTCAGCGCCGTCATTATAAATAGAAAAACTTTTATTATTTTATTTTTTTTATTATCCTTATTTCTATAAAATAGCAGAAAAGACATCAGAAACAGCAAAATTATGCACATTATATTTGCAAAATCCTGAACAGTCAAAATAGCAGTAATTCTTGGATAATACATTCCTACTGGCTTTGCCCATTCTTTATAGTCCTTAATAAAATTGAAAGTAGCAAGAATCATCACTATTGTGGCACTGAAAAGCGTAGCTTTTAGAAGAATCATGACTTTTTTCATATCCTTTACGAAAAAGACGAACGGAAAGAAAATAAGATAACGAAGAATATAGTTATCCAGACGAGTATCTATTCCCCCATCAAAATATGCTATTATAAATGGAACAAAAATAAAAAGCAGCAATTCTATCGAAAATTCAATATCCAGAGATTTAAATAGCGTCTTTCTGTTTTCCCTTGAAAACATGGTAATTATAAATATTAATGACAAGACACGTATAGCAACATTATTTTCAAATTTTTCTGATAAAAATAAGGCCATTCCAACTAATAGACAAAAAGCAAATCCTATTCTGTTTATAATTAAATTAATTTTTTTATTCATACCAACCTTCTTTTCCTTTTTAAAATTTTTTCCAGTTTAAATTTCAGTTACATAAATCTGAACTATATTTCAAGATGATTCATAATTTCCTTAAAGACCCTGTCGGCACTAATTAAAGGGATGCCTTTGTAATAGTCTTTTCTGTATTCGTGTCTTTTCTTGGGAATTTTTACAATATTATTTTCATAGAATTCGTTGTCTTCAATAACATTGCTTTTTTCAGTCCAGGGAAAAAATCCCAAAGTCCGCTTTCCCGGTCCAAAAATCCCAATTACAAACGGTTTTTCAAATCCACTTGCAATATGAATTGGAGAACTGTCATTTCCAACGACAATATTCGCCTTTGAAATCAAAGCTCCAAATTCTACAAGATTAATTTCTCCACGAAAATCAATAACATTTTTATCATTTGGGAAATTTAGAGATAATTTTTTTTCGGCTTTTGAGCCAGTTATCCCAATAAAATAATTTTTATTTTTTTTCAATTTTTCAATAACTTCACGATATTTTTCTATTGGCCATATTTTTTCAGGTCTTTGACTTCCTGGTGCAACTAATATCAGTTTTTGTTCCTGGTTTTCAAAATATCCATGATTTTTTAAAATTTTATCAATTTTAACAAAATTTTCTTTTGCAGGATAAATTCTAATTGGAATTTTTTCTCCTTTATATTCCACCAAATCAAGTAATCTTTCCACTTCATGCTTTTTCATATCATAATGAACTTTCTTATTTAGCAGAAAAGAGCCTGTCGCTACATCAAATCCAACAATATTGGGAATTTTTGCTAATTTTGCAAGCAATATGGATTTTATAAATCTATGTGGTATCACAGCATAATTATATTTTTTTTGTTTCAATATTTTTAATACTCTCAAAAAACCTTTTATTCCTCTGTCTTTTCCCTTTTTATCATAAAGCAGTATTTCGTGCAAGTTAGGATTATTGCTTAGCACGCTCTGATTTGCCGGCAATGTTAAATAATCAATTTCTGATTTAGGATACATGTCCTTTAATCTTTGTATCAAAGGTGTAGACAAGACAATATCCCCAATGAATGCCGTATGTATTACCAATATTTTCATCTTTTCTCCTTTTTTAAACCCCCATTAATCCGAAATCTTCTAAAACATCCTGTTTTTAAGGCTTTTTCGTAAATATTTCATTTTTCTTTATATACAGAGTTATTATATCATACTTTAGTATTTTTTTACATAGGTTAGCAGGCATATTGAAATAAAAAATATAATATGTTAGAATTGACAAAGAAAAGAAAATAAAAATACGATAAAGGAAAAAAGAAAATGCAGGAAAGTAAAAATTTAAATATAGATAATGAAAAAAATTTTTTTTACAAAACTTACGAATACAGGAATGGGAAAGCGTTAAAAATATTTTTAGGGATTACAAGGGAAAAGGGGAAAAATTCTTTTGAGATTGCCAAACATCTGAAAAAGGATTTTCCGGAACTTAACTTTATGGAGATAACAGAATATAAAGTTATAAAATACACGCCATTTCATATAAAGATAGAGACTGTTTCAGAAAATATAAATAAGACATTTAACAGTAATTTTATCTCATATTATGATTATCTTATAGAAAAAAATGATTTTCAGCTTACATATAAAACGCTTGATTTGTGGCTTGAATTTGAAGAAAATTTTTTTGAAAAGGAATATTACCACATGGATTTTAGTTTAGGAAATTTTTTTATAGACAAGGAGAGCGGAAAAATTGCCTTTATTGATTTTGATGATATTGTTAGAAAACCTCCTTTTTTTAGAAAACGCCTTTATTTAACAAAATCTATCAGAAGTTTTGAAGGTTCAATGAAATTTTTTTTATCAGTAAAAAGCTTTTCAAGGGAAGAGAATCAGAAAGTTATTGACAGGCTGGAGGAAATTAAGAAAAAATATGGTGTTGTTTCGAGGGAAAAAGATTTAGAAATGACTAGGAAAATTTTGGATAGAAAATAAAAAATATACTCAGACAGCGTCAGAAAGTTGCCTGAGTATTTTTGTTAAATGTTCTTAAATTTTATGAGATTATACTATAAAAATAGGCTTTTGAAGATTTTCTAGTATTCTAACTCCCAGTTTACCAGTAATTCTTTCTACCATTATTGTATATCGCAAATCTCCCATTAAGACCAAGTCATAATTTTGAGCTTCGTTCATAATTGTCTTGAAAGTGTCACCTTTTTTATGAATAAGATTATAGTTGTCGCCAAATCTTTCTGTTAGGCTGCTTTCATCCTCTTCTTCAACATTTACACGCAACACATCTATTTTTTGCTCACCAAACATATGGAAGAAAGTAAACAATGTCTTGTTCGCATTATAAGCACCATCATCAAGTAGCATCAAGTTGTCCAATCTAAAGTCTTCTATGTTTGGCAATATAATTAATGGTTTAAAAATACTTCTTAATATTTCCTTCAATACAGGAGTTACTTTTTCATTTTTTACAAGTACAAGCAAATCGTATTTTTTTAGTTCTTCTAAAACAATTTCTGCTGTTTCACCATCTTTTGAGTAAAAATTTGAAATATCAGATGTTATTTTATCCTTTAATTTTTTTACAGTTTTTTCTTCTAGTTCCCTGTATTCCTTAAAAGCATAGTTTGCTCCAATATTTAGTCCCATTCCTTCGATACTTACAGGAAATACCTCATATTTTAAGATATCTTTGATATAGATAACATCAACATCAACATTATATTTTTGCTTAAACACTTTTGCAAAACTAACCAATGGATGTATTTCGCTTTCCGCCGTAACTAAAAATAATGCTTTTTTTTGTAACATTTTAACCACTTCCTTATATATGAGAATTTATATTTATCTTATTTTTCTTCTTCGGTTAAATCAGGTTCTTCTGTGATTTTTACTACAGAAGCTATTTTTTCATTATTTCTAACTTTCATTATTCGCACACCTGAAGCTGAACGTCCTATTACAGATATATTATTTACGCTTGTTCTAATTAGTGTACCTTCTGAAGTAATAAGCATAATTTCATCATTTTCCTTGACAATTTTCACATCTACAATTTTTCCAGTTTTTTCATTCAGTTTTGCATTGATAATTCCTTTTCCACCTCTTGACTGGAATCTATATTCAGAAAGTTTTGTACGTTTTCCATATCCTTCTTCAGTAATTGTAAGAATTCTCATTTCATCATTATTCATTTCTGAATTAATAATTGCAGCACCTACAATTTTGTCCTTGTCTCGAAGAGTAATACCTTTTACTCCAGTTGCCCCAGTTCCCATACTTCTTACATCTTTTTCAGAGAATCTTATGGCAATACCATTTCTCGTAGCAACAAAAATTTCATCTTCGCCAGTTCCGCTTGTAAGCCCGATATACATCACTTCATCTTCATCATTTAATCTAATCGCTCGTTTTCCAGCTTTCATAATATTACTAAACAATGTCAATTCAGATTTTTTAACAACTCCATTTCGTGTTACGAAGAATAAATTCTTATTCTTTTCAAATTCACGAACTTTTATTATCGTGCTGACTTTTTCATCATCATCCAGATTTATAATATTTCCAATCAGTTTTCCACGTGCCTGTTTTCCAGTTTCAGGAATTTCATAAACTTTTATGCTGAATACTTTTCCTTTCGTTGTGAAAATAAGCAATGTATCAAGAGTTTTTGCTATGTACATATCTTTTACAACATCGTCTTCTATTGTATTTGTAGCATTTACTCCGATTCCACCACGTTTTTGTGAACGGTAAGTGTCAATTGCCACACGTTTTACGTAACCTTTTTCTGTAAGTGTTACAACAACTTCTTCGTCCTTAATTAAGTCTTCTATGCTGATTTCGGCTCTTGCGTTTCTGATTTCAGTTCTACGTTCATCACCAAAATCTTCTTTTAATTTAAGTGCCTCCTCTTTAATTATACCATATATTTTTGAATCGTCAGATAAAATTCCAGTTAATTCTTCAATTAATAGCATAAGTTCGTTATATTCCTGATTAATTTTATCTCTTTCAAGTCCAGTAAGCCTTTGCAATCTCATATCCAGAATTGCTTTTGCCTGAATTTCTGAGAATCCAAATTTTGCAATTAATTCAGTCCGTGCAACATTTGCATCCTTTGAAGCACGTATAATTCTAATTACTTCCTCAATGTTATCAAGTGCAATTTTGAATCCTTCCAAAATATGAGCTCTATTTTTAGCCTTTTTCAACTCGAATTCAGTTCTTCTTGTAATTACTTCAAACCTATGTTCCAGATATTTTTGAAGAACCTGCTTTAAGTTCAATACTCTTGGTGCATTATCCACAAGTGCAAGCATAATTACACCAAATGTATTTTGTAAATCAGTAAATTTATAAAGACTGTTTAGAATTAGTTCACTTTCCTCACCTTTTTTCAGCTCAATTACAATTCTGATACCATCTCTATCAGTTTCATCCCGCAAATCAGATATTCCAGTAATTTTCTTCTGTCTTACCAAATCTGCAATTTTTTCAATAAGTCTGGCTTTATTTACCTGATATGGTAATTCTGTAACAATAATCGACTCTTTTCCAGTTTTTGAAGTTTCAACTTCCACACGTCCTGCAACCCGTAGTTTTCCACGTCCAGTTCTATACGCATCATAAATCCCTTGTTTCCCATTAATTATACCTCCAGTTGGAAAATCTGGACCTTTTATGTATGTAATCAGTTCATCAATCGAAATTTCAGGATTATCAATCAATGCCACAATTCCATCAACGACCTCTCCTAAATTATGTGGCGGAATATTTGTAGCCATTCCGACAGCAATACCGTTTGCTCCATTTAGTAGTAAATTGGGAAGTTTAGCAGGCAATACAACTGGCTCATCCAAACTTTCATCAAAGTTTTTACGATAGTCTATTGTATCCTTATTAATATCCGCAAGCAGCTCTTCAGTAATTTTAGCCATTCTAGCTTCTGTATACCGCATTGCCGCCGCTTCATCCCCATCAATCGAACCAAAGTTTCCATGTCCGTCGATAAGTTCATATCTCATATTAAAGTCCTGTGCCATTCTAACCATTGCACCATAAACTGAAGAATCCCCGTGTGGATGATATTTCCCCAGTACATCCCCGACAATCCTTGCCGATTTTTTAAATGGAGTTTTATGGCTCATTCCCATTTCACTCATGGAAAACAAAATTCTTCTATGTACAGGCTTTAATCCATCACGTACATCAGGCAATGCACGGCTAACAATTACACTCATCGAATAATCCAAATAAGCCGCCTTTATCTCATCCTCAATATAAACGTTAGATTCATTTGATAAATCCGTAGCCTTAGGCAATCCCTCCACAATGATTTCCCTATCATCGTTCTCATCCATTTCCGTTATCTCTTCTTCTCTTTCATCGTCATCTCTAAAATCGTCTGACATCCTGCACCTCTTTTCTTCTCTTTTACTTTATAATCCACCTTCTCAAAATTCCACAACCTAACTTATATATTTATCTATTAAACATCTTTTATAAAATAAATTTTTGCTAACAAATGTTATTCCTATAATTTCTATATCTTCTTCTTTTTTTAAGCAAGGGAAATCAATCGCCATTTCCCTTGCATCCCTGGCTCGTCTAAGCATTTTTTGGAAATAAAAATTAAACTCGCTTTGCTCAAACAGAAATTTTTATTTCCAAAAAATCACGACAACTTTAACCTAGTTGCAACAATTGATTTAACTAAATCAAAATCAAACAAAATTTCATTAGAAGAAAAATAGCTAAACACGAATGTATTTCTTTCACTATAATTTTTACATTAAATATCATTTACTTGAATCATTTTAACTTTTTATTGTGAACTTGTGCTTTTGGAATCTCTTTATGAGTTAAACGAATTCTATTTTTCTTTTATAAGAAAGTTTTGCATCGAGCAGGTGTGCAGAGGTATGGCGTCTGATACCTCTGCGTTAAAAAAATTAATATAAATAAAATAAGAAAAAATAATCATTAATTAAAATGTCTTAAAATAAAAAATAAATTATATATCCAAATTCCTTACATAATTCGCATTATCTTCAATAAACTTCCTTCTCGGCTCAACCTTATCCCCCATCAGAATATTAAACATCTTATCGGCATAGGAAGCGTCTTCCATTGATACTTTTAATAACGTTCTTACTTCTGGATCAAGGGTTGTTTCCCAAAGCTGTTCCGGATTCATTTCTCCCAGCCCTTTGTAACGCTGGATTGTGTATTTTCGTCCTTCTCCTTCCAGCACTTTTGTCACTTGTTTCATCTGATCGTCTGAATAGGCGTATCTGATTGCTTTTCCAGCCTGAATTTTGTATAAAGGAGGCTGTGCGATATATATGTAGCCTTCGTTAATTAATTCTCTCAGATGTCTGTAGAAGAATGTCAGCATTAATGTTCTGATGTGAGCACCATCAACATCGGCATCTGTCATAATTACGATTTTATGGTATCTTAATTTTTTCAAATCCATTTCTTCGCCAAATCCAGCTCCAAAGGCTGTAATCATTGCTCTAATTTCTGCATTTTCAAGAGCTTTATGCACTCCTGATTTTTCTACATTCAAGATTTTTCCACGAAGTGGCAATATTGCCTGAAATCTTCTGTCTCTTCCTTGTTTTGCAGAACCTCCTGCTGAGTTTCCTTCGACTATGAAAATTTCTGATTCAGCCGGGTCTTTTGAAGAGCAGTCTGCCAGTTTACCAGGCAGTGATCCTACTTCCAATGTATTTTTTCTAAGTACAAGCTCTCTTGCTTTTTTCGCTGCTTCTCTTGCTCTTTTTGACATTGCCATTTTTTCAATAATTTTTTCAGCTGCCTTTGGATGATCTTCTAGATAGAATTTCAAGTTGCTTCCAACAATATTTGATACAATTCCTGTAACTTCACTATTTCCAAGTTTTGTTTTTGTCTGTCCTTCAAATTGAGGTTCGGGTATTTTTACACTTATTACACAGACAAGACCTTCTCTTACATCTGTTCCTTGAAATGTCCCATTTTTATCCTTGATTAAGTTCATCTGTTTTGCAATATCATTAATTGTTCTTGTAAGCGCAGTTCTAAATCCGCTGACATGAGTTCCGCCTTCATGAGTATTTATATTATTTACAAACGAATAAACCGTTTCTCTTTGTGAAGTTGTGTAGTTCATTGCAATTTCCACTTCCACGAATTTTGCACTTCGCTGTTTTTTCACCGTGTTTCCATCCTCATCCACAGTTTCTACTTCCTTAGCTTCCTCAATTTGCATTGTATCAGCCATATAAATTACATCATCAACGATTTTTTCCTCATCAATAATTTCATTTAAAAAGTCCTTTATTCCACCTTCAAATAAAAATTCTTCAGCTTTTATATTTTCAGCATTTCTCTCATCAGCCAGTTCAATTTTTAAGCCTTTGTTCAAATATGCCAATTCTTTTAAACGTGATTCCAATACAGAATAATCGTAAACTGTCGTTTCAAATATTTCGTCATCAGCTTTAAATCTGACTACAGTCCCATGTGCACCATCGTCTGCCACGCCAATTTCCTCCACAGGCGAAGTTGGCACACCACGTTCATAAGTTTGTCTAAAAATTTTTCCATCACGTGTTACAGTTGCTTCAAGCCATTCTGACAAAGCATTTACGACAGATACTCCAACTCCGTGAAGTCCACCTGACACTTTATAATTATCATTGTCAAATTTCCCTCCGGCGTGAAGTACAGTAAGTACAACTTCTAAAGTTGATTTTCCAGTTTTGTGCATTCCCACGGGGATTCCACGTCCATTGTCAGATACCTCAATAATATTTCCTTCAAGTATCTTTACAGTAATTTTATCACAAATTCCAGCAAGTGCCTCATCCACGCTGTTATCCACTATTTCCCATACTAGATGGTGAAGCCCACGTGCTGAAGTTGATCCAATATACATTCCCGGACGCTTTCTAACTGCTTCCAGTCCTTCCAGAACCGTAATCGCCTCTGCTCCATAATTATTATCCATTATTTATTTTTCCTCCATTTTCAATATATGTTCAGCCTTTTTTAAATAAGTCAAAGCTTGAACAAATCTAATTTTTGTTGTTAAGTTTTTTTGATTTATTATAAAAAATTGCAACACTAATAAAACAAATTTATTCTAAATTCAATTTATTTTTTAATATATAATTTACAGTTAAAAACAGTATTACGCTTACTATCCCAGTCAATACAATTAGTCCCGTATTTGCACTGATGATGTATTTTACAACATTTAGAGCCATATTTCCAGTTTCAAGACGCAATGACGGATTATACAGGTATGTAAAAACCAAAATCATTCTTTTTGTAATATTTAAAAATCCTCCAGCAATTATAAACAATGCCGCTCCTGTTAAAATTCTGTATGATTTTGTCATATTTGCAACGCTGACACAGAAAAACAGGAACAATACCCTTTCGATTGTCCAGAAGATTAAGAAAACAATAAATAAAATTATTGTTGGAAGTATATACTGGATGCCGAGCACTGCTTTCAGATAATCTATCATTTGTATGAAATTTGGATTTTCCCAAAATTTTGATGAAATAATTTCTTCAAGCGGAATTATCAATAAAAATGTTAAAAGTATTATAAAAGCGTTAATAATAAACCAGCTTAAACAAGTTATCAGCTTTGCCAGAATTATTTGAGGTGTACTAATCGGAAGCGTATTTGTCAAATATCCCTCATTCCCGTACACAGAACGATGGAAACGCACTATTACCCCATAATGCAGCATTATTACAGACCCAATGGCGACAACTGTATATACAAAATAAAGCGTGCTTTGAAACAGCGTTAAAGTAAACTTTAAATACTCATCCATGCCATTATTTGCCAAAGCGAACAGAAGCATTCTTATACCAATTCCCGTAACGCCTAATCCAATATAAAACGGAAATATCAGCTTTCCAATATCAGAAAAATCATATTTAATTAATTTTCCTAGAATTTTCAATATTTGAACACCTCCCTGAAATAATTATCAACTGTCATATTTCGTTCCGTTTTTATTGTTTCTGTCTCCTGATGAAGCAGAATGTCTCCCTTGCTTATGAAAATCGCCTCATCGAGTATTGGCTCCACATCTGCAATCAAATGCGTAGAAATAATAACAGCGGCCTCTTTATTGCAGTTTTTTATAATCGTATTGAGAATATAGTCCCTTGCGGCAGGATCGACTCCCGCTATCGGCTCATCCAGAAGATACAGCTTGGCTTTTCTGCACATTACGAGAATTAGCTGGACCTTTTCCTTCGTTCCCTTAGAAAGCAGCTTAAATCTTTTGGAAGAATCAATATCCAGATCTTTTAACATCTTTAATGCCCTTTCCAAGTCAAAATCCTCATAAAAATCAGCGAACAGCCGTAAAATAGCCTTTACTGTCTTAGTATTATCTAAATAATTTTTGTCTGGCAAGTATGCAACAATCTTTTTAGTTTCTATGCCAGGATTTTTTCCATCAATTAGTATCTCTCCTTGAGTAGGTTTAATAAGTCCGTTCAGAAGCTTTATAAAGGTTGTTTTTCCGCTTCCGTTTGGACCTAAAAGACCGACAATTTTTCCAGATTTCACTGACAGGTTCACATTGTTCAGGGCGTTAGTGAAATCATAGCTTTTAGACAGTCCGTTACATTTTAAAATAATATTGTCCATGAGCGTCCTTTCTATTTTGTATTATATTTATTCATCAGTCTGGAAATTGTCATATCATCTTTTATGTCGTCAATAAGATTAAATATTTTTTCTCTTGAATTTTTTACAATTTCTTTTTCTTCAGGCGAAAATTTTCCCAGTACAAATCCTAATGTTTCTTCCTTCGTTTCTGGCTTTCCAATCCCGAACTTTATTCGCGCAAATTCATTTCCGACATGTGAAATTATGGATTTTATTCCATTATGCCCTCCTGCACTTCCATTCTGCTTAATTTTCAGCTTTCCAAATGGCATATCCATATCATCGTAAATCACAAAAAGGTCTGTTTCAGGGTCGAGCTTAAAAAATCGTACAGCTTCTCCGACAGCCTCTCCGCTGAGATTCATAAAAGTCATTGGTTTTTGATAAAATACCTTGTCTCCTTTGTGATTAGTCTGGACAAAAAGTGATTTAAACTTCTCTCTTATATCAGTTATATTATTTTCCTTCAAATATTCGTCAACAAATATAAATCCAATATTATGCCGTGTCAATTTATACTGTTCTCCTGGATTACCCAATCCTACAATTAGTTTCATTAAAAATTTCTCCTTTTTCAGATTACTTACTTTAAATTATATCAAATTTATAAAAAAAATACAAAAAATATTTGGAAAAACGTTTAATTCCTGCTATTTAGCAATTCTATAAATAAAAAAGACGCTCCTGTGAACGCCTTCTTTATTTTTGGAGAGAAAATCAACTTGTGAAAATTGATTTATCTTAGTTATATATAAATATATAGCTAAAATCATATTTAATTTGTCTTTTGTGAAAATTTTTTATCAATAAATTTATTCACAGACATAGTTTATTATTAAAATTCTTTTTTGATTTGTTCAACCCATGCATCGATTCTTTCATCTGTTAATTCAGACTGATTAACTTCATCTAAGGCAAGTCCTAAAAATTCACCATTTTTTACGGCTCTTGATTCGTTAAATTCATATCCTTCAACTGAAGTTTTTCCAATAATTGCTGCGCCAGTTTTTTGGATTTCTTCATCAATAATAGCAATTCCATCCATAAACGTATCAGAGAATGTTCCTTGATCTCCACTGCCGAAATATCCTACTTTTTTACCGCTGAAATCTTTGCTTGCCAAATCGTCAACAACTGCGGCCCAGTCATCCTGCAAATCTCCGAATCCCCATGTAGAAGTTCCCAAAAGCAGCACATCAAAGTCTTCTAGCTTATCTTCATTCCCGTCAATATTAAAAACTTCTGCTCCGTCAATTTTTTCTGCAATTTTATGAGCTATATCTTCAGTTACGCCTGTTGTTGATCCGAAAAAAATTCCTACTTTTGCCATATTAAGCCTCCGTTATTAGTTTTTATTTATTTTGGATATCGTGTATCCGAGTATTTGTTATCTTTCTAAACCAAGGAAATAAATTATTTTATTCAATTTTCATATAAAAAATATATCATATTTTATTTTGGTTGTCAATTTTTTTTGATTTTTATGTTCATTTTTTAAATTACATTCAGATTTTTATGAAATTTAATGTAAAAAGGGCTTGTTTGTAATTTTAAAATATCGAAGCTAAATTAAAAATCAAATATGCCACATATAGTAATCTTCTTCTGTTTTTGGAATAATTCTGGCAGGAATGCCCACAGCGACAGCTTCATCAGGCACATCTCGTAAAACAACCGAATTTGCTCCAATTCTTACATTTTTGCCAATTACTATATTTCCTAAAAGTTTTGCCCCGGTTCCAACTGTTACATTTTCTTTTAAAGTCGGGTGTCTTTTAGTTTTCGAGGTACTTACTCCGCCGAGAGTTACCCCATGATAAATAACGCAGTTATCTCCAATTTCCGCTGTTTCTCCGATTACAATTCCCATCCCGTGGTCAAAAAATATTTTATTTCCCAGCTTTGCTCCCGGATGAATTTCTATTCCTGTAAAAAAACGTGAAATTTGAGAAATAAGCCTTGCCAAAAAATACAATTTCCTTTTTTGAAAAAAATGAGCAATCTTATGGTTAATAACCGCATGCAGGGATGGATAGAGAAAGACTTCTATTTTAAATCTTACTGCCGGATCCTTTTCTGCGATATTATTTATTTCATTTTGTAACCATTTAAAAATAGTAATCACCCTCCTTAAAAAATTTATATTAGAATTATATACTAAAAGCATTTTAAAAACAACTTTTTTATCATGCGACTTGACGCAATAGAGAACAAATATTTTTAAGGATTGTAAAAAAGGCAATTCATCTTAAATATAGTTATACTAAACCCCATTTGAAAAAAAGAAATGATTTCCTATTTACTTTCTGACAAGGGGTCTTGACCCCCTGCTAAACGGAATTATAAAAACTCCATTGTTTTAACGGGGAATAGTGTTGGATATTAAAGAATTCTTGCCATATTATTTTCTATAAACTATTTCTAAATACTTCAACTGATAAGTATTTTTCTCCACCATCAGGTAAAATTGCCAGGACTTTTTTCCCTTTTCCTAATTTTTTAGCCACTTTGTAAGCCGCCGCAATTGCAGTTCCAGAAGAGATTCCTATAAATAGTCCGTTTTCCTTTGAAGCTCTTGTTGCAAACTCAATAGCCTCTTCATTTGTTATTTTTATAATTTCATCAACAAGCTCAGGATCATAGTTCCCAGGAATAAATCCTGCTCCAAGCCCCTGCTGGAAGTGTTTTCCAGGCTGTTCTCCAGATAACACGGCAGATGTTGAAGGCTCAACAGCAAATACTTGAACGCCAGGACGCTCCTCCTTCAATCTCTTTCCAACTCCTGATAAAGTTCCTGCTGTTCCAACTCCTGAAATAAAGGCATCAATTTGTGGGAAATCATCCAAAATTTCTTTTGCCGTAGTTTCATAGTGTTTAGCGGGATTCGCAGGGTTTTCAAATTGCTGAGGCAGGAAGTATCCGTTTTCAGCCGCTAATTTTTCAGCTTCAGCGATTGCCCCTTTCATTCCTTTTGCCCCTTCAGTCAGGATTAATTCAGCCCCATAAGCCGCCAAGATGCTTCTTCTTTCCACACTCATCGAATCAGGCATTATAATTATAACTCTATATCCTTTCGCTTTCCCTATTAATGCCAATGCAATTCCAGTATTTCCCGAAGTAGGCTCAACAATTGTGCCACCTGGCTTTAATTTGCCTTCTTTTTCAGCCGCTTCTATCATTCCAAGCGCCGCTCTATCCTTTACACTTCCACCAATATTATATTTTTCCAGTTTTACATAAATATCAGCAATATTTTCTTCATTTAAAAATTTTAGTTTTACCACAGGCGTATTTCCAATTAAGTCTAAGATATTTTCATAAATCATTATAAATTACCTCCATATTTTATATTATTTTTTAAATTTGTATCTACAACTATTATAGCACTAAAATTTATTAAAATCAATAGTAAAAATTGAAAATATTTTTAAATTTTGGTTTTTACATGGATTAAATTACAAATTCATATCATCGACATTATCCAGATATTCCTTAATTTTTGGAATTACGGACGCTAATGTTCCTTCTTCAAATGGATTTTTTAAATTAGCAGATTTCATAAGTTCAAAGAATGACTTGCTTCCTCCAAGTTTGCACAGATTCAAATAATCCTTCCAAGCTTTTTCCCTGTCTTCCCTTGATTTTATCCAGAATTGAAAAGCGCAGACTTGTGCTAAAGTGTAGTCGATGTAGTAAAATGGCGAGCTAAAAATATGCCCTTGTCTAAACCAGAAAATTCCATTTTTCAATTCATCAGCTTCTCCGTAATCTCTAGTTGGTAAATATTTTTTCTCAATTTCAAGCCATTTTTCACGACGCTGTTGTGGCGTAACTTCTGGATTTTCATAAACCCAGTGCTGGAATTCATCTACAGTTACTCCATAAGGAATGAATAAAAGAGCTTCTGACAAATGAATAAATTTATATTTTTCTGTATCGTTTTCAAAGAATAGTTTCATCCACGGCCAAGTCAAAAATTCCATACTCATTGAATGAATTTCGCAAGCCTCGTAAGTTGGCCATAAATATTCAGGCACATCAAAACCTCGGCTTTGGTAAACTTGAAAAGCATGCCCCGCTTCGTGCGTCAAAACATCGATATCATGTGCAGTCCCATTAAAATTGGCAAAAATAAATGGAGCCTTGTATTCTGGAATATAAGTGCAGTATCCGCCACTCATTTTCCCCTTTTTAGAAAGCAAGTCAAGCAAATTATTTTCAGTCATAAATGTAAAAAAATCATCAGTTTCCTTCGACAATTCCTTATACATTGTTTTACCATGATTTAAAATCCATTCAGGTGAACCATGTGGATCGGCATTTCCAGAATTAAATTTTATAGACTCGTCATAAAATCTAAGTTTTTCAACACCAAGCCTTTTTTCCTGTCTTTTACGAAGTTCAGTATGCAGTGGAACAATGTTTTCAAGTACTTGCTTTCTGTAACCTTCTACCATTTTTGCATCGTATTCAAGCCTTGAAAGTTGTTTATACCCAAATTCCACATAATTTTTGTATCCCATTTTCTGTGCCATTTTAGTTCTCACTTTTACAAGCGAATCATAAATATTGTCAAATTCTTCTTGATTTTCAGCAAAAAATTGAGCTACTTTCTTTGCGGCTTCAATTCTGACATTTCGGTCCTTTGATTGAGTGTAAGGAACCATTTGCGACAAATTAAGCTCTTTTCCGTCAAAATCAATTTTCGCGCTGGCAATCAATTTTGAATATTTGCTTGACAATCTATTTTCCTCCTGTGCATCTGGAATAATCTCGTTCGAGAAAACTTTCAATGTATTTTCTGCCAAGTCGAACAGCAATTTCCCGTATTTCTTGATGAGTTCAGCTTTAAATTTTGAATTGACAAGCGCTTTATAAAAATCATTAGTAAATCCAAATAAAATTGGACTAATTTCATCCATATACTCATTTTCCTTATCATAAAATTCATCATTTGTATCAATGCTATGACGAATAGAAACAAGCGTCTGCATAGTTTCAATATGGTTTCTCAACTTTATAATTTTATCAAATGCTTCAATTTGTCCCTCCATATTTTCTGCCCTTTCAAAACTATCTATTAGTTCTGAAAATTCTCCTTTTATTTTTTCCAAGTCCAAATGTTCGTATTTGTAATTATTAAAATTCATAATTTTTTTCCTCCATATTTTTTATTTTTATAAGTTTAGTATATCAAATTTTGAATAAAATAACAATTTTGTGATGAAAACCTTTCAAAGATTCAAGCTATAATACTCAAACTTCATAATTATATATTTTTGATAATCTATTATAGTAATTTAAATTTATTTTAAATTTTATTTTTAAAGTTGTATTACTGTGTTGTAACCCTTGTTTTTAACATTTTTTGAAATGGGAGGACTAAAATGAAAATAAAATCAGAATTAACAAAAAAGGAAATGACTGTGGCAAAATGTATGGACATTTGGATAGAAAACGAACATAACTATATAAAAGAATCTACCTATGCCCTATATTTGACAATTATTGAAAAACATTTGAAAGTTTATTTTAAAAATAGAAAAATAAGCACAATTTCCAATAAGGATCTGCAGTCTTTTATTTTGGACAAGCTGAATGATGGAAAATTGAATGGAAATGGAGGTTTATCGAGAAAAACTGTAAAGGATATGGTAACAGTGCTAAATGCAGTTCTTAATTTTGCAATAAAAAGAGAAATAATAAAAAAGACTCAATTTGAATATAAAATTCCAAAAGATGAAAAAGTTGAAAAAATGGAAGTTTTTGATTCTGAGGAAAGAATGAAAATTTTTGAATATATAAAAAAGAACATGAATTGCCGTACAGCTGGAATACTTCTTTGCCTATGCACGGGGCTTAGGATAGGAGAAATATGTGCATTGCGATGGAAGGAGGTTGATATGGCAAGGGGAATTATCAGCATAAACCACACGATACAGCGAATCTACTTAAGCAACGCCAAAAAAAGCGAAGTAATAATTTCCGAACCGAAAACGCAAAGCTCCAAACGAAAGATTCCGATAGCAAGAGAACTTATTCCTGTTCTAGAAAAATTTAAGTCAGAAGACGGGAATTACGTTATTTCAGGAACAGAAAAATATATTGAGCCACGGACATATAGAAAATTCTTCAAAAAAATGCTAGGCTTTTTAAAAATAAGAAAATTAAGATTCCATTCGTTAAGGCACACCTTTGCCACACAGGCGATAGAACTTGGAATAGACTGCAAGACTGTATCTGAAATACTGGGACATTCAACTGTCAGCATTACATTAAATTTGTATGTCCATCCAGATCTTGACCATAAGAAAAAATGTATGAACATAATTTTTGATAATATGGTACAACAGCAACCAAAAGATTAAAAAAATAATCATAAAATTCTAAAAAATGAAAAAACAAGGCTACAGCAAGTACAGTAATACGGCTTTTAAAAATCAAAAATTAAAATACTTTTAAATTCGATTTCTTTTATGTATTTTCACATGAAAAACTATCTTGAATTTGCTGTCGAAATATGCTATACTTACAGCGTAATTATTTGTTAAAAGAATACACTTGCTTAATTCAATTAAAAAATTAAAATATTTAGACAGTTGCTAATTAAAATGTATTTTTTAAATAAAAAAATTAACTGTCTGTTTAAGGTGAGGATGAATAATTATGAAAATAAATAAAGATATTTACATACGGATATTATATATATTTATTTTATATTCACTTTATAACTTTTTGCTAGATAAATACGACTATGTAATAAAATATTTGACAAGTTTCATCTTTATCATATATATATTTACAAAATTTATATTTGGACAGCTGGATTTTTATGCAGAACGTTTCAGGCTAAAAGATATTTTCATAAATTTTGGAATTAATATTGTCTTTTCGATAACTCTGTATGCCTTTTGGAAACGTTTTGACATTTTCAATATGTTTGCGCTGCTGTTCCTGTTTCAAGTGATTTTCAGAAGAATAGTATGCTCGCTCTACATGAAGAAGAAAAATGTGCTCATATTTGGGTCAAATCATATAGAAAATAATATTCAGGAGGACATTATAAGATCCCTTGACTATAATTATGTCGGATATATTTCCAACAACAAAAGCAGAGCGACAGAATATCTTATTGGAAGTTACGAACAGATGGAGGAAATTATTTACCAAAAAAAAATTGATATTCTTGTAATTGTAAAAGATATAAAAAGCCCTGGCTTTAAAAAATATATGAAACGCATTTTTGACTTGAAGATAAATGGGCTTAAAATAATGAATTATGAAGAATTTAATGAAGATATCCAAAAAAAAATTGATATAAATAAAATAAACGAGGAATGGCTTCTCCAGTCAAACGGATTTGACATTCTAAATAACGAAGTGCAAAGGAATATAAAGCGTGGGATGGACTTGATGCTTGCACTGATATTGATGGTTATTCTTTCTCCGCTTGCGTTAATAGTTTCAATAATTATTAAACTGGAATCAAAAGGTCCTGTCATATTCAAGCAGATGCGCATAGGTGAAAATATGCGTCCCTTCAAGGTATATAAGTTTCGAAGCATGAGGCTCCATGATCCGGAAAAATATTCAAAATACACTTTGGATAACGACAGCAGAGTTACCAAGTTTGGCAAGTTTATAAGAAAAACAAGAATTGACGAACTTCCGCAGCTCTGGAACATATTGAAGGGTACAATGAGCTTTGTTGGACCGCGTCCTGAATGGGATATTCTTGCAAAAGATTACGCAAGGCAAATACATTATTATAACCTTAGGCATCTTATAAAACCTGGAATAACAGGCTGGGCTCAAGTGATGTTTCCGTATGGGGAAAGCTTAGATGATGCAAAAAAAAAGCTGGAATATGATTTATATTATTTAAAACATCAGGATTTTATACTTGATGTGCTTGTTGTCGCAAAAACGGCAAAAGCTGTATTTTTTGGAAAAGGAAAATAAACTAAATTTCGAGGAGGATTCTCATGAAAGGAATTATTTTAGCTGGAGGAAGCGGAACTAGGCTGTATCCTCTGACAAAGTCGATTTCAAAACAGATTATGCCAATTTATGATAAGCCAATGATTTATTATCCTTTATCTGTGCTTATGCTTGCAAATATAAAGGATATTTTGATAATTTCTACACCAAGGGATTTACCGTTGTTCCGAGAACTTTTAGGCGATGGAAGTGATTTGGGAATAAATCTGGAATATAAGATTCAAGAAAATCCAAATGGACTTGCAGAAGCATTTTTAATTGGCGAAGAATTTATTGGTAATGATAATGTGGCTCTAATTCTGGGCGATAATATATTTTATGGAAGCGGGTTTACAGGTCTGGTTGAAGAATCTGCAAAGTTAAAAGAAGGAGCAATAATATTTGGATATCCTGTAAAGGATCCTAGAGCTTACGGAGTAGTTGAATTTGATGAAAACGGAAAAGCTATCTCTTTGGAGGAAAAGCCTGAAAATCCAAAATCAAATTATGCAATTCCAGGACTCTACTTCTACGATAACACAGTAATTCAAAAAGCTAAAACTATAAAGCCTTCCGCAAGAGGCGAACTTGAAATCACAGCCGTAAACGAGCTGTATCTTTCTGAAGGCAAGCTGAATGTAAAAAATTTAGGAAGAGGGATTGCGTGGCTTGATACAGGGACTCACGAAGCGCTGCTGGAAGCCGCTAATTACGTGGAAGCTATCCAAAAGCGACAAGGATTTTACGTCGCATGTCTTGAAGAAATAGCCTACACTAAAAAATGGATAACCAAAAAGCAGCTGGAAAAACTGGCAGAACCAATGCTAAAGACAGAATATGGGCAATATTTGCTGAGCTTAGGGTAATCCATGTTTATAAATCATAGAAAGTGAAAGTGAGAAGTTAATGGAGTTATTTAAATATAAAGATCTTATAAAAGAATTAGTTGTTAGGGACATAAAAGTAAAATATAAAAAATCAGTTTTGGGGATATTATGGAGTATTTTAAATCCCCTTTTAATGATGATAGTTCTATCGATTGTTTTTTCGGAAATTTTTAAATCTTCAACTAAAAATTTCCCTCTGTATCTCATTACTGGGCAGGTAATTTTTAATTTTTTTTCAGAATCTACTAATATGTCTATGATGTCAATACTTGGAAATGGAGGTCTTATAAAAAAGGTTTATCTGCCTAAGTATATTTTTCCACTTTCTAAAACCTTATTTGGATTAGTAAATTTAATTTTTTCTTTAATCGCGGTATTTATAGTTATTTTGTTTACAAAACAGAAAATAGGAATATCAAGTTTTTTTATTCCTTTATTATTTATATACGTTACCATATTTAGTTTAGGGATAGGATTCATCCTTTCAAGTACGGCAGTATTTTTTAGGGATATACTTCATCTGTATAGTATTCTATTAATAGTCTGGAACTATCTGACACCAGTTTTTTATCCTTTGGAAATAGTGCCTTATAAATATAGAAATTTTATTTCTCTGAATCCTATGACTTATTATGTAGAGTATTTTAGAAAAATTTTGCTGTATAATGAAATTCCAGATTTAAATTTAAATTTTATATGTTTTTTTGTTTCAATAATATCTCTTGTAATTGGAATATTGGTATTTAGAAAAAATCAAAATAAATTTATTTTGTTTATATAGCACACACAATAAAAGCGAGGTATATGAATGATTGAATTAAAAAATGTTAGTTTAAAATACAATATGAGTAAAGAAAAAGTACTTTCTTTTAAGGAATACATCATAAAATTTATAAAAAATGAATTACATTATGAGGAGTTCTGGGCATTAAAAAATATAACTATGAAAATAGAAAAAGGTGAAGTTGTAGGTTTAGTAGGCTTTAATGGAGCAGGAAAAAGTACTCTTTTAAAAATTATTTCTCAAATAATAGAACCTACAACAGGAACAGTGAAAGTCAATGGGAAAATATCACCGCTCATAGAGTTGGGAACAGGGTTTGACTTTGATTTGACAGCTAGAGAAAACATATATCTTAACGGTTATATATTAGGATATAGTAAAAAATTTATTAATAAAAGTTTTGAAGAAATAGTTGATTTTGCAGAACTTAGTGAATTTATTGATGTTCCATTAAAGAATTTTTCTTCTGGAATGGTAGCAAGATTGGGATTTGCAATATCTACGATTGTAAAACCTGATATTTTGATAGTAGACGAAATTTTATCGGTTGGAGATTTTAAATTTCAAGAAAAAAGTTTAAATAAAATAAAATCCATGATGAAAGATGGGGTAACAGTACTTATGGTGTCCCACTCATTAGATCAGATAGAGAAAATGTGTAACAGGGTAGTTTGGCTTGAAAATGGAAGTATTAAAAAAATAGGCTTAACAAAAGAAATATGCAGTGAATATAAAAACAGTTGAATTTATAGGAGGAGAGATGAAGATACTGGTAACAGGAGCTAATGGTTATATTGGAAAAAATGTTGTAAAGTGGCTATTAGATAACAAAAATGATGTTCTAGCAACAGATATTAATTTAGATAAAGTTGATGAAAGAGCTGAAAAACTAGTTGTTAATTTATTTGAAAATATAGACGAGCATTTAGAAAAGTTTAAAGACATTGATGCGTGCATTCATTTAGCTTGGAGAAATGGATTTGTTCACAATTCGATAACACATCTTCAGGATATATCAAAACATTATGAATTTTTAGAAAAAATAAGTAAAATTGGAATAAAAAACATAAATGTTATAGGAACAATGCATGAAATAGGATATTGGGAAGGAGAAATAAATGAAGATACTCCAACGAATCCTATTTCTTTTTATGGAATAGCAAAAAATACATTGAGACAATCACTAAAAATTTTAGAAAAATCAGAAAATATCGAATTAAAATGGTTAAGAGTTTATTATATTCAAGGAGATGACAGAAATAATAACTCAATTTTTTCAAAAATTCTTCAAAAAGAAGAAGAGGGGGCAGAGAAGTTTCCTTTTACTACAGGGATAAATAAATATGATTTCATCAATGTATTCAAATTAGCAGAGATGATTTCAAAAGCTTCCTTACAAACTGAAATAAAAGGAATTATAAACTGTTGCTCAGGTAAGGCAATTAGTTTGAAAGATAAAGTTGAAAGTTTTTTATTGGAAAATAATTTGAAAATAAAATTAGAGTATGGAGTTTTTCCTGACAGGGAATATGATTCTCCTGCATTATGGGGAAATAATGAAAAAATAAAAGAAATAATAAATAAGGGAGAATAGGTAAATGAAAAGAGTTGCAATATATTTTTTCTATGATAAGGACGGGGTGGTTGACAGATATGTAAATTATTTTTTAGAAGACTTTAAACAAAATCTAGACAGACTGATAGTTGTATGTAATGGTAAATTAACGCCAGAAGGAAGAGAAGAATTTTCTAAATATACTAATGAGATAATTGTAAGAGAAAATAAGGGATTTGATGTTTGGGCATATAAAGAAGGTATAGAATACATCGGCTGGGATAATTTAAAAAATTATGATGAATTAATTATGTTAAATATGACTATTATGGGACCTATTTACTCATTTAAGGAAATGTTTGATGAAATGGACAGCAGAAAAGAGCTTGACTTTTGGGGAATAACGAAATTTCATAAATTTCCAGTTGATCCATGGGGATTGATAAAATACGGATATATTCCAGAGCATATACAGTCACATTTCATAGCAGTAAGAAATCCAATGCTTACAAGTTATGAATTTAAACAGCATTGGGAAAAAATGAGAATGATAAATACATATTTTGAAAGTGTTTCCTATCATGAGTCTATTTTTACAAAAAAATTTAATGATAAAGGATTCAAATCAGATAGCTATATAAATAGTGATGATTTAAAAGATTTTACAGATCATCCAATAATAGATTACCCTAAAAAAATAATAGAGGAAAAAAGATGTCCTATTTTTAAAAGAAGATCCTTTTTTAATCCTTATGATGATTTTTTAACACGTAGTATGGGGAGATCTTCTCTGGAACTATTCAAATATATTGAAGAGAATACAAGTTATGATGTAAATCTTATATGGGATAATATACTAAGAGTTGAAAACATGTATGATATAAAAAATACTTTACACCTTAACTATAATCTTCCATCAAATTACAGCTTACTAAAAGATAACGATTCAAAAAAAATAGGATTATTCTTTCATATTTATTTTGAAGATTTAATTGAAGAATGTTTTAATTATGCTTCAAATATGCCTGAATACGTTGATATTTTTATAACGACAGATAAAGAAAGTAAAAAAATAAAAATAGAAAATAAATTTTCAGAACTAAAAAATAAAGTAGATATTAAAATAATAGAAAACAGGGGAAGAGATGTGAGTGCTTTTCTAGTTCCAAATAGAGAAGAGATTTTAAAATATGATATAGCATGTTTTGCTCATGATAAAAAAACAAAGCAACTTCACCCTGAATTAAAAGGTGAAGAATTTAAATATAAATGTCTTGAAAATATACTGGGCAATAAAAATTTTGTTAATAACATAATAAATTTATTTGTTGAAAACCCTAGGTTAGGATTACTATCTCCACCAGCCCCTAACCATGCAGAATTTTATGGAAACCTTGGAAGGGAATGGGGAGAAAACTACGATATAACAGTAGAATTTTTAAAAGATTTAAAGATTGAAATAAATGTCGACAAGGGTAAAGCTCCGATTGCACCTTATGGAACAATGTTTTGGTTCAGACCAAAAGCAATGAAAAAATTACTAGAAAAAACTTGGAAATACGAAGATTTTCCTAAGGAACCAAATAAAATAGACGGAACACTGCTTCATGCAATAGAAAGAGCATATCCTTTTGTTGTTCAGGAAGCTGGATTTTATTCAGCGAATGTTTTAAATGAAGACTTTACAAGAGTAGAAATGACAAATCTAGGTTTTATGCTTTCATCATTAAATAAGATGTTGTATTCAAATAAATTATTTCAACATTATGGAATGCAATATTTTTTATTAGATTTTATGAAGAAAACATTGGGAGGAAAGCTAAGATTCCGTAATCTTTTAAAAATGTTTATTATTTCTAAAATGCCAGAAGGAATGAGAAATTTTTTAATAAAAATTAGAAATAAATTTAGAAGGAGAAAAAATGAAAATTAAAAGAAAAATCGGACTATTTTATATATTTGTTTTTTATGTTATATTCATTATGACACTAAATTATCCTAATCATCCAGATGAATATATGTATTCATATATTTTTGGAACAGATATAAGAATATCTTATCCAATCCAATTATTTATCTCTTTAAAAAAAATGTATTTTGAATGGTCTGGTAGAGTTATCTCAAATTTTTTACAACAATTTTTTATATTTATAGGAAAAGATAGTTTTGTTATATTAAATTCTTTTGTTTTTATCTTAATTTTATTTTTTAGTTCTAAACTTATATTAAAAATTTTAAAAATAGATAATAAATTTACAGAATTTAACGTTTTAAAAACACATGTATTAGTTTTATTTGGAATTTGGTTTTATATTCCTGCATTTTCACAAGATTTTATTTGGATGGTAGGAAGTACTAATTACGCTTGGCCACTACTTTTGAGTATTCTTTTATTATATTATTTTATTGAAAATACAAATGAAAAAAAATTGAATTGGAAATATATTTTACTGTTGCTTGTGGTTGCTATTTCAAATGAAAGTAGCGTTGTATTTACAGGTATTTTTATGTTTCTAGAAATAGTTTTAGAAAAGTTAAAATATAATAAATGCTCTCAGTATAAAATAAAATCTATCGTATATTTTTTTATATTTTCGTTAATACAAATATTAGCTCCCGGAAATATGTCGAGAATAAAAAATGAAAGTGTTGAATTTTTTCCTAAAAATACAATATTTGAAAAATTTCTTTATATAGTTAATTTAAACGAAATTAGAATATTAATGATTTTAATAGTACTTTTAATTTTATTAATTTTTGCTTTTAGATTAAAAAAAATTAAAATTCCAATATCATTATTAATTACTTCTATTCTAAATTTAATAGTTTTTATTTTTATCTTACCTAGAAATGAAAATAGAGCTCTTTTATATCCTATTTTTGGATTAATATTATTTTTAACAATTTTAATGTATCAAATTTTAAATGAAATTAGATACAAATATCAAATAATAATTATATTAATAATAAGCTCATTTTTATTAATTTCTGTAATTAAAATATTAAATTACTATAGTGTAGAAATAAAATACTTAGAATCTATAAGAAAAACACAATTAGATTATTATAAATCTAAAGAAGAAAAAGAAATAGTTTTAGAAAAATATAGTAGTAAAATAAATAATATTTCTTATCGATATCAGGCTTTTGATTTTTTAGAAACTTCTCCAGAGTCATTTGCAAATTTAAAGATAGGGAAATATTTTGGGTTTGATAAATTATATGCAGTAGAAAGTGGTAAAAAATTATTAGTTGTAAATTTTGCACCTGAGAGTGACATTAAAACATTGAGATTTGATATGTATGGTATTGAATATTCCGCTTTGTATAATTTTGATAAAAAAAATTTAAAAAATAATTCTTTATTTTTAGAAATTCCCAAAGATGTTAATAGAATAGATATACAAGGAAATAATTTTATAATAAAAAATATAAAAATTTTGAAAATTTTAGAAGGAAAAGAATTTGAAAGCAATGAAAATATAAGAACTATAGAAATCAGATAAAGATAGACTGTAAAGTAAAAGTTATGGAGAATGAAATGAAAAAATTAACAATAATTGCACCAATGTTTAATGAAGAAAGTTTAGTTTCAAAATATTGTGAACAGGTTCTTAAAGATTTAAAGTCATTAGAAAAAAAATACAGTATAGAGATTTTAATGATAAATGATGGATCTAAAGATAGTACTTGGAAACAAATGAATAAAATGTATAAAAAATATTATCCTAAAATAAGTTTGATTAATTTATCAAGGAATTTTGGATTAGAAGGAGCTATAAATGCGGGGTTAGAGAAGGCAAAAGGAAATATTGTGATAGCCATGGATGCAGATTTACAAGATCCACCTTCAGTAATATTGGAATTAGTAAAAAAATACGAAGAAGGTTATGATGTTGTTATAGCAAAAAGAAAAAAAAGGAAAAGTGATACATTTTTTAAAAGATTTTCAGCAAATTTATATTATAAAATTTCAGATAAGTTATCTGGAAAATTAAAATTAGAAAGAAATGCTGCTAATTTTAGATTACTTTCTAGAAAAGTAGTTAATGAATTGAATAAATTAGAAGAAAAAAATAAAGTATTTAGAGTAGCAGTTCCATTTATAGGAATGAAAACAGCGATAGTAGAGTATGATAGAGACCAAAGATTTTCAGGAAAAACAAAATATAATTTATTTAGTATGACAAGATATGCACTAGATGGTATTACAAGTATTTCTATAGAACCATTAAGAAAGATTTTTACAATTTCTATATTTTCATCAATAGCAACAATATTATTATTAATTTTATCAATAATAAATTATAATCAAAAATTATATATCTTAGGATTTATAATAGGATTTTTTTCAACTATGATACTAGTAAGTTTAACAATAATTGGTGAGTATGTAGGACAAATAATGGTAGAAAGTAAAAGAAGGCCAATTTCAATTATAGAAGATTATAAAACACCAAATAATATTGAAAAATAGAAGGAGGATATTATGAAATATGTAAGAGTAGGGAAATCAGGATTAAAAATTACAGAAATAACATTTGGAACAGCTTTAACAGTAGGTACAGAATTTGATGAGGAGAAAAGAGTATCAGATTTAATTGATACTGCTTGGAATTTGGGAATACGATCATACGATACTTCAAATAATTATGGAGAAGCAGAGAGTTTGTTAGGGAGAGCATTAAAAAAATATAAGAGAGAAGAATACGTAGTATCAACAAAGGGTTCTTGGCCTATAGGAGAAACCCCTTTTCATAGAGGGCTTTCACGAAAACATATTTTATGGGCAATAGAAGAATCATTAAAAAAATTAGAATTAGATTATGTTGATTTATATTATGCACACAGATATGATCCAGAAGTTTCAATGGAAGAAATTATAAGAACATTTAATTATCTTATAAACACAGGGAAAATAAGATATTGGGCAACATCTGAATGGCCATTAGAAGCATTAAAAGAGTGTCATAAAGTATGTGATAAATTGAAATTAGAAAAACCAATTTTAGAACAAAGTATATATTCTTATGCAATAACCAAGATTGAAAAAAATGGAGTAAAAGATTTTTGTGATAAAAATGGAGTTGGTTTGTTAGGTTTTTCACCATTAGCTCAAGGATTATTGACAGGAAAATACAGAAAAGAAATTCCAAAAGATTCTAGAATTGCAAAAAGTAAAAAAATAAATTATTCTAAAACATTAGATATTTATAATCAAAATAAAAAAAGAATAGACAAGTATTTAGATGTTTGTGAAAAATACAAAGTAAAGGCTCATTATGTTGCTCTTCAATGGGTATTAAGAAAAAATATTTTCCCTGTTATGGGAGCAAGTAAACCAGAACAATTGATCGATAATATAAATGCACTAACAGTAGAAATACCAGAAAAATTATGGGAAGAATTAGAAAATATAAATGAAGAATAGAGGTAATTTATGAAATTATCAATTTCAAATATAGCTTGGGATACATCAAATGATGTTAAAATTTATGATTTAATTAAAAAATATGGATTTGAAGGATTAGAAATAGCTCCAACCAAAATTATGGGAAAAAATCCATATGGAAAATTAAAAGAAATTAAAGAATGGAAAGAAAAAATAAAAAAAAGATATAATTTAAGAATTTCATCAATTCAATCAATTTGGTTTGGAAGAACAGAAAATTTATTTGATTCAAAAGAAGAAGAAAATATATTAATTGATTATACAAAAAAAGCTATTGATTTTGCAAATGTAATAGAATGTAAAAACTTAGTATTTGGTTCTCCTAAAAATAGAAATGTAAATAATGGTAAAAATAGTGAAAATCAAATAGAGATTTTTGAAACGTTGGGAGAATATGCTTATAAAAAAAATACAGTAATAGGAATGGAAGCAAATCCAAAAATATATAATACAAATTATATTAATGATACAAAATCGGCATTAAAGTTAGTAAAAAAAATAAATTCAAAAGGATTCCTATTAAATTTAGATTTAGGAACTGTGATTTTGAATAATGAGAATTTATTAGAAATTTTACAAGGTAATATAAATTATATAAATCACGTTCATATTAGTGAACCATGGCTAAAAATTATAGAAAAAAGAGAAATGCATAAAATATTAAGAAATATACTATTAGAAGAAAATTATGAAGGATTTGTTTCTATTGAAATGGCAAAAATTGATGAAATAAAAAAAATTGAAGAGGTAGTCAAATATGTTAAAAAAATTTTTGGATAATTTCATAAGATAATAGACCTGTTCGATAACCTTGTATAAAGACTAATATCAGGGTATAATAATACTGGTGATGAAAATGATAAATAATGTTGAAAGAATAAAAAAACTTAAAGAAGAAAACTATCAGAAAATTTTTGGCATTAAAAAAAATACCTTTGACAAAATGCTGAAACTTTTGAATGAAGCATACAGAATTGAACATTTAAGAGGCGGACATCCGCCAAAGCTGTCTGTTCTTGACAGACTGGTAATTTGCTTTCATACTATCGTGACTATAGAACTATGGAAAATATTGCCTTTGAATATGGTGTTGCAAAAAGTACCGTCTGTGAGTGCGTTAAATGGGTTGAAAACATCTTGATAAAAAGTGGGGAGTTTTCTTTGCCCAAAAAAAAGGGAACTTGTCAGGGACACTGAGATAGAAGTCGTGCTGGTTGATGCTACAGAAAGCTTCTTAAAAAAAACAGCGGAAATATTACTCGGGAAAAAAGAAAAAGCACACGATAAAGGCTCAGATAGTGGCAGACGAAAAGGATTTAAGGATACTCAACGTCTCGTTTTCTCACGGGAGCGTTCATGACTTCAGGCTGTTCTGCAAAAGCCGTGTGCATTTTTCAAAAGATGTCCTTTTAATTGCCGACAAGGGATACATAGACATGGATAAGATACACGGCAACAGCCTGGTACCTAAAAAATCGACAAAAAAGCATAAATTGACTAAGGAGGACAGGAAATACAATTCAATTATTTCAAGGCGTAGAATTTACATAGAGCATGTGAACAGGCATATCAAGAGATTTAGGATAGTGTCTACACGTTATAGAAACAAGAGAAGAAAATTTGCCCTGAGATTTTCGTTAATTTGTGCAATTTATAATTTTGAACTATAAGTTATTGAACAGGTCTAATAAAATAATAAAAATTTAAGGAGAAGAATTCAAATAAATTTTATATTTGAAAAATTAGATATGAAAAAATATGACAAAATAATAATAGGAGCAGGAATATATGGAATGTATGCTGCCAAACGAAGTTTAGAAAAAAATCCTAATGAAAAAGTATTAATACTAGAAGTAGAAAAAGAACCGTTTAATAGGGGATCTTATATAAACCAAGCAAGACTTCACAATGGTTATCATTATCCAAGATCTTTTTCTACGGCATCAAAATCTGCAAAATATTTCAATAGATTCTATAATGATTTTAAAAAGGGAATCAATGATAAATTTGAAAAAATTTATGCAGTAGCCTCTGATTATAGTTGGGCTAACGGAGAACAATTTCAAAAATTTTGTGATAATTTAAATGTAAGATGTGATGAAATTTCTAAAGGGAAATTTTTTAATGAAAATACTATTGATAGAGCATTTCTGACACAGGAATATTCATTTGATGCTAAGATAATTGGAAAAATATTATATGAAGAATTAGTAAAATTAGGATGTGATTTTGGATTTGAAATGAAGATAGTGGAAATAAAGAAAGAAGGGAAAGAATATGTATTTAAAACTTCAAATGGTAAGACATATTCAACACCGTTTGTTTTAAATGCGACTTATGCGGGAATTAACATAATTCATAATCTACTGGGATTCGAATACTTGCCGATAAAATATGAATTTTGTGAAGTAATATTGTGTGAAGTTTCTGATAATATAAAAAATATTGGATTGACTGTTATGGATGGTCCTTTTTTTTCATTGATGCCATTTGGTTTAACAGGTTATCATTCTATAACAACTGTTTCAAAAACACCACATTTTACAAATTATGAAAATTTACCACCATATGACTGTTGTGGAGATGTAGAAAAGCAAAAACATCCTGAACATTCAAAAGGTTGTATTCACTGTGGAATTTTTCCTGAAACTGCATTTGAAGAAATGGCTCAAATTGCTAAAAAGTATTTGAATGAGGATATTGAGATAAAATATGTCAAATCATTGTATACTATAAAACCTATTTTAGTTGCTTCTGAAATTGATGATTCAAGACCAACGATTATAAAACAATATTCTCAAAGTCCAGATTTTTATACAGTATTTTCTGGAAAAATAAATACAATGTATGATTTGGATGAAATATTATAATAGTATGGAGGAAAAAATGATAAAAAATTTGGAACAAAATTATGTGTCAGTTGTTTTAGTCATAAATGATGATGATAGCCAAGCGGAAAAAAAGATAAAGGAAATAAAAAAAGTTTTAGATAATAATTTTAAGAGCAGTGAAATTGTAATAGTAGATAATACAACTAAAGTAGATTCTTTAGAGTCATTAAAATTTTTGGATTTTAAACATACAGAAATTAAGTTACCTATAAAACATAGAACACAACAGGCTTTAAATGCAGGAACTGCAATAGCAATAGGAGATTATATTATTGAAATAGAAGATATTTCTTTTGATATGGACTACAATAAAATAATTGAAATGTATAGAAAAAGTCAAGAAGGATATGACTTTGTATTTTTAACACCAAAAAAATCAAGAAGATCTTCAAAAATATTTTATAATATTTTAAATAAATATTTTAAAAATTCATTTAATGAAGATATTAATTCATCTGTTATGACTTTATCGTCAAGAAGAGGACAAAATAAAGTGGCAGAAATTGGGAAAAAAATTATAAATAGAAATGTTGCATATGTTCTTTCAGGATTAAAAAGTTTTTCAATTGAAGTAAATCTAGATTATAAAAATAAAAGAAGCTTTTCAGAGAATTTAATGTTAATGTTCGATACATTAATTTATTACACCGATGCAATTATGTTATTTACTCAAAGATTAGCTTTTGGATTTTTTGTATTATTTGGATTAGGAGTTATTTACAGTATAATTACAAAAATTGTAAAAGAAACAGTGGAAGGCTGGGCTTCATTATTCATAATATTGAGTTTAGGATTCTTTGGGATATTCTTTATTTTAAGTATTATAATAAGATATCTACATCATATTTTACAAAATTCACTAAATACAAAAGATTATATTTATAGATCTGTAAATAAAAAATAAGTTGGTAAAATATGAATCTAATAAAAAAATTAGCAAATAAAGAAACTGTTTTATATCTTGTTTTCGGAGTATTAGCGACGTTTTTAAATATAGTGTTGTTTTATTTATTTATAAATGTCTGGAAAATGTCAACAGGATTAGGGAATCTATTAGATACTATTATTTGTATCCTATTCCAATATTTCACTAATAGAATATGGGTTTTTGAAAGTAAAAATAATGGAAAAGAAGCTATAAAAGAATTTATGCAATTTATATTAGCAAGAGGAGTGACTGCAATTATTGATCAGATATTTGTTGTAGTTGGGGTAGATTCTTTTGTAGCAAAACATATTACTCTCTCTCAACAGAAAATCTTTAGCATAGGAATTAAAATCTTATCTAATATTATAGTAATTGTGTTAAATTATGTTTTTTCTAAGATGTTTGTTTTTAAAAAAAAATAAAAATTATTATACATTTATAAAAGTTTATAAATAAATTTCGCTTTTAATATAATAATTTAAGCATAGAATCTTAATTAAATAAAGAAGTATTATACGATAAGAAAAGAGAAAATATGGATAATAAAAGAATACCTGCAACTGTAATCTGGTATAATCCAGACAACGAAAATATTAAAAATATAAGAACATATATTGATTATGTGGAAAAATTATACATAATTGATAATTCTAAAGAAAATAACAAAAAGCTAGCTGATAGCTTAAACAGTTTAAAAACGGAGTATGTTTGCAACAATGGAAATTTAGGAATTGCAAAAGCTTTGAATTTGGCTTGTGAAAAGGCGGCTAGTGAGGATTTTGAATGGATACTGACAATGGATCAGGACAGTTCGTTTGATTCTGATAGTATAAATGCCTATTTTAGAGCTTTTGAGAAAATGACAAAAAATAATGTTGGCATTATTTCTCCTAGGCATATTTTAAAAAACGATATAGATAAATTTAGTGATGTTAAGGAATCTGCTGAGGTTGATCATGTGATGACCTCAGGGAATTTATTAAATTTAAAAATATGGGAAGAAATTGGAAGGTTTGATGAAAATCTTTTTATTGATGAGGTTGACAGTGAAATATGTTTTAGAATAATAGAAAATGGCTATAAGGTTATCCAGCTAAATAAAATAAGAATGTTTCATGAACTGGGAAACCTTGAGAAAAAAAACTTTTTTACAAGAAAAATTTCTGTTTTAAACCATAATCATATAAGAAAATATTATATTATGAGAAATAAATTTTACATGTTAAAAAAATATAAAAAATACAGATCAAGATATATTTATTATATTTTGAATGATTTTTTTAAAGTTATTTTTTATGAAAAAGATAAGTTGAGAAAATTGAAATATATGTTTAAGGGGATTGCTGATTTCATGAAGAGTAAAATGGGTGAACTGGATGATGGAAAATAAAAAAATTGATATTCTTATGGCAACCTACAATGGCGAGAAATATTTAGCCGAACAGCTTGATTCAATCATTAACCAGACATATCATAATTGGAATTTACTGATACGTGATGATAATTCTACAGACAGAACATTGGAAATTATACAAGATTATCAGAAAAAGGACAATAGAATAAAACTTTTAAAGGATAATAAGGGAAATCTTGGAATAGTGAAGAATTTTGAAGAACTGTTAAAAAATTCGGAATCTGAATTTATAATGTTTTCCGATCAGGATGATATCTGGATTGAAAACAAGCTGGATGCATACTTAAAAACAGCAGAAAAAATTAAAACCAAAGGATTTCTGCTTCATTCTGACGCTGTTTTGTTTAATAAAAATAAATCAGATGCTTCAATCCGGACTTTTATTTCTAAAAAAGCAGAAAAAAAAGGATTAGAAAATACATTCTTCAATTATTTTGTACAAGGAGCCACAATTTTAATTTCAAAAGAAATAAAAAATTTTATTCTGCCTTTTCCTAAAGAGGCGTATTTGCATGACAGATATATTCATCTTATATCAGAATTATTTTTTGAGAGAGTGTTTATTAATCAACCTCTAATTTATTACAGACAGCATGATAATAACCAGATCGGAGCTAAAAACTCGCTAAAAAAACTTCTTTCAAAAAGATATTTTGATAATAGGGATTATACCATGATAAAGGCAATATTTCTTAAGAATGAAGAATTGTTGACAGATGATAAAAAAAGACTAATTGAAGAATATTTTGAAATAACAGATGTCAAAAAGAATAGATTTAAGAGATTTCTAGACTTAAAGAAATCTAAAATAGATATGCCATTAAAAAAACAGCTTTCTTTTTTAATAAAAGGATGAATAAAGGCTGGACTTATTCCGGTCATTTTTGTATAATATAGTTAAATCCCTTTAATATTAAATTGACAAATCTGGAAAAAGAAAATTGTGACTTTTGGTTTTGTCTTTAAATAGATTTTATATATTTAGAGGAATTTATTACAAGAAGGGAGGGCAACTTGAATAAGCATTCTCAAAATAATAAATTAAAAATACTTTTAACAGGCTCAGATGGTCAATTAGGTCATGATTTCCAAAAACTGTTTGACAATTTAAATATAAATTACGTTGCAACTGACCATAAAGAATTAAATGTAAGTAATGATAATGAGTTGGAAAATTTTTTTGAAAAAAATAATGATTTTACACACGTAATAAATTGTGCTGCATATAATGATGTGGACAAGGCAGAAATAAATAATAACGCTTTTTTATTAAATCAAAGAGCTCCCCAGAAATTAGCAGAATTTTCTAAACAGATGAACGCAGTTTTTGTAACTTATTCTACAGATTTTGTATTTGATGGAAAAAAGGCTGCTCCTTATATTGAAGAAGATGTTCCGAATCCACTTTCTAGATATGCGATTTCAAAGCATGAAGGGGAAAAAGCTGTTTTAGCTGCTTGGCACAAGTCTTTTGCAATAAGGACTTCGTGGCTTTTTGGAATAAACGGAGAGAATTTTAACACACAGGTCATCAACTGGAGCAAGACTCGTGATAAATTAAGTATTGTTGATGATCAGATTTCAGCACCTACTTATTCAAAGGATTTGGCGGAATTTTCATGGAAGCTTATACAGACGGAAAAATACGGATTGTATCATATTACAAATAGTGGGATTGCCAGCAAGTATGAACAGGCAAAATATGTGCTTGAAAAAATAGGTTGGAAGGGGATTCTTGAAACTGCAAAAACAAAAGATTTCAATCTTCCGGCTAAAAGACCTTATTTTTCAAAATTATCTTCTGAAAAGGTTGAAAAGCTGCTGGGAAAAAAGATTCCAGATTGGAAAAACGGGATTGACAGGTATCTTGAAGAAATGGGGATAATAAAAAAATAATGATAAAAAAGGAATATTCTTCTATAATTCGGGAAGAGATATTCCTTTTGTCGTTTTTATAAATTTTATACAACTTTAAACTCTAAAGAAGTAAATTTCACTTCATCACTATCGCCTTTACCAATCAATGAAATTTGACCTCTTCTATCTACGCGTAAGAATCTGTATTCTTTTTCCAAAAATTTGCCATTTCGTTTTATTAATATTTTTTTATCTTTTAAGTAGCTATTTTCATTTACAATTTGTAAAATATTTTCCCAATTTTTGTTTAAACTGTGAAATTGATTCTCAAAATTTGACACGACTTCTTCTATAATTTGCTGTACTGGATGAATTTTTCCAGTAATTTCCACAAGGGAAATGGCTTTTTCCTGAAACATTCCAAAATCAGTATTGTTAATATTTATTCCAATTCCTACAATTATGTGATCTCTTACTTTTTCACATAAAATTCCACACATTTTTTTATTTTCATAATAAATATCGTTTGGCCATTTGAAAGTTAGTTTATCTTGGTTACTTACATAGTTTTTTAATACTTCGTAGACGATATAGCCTGCAAAAATCGTTATTTTTTCATCCAGTTCGATGTTGTCTCTGACGGCAAAGGAAAACAGTGCGGCTCCTTCGTTTGAAATCCATACACTATCCCTTTTGCCCTTTCCATCTGTTTGCTTTTTTGCAACTATAACTTCAAATTCTTCTACTTGCAGTTGCCTTCTTAAATATGTATTTGTCGAATTTATTTCATCAAAAAATTTAAATTTCAAAGGTATACCTCTTTCTGTTTTATTACTTTAAAATTTTAATTTATTAATACGTTAACTCAATCTTGGGAATATGAAAACTCCGTAAACAGGTCCTGCGTGAGCACCAATTACTGCTCCAATTTCTCTGTTTAATATTAATGAGTTTATTTTCGGATTATTTTCTACTTCTGAATGAATTCTCACTACATTTTCAAGCTCTGTCGGAGTCCCGCCCCAACCAGTCATAAGAACGATGCTCTGTTTCTTGCTTTCACGTTCAATGTATTTTTCGATGTATTTTTGTGCATTACGTTCACCTAGAACTTTTTTCTCAACTGTAACTTCTCCTTGGTTTACAGTTAAAATAGGTTTCATATTTAATGCTCCTGCTATTGTTGAACTTGCTTTTCCGATTCTTCCGCCTTTTTCAAGATATTTCAAGTCTGGAATAATCATAAGAAGTTTTCCTTTTGTTCTAAAATTGTTTACCCAGTTGATAATCTCTGTAAAGCTTTCTCCTCTTAATGATTTTCCAGCGGCTCCTAAGGCAAGGAATCCTTGCAGCAATGAAGCTCCCATGCTATCAATTAATTCAATGTCATTTTCCCTGTTTGTCAAACTTCGTCCAACTTTTGCGGCTTGTATCGTTCCACTTAATTTTGAAGATGGATGAATTGAAATTATCTTTTTATAGCCTTTTTCAAATAGTTTATTGTAGGCATTTAAAAAGTCTTGCGGTGATGGCTGAGATGTCTTTATTGCTGCGTCATTGTCAAGCATTTCATGCCAAAATTCAGGTTTTGTAATTTCTATTCCGTCTCTATAAAGTTCTCCATTTATATCAATTTTCAAAGGCACAATTTTTATTGGCAGCCCTTCAATATCGTCGTAGGTCAAATCTGATACAGAGTCTGTCAAAATAGCTATTTCAGGCATATTTGGATCTTTATTTTCAATATACAGGTAATAATAGTAATTTTCCTGATTTCCATCAATAATTGAAGTTTTTATTCCAGATAATTTTTCTTCAATATTTTTTTGTGAATTTTCATCTTTTTCATTTCCACTTACTATAATGGCTGTTATTGTATTTTTAGTTACTAAATCAGATAATATAGCATCTGTAATATCTTTTAACGATTTTTTTGCATATTTTATTTTTCCATTTACAAGTCCTATAAAGTCATTTTTTGCTATTGTCAGTTCATCTACTTTTGTATCTCTTACAGCTTTAGTAATTTCCACAGAATAGTTTCTTGCAGCGGCTTCTTTTACTTCGTCAATGTCATTTTCCTTGTGTTTTAAGAAATAATACCCGTCAAGCATTGTTTTAGTATCCAGAACCATTACTGTTTTTTGAGATTTTTCAGCGGCCATTTTAGCTGTTGTAATAACATTTTTGTTGTTTGGCAAGACATAAACATTTTCTTTTTCAGCTTTATCAATTGCATTTAATATTTCCTGAACACTTGGATTTTTACTCTGTCCTCCAAGAATAACCACATCGGCACCGATTTTCAAAAATTCATCTTTCAAGTTTTCAGAATCAGCAAGAATTACAAACGCAGATTTTGTTTTATCAATTTTTGAATTTACAAAGATTTTAGCTTCATCCCGTTCACTGAAGATTTGCAGATTATCATGCTGCAATCTCATATTTTCTATCTTCATTTTTTCAAGAGGACCATATTCAAGTGCTATTTCCATTGCTTTTCCAGGATGGTTGGTATGAATATGAGTCTTGAACTTTTTGGAAGTTTGTGCAAATACGGCAGAATCACCCAGTTCAAGTACACGTTTTTTATATTCTTCTGTGTCAAAGTCTCCATTTAGAATAATGTATTCTGTACAGTATTGGAAATGAATGCTTTCAGGATCGTGATCAATATTTGCGATTGTTTTGTCAAATTCATTTTCCTTTACTTGAGCCTTTTGTAATTCAACTAATAAATTTAACTCCGTTGTAACTTTATAGAATCCTTCAAAAAAGAAAAACAGCCCTTTTCCACCAGCGTCAACTACTCCAGCTTCTTTTAGTTTTGGCAGTAATTCAGGCGTTTCTTCCACAGCCTGCTCTCCAGCTTTAACGATTTCTCTTAAAAATTCCACTAAATCTTCAAATTTATCCGCACATTCTGCAGCTTTTTCAGAAATCTTTCTGATAACTGTCAAAATTGTTCCTTCTATCGGTTCGCTTACAGCGCTGTAAGCAGTTTCCTTGGCACTTGAAAGAGCTTCGGCAACATCTTTTGGAAGTAATTTAACTTTATCTCCAATACCTTTTAAAAACCCTGTAATTACTTGCGATAAAATTGTGCCAGAATTTCCTCTAGCTCCCATTAATACAGCTTCTTCAACTACTTCTACAAGTTGTGGCATTTTTATTTTATCATCTGTTTTTTCTTCCAGATCATTTATCATCGAATTTAATGTCATAGACATATTGCTTCCAGTATCTCCATCAGGTACTGGGTAAACATTTAATTCATTTAATAAGTCTTCGTGTTTTGTAACCCACTTTCCACCACCAATGAAGACTAATTTTAGCCTCTTGGCGTCCAAATATTTTATTGCCATTATTTCCTCCTAAAAATAATTTTTATCTTAAAATCTGTTTTTTAACTTGTTTTTCGAATACTTCTTTAAGCATTCAGATAAATCATTTTTTTAAAGTTTTTATTATTTTACATTTATTAGAAATTTTTGAAATAATTTATCTTTTTTCAAAATAGTTTCAATAAATTCCCGCACTGCTCCTTCTCCACCATTTTTTGTGGAAACGAAGTCTGCTATTATTTTTGCTTCATTTACTCCATCTAGTGGAGTTCCAGAAAATCCTACTTTTTTCATAATTTTTATATCATTTAAATCGTCACCCATATAGGCAATTTCTTCTTTTTGAAGTCCTGTGATTTGCATTATTTCATCTAAAATAACAGTTTTTTCTGAAATGTCCTGATACAGGTATTTTATTTTAAGCCTTTCGGCACGTTTGCTTACCAGTTCAGATTTTGCGCCTGTAATAATTCCAAATTCAATGCCTAATTTTTGTGCATTTACAATGGCATAGCCGTCCTTTACGTTGAATTTCTTTAATTCTTCGCCACTATTCCCAAGGTAGATACCGCCATCAGTAAGTGTTCCATCTACATCCAGTAAAATTAATTTTATCATTTTCTCTCCATTTTTTATATACAGCTTGCTATTATTATACCACAAGATATGCTTATTGTTCAAATTTATTTTTTTAAATAAATTGATTATTTTTTTAACAAGGCTGTCAAATTAATTACTATGGAATTTTATTTCTGTTTTTTCAATGGAGTTTAGTATAAAAGTAATTAATCCTTTTGTATAGCTGTATAAAAAAAGACTCTAAGTTTTCATAAACCTAGAGTTTTTATATTTTTTAAATTTGTTGATATTATACAATCTATGTTATGTTAAATTATAATTCGATATCTTCTTTTCTTAAAGTTGGGAATAAAATAACGTCCCTTATTGAAGCAGAATTTGTCTGCAGCATAACTAATCTGTCAATTCCTATTCCAAGTCCTCCTGCTGGCGGCATTCCATATTCTAAGGCACGGATATAGTCTAAATCCATTCCTTGCGCTTCATCATCTCCAGCTTCTTTTAATTTCACTTGTTCTTCAAATCTTTCCTTCTGATCTCTAGGATCATTCAATTCTGAATAAGCATTTGCAAATTCTCTTCCTGAAATAAATAACTCAAATCTGTCTACCCATTCAGTTTCACCTTTCTGATTTTTTGAAAGTGGAGAAATTTCTTTTGGATATTCAGTAATAAAAGTCGGATTTAATAAAGTTCCCTCGACTTTTTCTTCAAATATCAAGTTTAAAATTCCATATTTTGTATAAGTTCTGTCCTTTTCTAGTGGAATATTCATTTCTTTCGCTTTATTTATAGCATCTTCATCACTGCTAACTGTGTCAAAATCAAATCCAGTTGTTTCTTTTACAATTCCCTTCATTGTAACACGTCTCCAAGGCTTTGCCATATTAATAGTCTTATCTTCATATTCAATCTCATATTTACCATGAAGCTCAAATGTTAAGCTTGAAATCAAATCTTCTGTCAAGTCCATCATATCATTAAAATCAGCATAAGCCTGATATAGTTCCATCATTGTAAATTCTGGATTATGTTTTATTGAAATTCCTTCATTTCTAAAACTTCTGTTTATTTCAAACACTTTTTCAAATCCACCTACAAGCAGTCTTTTTAAGTATAATTCAGGTGCTATTCTCAAGAACAGCTCCATATCAAGTGCATTATGATGTGTTACAAATGGTCTTGCTGTAGCTCCTCCAGCAACTGGGTGCATCATTGGAGTTTCCACTTCTGTAAATCCTTGTTTTTCAAGATAGCTTCTAAAAAATCTTATAATTTGAAATCTTTTTTTCATAGTATCCATAACTTCTCTGTTCATTACAAGATCTACATATCTTTGTCTGTAACGAGTTTCGATGTTAGTTAACCCATGAAATTTTTCTGGAAGCGGACGTACATTTTTAGATAATACCTCAAAAGAATCTACTCTTAAAGTCAATTCTCCAGTATTAGTTCTAAAAAGTTTCCCTTCTAGACCAATAAAGTCTCCAAGTCCCATTTTTTTATAAATTTCGTACTGTTCTTCTCCAACTTCATCTTTTTTTACATAATACTGAATTTTCCCAGTTGGATCCTGAATTTGTCCAAATCCATTTTTTCCCATTCTTCTAAAGGCAACGATTCTTCCCGCTGTTTTAAATACTTTGTCACAAGTTTCATCATATCGATTTATTTCTGCAATATCATTTAATTTTTCATATTTTCGTCCATACGGCTCAATGCCTATTTCTTTTAGTTCTTCTACTTTTTTTAATTTTTCTTTTATAATACCATTATCATTGTGGTTTTGATTTCTCATTCATTTTTCCTTTCTGCTTTTTTATTATGAAATAAATGTATTTATATCTTTATCTTTCTACTATTTAGATTTAAAAAATAAAATCTAAATAATAGATTTGATTCCCCAAAAATCAAAATATTTCTAATTTAAAGTAATATTTTTATAAGAAAGTTTTGTGTAGATTGGGGATGTAAGGGCATGGCGATTGATGCTCCTGCTTAAATATCTATAAATTGTACTTCTAAATTTATACTGTTTATTATTTCATTGCTATGTATTATATCATATTCCAGCATTATTTTTCCATTTTCTTTTTCAAATTTTTTTGTAAAAATCTCATATTTTCCATGAAATTGCTTTGTAATATAGGTAAATAAAGTATTTTTATTATTTTTAAATATTTGCTTGGAATTGATTTGCCCATAGCGAAAAATCTCTATAAAATCACCTTTATCAATAATTTTACAGTTTCCATATTCGTCTTTATAATGATATTCTTTTTTTTCTTCAAGATTTATCATATTTTCCAGTTCAAATAATTTTTCATAATTTTGTTCAAAGCTATCTGAACTTTTAATTTTTATTTTCATTTCATTCCTTTAGTTTATTTTTTATTCATCATCATCGTCAAAGAAATCATCTAAGAACTCAGATAAATCCTCATCATCTTCGTCTTCATTGCCAAAAAATTCATTTTCTTCATCTTCGTCTTCTAATGCGTCAAAGTTTCTTTCATCATATTCTCCATCCACATTTTCATCTTTATCATATTCCCCAAAATCTTCATTCCAATACATATAATCCTTGTCAGAGCCGTAATATTCATCATTCCATATTTCCAACACCTGATCTTCTTCATCTTCATCTAAATCATACAGTTCCTCTTCAATACTGTCATAATAAAACACTTTCTTTTCCCCAGTTTCATCATCACAAACTAAATATTCCTTATCTCCTACCGTAACATTGGAAAGGCAAGTATAACCTTCTACATCTCCTTCGTTGTTAATTCTTTCAAATTCTTCCCCAGCAGAATACATATTTTTCCTCCATTATTTATGATATTTTATATTATTATTAATTGAAATCCATCTGTATATTTGCTCTGTCAAAATTAATCGCATAAGCTGATGTGGAAATGTCATTGGTGAAAAACATAGTCTAAAGTCTACAATTTTTCGCAAGTTGTCATTTACACCGTTGGATCCGCCTATTATGAAATTAATTTCGCTGTTTGTTATGGAAATTTTTTCGATTTTATCTGCCATTTCTTCAGAAGACAGCATTTTTCCACTTAAGTCAAGCAAAATATTATATGAATAATTTTTTTTTGAAATAGCAGTTATTATTCTTTCAGTTTCTGAATTTATTGCATTTTCAATCCCCTTGTTATCATCTTCTTCAGCCAGTTCAGTAATATCGAGTTTTATGTATTTTGACAACCTTTTTGAAAACTCAGCTATTCCCTCTTTTATGTATTTATCTTTTATTTTTCCAATACACACTACATTAATTCTTATCATATTTTTTCCTTATTGTCAAAAGTTTTTTCAATTTTTTACTAAATTTTCTCAATTTTTACCCTTATTTTCTTCTGCCAAACATTTTATCCAAATCGTTTCTGGAAAGTTTCACAATAATTGGCCGTCCATGCGGACACGTATATTCCCCAACTTCGTGAATCCTTCGAACCATATTCTGCATTTCAAATGTGTCAAGTTTTTGTCCAGCCTTCACGGCTCCTTTGCATGACATCGAAATAATAATATTTTCCCGCAAATCCTTTATTTTAACTTCATTTTTCAAATCCATGAGTAGCTGTAAAAACACGTTTTCAATGTTATCCCGAAAATCAAAGGCAGGCACGGCACGAATCACAATTTCATTTTCTGAAAATTCATCAATATCAAATCCAAAATCTCTAAAAATTTCAATATTTTCAAAAATAATATTTTTTTCAATTCCTGTAATCTCCATTTTTAGAGGCAATAATAAATGCTGTGACTCTAGTTTCTTATTATAGAACTTGTCTTTTAGCTCTTCATACAAAATTCTTTCGTGAATAATATGCTGATCATAAATTTCCAATTCATCATCTCTGCGAACAAGAATATATGTGTCAAAAATCTGCCCTAGAATATCATAATGAAACTGCTTTCCGATATGTTTTTCAAACGTTCCGACTTTATAATGGGATTCATTTTCAGTATTTTCATTTATAGTATCAAAATTTCTATATTCAGTAGTATTTTTATAATTCTCAAAATCACTTCTTTTATCCCATGTTTCAGTATAATATTCATCTTTTTTCTTAAAGTTTTCCACATTGTTTTCCACAGTCATTTTTGAATTATCATTCATCTTATTCCATATTTCATCAACACTTAAATCATTTTCATTTTTGTTTTTTGTAAAGTTTTCACCATTTGAAAAACTATCATTACTCATATTTTTAGAACTATCAAAAAACTCAGAATTTTTATCATTTTCATTAAAATTATCCGCTGAAAAATTATCTTTCTCATTTGAATTTTTAGTATTTTCTAAAACCTTTCCATCAAAAGTTTCCAAGCTTATAACTTTTTGATTTTCCCCCTTCAAAACGTCATCAGAAAACAAATCATCCTTTTCCACAGCGACATTCTCATTAATATTGATATTTTTCTTTATCAAATCAATATTAGGTTGCCAGTTTTCTCTGTCATTGTAGTAAAAAAAGTCATCAATTGCTGATTTTATTTCATTATAAACAGTTTTATCATTCGAGAATTTTATTATTTTTTTGGATGGGTGAACGTTTACATCTATTTCTTTTGGATCAGTATTGTAAAAAATAATTGCAAATGGATATTTCCCCTTCATTAATTTAGTGTAATAGCCATCTATAACAGCACGTTCAATAGTTGCTGACTTTACATATCGGTTATTTACAAAAGTAAACATAAAGTCCTTTGAACTTCGTAAAATTTCTACGTTACCTAAATATCCATATTCAAATTTTTTCAAATTTCTCAAAACTGACTTTCCAAATAATTCAAGGATTGTATTGTCAATCCCTTTTCCACTTGTTTTTATCGTACTTTTTCCATCTAGTTCGAGCGAAAATGCCACATTACTGTTTGAAAGTGCTTCCTTTAGTACAATATCCCTGATTTTACCATATTCTGTTGACATTTTTCGTAAAAATTTCCGTCTGGCAGGCGTATTGTAAAATAAATCCCTGACTTCCATTTCTGTACCGACATTTCTCGAAACTTCCTCAAATTTTCTCACAACTCCGCCATAACAGCCAATCTTATATCCTACAGGACTATTTTCAGAACGTGTAGTAATCGTAAGCTTAGACACTGCTGCAATAGATGACAGAGCCTCTCCACGAAATCCATAAGTATTTAAGTTAAAAACATCTTCCTTTTCCTTAATTTTAGAAGTAGCATGCCGCTCCACCGACAAAAGCGTATCGTCCTTATCCATACCAATTCCATTATCACTTACTTTAACATCAGTTCCAGATTTGAAAACTTCAATTTTTATCATTGTAGCCTTCGCATCCAGCGAGTTCTCAATCATCTCCTTAATCATCGAAGCTGGATTTTCCACAACTTCCCCAGCGGCAATAATATTTGACACTTTTTCATCAAGTATTTTTATATATCCCACAATTTCTCCTCCTTTTTCATCAGTTTTTCTTTTTTAAGACAAATACAGCTATCACACAGACAATTAATCCAGCAACTGCAGGCTTTAACATTGATAATGCACTCTTGCCAGTTAAAAGATAGCTGTTAAATATTTTAAGAATTGCAGTTGCTATTAAAATTAATAAAAGTAATTTCCAGTTTTTTGTCCAAGTTGAAACTATTATAAAAACAAAAAAAATTATAACAGTAAAAAGCAGGACAATTTTATCCATTGTCCACCCACTTTTCAAGTAATTTGCTTCAAAATTTAAAAATTTTACAATTTCAGGATTAGTTATATTTGGCTTTGGAAACCAGAACATACTCGTAAACAGACCAAAAATAGAAATTGAAATTCCTGAAAACCTCTTTTTGTATGCACTCCAGATTATTGGAATAATAAATAGTGGTCTAATATACCAGCTTAGTATATTACGGTGCCGCTGAAATGCCCACATAAAAAATATGTTGTTACTAAAAAATAAATAAATTAAAATTATTGTCATAATTCCAAATAATATGCCTATAACTATGTCAAATTTTCTTGATTTATCCATTACTCAAAACCCTTTCTAAAATATATCTTAACTCTTTCAATATTAAACTGATAAAATCAAACAATTTTAGGAATTATCATAATTTTTTATTTTCAATTTCAAATTATACTCAAACCTACTTAAAATTAAACTACTAAAAATTATATAAATTTAGGGTTTGAGTAAAATAGTCATAACTTTTGAGTTTTGTTTTAAAGCAGTTTTACTATAATTTTCACAATTATAATTTCACAGTCTTACTTACAATAATCTTATACTTTTCTTCAAAAATTTCTGCTAATTTTTCTAAATCCTCTTCCAAACAAAGTACCTTCACATTAGGCCCTGCATCCATTGTAAAATAGCATTTTTTGCCATTATTTCTCAAATTTTTTACAAAATCCATTGCTTCATAAGTTTTTTCATTAAAATATGTAAATGGAGGATTTGCAGTTTCAGTTGTCTTGTGCATTCTAAGAGCATTCTCTTCTGTCAGAATTCCCACTTTTTCAAAATCGTTTTCAGCAAGATATTTTTTCATATTTACAAAGTCAATTTCCGATTGTTTTACCCACTCATCAAAATATGTTGAAGTTTTGGCACAAAGCTCCATTCCATTTCGGCTTGAAATTTCCTTTTTATTTTCATTCAGCACAAGCACAATCATCGCCAGTTTCAAATCTGTCCTTACCTCATAAATTTCTCCAGTATCCTTGTCCCAAGCAGCAACAGGTCCAAAAAAGCTTCTCGAAGAAGATCCTGAACCAAATTTTGAAATTTGTGCAAGTTCAGATTGTGTATAGTTTTTTCCAAAAAGTTCATTACAAGCCTTTATTACAGCCGATAAACCACTCGAACTGGAAGAAAGTCCCGCCGCCGTTGGCATATTATTTGTTGTAGAAATTTTTACCTTCTGACTTCTATTTTCCCTAAACAAATCCACAACTTTGCTAATCTTTTCTGTATGCACACTATCCTGCAATTCGCCATTCAAATAAAACAAATCTGTCATATCCCCAAATTTATCTTTACAATTTTCGCTTTTTATATCTTTTTCAACTGCAATTTTAATATCTTCATCATTTATAAATTCCAGCTCTGTTTCTGTAAACATATCGTTAAGAGTAAGGGAAATGCTGCTTGTGGAAGGTATCATTTTTGCTGCATCTTTTTTCCCCCAGTATTTTATAATCGCAATATTAGCATAAGATTTGACTTTTACCATTTTTACTCCTTTATTTTTTTATTAAATTTTCTCCACCCAAATATTCTCTGCTCCGCATTTTAACAATTCATCTTTTATTTTTTCTACAATTTTCAGATTTTTAGCAAGTGCAATTACACACCCTCCTAATCCTCCACCAGAAATTTTTGCTCCACTTGCTCCATTTTCGATTGCTGTTTTTACAAATAAGTCTGTTTTTTCAATGGTTATATTCAAGTTTCCGAGTTCTGTATTTGCTTTTGTCATAATTTTTCCTATTTTATCAACTTTTTCTTCTTTGGATTCAATATTTTCAGTTAAGATTTTAATTATTTCATCTGTCAATTTACCTAGTTTCTTTAAAGAAATATCGGCTTTACTTCCTAAATTTTTCACATTCTGAATTGCCTCACCAGTATTTCCGTAAATGCCTGTATCTGCAATTACAAGATATGCACCAAGATTTAAGTCAATGTAAGAAAATCCCTTATTTTTTATGAATTTTATGGCTTTATCGCTTAGGCATGTTTTGGCATCTAGCCCGCTCGGAGTTTTATGAGCCACAATTTCCGCCGCATGAACTAGTTTTTCCAGTAATTCATCATCCAGATTTTCCTCAAAATAGTCAAATACTGCCCGGATTGCGGCAATACTGACTGCAGCTGAAGAGCCCATTCCACGTTTTGGAGGAATTTGAGAGGTAACTTTATATTTTATTTTTGCATTTTCTTTTTTTAAATATTTTAACGCAGTAAAAAGAGCAACTGAAAGAGTATCAGTCTTATTATGGAAATAGCTGCTTTTTGCTTCTTCCACAATACATTCAATTCCAATTTTTTTTAGTGGAATAGCGATGGCAGGATAGCCGTAAACAACAGAATGTTCTCCAATTAATATTATTTTACTGTGTGATTTTCCGATACCTTTTTTCATTAAATTTTCCTTTTTTATACTAAAATTATACAAATTTATTATACTAGAAAAGTTATAATAATCCAATACCTTTTTATATATTTTCAAATTTTTTCAAAATCGAAAAAAATTAATAAAATCTAGTGTTTGGATATAACAACGTTTTTTTTTGTAAAAAAAAAACTCTAAGTTTTTATAAACCTAGAGTTTCTAATAATTTTATTGTTGGTAAAGATTTTTAGTTTTATTAACCTGCAAGAAGTTTTGCTCTAGTTAAACGCAATCCTCTGTATCCAGTACCTTCAAAATAAATTTTATAAGAATATCCTGTTGAAACAGAAGATAGTCTGCCACTTGTAAATTGGAATGTTCTTCCTGATTCTGCACTTTCACAAGTTACAGATCTACGTGTTTTACCAGTAACATAACACTCCTCTACATATCTTGAAAATCCTAATGCTCCAAATGCTAAAAATCCTACTAGAATTAATTTTTTCATGCTAATCAGCTCCTTTTATATTTATATTACCTTTTACAATTACAGTATATCATATAATGTAAAAAAGTCAAGTATTTTTTTCAATTTTAAAAATTAAATTTTATTAATAAATGTTTTTTATGTGTAATTAGTATCTAAATAACTGTAAGTACAGTAAAATTATTTAAAATAGAAAATTATTTTAAGAAATTCTATTTCACACTATTTCCTTTTTATACTAAATCCCATTTAAAAAATAGCAATAAAATTTTATAACAATTAATTTGACAGCCTTGTAAAAAAAGCTTTAATTACATGAATTTTTTTATTTCTGCTTAAACAGGAAATAACATTGCAAACAAAAAAAGAGCATTCATAAAAATCCTGCTCTCTTTAAATTGTAATTAGCTTATTTTAACGCCGCTTTTGCCTTCTGAAATAAATCCTGTATAAATTCTCCCTTGTTAGTATCAATTCCTGAAATTGTTACGGTTCCCGGTATTACATTTGTATAAGGATAAATGTTGTAAGTCCAGCCGTTTTTTGTGGTAATTTGACGGATGTTCCTATTTTCTGACGTGGCTACTTCCGTAACTTCCAATTGCCCTTTGTACTTGTTTTTTTCAAATAATTTTAGCACACTTAAAAGTGCAGGTTCATCGTGTTTTTCTATAATAAATTCGACTTTATTTGCGCCTGAAAGATTTTTGTACATCTGTTTTGCAAAATCTCCGTCCTTTTTCAGCTTGGAAAGAAGATTTGCAAGTCCTCCACGGTTTACTGTCCCGCTTATTACTGGATTTTCGTAATTGTCATTAATAACTCCGATTACAACTTTATCTAAGGCTGAAAACGAAAGTGTCCCAAAAATAATAAATAATATCAAAATTAATTTTTTCATTTTAATTTTCTCCTTTTTTATTTGTAAAAATCTATCTTCTTCTGCCTCTCATGAATCCGCCACCGCCAAATCCAGGAATACCGCCACTATTGAACATTTTCATCATCTGTTTCATTTGCTCAAACTGTTTTATCAATTTATTTACATCGTTTACCTGAACTCCGCTTCCTTTGGCAATTCTCATTTTACGGCTTCCGTTTTTTAGAAGTTTTGGATCACGTCTTTCCTGAACTGTCATTGAAAAAATGATTGCTTCAACCTTTTTCATTTCCTTTTCAGCCATTCCCATGTCAATCATGCTAGTGTCAACTCCTGGTATCATTTTCATAATTCCAGCAATTGATCCCATTTTTCTTATCATTTTAAACTGCTTTAAGAAATCTTCAAAGTCAAACTGGTTCTTTCTAAATTTTTCCTCCATTTTCTTGGCTTCTTTTTCATCAATAGCTTCCTGTGCTTTTTCTACAAGTGAAACGACATCCCCCATTCCAAGAATACGAGAAGCAAGCCTGTCTGGGTGAAATGGTGCGATGTCATCCAGCTTTTCTCCTTCACTTATGAATTTAATTGGCTTTCCTGCAACTTCCTTTACCGAAAGGGCAGCCCCTCCACGAGTATCTCCGTCCAGTTTTGTAAGCACAACCCCGGTAATATCAAGCTGCTCATTAAATTCCTTTGCTACATTAACCGCATCCTGTCCTGTCATTCCATCAACTACAAGCAAAATTTCATTCGGATTAAAACTGTCCTTTATATCTTGCAGTTCACTCATAAGCTGTTCATCAATGTGCAATCTTCCTGCCGTATCAATAATCACATAAGTTGCATGCTCAGTTTTTGAAGCCTCAATTCCCTGTTTTACAATTTCCAGTGCATCTGTACTTTCGTCAATCGTAAATACAGGAACTTTTACCTGCTCTCCTAACACCTTCAATTGCTTTTTAGCGGCAGGTCTATAAACATCTGCCCCAATCAGAAATGGCTTTTCCCCTTTCGATTTCAGATGCTTTGCCAATTTTCCAGAAAACGTAGTTTTCCCAGCCCCTTGAAGTCCGGAAAGCATTACAACGGTAGGATTTTTATCAGCTTTAGCAATTGAGACATTTGAGCCTCCAAGCACTTCCACTAGCTCGTCATTTACAATCTTGATAAATTGCTGTGTAGGATTAACCCCGCTGATAACCTGCTCTCCCAATGCCTTTTCCCGAATCTTTGCCACAAAGTTCTTAGCCACGCTGTAATTTACATCTGCTTCAAGCAATGCCAGTCTTACTTCCCTCAAAGCATCCTTCATATTGTTTTCCGTCAATTTCCCCTGTCCGCTGACTTTTTTGAATATATCCTTAAATCTGTCTCCTAAATTATTGAACATTATTGATTTTTCTCCTTAATTTTATATATTTTATTTAATTTTTACTGAGTATAGGATAACATATTATGGGGAAAAAGACAATAAGCATAGCAGGTTATTTATGAATTTGCAAAAAATACGGTTTAATAAATGAAATTCAAATAAAAATCATAAGAATAATAAACTTTTATTCACTAAAATATATCCAGCCCTGTAGGAAGCAAACTCATAAAAACTGGAAGAGTCAAGAGTTTGAGATTAATTCTAAAAAAATTTTAAAAATAGGTTTATTGTAAAACTAGAAATGAGGTAAATAAATATGAAAAAAATAAATTTTATAAAAAAAGGAAATAAAAAATTTGCTTTATTTTCAATGTTATTTCTAATTTTAAGCTGTTCCAACAAGACTGGAAATAACGTAGAAAATAAAAATAATACAGCGGATACTGAGCAGCAAAAGACAATTTCTCAGGAAGATTTGCAAAAGTACACTAAAAATGCCGTACAGACACAGGATGCTTTTGTAAGTGTGCATAACAGCGTTAAGGATTCAATTGTAAATATCAGAACTAAAAAAACTGTTATAGTAAATACGTATAATCCGCTGGAAGAAATGCTTTTTGGACGTTCTGGAGGACAGGAAAAACGTGAATCGGGGTCACTAGGTTCAGGATTCGTTGTTTCAAAGGATGGATATGTTGTTACAAATAATCATGTTATTGACGGTGCAGACGAAATTTATGTAAAATTCTCGAATGGACGTGAATATCGTACAAAACTCGTGGGAACTTCGCCTGAAGTTGATATTGCCGTACTGAAAATTGATTCAAATGAGACTTTTAAACCGTTAGAATTTGCAAATTCAGATCAAGTTCAAATCGGACAGTGGTCAATTGCCTTTGGAAATCCATTGGGATTGAACGACTCGATGACAGTTGGAATTGTAAGTGCTGCAGGACGTAGCTCACTTGGAATTGAAGAGATAGAAAACTTTATTCAAACGGATGCCGCTATCAATCAGGGAAATAGTGGAGGTCCATTAATTGACATAACAGGAAAAGTTATTGGAGTAAACGCTGCAATTTATTCACAAAGTGGAGGAAGTATGGGAATCGGATTTGCTATTCCGGCAAACTTGGCAATGACAGTCAAAGATTCAATTATTGCAAATGGTAAATTTGAAAAACCATACATTGGCGTGTCTCTGGCAAATTTAGATCAAGACAAAGTAAAAGCCCTTAATCTGAAATCTTCAAACGGAGTATTCATAGTCGATGTTGTACCAAATAGTCCAGCCGCGGCGGCAGGAATAGCTAAAAATGATGTTATTACAGCTGTTGACGGAAAAGAAGTAAACTCTGCAGGTGCATTTGTTGGAGAAATCGCCGCTAAAAAAGTTGGACAAAATATAAAATTAACTGTATACAGAAATGGACAGCCAGCAGAGGTGGCAGTAACGCTTGTAAAAACCCCTAGTGCAATTGAGCAGCAACGTATTATACAGCAAAGACAGCAGCAGCAACTTGGAAGATAATAAAAAAGGCGAAAAAAGTATCTCAATCATTGATTGGGGTATTTTTTTACAAAATTAAAGCAATAAAAAATGGAGAAAACCTTTATTAATAGGTTTAGCTCCATTTATTTTTTTATTTAGTTAATTCTTTTATTACTTCCAATGCTTTTTCGTAATCTGGATGCTCCCCAACTTCCTTCACATATTCTACATACTTGATAATACCGTCTTTATCTACAATAACAGTTCCTCTTGACAACAATCTTAATTCTTTTATTACAAATCCATATTTTGTTCCAAAATCTAACTCTTTATGGTCTGAAGCCGTTAAAGCGTTTTTAATTCCTTTGTCTGCACAATATCTTCCTAGTGCAAATGGTAAATCAGCTGAAATTGTAAGCAGCTGAACATCATCTCCAAAACTTGCGGCTTCCTGATTAAATCTAGCCAGCTGTAAAGCACATACTCCAGTATCAACTGACGGAAATACTGCTATTACGACAACCTTTCCTTTATAATCACTTAATTTTACTTCCTTTAATTCTGGTGATAAAACTGTAAAGTCTGGTGCTGCTTCTCCAGCTTTTACTTCTGTTCCCACAAGAGTTACAGGATTTCCCTTGAATGTTACTTTATTCTTTATTTCTGCCATTATTCCTTCTCCTTTATTTCTTATAGTTTATCCAATCGTAAATATTTAAAGATAGCCCTCTTGCGTTCAAGGTCAAATTTATCCAAATTATTCAGAACTAAAATTTAGATAGAATCCCCCCTGATTTAGAGATTTGACTATCAAAAATAATTCTGTCACAATTTTTTATATTTACAATTGTCTATTTTTTGTAATTATAACATATTTAAAATTATTTGTATAGGAAAATTATTTGGCTTACAAATAAAATTTATTTCTTTTCTAAAATATGTGTCATTCCTTGCTCCACAATATGCTTTATATGCTCGTCTTCAAGCGAGTAATAAACAACTTTACCTTCTTTCCTATGTTTTACAAACCTCCCCTGTTTTAATACCCGAAGCTGATGTGAGATAGCAGACTGCGTCATTTTCAAGAGATTTGCAATATCATAAACGCACATTTCCTCATGAAACAAGGCGCTTAGTATCCTCATTCTAGTCGTATCTCCCAATATCTTGAAAAAATCTGCCAAATCGTATATAATCTCCTCTTTAGGCATCAATTTTTCTACTTTTTCCACAATTTCCTTGTGAATAGCCTTTGCTTCATAACTTGCATTTTCTTCTTCCATTATTTTAGCCATTTTCCCTCCCAATGTTTGGAATATATGTTATTATTATATCACGTATTCAGATAACTTCAAAATTAGATTTTTTCTTTTATTTATTATCTAAGATAAAAAAAAGTGAAAATCTATTAAAAAATTGTTATAATATAAAAAATTACTTTGTATTTTTAATAAAAAAGGAGTAGATTTTATGAAAAGGAAAAAATGTAAATTATTGATTGCAGCCTGTATTGTGGCAATTTCGATTTCTTCATTTGGACTTTCCAGGAAGAATGAGGCAAAAGCTTCTTCAAAGCCTGATGCTGTGGATACGAATAAAAAAGCAAAGCTTACAATTTCAAAGGCTGAACTGGATGTTGTTGCTGAGAAAATTTTTAAAAATGAGGCTGGAGGGAAAAAAGATGAGCTTGTGTACTGGAATAGCGGAGAAGATTTTCCATCGCTTGGAATCGGACATTTCATCTGGTATAGACAAGGGCAGAAAGGGAGATTTGAAGAGAGTTTTCCGCCGCTTGTGGAGTATTACAAGGCTCGCAATGTGAAACTGCCTAGAATTATGGAAGAAAATAAGTATTCGCCGTGGCAGAGCAGAGATGATCTTTTCAGGCTAAAGAATTCTGGAAATAAGGATGTTGCAGAGCTGACTGATTTTCTTTATAATACAAAGGATATCCAAGTTTCGTTTATTTTTGAGCGGCTTGAAAATTCTTTGGAAAAAATGCTGGAAGTGGCTAATAATCCAGAAAATGTAAAAAAACAATTTTACCGTGTTGCACAATCTCCAAACGGACTATATCCATTAATTGATTATGTGAACTTCAAAGGTGAAGGAATTTCCCAAACTGAAACTTATAATGGGGCTGGCTGGGGACTTCTTCAAGTTCTGGAAAATATGAAAGGTACTGGCAGCGGAAAAGCGGCTCTTGAAGAATTTAGCAATTCTGCGAAATTTGTGCTTGAAAGACGGGTAAAAAATTCCGATCCTGCAAAAAATGAGAAAAAATGGCTGCCAGGATGGTTAAATCGTTGCAATACATATAAAAATTAAGTTTAAAACAATAAAGGAAATTTTGTATTTAATTTTTGATATTAAGCCGTTTTAAAATTTGAATAGAATAATTATAATTATCAAGTCAGATGCTGTTGCTGTAATAACATTATAAAATAGTCTAAATTTTTATTTGGGCTATTTTTTTGTGAAAACTGTTAAATATATTAGATTTAGGGAACTATTATTTAAGCATAAAAGAAATTAATAGTAAAAAAAATCACATTATAAACAAAATTGCTTGCAAATATGACTGACTATAAGATATAATATAGGTATATAAAAATTTTTGCGAAAGGAAGCGAGTATGAAAAATATTTTAAAGTTTTTAATTAAAAGAATCGCAATGGGGCTTGTAACGTTGTGGCTAGTTATTACTATTACATTTTTTCTTATACATATGTTGCCTGGTGATCCGTTTCAAAGCGAAAAAGCGATTCCGCCTAAAGTAAAGGAAAATCTAATGGCAAAATACCATTTGGACCGTCCGTTGGGAGAACAATACGTTGAATATCTAAAAAACATAGCAAAAGGAGATTTGGGAGCATCCATGAAAGTTCGTGGAAGAACTGTTAATGACGTTATTAAGAAAAGTTTCTTGACCTCAGCAGATTTAGGAGCCAGATCTATTATCTTTGCATTGGCTTTAGGAATTCCGCTTGGAATTATTGCCGCTCTTAAGAGAGGGAAGTATCAGGACAGATTAGCGATGATTGTTGCAATAATTGGAATATCTGTACCGAGCTTTGTATTGGCAGGGCTTATGCAAAAATATGTCGTCGATATCCATAATGGAACTTTAATCAGAAATGGTTTTTTACCTGACTTTTTTTGGATAAATCTTTCTGGATGGGATACTTTTGATAAAAAAATATTGCCAGTTATTGCACTTGGACTTTACACAGTAGCATTGATTGCACGTTTATTAAGAGATAAAATGATAGAAGTAATGGGTCAGGATTATATAAGGCTGGCTGTTGCCAAAGGGGTTAAGCCAAAAAACATCGTATTCAGGCATGCCTTAAGAAATGCAATTTTACCAATTATTACAATAATGGGTCCAACAATTGCGGCAGTTTTGACAGGTTCATTTGTAATTGAAAAAATGTTTTCAATTCCTGGCTTAGGAAAATATTTTGTTGACAGTATCAATGACAGGGATTATACAATGGTACTTGGAGTTACTGTGTTCTATGCAGTATTTCTTATTATTATGATGATACTTGTTGACATTGTATATGTTCTAGTTGATCCAAAAATTAAACTTGGAAAAGGAGATGAGGTATAGTGGCAGAAAATACAAAAAAAAATATAGCTGAAAATGATTATATCCCGACACCCGAAGATTTCAAAATTGTAGGTCCTGACACTACTCAAAGTGAAGTAATCTACAAACCAAGTTTAACATTCTGGCAGGATGGATGGAGAAGATTCAAGAAAAATAAATTAGCTTTGACGTTTTTGGGAATAACGCTTATTTTTATATTTTTAGCAATCTTTGGGCAAAGTTTGACAAAATTTTCCTATAGAGATCAAGATTTATCAGCTAAATTTTTAAGTCCAGCAAAAGGGCTTGGAAAAGGGCATTATTTGGGAACTGATAACCTTGGACGTGACTTGTTTGCAAGACTTTCACAAGGGATAAGAATTTCAATGGAATTATCATTGATAACAGCCGCAATCTGTGTTGTTTTCGGAACAATTTATGGAGCTGTATCAGCATATTTTGGTGGGATTATCGATACAATAATGACTAGAATTGTAGAAATCTTACTAATTATTCCATCAATGATTTATATAATTTTATTAATGGTTGTAATGGGAAACAGTGTAAAAACAATAATTATCGCAATGTCTCTTACAAGATGGTTAAATTATTCACTGTTAGTGCGTGGAGAAGTTCTAAAAATAAAGGAAAATGAGTTTGTATTAGCTTCAAAATCACTTGGTGGAAACTTTTTATGGATAACTCTAAAACACTTAATTCCAAATACATTAAGTGTAATAATAATAAGACTTACAACAGATATACCAAACATTATCTTTACTGAAGCATTTTTAAGTTTCATTGGACTTGGAGTGCCGATTCCACAGGCTTCACTTGGAAACTTGGTATTTGATGGTTTCGTAAATATGACTTCATATCCATATTTATTCATCATTCCATCAGTTGTAATTTCATTAATTACATTGGCATTTAATATAGTTGGAGATGCTTTGAATGATGCATTAAATCCAAAACTAAGAGATTAAAAATTTTATAAAAAACGTCGTGATTTTTTGGAAATAAAATTGACTGTTTGAGCGAAGTTTTACGTAGCGAGTTTCAATCTTGTTTTCAAAAAATGCTTAGACAAGCCAGGGATAGTGCGTAGCACTTTCGCCATTCTCTTTAATATGCTGTTATTTAAATATGTTAAAATAACTATTATTGCAAAATAAAGGGGAATGGCGATTGATACCCTTGCTTAAATAAATTAAATTAATAAATTCAATAAAGAAAAAATATTTATTAATCAAAAAGGTTTTTATCTAAGTTTTTTTAATATTTTAAAATATATAACAATCCATATTAATACAGAGAGGATTAGAGAATGGGAAAAAAATTATTAGAAGTAAAAGACTTGAGTGTTTCTTTTAATACGTATGCTGGAGAGGTTCAGGCTCTTAGAGGTATTAGCTTTTCTGTGGACCGAGGGGAAACACTTGCAATTGTTGGAGAGTCTGGTTCGGGGAAATCAGTTACCGTACAGACAATTATGAGATTAATACCGATGCCTCCAGGAGAAATAAAAAATGGGGAAATCCTTTTTGAAGGCGAAGATTTAGTAAAGGCTTCCATTGAAAGAATGAGAGAGCTTCGTGGCGGAAAAATCGGAATGATATTTCAAGATCCTATGACATCGCTTAATCCAACAATTAAAGTTGGAAAGCAGATTATGGAAGGAATTTTGATTCATAAGAATGTAACAAAGGAAGAGGCAAAGCAGCAAGCCGTTGAAATGCTTAGAAAAGTTGGTATTCCTAAACCTGAAGAAAGATTTCATCAATATCCGCATGAATTTTCTGGAGGAATGCGGCAAAGAGCTGTTATAGCCATTGCTCTTTCATGTGAACCAGACTTATTAATCTGTGATGAGCCAACAACGGCTTTGGATGTTACAATCCAGGCACAAATTCTAGATTTAATAAACGAACTGAAAAAAGAACTGAATATTGCTGTAATACTTATAACGCATGATTTGGGAGTAGTTGCTGAAACTGCTGACAGAGTGGTTGTCATGTATGCCGGGGAAAAGCTGGAAGAAGCTCCTGTAAGGGAATTATTTAAGAATCCAAAGCATCCTTATACTTGGGGACTTTTGAAATCTCTGCCAAGACTGAATATGAAAATGGGTGAAAAATTGGCTTCTATTCCGGGAACTCCTCCAGATTTATTAAAACCGCCTGTAGGAGATCCATTTGCGCCACGTTCTGAATATGCAATGAAAATTGACTATGAAAGAAAACCTCCAATGATTGATTTAGGAAATGGACATTTTGTAAAATCGTGGCTTTATGTTGACGGTGCTCCAAAAATAAAATCTCCTTTTGAATCAGAGGAATCTGATGAATTAAAAAATGAAGGAATGGAGGGGAAATAATGTCAGTTAACGAAAATAAAAAAGAAAAATTAATAGAAATGAAAAACTTAAAAAAATATTTCCCAATGAAAAAAAGACAAGTCCTAAAGGCTGTGGAAAATGTTACAATGGACATTTACAAAGGTGAAATTTTAAGTCTTGTAGGAGAATCAGGTTCTGGAAAGACTACACTTGGAAGAACTGTCAGCAGACTTTATACAAAGACAAATGGAGATATTTTATTTAACGGAAAACCAGTAGAATCTTATGGGAGAAAAGAATTTACAAAAAAAGTGCAAATGATATTTCAAGACCCTCAGGCTTCCCTTAATCCAAGAATGACTGTCGGAGATATTATTGCTGAAGGGATTGATATTCACAAGTTAGCAGCTTCAAAACAGGAAAGAATGGAAAAAGTTTACAGCCTTTTGGAAATTGTTGGACTAAATAGGGAGCATGCAAGCCGTTTCCCACATGAATTTTCTGGAGGGCAAAGACAGAGAATCGGGATTGCAAGAGCATTAGCTGTTGATCCAGAAGTATTAGTGTGTGATGAGCCAATTTCGGCTCTGGATGTATCAATTCAGGCACAAGTTGTAAATTTGTTAAAGGACTTGCAAAAAGAAAGAAATTTAACTTTACTATTTATCGCACATGATTTGTCAATGGTAAAATATATTTCAGACAGAGTAGCAGTTATGTATCGTGGAAAAGTAGTAGAACTGGGAACTCCAGAAGTTGTTTACAGCAACCCTGTTCATAGCTACACAAAATCACTTATTTCTGCCGTACCAATAGCAGATCCTGATTTCAAGAAGACAACAAAAATTGATATGGAAGAATCATATTTGAGAAGTCCAATGGGAGATGCCTCTGAAATAGGAATTATACCTGAAACTCCTGAATTAACAGAATATAAGCCGGGACATTTTGTTGAAACTTCTTTTTTAAAGGAAAAAGGGCTTATTTAATAAAATAAAGTAAAAAAAATATAATAAACGATTTGGAAAGGAAGTATTCTATGAAAAAAACTTTTTTAGTATTTTACTTAATTGTATCAATGTTTATAATTTCCTGTGGAAAAGGGAGCAAAGCTGCTGGAAATTCGGTATCATTCAATATGGAAGCTGAACCGACTTCATTAGATCCACAAATTTTGACTGATATGAGCGGACTTTTTATTACAAGCATGACTTACGAAAGCCTTGTAAGATTGAATGATAAAAATGACATTATTCCTGCTGGAGCTGAAAGCTGGACTAAGTCAGACGATGGGAAAGTATGGACATTTAAAATTCGGCAAGGGATGAAATGGAGATCCAGTTACAGCTAAAGACTACTACAACGGTATAAAAAGAGGAATAGAACCAAAAACAGCCTCTGAGTATGCATTTCTTGCTTATTATATTGAAAATGCGGAAGATTACAATACTGGAAAATTAAAGGATTTTGAAAAAGTTGGGATAAAGGCAAAGGACGACTACACGCTTGAATTTACATTGTCACAACCTGCACCATTCTTTTTAAAGACATTAATTATGCCAATCTATTTCCCGGTTAATGAAAAGGCGTTGGCTTCCAATGGAGATGGATATGCAACTGAAGCTAACAAGTCTATTTACAATGGACCGTTTATAATGGAAACATGGGTACACGACAACAAAGTTGTTATGAAAAAGAATCCTAATTACTGGAATGCTAAAAATATAAAGGTTGACACACTTACAGGTTTAATTGTAACTGACTTTGAAGCCGCTACGAATCTTTTTGAAAATAAAGAATTAGACTTGACAAAAATTTCAGTTGAAAAAATGGCAAACTATGAGGGAAAACCTGAGTTACATAAATTTCCTGATGGAAGAGTCTATTACTTAGGATTTAATACGTCAAATCCTGTACTGAAAAATCAAAAGGTAAGAGAGGCGTTATCTCTTGCAATTGATAGAAAAGAACTTGTAAATAGTATCTTAAATGGAGCTGGAATTGTAGGTTCTGGAATTGTTTCAAACGGAACAGCTGGTGAAAAAGGCGATTTTAGGGAAGAATCTGGAGATTTATTTGCAGAGTATGCAAAGATTAATGTAAAACAGCTGTTTGAAGAAGGGCTAAAAGAGCTGAATATGACTCCTGCACAAGTTAAATTACATTTATTGGTAGATGAAAATGGAACTGGTAAAAAGGAAGCTGAATTTTATCAATCTCAATGGAAGGATAAATTAGGAATTGATGTGGAAGTGGAAGTTCTTACTAAAAAAGAAAGAATTGCACGTGCAAAAGCTGGAGAATTTGAAATTGTAAGATATGCCTGGGGACCTGATTATGCAGATCCTATGACTTATTTGGAAATTTTCCATTCAAAGGCAAAGGATATTAACTTTGCTAAATATTCAAATCCTGAGTATGACAAATTAATTGACTTGGCTAAAGTTAATCAAGACAATAAAACTAGAATGGATGCGATGAAAAAAGCGGAAAAATTGTTAGCAAATAACTTTACATATTCAACACTTTATTACGAAGTGGGGGTTTATTTGATAAATCCTAAGTTAAAAGGCGTTGTAATACGTTCAGTTGGAGATTCTATTGATTTTTATAACGCATCTATAACAAAATAGTATCTATATTTTCCATTCAAATCAAAATTATCTGAGTGGATAACTAAAATTAATAACGAAAAAAATTTACTAAATTTATTTGAACAAAAAGAAAGGGTGAGTGCAGGTATGAAGAAAATATTATTAATCTTTACAATATTACTGGCTTTCGTTATTTCCTGTGGAAAAGGTGGAGATTCGGAAACATTAAAGCTTAACTTAAAGGAAGAGGGGAAATCTTATGATCCACAGCTTGCAAATGATTCAACAGGAGAATTTGTGGATTCACTTATCGTTGAAACATTGACAAGGCAGTCAGAAGATGGAAAATCTCTTCCTGGTGTGGCAGAAAAATGGGAACACAACGATAACTCAACAGTATGGACATTCCACTTGAGAAAAAATGCAAAATGGAGCAACGGAGACCCTATTACAGCTAAAGACTTTAGAGATGGATGGGTTAGAGCATTAAAGCCTGAAACGGCAGGAGAATATGCAGACAAATTATTTTACATAAAAAATGCCGAACAATTTAATGCAGGAAAAATTAAAGATGAAAATCAGCTTGGTATAAAGGTTGTTGATGATTACACATTGGAAGTTACATTGAACAATCCGCTTACATATTTTGACTCAATTGTAAGAATACAGACTTATGCTCCTCTTAATAAAAAATTCTACGATAAAGTTGGAGAAAAGTATATGACATCTCCTGAAACGTCAATTTCATCAGGTGTCTACACAATAAAATCCTGGACAAGAGATTCAGAAATTGTATTTGAAAAAAATGAAAATTATTGGAATAAGGATAATATCAAGTTAAAATTTGTAAAAATGTTATTCATAAATGATGCCAATGCCAGCGTAAATGCTTTTAAAAATAGAGAAATTGACTCAACAAACATCTCTATTGAGCAGGCTAAAGAGTTTAAAAATGATAAACGTAAACTGCTTACAAAAGACGGCTCTGTATGGTATATGACGTATAATATGAAAAATAAAGTTCTTGCAAACAAAAAAATCAGGCAAGCGTTGTCACTTGCAGTAGACAGGGAAAAATTAATTACGGATGTTCTTGACAATACAGGAGAAGCGGCTTATACTTATACTACAAAAGGAGTAGGAATCATCGGTATTTCAAAAGATTTCTCTGAAGAAGCAGGAAAAATTTTCCCAGCTTACAATCCACAAAAGGCAAAACAATTGCTAGCTGAAGGATTAAAAGAGTTAGGATTACAAAAATTACCTGATTTGACAATGATTTTCAATGATTCTGGAAATAATAAGGTTATTTCTGAATATATTCAGGAAAGTTTGAGAACAAATTTAGGAGTAAACCTTAAAATTGAAGGAATGACATTCCAGTCAAGACTGGATAAAATGCAGCAAAGAGATTATGAAATTGCACTTGCAGGCTACAACGGAGATTATAATGATGCAATTACCTACTTGGACAGATTCCTGACAAAAGATGGAAACAACTATTCAGATTACTCGAACCCTCGTTACGATGAACTTGTGAAAAAAGTTAAAAGCTCTGGAAATCAGGAAGAAAGAGTAAAAGATATGATTGCAATGGAAAGAATAATTGCAGAAGATATGCCTGTGGGATTACTTTACTATAGACAAAATACAAAATTACTGAATCCAAGAGTTCATAATATTGTATTCAGTCCAATAGGAAAAGATTTTGTACTTGATAATACTTACATAAAATAGTTAAACTGATAAAGGCAAGTTTAGGATATTGCTTAAATGTATGTCTCTAAACTTGTTTATAATGATTTTGTTTGTAAAAAATATAATTATAGAGGGAGAATTTTTATGAAAAAGATGTTATTTTTATTGATGATGTTAGTTTTCATCATAGCTTGTGGAAAAGGTGGAGGAAGGAGCAAAACATTTACTTTAAATCTGACAGATGAGCCAAAATCTATTGATCCACAAATTTCAACGGAAATAATGGGAGGGACTGTCAACGATCTTTTAATGGAAGGATTGACTAGAAAAGGGAAAAATGGAACATTTGAGCCAGGACTTGCTAAAAGCTGGGATAAATCGGCTGATGGATTAAAATGGACATTTCATTTAAGAGATAATCTAAAATGGAGCAATGGTGATCCAATTACTGCCCAAGACTTTAAAAATGGATGGCTTCGTGCATTAAAACCTGAAACAGCTTCTGAATACGCATACATGCTTTATCCAATAAAAAATGCAGAAAAATATAATAAAAAAGAAGGAACTGCAGAAGAAGTTGGAATAAAAGTTATCGACGATAAAACTTTGGAAGTAGAACTTGGAACTCCAGTTCCATATTTTGACAGCCTTGTAGCATTCAAAACTTATATGCCGTTAAATCAAAAATTCTTTGATGAAACAAAAGATTCATATTTTACAGAATCTGAAAAAACAATATCTTCAGGTGCCTACACAATGGAAAGCTGGACACATGGCTCAGAAATAGTATTCAAAAAAAATCCTAATTACTGGGATGCACCTAATGTAAAAGTTGAAAATATTGTGTACAAAATAATACCTGATAATAATTCAGCATTAAATGCATTTAATAACAAGGAAGTAGATGTAACTTCAATTACAGCTGAACAAGCAAAAGGATTTAAGGATAATCCAAAAATGGTTTCAAATAACGATGGATCAGTATGGTATCTATTATTTAACTTTAACAACAAAACACTAGCAAATGTAAAAATTAGAAAAGCTCTTCTTATGGCAATTGACAGGGAAGGTTTAGTAAAAAATGTATTAAATGGATATGGAACAGCAGCAAAAACTCTTGTTCCAAAAGGAATAGGAATAAAAGGATTAAATGACAAGGACTTTACAGAACAAGTTCCTACTTCAACATTAACATACAATCCTGCGGAAGCTAAAAAATTATTGGCAGAAGGACTGAAGGAAACAGGAGCAGCAAAATTCCCTGATATGTCTATGTTAATTAATGAAAGTGGAAATAATAAAGTTATTGCAGAATACATTCAAGAACAATTAAGAAAAAATTTAGGTATTGAATTAAATCTGGAAATAATGACTGCTCAGGAAAGATTCTCAAGAATGAAACAAAAAAACTTTGACTTAGTTCTTGCAGGATGGTCTGGAGATTACCCTGATGCAATCACATACTTAGATTTATTTGAATCAACAGGTGGAACTAACTATGGTTCATATAAAAACCCTCAATATGATGCTTTAGTTAAAACTGTCAGAGGTACAGCAGATCAAAATGTCAGAATTCCTGCACTTATTAAACTTGAAGGATTAGTTGCAGAAGATTTACCAGTTGGTGTGCTTTTCCACAGAGAAAAACAATATTTAGTTGATGAAAGAGTTCAAGGACTTGGATTTGTTGCAATTGGTGGAGAATATTATTTTGGAAATCTATCATTAAAATAAGTTAAATTATAGGGGGTATCGTGTTATACCCCTTATTTAGTAGTTTAAAATTTTAGAAAAATATCTAAAAATAGGAGGAAATAAATCAATGAAAAAACTGCTTTTGATATTGACATTGCTAATGTTTGCCCTTTCGTGCGGAAATAAAAATGGAGGTAATGGCAGCACATTTACATTAAATATTGTTACAGAACCATCGTCAATTGATCCGCAAATAACAACAGACGTTCCTGGTGGAACTGTTGATGAATTAATTTTAGAAGGTCTTTTAAGAAAAGACAAGACTGGAAAATCAGTAGCTGGTATTGCTGAAAAATGGGAAAAATCAGAAGACGGACTTGTTTGGACGTTCCATTTAAGAGACGGTGTGAAATGGAGCAACGGAGATCCTGTTACTGCAAAGGACTTTAAAGCTGGATGGCTTCGTGGATTAAATCCTGACACAGCAGGAAGTAATGCAAGTATGTTATTTGTAATAAAAAATGGAGAAAAATACAATGCTAAAAAAGCTTCAGAAAATGAAGTTGGAATAAAAGTTATTGATGATAAAACATTACAAGTAACTTTGGAAGCACCTACTCCATATTTTGATGATTTAGTTACGTTCAAATCATTTATGCCGTTAAACCAAAAATTCTACAACGAAGTAAAGGATAAATACTTTACAGATGCTGAATACACAATTTCAAACGGTCCTTACACTATGGAAAGCTGGACTCACGACTCAGAATTAAAATTCAAAAAAAATCCTAACTACTGGGACGCATCTAATGTAAAAACTGACAATGTCGTATTAAAAATAATCGCTACAGATTCAGCTGTTAATGCTTTTAAAAACAAAGAAGTTGATGTAACTGCTATAACTTTTGAACAAGCAAAAGAATTTGCTGGAAAACCAGAACTTGTAAAAGCTGATGATGGCGGAATTTACTACTTGCTATTCAACACAAAAGAAAATGTATTTAAAAATGCAAAAGTAAGACGTGCAATAACTATGGCAATAAATAGAGATGAACTTATAAACAAAGTTCTTGAAGGCTCTGAAAAAGCGACTAAAGCGTTCACTCCAACTGGAATCGGACTAAACGGCATTGCAAAAGATTTTGCACAGGAAGTTACAACTGACCAGCCTAAATTCAATGTTGAAGAAGCTAAGAAATTACTAGCAGAAGGACTTAGGGAAGAAGGATTAACAGAACTTCCAAGATTTGAAATTTTATTTAATGACACAGGAAGCAGAAAAGCTATTGTCGAATACATTCAAGAAAACTTGAGAAATAACTTAGGAGCAAATGTCGAACTGGATGTTGTAACAGGTAAGGAACGTGTTGAAAGAACTAAAAAACGTGACTATCAAGTTGCTCTTATGAACTGGACTGGAGATTTCCTAGATCCAATCACATATTTAGATTTATTTGAAAGCACAAATGCAAACAACCGTGGAGATTTCAAAAACGCAAGATATGACGAATTAACTAAAATTGTAAAAAGCTCTGCTGATCCAAAAGTAAGAGTTCCAGCAATGCTAGAAATGGAAAAGCTTATCTCTGAAGAACAACCAGTTACAATCTTATTTCAAAAACAAAAACTTTACTTAGTAAATCCAAAAGTTAAAAATCTAGGATTTGTATCAATTGGTGGAGAGTTCTTTATAAGAGATGTTGTAATGAATTAACTTAACGTAAGGGCATCACACTACATGCCCTTACAATTTTGATTTAGTAATTCTTTTAAAACCTATTTTATAAAATAGATTGTATAATAAAATTCAACAAATTTAATACTAAATCTCGTTTAAAAACGAAAATAAATTTTTATAACAGGGGTGTTCATCATAATCATTCAACTTTTTTATTTTCGCAGGATTGCTCGTTGCCACACAGAAAAATGCTCCGACAGGTTACTTGTACTAGAATTTGATTGAAAAATTTAATTATTTAAAAATATTAGATTTATACCCTTTATTAAAAAAGTTTGTAAAAAATTCGTTATTTAAATGGAAGTTAGTATAAAGTAAATTAGTGAATATTTTAATAAAAAGGAATATAATTTTATGAAAAATAAATTTATCCTGCTGGACAGAGATGGTGTAATAAACGTAGAAAAATCATATTTGTACAAAATAGAGGATTTTGAATATGAAAAAAATGTAATTAAAGGACTTCAGGAATTACGTGATTTAGGCTATAAATTTGTGATTATAACAAATCAGTCTGGAATTGCGAGAGGCTTTTACACAGAGGAAGTCTATTTAAAATTACAGGATTTTATTGAAAAAGATTTGCTTAAAAATGGGATAAAAATTGAAAAATCATATTTTTGCCCGCATCATCCAAATGTGGCTGGAAAATATGGCATTGAATGTAATTGCCGAAAGCCGAAAACTGGTAATTTTGAGCTGGCAATAGATGAATTTAATATTGATACAGAAAATTCCTTTATGATAGGCGATAGGCCAACTGATTTGATACCAGCAGAAAAATTGGGAATCACTCCCGTTTTAATAAAAACAGGCTATGGACTGAAAAGCCTTGAAAAATTGGAAAATACTAATTTAAATCCAATTGTTGTAAATGATATTCTGGATTTTGCAGAAATTTTAAAGAATAAAGAATAAATAAAAAAGGGCATTAATGAAAGTGTAATGTCCTTTTGTTTTGTCTTCTAATTATTAAAAGGAGCTACCATGAATGGCAGCTCTAAAATTATAGCTATTTCACTTAGAGATAGCGAAATACCTAAATTTAATAAAATAGCTTGATTTCAATATAATATTATCATTTTTTATAAAATTTGTCAAGTAGTTTTTTTTATTTAAAGAAGCAAGAGAAGTTAGTAAAGCAAGATAGAATAGCAGAGCAAAAAATTTGAAATATAGCTTGAAATATGATAAAATAAATAAGTTTATTAAAATATGCTGGAATCATTTCAAAATTAAATTGATAAATTTAAAGCAAGTTTGGAACGTAAACAGGGACTTGTAATTTTCAATCTGATTTTAAAGCGGTTTTACCGTGCTTTTGGATAAATATGATTTTAGTAATCAAAAATAAATAGAAAAATAAGAGATGTGTTTTATTATATATTCAATTCCTTTCATATAAAACTGTCGAAAGATGGGGAAATTAGAATTTTAATAAAATAGCTCAATTTCTAGGCTTGATTTTAAATTAGCTTTACTGGAGCTATCTTTTATTTAGAAAACTGGAAAGAGAAAGAAATGAAAAAAAGATTGGATTTAATTCTTGTGGAGAAGGAGTATTTTGAGACACGGGAAAAGGCAAAGCGGGAAATAATGGCAGGAAATGTCATTGTGAATGAGCAGGTTGTAACAAAAGCTGGAACAATATTCAAGGATAATGATGAACTAAATATCCGGATAAAAGATAAATTGAAATATGTAAGCCGTGGAGGCTTAAAGCTTGAAAAGGCAATAAAAATCTGGAATCTGGATTTTATGGATAAAACTGTTCTTGATATTGGAGCATCTACTGGAGGATTTACAGACTGTGCATTGCAAAATGGGGCAAGACGTGTGTATAGCGTTGATGTTGGAAAAAATCAGCTTGACTGGAAACTGAGGAATGATGACAGGATAATCTCGCTGGAGGAAATGCATATAAAAGACTTAAAGACAGAAGATGTTGAAAATCAAAAGGTTGACTTTATTGTAATAGATGTATCTTTTATTTCCTTAACCAAGGTTATTCCTTATTTTGAGAAATTTCTCGCTAAAGAAGGGAAGGCTGTAATGTTAATTAAGCCGCAATTTGAGGTTGGAAGGGAAAAAATTGGCAGAAATGGTGTTGTGGAAAATGAGGAATATCACGATGAAGCCATAAAAAAAATAATTCACTTTTCAAAAGAACACGGATACGAGCTGATTGGTGTTGAAGATTCTCCAATAAAAGGGGCAAAAGGGAATAAGGAGTTCTTAATGCTGCTAAAATTTCCATAGGTAATGAATTTATTGGAAAAAGCAGCAGAATATAATATTTAAAGCATAAAGTTTTAAATACAGAAGTCGGTTATAGGGATTTATTTCACAGCTTATTATGGATAAATGCTGGATTTTCATATTTTTATAATTGGCTAAAGCATATTATTAGGAGGAAAAATGAAAAAGAACAAAATAATGCAGGCAGTATTAGGACTTATATTGGTAAGCATGCCTTTATTTGCAGCTACCACTATAATAAAAACAACAAGAAATGACAAGGATACAAGTGCCGGATATTCAAAAGACACAACAGAGCTGAACAGAATTGTGGATGTAATAAATATTATTGAAAACAATTATGTTGGAAAGGAAGAAACTCCAAGCAAAAAGGAACTTTATGAAGGAGCTGTCGCAGGAGTTGTAAGCAGACTTAAGGATCCTTATTCAGAATATTTGTCTAAAGCTGATTTGGCAGACTTTTCTGAAGATATGGAAGGTGAATATGTTGGAGTTGGAATGAGCATTAACAAGAAAAAAGGGGAAGCTCTTGAAGTTGTTTCGCCATTTATCGGAAGTCCAGCTGAAAAAGTCGGAATAAAAATAAAAGATAGAATTATAAAAGTTGATGGAAAAGATATTTTACCACTTACAGCAAATGAAACTGTAAAACTTCTGAAAGGTAAGGAAGGAACAAAAGTTGATGTGGAAGTAGTTAGGGAAGGTAAAAAGGAGCCAATCAAATTTACATTGACAAGAGCTAAAATTAAACTGGAAATGGTTGAAAGCAAAATGCTTGAAAATAACATTGGTTACGTGAGTCTTTTAAGATTTGGAAATCACGTTGGAGCAGAAGTTGAAAAAGCTATTAAAGATTTACAAGCTAAAGGAATGAAAGGATTAATATTGGATTTACGTTCTAATCCAGGAGGTTCATTACAAGAAGCACAAGATATTTCTTCACTTTTTGTAAAAGAAGATTTAATCGTTTACTTAAAATATAAAAATGGACAGCAGAGAAATTATAACAGAACTTCAAAAAATCTAGGTAATTTTCCATTAATCGTATTAACAAATAAAGCAAGCGCAAGTGCTTCTGAAATTGTAACAGGTGCAATTAAAGATTACAAACGTGGTACAATCATCGGAGAAAAAACATTTGGAAAAGGAATCGTTCAGCAAGTTATACCTTTGAAAACAGAGGATGCCATAAAACTTACTATTGCCCAATACTTTACGCCAAAAGGGAACTATATTCATGAAAAAGGAATTGAGCCTGATATAGAAGTAAAAATGGAAGAACTGCTTGCATTAAAAGGGTATGCAAACGACAGTGAACAAGCTAGAAAAAATAGAGAAAAAGAAATAGAAGATATTATTATAAAAGATAAAGGTAAAGAAGAAGCGGCTAAAATTATTTCAGCTGGGGATGTTCAACTAAAAAGAGCAATTGAAGAAATGAATAAAAAAATAAGTGGAACAGGAAAAAGAAAATAATCGTTATCAAAATTAATAAAAGAAATTAAAATTAGGAGAAATATATGTTTTATGTTGTTGGTACGCCAATTGGAAATTTAGAAGACATAACTTTTAGAGCAATAAAAGTTTTGAAGGAAGTTGATTATATTTTTGCAGAAGATACAAGAGTCACTAAAAAACTTCTTTCTCATTATGAAATTGAAAAAACGGTGTACCAGTATCATGAACATAACAAACTTCATCAAATTATAAATATCATTAATCTTTTAAAAGATGAAAAAAAAATCGCACTTGTAACAGACGCTGGAACGCCGTGTATTTCAGATCCAGGCTTTGAGTTAGTAAATGAAATTTTAAAAGCAGGAATAAAAGTCGTTGGAATACCAGGAGCTTCATCAATTGTAACAGGTGCAAGCATTTCAGGGCTGGATATGCGAAGAATGGCATATGAAGGCTTTTTACCAAAGAAAAAAGGCAGACAGACACTTTTCAATAAATTAAAGGAAGAAGAACGGACAATTGTAATCTTAGAATCCCCCAACAGAATTTTAAAAACTTTAAAAGATATAAAAGAATATCTGGGAGAACGTTACGTTGTAATTACAAGGGAACTTACCAAAATTTATGAAGAAATAATCCGTGGAAATGTTTCTGAAATTATAGAAAAGTTGGAGGAAAAGCCAATTAAGGGAGAAATTGTTTTATTTATAAGGGCAATAAATGATGATGGTATTTATTTAAAAATAACAAAAATAGAGTAATTTAATAGGGCGTGTCTGAAAATTCTCAAAATGATGAATTTTTAACAAATTTTTTCAAAATCAAAAATAATAAACACTGATTTTATTGTGATTTGTATAATTTATAAAATCAAAAAAACATTAAAAACAACATAGATTTTGAGTTTTCAGACACAGCCTAATGTCAATAGAAGTTATAAAATTTTAATTTTTTACTAATGATAGTATGTAATTCAAAATTTATTAAATATTCGCTATTTAAACGGGGAATAGTATAAGACATATTAATTAATAATTACTTTTTCTTATTTTAAGTATTTTAATTAAACTATTTGTTGTAGTTAAATTAAAATTGTCGTGATTTTTTGGAAACAAAAAGTACTGTTTGAGCGAAGCGAGTTTAATTTTTGTTTCCAAAAAATGCTTAGACGAGCGGGGATTGCAAAGGGGATGGCGACTGTTCCCCTTTGCTTTATAAAAAAAGTATAAAAAAGATAGAAAAAAACATTATTAATAAAAATATCTAAAGTAGAAATAAAAAAACAGTTGGATAAATGGTTAGAAAAGTTTAAAAATATTGAGTTTTTATCTTTAATTTTAAAATTAATCTTAATTTTAGGATTAAAAATAAAAATTTATAGAGAAAATGGAGAGAATGAAAGAATGAATATAAACTGGTATCCGGGACATATGAAAAAAACAAAGGATTTAATTGTCGAAAATCTCAAAATAATTGATATTGTGATTGAGATTTTGGATGCAAGAATTCCGATTTCTAGTAAAAATCCAGATATTTCAAAGCTGGCAAATAATAAGAAAAAGATTATTGTTCTGAACAAAGTAGATTTGATTGATAGCAAGGAATTAAAAAGTTGGGAAGATTATTTTCTGGAAAATAATTTTTCTGATTATTTTGTAGCTTTGAGTGTAGAGAAAGGAACTAATTTTAATGAACTGCGAAAAATTACAGACAAGATTTATGCAGAAAAATTAGAAAAAATGAAAAAAAAAGGACTTCGTAAAACTGAAGTAAGAGCTATGATTGTTGGGATTCCTAATGTTGGGAAGTCTAAATTTATTAATAAATTTGTGAATAAAAATAAAGCAAGAGTTGGAAATACTCCAGGATTTACACGTGGTAAGCAATGGATAAAAATTGATGAAAAATTGGAACTGCTGGATACACCAGGGGTTTTGTGGCCAAAGTTTGAAGATGATGAAGTGGCTTATAATTTAGCAATCACTGGTTCAATAAAGGACAATGTATTGCAATTGGAGAATGTTGCAATTAAATTTTTAGATAAATTAAAGGATTTGGGAAAAATAGACAATCTTGTAAAAGCGTATAATTTGGAAGAATATATAACTAATGAGGAGATTTTAGGATTGGAAAACCATAAGATACTGGAAATTTTGGAAAAACGGCTTGGTGTTTCTAAAAATGATGAACATAACTATGAAATTATTTCGAGAAGGCTTATGAAAGATTATAGAATGGGGAAAATAGGTAAGTTCTTCTTGGAAATCCCTAAAAATTAGCAGATAAAAATTTTTTTATTTAAATTAAAATAGAACTTATATAAAAAAATAATAAGATATAGAATAAAAGATGATTATTTGTGTGAAAATTTATAGTAGCCTAAAAAAAATTTCAAGAGAGTAAAAATAAAATTGAAATAAGGCTTTATTATAGAAGGAGAAATATAAAAATGAGAATTGGAATATTTACAGATACATACAGACCTCAGGTAAATGGGGTTGTGAGTTCGATTATGACGCTTGAGAAGGAGCTTAGAAAGTTGGGGCATAAAGTGTATATTATTACTACGACTGATCCTGATGCACCTCAAGTCGAGCCTAATGTTTTACGAATACCAAGTATGGAATTTAAGCCGTTGCCACAGTATCGGCTAGGAATGATATATTCTTCAAAAATAATAAAAAAAATAAAAAGACTGGAGTTAGATATTATTCATTCCCAGACAGAATGGGGTGTAGGGACATTTTCAAGATTTGCTGCGGTTAATTTGGAAATACCGCTTGTTCATACATACCATACACTATATGAATATTACACACATTATATTTTTGGTTCAAGATTTGTTTCGGCTGGTAAAAAGATTGCGGCTGCGATTAGTAAGTTTTATTGTGAAAAATGTAATGCTCTAATTGTACCTACACGAAAAGTTGAAGATATTTTGTATTCTTATGGTGTTGATCAGACAATGAACATTATTCCAACTGGACTGGAATTGGATAAATTTTATCGTGGAAATTATTCCGATGAAGATTTGGAATTTATGAGAGAAAATTTTGGAATAGAGAAAAGTGATTTTCTTTGTGTGTATATTGGGCGGATTGCCGAAGAAAAAAGTATTGATTTGTTAATTGATATGTTTTCTAAAATTAAGGATGAAAACTTTAAATTTATGATTGTTGGACGTGGAAGAATTTTGGATGACTTGAAGAAACAAGCTGAAGATCTTGGTATTTCAGATAGAGTTATTTTTACAGGGGAAGTGCCACATGATAAAGTTGCTGCTTATTATCAGATGGGAGATGTATTTCTGAATGCGAGCATATCGGAAACGCAAGGACTTACATTTGTTGAGGCAATGGCTGCCAAAACACCTGTCGTGGCAAGATATGACTTAAATCTGGAAGATTTGCTTGTAAAAAATGAGGCAGGACTTGTTTATAAAACTGAAGAAGAATTTATTAATTCTATAATGCTTTTAAAAGAAGATAAGGAATTTAGAGAAAAAATTATCGAAAATGCTTTTGTCGCTTCACAAGATTACACAGCACAGAAATTTGGAGAACGAGTAGAAGCAGTTTACAAAAAAACAATAGAGGAGTATGATAGTCGTGAAAGTTTTACTATATTCAGAGGGGAAAAGTTCCTTCAGCAAATCCGGCGTTGGACAAGCCTTAAATCATCAGGTAGAAGCCCTTGGAGCAAATAATATTGAAGTTACGCAGGATCCTGAAGATGATTATGATTTGGCACATATAAATACCGTTGCACTAAAATCTTATGAAGTGTTGAAACAGGCAAAGAAAAAAGGGAAACCTGTAATTTATCACACACATACAACTTATGAAGATTTTCGTGGAAGTATAAAGGGAAGCTATGTCCTGTCGCCAATTATAAAATTCTGGACAAAGAAATTATATAATGAAGCGGATTATTTGATTTCTCCGTCAGAATATACAAAAAATCTTATAAAATCAAAATATTTAGAAAAGGACAAAGAAATTAGGGTAATTTCAAACGGTGTAAACATAAATAAATTTAATAAAAATGAAGTTTTAAAAGAAAAATTTTTAAATGAATACAAATCAGTGTATGACATAAATAAACCCTTAATTATAACAGCTGGACTGCCTTTTGAAAGAAAAGGGATAAAAGATTTTGTAAAAGTGGCACAGGAATGCAGTGACTATCAATTTCTTTGGTTTGGATCGTCAAGCGTAAAATCAATGCTTCCTGACAAAATACAGAAAATCATTGAAAATCCGCCAAAAAATCTAATTTTTCCAGGCTATGTCGATAAAGATATTCTAATTGGAGCATTTAGCGCTGCAAAAGCCTTTTTGTTTATGACTTATGAAGAAAATGAGGGAATTGTAGTATTAGAAGCGCTTTCGGCTAAATTACCGCTTGTAGTAAGGGATATTCCTGTGTATGAAGACTGGCTGGAAGATGGAAAAACTTGCTTTAAGGCTAGGACTAACGAGGAATTCTGCCAAAAAATAAGAAATATTGTGGAAAACAATGTGGAAAACTTGGATGAAATTACAGAAACAGCATACAGTATTGCTAAAGAAAGAGATTTGCTAAATATAGGAAAAAAATATAAGGAATACTATGAGCATATATTGAATCAAAAAAATAGGTAACCTTTCAAAAAACCGGAAAAAACAATTTCAAAAAATAAAAAAGAGAAAGCCATCAATAAATAAAAAATGGTTTTCTCTCTATTTTTAAACATTTCAATTTATCATATAATAAAACTGCTTTAATATTAACTTAAAAATAACGAATGATTATAGTTTCAGAACTCTAAGCTCATTTAATTTTTATTATTTTATTTATTTTTTCTGACATTGCTTAGTATGCTTTCAAGCACGGGAGTCATATTGTTTAAGTGTCTAGTTTTTATTATGAAATTCCAGAAAGGCTCAAATTTTTTCCAGCCAGCAGTATAAAAAAAGTGTTTTAACTTATGTTTGGATATTTCATGATTTCCGCTTGCTTTAAATATATTTGACCATTTGTAGAATTCCTTGTATGCCCAGTTATAGCCTTGTTCAATTTCATCGGCAGTCATATTTCTGGTTTTGTAGACAACGTGCCTTGTATCGTATAAATCCCAATTTCTTGTTATTATTCGGCCTTCATCTTCCATACGCTTGAACAGCCTTGTTCCTGGATAAGGAGTTAGAATGTGGTAAGTGGAAGTTGTTATGGCGTTTTTTACTCCCCATTCAACAGTTCTTTTAAAAACGTCCTTGTCATCGTAATCCAATCCAAAAACAAAGCTCCCGTTTATCATAATTCCCAACGAGTGAAGCCTCTTTACTGCGTTTTCATAGTTTCTTTTTAAATTCTGGTTTTTATTGCTGGATTTCAGATTTTCTGGGGAAAATGTTTCAAATCCTACAAAAAGACTTCTTAATCCAGCTTGAGCGGCCTTTTCTATTAAATCTCCCGTAAGTATTGAGTCAACTGTTGCCGCGCCTTGAAACAGCCTGTTCATTCCTTTCATTCCTTCAAAAAGTTCCGCGGCAAATTTAGGATTTCCTAATAAATGGTCATCTAAAAAGTACAGGTGTCTTCCCGGCAGCCTGTCAATTTCTTTTAGCGCATCATCGACAAGCTGAGTATAAAATGATTTTCCATTCTGGTAAAAAGCGTCTTTGTAGCAAAAATCACAATGATGAGGGCAGCCTCTAGTTACAACGATAGAATTTGGTACAAGATATTTATTCCTTTTTATCAAGTCTCTTCGTGCAGGAGGTGCTCCAATTAATGTCCTGTGTGTAGAAATATACATTTTTTGCGGATTTTTGTTTTTAAAGTCCTGTAAAAATTTAGGAAAAATGTCTTCTCCCGGTCCAATCATTATAGTGTCGGCATGTTCCAGCGCCTCTTCAGGCAATGAAGTCACATGAAGTCCTCCTAATACTACGTAACTGCCCTTCTTTCTGTAATAATCGGCTAATTTATAAGATCTGTAAGCATTTGTAATATACACTTGAATAATAACCAGGTCAGGATTATCTTCTAAGTTTAACTTTTCTACATGCTGGTCCTGCAAATCAATTTCATCATCTTCTGAAAAATACCCTGCAAGTGTTGCCAGTCCCAATGGAGGGAATAAGGAGTATTTGACAGGACGCCAGAATGGGCTTTCAGCTTCTGTAAGAGCAGGCAGTATCATTTTTACTTTCATATCGTAACACCTCATTTTTATTATTTATATCGTAAACTTCTTCAAAATTAACTTAAATTAGACAAAACTAGGATTTGAGCAAATCAGTCATAACTTTTGAGTTTAATCTTAAAATAGTTTTGCTATGATTATAGCAAGAAAAAAAATCAATTTCAACAAGAAAATTAGTTTTGTGCTTAATTATACGATGCCTTTACATTATTTTTTTTTCTTGAAAAAAACTGAGAAATTTAGTAAAATGTACTTAGCAAGAAAGGTGTATTTTAGTCAGAACATGATAATTTTTATTTTTTTATAATTTTTTCTAAATATTTGGATATTAAATTATAAAAAATAGATTTGCAAAATTAAGGGAGAACAGAATCATGAAAAAATTACATATTTTAAGTACGATGATGATGTCAGCGGCAACTGCAATGGCTCAGGAAATAAAGATAAACGGAGGGTGGGACTTTGACAGGGCATATAAAAATGATTTAACTAAACATCAGAAAGGTTTGTCGAATACTATTTATGACTATAAATTTAAAAATGGCCCCGTTGCAGGAATAGAGTGGCTGTTTGACAATCAGGGAAGACTTGAATTAGGAATTGGTGCAGAACATAAGTTTTCTGTAAAATCTTCAGCTTTAAAAGATAAGAATGAAATGAAAATGTATGAAATAACACCAATATACTTAACAAGTAAGTACAATTTAATAACTTCTGAAGAAGGAAATGATTTGCTCTATATTATTGGAAGAGGGGGGTATGCTTATGCTAAAGCCGGAAGGGATAATAAAGAAGACTTAAAGGATAAAAATTTTCGTGGTGGACTTTATTATGCTGGTGGACTAGGTACTCAAATTGGTCCCATTTCGATTGAAGCGTTGTATGAAAGATCAAATTTACGATATGACAAAGTAAATTTAGGTAATATAAACAGAAATAATATAAGTACTCTAAATAATTTTAAAAAGACGAAAGATAATATAAATACGGTTGGTGTAAGACTAGGATACAGTATCGGAAATATCAAAAATTTATCGAAGAAAAAAAATGAAACTGTGCCTTTTGATCCTTTTAGAACTGATATTTTTGCTAAAACAGGAGATATGCAGTACACTACAGATAAAACTCAGAAAAGAAAATGGAATGGCGGAGAACTTAGATTAAATGCAGGATATAATTTTAAAAATAGATACAATATCCAGCCAGAGCAATTTTTAGGAACAGGAATGAAAAATAATAAATGGCAGTCTGCAAAATCTGATTTTGATATTAAAAAGATGCCTGTTGTTGGTCTGGAATATTTATTTGATAATCAGGGAATTGTTGAACTAGGTCTAGGTGTTGAACAAAGATTTCTTGATATTACAGCCTTTTTTAATGATAAAGAACAGAAACACGTTTTAAGGACTTATCCTGCTTACGGTACAGCGAAGATTAACTTAGTAAATAACAAAGGAAATAATCTTCTTTATGCCGTTGGACGAATAGGATATGTACACGGTGAAATAAAGGAGGAAAACTTTAACAAGAAAGATCTTCGTGGCGGTCTTTACTATGCTGGAGGATTAGGTACAGAATTAGGGCCAGTTTCTATAGAAGCTCTTTACGAAAGATCAAATTTTAAATATCAGCCAGAAGATACAGTCAGTCCTATAAAAATTAAAGGTAAAATCGATACATTTGGTATAAGAGTAGGATACAGAATAGGAAGTATAAAAAATAAACCGAAAATAAAAGAAGTTAAGACGGCAGCATATACCTATAATATACCAGAAGAAGATAGAATAAGTATAGCTGGCAATTTGAAAAACAAAAGTAATGAAGTTTTAACTTTTAAAAGAAGTTCTGCAAAAAAGTTGAGATCTTTGGAAAATGAAATAAAGGAAGCTAGAGCGGCAGGTCATAATACTTATAACAATATACCAGAAGAAGACAGGATAGACATATCTGGTAATTTGAAAGGAAAAAGTAATACGAATACGGTTTCAACTTTAAAAAAAGATACTGTAAAAAGAGAAAAATACTTTGAAGACGAGGTAAAAAAAGAAAATGCTAAAAATATATCTGAAGAAGATTCCATAGATATAATCAATAATTTAAGTTTTAACAGATTATAAAATTACAGGTTTTCTAAAAAGAAAAAATCTAACTGCAACATGAAGTTGAAACATTAATTTGGGAAAGGTGATAGAAAATGAAAAAATTTATAATTGCTGTACTGCTCTTAATTTCTATGAGTTTTTCGATAATGGCTGAAAATACAGGTAATGTGTCTTTTTCAGTAAGTGAAATAAAATCAAATAATGATATATTGTTAAAATGTTCAAATATGGCGGGGGAAAATGCACAAGGAACTGGAATAACTGAAAATAATGGCAATAATATATTTTTAAAATGTATAAATTCTGAAACTGGCAGTGAAAATATTATTGGAACAAATAAAATAAGTTCTCAAAATATATTGCTGAAATGTTTAAATACAAGTGAAAGCACGGAAGATGAACTGACAAAAGATGTAAATACAGCTGAAAAGCTTTTAAAATGTTCAAATATAGTTAGAATAATTAAAATAGATGAATTATCTCAAATTGAAAGTGTCAATGTAGTACAGTTGAAATGTTCAAATACAGTAAAAAATGTAAATACAGCTGGAACCCCGCTATCTGGCAGCGGCAGCTCAAATAACATAGTTTTAAAGTGTTCAGGTACATCTGAAAATCTTCTGAAAAAGGAAGCAACGATAAATAGTGGAACAGTAAATACAACTGAAATCACATTAAAATGTTCAAATATAGTTAAAGTTATTGATGGAAATAAAGTTTTTTCAGATAATTTAGGAAATTATGATGCAGTAATATTAAACTGTACAGATACAACAGAAAAAAACAGTAATATTATTGGCAATATCGCGCAGTCAAAAGTAAACATAGGATCATTAGGAGGCAACATAGGAGGAAAAGTTCCTGTAGGGCCTATTATTGGCGGAGTGGCAGGAGCTTCTGCTGTCGGAGCAATAGTTGGTGGAATTGGCCATCATAAAGGTGGCGGAAAAGGTGGAAACCCTGGACATCAAAACGGTAGAAATGATGGTGGCAAAGATGATAATCCTAAAAAACAAAAAAAAGATGATACAAAAATTCATAATGTGAAGGGAATTGGAATACAGCCTGTCAATCCATTTTGGAGAAGTAATCTTAGGGAAGCCGAAGACTCTTATTCCAAAATAGCGGGGGTAGGATTTCAGTGGGTAAGAATTACAGCTTCGTGGCATAGAATCCAGTCTTCAAAAAATGGAAGATACGACTGGCAGGATATAGATGATGCTGTTGCTCTTGCCAAAAAATATAACTTGAAAGTCTTAATGCAAATAAGCGGTGCTCCTGAATGGGCAACAGGAGCAGACAAACTTTCAGCTGCTGAAAAAAATGCTTTAAATGCAAGAAAAATCTGGGTAGCATCATTTGCGCCGCTTCAGCAGTATGATAACGATTTTTCAAATTTTGTAACTGCATTGGTAAAAAGATACGCTTCACAGGGAGTAATTGACTATGAATTTTGGAATGAACCAGGGAATCCAGAATTTTGGCACGATACGATTCAAAATCCTAGACCAAATCCTGAACACTATACTCATTTGCTGAAAATAGCATATACGGCAGCACATAATGCTTATAATGATGTAAATGTTATGGCTGGTGGAATGACGGTAGGAAACAGTAATAGTTCAACAGGATATATCGGACCTATGGAATTTTTAGAAAGAATGTATAGATCTGGTGCAAAGGGATATTTTGATGGTGTATCGCATCATCCTTATGGAATTTATGCCAGAGCATTTCGAGATAACGGCTGGGCAAATATGATAGGTGATGTTGTGGCACCTGGCAGAGGAGAAAAAACATTATATCAGATAATGTCAGAGAATGGTGATGGAAATAAAAAAATATGGCCGTCAGAGGTAGGGCTGGATGCCGCTTATCCTGGAGTTGATGAAACAAAACAGGCTAATGTAATAGGCCAGATTTTAGGATGGTATCAAAAATCAGACATATTTGGGCCTCTTATTCTGTATCAGGCAAAAGACAGAAAGCCTTACATTGCTTCAGGAGTAGTGGATAGAGACAGTAATGGCGATGGGTGGCTTGATGTAAATATTGATACAAATGGAGACGGTATTCCTGATGCGAATATTGATGCGAATAATAATGGACGGCCTGATATACTGGATGCTGCAGATCCTGAAAATTATTTTGGGATTTGGAAGTCAGACGGCACAGAAAAAAAGGCAGTAGATGTAATTCGAAGATTTATAAATAATCAGCCGGCACCTGGGCCAGCTCCATCAACAAATGGATGCGGTAGCGCAACAGATGCTTCAGGACAATGGAAGAGTGTGAAATGCTGGGAATTTAAAGATAGAAATATCCCTTCTGATTGGCAAAGCAAAAAGGCGATTAATCATCTAAACAGCCACTTGTCTTATTTACACAATAATGTCAGTCTTGTAGATGGTGATTATGTCAGAATTACTACACGTCGTCATTGTGTTGATAGAAGAGGGGATCCGTTAACTGATGCAAATGCAACTACAGGTGTATGTCCTGCAGGTAAGGTTACACAATATTCAAGCGGCAGATTAGAATCTAATAAGCTTGTGGATGCTTCTAAGCCGTTCCGTGCAGAAATACGGGCTAGAATGAACTGGAATCATTTGCAAGGAATGCGTACAGCTCTTTGGATGCAGAAACAGCAAAATGATGTGGATACACCTATTTGTAAAAATCCAGGTGGAAGTGCTCCTTATGGTTCATTATTAATTTTGGAATGGTTTTCAAGTACTCCTAGTTATGCATGGCCTGCAACTAATATCAGCTGTTATTACAGCCAAGTAAATCACGAATGGACTCCACGTGGCTTTACACATCGTCTTGAAAATATTGTTGGTGGACAGAGTAAATCATTAACGCATGAATGGCATGTTTGGGCAATTGAGTTTGATGGAACAAAAGTACGTTATTATATGGACGGAAGATTGATTCCAGTTGTTCATTACCGTATTAAGGATGCTCAACGTATCAGTGTAGTTGATAATACTAGATATGACCAATATGGCAATTATCTTTCTACTATGCCAGATGAAGACTTTAGCAAGCTGAATATTCCTTCTGCTTTAGTTAAACAAGGATTTGAGAACGATAAATGGCATTTCATTTTTAATGATTACGTGGAATGGGAACCAGGTTTGAATCCACCTTCTGAAAATTCTCCGTTCCCAGTTCAAACTACAGAGATTGACTATGTACGTTTGTATCAAAAATAACATTATTGATTTCATATAACCTGAAAATTAATTTAAATTGTCAAGAAAATCTTATAGATACAAATAAAATGCTAGTACTTGGATAAAATGAGATAAAATTCCTGTGCTGACAAGGCTTGCTGCAATTTATGTGTCCTTTATAAGAGGGACACCTCTTTTAGTTCAGATTTACCTTGCCTATTATGGATTGCCTAAAATATTAGATTATATACATTTAAAGTATGGATTTAATATAGATGTGAATAATATTCCTGCGATTATATTTGTTTATGTGGCATTTATTTTAAATGTATCAGGTTATCTGTCGGAAACATTCAGGGCGGCAATTCAGTCTGTGGATAAAGGGCAAGTTGAAGCTGCATTGTCTATTGGAATGACAAAATGGCAGGCAATGAGAAGAATTGTACTTCCGCAGGCGATTATAATAACTTTTCCTAATTTTGGAAATACTTTTATAAGTTTGATAAAGGATTCCTCACTTGCTTTTTCAGTTTCAATTGTGGAAATGATTGGAAAGGCAAAAATAATTTCAGCTTCAGGACTGGATATTTTTGAAGCATATATCGTAGTTTCAGGAATTTACTGGGTTGTTTGTATAATTGTGGAAAAAGTAATGGGAATTGTGGAAAAGAAATTGAGAGTAGGTGGACTGTAAAATGATAAAGGTTGAAAATCTAAAATTGTCTTTTGGAAAAAATGAAGTTTTGAAAGGAATAAACTTTAAAATAGAAAAAGGACAGGTAATAAGCATCATAGGACCGAGTGGATCTGGAAAATCAACATTTTTACGAAGCCTTAATTTTCTTGAAACAGCTTCATCGGGAACAATAACTTTTGGAAACGAAACATTTGACTTGAGTAAAATAAATAAAAAAGATATAAACAGGCTTAGAAAAAATACGACAATGGTTTTTCAGAATTATAATTTATTCAAAAACAAAACTGCTTTGGAAAATGTAATTGAAGGTCTTTTGATTGTAAAAAAAATGAATAAGAACGAAGTAACGGAAATTGGATTGAAAATGCTTGAAAAAGTAGGGTTAAAAGATAAAGCCGAATTTTACCCAAATCAGCTTTCTGGAGGGCAGCAGCAAAGAGTGGGAATCGCAAGGGCGGCTGCGATGAGTCCAGAGGTAATTTTGCTTGATGAGCCAACTTCGGCACTTGATCCTGAACTTATTGGAGAAGTTCTGAAAGTTATAAAAGATATGGTAAAAGAAAATATGACAATGATAATTGTTACCCATGAAATGCAGTTTGCAAGAGAAGTATCCGATTATATAGTATTTATGGATGGTGGAACAATTATAGAAGAAGGGAAGCCTGAAGAAATTTTTGTCAATTCTCAAAATAAAAGGTTACAAAATTTTTTGAAAAGGTATTCTGAAAATGAAGCTGATATTTATTCAATATAGCAAGAAAAAATCCTCTAAATAAAAACATTTGGAGGTTTTTTTATTGTTTTTAAGAAAATATATGTATATACAAAAATAAATCTTTACAAATAAAATTTTTTGTAGTATAATATTTTCATATACAAATATAAGAGATAAAAAAGTAAAATATACAACAACATTCTTAGAAAGGAAAGATAAAAATGGACTTTAATTTTATAATAGAAAATATTCCTAAATATTTAGAAGCAATGAAATTGACCGTGTTTATAGGAATTTTTGGAATTGTATTTTCAATATTGATTGGGATAGTTTGTGCATTGGTGCTTTATTACAGAGTTCCAGTTGCTAGGCAGATTGTGGGAATTTATATTGAGCTTTCGAGAAATACTCCGCTTGTAATACAGCTGTTCTTTCTGTATTTTGGGCTTCCCAAAATTGGAATTACATTTAATTCGCATATCTGTGCTGTGATTGGATTATCTTTCCTTGGTGGAAGTTACATGTGTGAGGCATTTCGGAGCGGATTGGAGTCAGTTACGAAAGGGCAGCGGGAATCTGGATTAAGTATTGGACTTACAGAATCACAGCTTATAACTAACGTAATATTGCCACAGGCATTTACGGTTTCGTTTCCAGCGATAGCGGCAAATATAATATTTCTTTTGAAAGAAACTTCAGTAATAGGGATTTTGGCTTTAATGGAACTGATGTATCTGACACGGGATTTGATAGGGCTTTATTATAAAACGAATGAAAGTCTGTTTATGCTTGTTGCAGCATATTTGATTATTATTTTGCCAGTTTCGTTTATTTTAACAGTAATTGAAAGGAGAATAAGATATGCAACTGTCGGGAATTGATGTTATTTTTAAAGGAGTCAATTTGCAAAGGCTTATGGGTGGGCTTATTGTAACGGGACAAATTGCTTTTGTTTCCATAGTATTTTCAATATTGTTCGGATTAATTCTAGGAATAGTTATGACTTCAAAAAATAAGATTATTTATGGAATATTGAAGCTTTATCTGGAAAGTATGAGAATCATTCCCTTGCTTGTGTGGCTATTCATAATTTATTTTGGAGTTGCAAAAGGCTTTGATTTGCATATTGATTCAGAAACTACGACAATAATAGTGTTTGTGATATGGGGAACGGCTGAAATGATGGATATTGTGAGGGGAGCTATTATTTCTCTTCCAAAAATTCAAGGAGAAAGTGCAAAGGCTTTGGGGCTTGATACAATTCAGGTTTATAGATATGTGCTGCTTCCGCAGGCAGTAAGAAGAATTGCACCTGCGGCGGTAAACCTTATAACAAGAATGATTAAGACAACTTCACTTGCGATTTTTATAGAAGTTGCAGAAGTTCTAAAAATAGGACGGCAAATTATAGAGTTTTCAAGCAGGAAAAATCCGATGGCACCATTTTGGGTGTATCTGTTCATATTTTTTCTATACTTCATAATTTGTTACCCAATTACGTTATTATCAAAAAAAATGGAGAAAAAATGGGCTGTTTAAAAAATAAAGGAAACGGAGGTAAGCAAAATGGCAGATTCGGAAGTTTTATTGGAACTTTCTGATATAAAAAAAGAATATAAAAAAGGCATACCTGCACTAAAAGGAGTTTCGCTTTCAGTAAATAAAAGCGAAGTTGTAGTAATATTAGGGCCTTCTGGATGTGGAAAAAGTACACTTTTAAGGTGTGTAAACGGACTTGAAGAAATTCAGTCTGGAGAAATAAAATTACAAGGAAATGTTATCAATAAAGACAAGACAAAATGGCACTTAATACGCCAGAGAATAGGAATGGTATTTCAAAGTTATGAATTATTTGACCACATGACAGTTATGCAAAATCTTCTGTTAGGACCGCTTAAAGTACAGAAAAGGGATAAAAAGGAAGTTACGGAACAAGCAGAAAAATTGCTCGAAAGAGTAGGACTTCTGGATAAAAAGAACTCATATCCAAGAGAACTGTCAGGAGGACAAAAACAAAGAATAGCAATTATAAGATCGCTATGTATGAATCCAGAAATAATGCTGTTTGATGAAGTTACAGCGGCACTTGATCCTGAAATGGTAAGGGAAGTGCTGGATGTAATGCTGGAACTGGCAAAGGAAGGAATGACAATGATAATCGTTACTCATGAAATGGAATTTGCTAAAGCAGTTGCGGATAGGATAGTATTTATGGATTCTGGAGAAATCGTTGAAACAAATTATCCGCTGGAATTTTTTAGAAATCCAAAAACTGAAAGGGCTAAGAAATTCTTAAATATATTTAATTTTGAAAAGAAAGATAAGGTGGAATCAGCTTTGCTGATATAAATAAAAAATTTAGTAAAACAATTTAGTGAATGCTAATTGTTGAAGGGAGAATGAAAGCATGAAAAAATTATTAGGATTTAGAAAATTGAATTTATTGGCATAGATATTGATTGGTGCGTTATTAGGGATTTTGGTCGGGCAGTTATTTCCGTCGTTTGCGAAAGAGTTAAAAATACTGGGAGTGCTGTTTACCAGTTTAGTTCAGATGGTTATTGTGCCGCTTGTATTCCCGCTGGTTGTTTTATCAATAGTTACAATGAAAAATACTAAAAAGTTTGGAAATCTTGCGTTTAAGACATTTTTACATTTTTTCTCAATTACAACGTTAGTAATCACGCTTAGCCTTATTTTAGGGAAAGTAACAGGAATTGGTGCAAATATAAAAGCTGGAAGCATTTCCACAGAAGCTATTAAAGATGTTGCTTCTAACATTAATTTGAGCGATTTCTTAACATCAATTGTACCTAAAAATGTATTTGCAGCATTTGCAGATGGAAATCTTCTACCGGTTATATTTTTTGCGGTATTTTTGGGAATTGCCTTAATTGCTGTTGGAGATGACAATAAACCTGTTATAACATTCTTTGAATCTTGGATAAAGGCTATGTATAAGATTGTAGATTATGCCATTGCATTTGCACCTGTGGGAGTGTTTGGACTGATTGCAAGCAATGTGGCTAAAACTGGGCTTGGAGATTTGTACTTGCTAGGACAGTTTGTACTGCTTCTTTATGTTGGATACTTGGCAGCTCTATTAGTCGTATTTCCGATTATTGCATACATATTCAAAGTTCCTTATTTAAAATTATTATCAAATATTAAGGATCTGGTACTGATAGCCTTTACAACAGGAGGTTCTGCAGTAGTTTTACCGACACTTCTTGAACGTAGTGAAGAAAACGGAATATCTGAATCAGTTTCAGCTTTTGCTACACCGCTTGGATATTCATTTAATCTTATTGGAGCCTGCATTTATATAAGTTTATCAGTAACATTTATAACAAACTTGTACTCAACTCCGCTTACATGGGGTCAATTAATACCGTTAATATTGTTTTTGACAATAATTACAAAAGGAATTGCAGCAGTTCCATCTGGAGCATTGGTTGTACTGCTTGCGACTGCAACACAGCTTAATTTACCTGCAGAAGGCATTGCCCTGATTGTATCAGTTGACTTTTTGGCAAATGCTGGACGTACAGCGGTAAATGTAGTTGGAAACACGCTTGTTCCTGCGATTATTGAAAAAACTGCAGAATACGAAGTTGTGGAAACAGAGGAAGTATATGCTGGACTTCGAGAAAATACGGCTGTAGCTAATAAACTTTAAAAATAAAAATAGAAAGGATGAAAATATGTCAAAAGTATATATAATTCATGAAAATATGGATTGGACAAGGCATCTGACTGCAAGGCTGGATGAATTGTCAGTTCCTTATGAAGAACTGGATTTATCAGAAGGAATATTAAATATAGGAAAAGAGCCTGAAAAAGGCGTGTATTATAACAGAATGAGCGCTTCTTCACATACAAGAGGGCATAGATATGCACCAGAATTAACGGAGCAAGTCTTAACATGGCTGGAAAACAAAGGAACAGAAGCAGTTCGTGTAATTAATGGGACATCTGCTATAAATCTTGAAGTGAGTAAATTGAAACAATACATCTTACTGCAAAAGGCAGGGATAAATACTCCAAAAACATTGGGAGCTGTGGGAAAAGAGCAAATCTTAAATGCCGCAAAGGAACTTGACACATATCCTTTTATCATAAAGCACAACAGAGCTGGAAAAGGTCTTGGGGTAAGACTTATAAGAAGTTATGAAGAACTTGGCAATTATGTAAATGGAAATGATTTTGAAGATTCTGTTGATGGAATAAGTTTGATTCAGGAATATGTGAAGCCTGTGGATGGACATATCATAAGAGCTGAATTTATAGGTGGAAAATATCTCTATGCCGTAAAAGTTGACTCAAGCGATGGATTTGAACTATGTCCAGCAGATTCGTGCCAGATAAATGATAAATTCTGTCCTGTAGGAGAAGAAGCGGCAGAAAAATCAAAATTTAGAATTATTGAAAGATTGCCAGAAAATCAAATTGAAAAATATGAAAAATTTTTGAAAGAAAACCACATAGATGTGGCGGCAATAGAGTTTATCATAAATGAAAACAACGAAGTTTTTGTTTATGACATAAATACAAATACCAACTACAATGCCGACGCCGAAAAAATAGCTGGAAAATATGCTATGTTGGAACTAGCTAAATATTTAAAAAATGAATTGGAAAAATTAGGATAAGAAATAACAAAAATATTAAATAAACTTGGAGGTAATTATGAAAAAGAATTTTGAAAGGTTTGTAAAAATTATTGCAATCTTAGTTTTAGGAGTATTTGCAATAAGCTGTGGAAAAGGTGGAAAAGGAAGCGCTGAACCAGGATCAATTGAGGCAATAAAAAAAGCAGGAAAAATAAGAATAGGAGTATTTGGAGATAAGCCGCCATTTGGATTTGTTGATGAAAACGGACAGAATCAAGGATATGATATTTATTTGGCAAAAAGACTTGCGAAAGATTTATTAGGAGACGAAAATAAAATAGAATTTATCACATTGGAAGCTGCAAACAGAGTGGAATATTTATTATCAAATAAAGTTGACATTATTCTAGCAAACTTTACAGTAACAGACGAAAGAAAACAAAAAGTTGATTTTGCAAAACCTTATATGAAAGTGTCATTAGGAATCGTTTCGCCAGAAGGCGCTCCAATAAAAGATGTGAAGGAGCTGAAAGGTAAAAAATTAATAGTCAACAAAGGAACAACAGCAGAAATTTACTTTACTAAAAATCATCCAGATATAGAATTATTGAAATACGATCAAAACACAGAGACATTTAACGCATTATTAGATAAAAGGGGAGCTGCACTTGCACACGATAATACTCTAGTATTCGCATGGGCAACAGAAAATCCAGGATTTGTTGTGGATATTAAACAGCTGGGGGAACAGGACTACATTGCTCCAGCTGTAAGAAAAGGGAACAAGGAACTGTTAGACTGGCTAAATACTGAAATAGATGCTCTTACTAAGGAAGGATTCTTTGAAAAAGCATATAAAGCAACTCTTGAGCCTGTTTACGGAAATAAAGTTGATCCAAAAACAGTAATTATCGAAAATAAATAGACTAATTAAATAATAAATTTATAAAAATAAAAAAGTAAACTGCTTCAGAAAATATTGAGGCAGTTTTATTTATGTTAAAATATTTAATCTTGAGGAATAAGTCCCAAAGATTTTTCAATTTTTATTGTTCTGTCAACATCTTTTTTGTAAGTAATACCTAACTTGTAGTAATGATTTTCTTTCATTTTTAAAAAACTCCATCCGTATTCTTTTTTCTCAATTACTAGATACTGTCCTTTATCATTGGATAAAGTTGCCTTTATTTTAGGCTCTTCTATATTAGCTGTCCTCTTGTAATCCCACAAAATCTCAAAATAATTTGTAGAGTCCCAAATCCATTTTTTCACATCTTCTGTATTTTCAAGTTTTTTCCCATTTACATAAAGTTCTTTGCTGTTTGAAATAATTTTCCTAATTTCTTTTAAATCCCTAACATAACTTGGCAACTGAAATATATTTATATTAATTAGAATTATTACAATTAAACAAACTGATACACAGCCCATCTTTAAATAAAAAATTTTCTTTTTTAACTTCTCTTTTCGCAAAGTTTCTTCAAAATTTGAATCTTTTTCATCTTCTTTTTCATAATCATTTACAAAATCCTTTTTTGTTTCCAAATAAAACTTTAAAATTCCAAAAATAATTATTAACCAAATAGATATAATATTTTTATTAATTTTCAAAAATCCTATTATAATCGGAATAATCACATATATTAAGCTATTCATCAAAATAAATAGTCGTCTTTTTCTCTTTTCTTTTTCAATTTTCTGCTCATCGTAAACATACATATTTTTTAACCTCTTAACATTAAAAATCGCCTTTTAAACATTTTACAATATTAACAAAATTTTTTCAAATTAATTGATAAAAATTTTTTTTTATGGTATAATTATTTTGTAAAAAGCAATCATGTGTATATTAAAAATTTGACGACAGAAGCCAGTTTGATTTAAGCTGGCTTTTTGTATTATAATTTGATATAATTATTTGGGTTTTCGTCAAAAACCTTAATATACCATGATTGGGGGTGAAACTGTCATGGAGCGTGATATAATTTATATCATAATTCAAATTATAGTTGTCTACTATTTTTTAAGTAGAGGATAACACCCCAAAAATGAAAAAATACTTTTCCCCTGCAGATATTATTTGCAGGTTTTTTTGCAAAATTTTTTCATTATGTTGTTGTAAAATTTGATTCAAAATGTTATCATGAAATAAAGAAATTATTGAAAATTAATTCTATAAATTAAATAAAGGAGAGAGTTCTTATGTTATATCCAATGAAGTTTAAAAAATTTTTTGTCGAAAAAGTGTGGGGCGGACGTGAATTTGAAACAAAGCTAGGAATGAAACTGCCTGAAGGCAAGAAAATTGGAGAGTCCTGGGAAGTGTCGGCACATCCTCATGGAATGGATATTGTAGAAAATGGTGCTTTGGCTGGACAAAGACTGGATGATATTTACAAGGAATATAAAGAAGAACTTGCTGGAAAAAAGGTTTATGAAAAATATCCTAACAAATTTCCACTTCTTATAAAATATCTGGATGTAAATGATAGACTTTCTATTCAAGTGCATCCAAGCGATGAAGTTGCCTTAAAAAAACACAATGAATTTGGAAAAAGCGAATCTTGGTATATAATGGAGGCAAGTGATGATGCAACTTTAATTATGGGAATGAAGCCTGGTATCACAAAAGAAAAATTCTTGGAAAAAGTAGAAAAAAATGATTTTGATGGATTATTTGAAGAAAAAACTGTTAAAAAAGGTGATTTTATTGATATTACACCGGGGACAGTTCACGCCTCATTAAAAGGAAGCGTACTTTTTGCAGAAGTTCAGCAAAACTCAGATGTAACTTATAGAATTTATGATTTTGACAGAATTGATAAAAATGGGAAAAAAAGAGAACTGCACTTACAGGATTCTGCTGATGTAATTGATTTTGGAAAAGAAGTGGAAATTAAAAATACTGATTTTGATGATTCTGAAAATGGGAAAGATATTTTGAGAAAACATATTATAAAAAAAGAATATTACTCAATTGATAAATTAAAATTTTCTGATTCTTTTGAAGATGTGAACAATGAAAGCATGACAATTTATTCAATATTGGAAGGAGAAGGAAAAATTGTATGGGGAGAAAACGAAGAGCTTTCAATTAAAAAAGGAGAAACAGTTTTAATCCCTGTTGGAATTAATATAAAAACTATTGGAAGCTTTGAAATTTTAAGGACTGTAATTTAAGTAGATGAAGGCAAGAATTCTAGTTTACTTTTTAGGTAAAATTGGATGATTTGCCTTGTTTTTTTAGTTGGAATATGATATTCTAATGTTATACTAATATTGTTTTATAGTTAAATAATATATAATATCTTGAAATATATATATTGGATTTTGACTTCAGTATATTTTAGTTAATAATTGTTTTTCCATTTATATTTTTTTACTAAACAGCTTGTTTATTAAATTAAAAATGCTTGGACGAGCCGGGATTGCAAAGAGATGGAGATTGTTTCCCTTTGCTCTAAAAAAAGAAAAGGCATAAGAGATATAAGAAAAATATTTGTTAATAAGAAATTTATAAAGTTTTTGAAAAATAATAATTGAAAGAATAGGAATTAAGAAAAGTGAAAAAAAGGATTTTATTAATTGGAATAATGCTTGGAATTTCATCTTGCGGAATTGTTGGCGGTGTTGGAAGTGTCGTCGGAGGAACTATAAAAGCTGCAGGTGGAATTACTGGAGCGGTTATCGGGACAACTGGTAAATTGATAGGAGGTATTATTGGTGGAAAAGATGGAGAAATAAAGGCCAAAAATACAAAATACAAATTTGCAAATGCAGAAGTGGAAATAACTGGAGGAAAAACTATTGTTACAGGAATTTTGACTCATAATGGAGTAACTAAGAGAAATTTGACAATAGAAATTCCATGTTTTGATGAAAATGGAGCAAAAATTGGAGATGCTGTTGACAACATAAGTTCGCTTGGAAAAAATGAAAAATGGGAATTTCAGGCAGTTCTTAATACAAATGAAACGAAAACTTGTAAACTTAAAGATACGTATATTTATGAAGGAAATATAAATACAACTATTGAAAATAAAGATAGTAATACGGAAAATGTTAATAATGAAAACACTAATAATATTGAAAATGAAAAATAAAAATCGGAGGAAATAATGATAGGAATTATTGGAGCAGTAATTGAAGAGGCTGAAGCAATCAAAAAGGAAATTAAAGATATTAATGAAAATATAATAAACGGAATATCGTTTTTTACTGGAAAATTTAATGATAAAGAGGTTGTTTTTGTGCAATCTGGAATTGGGAAGGTAAATGCCGCAATTACAGCAACTTTACTAATTGAAAAATTTGGTGTAAGTGAAGTAATTTTTTCAGGAGTAGCTGGATCGCTGGATGAAAGGCTGAAAGTTGGAGATGTTGTTATTGGGCGGGACATTGTTCAGCACGATGTTGATGCTACAGCCTTTGGCTATAAAATGGGACAAATCCCTCAAATGAAGGAATGGGCATTTGAATCAGATAAAAATCTAATTGAAAAAACTGGAAATATAACGAATTTTGAGCATCAGATTTTGCTTGGAAGAATTCTGACTGGAGATCAGTTTGTAAGTAAAAAAGATGTGAAAATTCAACTTGGAAAAGATTTTGAAGCGCTTTGCGTGGATATGGAAAGTGGAGCTGTGGCTCAAGTCTGTACAAGGTTAGGTGTAAAATTTTTGATAATCCGTTCGATTTCAGATTCAATTACAGACGAATCTGATATGGAATATGAAACTTTTGTGAAACTGGCGGCGGAAAATTCTAAAAAAATATTAAAACAAGTTATTTAACGAAATAGTTATAATTATTGGACAATTAGCTAATAAACAAAAGATTTTTTCAGCAAAAATAAAATAGGGAAAAGAAGGGAGAAAAAATGAGTTTTCGATTAAATCCATTTAAAGTAATGAGAGCAGTTGGAATTGTTGCAATTATTGCTTATGGCGTGGTACTTGCAACAGGCTACAAGAAATCAAAGGTAATTACGACAGAAAGCATTACAAAGGAAATGAAGATTCGAAATAAGGACTTTTACAATTCCAAGGACTATAAAAATAATCTGACTTTGCCAAATCAGGTTATTGAAAATAATAATGAAACGGCTGTAAAGGAGCTTGAACAGGCAAAAAGTGCACAGCCGGTCAATTTACAGCAAAATACTGAAACAACTGGCCAAACTCCTGAAACATCCAATCAGAGTGCCTCACAGCAGCCGAAAATGAATGTGAAGGCTACGGATGATGCCAAGAAGAAACAAAGCCAGGCAAAGCAGGAAGCTAAAAAATTGGAGCAGAAAAAACAGGAAGAGGCTAGACTTGCTGAGCAAAAACGACAGGAAGAAGCAAGGGCAGAAGCGCGTCAGGCTGAAATAAGAAAACAGCATCAGGAAGCGGCTAAAAAGGAACAGGCAAAAGCAGAAGCGGCAAAACAGCATGCCAAGGAAGAGGCCGCAAAAAGAGCAAAAGAGGAAGCGGCAAGAAAAGCCAGGGAAGATGCCAAGAAAAATCAGGCAAAAGGCGGATCTAAAAAGTACATTCAGGTAGCTTCGGTAACTTCGGAATCTTCAGCAAGAGAAATAGCTAAAAAGCTAGGCGGAAATTTCTACTACAAAAAGACTTCAGTGAATGGAAGAACAGTCTATGTAGTAATGTCAAATATGACAGACAATCCAAATACTTTGAAAACAATGGAAAATCAGGCTAAAAAAGCTGGCAGCGGCTATATGATACGTTCTGTCGGAAAATAATAGTCAAAATTATAAAATTTTAAGAATGGGAACAAAATAAAGAATTATGAATAAAAATTACAGAGGAAATATTCTTCCAAAAGAAATCGTAAATGAAGTAAAATTGTCTAAAAGCATTATTTTAACAGCACATATTAATCCAGATGGAGATGCTCTTGGCTCACTTTTGGCATTTTATTTTATGATAGACGAATATTGTAAAAAAAATAATATGGAAAAAATGATAAAGATTGTGGTCGATGATAAACTGCCTAAATATATGAGACATTTTGAAGATACAGGACTTATCTGGGATTATGAAAAATTTTGTGAAAAATTTAAAAAAAATTTTCAGAATAATGAAAAATTTGACTTGTTTATAAGTTTGGACTGTGCAAATCAGGAAAGATATGAAAGAGCTGCAGAAATCAAAAAATTGAGTAAAAAATCAATAAATATTGATCATCATGTCAGCAATACTGAACATGCGGATTTTAACTATGTAGAAGATATTTGCAGTACAGGAGAGCTTTTATATCAGTTTTTGAAGATTTTTGACATTGAACTGACAAAGAAAATTGCTGAATATATGTATCTTGGAATAATTAATGATACTGGAAACTTTAGGCATGATAACGTCACGTCGCATACTTTTCTCGTATGTTCAAAATTAATTGAGGCAGGTATGAATAATCACAAAATTGCTAATATTATTTTTGCAGTGAGTGAAAAACAAGTTGATTTTATTGGTGAAGTTTATAAAAATAAAAAAGTTGATGAAAAATATAAATTTGTCAGCTATTATCTGACGCAAGAAAAAATGAAAGAACTAGGCATTGAAAAGGATGATACAAACAGTACATCAGAAATGCTTTTAAAAATCGAAGGGATGGAGATTTCGCTTTTTGTACGGGAACAGGAAGACGGTTTGTTAAAAGGAAGTTTTCGAGCAAATGATAAGTACAATGTAAATAAGATAGCTTCAATTTTTGGCGGCGGTGGACACATAAAAGCTGCTGGATTCAAGACAGATTTATCTTTTGAGGAAATTTTGGAAAAAACTTATGAGGAATTGGGAAAATAATTCTATTAATTCGACATTAAGAAGGATTGGAATCTGATATGGAAAGGGGAATTTTATGTTTGAAACTTTTAATATGTTCAATTATTTGAAAATGAAGGGACTTTCAAATACTGAACTTGCAAATAATTTTCAAAGCATTGAAAAAGCTAACCAGAATATTAATGAAATTTTAGGTAGCAATCCAAACGCTGTTTTACGAAAAATAAAATATACATATTCAGATAAGGAAAAAAAACATTTACAATTTGATATTAAAATAGAGGTAGTGAATAATTAGTGGAAAAGAGAATACAAAAAATAATAATAATTTTATGTTTTGGAATGATAATAAGCTGTTCATCTGTTGGAAAACGGATTGTACCGGATTCGGAAGTTGTGTCAAGGGACACTGTTGTCAGTAACAGCATTGCAGAAGTAAAGGAAAAATTTAATGAGGCAATAGGAACTCAGCACGTTGGATTGTATAAAAAAGGCTTCAGGAACTGGAAAGTTATTTTGTATGGGGTACAGGCATATTATCAGGTAATTGTGACAGAGGATGGTAAAATTGTTTCAAGTGAAAGGCTTGAATACAAATAGAATAAAAAAATAAAAAGGGAGCTTTAACATTCTCCCTGAATTTTTAATTTAAATTTCTGTTAATCATCTTCAGCCTTATTTCTGGAATTCTCCAAATCGTCAAAAACATTAATAAGGCTGTCAGAATCAATATCATAATACATGCTGTCGTTATAGAAGTCATCAGTCTTGAAATTTTCAGTATTTTCAATTTCGTTAACTTCTTCATTCTGAATATTTTCCTCTTCGGCGGCATTATCTGAAATACTTTGGGAAATATCAATATTGTGAGCTTCTTCGAGAGCGGCGCCGTCTATTTCCCCACCTGCAACTTCATTTTCTATGGAATCAGGAATATTGATTGTTACATTGTCGGAAGTCTTTTTTTCATTTTCTGGAATCGCTTCTTCAAGTTCTGGATGCTCAACAGTATCGCCGTTAAGCTGAAAAAGGCTGTCAAAAAATACAAAGAAGTCATTGATTGCCGAGCTTTCCTTCTCAGTTTTCAACATAAGAATAGTTCCTTCCAGCAGAGCTATTAAAAGTCTTGCTGTCGTTTCAGGAACAATATTGTCATATTTTTCAGGAAAGGCATATTTTAAAGTTGTTATAAAAAAAGAAAACCTCAGTTCTATTTTTTTATAGGACTTTACAAGCTCTTCACGTATATTGTTTTTTAAATCAGCTAGCTCTAAAGCCAAATTTCCAAGCGGGCTTCCACCGTGAAACTTGTTATTTACAATATTTTCAAAATATTTTTCAAAAAAATAGTGAAATTTGTGGATTGACAAGTCATCTACATTTCCGTTAAAGAAATTTATAAGATTTTCAGTATGGTATTTTATAACCGCAATAAGCAGTTCCTCCTTGCTGGAAAAAAACTTGTAAAAAATATCGTTAGGCATTTCGCAAGCCTTGAAAATATCGGTTAATTCGGTGTTTTTATAACCTTTATAATAAAAAAGCTTTGCACTTTGCTGTATTATAAAATTTTTATTATATTCTTTAGTCATTTAAATTTACCTCTTTATAGTATTTTAAGTATATTTTATAATTTAATTCGAGGATTGTCAACTAAATTAATTAAAAAACATAAATAAAAGGATGTGATTTTATGAAATACAATTTTGATGAAATTATTGACAGAAAAAACAATCATTCTGTGAAATATAAGGAACTTATGAGAAAATTTGGCGTAGATGATGTAATTCCGCTTTGGATTGCAGATATGGATTTCAGGACAGCACAGCCTATAATTGACGCTCTTGAAAAAAAAGTTCAGCATGGGATTTTTGGTTATGTGTACCGTCCCGATGAATATTTTGAGTCATTTATAAATTGGCAGAAACGAAGATTTGGGTGGGAGCCAAAAAAGGAACTGCTTAGTTTTAGTATTGGAATTGTACCGAGTCTTGGGGCATTAGTGCAGCTTTTTTCTGAAAAAGGTGACAAGATATTGATTCAGACACCTGTTTATTCAGAATTTTATGATATTAACGAAGATAATGGAAGAGTTGTCATTGAAAACAGGTTTATTGAAAAAAATGGAGAATACTCGCTTGATTTGGAAGATCTGGAAAATAAATTAAAGGAAAATCCAAAATTGTTTATTTTGTGCAATCCCCACAATCCGCTCGGACACGTATGGACTCGTGATGAACTGGAAGCAATTGGAAATTTATGCGTAAAACATAAAGTTCCTGTGATTTCCGATGAAATTCATGCTGACCTGACATTGTGGGACAATAAGCATATTCCAATGGCAAGCATTTCAGAAGAGATCAGACAAAATACAATAACTTGCACTTCTACTGGAAAAGCCTTTAATCTTGCAGGACTTCAAAGCGCAACAATTGTTTTTAACAATCTGGAAGTAAAGGCAAAATTTGACAAATTCTGGAAAAATCTGGAAGTTCACAGAAACAATCCTTTTAATTTAGTTGCCACAATTGCCGCGTACTCTGATGGCGGGGAAGACTATGTGAGGCAATTAAAAGAGTATCTTGAAAACAATATTTTATTTTTAAGCAATTTTTTCAAGGAATATATTCCAGAAATTATGCCAAATATTCCACAGGCAACATATCTGGTATGGCTGGACTGCCGAAAATTATGTAAAAAATTTGGATTTAATCAGGAACAGCTGGAAAAATTCATGCTCACAAAAGCAAAATTAGGATTGAATGAGGGGCGTGTTTATCAGAAGGGGCTGGAAGGATTTATGAGATTAAATGCCGCTTGTCCGAGAGCGGTTCTGGAAAAGGCTGTGAATCAGTTAAAAGAGGCTATTTCAGAAGAAAAGGGAGAATAAAGAATAAAGTTGCAGTTCGATATTGTTTATACGAAAACTTACAAAAAAATAATATAATTAAAAGATATTATTAAATAATTTCTATTTATCAGCTTGTATAATGAAAATACGTGGTTACAACAGCATAAAAAAAGATTAAATTGCTTGAAATATAACTTGAGCCCCTTCAAAATAGAACTGATAAACCAAATAATCTTGGAGTCTGGGTAGAACAATCATAATTTTTGAGTTCGGTTTTAAAGTGATTTTTACTATGAATTAGAGGAGGTGCAACTTTATGGAAAATATTAAGGAAATTTATTTTGCTGGAGGCTGTTTCTGGGGAGTGGAAAAATTTTTTAAGATGGCTCCGGGCGTTGTTGGAACGACAGTGGGATATGCCAACGGGCAGACTCTTGATACAAGCTATGAAATTCTAAAAATGACAGATCATGCAGAAACAGTGCATATAAAATATGACAATGACATAATTTCCTTAAATAAACTTCTGGACTATTACTTTTCGATAATCGATCCTACAAGTATTAACAGGCAGGGCCTTGATGAAGGTCGTCAATACCGAACTGGAATTTATTATGTCGACAAGAAGGAACTGGAAACAATAAGATCAAAAGTGGACAGCGAACAGAATAAATATTCGAGAGAAATTCAAGTGGAAGTAAGACCATTAAAGCATTATATTCTAGCTGAAGACTATCATCAGGACTATCTTGACAAGAATCCTGACGGCTATTGCCACATTGATTTGGAAAGTGCAGTAAAAATTTTTGGAAAAAAATAAAATTAACGTGTCAAGTCGGGAAAACCCGGCTTTTTTTGTTTGAAAAAATTTTTAAGAATATCTATTGACTTTGAAAAAAAGTAGGGTATACTATTGTTAGCAAATAGAAAACATTATATACAATTTAATAACATTTTTTAGGAGGGACAAATTATGTCAAAAGTAGATGAAATCACAAGAGAATCTTGGATTTTGGGAACATTTCCTGAATGGGGAACTTGGTTAAATGAGGAAATAGCTGAAACAGTGGTAAAACCAAATACTGTAGCAATGTGGTGGCTTGGAAACATGGGGCTTTGGATTAAAACAGAAGGAAATGCCAATATTGCAATGGATATCTGGGTAGCAACAGGTAAAAGAAGTCAAAAAAATAAATTAATGAAACCTAAGCATCAGCATCAAAGAGCAGTTGGATGTGTAGCTTTGCAGCCTAATTTAAGACTTACTCCTTGCGTTATAGATCCTTTTGCGATAGAAGGACTGGATGCATTGCTTGCAACACATTCTCACAGTGATCATATAGATGTAAATGTTGCGGCGGCAGTTGTAAAAAATTGCCCGGAAGCAAAATTCGTAGGACCAAAAACATGTATCGAAATTTGGAGAAAATGGGGAGTACCTGAAGACAGACTTGTACAAATGAAACCAGGAGATGAAATTACAATAAAAGATGCAAAAATAAAAGCATTAGAATCATTTGACAGAACTATGCTTTTAACAGTTGCTGAAGATGTAACATTAAAAGGAAATTTACCGCCCGATATGGATGAAATGGCAGTAAATTATCTGGTTGAGACAACAGGTGGAAATATTTACAATGCAGGAGATTCGCACCATTCAAACTATTTTGTAAAACATGGAGACGAAAATAAAGTAGATGTGGCATTTGTAGGATATGGGGATAATCCAAGAGGGATGACAGATAAATTGACTTCTTCAGATGTGTTAAGAGTGGCAGAAGAATTAAGGACGCAAGTAGTTGTTCCGTTACACCACGATATATGGTCTAATTTTATGGCTGATCCGAAAGAAATCACTTTATTGTGGAATTACAGAAAAGACAGAATGAAGTATGAATTTAAGCCATATATATGGCAGCCTGGAGGGAAATTTGTATTCCCTGATAACAAAGATGATATGGAATATATGTACAGAAGAGGATTTGAAGATGCATTTTCAATAGAACCTGATTTGCCATTCAAATCATTCTTATAGAAATGTTGAAACTTTATTTAAAAATAAATTTAAAGTATTTAAGCAATAAAACTATTTTAAGAAAGCACAAAGGAGAAAAGTAATGAATTTTTTTATGGGAATTGGAACATGGTTCGGACAGAATATTTTGACTAAACCAGAATTTTTTGTAGGGTTATTAGTTTTTGCAGGTTACCTGTTCTTAGGAAAAAAAGTATACGAGGCAGTTGGAGGATTTATTAAGGCAACTGTAGGATATATGATATTGAATGTTGGTGCAGGAGGGCTAGTAACAACATTTAGACCAATATTAGCGGCGTTAAAGACTAAATTTGAATTAAATGCGGCAGTTATAGATCCATATTTTGGATTACAGGCTGTAGATGAGGCGATAAAAAATATTATTGAGCAGGATCCGTCCAAATCTAATTTGGCAGCATCTGTTATGATGGCGCTTCTTATAGGATTTGTTATAAATATAATATTAGTGCTATTTAGAAAATTTACTAAAGTGAGAACATTGTTCATAACAGGACATATTATGCAGCAACAGGCTTCTACGGCCTCTTGGATGATATTCTTCCTGTTTCCTCAGTTCCAAAATATAACAGGAGTAGCGTTAATAGGAATTTTTGCAGGAATATACTGGGCAGTTGGATCAAACTTGTCAGTAGAACCAACTCAGAGATTAACAGAAAATGCTGGATTTGCAATAGGGCATCAGCAAATGTTCGCTATATGGGTAGCTGATAAATTAGCGCCAAAAATTGGAAATCCTAAAAAGAAACTGGATGATTTGAAATTGCCTAAATGGTTATCAATGCTTCATGACGATATTATTGCAACAGGACTTATAATGATAGTATTCTTTGGGATAATAATGTGGGTATTAGGACCTGAATTTTTTACTGCAAAATTTGGAAAATGTGTGATTGAAAATGGTGTACAAACTTGTCCAGTTATAAATCCTCATGGAGTTGCGGCAGGGGCATTTGATCCTAAAAAACTTTCGTTTGGTACTTACATTGTTTCAACAACATTATTGTTTGCAGTATATTTAACAATTTTGAAAACAGGAGTTAGAATGTTCGTATCAGAATTGACAGTATCATTCCAAGGTATTTCGAATAAAATATTGCCTGGATCATTACCTGCAGTAGACTGTGCGGCTTCTTATGGATTTGGATCGCCAAGTGCGGTATTATTTGGATTTTTAATAGGAACAATCGCTCAATTTATTTCAATAGCAGGACTATTAATATTCAAATCGCCTGTATTTATTATAACAGGATTCGTTCCAGTGTTCTTTGATAATGCAACTATTGCCGTGTACGCTGATAAACGTGGAGGAGCTAGAGCCGCATTTATATTGTCAGCTCTGTCAGGAGTATTGCAAGTATTATGCGGAGCTGTAGCTGTAGCGTTATTCCAGTTAAAAGGTGGATGGCACGGAAATATCGACCAAAGTACGGTGTGGCTTGGACAAGGATTTATAATGAAATATTTAGGAATAATAGGATATGTACTGGTAATTGCCGCAATGCTTATAATTCCTCAAATTCAATATGCTAAGTCTAAAAATAAAGAGCAGTATTATGAAGGAACTGTAGATTTGGAAGAAAATTAGAAATTTTGATAAAAAAATAAAAAGAAAGAAGTGATAATAATGATTAAAGTACTAGCAGTCTGCGGAAGCGGAATGGGAACAAGCATGATTATGAAGTTAAAAGTTGGAAAAGTATTACAAAAATTAGGAGTACAGGCTGATGTGAATTCATGCAGTCTAGGAGAAGCTAAATCAGGACTTTCAAATTATGATTTAGTTCTTGCTTCAACTCATATCGCATCTGAATTAAAAGGTGGACCAAACACAAAAATAATAGGGCTTTTAAACTTACTTGATGAAAAAGAGCTTGAAAGTAAATTGACAGAAGCTGGAATAGCTTAAAAAATAGAAGTTGAGAGGAGATTTTTATGAATTTGCTGGATTCTTTGAAAGAAAATAATTCTGTTGTGTTACAGCAGGAGGCAAATAATTGGGAAGAAGCAATAAAAGTATGTATGAAACCTCTTTTGGAACGCAATTCAATAGAGGAAAAATACATAGAAAATATAATAAAAAGAACAAAGGAGTTAGGTCCTTTCTACATTTTGGCTCCAGGATTGGCAATGCCACATGAACGTCCTGAAATGGGAGTTAATAAAAATTCTTTCAGTCTTGTTACTTTGAAAAATCCTGTATTATTTCCAGATGGACAAGAAGTGGATATACTAATCGGACTGGCAGCTGAAAATGATGAAGTCCATGCAGGAGAAGCTATACCTCAGATAGTAATGCTTTTCGATGATGAAGATATTTTTTCAAAAATAAGGGAAGCTAGAGAGCCTCAAGATATTTATAAACTGATAGAAGAAAAAGCATAGTACTAAAAAAACTTTAAATTGCTCAAGCTCCTTTTTAAATAATTTTCTAGGAGTTTGAGTGTATTTAAAAAATGTATGAATATGAAATGGAGGAAAAACTATGGCAAAACCATTATTACAAGTAGCACTTGACCATTCTGACCTAAAAGGCGCGATAAAAGCGGCAGTGTCAGTTGGGGAAGAAGTTGATGTTATAGAAGCTGGAACAGTTTGTCTGTTGCAAGTTGGAAGTGAATTGGTTGAAGTTCTAAGAAATTTATTTCCTGATAAAATAATAGTGGCAGATACAAAATGTGCGGATGCAGGAGGAACGGTTGCTAAAAATAATGCAGTTCGTGGAGCAGACTGGATGACATGTATCTGTTCTGCGACAATCCCTACAATGAAAGCGGCTTTAAAAGCTATAAAGGAAGAGCGTGGGGAACGTGGAGAAATCCAAGTGGAACTGTATGGCGACTGGACTTATGAACAAGCTCAGCTTTGGCTAGATGCAGGAATTAATCAGGCTATTTACCACCAAAGCAGGGATGCCTTGCTGGCTGGAGAAACTTGGGGAGAAAAGGACTTGAATAAAGTTAAAAAATTAATTGAAATGGGATTCAAGGTCTCTGTAACAGGTGGACTTAATACTGATACATTAAAACTGTTTGAAGGTGTAGATGTGTTTACGTTTATTGCAGGGCGTGGAATTACTGAAGCAGATAATCCTGCGGCTGCTGTAAAGGCTTTTAAAGCAAAAATTGATAAATATTGGAAATAGAGGAAAAGTATGAAAAATTTAAACAAATTAAATTTGGGAATATATGAAAAGGCTCTTCCTAAGGATATTGACTGGGTGGAAAGAATAAAGCTGGTTAAGGAATGCGGATATGATTTTGTTGAAATTTCGATAGATGAAACTGATGAAAGATTGGCAAGATTGGACTGGACTGATGACGAAATAAACAGAATTCATAAGGCATTAATAGATACAGAAGTTAGAATTCCGTCAATGTGCTTTAGCGGACATAGAAGATTTCCTATGGGAAGCATGGATGAAAAGACCAGAGAAAAGGCTATGGAGCTTATGCAAAAGGCAATAATTTTTGCAGATAAAATGGGAATTAGAACGATTCAGATGGCTGGATACGATGTTTATTACGAAGAAGGCAGCGAGCAGACTAAAAAATATTTTACTGAAAATTTGAAAAAGGCAGTAGAATGGGCATCTTCGTACAACGTAACACTATCAATAGAAATTATGGATCACCCATTTATCAATTCTATTACAAAATATATGGAATATGCGGATATAATTAAATCTCCATGGCTAAAGGTTTATCCCGATGTGGGAAATTTGACGGCATGGCCTGAAAATGACACGTTAAAGGAATTGGAACTTGGAATAAAAAATGGAGAAATAACAGGAATCCATTTGAAAGATACTTTAGCAGTAACTGACACTTTTGAAGGGAAATTTAAGGAAGTTCCTTTTGGAGAAGGGTGTGTAGATTTTCCAAAAGTATTTAAAAAATTAAAAGAATTAAATTATAAAGGACCTTTTTTAATAGAAATGTGGACTGAAAAATCAGATAATCCAATTGAGGAAGTAAAAAAGGCAAAGCAATGGATGCTGGATAAAATGAAGGAAGGTGGATTTATCTAATGCTGGAAAAATTAAAGGAGCAAGTATTTAAGGCAAATTTAGAATTGCCAAAAAAAGGGTTGGTATTATTTACTTGGGGAAATGTGAGTGGAATTGACAGAGAAAAAAATCTGATTGTCATAAAACCTAGTGGTGTGGATTATGAAACAATGAAAGTAGAAGATATGGTAGTAGTCGATTTAGACGGAAATGTTGTAGAAGGTGATTTAAATCCTTCGTCAGATACTCCTACACATATTGAGCTTTATAAAAAGTTTTCTTCAATAGGAGGAATAGTTCATACTCATTCAACAAATGCTACAATCTGGGCTCAAAGCGGAAGGGATATTCCAGCATACGGGACAACAAATGCTGATTATTTCTATGGCTCAATACCTTGTACAAGAAAAATGACAAAAGAGGAAATCACAGGAGAATATGAAAAAGAAACAGGAACGGTAATTATAGAAACTTTTGAAAAAAGAAATCTAAATCCACAATATATTCCAGGAGTTCTTGTAAATAGTCACGGACCTTTTACATGGGGAAAAAATCCTGATGAAGCTGTTTATAATTCTGTTGTATTGGAAGAAGTGGCAAAAATGGCAATGTTTACTGAAATGGTAAACAAAGACATCAAACCAATGCAACAGGAATTGCTGGACAAACATTTTTTGAGAAAACACGGGGCTAATGCCTATTACGGACAAAAGAAAAAATAAACCATAAAACTGCATTTATTATACAGTAAGGTTTCAGCAGTTCACAAAATCATAAATTTATGATATTATATTGTGTACAATAAATTAATAAGGTGAAAAAATGGCTGAAAATGACAGTATAAAAACTAACTCCAATCTTGTGGAAGCATTAGGATATTATATAAAAAATAAAAGACTGCAAAAAAAAATAGGACTAAGAGAAATGGCAGAAATGCTAAAAATCAGTCCGGCTTATTTATCTAATCTGGAATCAGGCAAACATAATATGACAAATCCTCTTTTACTCAAAAAAATTGCCAAAATTTTGAAAATAGACCATCTTAAACTATTTAAAATAATAGGCTATACAGATAAAGATATGTCAGATTTGAAGAAAGAGCTGACTAATGAGATAATAGAGGAGTTTTCTGATATAAATATCGGAGAGATAATTAAAAATTTAATGGAGATGAGTTCAGAGAAAATAGAGTTAGTTAAGCAGTATATAGAATTGTTAAACAGGTAGATACTGCTTTTGTAAGAATAAAGAGAGTTTCCAGTTTTATGGACGCTCTCTTTTTAATATTAATCTTAGGAGGTTTTTATGAAAATTGAAGATTTGCAAAAAAAGGCAAAAATATTGAGAAAATACATTATTGAAATGATTTATAGGGCGAAATCAGGGCATCCGGGAGGTTCACTTTCGATTGCTGATATTCTGGCTGTGCTTTACTGGAAAGAAATGAACATTGACCCAAAAAATCCAAAAATGGAAAACAGAGACAGATTAGTTCTTAGTAAGGGGCATGCTGCTCCTGCACTGTATGCGGCTTTGATTGAAAAAGGATTTTTAGGCGATGAAGGGAAGAACCTTATTCCAACACTTAGAAAATGGCACTCTCCGCTTCAAGGGCATCCTGACATGAAAAAACTGGCTGGAGTTGAAATGTCAACAGGCTCGCTTGGGCAAGGACTGTCCGCGGCAAGCGGAATGGCTTTGAGCGCAAAAATTTACAATAACGATTTCAGAGTCTATACAATCTTAGGAGATGGAGAATTGCAGGAAGGTCAAGTTTGGGAAGCGGTTATGACTGCTGCACATTACAAGCTTGACAATTTAGTTGCGATAGTTGACTATAACAACTTGCAGATTGACGGAAAAGTTTCGGATGTAATGGATGTCGCTCCGATTGGAGAAAAATTCAAGGCATTCAAATGGAATGTAATAGAGATTGACGGACACAATTATGAAGAAATCATAAATGCTCTTGATACAGCAAGAACAGTTAAAGGACAGCCGACAGTTATTGTTGCGAACACTGTAAAAGGAAAAGGAGTTTCGTTTATGGAAAATAACGCTGGATTCCACGGGGCTGCTCCAAATGATGAAGAATACAGCAAGGCAATGGAAGAGTTGAGCTAAGATTGAAATTACTAGGCTTGCTCGGAAACTATACGTATTTAAGATTTGATAAAATAAAGGTTCTGAAGCAAGGGGTCTTGACCCCTTGTGTAAATAAAAGAACTCATGTTATCGAACAGGTCTACTGTGTAAACAGGAATTATAAACTTTTAGAAAAGACCAAATATCAATATAAAAATAGGAGAATATGAGAATGGAAAAAAAATCAACTAGAGTGGCTTATGGAGAAGCGTTAGTTAAATTGGGAAAAGTAAATAAAGATGTGGTGGTACTGGAAGCAGACTTGTCAAAATCAACAATGACTGCGTATTTTAAAAAAGAGTTTATAGAAAATCGTGGCGGGATTCATCACAGATTCCAGCGAGGATATAAGAACGTAATAAATGAATCTATAAGACTGAATAACGAAGGGAAGTATTCTCCTCTTGCGATAGAAACGTCTGGACATGCGGCATTTAAAGAAAACTATTTTCTTGATGACGGTGCATACATGGCTGCAAGGCTTCTGATTCAGCTTGTAGAGAGCAGGGAAAAAGGCATTGAATTTACAGATGTTCTAAATGAGCTGTCTGAGCCTACTGAGGAAATAGAAATAAGAATTCCTATAAAAGATAAAGATTTTCGAGCTCGTGGAGAAAAAATCCTGGAAAACTTTAGGGAATATGCTGGAAAAAAAGAAGGTTGAAGCCTAGAAATGCCTAACTACGAAGGTGTAAGAGTAAATGCCGGTCAAAAAAGCTGGTTTTTAATCAGATTGTCACTGCATGAATCACTTTTGTGCGTTAATATAGAAACGGAAAAAGAAGGAATGGGGAATGAGATTTTAGAAGAATTGAAGGATTATTTTAAAAAATATGAAAAAATGGAAATTTAAGAAAAAATAAAAAATAAAAATTTAAAAAAAGGTATTGATAAAATTTATAAATGTGGTAAAATATAGAAGGGTTTATTACCCACTCTAACTTAAATTAGCTAAAATTCTTTAGCAGAAAAAACTGATTAAATTCAGTTTTTTTTTCTTTATTTCTTATTTTTTAGAAAATTTAAAAAAGAAAATTGAAAAATGGCTTTTAAAATGTTAAAATTAGATGTGAAAAAATAAATTTGGAAAGGAGCGGTATTTAATTTTAAATATCGGATAAATAATTATGAATATAGTGTTATTTGGAGCGCCAGGAGCAGGAAAAGGAACTCAGGCAAAGGAATTAATTCAAAAATATGAAATTCCTCAAATTTCAACAGGAGATATTTTGAGAGCGGCAATTGCAAACAAGACTCCGTTAGGACTGGAAGCAAAAAAATTGATGGATGAAGGGAAATTGGTTTCTGATGAAATCGTAAACGGACTTGTGGAAGCAAGACTTCAGGAAGAAGACTGTAAAAAAGGATTTATTTTGGATGGTTTTCCAAGAACGGTAGCTCAAGCTGAAGAACTTGACAAAATTTTGGCAAAATCAAGCAGAGAAATTGAAAAAGTAATCGCACTTGAAGTTAGTGATGAAGAAATTATCGAAAGAATCACAGGAAGAAGAGTATCGAAAAAAACTGGTAAAATTTATCACATAAAATACAATCCGCCAGTTGACGAAAATCCAGAAGATTTGGAACAGAGGGCAGACGATAATGAAGAAACGGTAAAAAAACGTTTGGCAGTTTATAACGAGCAGACAGCACCAGTATTGGACTTTTACAAAAAGCAGAATAAAGTTTACAGCGTAGATGGTGCAAAAAAACTGGAAGAAATTACAAAAGATATAATTGATATTTTGGAAAAATAGTAAATATTTTCAAAATTATCTAAGGTTAAATTGGTAAAAATTAAGAAAATTTAGAACTTGAATTTAATTTTAAAGTAATATTGCTAAATTTATTTGATGATTAATAAAATTTTATTTTTAAAAGGATAAGACTTTTTGTAAAAAAGTATTGAACTGTTAAATATATCTACTAAAAAATAAAAAAAGAATTTAGAAAGAAGAAGTACAAAAAATGATAATTTATAAAACATTGGATGAAATAAAAAAAATAAAAAAAGCTAATGAAATAATCGCAAGACTTTTTGAAGATGTATTGCCAAAACACGTAAAAGCTGGAATCAGCACATACGAACTGGACCAGATCGCTGAAGACTACATTAGAAGCCAAGGAGCAATTCCAGGAACTAAGGGTTATGATGTAGGTCGTCCATACCCTCCTTATCCAGCCGCAACTTGTATTTCTGTAAACGAAGTTGTCGTACACGGTATTCCAAGCAAAAAGCAGATACTGAAGGAAGGGGATATTCTGACAGTTGATACAGTTACAGTGCTTGACGGCTATTTTGGTGACGCTGCGATTACTTATGCTGTGGGAGAAATTGACGAAACTTCTAAAAAACTTATGGAAGTTACTGAAAAGGCAAGAGATATTGGGGTTGAAGCAGCACGTGCCGGAAATAGAATTGGAGATATTGGGCATGCTATTCAGGAATATGTGGAAAGTTTTGGATTCTCGCTTGTAAGAGATTTTGCAGGGCATGGAGTAGGAAAGGAAATGCACGAAGATCCAATTATTCCAAATTATGGAAAGGCTGGAACAGGGGCTAAAATTGAAGATGGAATGGTAATCACAGTTGAACCGATGGTAAATGTCGGTACTTATAAAGTAAAAGTTCTATCGGATATGTGGACTGCAGTTACCAAAGATGGAAAACGTTCAGCCCAATACGAACACAGCCTCGCCATTATTGACGGAAAGCCTGTAATTTTAAGTGTAAGAGATTAAGTTAAAAATAAAGAATATAAAAATATAAAGAAGGGAGAGAATTATTTTGAGCATACTGGCACTCATATTAATATTATTTGTGGCAATTGAGCATTACTGTATATTAATTCTTGAAATGTATTTTAATGAAAGTGAAACTATACAACGAAATTTTGGACTTGATTCAAAATTCTTAAAAGATGAGCGCGTAAAAAAAATGATGGCAAATCAAGGATTATACAACAGTTTTCTTGCCTCAGGATTAATATGGAGTTTAACTGAAACTGGAGAATTTCAAATTCAAATTGCAGTTTTCTTCCTGATTTGTATTATATGTGCAGCTGTTTATGGTTCTGTCACAGTTTCCAAAAAAATATTTTTATTGCAGGGACTACCTGCCCTAATGGCTATTATTGCGGTATTATTGCCATTAATAGTTTCATAAGCTTGATTAGATTTTTAAAGAGACACCTGAACTGGAAAATTTTGCTTTGGAGAGTTTGGGTGTTTTTTTATAGTGAAAATCGAAAAATCCATGAAATTAAAGTCATTTTTTACAAGATTATTTTGACAGGTCTAGAAATGCAGGAGCATGATTTTAAAAGAGAGTTTAGGCTCTGAATGGCAAGAATTATAGAATTCTGTAAATAAAAAACAGCCCACCTGGTATTGTATGGACTGGATTTTATGACCAATTAATTCTTCGGTTGTGATATATGAAAAGATTAATAATATTAATATTAACAGAATTATTATAGCAAAAATTTCTTAGAAAATCAATACCTTTGAAAAAAAATTTTAATTTATAGTAAATTATGAATGCAAATGTTACGTTTTATTACAAAAAACTTATTTATTCTTTAGACAGGAAGTGTGTTGCGTGAATTGAAATTTAGGGGGATTGAGAGTATTTAAAGTTGGGACATCTTTGAATACGGAGAGATTTTAGTGATAAAAATTAAGATTTTTAAAAAAATTAGATAGAAAAATTTGAAAAAAAGTGCTTTTTTTGTTATACTTTAGTTGAGAAATAAATTTAATAAGAAATTGCTTTAAATAGAACATAACTAATAGTTATGCTTTTATAAGTTCATTTTTTAGAAAAGTTTTGCTATATTATGAATATTTGATTTTAAAGTTGGATTACTATGTGTGAAATTATAGGGATTTTTTGATTTTCAGAAAATTTGGGAAATAAAATAAAAATATTGAAGGAGAAAAAAATGAAACTAAATTTTAATTATCAATTTGCAAAAAATTTTTTTAACGAAAATGAATTGAAACAGATTAAACCGTATGTAGAATTGGCAAATGAAGTGCTGACTTCAAAAAGTGGAGCAGGAAGTGACTTTTTAGGATGGGTTGACTTGCCTGAAAATTACGACAAGGATGAGTTTGCCAGAATAAAAAAGGCTGCTGAAAAGATTAAAAATGATTCAGAAGTTTTAATAGTAATCGGAATTGGAGGATCTTATTTAGGGGCAAAAGCTGCGATAGAGTTTTTATCACACAGCTTTTACAATAACTTGCCAAAAGATAAAAGAAAGACTCCTGAAATTTACTTTGCGGGAACAAATATGAGCGGTGTTTATCTGCAGCATTTAATAGAAGTAGTTGGAGACAGGGATTTTTCAGTAAATGTAATTTCAAAATCTGGAACTACGACTGAACCTGCGATTGCATTTAGAGTGTTCAAAAAAATGCTGGAAGAAAAATATGGAAAAGAAGAAGCCGCAAAAAGAATATACGCTACAACAGATAAGGAAAAAGGTGCATTAAAAACACTTGCTGCAGCTGAAGGATATGAAACTTTTGTTGTACCTGACAATGTTGGAGGAAGATTTTCTGTATTGACTGCAGTAGGGCTTTTACCAATTGCAGCGGCTGGAATTAATATTGATGACTTGATGGCTGGGGCAAAAGATGCGATGAATGACTTTGCAAACAAAAATATGGATGAAAATCAGGCTTTACAATATGCGGCTGTGAGAAATATCTTGCACAGAAAAGGAAAAGACTTGGAATTAATGGTAAATTATGAGCCAAGAGTTCATTATTTGGCAGAATGGTGGAAACAGTTGTTTGGAGAATCTGAAGGGAAAGATGGAAAAGGATTGTATCCGACTTCGGCAGATTTTTCAGCAGACTTGCATTCATTGGGTCAATATATTCAGGAAGGACAAAGATTATTCTTTGAAACAGTAGTTTCTATTGGAAAACCGGAAGTGGAATTTGTCATTGAAAGTGACAAGGATAACCTTGATGGACTAAACTTTATTGCCGGGAAAACATTGGATTATGTAAATAAAAAAGCAACTGACGGGGTAATTTTGGCACATATTGACGGAAATGTACCTAATTTAGGCGTAAACATTCCTGAAGCTACTCCTTATCATTTAGGGTATACATTCTATTTCTTTGAAAAAGCATGTGGAGTAAGCGGATACCTTTTAGGTGTAAATCCATTTGATCAGCCAGGAGTGGAAGCATACAAGAAAAATATGTTCGCATTGTTAGGAAAACCTGGATACGAAGAAGCTGGAAAAGAATTGGAAAAAAAATTAAACGAAGTTAAATAGTATTTTAAGTGGGATATTTCTAAAATATACTGCATTATGTTTTATCTAGTTTAATTTTGAAAAATTCTAGTAAAATTTAATAAATTTGTATAAATTGAAAAGTTAATTTAGTTTGGAAAGAAGGTGGCTGATTTGGGACATTTTTTCAAGTAGCCATCTTTTATTGTGTATTTTGTGAACTTTGGAAAGGATGTAGAAAATGACAAAGGAAAATTTGTGGAAAAATTATACAGATGAACAAAAAAAAGTGATTTTTGACTTTGCTGAAGATTATAAAAAATATTTGGATTCTGCCAAAACTGAGAGAGAATTTGTGGATTTGACGGAAAAGGAACTTGAAAAAAATGGCTTTGTCAATATTAATGAAAAAAGTGAATTGAAAAAAGGGGATAAAATTTATTTTAACAACAGAAATAAAAATATCATTGCAGTAATTATCGGAAATGATATAAAAAGCGGGATTAATATGATTGTTTCCCACGTAGATTCTCCAAGACTGGATTTAAAGCCAAATCCGGTAATGGAAGAAGAAGAATTCGCACTTTTAAATACACATTATTATGGTGGAATTAAAAAATATCAATGGGCCGCGACTCCACTTGCATTGCATGGTGTTGTTTTCTTAAAAAACGGAGAAAAAGTGACACTTTCTATTGGAGAAAAAGATGACGAGCCTGTATTCAGTATGCCTGATATATTGCCACATTTGTCTTACAATGTGCAGGATGAAAGAAAGGCAAGAGATGTTATTAAAGGTGAAGAACTGAAATTATTATTTGGAAATATGCCTTTAAATGATGAAAATGTAAATAAAAAAATAAAGCAGTTTGTGCTTGATAAATTGAAAAAAGATTATGGAATAGAAGAAGATGATTTCTTTACAGCGGAGCTGGAAGTTGTGCCAGCTGGGAAATTGCGGGATGTGGGGCTTGATAAGAGCATGATTGGAGGATATGGTCAAGATGACAGAATTTGTGCATATACTTCGCTTAGAGCCTTGCTTGATGTTAAGGAAATTGAGAAAACTGTTATGATTTATTTGACAGATAAAGAAGAAATTGGAAGTGAAGGTTCTACCAGCTTGAAGTCAACATTGCCTGAATATGTTGTTGGGAAAATGCTTTCACTTACAGAAAAAAATTACAATGATCAGATATTGAGGGAAACTTTGTGGAACTCAAAAGCCTTGTCCTCGGATGTTACGGCTGCGTTAAATCCTGTATTTAAGTCAGTTCATGATGTGGAAAACGTAGCAAGATTATCTTATGGACTGGCATTTGCAAAATATACAGGAAGCCGTGGAAAAGTTATGGCAAACGATGCCGATGCAGAATTTATTCAAGAAATAAGACAAATATTTGACAAAAATGAGATTAAATATCAGTCGGGTGGCTTTGGAAAAGTAGATGAAGGTGGCGGAGGAACAGTTGCTAAGTTCTTGGCTTACTACGGAATCAGAACGGTAGACGCAGGGCCTGCGCTTTTATCAATGCACTCTTTATTTGAAATCTCATCAAAAGCAGATTTGTACGAAACATACAAAGCATATAAAGTGTTTTTTGAATTAGATTAAGGAAAGAGCAGATAAATTAGGAGATAAAAATGGGTTATAAAATTATAATTTATAAGGATAATAAATTTTATAAAGAAGAGAACTTGAAACAAAATTGGGAAAATTTTATATATAAATGGGGAAATATCGAACCAGGAAGCTATTTTTTTGAAATAAAAAATGAGGAAACAGATGCTATAAGTGGTGTAACTTATAGTCACACAGCTCCATTTGCAAAAAGATTTGAGGCTGTGGTGGATGAAGACTTGCCACCAAAGTCAATAACTGGATTTCAAAAGGGAATAGATATTTATGTAGAGTATTATCCTTCTAAAAAGACGATTTCATTCACAAAAATGAAATTTTACAGAATGAACTTGGATATTGCTGATTTTGGATTGGAAAAGGCTGATAAAGTTGAAATTGCAGGGAACTTTAATAACTGGAAGCCTGATACTGAGCCTATTTATCATTTTGAAGGAACAAATTATGAAGTAATATTGGCTTCACCTGAGGGAGTTTATGAATATAAATATTTGATTGACGGGAAATGGTATCCTGAAAATGAAAATAAAAAATTGATAGTTGGAGAAAATGGAGCGTTGTTTCCACAAGGAGATTTGGGAACTGGAAAATTTGTATATGAAGCCATTGACAAAAATACAAATTTGAAGGCTATCGTACATAATTATGACAGCTTGCAATATTTTAACAAACTTTCAGATAATGAATACGAGTTTAAAATAAGAACTCAGATGAATGATGTAGAACGTGCCTATATTAGTGTTGTTTTACATGAAGAAGATAATTATGAAATGATTTATGAGCTTGAAAGGTATCAGGATAAGACAAACGGATTTGATTATTTTGAAAGAATAATTAATTTTGGTAAAGAGGCAAAAAAACTTTTGTATTATTTTATTCTTGAAGATAACGGCTCAAGAGCCTATTTTAACGGAAAAACATTGAGTTACAGCAAGCCCAAAAGATTAGTTGTAAATACAACTTCTAAGGATATACAGCTATTTGACGTTCCAAACTGGGCAAAAGAGGCAATCTGGTATAATATTTTCCCAGACAGATTTTACAATGGAAATCACTATAATGACCCTATTTTTAATGAATTTGGACCTGAAGCTTTTAAGCCTAACAGACTTCATGAGCAGAACTTTATCGAAGATTATAAATGGGAAAAAAGCAATAATGTGATTAGCCAATTTGACAGAAATCGTTGGACTTCTGATTTTAGGGAACAGGTAATTTGGGAAAAACTGGGAGAGCGTGAAATTGACTACAGCTTAAAATATGCCAGAATGTATGGTGGAGATTTACAAGGAATAAAAGAAAAAATACCGTACATGAAGGAATTGGGAATTAATGCAGTGTGGCTAAATCCAGTATTTTTCTCATACCAAAATCATAAATACGGAGCAAACGACTTTAGACATATTTCGCCAGACTTTGGGACAATAAAGACAAGTGGAAAAACTCATGGCGTGGAAATTAATAAAAATAATAAATATGGAAATAAATCCTATGTGGATGTGCTTGGAAACAAGGCTTCAACAAGCAGTGAGCTAAAACTTCTGGAAGTAAATCTGAATGGTAAAAACCGTGGGAAAAATGGCTATGGAGAAACAGAAGATCCATCAACATGGATCTGGACAGAATCAGACTTGATAATGGTTGATTTGATAAAGGAATTTCATAAAAATGGTATTCGTGTGATATTTGACGGAGTTTTCAATCATAGCAGCAGTGAGCATTGGACATTTAATATGGTGCTTGCTGATGGGGAAAATTCTAAATATAAGGACTGGTATAAATTTACGGATTTTGGACAGCACGTTCCAATAACGGATGAAATGAGTGATGAACAGGCATACGAAACTCTTATTGCAAATAGAAAAAGAACTATCTACAATGCTTGGGGAGGATTTGACTCGCTTCCTGAATTTAACTCGTTTAATCAGGAATATAAGGAATATATTTTTAATATTACAAGAAAATGGATGTATGGGCCTGATGGAAAAGAAAGTGAAAACTGGATGGAAGATGATGGAATTGATGGATGGCGTCTTGATGTTCCAAACTGTCTTGAAAATCAGAATTTCTGGAATGAATGGCGTGAGGTCGTAAAGGGCAGCAAGAAAGATTCATACATAACTGCTGAACTTTGGGGAAATGCGGCAGGCGATATTAACGGTGGAAATAAATTTGACACTGTGATGAACTACGAATGGTTAAAAACAGTTATTGGATTTTTTATTAATCAAAGCCGTGAAGGTGGCGTAAGATATAAATTGAAGGCACAGGACTTTTTCAACGAGCTTCGGGAAAAAAGAACTTGGTATCCATATCAGGCATTGCAGGCAAGCCAGAACTTAAACGGCTCGCATGATACAGACAGGCTTTATTCTAGAATTGTAAATGATGTGCTTGGAAGAAATCTGGAGGAAGGAAAACAGCTGGAAAAAGGTTATAACGGAATTCGTCCGGATTTAGCTTCAAATTATCATCCAAACACAACAATAGACTGGCGAAACAGCCAAATTAAACCAAAAGACATATTAAAATTAATCTCAGTATTCCAAATGACATACATTGGAGCACCAATGCTATTTTACGGTGATGAAGTAGGAATGTGGGGAGCAACGGATCCATATTGCCGAAAACCGATGTTATGGAAGGAATATTTGTATGATGATGAAAAAAATCCATCACACATTAACCAAAATGAAGTTTACCAGCAAAAAGTTGACAGTGATTTGTTTGAATGGTATAAAAAATTAATCAGAATAAGACTAGAAAATAAAACGCTTGTCTATGGTAAATTTAGAGAAATTATGGCAGATAATGAAAAAGATTTAATTGTTTATGAAAGAGTGATTGAAGATAATTCCATAATAGTTGTTATAAATAATTCTTTTAATGATTGGGAAAATGTGGAATTTGAAACGCATTATCAAGATGAAAGGTTTATAGATCTGGTAACAGAAGGAAGAACATTCAGAACAAGTTCTAACGGAAAAATCAAACTAAATATAAAAGCAAAAGAAGGAATGATTTTGCGAAAAGTTAGAATAGATGGAGATTATGAGTAAAGATAATTGATTGAAAAATTAAATATAATTTTTGTTGAGATAAAAGGGACTATGATTTTGGGTAGTTCCTTTTTTGTTTATTTATAAGGAAATTAAATTCATATTTTTTAAGGTATTTACTGATATATTTGATAATTTTAAAAGAGGCATTAGCCCCTTTTTCTCTTTTATGTGTAATACTAAATCCAGTTTGAAAAATTTATTTATTTTATGGCAAGGGATAAAGACCTCTTGTTAAATAGGATTTATAATAAATCTATTAGTCTAATGGAAATAGTATAAAAGTAAATTTGTTATGATTTTATATTAATTTTTGATTTTTAAATGGAAATTTAGTATAAAAATTGCTTATCATTAAAAAAAGATTTTGAAATAAAAAAGTTATTAATTTTACTTGTAAAACATAAAAATGTAATGATATAATATTTAATAAGAAATAAACAAAAATTAATGTAATTAAGGGGTAGAAAATGGGAAAAAGAGAATACAGTGCTGGAATTGTAAGTAAAGGATTCTGGTTTTTAGAATTTAAAAAATTTTTAGAGTTTTTGAAAGATGGGAAAAATGAGAATGAGATAAGAAAAATGCAGGAAGAAGAAAATATTTTTTCTGTACCTTCTAAAGATTATGGTAAAAGAATTTTTAGTGAAATTAATAAAAGAATAAAAGTACTTTCTGGGGAAATAAAGGAACTATTTTTTGAAAGTGATACAGGAACCCAAAAAATAATAAATCTTTTATCTATAATGGTAACTGATAAATTATTTTTTGAATATGTATACAATTCGTACAGAAATGAGCTGTTGCTTGGGACAAAAGAATATAATCCAGGTGTTGTTATGAAGTTTCTGAAGGAAAAAGCAGAGCAAAATGAAGAGGTAGCAAAGTTTAGTGAAAAAACACTGAAAAGAATGCAAGGAACATATGGAAATTATTTAAAAGAAGCAGGTTTACTTGAGGAAAAAAACAAAGAGATATTATATGGTAAAGTTTATTTAGATTATGAACTGGAAAAATTATTAAGGGAAAATAATATGGAAATATATATAAAAGCATTAAAAGGAGAAGTGTAATGACAAAAACAGAAAAAAATTTAGGAAAAATAGAAAGTGAAATAGGAAAGACTTCTTTTTTAAATGGCAAAGGACTTGGGAATGAAGTTTCATATTATGTTTTTGATTATGATCCTAAAGATGAAATTCTTGTAAGGGAATATATTGATAAGTTGGTAAAAAAGGATAAGGAATTTGGTGATGGATATAAACTGAAAGTTTATGATGTGTATGACTTGATGATTGACTTGCTTGAATCTGAAGGATATCTGGAAGATTGCTTTGAGATGGAAAAAAATGATGGAATGAATTATCTTGTAGAGTCTGTAAATGATTTACTTAGAATGAGCGATAACAATGACTACTTTACAGAATATATAGAAGAAAATACACCTGAAAAAGCTATTGTTTTTTTAACGGGAGTTGGAAAAATATTTCCGTTTGTGCGTTCACATAAAATATTGAATAATCTGCATCAAAGCTTTAATAAAGCTCCAGTAGTAATGTTTTATCCAGGAAAATATGATGGACAGTCATTGGAATTATTTGGAGAATTTAAAGATGATAATTATTACAGGGCTTTTCCGCTCATAAAGTAATTTGGGAAAATAATTTAAGATAAGAAAATAGGTTGGGGGTTAAACAAATTTTATAAAAATCATAAAACAATAATATATAAATAGAGAGGAGTGTATGGAGCTTTTTAAAATATAGCTTCAGAAGAGTTTATGAAAATAAGAGAGATGTTTAAGAAACCTATTGATAGAAATATAGAAGGGGTAATAAAAACAGGACAGGAAGGGAAAGAAAATAAAAAGCAGGAACTGGAAGAATATGTAGTAACAAATGAATTACAGAAACATTTTAGGGATTTTTTTTCAGCATATAGTAAAGGGATTGATGGAAGTACGGAAGATATAGGTGTCTGGATAAGTGGTTTCTTTGGAAGTGGGAAATCACATTTGCTGAAAATACTATCTTATTTATTTTCAAATGAAGAGATTGATGGGAAAAGAGCGATAGATTATTTTGTAGAAGATAATAAAATAAAGGATGAAATGGTTATTGCAGATATGAAAAGAGCTTGTCAAATCTCGACTGATTCTATTTTATTTAATATTGATTCTAAAAGTGAAAGTACTGGAAATAAAGGAAAAGATGATATTCTGAAAGTATTTTTGAAAGCATTTAATGAAATGCAGGGATTCTCACCAAATCCATATGTGGCAGATTTAGAGAGGGAATTGGTTTCAGCTGGAAAATATGAGGAGTTTAAAGAAAAATTTGAAGAAATTTCCAGAAAAAACTGGGAAGAAAGAAGAAATAATTTTAACTTTGAAACTTCCAAAGTTAAAAAAGCCTTGGCAGAAATAGAATTTATGACAGAAGAGGAAGCAAATAACTGGATTGAATCTTCTAAAAAGGACTATTCCATTTCGATAGAAGATTTTGCAAAAATGATTGATAAATATATTAAGAAAAAAGGAAATAATCATCATGTAATATTTTTTGTAGATGAAGTTGGACAGTATATAGGAGAAAATACTGATTTAATGCTGAATCTGCAAACTGTAACAGAAGATTTAGGAGTATATTGTAAAGGAAAAGCATGGGTAGTTGTAACTTCTCAACAAGCGATAGATTCTATTACAAAAGTAAAAGGAAATGATTTTTCTAAAATACAGGGTAGATTTAAAACTAGAATCAGCCTAACTTCTACAGATGTATCAGAAGTTATAAAAAAGAGAATTTTAGAAAAAAATGAATACGCAGAAAAAGAACTGTCTTTAGTTTATGCGGAAAAGGAATCGGTAATAAAAAATCTTGTTATATTTGATGATGGAATTGAAAAGAAGATTTATTCAGATGTAAAAGATTTTCAGGAAGTGTATCCTTTTATTCCGTATCAGTTTCAGATACTTTCGTATGTTTTAACTTCTATTCGTGAACATAGTTCAAGTGGAAAACATTTATCTGAAGGAGAGCGTTCGATGCTTGCAATGTTTAAAGAAGGAGCAGAAAAATATAAAGAAAATGAAACAGGAATACTTGTTTCCTTTGATAAATTTTATGATGGACTCCAAAGTTTTCTGGATCACTCACATTCAGTGATTATAACAGGAGCTATGAAAAATAGCTATATTAATCCTGAAAATGAAGAAAATTGCTTTAATGTGAATGTACTTAAAGTTCTTTTTATGATTAAGTATGTTAAGGAAATAAAGGGAACACTGGAAAATATTACTACATTAATGGTTGAAGATATAAATGAAGATAGAATAGTGTTAAAGGAAAAGATTAAGGAAGCACTAGATGTACTTATAAAACAGACACTTGTACAAAAATCTGGAGATGTATATATATTCCTGACAAATGAAGAGCAGGAAGTAGAGAAAATGATTGATAAAATTGATGTGGATATGAATGAAATATTGAGAAAAATTTCCGAAAAAATATTTGATAAATTCTATTCAGAGAAAAAATATCAGTCACCTAAATTTAAAGATTATACTTTCTCCTTTAATCAGAAAGTTGATGACAATGCAAGAGGTAAAGATACATATGATATAGGTATAAATATAGTTACTCCAAATTCTGATTACAGTGGAAATGAAAGTTCCCTATTAATGAAAAGTACACAGGAAAATTCAGTATTTATTGATTTAGGAGAAAATAGTTTTTATATAAATGAAATAGAGATGGATATAAAAATAGAGAAATTCTTAAAATCAGGAGAGGCTGATGATTTACCACAAGGAAGTATTATAAAGGAAAAAAAGAGTACAGAGCGTAAGGAACATATAGAACGTTCAGAACGGATGCTGGAAGAGGCTCTTAGAGATGCAAAATATTATGTGGGAGGAAATAACCTTTCTCTTAATGCAAAGGACTATAAAACTAAGATAACTGAAGCATTAGGAAAATTAGTGAACAAAGTATATAACAAACTGGACTATATTACAAAATCTATGGGAGAAAGTGATATAAGGGAAATTTTTGAAGATAGGGAAGATACCTTGATTACTGCTGAAAGAAAAAAAGATAACGTAAATGCAATACAGGAAGTTGTAAATCATATAAAACTTAAAAAGGAAAAAGGACTGAAGATAAACATAAAGGAAGTAAAGGATTATTTTTCAAAAGCTCCATTTGGATGGAATGATAAAGATATTGAATGGATAGTTGTAAGAGCATTTAAAGATGGAGAAATAGAGCTTAAAAGAAATGGAAACAGTTTAAACCTATTAAATGAAACTTCTGAAAATATTATAGAAAGTATTGTAAAAAAAGACAGTGGAGAAAGAGTTTATCTTGAAATAAAGGAAAAGATAGATAACAAAAGTATAAGAGCAATGAAAAATGTTGCAGATGAGCTGTTTGGAAAAAATATTGATTCAGAAGATACAGATAAAATGGTGAAGGATTTTAAAGAGCTGACAAGGGAAAAACTTGTTGAAATAGAAGAGTTGGAAAGAAACTATAAGAATAAAAATTATCCAGGCAAGGATGTATTGGAAAATAGAGAAAGACTTTTAAAAAGAATACTCGCATTGAAAGATACAAGAGAAATATTTGATGAAGTTTTAGGACATGAAGATGACTACTGTGATTATGTTGAAGCTATGGAGCCTATAGATAAGTTTTTTGCTGGAGAACAGAAAAATATATGGGATGAGTCTGTTAAACTATATGAAAAATATGCTGATTCTAAAAATTATTTTTCAGATGTAGAAATTGAGCAAACTGTAAGAGATATAAATAAAATATTGAATGATAAAAAACCATATAATGAAATTAAGGATTTGAATGAGCTAAATAAAAAATTTACTGAAAATTATAATCAGATTTTATCTGAAAGAAGAAATCCCATTTTAGATAAAATAAAAGAAATAAAAGAAATAACGTTGGAAAGACTGTATACGGAAAATGAAGAATTAAAAGAAAAGTTTACTAAAAAAGTTGAAGAAAGCTTTTCTGAAATTTTGAGAAATGCTGAAAAGTCAGAAAATATAAGGGAAATAGAAACTTTTGACAAAGAAGCTTCAAATTTGAAAAGTAAACTTCTTGATGAATTTGAAAAACAGGAAGAGGAAATAAGAGCAAACTTAAAAATAGATGATGCAGTAGAAAAGAGTCCAGCAATTCCAATAAGAATAAAGAAGCCAAAAATAATAGGAATCGCTAAAATAAATAAAGATAGAGTATGGAAAATACAAAGCAAAGAAGATATAGAAAGTTATCTTGAAAAATTGAGAAAAAAACTGGAAAAAGAACTGGAAGACAGTGAAATTGTGGAAGTGGAATTTTAAGATAAGAAGAAAAAAGAAAATAACTCATTATTAAATGAAGAAAGGTAAAATTATGACTTGGGATATAGAGGAAGTAGAAAGAAATTTAAAAAAAGCTTTTGATGAAAATTCAGAACAAAAACTATTAGATTTATTAAAAAAGAATACATTTTTATTTTATGAATTAGTTGAAAGAAAATATACAATGCAACCAATATTTCATGAAGTAGAATTTGGTAATAAATATAGATGTGATTTTTTATGGCTTTCTGATAGAAGTGACTATCCACAATGGGTATTAGTTGAGATAGAAAAACCTCAAGGAACCTTATTTAATCAAAATAAAAGTGTTTCTAATTATTTAAAAAAAGGAATAGAACAAGTAGATAACTGGAGAAGATATTTTGCTGAGTATCCTAGTGAAAAAGAGAGAATATTTAAAGCAAAAAATTTAAAATTTAGATATATATTAATAATAGGAAATAAAGAAGAATGGGAAAAAACCGAATTTTCAAAAAATTGGCGTGCATATAATGACAAAAAGATAGAAATAAGAACGATGGATGTATTTAAAAGAGCAATTGAAAATTTCAAAAAAAATCCAAAAGAATTTTTTTGTTTTGAAGAAAATCCTATTACAAAAAATTCAAAAGAATTAGAGGAGTATATAGAAAAGAATAGTTTTACTAGATTTTTAGGATAACTAAAATTATAGAAATAAAAAAATAGAAATAGGTGAATTTAGACTAATGGACAAAGTAGCATTGAGAAATTTTGCAGTAAATGCAAAAGAAAAAATGGAAGATGATATAAAAAGAAAATTGGAATTGATGGGAATTACAGAAAAAGGGATAGGAGAAGAAACTGTAAAAGAAGATGATTATCTGAAGATTAATGGACAGGAATTTAATGAAAAGGAAGTTAAACAGAGAGAAAAAGTAATTGAGGTATTAAAAGCAAGAGAGAAAAATGAAGATTTTAAGAAATGTTTTGATGAATTTGTTGAGGAAATAGCGTATACCTGGTTTAATAGGATTATTGCTATTAGATTTATGGAAGTAAATGACTATCTTCCAGATGGAATAAGAATTTTATCTTCTGACAGGGAAAATGACAGGGAACCTCAAATAATAAGGGAAGTATTTGATACAGACCTGGAATTTTCAAATGATGAAAAAAATAATGTTTATAAGTTAAAAGAAGAGAACAAAATAGAAGAGCTCTTCAAATTTTTATTTATAAAAAAATGTAATAAATTTAATGAAATACTGCCTGAATTATTTGAAGAAGCTGAAGATTATTCAGAGTTGCTTTTACCAATTTCAATAAATGATGAAGAAGGAATATTGAGAAAGTTAGTGGATGAAGTGCCTGAAGAAAGCTTTAATGTGGAAAAAGAGGGACAGATTGAAGTGATTGGGTGGCTTTATCAGTATTATAATGAGAAGAAGAAGAAGGAAGTAGACCAGAAAACAAAAAAAGGAAAAAAAGTGGAACAGGATGATATACCTGCGAAAACACAGTTATTTACACCAAAATGGATAGTAAAATATATGGTGGAAAATAGTTTAGGGAATTTATGGCTGGAAGGACATCCAAATGAAGATTTAGAGGAAAAATGGAAATTTCTTGTAAAGGGAGAAAAACAGGAAGAAGAAATTGAAAAGAAACTGGAAAAACTGAATGAAAATTATAAGGAAATGAAACTAGAAGAAATTAAAATAATAGATCCGTGTATGGGAAGTGGACATATACTTGTCTACGCTTTTGATGTATTAATGGATATTTATTCAAATTTGGGTTATTCCAACAGGGATGCTGTTCAGTCAATACTGGAAAATAATATTTATGGTCTTGATATAGATAAAAGAGCTTATCAGTTGGCATATTTTGCTTTAATGATGAAGGCAAGAGAATATTATAAAAGAATATTTTCTAAAAAATTGGAACTAAATATCTGTTATACAAGAGAAAGTAATGATATTAATAAAAAAATAATAGATTTTATTTCAAATGGAAATAATAAAATAAAAGAAGAACTTGATTTAATTTATAATTCATTTTTAGATGCAAGAGAATATGGGAGCTTAATAGAAGCACCAAAAATAGATTATGATGAAATAAAAAATAGATTATTAGAAATAGAAAATACAGATTTCTATAATCTGTTTGACGAATTAAAAAAAGAAGAAATAAAAAATAAATTTTATTATGTAATAAAAACATCAGAAATATTATCAAAAAAATATGAAGTAGTTGCAACCAATCCACCATATATGGGGAGTTCAATAATGGATTCCAAGTTATCAAAATATACAAAAAAGAATTATCCAAACAGTAAGATGGATATGTTTGCTGTATTTATTGAGAGATGTAATAATCTTACAAAGAAAAATTGTTATACTTCTATGATAACTATGCAGTCATGGATGTTTTTATCATCATTTGAAACTTTAAGAAAGAATATTCTAGAAAAAACTACAATTAAAAGTTTATTGCAATTAGGATATGGAGTTATTGGAATTGCTTTTGGAACTTCAGCTTTCAGTTTGAAAAAATCTTTTCCTGATGAAAAAAAAGGTTATTATTTTAGAATGTTCGATAAAATAGCACAAAATATACAAACAGATGACTGTGCAACTTTGTTTAGAATTTCAAAAAACACTACTAATTTTAAATATAAATTTGATGAATATTCAAGTGAAAATACAATATTTGAAGATATAAAATCTAATAAAAAAGGGAATTTAATAAAGTTTCAAGTTAATCAAAAAAACTTTGAAAAAATACCAAGAATGCCAATAGTATATTGGGCTAGTGAAAATTTGTTGGAAGATTTTGAAAAAGGAATCAAAATTTCTGAACTAATAGAGCCAAAACAAGGATTAGCGACAGCAGATAATAATAGATTTTTAAGACAGTGGTATGAAGTGGAAGAAGAGAAAATAAACTACAATATAAAATCAATAGAGGGAATAGAAAGTAATGAATATAAATGGTATCCGTATAATAAAGGTGGAGGAAGACGACAATGGTACGGAAACTACGATTATGTAGTAAATTGGGAAAATAATGGTAATGAAATAAGAAATTTTAAGGATAGTAATGGTAAATTAAGATCGGTAGTTAGAAATCCTAATTATTATTTTAAAGAAGCGATAACTTGGCCATTGATAACAAGTGGGGGTTTCAGCATCAGATACAGAGAATCAGGTAGTATACATGATGTTTCAGGAATGTCAGCATTTTCTGAAAATGAATTAAGATTAAAATACATTTTAGGTATAATGGGAACTAAAATATCTAATTTTATCTTTAATATGTTAAATCCGACTGTGAATTTACAAGTAGGAGATTTTAATAATTTCCCAGTTATAGAAAATAAACAAATAAACCCAAAAGTAATTTCAATAGTTGATGACTGTATCAAAATCTCAAAATATGACTGGAATACATTTGAGACAGCATGGGATTTTAAAGTAAGTCCATTGGTTAATTTTGAAAGATATGTGGAAGGATTTGATAATGTAAAAATAGGGGAAAATGGGAATGTTGAAAATAAGAAAATTGATAAAACACAAATAATATTAATAGAAGAAGTATATAGTCAATATAAAGAATTTACAAATAATCAGTTTTTAAAATTGAAAGAAAATGAAGAGGAATTAAATAGAATTTTTATTGATATTTATGGACTGCAGGATGAACTGACTTCAGATATAAGTGATAAAGATATAACAATAGCTAAAATATTTGATACAGATGATGAAATAAATGATGAAATTAAAGGGAATAACTATGTTCTGACAAAAGCAGATGTTGTAAAACAATTTATTTCCTATGCTGTTGGATGTATGTTCGGGCGTTATTCGCTTGATGAGGAAGGTCTTGTATTTGCAGGAGGAGAATTTGATAAAAATAAATATAGCAAATTTATTCCTGATGAAGATAACTGTATTCCAATTACTGATAGTGAATATTTTAGTGATGATATTGTTACAAGATTTGTAGAATTTGTAAAAACAGTATATGGAGAAGAAACTCTTGAAGAAAATCTTAAATTTATTGCACAAGCCTTATCTAATAAAAATGATGCTCCAAAAGATATTATAAGAGAATATTTCTTGAAAAGTTTTTATGACGATCATTTAAAAAGATACGAAGAAAGACCAATTTACTGGCTTTATGATGCAGGAGAGAAAAATGGATTTAAGGCATTGATTTATATGCACCGTTATAATGAACAGACTACAGCAAAGGTTAGAATTGGATATTTACACGAGCTACAGAAACATTATGAAAGAAGGGCAAATTTTCTGAAGGATGAAATTGAAAGTAATAACAACAGAAAAAAAGCCGAGCAGGAGCTGAAAAAGATAAAATCACAGCTTGATGAATGTAAACAATTTGATGAAAAGATGAATCACTTGTCTTCAGAATATATTTCGATTGATTTGGATGACGGAGTGAAAGTCAATTATGAGAAAGTTCAGACTGGACGTGATGGGAAAAAGTATGAGATATTGGGGAAGGTGAAGTAGGTTATGGAAAATAAAATTTTCTCTATTCCTTTTTTAGAATATGCTAGTAAAATATTAGGAGAAACTAATAAAGGATTTTCTACAGCAGAAATAATACGTTATTGTAATAGTTATTCAGTACAATTTAATGTTGAAATCCCAATAACAAGTTTAGAAGATAAATATCCGAATAAAAGAACGATTTTATTAGAAAACCTAAAAAAATTTTCCTCTACAACACAGTTTTTTATTTTATCAGAATTATGTGAAATAAGTGATATTGAAAAAAATCCTGAAGTAATGGAGTTAAAAAAAAGATTGTACGAAAAATATGGGGAATTATCCCCTAATAAATCTAGTAATGAATTACTGATTATAAAAACAAAGAATAATTTGAAAATTTATCAAAAATCTTATGAAAAATATGAAGAAGGAATAAAAAATTTTGATAAAAAAGGTAATAATAGACATATTTTAGATGATATGAGATTCTCTTTGGAGTCATTGTTAAAAGAAATTTTAAACAATAAAAAAAGCTTAGAAAATCAAATTTCAATTTTAGGAGAGAGTTTAGAAGAAAAAAATATTTCTGTTGAAATTAGAAATTTATTTACGCAAGTTATAAGATGTTATTGCAAATATCAAAATGAAAATGTAAAACATAATGACAAAATAAGTGAATTTGAAGTAAAATTTATAATAGAACAAACTTCTGTATTTATAAATTTCATTATAGATACTTTAGGAAATAAAAAATCTTATATAAATGGAGGAAATTAATGACACAGGAACTTTATATTCTAGGAAATGGCTTTGATTTATGGCAAGGATTACTTACGAGATATGAAGATTATTTTGAAATAAAAAAAGAAAAAATAGAAAAATTTTGGACAAAATTTAATGAAATTTTTTTTAAAATAACCAGTTACAATGATTTACACGATAGACCTTATTTTCAAGAAGAGAATTTAAAAGAATTAATAGAAAAACTTCATAATGAACTAAATGAAAATTTATTTTTTTATTATCTTTTATTCTGTAAAAAAGAACAAGAATGGTATGAGGTTGAAACTAATATAGTTAGTTATGTCAATAATATCAGGGAGATATTTGAATATAAAGCAGATATAAAAGATATTGTAAAATATGCTAAAAATCATGAAAAATATAAATATTTCATTATAGTTCAAATGTTAATAGAAAGTGTATTAGATGTAAAAATAGCAATAAAAGTAGCATTGGAACATTTAAATTTATTTGAAAAAGATTTTGGAAATTATATTAAGGATGTTCAAAATAAATTGGCTCATAGTTTAGATAATATATTATATAATGACAAACCTAAAAAAATAATAAATTTTAATTATACAACTATTATAAAAAATGAGATTGATAAATTTAAAAATATACAAAAATATACAATAGCTGAAAATATAAGAAGTATAGAGGAAGTAATTAATATTCATGGAGATTATGAAAATCCAATTTTTGGAATAGATAACCAAAATGTTGATGAAAGTATGAATATTTTTACTAAAACATATAGAATTTTAAGTAATGATACAATTGAAAGTTTTACGTTACCATCTAATAAGCTTTTAGAAACAATTTACTTTTTTGGACATTCGTTATCAGAAGCAGATTACTCTTATTTTCAGAGTATGTTTGATTATTATAGTATTTATGACTCAAAAATAAGATTGATTTTTCTGTATTCAGATTATGATGGGAAAGAAAAAAGTAGACAAGAAAATAGAGTTGTAAAATTAATAAATGACTATGGAAAAACTCTTGAAAATAAAGATAAAGGAAAAAATTTATTACATAAACTTTTATTAGAAAATAGAATTAAAATCTATGAAATTGAAAAAGCAAAAGAATTATTAGAGAAATAATATAATATTTGAGCTAAAATATACAATAGGACAATTAAAATAAATCATATTGAACAAATATTGAATATGTGTTATAATGTTTTTGCCGTAAACTTTTAACATTCCTAGGGAGGCAAGATGACGGTAAAAGAAGTAGAAGCTATTATTCTTAAAGATGGATGGGTTCGAGTACCAAGTAACTCAAGTCATAGACAATATAAACATCCTGTAAAAACAGGAAGAGTGACAATTGCGTGGCATAAAGCTAAAGACGAGGTACCTCCTAAAACATTAAAAAGAATAATGGCTCAGGCAGGACTTTAATAAAGTTCTGCTCTACTTACTTCAAGAATATCAGGAGGCGTTTTTAATGTTTTATCCACTTATAATTACTTACACATCAGATGAATATTATGAAGTTAATATTCCCGATTTTAAGTTGGAACTGGGGGCATATGGGGAAACAGAAGAAGAAGCAATTGATATGGCAAAAAATGTTATTGTCAGTGAACTGGAATTACTGGAAAAGGAATGTAAAAAATATCCTGAACCAAGTAGTGCAAAGGAATTGTCAAAAAAAATAGCAGATAATCAATATTTAGTGAGACTTGATTTTAATCTGGAATATGAAAGATCATTGATAAAACAGGTTTTTAAAAGTAGAACAGTAACATTGCCTACATGGCTTGATATGCTGGCAAAGAATAAAAATCTGAATTTTTCTCAAATATTGCAGAAAGGATTGAAACAGGAACTAAATATAAAATAAAGAATAGAACTGTTTTAGAAAGTAAAAAATATTTTATAAGTTCGACATAATATGATTTATTATAAAAGGATTTAATAATATTTTTGTTTTATAAAACAGTTTTTTATTTAGAAAGCAAGTTAAGGTTGATTAAAGTTTTTAAAATAGTAAAAATATAAAAGAAATATTATCTGTAAACTATCCCAAAAATTATACAAAATTTGGGATAAAAGAACAATGGCAATTGAATAAAAGAGACTAATAAATATAATATTTTCAAAGAAATCTAATTAACACTCTAAAATAGATATGGTATTATAAAAATAAAAATAAAGTTAAAAAAGGGGAGAGTGGTAAAAATGTTTAGAAACAGAGTTGAAGCTGAAAAAATTTTTGAAAAAATGGATTTTGAAAGTATAAAGGATTTTGATGATATTGGTTTCTATGTATTACCTAGAGAAACAGAGGTTTATTACGATATTCGTAAAGCTAACGAATATATTAAAGAAAATCATATTGAGAATGGTTTGAGTAAAAAAGAACTGGAAATGTTTAAAGTGAAATAAAAATGGGTGGGTTAAATTGAGGTATAAAAAATCATGGAGTGAGAAAATTGAATTTAGAACAAATTACAGATACACTTAACAGTGAATTTAAGAAAGAAGGAAGAAGACTTGTTTTCTGGTATGATGAAAAACAGGAATTTCTGTCAGAAATTGAAGAATTACAGCTGGAAAATGCAAAATTACTTGTATTGCATCAGGATGAGCTTTTTAAAACAAAAATACTTCTTGAAAGAGAGGAAAAGGAAACAAATTATTTAATATATGCTCCATTTAAACGAAGTGAAAACAGGGAAAATCACCTTGCTGATACAATAATGTATTCAAAGGTGTTTTTAACAGACTGGATTTCCATAATGGTTCAGAATTTGAAAATAGACGATGAACTCAAGGAAGTAATGGAAGAGCATAGAAAGTTTTTTGAGGCAAAAGATAGAAGGGAAAAGTTTGAAAAGCTGGTAAATGACAGTAAACCTTCAAAAAAAGAAGATATGGAAATCATTTTAATGAGGGCAATTACAGGTTCAAAAGCTGAAATATTTGATGGTTTTGAAGATGTTACAAGAATTTTAATTACAGATGTCAACAGAAAAGAAAGTAGATATCTTGTAGAGTTTAATAAATATAATCTTGAAGAGAAGTTTTGGGAATTATGTAGATTAAAATTTGGATATGTTGATGATGATCCGAGTTTAACTAAGTTACTTATTGGAATATTTTTAACTTATGCTTCTGAAAAAATAACAAAAGAAATTCCTGTTAGATTTAAGGAACTAAGTATAAGAAGTACCGTTATGGTATTTTTAAATAGATTGCGACAGATTTCTGAATATAGAGAAACTTTTAAAAATCTTGTTTCAGAAGTTTATTCTATTATAGATGGAAATAAATATTTTAAAAATATTTTACCTGAATATATTTTGGAACTTGATATATTTGATTTTCCTGATGAAAAAATAACGAAATGGATAGTTGAAAGAATTGTTGATGAGAATTTTTCAGCAAAGTTGCAAGATAAATCTATAGCAGAGATAATAGAATTACGAAGAGAGAAAAATATTGATAATTTAAAATTAAAGATAGAGTATAAAATATTGGAATATGCTTACAAAGGAATAAAAAATACAAATTTTGAAACTTGTAGTGATTTATTAGAAATAATAGAAAAATATGCTCAAAAAGATTATATGATTGATACATATTATAGGAAATTTTGTTATTACTATGATCAATTAACAGAAAATAGTGAAAAGTATAGTAGGTTGTTAGAATTATTAGAAACCAAATATACTGATAAATTTTTAAATCCTGCAAATATAAAATTTAATGACCTACTTAATTATAGAGAGTTTCCTAAGAAAATAAATTTACAAAAGGATTTTTACAAAAATTATGTTGAAATTAATAAAAATAGAATTGTAGTAATAATTTCTGATGCTTTGAGGTATGAGACTGGGAGAGAATTATTTTATAAGATGAGTAGAGATGAAACTATAGATGCTGAAATAGAATATCAGTTAGGAATTATACCTTCTATTACAAAATTAGGTATGGCAGCATTGCTTCCACATGACAAAATAGAAATAGAAGTCGAAAATGGTGATTTTTCAGTACTTATTGATGGAAAAGCTTGCAATGACAGAGTAAAAAGAGAAAAAATTTTAAAAAGTTATGATGAAAATTCAGTAGCTTTAGATTTTGATGAAGTATTTAGATGTTCAAAAAATGAATTAAGAGAGGTATTTAGAAATAAGAAAAAACTTTATATTTATCATAATCAAATTGATTCGATAGGAGATAAGGCAAATACTGAAGATGAAGTGTTTGAGGCGTGTCAAAAAGCGATAGAAGAAATTATGAATTTAATAAAAAAACTTAGAGTGGAATCTATTAATAATATAATAGTAACAGCAGATCACGGATTTATTTACAAAAGAAGAAAAATAGATGAAAGTGATAAAATAGAAAACTTTTCTAGTAAAAATGATGTTGTGAATAGGAGATACATAGTAACGGAAAATGAATATGGCGAAATTGGTACAAATGAAATAAACATGTCAGATGTTTTAAATAATAAAAATGAAAATTTAAAAGTAATTTCACCGAATACTTCTAGTGTATTTAAGGTTAGTGGTGGTGGACAAAATTATTATCATGGTGGAATTTCGTTACAAGAATTAATTGTTCCAGTTATAAAAGTAAAAACTGCAAAAGGATCAGTAGACACGGAATTGGTAAAAGTTGGTTTAATATCAGAAATTAACAAAATAACTAATTTGAAAATCTCGCTTGATTTTCTTCAAAAAAGTGCTGTAACAGATATTATAAAACCTACAGAATTTGAAATATATTTTATTGATAGTAATGAGAGTATAATTTCAAATATAGAAAATTATAAAGCAAATAGTGAAGAAACTGAAACTGTAAAAAGAATAAAAAAACTAAGATTTACTTTAATAAATAAAAAATATAAAAAAGATGAAGATTATTATTTAGTTGTAAAAAATATAGAAACTAAAATTGAAGAAAGGAAAAAAATAATAATAGATATATTATTTTCAGATGATTTTGGATTTTGATAAATAATTTTTTTGTTTGAAACAAGAGATATTAAAGGAGGAAAAAGTGAATAAGGATTATTGTCAAACTTTTGAGGATAATGATTGTTTAAAAGAGGCTAATAATGACAAAGATAGAGAAACATTAAGTGAAAAGTTAAATAAATATTTTTCTGGAAAAATCGTTAGAAAAGATTTGACAAAAAAAATAAGGGAAGGGGCAAATGTTCCTATATATGTGCTTGAATATTTATTGGGAATGTATTGTTCTTCAGAAAATGAAGAAGATATAGAAGAAGGAATGGGAACAGTAAAAAGAATTTTGGCACAAAATTATGTAAGACCTGATGAAGCCGAAAGAATAAAATCAAAATTAAGAGAAAATGGATCTTATACAATAATTGACAAGGTTACTGTAAAGTTAAATTTTAAGGAGAATAGACATGAAGCTGAATTTTCCAATTTATCGTTAAAAGGTGTTCCAGTATCAGATGTTTATCCTTCTAAATACGAGAGATTGTTAGGAGGAGGTATTTGGTGTATTATTCAGTTGGAATATTATTATGATGAAGACGATAAAAAAGGAAATCCTGTAATTATAAAAAAATTAACACCTGTACAAATGCCAGAAATTGATTTTGAAGAGTTTAAAGATTTAAGAGAAAAATTTACAGATGAAGAGTGGATAGATATTGTTTTAAGAAGTACAGGAATGGAATCTAGTAAATTTGATGAAAGAGTTAAATGGCTTCATTTGTCAAGATTAATACCATTGTTAGAAAATAATTATAATTTTTGTGAGCTAGGGCCTCGTGGAACTGGGAAATCACATATTTATAAAGAAATAAGCCCGAACAGTATACTTGTATCAGGAGGTCAAACAAGTGTAGCAAATCTTTTTTATAATATGGGAAGAGGAACAATGGGACTCGTAGGACTTTGGGACTGTGTAGCCTTTGATGAGGTGGCAGGAATGAAGTTTAAGGATCAAGATGGAGTCCAAATTATGAAAGATTATATGGCATCAGGCTCGTTTGCACGTGGGAAAGAACAAAAAAATGCAAGTGCTGGAATGGTTTTTATAGGAAATATTAATCAGAGTGTAGATGTTGTTTTAAAAACTTCTAATTTATTTGAACCATTTCCTCATGTAATGGGAAGAGATACGGCATTCTTAGATAGAATGCACTGTTATTTACCTGGTTGGGAAATTCCTAAATATAGACCAGAGTTTTTTACTGATGACTATGGTTTTATAACAGATTATTATGCGGAAATTATGAGAGAATTACGTAAAATTTCTTATGCAGATGCATATGATAAGTATTTTAAATTAGGAAATCAATTAAATCAAAGAGATGTGATTGCAGTCAAAAAAACTGTTTCTGGAATGGTAAAAATAATTTATCCACATGGAAAATTTACAAAAGAAAAAATTGAAAAGATATTAAGATTCTCACTAGAAATGAGAAGAAGAGTTAAAGAGCAACTAAAAAAAATAGGTGGGATGGAATTTTATGACGTAAATTTTTCGTATATCGATAATGAAAAATTTAATGAAGAATATGTTCCTGTTCCAGAGCAAAGTAGTGGAAGTTTGATTCCAGAAGGTATTGGAAAACCAGGTCATTTGTATACGGTTTCAAGTATAAAAAGTGGAATGATTGGATTGTTTAAAATTGAAACTCAGATGACAAAAGGAACAGGAAAATTTGAAAAAGCAGGATTAGGAAATAATCGTGAAGCAAAGGAATCAGCTGAAATGGCATTTAAATACTTAAGAGCTAATGGGAAATTAATAAGTGGAGAAATTAGCACAAAAAATAATGATTATGTTGTAAATTATCAAGACTTAAAAGGTATTGGAATGACTTCAAATGTAACTTTGTCTACATACATCGCTATTTGTTCAGCTGCATTAAATAAACCTATTATTTCAAGTGCGGTAATTTTAGGAGATTTGAGTATCGGTGGAACAATACTAAAAGTAAGTGAACTTGCAAATGTGTTACAAGTGTGTTTAGATTCAGGGGCAAAAAAAGTATTGTTGCCAATGACTTCGGCTTCTGATTTGGCGACGGTGCCACCAGATTTAATAGGTGCATTTAACTTAATTTTTTATTCTACAGCTGAAGATGCTGTATTTAAAGCTTTAGGGGTGGAATAGAATACTAATTATTGAAAGAGGAAGGTAACTTCATTATTAGTAATAAAGACAATTTTATATTTGATTTTTTTATATTAAACCTCATTATACATTTTTTGTTGCATTTGATTATACAGTACATATTTAAATGTTATTTAATTTTTTATGTATTTTTAGGTTGAAAAAAAATAAGAATTATACTATAATAAATAATTATGCGATTAGGCTAACTAGAGCCTAATTTTATTTGACAAAAGAGAGAAAGAAGGAATCGAAATGATAGAAATGATTTTGCCTGATGGTAGTAAAAGACAGTTGGAAAATCCGATGACTGTTGTGGAGTTTGCAAAAAGTATTGGGAGCAGTCTTGGGAAGGCAACCGTTGGGGCGATAATTGACGGTGTGCAAGTTGATCCATCTCATATTATTGACAAATCTGGAACAATTGAAATAATTACTAATACAAGTGAAAAAGGGATAGAAATTATAAGACACAGCGCGGCACATATTATGGCTCAGGCTGTGCAAAGACTTTTCCCAAATACAAAGGTTACGATAGGGCCTGTTATTGAAAATGGATTTTTTTATGATTTTGACCCTGAAAAACCCTTTACTGAAGAAGATTTAGCAAAAATAGAAGAGGAAATGACAAAAATTGTAAAAGAGAATTATGAATTTAAAAGAAGTGAAATGACTGCCGAAGAAGCAAAAAAATTCTTTGCTGAAAAAGGTGAAACTTATAAAGTTGAGATAATTGAAGACCTGGGTGCAGATAAAGTTAGCATTTATCAGCAAGGTGAATTTATAGACTTATGCCGTGGAACACACATTCCATCGACTGGCTACCTAAAAGCATTTAAGCTAATGTCAACAGCAGGAGCTTATTGGCGTGGAGATTCAAACAATAAAATGCTTCAAAGAATTTACGGAGTTGCTTTTGCAACAAAAAAAGAGCTGGATGACTATTTGACAATGATGGAAGAAGCTGAAAAGAGAGACCACAGAAAATTAGGAAAACAGCTTGACTTGTTCTTTGTAGACGAGCATGGACCTGGATTCCCGTTCTTTATGCCAAAAGGTGTGGAATTATTTAATAAATTGCAGGAAATCTGGAGAGTTGAGCATAAAAAAAGAGGTTATCAGGAAATAAAAACTCCAATTATGCTAGATAAGGAACTGTGGGAAATTTCTGGACACTGGTTCAATTACCGTGAAAATATGTATACATCGACAATTGATGAAAAAGAATATGCAATAAAGCCTATGAACTGTCCAGGTTCAGTAATTGCCTACAAGAATAACTTGCATTCATACAAGGATTTACCATTGAAATATGGAGAAATGGGGCTTGTTCACAGACACGAATTTAGTGGAGCTTTACACGGGCTTATGAGAGTTAGAGCATTTACACAGGATGATGCCCATGTTTTCTGTACGAAAGAGCAAATTGAGGAACAAATTATCGAAATTATTGATTTATATGATAAATTTTACACTGTATTCGGATTTGAATACCACATTGAATTGTCAACAAAACCTGATAAAGCAATAGGTTCAGACGAAATATGGGAAATGGCTGAAGCAAACTTGAAATCAGCTTTGGAACATAAAGGAATTAATTACAAGTTAAATCCTGGAGATGGAGCATTCTACGGACCAAAAATCGACTTTAAGATGAAAGACTCAATAGGAAGAATCTGGCAATGTGGAACAATCCAGTTAGACTTTAATCTTCCAGCAAGATTTGAAATGAGCTATATAGGTGCAGATGGGGAAAAACACGAGCCTGTAATGATTCACAGGGCAATGTATGGAAGTTTGGAAAGATTTATCGGAATTTTGATCGAACATTATGCAGGAGCATTCCCAACTTGGTTAGCGCCAGTACAAGCAAGAATCCTGACAATTTCTGACGAACAGGTGCCTTTCGCAAAAGAATTGTTTACAAAACTTCAAGATGCAGGAATCAGAGTAGAGCTTGACACAAGAGTAGAAAAAATTGGATACAAAATTAGGGAAGCAAACGGAGACCAAAAAATACCAGTTCAACTAATAATTGGTAAAAATGAAGTTGCAAACAACGAAGTAAACGTAAGAAGATTTGGTTCACAAGACAGTAAAAACGTATCAGTTGATGAAATTATCCAAACTTTAAAACAGGAATCTTTTGTTCCATTTTCAAAATAAAAAATAAAATTAAGTAATTTAACTGATAAATAAAAGTCTTTTTTAAAAAATATCAGTTATAATATTATGATGGCTTGAACATAAAATTTTAAGTTAAAATTCTATAAAAATTAATAGTAAATTATTCAAGTTACTGAAATAAATTATTTTTAAAAATAAAAAAGACTAAACTAATGAGGTGATTTTTATGAGAAATGATTATGATGAATTGGAAACTTATAACCATGACAACAATGATTACAATGAATATAACGGGCAAACGACGATGACTTATGATGATTTAAACAGGCTGATAAGTTCAAAAGTGCGTGGAAGTATGATATGGATGGTAATAGGGCTTCTTATAACTGGCGGTATTGGTTTTATGGTTTATAATGGAGTAAATAATGGAAATTCTATTGCATATATGATAATAGAGAAATACTGGATATTTCTTATTTTAGAAGTTGTTGCAGTTTTAGCCTTTTCAGCCTTAGTTTATACAGCAAATTCGAGTGTTCTAAAACTTATATTTTTAATATATTCGGCATTGAGCGGACTGACGTTCTCGGTTATTGGGCTCAGATATGCTCCAGATATGATTGGTTCAGCATTTTTAGGAACGTTGTCAATCTTTGTAGTTTTAGCAGTTTATGGATATTTTACTAGGGAAAATTTGACTAGATTTGTGCCATTGCTTACAGCTGGAATAATAGCAATGATATTAGTAAGTGTAGTAAATATGTTTCTAGGAAATAGTGCAATTGATTTGTTTGTGTCAGTCTTAGGAGTAGTTGTTTTTACAATTTATATTGCAGTTGATGTAAACAGAATAAGAAATAATATTATCGCCTGTGCAGTTCATGAAGACTCAGATATTCTTAACAAAATTGAAATTGTTGGTGCTTTGGAATTATATTTGGATTTTGTAAACCTGTTCCTAAGCATTTTAAGAATTTTAGGAAGAGGAAGAGACTAAGTTTTTACATAACTGAAAAGTGGGAAATAAAAATTACAGAGGGTTATTTTCGGATTATTTGACAATAAAGATAATTAAAGTTGTCTGATGAATCCCTAAATAGCTCTCGTTCTATTTACAGCCAAGAAACTCACAATTTAAAAATTATAAAATCTTGCTCATCTAAAAGAGATTGAGCATATTTAAGAGGAGAAATTTTGAAAAGTAACAGGAAAACAGAGAATAAAATAGATGCTGGAACATCAAAAGAAATACAAATTTTTATAACCGAAGAAATTTTAGCAAGCAGAATATGGGTAATTTCAGGAATAGCAATCTCAATTTTATTGTGTATGCTGTTAAAAAGCTACATGATTTTTGAACTGGATAATATAATTCACGCTATAAGAAAATTAGAACTGCCAGATGTAAAAGGAATATTTCTTATACTCTTATTTGTATTAGAAATTCTGTTCTTATTTACCTTACCAATAACACTGTTAAATAAACAAAAAAAGAATATGAAGTCTGCTTTAACAGTCCTGTCGCTAATAATGGGGCTAATCCTAGCAATTTTTTACAGTAAACTTTTATTTTTTTGCACACATAAAACTGTTGTCGCTGGAATAATGATTTTATTAGCACTTATATTGGCAGTTTTATTAATAAAAAAAGACATAAAAAATATTCAAACTAAGATATTAAAAAAAGTAGAAGAAGACGATACTGAAATTTTGGAAAAAACAAGATTTTTTTCCGCAGTTATGCTTTATTCTGATATTGGAAAAGTAGTAATTTTATATTGTTTGTTGATATTAATAATAAAATAGTCTCATTATTTATTAATAGATATTTTTCTATGTTTTATACTTTTTTCTTTTTTTGTACGTAAAGTAGATTAACCACTATCCCTTTATTTCATAAATGGATTTTATAATAAATTATGAAGTAAAATTTTATTAAAGAAAAAATAACTGTTTGAGATTTTAGAATAGATTTTTAAATCAAATAAAATTATCTGCACTAAACCCTGTTTAGAGAAAGAATTTATTACAAATGTTTTTAACAAAGTATGAAAACCTAGTATTTGCGAATAATTACAATATAGTTAATAAACCGATGGAGCTTTTATTTGTTCAGCTACGGCTGTCTAACGACTTTTTTGAATTGTGCAAATAAAAGTTGGAGTCTAGCCATAAATATTTGGCAGCAATCTTGACACAATTTTAATTATCAAGATAAACCTTTACTGCAAGATAAGGATTTAACGAAATGAGCAATCCTGCAAAATAAATAAAATAAAATGATTATTATTAAAAAATAAATAAAAAATTTAGAAAGGAAAGATAGTAATGAAAAGAAAAATAGAATGTGTTGAAGAATTTCACAGAATTTATAAACTTGGAAATTCTGATAAACCAATTGGAAAATTGGAAAATGGTCTCGAAAAATTGAGATTCGACTTGATGAAGGAAGAAAATGAAGAATATTTGGAAGCGGCTAAAAGAGGGGATGTTGTGGAAGTTGCAGACGCTCTTGGGGATATGCTCTATATCCTTTGTGGAACGATAATTGAGCATGGGATGCAAGATGTTATTGAAGACGTGTTTGAAGAAATACATCGAAGCAACCTTAGCAAGCTGGATGAAAATGGGAAGCCAATTTACCGTGAAGACGGAAAAGTGATAAAAGGGCCAAATTATTTCCCGCCAAATTTAAAACAATTTTTTGAAAAATAAAATTTATAATACTTAATTTAATAACTATATAAATTTAAAATTTAAGAAAAATGAGCATAATTTTTGAGTTTGGTTTTAAAGTTTTTTTTTGTGAAACGAAAAAATACTGATAATAACTTGTAAAAATTTGCAAAATATGATAAAATAAGTTTCGATATGTAAAAATAATTTTAACTGAATAACGATTTTTTATAAAATAGTTAAGTTAATATATTATAATAAAAAACAGTAAATAGCTGTTTTAAAAAATAAAGATGAAAGGAGAACTACTAAAATATTTAGTAGAGGTGAATAAAATGCAAAGATGTGAAGTTTTTGGAAAAACAGTAAGCCACGGAAATAGAGTAAGTCACTCTCACAGAGCTACAAAAAGAATTTGGAGACCTAATTTGCAAACAATGCTTTTAACTATTAACAATGAAGAAGTTAGAGTAAGAGTTTGTACAAAAGCAATGAAAACATTAAAAGGGAAAAATGCTGATCAAGTTAAAAAAATCTTGTTAAAGAACAAAGAAACATTAAGCCCTAAAATTTTAAAAGTATTAGCAAAGTAAGTTTTTTATAACTTACTTTTTTGTGTACCCGTAGCTCAACTGGATAGAGCGTCTGACTTCGGATCAGAAGGCTTGGGGTTCGATTCCTCACGGGTACGCCATTTTATGTGAAGAATTATTTAACAGAATAAACAGATATAAGGACTTTAACGTCCCTATCTAAATATTTTTTTGAACAGTTTTAACCTTTAAAATAGGGCTAAAGCTGTTTTTAATTAAAAAGTTTTTACAAATTTAAAGCGTATATTGAAAAAAGTTAATAATATTTCTATTATAGCAGTTCTAGTTTAAAATAAGAGTGGAAAGTTAGGTTGTATCTAGCTAATCCATTGTTTTTTATATATCATAAATTGTAATATTAATTGTAACATTTTACCAAATTTTAAATAGATTTACGATAATAACGAAAAACAGATATGTGAAGGTGAAAAGATGGAATTGAAAAAAGAGAATTTAGTTTTTAGATTTGCGGCTGAAGAAGATGCAGAAAAAATTTTGAAAATTTATAAACCATATGTTGAAAATACTACAATCACGTTTGAGTATGAAGTGCCTGCTGTTGAGGAATTTAAAGTGAGAATTAGGGAAACTTTGGAGGAATATCCATATATTGTATGTGAATGCGGAAATGAGATTGCTGGATATGCTTATGCACATAGAATTTGGACAAGAGCTGCCTATCAGTGGGATGCTGAGCTTTCGGTCTATACCGATGGGAAGTTTGCTGGAAATGGAATTGGAAAAAAACTGTATAAAATTTTGATTGAAATATTAAAGTTGCAGAATATTGTGAATGTTTATGGACTTGTAACTTATCCTAACGAGAACAGTGAAAAGCTTCATAATTATTTTGAGTTTAAAAGGGTTGCGTTTTTTGAGAAAACTGGATATAAATTTGGACAATGGATTGGTGTAACTTGGTTTGAAAAGGCAATAAATTTGCATTTTGAAAATCCTGTATCAGTAAAGAAAATATCAGAAATTGATGAGGAGAAAGTTCGGAAAATCCTAAAGTCAGTTTAATAAGGGAACTCTTTCACAAATTTACGTGATTCTTATTTAAAAAATAATAGAAAAATAGTCTATTGTATGCTATAATACTTAAATGACTAAAGAAAAAGGAAAGGAAGACAGATAATGGGATTATTTAGAAGTCACAAGAAGGCAATCCAGATTGTTTCTGCAGTTATGATAGGAATATTTGGAATAGCCATGCTTATTACAGGTATATTATTCCTGAAAAATAACGTGTTTGGAGCTATGAACCATAGGGAAGTGATTGCGACAGTTAATGGGGCAAAAATCTACCGTGATGATTTTGACAGGGAGAGCTATGGACTTAAAGCACAGCTTAGTGAAATAAATCAGCAGAAAATACAGCAGCTGTCACAAGTTGGAGTAAGTGCTGAAAATATAAAGAATATTCCTGACAACATTATAAATGAATATGTTTTACAGCTTATGATTAATAAGGAAGTGCTGCTTTCGTCAGCTCATAATTTGGGGATAAAAGTAAGCAGAGCTGAAATAAACAAGGAGTTTAACAATTATCAGAAACAGTCGCAAATGAACAGAAAAGAATTTGTTGATCATCTGAGAAACAGAGGTTATAACATAACATCTTTTAAGAAGGCAATAAAAGATGAAAAAATAATTGAAAAAATGAGAGAAAAGATATTTTCAAGTGACAAGGTTACGGATGAGGAAATAAAAAAAGCATACGAGAGAAATAAATATACTCAGGCTTTCCTGAATCAGGATTTTGAAGACGTGAAGGAACAAATTAGGGAAAATATGACACAGGACAAGAATATCATGATTTTAAAGTCATATATTGCAAAGGCTAAGGAGAAAACAAAGATTGTATTCAAGAACAAGGACTTTGAAAAAATATATGCCAGCATGACAGCGACTGTGGCGCAAAATGGAGATTATAAATATACAAATGAAGATGTAAACGAGCAGCTGATAAATCTTGTTTCACAGACTCAGCAAGGATACTCAGATAAGGCTGTAAATGACCTAAAGGCAACATTGAAGACAAATCTTGATAAATTTGTAAAGATTTCCAACAAGGCAAAGGCGGCAGGAATAAAAGCCGATCCTGAACTGACAGGCGTGGAGCAGCTAAGAGACTATTCTCAAAAATACTATAATTACCTTATTGATACGTATAAGCCTGATGAAGCCGCATTGCAGGCAAAATTTAATGCAAAGAAAGACAGCTACAATATTCCGAACAGCATAGGCGGTTATGTAATAGGAGAGGAATATCAGGCAGGAGATGGAGATTTTGAAGCAGCCAAGAAGCAAGCTCAGGATATTATGAAAACAACAAATAAGGATAACTTTGCAGCTAAAGCGAAAGAATTTTCAAAAGATCCGGGATCTGCTAATAATGGGGGAAGTTTAGGAGAAACAGCCGATCTTTCACAGCTTGTGCCTGAATTTGCAAACGCAGTTAAGAGCGGAAAGGCAGGAGATATTGTCGGACCTATAAAAACTCAATTTGGATACCACATTATATATATTCAAAGCAAGGATGCAAATAACGAAAACGTTGCAAAAGTCAGCCATATTCTGATAACACCGACTATTTCCGAAGCCTCAAAACAAAAAATCATCAAAAAAGTTCAGGATTTGAAGGCAGAAATCGAAAGCGGAAAAGTTACATGGAGCACAGTGGAAAAACAGGATAAGTATAAATTCAGTGTAAAGGAAAGATTTAAGAAAATGGTTAAATCAGATGCCATTCCAGGAATTGGAAAAAATGATGAACTGATGAATCAGATATTTGCACTGAAAAAAGACGGAATCCTTGAAAGAAATGACACTTCAGGATACTATCTAATAACAAAAACGTCAGAAATACCGTTCACACAGGCAACATTTGAAAATTCAAAAGAACGTGTAAGACTGGAACTGGCACATGAATATGCAGACAAGGAGCTGGAAATTTTATAAAAATACGCTTAAGCTCATTTAAAATTAACAAAATTTACAGTTCATGAAAAAAGAGGATTCAGCTTCTGCATAAAATTTAAATAAATATATATTTTCAAAGACTGTTTCAAATATAAAAATGTTTGGGGCAGTTTTTGTTTTGCTTTGCTAAAGGAGGAATAAAAATAATGGGATATGTTGAAATGCTAGAAAGTGCCGATAAAAAAATGATAGTTGAGGAAAAGGGGTTGAAAATAACAGAAGATGCCCTGCTCCTGTCTAATTTTCTAAGAAAATACTTTAGTAAAAAGAATAAAAATCCAAAGACTAGAAAAAACGTAATTTTGGAAATAGGAGCAGGACAAGGCATAATGAGCCTATTAATTTCCGAAATTGATATGGTGGAGAGGATTATTGCAGTTGAGGTGCAGAAGGATGTGTACGAAACATTAGAAAAAAATATAGAAATAAATAATCTGAGGCAAAAAATAACGCCATTAAATGAAAATATAAAAAATATTGAGGGGAAATATGAATTTATTTTTTCCAATCCTCCATATAAAAAAGTTAATGCTGGAAAGTTGCCTGACAATGTGACAGAGCGTATTAGCAAATATGAAATTTTACTCACATTGGAAGAACTTTTTAGAGAAATTCGCAGACTTTTGAGCAATTATGGGGAGTTCTTTGTAATTGTGCCAAACAGCAGGCTGAATGATGTATTCGGATATATTTACGCAAATAACATGAATATCATCTCAATTGAAATAAATAAATATAAAAAAACAGATTTAATTATTGTGCATGGGAGAAAAGGAGGCAAGGCAAATTCGGGAATTGTGATTGATTTTTAGGGAATTGTTATTCTATTCGTAAAAAGTAATTTATTACATGGATTGTATAATATTTTCGGTTTAAATAGCAGATTCGCTATGAAGTGTTTTTACAAGAAAGAGATTAATGCTATTTATCAGCAAACAGACAAAATATAATTTCTATTTTTTATGGAAAAAGAATATATAAAGTAAAAAGAGGCGTTAGCCCCTTTGTATTTTTGTTTCCAGTGCTTCCTTCACAATTTCCCTGTCATCAAAATGAATTTTTTCAGTTCCAATTATCTGGTATGTTTCGTGTCCTTTTCCCGCGATTAAAAGGCTGTCGCCCTTTTCCAGCATTCGTGTTCCATATTTTATTGCCCTCTCCCTGTCGGCAATGATAAGGTATCTGTTAAAAGGGAATTTTTCGCCTATAAGCCCTTTTTCTATATCTGCCAAAATTTTTGTAGGATTTTCTGTACGTGGATTATCTGAGGTTAAAATGATGAAGTCACTGAACTTTATGGCGGCTTGCGCCATTTTTGGACGTTTTTCGTGATCCCTGTCACCGCCTGCGCCAAATATTGTTATAACACGGTTATCGGTAATTTGTTTCAAGGTTTTTCCAACATTCAGAAGACCGTCGTCGGTATGTGCAAAATCCACTACAATCCGTACATCCAGATCATTTTTTATAGTTTCAAATCTTCCAGGAACTGCTGGCATAGTTTCCAGCTTTTTGACAATGAAGTCCATTTCTATTCCTAATGACAACGCTGAAGCTATGCACCCTAGAATATTGTACAAGTTGTACTCTCCGACTAGATCAATTTCAAATCTGTATACATTTTCTGTATTTTTTAAGTTTTTTCCGTATTTTTCTAAATAGTTTTTTAGGTTTATTTTGACTTTCATTCCGTTATTTGTGTAGTTCAGGATATCACCCCAGATGTCAGCGTCTTCATTTTTTACACTTATGGAAATGAAGTTTTTAGCGTTGTTTTCTAGATAAATTTTGGCTCCGTATTCATCGTCAATGTTGATTACTCCACTGCCAGTATGATTTTTATCGTTTCTTAGCATTGAAAATATTTTTTTCTTGGCATTAAAATAGTTTTCCATTGTTTTATGAAAGTCCAAATGATCCTGTGTCAAGTTCGTAAAAATTGCAGAATCAAATTTTAGCATGTCAACACGTCCGATTTCAAGTGCATGGGAACTTACCTCCATTATAAAGTAGTCGGCTCCGCTTTTTACACTTTTGTCAATCAGTTTTATCAGCTCAAGTGATTCAGGAGTTGTATTTACTGTTTCAAACTCTTTATCCAGTATACGGTTTCCAGTTGTTCCTATTCTGGCAGTTTTTTCCAGAATGTTTTCCAGAATGAAGCTTGATGTAGTTTTTCCGTTTGTTCCTGTAATTCCGATGATTTTTATTTTATCCTGCGGATAGCCATAGTAGTTTGAGGCGATTATTCCGAGCTTTTTTCGTATGCCTTCAACTTGTATGAAAGTTACGTCGCTGGCACTTTGGTACTGCCCTGTGTCAATATTTTTTTCGGAAATAATCATTTTTGCGCCGCCATCAATGGCTTTTTGAATAAAGTCATGCCCATCTACGGTGCTTCCTGTCATCGCTACGAATACAAAATCTTTTTCAATTTTACGTGAATCATATTCGATGCCCTTTATCACAAAACTTTTTCCCTCTTTAAGCGTTTTGTACTCTACATCTTCAAATATTTTATACATTTCCTGCTCTCCTCTTTTTAAAAATTTTCATTGCATGTCATAATTATTTTCTGAATAGAATTTTATACTATGTTTATTCTACTTGAATACTAAGAATGAAAAAGTTTTAGACATACAAAAGCCGCTTTGAAGCCAAACTTAAAAAACTACACTGTTTTTCCCTTAGGCAGTAGATGTATTCCGTTTTTTAACAGTTCGATTTTAAAGCGGTTGAGTATTCTCAAATTTATTTATAGGTATATTTTATCATTTTAGCCGAAAAAAATCTACTGTAAAAGGAATATCTAAGATTTGTACAATTTAATTATATAAAAATACTCATTAAAAACTTGGTTATAGTAAATATTTTGAGCATGAAAATTTTCTTTAATCTTTGTGTGTTAAATAACTTGAAAATCAGTTTAAAGAGTGGTATAATTCAAATAGGAAGAAATGATATTATGAATAAATTTTAGGAGGATATAACTACATGGCTAAAAAAACTTTAAAAGACTTGGATGTAAAAGGTAAAAAAGTATTGGTAAGAGTTGATTTTAACGTACCGATAAAAGATGGAGTTATTACGAATGACAATAGAATTACAGCTGCGCTTCCAACTTTGAAATATATTTTGGAAAATGGTGGAAAAGTAATCGCATTCTCTCACTTAGGAAAAGTAAAAGAAGAAGCTGATAAAGCATCAAAAACTTTAGCGCCAGTTGCAAAAAGATTGGAAGAAGTTCTAGGAAAACCAGTTAAATTCGTGCCTGAAACAAGAGGAGCAGCATTAGAGACAGCAGTTGCTGAGTTAAAAGATGGAGAAATCTTAATGTTTGAAAATACTAGATTTGAAGACTTGGATGGTAAAAAAGAATCTAAAAATGATCCTGAATTAGGAAAATACTGGGCATCACTTGGAGATGTATTTGTAAATGACGCATTCGGAACAGCGCACAGAGCTCACGCTTCAAATGTGGGAATTGCTTCAAACATCAAAGAATCAGCAGTAGGATTCCTTGTAGAAAAAGAAATCGAATTCATTGGTGGAGCAGTTGATAATCCTGAAAGACCATTGGTAGCAATTTTAGGAGGGGCAAAAGTTTCTGATAAAATTGGTGTAATCGAAAATTTATTGGATAAAGCTGATAAAGTGATTATCGGTGGAGGAATGATGTTTACTTTCTTAAAAGCTGAAGGTAAAAACACAGGTTCTTCATTATTAGAAGCTGACAAAGTGGAATTAGCCGCTTCATTAATCAAAAAAGCAAAAGAAAAAAATGTTGAATTGTTATTACCAATTGATACAGTTGTAGCAAAAGAATTTAAAAATGATACAGAATTTAAAACAGTTTCTGTAGACGCCATTGAAGACGGATGGATGGGATTAGATATAGGAGAAGCATCTATCAAATTATTCTCAGACGCTCTAGTTGGTGCAAAAACAGTAGTATGGAACGGACCAATGGGAGTATTTGAAATGGAAAACTTCGCAAAAGGGACAATCGGTGTATGTAAAGCAATTGCAGAATTATCTGGAGCTAAAACAATCATCGGTGGTGGAGATTCAGCAGCGGCGGCTATCCAATTAGGATTTGCTGACAAATTCTCGCATATCTCAACTGGAGGAGGAGCATCGCTTGAATACTTGGAAGGAAAAGTATTGCCAGGAGTAGATGCAATTTCAGAAAAATAATAACTTTAATAACTAACTTAATTGACTAAATTAATTTAGTTGACTAAAAATAATTTTTTCATTTTAATCACGAAATGACTGTCTCGGAATCGATTTTTTGAGATAGTCATTTTTATTTAATTGTATTTTAATTGATACTGAACTCTATTAAAAAAATAGCAATAAAATTCTATAACAATTAATATTGCAATTTATGATAATGAAAACGATAGAAAAAAATTTGAAAAAGAGGCTAATCAAAAAGGAGTACAACTAAAAACACGTTCTGCAAATGTTGAAATATTATCACAAAAAAGTTACTTGAAAAATGATCCAGCAGAATATGGAACTAAAGGTTCTGTTAGACCGGATAATATGAAATTAAAAAACAATATTCCTGTTGAGAGTTTTGAAATGAAAAACTATAAACTGCAGAACTATGACAATATGGCTAATACAATAGTTAAACAAGTGGAACAAAGAAGAAAGAATCTTCCGCTGACTGTTACAAAACAAAATATTGTGATTGATGCAAGAGGTCAAGGAATTACAGCTGTACAAGAAAAAGAAATAATCCAGAAGATAATAGATAAATCTAATGGAACAATAAAAAAATCAGATATAACAATATGGAAATAGAAAGGAAGAAAAAATGGAAGAATTAACAACAAAAGAATATAATGAACTTTATAAGAAATACTTTAAAGAAATTTTTAATAAACCAATGAAAGATTTTGGATATAAAAAGAAAGGAACAGGACGATTTTGCAAATTAAATAAAATAGGGTTATTTGAATATATAGGTTTTTTCAGATATTATCATGAGTTAAGAGTAGAGTATGCAATAATACCGATATATAGTTACATAATGAAAGATACTATAGGAAATGGTAGTGAGACAGAATTTGTAGATTTGGACGGAGAAGAAAAGATGGAAAAAGGGATGAAAAGTATTTTAGAAGAAATAAAAAACAAAATAATCCCTTGGTTTAAAAAATATGAAGATTTAGATGTTTTTTTTGAAGAAGTAGTAGAAAATGATAGAAAGTATTTTTGGCCTGACATTTATAAATATTTATTTAGAGCTACTACTTTTGCAAAGTTTAAAAAATATTCAAAAATACAGGAGAATATTGATAAAGTAAGAGAAGAATATAATAATCTTCCAGATGAAAAAAAGACATATGACTTTTATAAAGACATATTAAAAGAAGTAGATGAATTAGAAGAAAAATTAAAAGAAGGAGAAGAAAGTTTAGAAAAACATATTAAGGAAGTAGAATATAAATCACTATTGGCCTGGAAAATGGAGAAATTATTGAAAAAATAATTTTTGAAATAAAAGAGAACAATTTGTAGAAAATAAAATGGAGAAGTTAAGATTTATTTTTTAACTTCTCTTTATTATAATTTGAAACATATGCAAAGGATGCTATTATTGTATACAACCGTAGTGAAAATATAATGACGGAAGTTGTGGAACTTCATAACTCCTACAGAAGCAGTTCCAAAGGAATGGGAGTAGGAGTAAATACAGCATCCAATAAAAGGAATTAAAAAGAGACTTGAGGGTATAGGTAATATATACGGTATGTATACATTGGGGCTAGGAAGTTTTTTAGGAGATTTTGCGGACAGATATACTCCTGAAGAGGTACAGTATGGTACATCAGAAGAAGTTAACCGACGTCAAAAGACTGAAAATTTATTAGTTTCAACACCTATAGATATGGCAGTAGGACATGTAACTTCTAAGATACCCGTAAAAAAAATTATCCCTACTAAATCTAAAAATCCTGTCACACAGATGACAGCCGCAGAAAGCAGAGCCGCAATACAGGAAGCAATAATTCTTGAAGAGGGAGCTGATGGAGTATTCCGAGTTCCTGAAAATGTGACAAAACCTTCAAAAAGTGTATCTAGGAGACTGCCACATAATACAACTTCCGGCACAACAGAAGTTACAGTCCATACAAGAAATGTTGAAAGAATTGCACAGACAGCAGGAAATGTGGCTAAAAATTTAAAAACTCCTGCTATAGAATACAAAGCTCCTTATAAACCGTCAATTACTGAAAAAATAACAACAAATATAGAAATAACTGGTTCAAAAGGTAAGAATGTTGAAATCATCAAAAAAATAGATGGAAACACTACTATAACAATAGAAAAGCATACATCAGATATACCGCTAGCATACATAATTGACGATATAGCAAAAGGTGGAATGGGAAGAACTTCAGGAAATAAAAGTTATCTTGAAAATTATGGCGGAGGAAAGGCTTCAAATAAAGTGCCACCATTTGCAAACAGGGAAAATATTCATAGAAATAACAATACCCAAAACTATGACTACAAGGTTCAAGATAATAGCGGTTCAAATGGTGGGAAAAATAATTCAGTTAAAAGCAATAATGATTTATATTATAATGGAAGAAAAGTCTATACTGAAAGTGAGCTTAACCAATTAGGAAGAGGAAGTGATGCTACTCCTAACAGAGGAGTTGAGTATACATTTGAAACCCCTGTAGGAAAGCCTAAAGCACAAGAATTTCAGTGGGGAACAGCGGGAAGTATGATGCAACAGACTCCAGATGGACCGAAAAATGTAATTCCGGCTTTAAGATATGACAATACTAACCATAGAGGAATGAATTTCATAAAATTTGATGGAATTGAAGTAAGGGATGGTAAAACTTATCTGATTGATGCGAAAAGAAATATTCCTTATTGGATACCAGAAGCAATGGAAGGCTACAAAAATACATTTGAAAGAATAAAAAAAGCTAAACTTCAAAACCCAGAAATTAAAGTGATATATGAATTTCCAAAGGAAGAGGCAAAGACCAAATTTACTGACTGGTTGGATATAAATCCAGAATATCAAAATATAATAGATGAAATCAGGATTAGACCAGAAAAATAAAGTTGAAAGGATATTTAAATTTATGCAAAATAAAGAAAGAAGCATTAGAATGTATAGAAAAATCAATAAAAATGAATCAATAGAAGAAAGACATAAGAAAGTTATGAAAGGACTGTCAGAACTGGAAGCACCTTTAGGATTGAAAGATAGTGAGATTCCAGAAGTACCGGATTTCGGTGTAGAAATAAGAGCGCATTATCGTACAAAAAATTCTAAAACAAAAGGAGTTTCGATATCAGGAGATTATATATGGAGAGATGAAAGTTCAGAGAAAGAAAGATGGGATTCTCTGAAGTATGATTTTAAAATAACATACAAGTTGATAGACTATAAGAAAATAATATATGATGATCTTCCAAAGGTTATAAATGTTTTTGATCCTTATGTTGCTGATTTATATGTAGCTTATAATGGTGCTTATGAGGAAGGAAGAACTCCAGAAACAAGAACTTATGGAGAAAGTATAAATCCTGAATTTTTAAAACTGAAGGAGAAAAATTGTAATATAGGAATGTTGGAAGATGTATTATTTACATTATCTCCGGTGATGTATTTCAATGAAGAAAGTTATAATAAGCTAATAAAAGTACCAAAGGAAAAGTTATTGGAAAGACTTAAGGGAAAAGCGAAGGAAGTTCTGTTACTTGAAAAGGGTATATATATTATCTTTAATGACAAGGCGGATATTACTTATGAAGAATTTGTGGAAATGAACAATACGTTTAAGCCGTTATTAGGACTAAATTAACTTAATATCAGAATTGGAGTGTAGCAAAAATCTTGGACAAAAATAATCCAGTAAAAAAAGCAGTTGATGAAGCAATAGATAATGGGAAAATAAATATTGGATTAGTTGGAGTAGATAAAAAAACAGGGGAATTAATATTTATTCCAACAAAAATTACTAATATAAAAAAATAATTAAGAGAGGAAAAAACTATGAAGAACATATTAGCAGGAGAGAAAAAATACGAAAAAGGAATTAGTTTAATTTCAAGTTTTTTAGGAAAAGAAGAAAATTTTGATAAAGATGAATTGGAGTATATAGAAAATAAAAAAGGGAATCAATTTGCTTGTATGCAAACTTTATCTAATTATTATAATAAATTCTCTTCAATAAATTTATTAATAGAAAAAAATATAAAAAAACACAGATTAAATTGTTATATAGGTGGGAAATTGAGAATACTATCAACCAGTAGGTCAAGTATGCTTGTTACTCACCCAACTCAAATGTTTGAAATGTTTATGTCTAATAATCCAGATTTTATAACATTTTTCAAAAATAATATAGATATGATAATGCCTGATGATTACGATAGTGAAAAAAATAAATATGGATATTTAAAAAATGATTATGGAACATTTTTCTTAATTCGTGTAATTCTTCATGCAATAAGAGGAGATTTTGAAGAAGTCAAAAAAAGATGTACTGCATATTTGGAAAAGCCATTGAAAGACAGTTATTATAAATATGGAGAATTGCATTATGAATTTTTAAGTGCTTTGGCAGATAAAGATATTGATGGAATGAAAAAAGCGATAGACGGGATGATGGAACAGAAAGTGGCAAGAAAATTTTCAAATGATAACAATCCAAATTATGAATTTTACTTGCATGTATATGTTATAATATATGCCAAAATAGCATTATATCATGGAATAGATTTAGAAATAGACCATGAAGTGGCACCAAAAGAATTAATAGACAACACACCGCTAGAAAGTTACGAAGATCCGTATGATTTTATGAAAGATTTTGATTTGGCAATAGTAACACCGAAAGAATGGAAGGAATGGAAAAACAGCTGGAATATATATTAATTAATTTACTCACTTAGATTTTTTGTAAGATGGAACTAAAGGTTCTGTTAGACCTGATAATATGAAATTAGAAAAAGGTGGAGTGTTCCCATACTGAAGGTGCAGCCGTAACTGCATTGAAGCCAATGGATGAAAATTCAAGCATTACCTATAGCAATGTAAACAACATAACTTATCAGGGAACACAGGCTCAGGGCGGAACATTTATCTGCAACAATGTGGCAAATATTCAGAAGGAAGCCACATAATAGGAAAAGTTGAAGGCAGACAAAGAAAGACTGGAACTGATGAGAAAGGACTTGAGAGTACAGGAAGAGCTTCAAATGAATACTTTGCTGAGAAATATAAGGATGACAATACACCTGTTAGTATTCAGTCAGATGGGAAGGATTATTCCAATGCTGATTTTGGTAAGTATATGGGGGATAGTTTGGAAGATATATGCTTTATTAATATAACACAATGAGGTATGCTGGGAAGAAATGGGTGAGGAAACGGCTAAGAAAGTGATAAAATACATTAATCAAAAAACAAAAACAATACGAAAAAATACGAAGATATTATTAAAAACCGAAGAAAAATAAAAGCGTTAGAAGCTATGGAACTTAATGAATTTAATACAGAATGTCGTGATTTTTTTGGAAAATAGATTTGTTTGATAACTATATAGATTGGAAATACAATGAAATAAATATTACTTAATTTTTTACTTTAAAATTAAAATTGTTGAAAAAATACATTCATATAAAAAACTAAAAAATAATTATTTTAAAAATTGAAACAAAACTTAAATTATGCTATAATTAAAATTGATTTTAAAATTATAGAAGGAGGAAAGTATAAGTTAAATTATACGGAATAAAAATGGATAAAAACACAATTGGGGTAATATTAATTTATGTAGCATTCATGGCAATATTAATTTTACCAACATATTTTGCAAACAAAAAGAAAAAAAGACAGAAAGCTGAACTGCTAGAAAGCTTGAAAGTCGGAGATAAAATAACGACGGTTGGAGGAATACAAGGAACAATCGTAAATATTTTTACGGAAACTGTGGAAATGAAGATAGATAAGAATGCAAGAATGACAGTTCTAAAATCTGCAATAGACAGAAATGAAAAAAAATAAAATTAGTATTAGATATTTATAATAAAGAAATAGGAGGAAAAAAATGAAAAGAGTATTGTTATTTCTGTTATTTTTTGTAAGTGCAGTTACATTTTCTGAAACTTTGGAAAATGTATCGTATAATAACGGAAAAGTTATAGGGACATTTAGGGAACAAGGGCAGATTAAGCCAAATGCGTCAGTTACAAAGGTAGGTGCAGAGGAAATATTGATGTTGAGCTTTCCAGATAGTGAAATAGGGCTAGGAGTGCCTACGTACATAACTAGGAATGACCAGTATATAAGCAGAATATATACAGTGAAAAATAATGGAATGGTTGTTGTATATGTTTATTTGAAACCGTCTGTTACTTATCAAGTTGCAAGCGGAAATGGAGAATTTGAGGTAACGCTCAGCGGAGGAAGAGCAGCAACGCAAAACAGCTACTCACAGGAGCCGCAAAGACAGTCAGGATATTACAATTCAAATACAAGACAGCAGGCACAGACACCATCTCAGCCTCAAAGAACACCAGCTTCAAGAGGAAACAGAAAATACACGATAGTTGTCGATCCAGGACATGGTGGACATGATTCAGGAGCAAGAGGAAATGGATATAACGAAAAAGATATAGCATTACAGGTAGCAACAAGACTGGCTAACAATTTAAGACGAGATTATAACGTTATAATGACAAGAGATTCAGATTTCTTTGTACCATTGGATACAAGAGCTAAAATTGGAAATGACGCAAATGCAGATTTCTTTATAAGTATTCACTTAAATTCAAGTTCAAGCTCATCAGCAAACGGAACAGAAGTATTTTACTTCAGTAAAAAGGATCAAGGAAGTTATGCCGCACAAGTAGCCAAATTTGAAAATAAAGTTGATGGAAGCTATGGAGATGTGCCATTTTCAGACTTTATTTTAAATGATATTTTTTATAGAAAAAATCAAAAGACAAGTCAAGCTATAGCAGAATCTGTATTGGATGGACTTATAAATTTAACAGGGCTTAGAAGAAGAGGAGTTTTTGGAGCAAACTTTGCAGTGCTTCGTGGAAGTAACTCACCATCAATACTTGTAGAATTAGGATTTATGAATAATTATTCTGATTTATCACACTACTTGACACCAGAAGGACAGGAAAGAGCGGCAAGCACTATTGGTGATGCAATAAGAAAATTTTTTAGATAATTTATAAAATATTTTAAAATCAAACTAAAAAGTTTCGATTTATTTTATTTAATCTCAAATGTTATTTAATTTTATCAGTTAAAATGTAGGAGATTAAAGTATATTATCCAAATTAGGAGAAATTTATGCAAAAACAAGAAAATTTAAATGAGGAAAAAACTAAAAAGAAAAAAAGTAACTTTCGAAAAAATCTTTTTGTAACATTGCTTTTTTTTGGAACAGTAGCAGTTGTTCTTGTAAATCGTTATGACAGAAGGCATAGGAGCAAGATTCATGTAGAGGTGGATAAAAACCTGGTGCAGGAAACGACACAAGAAGAAGAAGCTCAGAATAAAATTTCCATCTTTGTGTATGATCCTGCTGCAAAGACAGTTAATGAAAGGGAAATTACAGTCCCACGGCAAATGAACCTTATAGAAGGTGACTTTATAAATGGAATTATAAGAAATTCCAACTATATTACGGAAGACATGAAATTTAGAAGCGCATACAATCTTAGAATTGATAATGTAAATACAACAGTTGTGAAGTTAAATGCGCCATTTGCCAACCTAAAAAAAGATACCGAATTGTTTAACGGATTTTCTCAGGCTGTGACAAATACAATATTAAAGAACTTTCCAAATATTCAAAGTGTAATAATTCAGATAGACGGGGAGACAAATACAAAATAATCCACCAGTTAAAGAGTTAATAAAAAAAAAGCTATTCTAATATCCAGTAATAATCTAGGTGTTAGAATAGCTTTTTCATTTTATGACAGCAATAAACCAATAGATTAAAATTACTTTAAGTACCAATGTAGATAAGTGAAAATTAGGAAAGGAGCTTAGCAATTCTTGTTTTTTAGACTAAAAAGAGTATTCTGAAAAAAAAGGTTGACAAATAAGGAAAAATACTATATAATGTTATTTGTAAGTTTACTTTTTAAGTAAAATAAGCCTTGGTGGCGAAATCGGTAGACGCACAGGACTTAAAATCCTGTGGGAATTTATCCCGTGCCGGTTCAAGTCCGGCCCGAGGCACCACTTAACAACAAACTTTCATTGTCGCGGGATAGAGCAGTATGGTAGCTCGTCGGGCTCATAACCCGAAGGTCGTTGGTTCAAATCCAGCTCCCGCCACCAAATGCCTAGATAGCTCAGTTGGCTAGAGCATACGGTTCATACCCGTAGGGTCGGAAGTTCGAATCTTCTTCTAGGCACCACTATATTAATTAAGTCATACTTACGATTATTGTAGGTATTTTTTTTTATAAATAATGTCTTTAATAAAAAATTTTAGAGAGGAGCAGTTTATGATTCATATATTAGCAAGTTTTGAAGTGAAAAATGATAAATTGTCTGATTTTATCAAACTTTGTAATGAACTTATAAAGGAAAGCCGTGCAGAAGAGGGATGTGTTTCCTATCATTTGCAGCAAAATACAGAAAAGGAAAACCATTTGGTATTTGTTGAAGAATGGAAGTCTAACGAAGCTATTGAAAAGCATAATGCAAGCGGGCATTTTACTAGAATTGTACCATTATTAGTAGAAATGTGTGAAAATGCTCCAGTTATTCAGACATTTAGCAGATTAGTTTAAAAGTTATTGAAATGTAGTTAGTTTATTGACTGCATTTTTTTTGTTTTATAATAATGTACTTTAAAATCGAACTTAAAAGTTACGACTATGCTGCTCAAATCCGAACATTACTTGATTTTATTGGTTTGATATTAAAATAGATTCGGGCATATAACGAAAAATGCTTGACTAATAGCAGGTTTAAATTATAAAATATGAATAAAGCAAAATCAAACTTAAAATATACGGCTATTTTACTCAAATTTTGCATTTGCTTTTATTAAAGGAACTGAGTGAAATGCCAGATTTATTTAGAAAAGGAAAAATATGAAAATATTAATAATAAGATTTAGTTCATTTGGAGATGTGGTTCTTACAACTCCAGCGATAAGGGCAATTAAGGAGAAATATCCAGAGGCTGTAATAGATTTTATAGTTTATAATACTTTTTCTGAGGCAATTTCATTGAATCCTGAAATTAGAAATTTGGTAATTTTTGAGAAAAAGAAAAGCAAGGATAGAAACTATATAAAAGATATTGTAAATAAACTGAAAATAGAGAATTATGACTACGTTATTGATTTACATTCCAAATTTCTTTCCAGAATTATTGGAAAAAGCCTTGCAAACAAGAATACTCAGTATTGCCGATATAAAAAGAGAAAATGGTGGAAAACTATACTTGTAAAAGCGAAACTTATTACATATAATGCAGATTGCACAATTGTTGAGAGTTATTTTATGGCGTTAAAAAAATTGGGAATAAGTTTTTCTAATAAAAATATGAAAAATGGATTTGGAGATAATCTGGAATTTTATATTGATAAAGAAATGGAAGAAGAATTTGTACAAAAATATGATTTGAAAGATGAAAGTTATTTTGTGCTGGCTCCTGGAGCCTCTAAATTTACGAAAAAATGGCCTTATTATGATGAACTGGCAAAAAAGATTCTCGAAAATGAAAGTAAATTTGTAAAAAATAATGAAAATTTGAGAATTTTTGTGATTGGCGGAAAAGAAGACGCGAATGTTGTAAAAGTTCATGGAGATGGACGAGTGATTGATTTGTGCGGAAAAATTTCTTTTAAGGAAAGTGGAATATTATTAAAATATTCAAAAATAGCTGTTGTAAATGATTCAGGACCTTTTCATATAGCAAGAGCCGTAAAAGCCAAAACTTTTGTATTTTTTGGACCAACTGATCCAAAATTATTTTCCTTTGAAAAAAGTACATTTTTGCTAAATAATCCAAACTGTCCGTCGCATTCACTTTATGGAGATGACAAATTTCCTAAGAAATATGCAGATTGTATGACGGGAATTTTGGTAGAAACTGTATTTGACAAAATTGTTAAGGAATATGACAATTAAAAATTAAAGAAAAAAATGAAAAACGAAAAGAAGAAAGAGAGAAAACTATGAAGATACTTGCATTTGAAACATCCTGTGATGAAACTTCCGTTGCAGTTGTAGAAGATGGAAAAAGGATTTTAAGCAATATTATTTCCACTCAGATTGATATTCATAAGGAATTTGGAGGGGTAGTTCCTGAAATTGCCTCACGGCATCACATTGAAAATATTTTACCAGTATTTACCGAAGCTCTGGAAAAAGCAAACTGTGAATTAAGTGATATTGATTACATCGCTGTGACAAACACTCCTGGACTTATCGGTTCCCTGCTTGTAGGCTTAATGTTCGCAAAATCCTTGAGTTACGCCAACAACATTCCACTACTTCCAGTAAATCACATTAATGGACATATTTTCTCAAGTTTTATTGATAACGATGTAAAATTACCTGCAATATCACTAGTTGTATCAGGCGGACATACAAACTTGTATTATATTTACAAAGAAAATGAAAAAATAATTACTGATTTGCTTGGTGAAACATTGGACGATGCCGTTGGAGAAACTTATGATAAAATTGCAAGAATATTGGGATTAGAATATCCAGGAGGGCCACACATTGATAGACTATCAGTAAATGGAGAAGATATTTTAAAAATAAAAAAACCAAAAGTTGACGGCTACAACTTCAGTTTTAGTGGAATAAAGACTTTTATAACTAATTATGTAAATAATCAAAAGATGAAAGGTAATCCTATTTCAAAAGAAGATATTGCAAAATCTCTTCAGGAAATTATTGTAAATGTCTTATATGATAAAATATTTATGGCTGTGAAGGAAAAGGATGTGAAAACGATACTTGTTGCAGGAGGCGTTTCTGCCAACAGACGGCTTCGTGAAAAATTTTCAGAATTTAAAAATATTCAAACTAATGAAGGCAATCAAATAGAAGTTCATTTTCCAAAAATGGAATATTGCACTGATAATGCGGCTATGATAGGTGTTGCGGCTTATTATGACTTGAAGAATAATTCTCAAATTGAGCTGGGAAAACAGTATGATGTGGATGCGATTTCTACTAAAAATTAGAAAAACACTAATGGCATAATCAATAGGAAATATTGTTTTGGTTGTGCCACAATAATAAAAAAATAATCGCTACTATTTATTATAATAACGATTATTTCAAAATTTATTTAGAACTTTTTTGTCAAACAAAGACTATTTTAACACTAATTTTACTCTTCTTCCGGGAAAATTAAATATTTTTCGCTCTTTCCAAAAACAGTTCCTGCAATTTCACAGCTTCCCCGTCTTCCGTATTTTCTCCAACGAATTCAAAATCTTTTGGCAGCAGTTTTTTTAGCCTGTCAATAGAATTTCCCATTGCAAAGCCTTTTCCAACCATTGTAAGCATTTCAAAGTCATTTTCTCCATCTCCAAAGGCTACCGCATCCTTTAATTCCAAGCCTTCCCTTTCTAGCAGGAATTTTGCCGCTGCTCCTTTGTTTGCACCTTTTGCCATAATTTCCATGCAGTAATCACTGACAAAGATGACATTTACATCGTCTGTTATTTTCAAGATAGCTTTTTCCAAGTTGGTAAGCTGTTCATGGTCTCCAATGTAAAATATTTTTAATATATCCAAGTTTTCTAATTCATCTTTTGGAACTTCCTTAAAGTCAACTTTTACATCTCTCGAAATCCTGTCATACACTTTTTGAGCCGTTCCCTTTGTAATAATCCAGTCATTCCCTGAAAAAATGTTTAGATGCGAACCTTCAGCGATGTTTTCGTAATCCAGCCCTAATATTGCTTTTGCTGCTTTGCTTGATAATCCTTTTTCATAAATCATATTTCCATCTTCATCAAAAATCCTTGCCCCATTTGCCGCTATAATAGGAATTTTCACTTCAAGCTGCTCAGTTACGTATCCAATTTGATCAAAACTTCTGCCTGAGGCAATATAAAACTTTATTCCGTTTTTTATTATTTTTTTTATTACATTTTTAGTGAATTTAGTAACGTGATGACCTCTGCTTAGCAAAGTTCCGTCCAAATCACTGATAACTGCTTTATACATAAACTTTTCCTTTCTTGTTGCTTTATTTTTATAAATCAAATAATTCTCTTACTTTTTTTGCCATCCCGTCATTTGCATTGCTGTCAATAACTTCAGTATCTGTCAATTTTTCAAGCAATAAATAAATCGAATTTTCCATTGCAAATCCAAGCCCTGTTTGAGTTATCAAGTCATAGTCATTCAGTCCGTCCCCAAATGAAACAGCATCCTTCAATGTCAATCCATCTCTTTCCAGCAGCACTTCTGCCGCTTTGGCTTTGTTACAATCTGCAGGAAAAACCTCTAGACTTCCTTCATTTGCAAACAAAAGACTTATATTTTCCTCACCAATTACTCTTTTTATTTCATTTTCCAGTTCCAGTAATTCGTCATGATCTTCTCCAAGGAAAAAGATTTTTGTAAAGTCTTGTTTTTTAAATTCTTCAGAAGTAATCTGCTGAGGGTATCTAGTTCTGTCAGGCTTCTTGTTATAAAAATATTCCCTCAAATTTTCTGTAACAAACCAGTTTGGTCCGGCATATCCAGTTATAATAATATCTTTCCCAAATGACTTATAATCAATATTCAGAACTTTATCCAAATATTCTCTTTTTAGTTTATTTGAAAAAATCTCATTTCCGTTTTCATCAAAAGCAACAGATCCATGTGAAGTAATCAAAGGGACTTGTACATCAAGCTCGTCCATAGCCTCCTTTGCTCCTAAATAATTTCTTCCAGTTGCAATATAAAACTTTATTCCTTTTTTTAACAGCAGTTTTACTGTTTTCCTAGTAAATTCACTTACTTTATGCTCTGCATTTAAAAGTGTTCCGTCCAAATCAGTTACAACAGCCTTAAACATTTGATTTTTTCTCCTTTTCTAAGTTTACATATTTTATCTTACTAAACTATTTTCTATAAATACTAAAACAAATAAAAAATCATTATATTTAAAAAATTTATAAAGACAAAAAACAAACTACAAAAATAATTTTGAAAATTCATTCATAAATTCCTGTTCATCAAAAGGTTTTGATAAGAATGCCTTTGCTCCAGCTTCTTTTCCCATTTTCATATAATTTGGGAACATAACCATTGTGCTGCAAATCATAATTTTGGCATCCTTGTCAAAGTCTGTAATTACTTGTGTGGCTTTTAATCCATGCATTCTTGGCATATTTATATCCATTGTTACAATTGCAGGATTTATCTTTTTATACATTTCCACAGCTTCCAAGCCATCATTTGCCTCGTATACTTCGTACCCTTGATCTTCCAGAATATCCTTTATATCCTCTCTAATAAATGGTGTATCATCTACAACCAATGCAATTTTACTCATTATTTCCCTTCACTTTCTATTTTATTTCTTTAAATAATTTTATTAAATATTAAATAATTCCCTTACTTTTTTAGCCATTCCATCTTCAGCATTACTTTCGATAATTTCAGTATCTGTTAATTTTTCAAGCAATCTGTAAATTGAGTTTTTCATTGCAAATCCAAGTCTAGTCTGAGTTATTAAATCATAATCGTTAAATCCATCTCCAAATGAAACAGCATCTTTTAATGCAAGTCCCTCTCTTAATAGTAAAAACTCTGCAGCTGCAGCCTTATCGCAATCTTTTGAAAAAATTTCCAGACTTTTTTCATTTACAAATACGATATTGACTTCTCCATTCGTAACTTTTCTGACTTCCTTTTCAATTTCCAGCAATTTTTCGTGTTCGCCTAGAAAAAATATTTTTGTAAAAGCAAGTTTTTTAAACTCTTTCCACTCAATCTGCTCTGGATATTGCTTTCTATTTGGCTTTTGTGTATAAAAATAATCTCTGGCATCTTCTGTTACGTACCAATGATTGCCTGAGAATCCATTTAAAATTATTCCATTGTCAAATGATTTATAGTCAATCGAAAAAATTTTATCTACATATTTCTGCTCAATATTGTTGACGTAAATTTCTGCTCCATTTTCATCTACAATTCTGGCACCGTTTGATGTAATCAAAGGAATCTTCAATCCAATTTCGTCCATTATTTCCTTTGCTCCAACATAACCCCGTCCAGTCGCAATATAAAATTTTATTCCTTTTTTCAGCAATAATTCAATTGTTTCTTTCGTAAATGGACTAACCTTATGCTCTTCATTTAAAAGCGTCCCATCCAGATCACTTACAACAGCTTTATACATAATAAAATTTCCTCCTACATTGATTTTAACACATTCCCTAAAAAATTTGAATTAAAATTTTTTTAAACTTGCCAAAACTTGCCTATTAGTGATACAATATTTAGAGAAAATAAAATTTGTGAGGTGAAAATAATGGGAACATTTGAAGATTATTTAAAATTTGAAGTTACTGAAGCTCAGGAAGATGAAAAGCAGCTAAGAATTATAGAAAAAATTTCTTTATCAGAAGAAACTGAAAAGGCTATAAAAAGTATAGACAAGGATATTACAATTATCGCTGTAGCACAAGTTTACTGTCCAGATTGCCGTGCAACTGTCCCTTTCCTAAAAAAATTCAGCGACTTGAACAATAAAATAAAAATTGACTACCGTTCAAGGGAAACTGCCAAAGAATTTTTTCCAGATACAGATGAAAGAATAAAAATACCTACATTAATTTCGTATGTTGATGGAAAATATAATACTTTTTGGAATGAATTTCCGGATGTAGTAAGAAAGGAAATGGATAAAAATCCAGAAAATTTTGAAGACATTAAGTACAATTTCAGAATTGGAAAGTTTAATGCAGAAATTGAAAAAGAACTGGTTGACTACTTGACTTCTTTATAAAGTATTAATAACAGCAAGTTGTATTCTTTAAGTATTCAGAAAATTAATCGGCTGAATACTTAGAGATAAACTTGTAAATTAAGTTGTCAAATAAGCATATTGAAAAAATATAAAAAATTTGATATAATCATTTGACTAGGGAATAAAAGTTAAAAAGCGCCAGCCCTTTAAAAATAATTAGGATAAAATTATGGATAAAGGAGACGAGGGAAAGAGTTATCGAAATAATCGGCGGATGCTCTTTAGGTGGTTACAACCTTAATAATATACAAAAATTCTGAGTAATTGGAGTTACAAAGGTATTATAGTAACATTTTCTAGTAATTTTATATTATGAAGGAGAAAAATTATGTGTGGAATTGTAGGTTACATTGGAGCGAAAAATGCTCAGGAATTTGTTATTGACGGATTGGAAAAATTAGAGTACAGAGGTTATGATTCGGCTGGGATTGCTGTTAATACTGGAAATGAGAAATTTGAGATTGTGAAAAAAGTTGGGAAATTGCAAAATTTGGCTGATGAGCTGAAAAAAAATCCACTTTCAGGGACAGTTGCGATAGGGCATACAAGATGGGCAACTCATGGTAAGCCATCTGATGAAAATTCACACCCTCATTTTAACAAGGATAAAACATTAGTTGTTGTTCACAACGGAATCATTGAAAATTATCTGGAAATAAAAAAAGATTTAGTTGCAAAAGGGTATGAGTTTAAATCAGAAACTGATACAGAAGTTGTGGCACATTTGCTAGATGAACTTTATACAGGAGACTTGCTTGAAACAGTAAAGAAATTGTTAAAAGTTATAAAAGGTGCGTATGCACTGGGGATTATGTCTGTAAACGAGCCTGACAGAATTATTGCAGCGAGAAAGGAAAGTCCGCTTATTGTAGGGCTTGGAGATGGAGAAAACTTTATTGCGTCAGATATTCCTGCAATTTTAAAATATACTAGGGATGTATACTTGATTGAAAATAATGAAATTGTGGAAATAAAAAAAGATTCTGTAAAAATTATGGATGTAGAAGGAAACGAGATAAAGAGAGACATAACTCATATTGAGTGGGATTTGGAAGCTGCTTCTAAAGGTGGTTATGAGTATTTTATGGAAAAAGAAATTTTTGAACAGCCAGAAGTGCTTGTAAAAACTTTAAACAGCAGAGTTGATGAAAATTATAACATTAATTTTGATGATGCAGGGCTTACAAGGGAATATTTGAATGGAATCAATGATATTTATATTGTAGCTTGCGGAACTGCTTACCACGCTGGGCTTGCTGGAAAGCATATTATTGAGAAAAAAACAAGAATACGTGTAGATGTTGACATTGCGTCAGAATTTAGATATAGAAACCCTGTGATTGACGATAAGGCATTGGTTATTGTATTAAGTCAGTCTGGAGAAACTTTAGACACGCTTGAGGCTATGAAAGAGGCAAAAAGACATGGAGCAAGGGTAGTCGCAATTACAAATGTAGTTGGCTCTTCGATAGCAAGGGAAGCGGATCACGTTATTTACACTTGGGCAGGACCTGAAATTGCCGTTGCTTCTACAAAGGCATACACTACTCAAATGGTAATTTTAAACTTGATGGCAATAGACTTTGCATATAAATTTGGAAAAATTACAAAAGATGAAGTAGTTTCAGATATTAAAAAACTGTATGAAGTGGAACAAAGCATCCAAAAAATGCTGGAATATGATGAAAAAATAAAAGATGTTGCAAACAAGATTAAAGATAGCGAAAGCATGTTTTATCTTGGACGTGGACTGGATTATGTAATCGCTGTGGAAGGTGCGTTAAAATCTAAGGAAATTTCGTATATTCATTCAGAGGCTTTTGCTTCAGGAGAATTGAAACATGGTACAATTGCACTTATTACAGATGGAGTGCCAGTTGTTGTAAACGTTACACAATCTGACTTGTTTGAAAAATCTGTATCAAATATAAAAGAAGTTACCTCAAGAGGAGCTTACGTTATCGCAATTGCAAAAGAAGGAAACACAGTTGTAGAAGAAGTGGCTGATGAAGTATTCTATATTCCAGATGTGGAAGATGATTATGCAGGATTCCCTACAATTGTAATTCATCAGCTATTGGCATATTATTTATCAAAATTAAAGGGAAATGATGTTGATAAGCCAAGAAACTTGGCAAAATCAGTAACTGTAGAATAAGATAATTATTTAATAATTATAAATAATAATAAAATGGAGGAAAAGATTATGAATTTTGATGATTTGAAAAAAGGAGCAGAAGATGCCCTTAAAAAAACAGTAGACGGAGCAAAAGACTTAGCTGACAAGGCTGCAGACAAAACAAAGGAAATTGCAGGAAGCGAAGTTGCTCAGAATATTAAAAAAGGAACAGAAGATGTTCTAGGTAAAACTGTGGAAGGTGCAAAAGATTTAGCAGATAAAGCTGCAAATAATAAAATTGTACAAGATGTGAAAAAAGGCGCTGAAGAAGCAGTAGACAAAACAGTAGAAGGAGCTAAGGGATTAGCAGATAAAGTTACTGGAATGTTCAAAAAATAGTAAAAACAAAAATGCAATAAAAAAGGTTAGCTGGAGTATCAGTTTTGGTACTCCTTTTTTAAAAAAAATTTTGAAAAATCAAAAAAATGTGGTAAAATAAATTGGTGGTAAAAATTCCTGCCACTACCAAAAATAATAAAACTAGAGAAAAATCTATTTAAAGCCACTAAAAATGCAGGCTAGGAGTTACGGAAAATGCTAAAAAAACATCAAAAAATAACAAAAATTAAGCAAAAAAATGCGATTTTAATGTCTGAAAAAATTTCTGTAATACCGATAAATAAAGGGTTCTCTCAAAAGTACGGGTTAAAGTAGAATATCCATTAAAACAAGGATTGAAACTGTTTCATCTCTATTACTTATTATAGAAGCATACATGGTTAAAATAGAGTATCCATTAAAACAAGGATTGAAACAATCCCCCCGATACTTTTTTATAACAATCTTTAAATGGTTAAAATAGAGTATCCATTAAAACAAGGATTGAAACAAGAGCTGTTTAACCACGAATGACTCTAAATCTAAATGTTAAAATAGAGTATCCATTAAAACAAGGAGTGAACTATTTGTTAAAAACAACAACTTTTGTATAAGGTTGTTTTTTTATTTATAAATAAAATGAGTTAAATACTTTATTCCATAAAATTTTTAAAATATTTTGTTATTTTTTATGAAATTTGGTATAATTAACTAAGAATAAATTAGGTGATAGATTTAGGGGAAAAGAAACAATAGAACAAAAGAAATATTTGTTAGTTGATGTAAAAGAGGCTCTTAAGAAGATAAGCGAAAAAGAGAAATAAATTACAGTAATATTGTAAAAATGGTATGGTGTTTTGGAAAAAGGATGTGGAAGCGGGGATTGAAGAGGAGTAAAAGAGAAATGTAGCAGGAATTGGAAGAAAGGCCTGCGATTTTGGAAAGGAAGTTTTGTGAAAATAGTAAAAAATTATTATAACAGGTTTAAGGTCTTAAATCCCAAATATTCAGAAATAAAACTGGGGATTATTGTTGCAATTATTATTTATTTTATTGCAAGAATTTTTTTTGCTGTGGAAATTTCAGGAGATACGATAATTTCACTTGTGGTTTTTGTAATATCAATGACCCTTCATGAGGTGGCACATGGATATGTGGCATATAAATTTGGCGATGATACTGCCAAAAGAGAGGGAAGAATTACTCTGAATCCTCTTAAACATATTGATTTGACAGGAATAATCCTCCCAATGCTTATACTTTTGAGCGGATTTAAATTTTTGGTGGGCTGGGCAAAGCCTGTTCCAGTTAATTTTCACAATTTAAGACCACATCGGCTTGGGCTATTTTGTGTTGCAATCGCTGGAATAGTGGTAAATTTTATTCTTGCGGGAACTTCACTTATATTGCTGAAATTTGGAGGTAAATATCTGGATATTGATAATATTTTTATGACAATCCTGCTTTATATTTATTTAATAAATCTTTTGTTAGGACTATTTAACTTGATACCAATAACACCGCTAGACGGGGGTAGGATAGTATATTCACTTTCAGGGTATAGAATTAGGGAATTTTATAATAAAATTGAAAGATATGGAATTTTGATTATTTTTGTAGTAGTTTATTTAGAGGGTCCTGCTTTAACACGTGGATTTATAGAAATTGTAAAATTTTTTTTAAAACTTGCGGGAATAGACATTGGCTTAACTTTTTAAAAAATTATAAGAAAATTCAAAAAAATATTTTGAAAATCAGAAATATAGGATATAATATAGTATCATAATTTAGGAGATAAGTTTAAATAATGGAAAAAGTGTTTTTATCAAAATTTTAAGGACGTGGTAAGGATGAGAAAATTATTTTTGATTTTTGGAATATTTTTAATGATAAATTTTGGGATATACGGTTTTACTCAGAAGGAAAAAATTCAGGAAACCTTGTCAAAGCTTGGAGTGAAGCAGGCTTTAATTGATGAAACGATAGCGTTGGATTATGAAATACGGGATACAGAATATTTTGAAAATGATGAAAAAATTATTCGTGAAAGAGTGGCAAAACTTGAAAAGCTGCTTCAGAAAGATGAGAGGAATTATATAGCTGCGCAGGCTCTGATTACTATTTTTGAATCAAAAATAAGCGGAGATTATAAAAAATATCTTGATTTGTTTGTAAAATATACTCCTTATGAATATACGAAAACCTTTTCAAAGATGATGTATTCCCTTGACAAGGGAAATATGTCGGATTTTGAAAAATATATGAATGAAATTCCTAAAAAGTACAATGATCCGGTTATAATAGCTTTGTCAAAAATTTTTGTCGCAAGAGATTTTAACGAAAAGCAGCGGCTCACGGAAAAAGTGCTAAATTTACTGAAAAGTGAAAGCGAAAGAAAAAAAGTTGGAGTTTCTGACGAGGAATATTATCTTATGAAGCTGACTTATTATTTAAATAAGATACGGAGCAACTTTGACAGGGGGGAAGTGAAACAGGCTGTTGCAGAATATCTCAATAATATTGCGAATGATGATGTCAGTGAAGAAATACGCAATTATAATCTTCGTGCCGAAGTTATACTCTATTTTAACGTTGTAATAATGAACGAGGAAATAAAGGAAGATTTGTTAAAAATAAGCAATGGGGCAAAGCTGGAAGATACTTGGATTGCTAAAAAAATTCAAAAGGAAACTGAAAAGGACAGGGACTTCTTGTCAAAAATGGTAAATTAAAAATAGGAGGAATTTATGAAAAGATTGTTTGTATCATTGTCATTGCCGTTATTTTTTGCCGTAAATACCGAATTGCCAGCATACACAAGGGCAGAACTTATACAGGACAGGCTTTCAAAAATTGGAATAAGACAGGATGTTATTGATGAAACAATAAAATTTCAGTATGACATCAGGGATGAAAAAACCTTTTTTACTGAAGATGGACAGGAAAATGACAACTTTTTAAAGTTGAAGGAAATTTATGGAAAAGATGAAAGAAATGAAACGTTAGGCGCAGTTCTTGTCGGAGCTTATATGGTAGGTGAAAAAAAGGACTTTAAGAAGGCAAGAGAATACATGAATAAAATCGCTCCATATTCAACACCGTTTGACAAGCTGTCAAATGAGTTTACTTACTACAAGTTAAAGGGCGATGAAAAAAATGCAAAATTGTATTATAATCTTCTAAAAAAACGTTATAAAGGTTCAGTTGCAATGGAACTGATAGATATGCTGGAAAATAATCTGGACATGGTAATGTTTATTGATACGCTGGATGAATTTTTTGCAGGGGAAGGAGAGAACGCCACAGGAGAAGCAAATGATTTGCCTGGTGGATTTTTATACGATGACAAGAAGGGAATAATCCAGAATAAGGACGATGCAGACGATTTGCAACCTGAAGAGGCTGATATAGACGATAATCGTACTTATATTCAGAATGTAAAGGAAATTCTGGATAACGGAAAGGAAACTCTGGAAAGCCAGAAAAATGAAATTAATAAATATCAACGTATAATCGACTATTTTAAAATAGCAAAAAATCAGAAGGAATTTGGTATCCCGGATGACTATATAAGAGGGTTTAAATTAAAAATTGCAGAAGTAAAAATAGCTCAAAACATGATGAACTATGGGATAGAGAATGCTGTAAAATATTATCTTGATAATGTTTCAACAAAAGATGTGAGCTATGAAGACGTTTATTTTAACGAACAGTCGGAGCTGGCATTGTATCTTGCGGTCGCACAAATGCTTTCCATTGCTGACGATAACGTAATAGGAAAATATCGGAAAGACTTTGAAAACACAAGGGTAATTAAGCTGCTGGATGAAGTTTTAGAAAATGAGAGAAAAAAGGAAAAGGAGAAGGCTGGGAAGACTCAAAATAAAAATCATATAAAAAGCTAATTCCTGCTGTATAAGAGTCGGAATTAAAACTAATAAATTTAAGCAGCTGGAAGGATATGTGCAGATAAAGACAGTAACTCAATAAGAAATTATAGAAACTCAGATGAACTTAATTGCAAAAATAGGTTGTCTGAGTTTTATTTTTATGATAACATAATAATATCATTTTAAATTTATAGAACGAAAGGAGGAGAAGCTTGAAAACAGTAAAAAAAGAAACAATCATTGAATTTGAAGAAAAAAAATCAAAATTTATTGGCTATATTAAGCCAGTTTCGACAGTAGCTGAAGCTGAAAAGTTTATTGATTCAATAAAACAAATGCATCCAAACGCAACTCACAATGTGCCTCTTTACAGAGTAATGGAAAATGGACAGGAATATTTCAAGTACAATGATGATGGAGAGCCGAGCAATACAGCGGGAAAACCAATGGCGGAAATACTTAACATTTTAGATGTGTATAATGTGGCAATAGTTGCAACAAGATATTTTGGAGGAATAAAGCTGGGGGCAGGCGGACTTATAAGAAATTATGCAAAAACTGCGAAATTAGCTGTCAATGAGGCAGAAATTACAGAATATGTGGAAAAATCCATTTTCATTTTGGATTATGACTATGAATATACTTCAGAAATGGAGGCATTTCTAAACGGAAATAGTCAAAAATTCGGAATAGAAATATTGGAAAAAAATTATTCAAACAGGGTAACAATGAAGATATCGGCAAATGATGAAATTGAAAAGGAATTAAACAGCTTGCAGAAAATTATTGTAATAAAAATGTAAAAAGTAAATAATTTTGACGAAATTGAATTTTTTTTAAAAAAGTTGTTGACAAATAAACTCAAATATGATATTATGTTTCTTGTCTGTTAGTAATAATAACAAATAAGGGAATGAATGTGCGGCCTTCGTCTAGTGGTTAGGACCTCGGGTTTTCATCCCGGTAACAGGGGTTCGATCCCCCTAGGCCGTACCAAATTTAAAACTGAATAATTAAAATATTAAATGGTGAATATTTATGGTCGCATAGCTCAGCTGGGAGAGCACCTGCCTTACAAGCAGGGGGTCATTGGTTCGATCCCAATTGTGACCACCATTATGGAGGTGTAGCTCAGTTGGTTAGAGTGCTTGCCTGTCACGCAAGATGTCGCGAGTTCGAGTCTCGTCACTTCCGCCATTTAATGCCGCTTTAGCTCATCTGGTAGAGCAACTGACTTGTAATCAGTAGGTGGTTGGTTCGAGTCCGACAAGCGGCACCACTATTTAAAATTTAGAATGTTGTGGAGAGGTTCCCGAGTGGCCAAAGGGATCAGACTGTAAATCTGCCGGCTCAGCCTTCGAAGGTTCGAATCCTTCCCTCTCCACCATTTTTTTTTATAAAAATAAAAATTGTTATAAATATTAAATCATAATTCGTAGGAGGAATTATCAGCTATGGTTAGAAAAATAAAAGGAGCAGGAAACAAATCTGGTGGAAATCAGCAGGATATAATCAAGCAAGCTCAAGTAATGCAACAAGAGATGTTAAAAATCCAAGAAGGATTAAAGGATAAATTTGTAGAAACATCTGTTGCTGGTGGAGGAATTACTGTAAAAGCAAACGGACAGAAAAAAATTGTAGATTTATCAATTTCATTGGATGTATTAAAAGATGCAATTGATGAAAATGATGCAACAATTGTTTCAGACTTAATTGTAAATGCAGTAAATGAAATCTTGGATAAAGCTGAAGAAATGGCTGAAAAAGAAATGGAAGTAGTTACTGGTGGAGTAAGTATACCAGGATTATTCTAAAATTAGAGATTTTGAATAAATATTTTTATAAAAACCAGAGTAATGTCTGGTTTTTTGTTTTTTCAGAATTATTTATACTAAATCCCATTATAAAATAGAAACTAGGTTGAGGATAAAAGTTTTAATTTCTTGCCAAATAGCATGTAATTCAAAATTTATTAAACATTCGCTATTTAAACAGGAAATAGTATTAGAATTAACATAAATATTTAAAAGGAAAGGAGATGGAAAAATGAAAAAAAATATAAATAGGATGATAGTATTGATGTTTTTATGTATTATTGTTTATAATTTAGGGCATCCTGCTACGCCTGCACTAATTGAACTGAGAGGATGGAAGAAAAGTATTTCGGGAGAACTGCTGGCGTTCATGAGTACGGCTATGTTTATTTCTTCGCCTTATTTGGGAGCTTTGGCGGATAGAGTTGGGATGAAGAGGATATTTGTGTTTATGCCATTTTGTTATGGAATGTCACAGCTTATATTTGGATTTGGAACGAATTTGCCACTTATATTTTTAGCACGGATGATTTCGGGATTTGCTTCGGGGGGAACATTTGCTGTGGCATTTGGATATGTGAGTCAGCTGTCTGAAAAAGAAGAAAAGGCTAAGAATATTGCCAAAGTAAGTTCTGCTACTGTAATTGGCGGAGCAATTGGACAGAAAATAGGGGGATATGCCGCAACTGCTATGAATGATCCACGATTTTCATTTGCATTACAGTTTATTGGTGGAAGTATTGTTTCAATAATTATTTTGCTGATTATGAAGGAAATAGTGAAAAAAGATAATAAATTAGAAGAAGAAAAAAATAAAAAGGACTTAAACCCATTTGCAACTTTTAGATATATTAAGGAATTAGATGGATATTCCAAGTTTTTCTGTCTTGTAATTTTGCTTTCAGGAATAGGAATTTATTCTTATGGAAGTGCTTTAAACTATTTTTTGAAATTTTATAAAAAAGTTTCTTCTGATACAATTGGAACTTTTGTTATGTGTTCCTCATTGCTTGCCTTTTTTGGAACTGCATTTTTGCTGGGGAAATTATTAAAAAAGTTTAAAGAAAAAAGTATTTATAAATTTTTTATTTTTGTTGGAATAATATTGATGGCAGTGATTTTGTTTAGAGTTAAATTTGGTGTAACTCCGTATCTTTTGATGGCTCTTTATACAATGACGTACGAGATTGTACGTTCGCTTGGAAATACTATTATTGCTCAGAGATATAAGGAAAATCAGGGGAAGATACTGGGAGTGGCATCTGCAGTGGGTTCGCTTGGAACTGCTATAGGTTCGCTGTTATCAGGGCATTTGCTGGCATTTAACCCATTTTTGCCATTTGCTGTGAATATCGGGGTAATGACGCTGGTGCTGATATTGATTTTATACTCGAATTTTGCAAGATTAAATAAGTAGAAACAGTGTGGATTGAGTAATTAAGAAGAACAATTATGATTTTTAGAATGAATAAATATTGATTTTATTATGGTTCAGTTTATAAAATTTAAAATATTGCAGATTTCAGACCTTAAGCCGTACCTAAATATAAGTAACATAATTTTAGATGATGGAAAATTTAAAAAATTTTTTAAAAATAATTTGTATATTTCAATAAATGTGGTAAAATTAATATAGAATAGAAATATTTTGCAAATTAAACTAAGAAATATCGTTAATTAAAACTGTTTAAATAAAAATTTTTTAGGAGGCGTGCCATGGAATATATGAAAAAATACGAATACTGGTTAAATTCAGAAGCTGTTGATGAAAAGGATAAGGAAGAATTGAGAAGTCTGGCTGGAAATGATAAGGAAATTGAAGACAGATTTTTTAAGGATTTGAGCTTTGGAACAGGTGGAATTAGAGGTGTTCGTGGGATTGGAACTAACAGAATTAACAAATATGTAATTAGAAAAGCGACTCAAGGGCTTGCAAATTATATGTTAAGTTTTGATGAAAAGTTGGCAAAAGAAAAAGGTATTATTATTGCTCACGACTGTAGAATTGGTTCAAGGGAATATGCCCTGAATACAGCGAGAGTTATGGCTGCCAATGGAATTAAGGCATATATTTATGAAGATTTACGTTCTACTCCTGAATTATCATTTGGAGTAAGATATAAAGGAACTATGGCTGGAATCGTTGTAACTGCTTCGCATAACCCTGTGGAATACAACGGATACAAGGTTTACTGGGATGATGGAGCGCAAGTGGTAGATCCGCATGCCCCTTCTATTGTTGCTGAAGTTAATAAAATTCAGACTCTTGAAGAAATTAAAGTAATTTCTGAAGCAGAAGGAAGAGAAAAAGGATTAATTATCCAATTGGATGGAAAAATTGATGATGATTATTTAGATGCAATAAAAACACAAACTTTAAAAACAGATATTCCAGGAAAAGAAAACTTTAAAATAGTTTACACTCCACTTCATGGAACTGGTGGACGTCCAATGAAACGTATTTTATCTGATTTTGGGTACAATTTTGAAGTTGTGAAGGAACAAATTGAGCCAGACGGGAACTTTCCTACAGTAGTTTATGCAAATCCTGAAGAAAAAGCGGCATTTAAGCTTGGAGTAAAACTGGCTGATGAAATTGGTGCAAAATTAGTTATGGCAAACGATCCCGATGCTGATAGAATTGGTATTGCTGTAAAAGATGATAAAAATGAATGGTATTATCCAAATGGAAACCAAGTTGGATTATTGTTACTGCAATATCTTCTAAATAATAAGAAAGACATTCCTGCAAATGCAAAAGTTATAACAACAGTTGTTTCTACACCGATGATTGATGTAGTTGCACCTTCAAAAAATGTTGGAGTTATGAAAACATTGACAGGATTTAAATATATTGGAGAAAAAATTAGACAATTTGAAAATAAGGAACTGGATGGAACATATTTATTTGGATTTGAGGAAAGTTACGGATATTTGATTGGAACACATGCAAGAGATAAGGATGCACTAGTAACTTCAATGGTAATCGCTGAAATGGCTACTTACTATGATTCAATCGGAAGTTCAATTTACGAAGAATTGCAAAAATTATATAAAGAATTTGGATATTATCTAGAAGGAATAAAATCTGTAACCCTTAAAGGAAAAGATGGGATTGAACAAATGGCTGCTCTTATGACTAATTTGAGAGAAAATGTAAAAGACCAGTTGATTGGTAAAAAGATTAAAATTAAACGTGATTTCTTTTCACATAAGGAATACAACTTGGAAACAGGAGCAGAAACTGAAATAAAATTACCAAAAGAAAACGTTTTACAATTTGTTCTTGAAGACAACACTTACATTACAGCCCGTCCATCTGGAACAGAGCCAAAAATCAAATTCTATTTTAGTGTAAATGCAGATTCAAATGAAAATGTAAAAGCAAAACTTGATAAAACAATGGAAGAATTTTCAAAATTTTTAGGATTATAATTTTTTAAAGAGATCAGAAGATTACTTAAACTAAATGTCCAATTTTTGGCGGAAGTTCAGTTTTTTCTGATCTTTTTTGTTTCAGACTTGCTTAATTCTAATTTTTAAAGCAGATTGACTGTAATTATAAAAACTTTTAGAGAGAACTTGTGAAAAATGATAGAAATAAAAGAAAAAGATGTTGATGCAATATATATTCATATTCCGTTTTGTGACAAGAAATGTGAGTACTGCGATTTTTGCACGTTTGTGAGAATGGAGAAGGAATATAGAAAATATGTAGATTATTTAATTAAGGAAATTAGAATGTACCCAAAGTTTAAGTATGATACGATTTATTTTGGTGGGGGAACGCCCTCGTTATTGCCAGTTGGAATGATAAAGGAAATAATGGATGAATTGGACTGGACTGGGAATGCGGAGATTACTTTGGAATTGAATCCGACTGACATGACTTTGGAAAAATTGAAGGAAATTCGGGAAATTGGCATAAACAGGCTGAGTATTGGGATACAGAGCTTTCAGAATCATGTTCTGGACTTTATTGGAAGGCAGCATAGTTCAGATGATGCGGTAAATGTGTACAAAATGGCTAGAAAAGCTGGATTTAACAATATTACCGTAGATTTGATGTTTGGAATTCCTAATCAAAGTATTGAGGATTTGCAGAAGGATTTGAATATTTTGAAAGAATTAAAGCCTGAAAATGTTTCAATTTATTCGCTTATATGGGAAGAAGGGACTGTTTTCTGGAGCAAGTTGCAAAAGGGTATTCTGTCAGAAATTGATCAGGATGTGGAAGCTCAGATGTATGAGATGATTATTGAATTTTTTAATGAAAATGGGTACTGCCATTATGAAATATCAAATTTTGCACGAATTGATGAAAATTTTGAGGAAAATAGAAATATTAACAAAAATTGTAATTCAGAAAAGAGAATAGATTTTCAAAATTTTTCAGAAATTAAAAACAATGAAGAAACATTGAAAAATGAAATATTTCAAAATATAGAAAGCTTTGAGATGATTAAGGAAAGGCAGAAAAATGGAGGAAGGCATAATCTGAAATATTGGAGAAATAGGAAGTTTATTGGTGCTGGGATGAGTGCAGCGGCTTATTATGGAGAAAATCGCTATAGCAATGTTCGTACATTTAATAAATATTATAAATTTCTAGATAATAAAGAATTGCCGATTGATGAAAATACAATTGAAATTGTGGATAAAATTGAAAGGGAAAAGTTGAGCAGAATGCTGGGGTTAAGGCTGATTCAGGAGGGAATTGGGTATTTTGAGGATAAGAGAGTTGAAAAACTTATAAAAAATGGATTATTGGAAAAATTTATTGTGAAAAAAGCGGATCTTTCTGAAAAAAAAGAACAAAAAATTGAAAAATTTATTGATACAAAAGAAAAAGAAATAAAAAATAAAGTCAAAAATAATGAATCATTTAATGAAAAAATGGCAGAAAAGACTTATGAAATAAGGCTTCGTTTAACAAAAAGAGGAATGTTGCTGGCAAATGATGTATTTGTTGAATTTATTTGAAAAAAAGGTTATAATAGTGTAACTGTGAAAAATATCATATTTGTACTTATAGAAAATAAATAGGAATTAATCAATTACAAAGCAAGTCAAAAAATAATAAGGAGCAAAAATGAAACTCGATAGTATAAAAATTCAACAGAACTATGAAAAAATTTTAGAAGATATAAAAAAATATTCTCCATACCCTGAAAAAGTTAAAATTTTATTTGTAAGTAAGTATTTTGATGTAGAAGAACACAAGGCTCTGATTGAGATGGGGTATGATTACTTTGGCGAAAATAGGGCTCAGCTTTATCGGGACAAGCTAAGTGAATTTTCAGATGAGAAATATAAAAATATCAAATGGGATTTTATTGGAAGGTTGCAAAAAAATAAAATAAAGTATATAATTAATAGTGTGAATTTAATACATTCGATTGATTCTTATGAACTTTTAGATGAAATAAATAAAAAAGCTATTGAAAATGACAGAATTATAAATGGATTAATTCAAGTTAATGTTTCAAAAGAAGAGTCCAAAACAGGAGTTTACATTGAAGATTTTAAAAAAGATAGCGAAAAGTATTTTTCTATGAGTAATGTAAAAATAATAGGTTTTATGACCATGGCACCATTTGAGGCAAGTGAGTCTGAAATAAATGATTATTTTTTAAATATGAGAAAACTAAAAGAAGAATACCAGAAGCAGCATGATTATGTTACTGAGATTTCTATGGGAATGTCGAATGATTATGTAGAAGCCTTGAAAAATGGGGCTACTATAATTAGAATAGGAAGTAAGTTATTTGAATAGGAGGTTATACTTTGGGACTTAAAAGAAAAATAATGGAATTTTTTGGCGATGATATTGAAGATGATGACGATGAGTTATCTGAAGAATTGTCAAATGATGAAAGAAAAGAAGTGGCAGTAGAACAACAGCCAGCACAAACTCAACAGGCAAAAGTTCAACCAAAACCAGCAGTAAATCGAGTTGAACAAGAAAAACAACCAGAAGAGAAAAAAGGCATTGGAAGTCTTTTTGGAGTAGGAAAAAAGGAGGAAATTACAAAAATGGCGTCGTCAAAAGTGAGCTATGTTTCGATTATCAGACCAAAAGTTTTTGAAGATTCGAGATTAATTGCTGATGCAATAAAAGAAAATAAAGTTGTAACATTCAGTTTGGAATTTTTAGAATATGAAGTGGGACAAAGAGTAATAGATTTTGTGAGTGGAGCTGCTTATGCAATGAATGCACACCTTTCAAAGGTTACTGATAAAGTTTTGACTTCTATTCCAGTTGGAATCGACTATGAAGATATTGATGCTTCATTAGGAGAAGAATCAAGGGACAGTAACTTATTATAATACAAATAAGTTAATTTTGGAATTTAGCTGCTTTTTATGGGTTTTTCTCATTTAAAGCAGTATTTTTTAATAATTTATTTTAGGAATAAAAAATAAGAAAATGGGAGAATAGATAAATGGAAATAATTTTTACAATAGTAATTTTAGGGGTAATAGTATTTTTGCACGAATTGGGTCATTTTGCTACAGCTAAATATTTTGGGATGCCTGTTTCGGAGTTTGCTATTGGGATGGGGCCTAGGATTTTTTCAGTGAGGAGAGGGGAAACGGTTTATTCGATTAGGGTTCTTCCTCTTGGAGGATTTGTTAATATAGAAGGGATGCAGCCTGAAAATTTTGATTTAGAAAGGTTTAAGAAAGAAAGAACTGATGAGATTATTGAGGAACTGAGAAATGAAAAAGGGTTAACTGAAAAATCTGATGAAATTGAAAGCGAAGAATTTGTCAATGAAGTGTCGAAAAGGCTGGACGAGAATGTGGAAAAGGAATTGAAAAAGCAGGAAAATATTCAGAAAAATGGATTTTTTGCGAAGTCGCCGTTTAGCCGTTTTGTTGTACTTATTGCAGGAGTTATGATGAACTTTATTTCTGCCTTGATTGCCTTATTTGTGATGCTTTCAATAACAGGAGTGATGCCTATAAAATATACGGCGCCAGTTGTTGGAGAAATTCAGGCAGATTCCAGAGCAAAGGAGAAATTGAGAGTAAACGATAGAATTTTGGCAGTTAATGGAGAAAATGTGTCAAACTGGGTGGAAATATCGGAAAAAGTTTTGAAAATTAGTCAAAATTATAAAGATGAAGATGTAAGCTTGAAAATTTTGAGAAATGATAAGGAAATTACAGAAAATGTGAAATTGACGTATAATAAAGAAGCGAAGGCAAATTTACTTGGAATACAGGTTTTACCGCAAAAGACGAATATTAATGAAAGAATAAAAATGAGTTTTGTATTATTTCGGGACTATTTTAAACTGACACTTGATGGTGTGAGAATGCTTGTAACTGGAAAAGTGGCAATGAAGGAAATGACAGGACCTGTTGGACTGCCAAAGATTGTTGGGCAGGCTTACGGACAAGGCGGATTTTTTGCGTTGCTTGGGATATTTATTCTCATTTCAATAAATATTGGAATTATGAATTTGCTACCTATTCCAGCACTTGATGGAGGAAGACTGATATTTGTCATTCCTGAATTTTTCGGAATAAAAGTAAATAAAAAAATAGAGGAAAAAATACACATGATTGGAATGATATTTTTGCTTGTATTAATGTTGGTTATTGTATTTTTTGATGTTACAAAATATTTTCAATAGAAGGGGAAATGAACTAAAGTGGTAGATTTTATACAGAAGACAAAAAGACTTGTGAAACTTTCTTCAGCGATTGTTCAATATGGATTTGATGAATTGTTCAAAAGAGGCGAGCTGGAAAAGTATCTTCCTGGAAATATAAAAAGGAAATACAGCGACAAGATTGATGAAATAAATGCCTGTACCTTTTACGAGAGAATAAGAATGGCGATAGAGGAGCTGGGGCCTGTTTATGTGAAATTTGGGCAGATGCTAAGCAACCGGAAGGATATTTTGCCTGAGGATCTGATTGTACAGCTTCAGAAACTGCAAGACAATGTGGAAGTTGAAAAAGTTGATGTAAGGGAAAAGATGAATCTTGAACTTGGGATTGAAGTGGATGACTATTTTGATGAAATAGAAGAAGAGCCAATGGCATCAGCTTCGATAGGGCAGGTGTTTAGAGGAAAATTAAAAAATGGGGAAAAAGTTGTTGTAAAGATTCAGAGAGAAAATATAAAGCCTGTAGTTGAAGTGGATTTGGAAATTATGAAAAGCCTTGCAAAAACTTTGGAAAAATATTATGAGGACATGAAAAAAATGAATATTGGAGATATTGTGGAAAGTTTTGAAAAAATGCTGAATGAGGAGCTTTCACTTAGCAACGAGCTTCGTAATATACAGCGTTTTGCAAACAATTTTAAGGAAGATAAGAGAATTCATGTTCCAATTGTGTATAAACATCTTTCCAATGACCATATTCTCACAATGGAAATGATAGAAGGCTTTAAAATTACTGATAAGGAAAAAATAGCAGAAATAGGGAAAAAACCTGAAGAAGTTGCAAGAACTGGACTTGATTTGTATTTGGTACAGTTTTTAAAACATGGATTTTTTCATGCTGATCCCCATCCTGGCAATATTTTTATAAAGGAAAATGGGCAAATTGTATTTATTGATTTTGGTGCAATGGGAAGGCTTTATCCGAATGAGCGGGAACTTTTAATAAATTTGATTATTTATTCATTGAAAAAAGATGTAAAAAAAATGATTGAAACTATACGAAAACTGGCGATAAAATTTGAAGTTGCGGATGAAAGAAAGTTTGAACGTGAACTTTACGGATTAATTGAAATGGTGGATGGAAATTCATTGGAAAGCATAGACATTGTTACGATTTTTGAAAAAGCAAGGAAAATATTCAGTGATAACCAGATTCTGCTTTCTGAAGATATTTACCTGCTAGTAAAGGGAATTGGTCAAATTGAAGGAATTGGACGGCATTTGGATCCAAGTCTTAATATAACAAGAATTATGCAACCATATATGGATAAAATAGCAAGAGAGCGGATGAATCCAGTAAATATTTTTAAAAAGGGAACAGAAAAATTGGAAACATTTTCTGATAACTGGCTAACTTTACCTACAGATTTAAAAAATATTTTGGAAAAAATTCAAAAAAATGAATTAAAACATAAGCACGAAATAATTGGTTTTGAGAAATTTCAAAAGACTTTTGAGCAATTAGTACTAGCAATTATTATTTCATCAATATTTGTGGGTTCATCAATACTAGCTCTAGCAAACATTCCGCCAAAAATCTTTGGAATTTCTGGATTAGGGCTGCTAGGCTTTGTTATTGCGGGAATAATGGGTCTGAATTTGTTTTTAAAAAGTAAAAAATAAGCGATGACAAAATAAAAACTACTTTTTCAGGACTATAATTAGTCAATTTAAAAAATAAAGGAGAGTTGCCATGGAAAATAATGTTTTATTAGCAACATTTGAAAATCAGCTAAGCGCATTTGAGGCTCTGGCTGACATAAAGACAAAATATTCAGGGGAAAATTATGTAATTACTCAGGCTGCAGTTGTAAGAAAGGAAGACGATAAGCTGAGTTTCAAGGATGGTTTTGAAGTAAATGCAAATGGAAATATAGGATTTTTAAATGGAGGGCTTCTTGGGGGCCTTGTTGGAATTATCGGAGGTCCGTTGGGAGTTATTTTTGGCGGAGCAGTAGGAGCTATGATAGGTGAAAGCCAAGGTGAAAAGGCTGACAAGAAAATAATAAGCATATTTGAAGATGTTTCAAAACACCTTGTAAATAACCATTATGCATTGATTTTACTAACTTCCGAATCAGGGAATACAGAACTGGATAATTTTTTGAATAAATACAATCCTGAAACAATCCTGCGAAAAGATGCCAAAGTTGTTCAAAAGGACCTGGAATTTGCAAGAGAATACGAATCCAAACTGAAAACAGATATTGAATACAAGGAATTAAAAGACAAATTTGAAAGCAAGTCAAAAGAAGTAAAAGAAAATTTAGCTGATTTTTCAGAAAAGATAAAAGCTAACGCAGAAGCGTTTACAGAAGATTTGACAAAATTTGTACTGGACTTGAAAAATAAATTTAAGAATTAAAGAAGGCAGGGATAGAAAATTTTATCCCTGTTTTTAATTTACAAGGAAAGCAAATTTATGTTTTTTTATTGAAAAATTTTAATTTATTTTTTAGTGCAAAAATAATTGACAAAATAGAAAAAACAGTATATTATATAAAAATGACTTACAGGTCAATTTTATTTGTTAGGTGGGAGATACTTGGAAAAGAAGAAGGGTGCAAGAAGTCAGAAAAGAAAAAAAATAATAGATAAGGCGTGGGAACTGTTTGCAAAAAATGGATATGAGGAAACTAAAGTTGAGGATATTACGAAGGACCTAGGAATATCTAAAGGAAGCTTTTATACATATTTTGCAACTAAGGAAGAGCTGCTTTATGAAGTTTTAGAAAAAATAAAAAAGGAAATAATTGAAAATCTTGAAAATATAAATGTTAATCAAACGCCAAAAAAAGTTTTAGAAGATTACGTAAAAGCTAAAATGAATTATGCTGTTAAAATTTTGAATAATATGAAGCTAAGAGCAGTCGAGAAATATTTAATTGATCCAAAATTAAGGATATTCTTTCAAGAACTGCAGGAAAAATCAACTGATTTTATAAAAATAAATATTGTTGAAAAATTTAACAGTAAAAATGGCAATAAATATAATACAGATGTTATATCAGAATTTATATTAATTTCAATAGAGGAATTTTTATATGATGAATTTGTCTTGAAAAATTTGGAAAAGATGAAAGATGATGACCTGATTAATATCCAAAATACAAGAAAAGTCGAAAATTCATTGAAGGAAATAATAAAATTTATAAATAATGCGTTAAAATAAGTTCAGGAAGGAAGAAGGGAAAATGGAAAAAAACAGAAATAAAATAGCAGTGTCAATATTGCTGTTATTAATGGCAATTCCCAATTTTGCACAAAAAATAACAATTCAGGAAGCCGCTGAAATGGCGGTAAAAAACAACAAAGACATAAAAATAGGAATGTTAGAAATGGATAGAGGGCAAATTGATGTAAGCAGAAGCTGGAAACAGAGATTTTTTACAGTAAGCTATAATGCTTCGGCAAATGCTTATTTTAAAAATATTATTTCGAAAAAGACAGGGGAAGCGTACCAGCAATATCTATCACTCTCACAGCCGCTTTTCACAGGCGGGAAACTAAAATTAGGAAATGAAATAAGCAAAGACAACTTAAAATTAACTGAGCTGAAATTGGATAAAACAAAGAAAGATACAGTATTAAGTACTGTTCAGGCATATATTGACGTATATGAGGCAGTCAGTACGCTTGGAGTACTGCAAAAATCAAAGGAAGCATTGGATGAGAATTATAAAATTCAGACTGAAAAATATAACTTGAGAATGGTTACACAGCCTGAATACAAAGAAGCAGAAAGAAGTCTAAAGGCTATGGAAGCGCAAATTGTAGAACAGCAAGGAAATATTGAAATAGCAAAAGAATCTTTGGGAATATTAATTGGAGTGCCAAATCCGAGCAGCATTGAAATAGTGCCGTTTGGAGTGGAAGACAATTTTACCAAGACAATTGATTTGAAAAAGGATATGGAAAAATTAACAACACAAAATACTGAGTATAAAATTGCACAAAAACAAATTGATATAAGCAGAAAAAATACAAAACTGGAAAGAGCCAGTTTTTTTCCAACAATTAATGGAACTGTAAATTACGGGGCATTAGGTTCGAGAAATAAATTAAAGGATGTATTTGAAGTGAAGGATTTTTCATCGGCTGCTGGAGTGACATTTACTTGGAATATTTTTGACTGGGGCAAAAGAAAAGAAGATGTAAAATATGCTAAAAAAACTGAAGAAATTGCAGAAGTAAAATCAGAGCAGACATTGGAGCAGGTTAAGGCGAATATGAGAAAAACATATTATAAGCTGCAAGCGCTTGAAAAAAGTCTGGAAGCATTGAAAATTGCAGTGGAAAGTGCAGAAGAAACGTACGAACTGGAAAAAGAAAGATACAACTATAACTTGATAACAATGAATAATTTACTTGATGCAGAGGCAAAATTACGCCAGAGCCGTGTAAATTATGCAACTTCAAGACTTAAATACTACTATCTTGTATCACAATATGGAGCTTTTCTTGATTAATCGGATTTAAAATATGAAAACAGGAGGAAATAAACAATGAAATTATATAATAAAAAAATTGTAGCGGCATTGGCAATACTTGCGATGTTTGCTATATCTTGCGGAAAGAAGAAACAGGCTGCAGTAAATAATGCAAGACCAGTAAAAGTGCAAGTTATTGGACAAAACTCAATTTCTTTGGGCTATACAGCGAGCGGAACTTTGAAAGGTATAGAGGAAGTTCCCTATACAGCGACTTCTTCTGGAGAAATAGTTGTAATAAATGCAAAAAATGGGGATAGTGTAAGAGCAGGGCAGGTAATTGTATCAATTGACAATCAGGCTGCAAGATCAAATGTTGCAAGCGCAGCTTCAAATGTAAATACAGCCTCATCAAACATCAGTTCAGCCGCCGCCGCACTTGAAGAAGCTAGAATAAATTATGAAAAATACAGTATGCTTTATAATAAAAGGCTAGTAACTGAAACAGATTATTTAAAGGCAAAAACTAATTATGATGCTGCAAGAGCCCAGTTAAATGCCTCAAAAAACAGCCTAAGCTCAGCACGGGCAGCACTGGATTCGGCAAATGACACAAATAGAAAATCTGTAATAAAGACAAACACAACGGGAACTATTGCAAATATGAAGCTGGAACTCCATCAGCAAACATCAGCTGGAAGTGCCTTGTTTACTGTGGTAAATGAATCGGAAATGCAGCTGGAAGTGGGAGTTTCACCAGAAGTAATAAATAAAATCCATGTAGGAACACAGGCGAAAGTAAAAATTGATGAGCTGCAAGGGGAAGAGCTGGCAGGAACAGTATATGAAGCGTCAGCCGCGGCAAATTCGGCAACAAGACAGTTTATTGTAAAAATCAAAATTCCTAATCCTGAAAGAAGGCTAAAAAGCGGAATGTATGGAACAGCAAGCATAGACACTGGAGCAGAAAATGGATTAATAATTCCTAAAAAAGCCATTGTTGTAAGAGGAGTGGAACAAGTGGTCTATATAGTTCAAAATGGTAAAGCAATCGCAATACCAATAAAAATTACAAATCAAAATCAGGAAATGGCGGCAGTTACTGGAAATGGTCTTACTGCAGGTGCAGAACTTATAATAGATGGACAAAATGTTGTACAGGCTAACGAAACCGTTAGAAAAGTACAGTAAATTATTGATTTTAACTCTAAAAATAGAAAATTAATATTTTAAATATAATCAGTCAGGCAGATTTTGAAAATTTTATACTTTCTGAATTTGTTTGGCTGTTTTATAAAGCAAAAAGATTAAGGAGAAATGAAAAAATGACAGTAGCAGATTTCGCAACGAAAAGGGTCGTTTCTACAACTATGATACTGATATTCATGGTTTTTTCAGGTGTTGTAGCTATGCGGTCAATGAAGCAAGAATTGATACCAGACTTTAACTTTCCGCTAGTAGCTGTTAATACGACTTGGACTGGAGCGGCTTCCGAGGATGTTAAGACTCAAATTTCAAAAAAAATAGAAGATGCGGCACTTAATGTTGACGGTATTAAAAATATTTCTACAAGTTCAACTTATGGAAATTCAAGTGTAATGGTAGAATTTAACTTCGGTACAGATACGGATATAAAGCAAGTACAGATCCAGTCTGAAATTGACAAAATAAAACAGGATCTGCCGTCTGATGCTAATGATCCAGTAGTTTCAAAATTGAATACAGCTGGGGGAAATTCAGATATGGCGATGATGATTGCGATAAGAGGAGCAGATGAATCGACAATCACTTCATTTATAGAAGAAACGCTGGAGCCAAGACTGAAAAGAAATAGGGGAGTCGGAAATATATCGGTATTTGGTAATGCCACAAGGCAGATAAAAGTAAAACTGGATCCGTATAAACTGCAGGCATACAATTTATCTCCAAGTGAAATATATACTAAAATTAAAGCGGCTCACACAATTGTGCCAGGTGGAACAGTAAAGGATGGTTCAAAAGAATTTATTCTAAGGGTTGATGGAGAATTAAAACAGCTAGAACAGATACAGAACATCATTATTTCAAACAATGATAATCAGACAGTAAGATTAAGTGACATTGCTAATGTTGAATATGGAACTAAAGATAAGACATCTTATTCAAAATATGACGGTCAAGACATGGTTTCTGTTGTAATTCAAAAAAGTAAGGATGGAAATCTAGTTGAAATTGCAAATATTGCAAAAAAAGAATTGGAAAATATGAAACCGTTATTTCCATCGGGTTCAAAGTATGAAATAATAGTTGATAACAGCATAAGGGTAAAAGATGCGATTTCCAATGTAACAAATAATGGTTTACAGGCATTAGTAATAACAGTGATTGTCTTATTGGTGTTCCTAAAGGATTTAAGAGCCTCGCTTGTAGTTGGAATGTCAATTCCAATATCTGCTGCATTTACTTTCTTCCTTTTAAATACACAAGGAATCTCACTAAACTTAATTTCGCTTATGGGTCTTGCACTTGCGATAGGATCACTGGTTGATAATGCGGTCGTTACGCTAGATAACATATTTGATCACATTCAGATTAATAAAGAGCCAGCACTTGTTGCGGCGGTACGTGGAACAAATGAAGTAATAGTTCCAATGATCGCTTCAACGGCAACATCAGTTTGCGTATTTTTGCCAATTGTATTATTTCCAGGGTTTGCAAGGGAAGTATTTGCGGGAATTTCGCTCTCAATGATGTTCGCACTGTCAACTTCGATTGTTGTAGCAATGCTCTTTATTCCAATGGCATCAAGCCTTTTCTTAAATATTGAAAAAATATCAGGAGCGGCAGGGAAAGCACATAGATTTAATGCGTTTAGAGATAAATATAAAGAGCTTGTAAAGCAGGCTTTGGAACATAGAAAAGCAGTTATAATCGGAGTAATTGTACTATTTTTTGTAGTTGTTTTTGGACTTGGAAAAACTGTAAAAACAGGATTTTTCCCAGCGATTGACAATGATGAGTATTCGGTAGTAGCACAGCTTTCGACAGGACTAGATGTAGAAGTGGCACACGAAATTTCTAAGCAGATGGAACAGATTGTAAAAGAAGATCCTGCTACAAAAAATTATACTACTATAGTAAATGCTCAGGCGGCAATAGTCAATGTCGATGTAAAAAAAGACACGATGAAAGCAATGGAAAGAATGCGTCAAAAAATGAGCGATATTCCAAATGTTACAATTGCTGTTTCTCCGTCAAAAGCTGGAGGACGTTCTGTTTCAAAAGATTATTCATTCCAAGTGGAAGGGGATAATGCAGAAGAAATCAACAGAATTGCCAATGCGATTATGGCAGATATGAAGCGGCAGACATGGTTTAAAGATGTAAAATCATCATCAGAAGGTGGATACCCTCAGGCACAGCTTGAAGTAAACAGAGTGAAAGCAGAAAGTTATGGACTAAGTGTTACAGACATAACTAGAATGTTAAATCAGACTGTATTGGGAGTAGATCCGATAGAAATTACTGAAAACACAGAAACATTAAAAGTTTATATGGAATTTGAAGAGCAGTATAAAAATTCACTTGACAAAATACTGAATATAATGATAAAAACAAATGGAGGACAATTTGTAAGACTAGGAGACATCGCCACAATGAAACAGGTGGAAGGTGCAGCCTCTATAGAAACTTACAATGGTTCTCAAATTGTAACAGTAGGAGCAAATTTGGATAAATCAAAAGGTTTGAATGATGCATCAAAATTTGTAAATGAATCATTCAAAAAAACAAATCCAGCTATAGGATATAAAATAGCTCCAGCAGGAAATGCTCAAAGCCAGAAGGAAATGGGCGGAGAAATTATGAATGCCCTTATGATTTCAGTCGCACTTATTTACGTCGTACTGGCAGTACAGCTAGAATCATTTATTTTACCGATAATAATGATGTTGGCGTTGCCATTGTCGATGATTGGAGTAATGTTTGGACTGGCTGTAACAAGAATACAGCTGAGCATGTTTGTTATGATTGGTATTCTTATGCTATTTGGTATGGCGGTTAATAATGCGATTGTATTACTGGATTTCGTATCGAGTTTGCGGCAAAAAGGGATGGAAATTCGAGAGGCTCTTGTGGAAGCGGCAAGTTCACGGCTTCGTCCGATACTTATGACAACACTTACAACGGTGCTTGGATGGATTCCAATGGTATTTTCAAGCAAGGGAAGTTCGGGTTATTATCAAGGAATGGCGGTAGCAGTTATGTTTGGACTTTCATTCTGTACATTGCTGACATTATTCTTTATACCTGTGGCTTATTCTATAGTTGAAGAAAGAAAAGAAAAAAGGCAAAAAGCAAAAGAAGAAGCAAAAAAAGCTAAAAAAATGGCTGAAAGATCGCAAAATAAATAATAATAAACTTTAAAGAAAAGGAGGTGTTTTCTTGAAGAGGGTAGAAATATATTTTGATTCCTACTTTATGGATAAAATAAAGGAGGAAATGCGTGAATATGGAATTGAGCAATATACAATAATTCCACAAGTTTACAGCCGTTGGAGCAAAACGTTAAAACATTTTAACAGCCACGTCTGGCCCGGAACTGACAGCGTTCTTGTAACGTATCTGGAAGATGACCAGGCAAAGGAAATTATGCGGCTTATTAAAATTATGAAAATCGATTTAGGAAAGTCAATCTCAATGGGAGCGGCACTTTTACCAGTAGATGATATTATTTTGTAAAAAATATGAATAAAAAAATAGTTTGAGTATAAAAAAGAACGGAGTGATTATTAATGGCAGTTTTTGAATTGAAACATCCACTAATTGAACATAAACTTTCAAATTTGAGAAATAAAGATACAGACACTAAACTTTTTAGGGAAAGCTTAAACGAAATAGCAGGACTTATGGTTTATGAAGCAACAAAACATTTGCCGCTCAAGGAGATTGAAACAGAAACTCCTATTCAGAAAACCACTACAAAAGTTCTGGATAAACCAATAACATTAGTTCCCATACTAAGAGCAGGACTTGGAATGATAGATGGAATATTGCAGCTTCTTCCAAACGCAAAAGTAGGTCATCTGGGAGTTTACAGAAACGAAGAAACCTTAGAGCCAGTCTACTATTACGCAAAAATGCCAACAAACGTTGTCGGAAGTCAAGTTTTCGTAGTAGATCCAATGCTTGCAACAGGAGGTTCAATGATTTACACAATTGATTATCTAAAAGACAGGGGTGTAAAAAATATAACAGTATTAAGCATTATTGGAGCTCCTGAAGGAATAAAGAAATTTACTGAAAAACATCCTGATGTAGATTTGTACATTGCGGCAATTGATGATGGACTTAATCAAAATGCGTATATCTATCCAGGTTTGGGAGATGCGGGAGATAGAATATTTGGAACAAAATAATAAAATGGATTTTTTAGGAAAATGCTCTAATTAAAACAATTAGGGTATTTTTTGTATATTTTGATTTTCTATATTACTATGTTTTTTCTTTTTTATTTCTGTAGGATTGCTCATTGCCGCAAATCCTTACCTTGCAATAAAGATTTATCCCAGTAATCAAAATTTTTGGCAAGATTGCTACGCAATAACCTATGGCTAGTCTACGACATTTTTCTGCACTGACAAAAAACTCGCTATACTCAAACAGTTTTGTCAGCACAGAAAAATGCTCCGACGGATTTTAAAGAGTAAAAATTATATTTTAATTATTTAAAAATATTGAGTTGTTATTCTTTATTAGAAAAGTTTGTAATAAATTTCTTATTTAACCGAGATTTAGTATAATAATAATTTTTTCTTTTCTTCTAAAGCAAAAAAGAAGCAGAATCTCAAAAATTCCACTTCTTCACATAATGATTTATTAATAACGATTTTCATCTCTATCTTCACAATGCACATATCCGCCACTATATCTATAACATTTCACTCCTCTTTCAGCTCTCTCCCTTTTCATTTCCTGATACGCTTCATTATCAAGTAGACTGCAACTAACCACAGCTATTCCCAAAACAGTAATCAATATCAATTTTTTCAAATCAATCAACTCCAATCAGTTAAAAATAATTTGTTAATAAACTCTATTTCCGTCCCTATCTTCACAATACACGGTACCATCATATCTTCTATAACATGTTCTTCCTCTTTCTTCTCTTCTTTCACGAGCTTCATCCCATAATTTGGGATCTAATAAACCACAACTTACTGTAGTCAGAGCAAGAATTACAATCAAAAATAATTTTTTCATATTTATCATCTCCGTATTTTCTTTTTTTTATATTATAACATATTTTTATGATAATTGTCTTTTTTTTTTTTTTTTGGAATTAGAATAACATTATAAAAAACTATTTTTAAATAAGAGTTTAATTTTTTTGATTTTAAAAGGAGTTCTTAAATTTTAAAAATATTAAACAAGCAAAATTTCGTTAAAGGAAAAATAACTGTCTGAGCGTAGTTTTACGAAGCGAGTTTTATTTTTCCTTTATAAGAAAGTTTTGCGTAAAGCGGGGTTGTAAGGGCATGGCGTTTGATGCCCTTACGTTACAAAAAAATGAATAAAAAACAGAAAAAACGATTATTAATCATAATATTTATAAATAAAATTATAAAAGTCTTTAAGATGAATACTTAAAAATTAGATTTGAATTTTTTTAACAAGAATTAAATTAATTATTATAGGATTTTATTGTTATTTTTTAAATGAAGTTTAGTAGAAGAATAAATTACAAACTTGATTTAAAAGGAATTTTTATAACTACTTCTGCTCCTTCGGTTTTGCTGTCTTTATTTATAAATACGCCATAATTTTTGCCGTAATAGAATTTTATTCTTTTATCGACATTTTGAAATCCTACACCGCCTGTCTTGCTTTTTTTGAACTGTTTGGCTTTTTCAAAGCCTATTCCGTTGTCTTTAACTGAGATATTGACAGTGCTGTTTTTTCTGTAAACATCTATTGTGATGATTCCGTTTCCAGAAAGGTTTTTTATTCCGTGATAGATGGAGTTTTCTACAATTGGCTGGATTATTATTTTTGGAACTTCGATGGAAAGAAGGCTTTCATCTTCTATGTTGAAAAAATAGGAAAGCTTGTCTTCGTATCTCTGCTTTTGTATGAATAGATATTCTTTAGTGTGCATAATTTCATCTTTTAACGGTATTTTTTCGTGACCGTTGCTAAGGGAAAGCCTAAAATAGTTTGCAAGTGATTTTGTAATGCTGATTACTTTTTCATTGTCTTCAAATTCTGCCATCCAAATAATTGTATCAAGCGTATTATACAGAAAATGTGGATTAATCTGGCTGTGCAGAGCCTTTATTTCATATTCTCGCAAATATTTTATTTTTTCAACCATTACATTAAAATGTTCTACAAGATTCTGAACTTCATAGCCTGTTTTTTCGCTTAAATGAAATTCCCGTAGATTATTTTCAAAGTTTTGCATATGATTTTCCAGTTTTATTAAAGGCCTTAGAATCTTTGTTATTACGATAAATGTAATAATGGAAGAAAAAGCTAATGAAACTAGGAAAATGATAATAACTATGTGAGAAAAATTTTTCTTTAAGGTAACTAGGTCATTTGTGTTTGCAAGGCTTCTTAAATTCCAGTTTGTATTTTCAATCTGTGTTTCGTATAAGTATGTATCTTTATTTTTATTCTTTTCTGAAAATTTTGCAAGACACTTTTTATCAGCAAAGCATTTCACATCTTTGTAGTAAATAATATTGTTGTTTTTGTCTACTATAATATTGTCGATTTGTTTTCCAAAAGAAATGGAATTTAAATATCTTTCAAGAATTTCATATTTAATGTCAAAAACAATAACACCAAGATTTTCTCCTCTTGAATTTTTTATGTCCCGGCTGATTGAAAGAAACCAGAGAGCTGAGTTCATAGAGGAGGTGGAATTTTTTCTGCTGGGATTAAAAACGGGCATATCGGAATTGTTTATAGCATCGACATACCATTTTTCCTTCATCATATTTTTTGATATTTTCATATCATTATTTTTATCACTGGATACAATGTTACCATTTTTTCCGATTACAGTAATATTTTTAATTCCTTTATTACTATCAAGAATCGAATAAATCATTTTTTCAATGCTCTTTTTTGAATCTTCATTTCCTGATATTAAAAAATTTCTAACATCGGCATCAACAGACAAGAGATTGATTATATTTTTCAATTTATCTGCATAAAGAGTAATATAACGGGATGTACTTATAACATTTTCGTTAGTATACTCAATTTCCTTGTTCATTATGATGTACTTTGAAGTATAGTAAAAAATACTGCTTAAAAAAAGTACAAACAGAAGATTTCCAATAATATAATAAAAAAACAGCTGAAGCAACATCGAGTTTTTCATAGTTCTTTTTAATTTCATAGTTTTTCCAACACACTTTTCTTAAATTCTTTCGGTGTTATTCCAAAAGTTTTTTTAAATTTTGAATTGAAATAATTAAAGTTTTCCATTCCTACAAGCTCCCCAATTTGATAATTTTTCAGATCTGTTGTCAAAAGCAGCAGCTTTGCCTTTTCCATCCGTATATTATTCAAATAGTCCTGAAAAGGAATACCAAACAAATTTTTAAAAAGTGAACTCAAATATCCGGAAGACAAATTCATTTCGTCAGCCAGAGAATTTAAGTTAAAGGAAATATCACTGTATTTTTCTTCAATTTTTTTTGTTAAAATATCTTTATACTTGCTATGAGAAATATTTTTATCAGATTTCTCAGCTTGGCTAATTTTATTAATAATTTTTCTTGCTTCGTTATATTTTTTATCTTCTTCCAGCTTATAGATAAGTTTTGAAATTATCTCATTTATATCTGTCTTGGAAACAGGTTTTAAAATATAGTCTTCGACTCCGATTTTTAAAGCCTTTTGAGCATATTCAAAATAGTCGTATCCAGAAATAATGGCTATTTTAACATCACTTTTCAGCTCCTTCATCTCCTCAGCAAGAGTCAGCCCATTTTTAAAGGGAATATTTATATCCAGCAAGACAAGGTCGGGCAAGACTTCTGAAAAAGTCTTAAAGGCAGAATTACCATCTTCTGCCTCATAAACATCACTTATCTTATATTTTTCAAAATCAATAAAGGTTTTAATACCTCTTCTTATAATCGGTTCATCATCAATTATTAAAATACTATACACTTATTTAACAGCTCCTTTGATTTGTGCAGCAGTCAGATGTCCCGGCAAAGTTTTAACAATATTCAAGTTCCCATCCAGTATAATGTTTGAAGGATATCCCAAAACTTTTGCCCTTTTTAGCACTTCCCCCTTTTCATCCAGCAATACAGTAGTATTTTTGTAATTAAGCCCTTTGTACCACTGAATAAATTTGGCTGTAGGTTTTTCTCCCTTTTGCCCTGGAGAAGCAATTGTTATAACTGTAAAATTCTTACTTTTATCTGCACTCAAAGAATTAATTTCGCTTAATCCCGAAAGACAGATAGGACACCATGAAGCCCACATTTTAATATATATTTTCTTCCCTTTGTACTTGTTAAGGGAAACAGGTTTATTATTAATGTCCTTTAACTGAACCCCTTGTAATGTGTTTCCAAATGAAACCGCTCCAAAACTTAACATAGTTGCAATTATCGCAATTAATTTTTTCATAAAAATTACTTCCTTTCTGTATTATAGCAAATTTAAAATATTTTTTGTAATTATTTTTTTAAGTTATTTTGATTACTAATTGTTTTATAAAATTTAAAAAATAAAATTACTAAAACTTATTCATTATTAGCAAAATTCCCATAAATATAATTAGAAATCCTCCAAAGATTTTAAAATAGTTTGTGTATTGATTTAAAGCTCGTACTTTTTTTAGCAATTCCTGAGAGAAAAAGGAAAATAGAACAAATGGAGTGGCAAGCCCTAAGACGTATATAAACATCATTAACCCTCCATAGACAGCAGATCCTTTTTCGCCTGCAAGAGTAAGCACTGAGGCAAGGATAGGACCTACACATGGAGTCCATCCTAGACTAAATGTTAGTCCTAGCAAAAAAGCCTGTAATGAAGAATTTTTCCCAATTAAATCCAAATTTACAGATTTATTTTTTTCTAAAAAGTTAAATTTTAAAATACCTGTCTGGTGTAATCCCAGTATTATTACAATTATTCCTGCCAAAACTTTTATAGTGTCATTAAAGAAAATTTCCGTAAGGAAACTAAAACTAAAGCCAATGCTTACAAAAGTAAGCGAAAGTCCTAAAATAAATAAAAAGGTATTAAGTATAGTTTTTTTTCCTTTGCTTAAAATTCCCAAATATACAGGAACAATGGGAAGAATACATGGAGATAGAAAACTTGCTATGCCTCCTAAAAATACGCTTCCTACCAGTAATGGCTGATTAAACATAAATTATCTCCTATCCTGTTCATTTTACTGAACTAATTTTATTAAATATCCGTAATGCTCTTTTTCCATATCTTTTAATGGGATAAATTTAATTGAAGCACTGTTTATGCAATAACGAAGCCCGCCTTTGTCTTTAGGTCCATCATCAAAAACGTGTCCCAAGTGAGCCTTTCCGCTTCGACTAAGCACTTCTGTCCTTACCATATTAAAACTTGTATCATTTGCATAAGTTACAACATCTTTTGAAATAGGTTTTGTAAAACTTGGCCAGCCACAGCCAGAATCATATTTATCCTTTGAGGAAAATAATGGCTCTCCTGTTGTTATGTCCACATAAATTCCAGCTTCATGATTGTCCCAGTACTCGTTTGAAAAAGAATGTTCAGTATTTTTTTTCTGTGTAACGCTGTATTGCAGAGGAGTAAGCCGTTTTTTCAATTCTTCGTCACTTGGTTTTGGGTAATCTTTTGGATCAATGATAACTTCATCTGCTTTAGTAATATCAATGTGACAATATCCGTTAGGATTTTTTCTTAAATAGTCCTGATGGTATTCTTCTGCGAGAATATAATTTTTCAAAGGCTGAACTTCAACTTGAATTTTATCTGTATATTTTTTCTGCTCTTCTTCAATTTCCTGTAAAATAATTTCTTTATCTTTAGGATTAGTATAATAAATCCCTGTTCTGTATTGTCTGCCTCTATCATTTCCCTGCTGATTAATGCTAGTAGGATCTACAACTTGAAAATAATATTTAAGTAGCTTGCTCAAAGAAATTTTGTTTGCGTCATATTTTACGTGAACTGTTTCTGCGTGATCCGTTGATGCGACAATGTTGTAACTCGTTTTTTCAGTTTTACCGTTTGCATAGCCAACCGTGGCATCCTTTACTCCATCAATTCTTTCCATATATGCCTCAAGTCCCCAGAAGCAACCGCCAGCAAGATAAATTTCCTTGATGTTCTCATTCATTCCTGTCTGCATCATATTTTCTTTTTTCATCTTATTTTCACCACTGTTCTTTCGATTTTTGTTTTTATTTGATAATACTACTGAAAATAAAGCTAAAGATAGTATTAAAAATAATAGTAGACTTCTCGATTTCATAAAACCGCCTCCCGATTTATATTTAAATATTTTTTGTATCTACAAGAATAGTATAGCCCAAAAATTGATAAAAAAAAATGAAATATAGTAATATTTTTCTATAATTTTATAATATTTGTTTATTTACTAATCAAATTTGATATAATTTTAAAAAAGTGTTAAGTTAAAATATAAAATCAATATTTTTAAAATAAAAAATAAAGTATTTTGTGATATACTAAAAAACTGTGCTTAATAAACTGATTGAAGAAAAATAATATTAATAAGCAATGTCTTGAAATGTAGATTATCTAGGAGGAAAAACAGTGGGTAACATCGCTTGTGGGAACACAGAGGGCGGGGCTGATGTAAAAAACACGTTAAATGGTGTAAAAGTAAAAATAGTGGCTTTGGGAAAAACAGGAAGTAATGTAATAAATAAAATAATATTAAATAACGTTGTAAAGGCTGACTTTATAGCGATAGATACAGAAAAGCTGAATTTAGACAGTTCAAAGGCTCCGAAAAAAATATTTGTGTCATCAATAACTTCATTTGAAGCTATGGAGGATTTAAGAAAACAAACAGAAAAAGAATTTCAAAATGCAGATATGGTGTTTATAATAGCTGAAATGGGAGAAAAAACAGGAACTCTGCTTTCATCAGCTGTGGCAGAAATTGCAAAATCTATGAATATACTAACTGTTGCAATAGTGTCAAAGCCTTTTGATTTTGAAGACCGGAATAAGATAAAACTTGCTAAAAAGGGAAAGGAAAGATTAAAACATTTCGCGGATACTATAATAGTCATTCCATATCAAAGATTAAATGATTTATACGCAAACCTTCCAATTGTAAATATCTATGAAAAAGGAGAAAAAGCCTTTGTTACAATTGTAAAAGGAATATTGGATTTGATAAAAAAACAGGGAATTGTAAATTTGGACTTTGCAGACATTAAGTCTATATTGCAAAATTCAGGCAAAACAGTATTAGGCTTTGGAAAAGCAGACGGAGAGGACAGAGCAAAAAAGGCGGTAGAACAGGCACTAAATACCCCGCTTCTAGAACGTTCAATAAAAGGAGCAGGAAAAATACTAATGAATATAACCTCGGGAAATGACATACGCCTGGAAGAAATAAGCCAAATTGCCACAGCAGTAGCTACAAGCACTGAAAATCCAGACTTATTTCTCGCATGGGGAACAGTCTTTGAAGAAGCTAAATTTGAAAATTCTGAAGATTTTGAACAAAAAGGGAGCTGTGTAAAAGTATATTTGATTGCAACAGATTTTCGCAATTAATAAAAATAATTTAAAAATTTATAAATAAAAAAAGAAAAAGTATTGACTAATCAATTAGATATGATATAATTACATTGAAAGAAAAAGTTTAAAAACAGGTGTTCCACTACCTTAAAATGAAGGACAGATAAAAACAGGTGTTCCACTACCTTAAAATGAAGGACAGATAAAAACAGGTGTTGCACTGCCTTAAAATGAAGCAACTTTAAATGCAAAGCTACCAATTATGGTAGCTTTTTTTCGAGGGGGATTATGAAGTTATATGAAGTAGATGAAAGCTATATAAATTATTTGAAACTTTTTGACAATAGAGTTTTAAATTATTCAGGAGAAAATTATACGAAAACACGAAAATATATTGGGGTGCTTTTAAAAGTGAATAATTGTGATTATTTGGCACCGTTATCATCTCCAAATAAAAAAAGTGATTATACTAATGGAAAAATACGAAAGTCAAATAATTTTATTATTAGAATTATTGATAAACAAAGAAACATTTTACTGGGAACTATAAAAATAAGCAATATGATTCCAATTTTTGATAAAGCTGTAATTAAATATTATGATATTCACAAGGAAACGGATGAATGCTACAAGAAATTAATTTTAAAGGAATTAAGATTTATTTATGCTAATAAAGAAAAAATTAAAAAAACAGCAATAAAATTATACAATCAAAAAATAAATAATATGTCAATGGACTATATAAAGCATACGATTGATTTTTTATTATTGGAAGAAAAGGCAAAATTGTATGAAAAATAGTAAAAAAATTTAACTGTATTTTGGGAAAATATGTTAAAATATAGAAAATTTTACAATTAAAGGAGAAGAAAAATGGATGGTGTTGGAATAAAAGTTGTCGGAATCGGTACAGTGGGAAATGAGGTCTTGAATAAGATGATGAAAAAAGAGATTGCGGAAGTTGAATTTGTGGGAATTGACACAAATCAAGGGAATTTGGATAAACTGAATGTAGGAACAAAAATATTGGTTTCTGAAGATTTAAGTGAAAAAGTGCAGAGTGCATTCAAAAGTACAGATTTAGTATTTATTTTGACAGAAATGTCGGAAAAGAAAAATAACGAGATAGCCTGCATTGTTTCAGAAGTTGTAAAAACAATGGGAATATTCACAGTAGTTGTAGTTGCTACATCAATTAATTTAAATGGAGGAACTGAAGAAATCAAGAAATTAGAAGAAGTTTCTGATACTGTTATAGTTTTGCCTCTTAAAAAATTAGTGGAAGCATATTCTAGTGCAACTTTTGATAAATTATTTGAAAAAAGAGATGAAATTTTTATAAAAAATGTAGAATTTATAACAAATCTAATAAAAAAACAAGGTATAGTGAATCTTGATTTTGATGATGTAAAAATAATGCTAGGAAATTCAGGAGAAGGCATAACAGCATTTGGTAAAGGTGAAGGGCAGGATAAGGTAAAACTTGCTACAGAACAAATAATAAACAGCCCTTTTATAAAAAATCTTCCAAAAGCGAGAAAGATACTGTTAAGCATTACAGCAGGACCAGACATTGGATTAACGGATTTACAGGAAATAACTATGATTATAAATGAAAAATTTGGAGCAGACCAGATAAATATACTATGGGGATACATTATGGATGTTGAGCTTGAAGATAAAATTGAAGTGGAAATGCTGATAACGGATTTTTATAAATAAATGTATATAAAATAATACTAAAATTGAAGTATGTAGTATATATATATTATGAAAAAAGTAAATGTCAAAAATTAGAAGTTATAGAGGTAAAAGTGTGATAAGAGAGATTAATGTACTAGATGCGAAGGATATACAAGAAATTTGTAAAGATGAGTTAGGATATAATGTTGATATTAATACTGTCAAGACGCAAATTGAAAAATTATCTATTGATTATGAACATCATATTATCGCAGTATATGAAGATAAAAAAACAAGTAAGGTTGTTGGTTTTGTTCATGCAGAGATGTATGAAAGTTTATACAGTGATATTGGATTAAATATATTAGGATTAGCAGTAAGTTCCAATTTTCAAGGCAAGGGTATAGGAAAAAAACTGATGGTTTTTGTTGAAGAGTATGCTTTAAACAATAATATTAATTTTATTAGATTAAATTCTGGTTCTCATCGTTTAGAAGCACATAAATTTTATGAAAATATTGGTTATACTTGTAATAAAATTCAAAAACGTTTTATAAAAATATTTCGATAAATAGGTGCTAATAATAAAATTTTAAAATTTCAGAGAAGTAAAAGCAGTAAGCTGATACTTCTTCTTTTTCTTTTTTGATAAAAAAATTGTGAGAATATACGTATACTAAAGTTCATTTAAATAACGAAATTATAGTAAAACTTATTTAAAATCAAACTCAAAAGCTATGACTATTTTACTCAAACCATAAATTTATATAATTTTAGCAGTTTAATTTAAAATAGGTTTGAGTATATTACAAACTTTTTTAAGAAAGGATAGAAACCTTTATTGCAAGGTAAGGATTTACGGCAATGAGCAATCCTACGAAAATAAAAAAGAAAAAATATTTATCGATCAAATATCTAAAAAATAATAAAATCAAATTGTTGAAATTTGAAAAAATAAAAGTTGAAAAAAATTAGAAAAATTTTCTTTTTTTGGAAAAAATGTGGTATAATTTGATGTATGCTCAAACCTTTTTAAAATTAAATAAACTTAGGGATTGAGTAAATTATGAATTAAAAACATTATAATTATAAATAGAATAGATAAATATATTGGAGAGAAAATTGGAAAAAAGTTTTAAAGATAATTTGCTGACTGCTGATGAAATGAGATATGAAATAGTGAGATTGCAGAAGGCTGGGAAAAAGGTAGTTTTTACTAATGGAGTTTTTGATATTTTACATGTTGGGCATTTGACTTATCTGGAGGAAGCCAGAAATTTAGGCGATATTTTGGTTGTAGGTGTAAATAGCGATGCTTCAGTTAAAGTGAACAAGGGAGATAAAAGACCTATAAATAGTGAAACAAATAGAGCTTTTGTGCTTTTGGGTACAAAGTTTGTAGACTATACAGTAATTTTTAACGAAAAAACACCAGAAAAACTGCTGGATATTTTAAAGCCAGATATTCACGTAAAAGGCGGAGATTACAAAAAAGAAGACTTGCCAGAAACAAAAGTTGTTGAAAAAAATGGCGGAGAAGTAAAGATTTTATCCTTCGTGGATAACATTTCCACAACGGAGATTATTAATAAAATTATTGAAGTTTATAAAAAATAATTTATAGATTTACTTTTCTAGTATTTTGTTAAAAATGGTTATACTATAACAAAATAACTTTTTTAGTTTTAATAAACTGACGAAGCTTTTAGTTGCTCAACTATGATTGTTTGACGACTGAAAGGAGGAGTTTCGGAGTTGAGTAAATAAAAGTCGTAGTCTAGCCATAGGTGCAGGATTTGCGGCAATGAGCAATCCTGCGAAAATAAATGAAGAAAAACTTAAAAATGATAGAAGAAATATTTGTTAATAAAATATATTTTTATTTAAAAATATAATTTAATTGAAATTTAGAAGTGAGAAAAATTATGAAAAATAAAATATTAACATTTGATAAGATAGATAAATTAGCAAAAAAATTAGCAGAAAAATTAAAAAATGGAGGCTGTCTAGGACTTATTGGAGATTTGGGAGCGGGGAAGACTACGTTTACTAAGAAGATTTGTGAATGTTACAATGTTACAGAGAATGTGAAAAGTCCGACTTTTACCTATGTTATTGAGTATAGCTCTGGAGATGTGCCTGTGTATCATTTTGATGTTTACAGGATTAATGATTCTGAGGAAATTTATGAGATTGGGTTTGAGGATTATATTGGGGAAGATGGAAGTGTTGTGATTATTGAGTGGGTGGACAAGATTTTGGATGAGATGCCTGAGGATGCGGTGTTTGTTGAGATAAATCATTATTCTGATACGGCTCGTGAAGTTTCTGTTTATACACTTAAAAATGATAAAAAAATAGATTTTGAAATAGAATAATTTAGTTTTTAATATTTGGATTTTATACTAAATTGATTACTGGATTAAGTGAAATTAGTTTTTGAGCGGAATATTAATTATTGGATTTGATTTTAAAGAAGTTTTATTGTAAAAGTGAAGAAAATTGAAAAATGGAGAAAAATATGTTGATATTTGCGATAACGACTACAACTAAGCTGGCTGGATTGTCGCTTTATGAGAAAGATAAGCTGTTAGGGGAAATACATGTGGAAATGGCAAAAACACATTCTACTACGATTTTGGAGCAGATTGACAGCCTTTTGAAATGGACAGGGAAAAAGCTGGATGAAATTGAAAATGTAATTGTTTCGATAGGACCTGGTTCATTTACGGGTGTTAGAATAGCAATTTCAGTTGTAAAGGGGCTTTTTTTTGGACGGAATGTAAATTTTTATGAAGTGAATGAACTGGATGCACTTGGATTTCAGGGGTATTATAATTTGAAAACAAGTTTGGGAAATGATGAAGATGTGAAAATATATTCGATGATTGATTCGCGAAAGGAAAAGATTTATTGTGCGGGTTATGAAACTTTAAGTGAAAATAAACTAAAATTGGTAAAAAATTATGAAGTTACAAAACTTGACAATGTAATTGATGAAATAATTGAAAATAAGGGAAATAATAAAAAAGTTTATCTAATTGGGGACGCAGTTTTTAATTATAAGGCTAAGATATTGGATAAATTGGGAAATTGTTTAAAAATATTTGAAGATAAAAATTTGACAATTAATACGATGACATTTGTGCAGATGCTTTTAGATAAAAATTTGGAAAATGCTGGTGTGGTAAGAAAGACTGATATTTTTAATCTGAAACCAGATTATCTGGAAAAATCACAGGCGGAAAGGGATAAAAAATAATGCTGAAAAATTTTTTTAAATTTGGAAAAAAGAAAAAAGATGAAGACCAGAAGGACACTTTGGAAAATCAAATAGAAAAAGAAATTGAGGAAAGCCAAAGTGAAATAGATAAAATTAAAGCTGAAACTGAAAAGGAAATAAAAGAAACAGCTGAAGAAATTTTGGGAAAAAATCGTAAAAAATCTGAAAATAAAGATAAAAATTTAAAAATAGGAAAAAGTGAAAATGAAATAGAAAAAATAGAAGAAACATCAGATGAAAAAATAAAAAGCAAACCTAAATTAAAGCCTTTAAAAGATAGGCTGGCAACTCCAAAAAAAGGATTTTTTGGAAAATTGAAGGAAATGCTTCTGGGTAAAGCTATAGATGATGATTTGTACGAAGAATTGGAAGAATTGCTTATTCAGTCAGATATTGGGATGAATATGACAATGCAGCTTGTGGAGGAGCTGGAAAAATCAGTTTCACGAAAAAAACTGAAAACGTCGGAGCAAATTTACGATGAATTAAAGGAATTGCTTAAAGCAAAACTTATTTACAATGATGAAAGCAGCACAAAATTAAAATTGCAGGATGGAAAGCTTAATATTCTTTTGGTTGTGGGAGTAAATGGTGTTGGAAAGACTACTTCTATTGGTAAAATTGCCAAAAAATTGAAGGATAGCGGGAAAAAGGTTATTATTGGGGCTGGAGATACGTTTAGAGCTGCTGCGATTGAGCAAGTTGAGGAATGGGGAAAACGGACTGGAGTGGAAGTTGTAAAGCAGGCACATGGGAGCGATCCTGCCGCTGTAATTTTTGATACAGTAAAAACTGCAAAAAATCGTGGATTTGATGTGGCAATACTGGATACGGCTGGAAGACTTCATAATAAACGTGATTTGATGAAGGAGCTTGAAAAAATAAATAAAATTATACGTGAACAGTCTGGAGAAACGGATTTTGAAACTTTACTTGTAATTGACAGCACAACTGGGCAGAATGGATTGGAACAGGCTAGAATATTTAATGAAATTGTAGATTTGACAGGAATTATTTTGACAAAATTTGACGGGACGGCAAAAGGAGGGATTATTTTCCCGATTACAGAAGAGCTGAAAAAACCGATTAAATTTATAGGTGTCGGAGAAGGAATCGAGGATTTGCGGGAATTTGATACAAAGGAATTTGTTGAAGCTATGTTTGATTAATAAAAAAAGAAAATTGAAAAGGAGAGGAAATTATGAACACATTAGCAAATGAATTAAAAGAAAAAGCAAAAAAACTGAACAAGACAATCATTTTACCTGAAACAGAAGATGAAAGAGTTTTGCGGGCAACAGAAAAAATCATTAATGAAGGAATCGCAAAAATAGCGCTGGTCGGAGATGAGAAAAAGTTAAAGGAAAAAGCGGCTGAACTGGGGGTTTCGTTGGAAGGAGCGATTTTCTATAATCCTGATTCGTGTGCAACAATTGACGCTATGTCGGAACTTTTGAGAAAAAGAAGAGAGAAAAAAGGTATGACATTAGAAACTGCAAAAGCAACACTTATGTCAGATCCAAGATATTTTGCGGCAATGCTTGTACATCAAGGAAGAGTTGACGGAATGGTAGCAGGTTCGGCTTCACCAACAGCCCATGTTTTAAGAGCGGCAATTCACATAATTGGACCAAAGGAAGGACTGAAGACAGTATCGAGTTCTTTTATTATGATAACAAATACGCCTGAATTTGGAGATAACGGAACTCTTGTGTATTCTGATGGTGGGGTAATACCTAGTCCTACTGCTATGCAGCTTGCTGATATTGCTATTTCTGCAGCAGAAAAAGCTAGATTTACTGCTGGAATAAAAGAGCCTAAAGTGGCATTTCTATCATTTTCTACAAAGGGAAGTGCAGATGGAGTGTCTGTAAGCAAAGTTAGAGAAGCTATCGAAATTTTAAAAGTTAGAAATGTTGATTTTGAATTTGATGGGGAATTACAGCTGGATGCCGCGATTATTCCTGAAGTAGCTGCTGCAAAAGCGCCTGGCTCAAAAGTGGCAGGACAGGCAAATGTATTGATTTTCCCTGACTTAGATTCAGGAAATATCGGTTATAAATTAACACAGAGATTGGCTAAGGCAAAAGCATTAGGGCCTTTAATTCAAGGATTGGCACGTCCAGTTCACGATCTTTCAAGAGGATGCAGCGTGGAAGATATTGTGGAAGTCGTGGCAATTACTGCCGTTGAATCAGAAATGTAAAACATAAATAAAAATACAAATAAAAAATTTGGAGGGAAATTTATGAAAATTTTGGTAATAAATTGTGGAAGTTCATCAGCAAAATTTGAACTTATTGACATGACAAATGAGCAATCACTAGCTAAAGGAAACTGTGAAAGAATAGGAATTGCCAATCCTATTTTCAGTTATAAAAATCTGCTTACTGGCGAAAAAATTGATAAAATGGAAGTTCCGATGGAAAACCATACAGTTGCGGTAGAATTGATTCTAAAAACGCTTCAAGATGAGAAAATAGGGGTAATTTCAAGCGTGGATGAAATAGATTCAATAGGACATAGAATTGTCCACGGTGGAGAATATTATGAAAAATCTGTAATTGTAGATGACGAAGTTATGAAAAATCTTGAAGAGATAGCGCCACTTGCACCTTTACATAACCCAGCGCATATAATGGGAATAAAAGTTGTCCAAAAATTGCTTCCGGGTAAAAAGAATGTAGTTGTATTTGACACGGCTTTCCATCAAACAATGCCAGGAAAAGCATATATGTATCCATATCCTTATGAAGACTATACTGATTTGAAAGTTAGAAAATATGGATTTCATGGGACTTCTCACAGATATGTAAGTGAAGTGGCAAGAGAAATGTTAGGAAAAGAGGATTCTAAAATTATAGTTTGCCACCTTGGAAATGGAGCGAGCATTTCAGCAGTTCAGAATGGTAAAGTTGTAGATACATCAATGGGAATGACACCGCTTGCAGGAATTATGATGGGAACAAGAACTGGAGATGCAGATCCTGCCTCTGTTATTTATATAATGAGAAAAAGAGGTCTTTCTTTGGATGAAATGAATACGAGAATGAATAAGCAGTCTGGAATTTTGGGAATATTTGGAGAAAGTTCAGATTTTCGTGATTTAGATACAGCGAGAAGAGGAGGGAACGAAAGGGCTATTTTAGCTTATGAAATGTTCTGTTACAGAGTGCAGCTTTATATCGGAGCTTATGTCGCAGCGATGAACGGAATTGACGCAATCGCATTTACAGGTGGAATAGGGGAAAATTCGGTTGGAGTAAAACAGGATATTTGTGAATCGCTTTCATATTTTGGAATTGAGCTGGATGAAGAAAAAAATGCACAAAGATTACCAGGAAATGTTGAATTGTCAACAAAAGATTCAAAAGTTAAAATTTATAAGATTGAAACAGCAGAAGAACTTGTAATTGCAAGGGATACTTACAGATTAACAAAATAAAAAAAATAGCCAGACTTTATAGTTTGGCTTTAAATAATTTTTTAAACTATAAAGAAAAGAGGAAAATAATGGCAACATTAAATATAATTTATTACACAGGTACTGGAAATACTGCAGATATGGCAAAATACATTGGTGAAGGGGCAGAAAACTCTGGAGCCGCTGTAAAACTGATAAATGTGGAAGAAGCTGATGAAAGTGCAGTAAATGCTGATTTTGTAGCATTTGGATCGCCTGCTGTCGGAGCAGAAGAAATTGCACCAGAAATGGTTGAATTCTTTGAAGGGATAAAAGAACAGATTGTTGGGAAAACAGTTGGACTTTTTGGTTCTTATGACTGGGGACAAGGCGGCTGGATGGAAACTTGGCGTGAAGAAATGATAAATGAAGGATTTTCGATTGTAAATGACGGATTGACAGTTCATCTGGCTGTTGATGATGATGAGAAAATTGAAAAATGTAGAGAGTATGGAAGAGCAATTGTTGGATAATCTAAAAATATAAAATATTATAATCTTTGAATAAAAGTTTATAATAATTTTTTGTGAGTTATAAATTTGGAGGAAAAATTGGGAAATTTATTAATACAGCTTGCTATAATGGTCTTTGTTGGAACGCTTATAGGATGGTTTACAAATTATCTGGCAATAAAGCTATTATTTAGACCTTATAAGGAAGTAAACTTTCTATTTTTTAAAATACAGGGATTAATTCCTAAAAATCGAGACAGAATATCAGAAAACCTTGCTGAAACAATTGAAAAGGAGCTTATTTCAGTAGAGCATATTACAGCAAAGCTAAAAGACAGTGATGTTATTAATGATGATGTTTTAGATAAACTGCTTGATAAAGTTATAGGAGAAAAGCTTAAAAATAGTGTGTTAGAAAAAAATCCACTATTAAAGATGTTTTTAAATGATTCATTAATTGAAAAAATAAAATCATATTTTAAAAAGTCGATTTTGGAAAACAAAGAAGAAATAGTGGAAGAAATAATAAAAATCGCAGAAGACAAAATAGACTTCAAAGAAATTATGCTGGAAAAAATGAAAAATTTTTCATTAGAAGAAATGGAAAAAATTATTTTGTCTGTGTCTAAAAATGAATTGAAACATATTGAGATTATTGGTGGGGTATTAGGAGGAATAATTGCATTATTTCAGTTTTTTATAATGTTATTATTAAAACAGATATAAAATTTTTAACGTAAGGGCATCAGTCGCCATGCCCTTACAACCCGGCTTATGCAAAACTTTCTTATAAAAGAAAAATAGAACTCGCTTTTGAATAAAGATAATTTCTAATATGAATAATTTTATTTAATTTAAAATTTATTCCAAAAGCTCAAACAGCTATTTTTCTTTTAACGAAATTTTGCTTGGTAATTTTTTTAATAAAATGACCATTATAATTAAACTAAAATTATTGTGATTTCTTTGGAATAAAAGCTATGAAATATATTTATGTGTTTCTTTCGTCAGAATCTTTATAATAAATATACTTTAGAGAAGAGAGTTTCATTTTCGTAGTAATTCAGATTTATCTGAATAATAAATGTTTAGACTGCTTTTCTAAATAAAATTTAGGAATATTAAAAAAATGTTTAGAGAAGTTGGGATTAGTATGTAATATTTTCGCTAAAATCTTTAGATATTATAATTTGAAGAGATTGAAATAACTAATGTTGCGAAATAAAAGAGGATGGTAATTGCTCTCCTTTGCTTTATAAAAAGGATAAAAAAATAGAAAAAATAACTAAATTAGAGTATTTAAGAAATTAATTTATAAATAAAAAAATTAGATAAAGAAATAAAGAAAAATATTGAGGAGAAGGAATGAATGAGGAAAGAATATTGGAACCTAAGGAATTAGGGGAGGACAATATTCAAAGAAGTTTACGGCCAAAAACTTTTAAGGAATATATTGGCCAGCAAGATTTAAAAGAAAAAATGAATATATTTATAAAAGCTGCTAAAATGAGAAATGAATCGCTTGATCATATTTTATTGTATGGGCCTCCAGGACTTGGGAAAACTACGCTTGCAGGAGTTATTGCCACAGAAATGGGAGTGAACTTGAAGATAACAACAGGGCCTGTGCTGGAGAAAGCGGGAGATTTAGCGGCTATTTTGACTTCTTTGGAGGAAAATGATATTTTGTTTATTGATGAGATTCATAGATTGAATACATCGGTAGAGGAAATTTTGTATCCTGCGATGGAAGATGGGGAACTGGATATTCTTATTGGAAAAGGGCCGTCTGCAAGAAGTATACGTGTAGAATTACCACAATTTACATTAATTGGAGCAACTACGAGAGCAGGACAGTTAAGTACGCCGCTTCGTGACAGATTTGGAGTTACTCATAGGATGGAATATTACCAATTGGAAGACTTGAAGGAAATTATACGAAGAGGGGCAAATATTCTGAATATTTCCTATGATGAAGACGGAATTACAGAAATTGCCAAAAGAAGCCGAGGAACTCCTAGAATAGCGAACAGGCTTTTAAAAAGAGCAAGGGATTTTGCATTGGTGGAAGGTTCGGGTGTTTTGGAAAAAGAAAGCGTTGATGGGATTTTGAGGCTTTTGGGAGTAGATGATAACGGACTTGATGAATTAGATAGAAATATTTTGCTTTCAATTATAAATGTGTACAACGGAGGACCTGTTGGAATTGAGACATTGTCACTTTTACTTGGGGAAGACAGACGAACAATTGAAGAAGTTTATGAGCCATATTTAGTAAAAATAGGGTTTATAAAAAGGACTCCACGTGGAAGAGTTGTAACCGAATTTGGATATAAGCATTTAGGAATTGAAAAAATATTTAGTGAAAAAGAATAAAATATGATAATATTATTTTGAAACAAGACTTAAAAATTATGATTAATTTTGCACGCTCTATTCTTTGAAATTTTTATGCAGATAGGGCTAAAATACGATAAAAAGTAAAAAAATGAGGTGAAAAACTGTTGTTGACAGTAATAGCGGAAAAAGAAAATATTGATGAAAATAATGGAAAGATTCTGATAAATGATAAGTCAGACTGTAATCATATTCAAAATGTATATCGACTTAATGCAGGAAATGAATTAAGAATAATAGATGGAGAATATGAATATCTTACTGAAATTATTCAAATTTCAAAAAAGGAAGTTTTTGTAAAAATATTAGAAAAAAAAGAAGACAGCTATTCTTTAAATGTAAACATTGATGTTGCAATGGGAATTTTAAAAAATGATAAAATGAATCTGGCAATACAGAAACTGACGGAAATCGGTGTAAATAGGATAATTCCTTTAAAGACTGAACGGGTTGTTGTAAAGATTAATGAAAAAAAAGAAAAATGGGATGTAGTTGTAAGGGAAACACTAAAACAGTGCAGAGGAATAAAATTTACTGAAATTACGCCTGTGAAAAAACTTGCAGAAATTGACTATTCTAAATATGATAAAATAATCTTTGCTTATGAAAATAGCGGTGAATCAAAATCCTTGTCAGAAATAATAGAAAAAGGAGATAAGGACATTTTATATATAATTGGTCCCGAAGGCGGAATCACACAAGAGGAAGTTGATTTTTTAAAAAATAACAAGGCAATGGAAATTAGCCTAGGAAAACGTATTTTAAGGGCGGAAACTGCGGCAATTGTGGTGTGTGGCATTATTGCCAATTTTTATATATAATTTTTTATTTTCATAAAATGTAAGAAATAAATTGAAAATTAGTCAAATATATAATATAATATACCTTAGTAGTGGTATCGTAATAATTTTTTTGTAAAATTTTGATAAATAAAAAATTTTAAAATAAAAAATTGAAATAGATTTAATAAATAAAAATAATATAAAAAAGAAAGGAAATTTAGAGAATGAGTGAAGTGAATAATAATTATGAAAAAGAAGTTCAAGAGATAATTAATATTATGGAAGATAAGAAAGCACAGGATATAAAGGTATATGATATGAGAGGGAAATCTCCGTTTTTTGATTATTCAATTTTATGTACCGGGAGTTCTTCCAGAAATATTGAAGCAATAGCGACTGATATAAAGAAAAGCCTTGAGAATGTGAAAAGTGTGGAAGGGCTTGATGAGGCAAATTGGGTTTTAATTGATGCTGGGGATTTGATTATTAGCGTGTTTAGTAAGGATGCTAGGGAATATTACAGATTAGACGATTTTTATAATGGTGTAAATGAAGAAAATAGTGAAATTGATGAAAATGATGGGGAATAGAGTCTGTTTTACTGAAATAATATATTTTAGGGTATTTAATTGAGGGAAAAATGCAATAAGATATGAAGAGGAAAATTATGAGAGAATTAGATAAAGAAGAAAAAAGTGTACGGTTTGTTGCCTTTCTTATTCTTGTGGGAATAATCTTTTTGATAATGGTGGCACAGCTGTTTTCATTGCAGATATTAAATGCTTCGCAGTATGCAGAACAAGCATTGCAGAATAGAATTAGAACAAATGTAATAAAAGCAACACGTGGAGAAATTTACGACAGGGAAGGGAAGCTTCTTGCCAAAAATACTACAGGTTACCAGCTGATACATTCGCATACTCAAATGCTGGAGCCAAAAGATCTGGCGCTTTTAAATGAAGTAAAGAATATGAAAACAGTACAAGAAATTGATGCTAGACTTTCCAGCGAGCGTCCTGCAGTTGCTAAACGTATTAGGGAGACAATATTTGATATAAACAAGATAAGCCAGCTAACAGCTTATCCGGTAGACTATCTAATAGACAGATTTTTTAAGCAGCCGAGAATGGGAACGGATAAAAAGATACTTGTTATTGAAGATTTAGATAAGCAAGTGGCATTAAGGGCAATTGAGAAAATTGACAATGACAGAATTGACATTGTTGAATACAACAAGAGATACTATCCGGAAGACTCGCTTGCTTCACATGTTATTGGATACGTAAAGCCGATTAGCGAAAAGGAATACGAGCAGCTGAAAAAAGATGGCTACAGAAACAGTGACCTGATTGGTAAAAAAGGTGTGGAACGTTCTTATGACAAGGAAATGAAAGGGCAGGACGGAAAGGAAAATGTAGAAGTCGATGCCAAAGGAAATGTTATAAGACAGATGGAAACAACGGAAAGTATTGCGGGGAAAAATGTCTATCTTTCTATTGATATGGAATTGCAAAAATATATGACAGAAGCTTTTGAAGGAAAGAGCGGGGCATTTATCGCAATGGAGGCGAAAACTGGAAAAATTATTGCATTTGTAAGTAATCCGGAAATCAGCCTAAATCTTTTAAGTTCAAGAATACCTGACAACCAATGGAACGAACTTGTAAATTCAAAAGCAAAGCCTCTTGTAAATAAAGGTATTGCAGGGCTTTATCCACCAGGATCAACTTTCAAGGCGATTACTGGGATGGGAATACTGGAATCTGGAATTTCCCCAAATGCGACTGTAACTTCGACAGGGCAGTACAGATATGGAAATCTTATCTTCAGGGATTCACATAAATCAGGAAATGGAGTTACGAATTTTGCAAAATCTATCGAACAGTCTGTAAATACTTATTATTATGTATTTTCTCAAAAAGCTGGAATAAAGAATATAGTAAAATATGCAAAGGAATTTGGAATAGGGTCTAAAACAGGAATTGATATTCCTGGAGAAATGACTGGTACTTTGCCAAGTCCTGAATGGAAGAAAAATAGATTTAAGAAAAAACAGGATCAGAAATGGCTTCCGGGAGATTTGATAAATATGTCAATTGGGCAAGGATATGTTCTAGTTACGCCAATACAGATGGCTTCGGCATATCAGGCAATCGCAAACAATGGAATTCAGCTAAAACCTACACTTGTTGACAGATTTGTAAGCTATACTGGAAAAGTTGAAAATAATACGCCAAAAGTTCAAAGAAAACTGAATGTAAGCGCAAAAAATCTAAAACTATTACAAAATGCACTAAAACTGCCTGTAAGTGGTTATGGAGGGACTGCAAAGCTGTTAAAAATTGAAGGATATCCAGTTTCTGCAAAAACAGGAACAGCACAGAATACAGGATTTAAGGATCACCACTCGTGGATAGCGGGATATTTTCCATCAGATAACCCTCAAATTGTATTTGTATCCATTGTAGAAGGTGGAGGATATGGAGGAGTAGCCTCTGGAAACATGGCTCTTAAATTTATATTGAAATATAGGGAGAAATACGTTATTAAAAAAGCTCAAGCGGAAATGCAGAAAAAGAAAGAGGAAGAAGAAAAGAAAAAACAGCAAGAAAATAATAAAAATGTGGCAAAACGATAAAAAATAAGGAGGTGTTTACTAAATGTCAGAAAAAGAAAAAGCTGAGTTCGGAAACCAAACTTTTAAAAGAAACTTTTCTAAAAAAGAAGACATTAATAAAATAAAATCTGGAATGAAAAGATTTAGAAGAAAAAGTACGAACAGAAGACATTTAGATGAAAAAAATGAAATACGTTATATTCCAAGAGTAAATGACAGGAATAGGCATATAGACAAGGAAGTGGATGGGAAAGAAGAAAAGATGTATGTAATCCCGCTTGGAGGCATTGAGGAAGTTGGGAAAAATATGACAGCTTTTCAATACAAGGATGAAATTATTGTAGTGGATGCAGGGCTAACTTTCCCTGAGGACGAGCATTTAGGGATAGATGTTATCATTCCAGACTTTTCATATCTGGAATCAAACAGACATAAAATAAAAGGCTTGCTTTTGACTCATGGACATGAAGATCACATAGGGGCAATTCCTTATTTTTACCAAAAATTAGGTACAGAAAATATTCCGATGTATGGTGGAAGATTGACACTTGCACTTGCAAAGGCAAAATTTGAGAAAAAAGATGCAAAACTTCCAAAAGAAAAAGTAATTAGCGGCAGAACAATCTTAAAAGTATCAAAATACTTTACAGTGGAATTTATAAGTGTGACACACAGTATTGCAGACTGTTATGCGATTTGTATAAAAACTCCTGCAGCGACAATTTTGCATTCTGGAGATTTTAAAGTAGATTTAACGCCAGTTGATGGAGAAGGATTTGATTTTGGAAGATTGGCTCAATTAGGTGAGGAAGGTGTCGATTTACTGCTTTCAGACAGTACAAATGCACAAGTTCCTGGATTTACGCCATCAGAAAGAACAGTTGGAGAAAGTCTAAAAGATGAGTTTGTAAAGGCTAATGGGAGAATTATTTTGGCCGCATTTGCTTCGCATGTGCATAGATTACAGCAAATTGTAAATATTGCAGAAAAAAATGGAAGAAAAATCGCAATTGATGGAAGAAGCATGGTAAAAATATTTGAAATCTGTTCAAATCTTGGGTATTTGAAAATACCAAAAGATATAATGATTGATATTGATAAAGTTGAAACGTACCCAGCTGATAAAGTGCTTATTTTGTGTACAGGAACACAAGGGGAACCGCTTGCGGCGCTTTCAAGAATAGCTAATGGAACGCACAAGTATATTTCATTAAGGGAAGGGGATACAGTTGTAATTTCAGCAACACCTATTCCAGGAAATGAAAAGGCTGCGACTAAAAATATAAATCAGCTTATGAAACGTGAAGCAAGCGTTGTATTTGAAAAAGGAATCGGGATACACGTATCAGGGCATGGTTGCCAGGAAGAGCAGAAGTTAATGATAAATCTTGTAAAACCTAAGTTCTTTTTGCCAGTGCATGGTGAATATGCGATGATAAAAAAACACAAGGAACTGGCAATGGCTGTTGGAGTACCTGAAAAAAATGTTATTTTGTCAGAAAATGGCGCAAAGCTGGAATTATCTAAGAGCCAATTCAGACACGTTGGAAAAGTGCCTAGCGGAGCGACATTTATTGATGGATTTGGAATCGGAGATATTGGGAATGCCGTGTTGAAAGATAGACAAAATTTGGCAGATGATGGAATAGTAATTATTTCAATTTCTCAATATAGAAACGGGAAGTTTAATAAGCAGGTTGAGCTTGTAACACGTGGCTTTGTATATAATAAAGATGCGGAAAGCCTATTGTCGGAAACAAAAGAGCTGATTAAGATGGAACTTAGCAGCATGGAAAATGAAGGAATAAAAGAGATTGGTAAGATTAAACAGAGAATAAGAGCAAAAATAGGAGAGTTCCTAAATAAGGAAACAGACAGAGAGCCTATTATTTTACCAATTATAATGGAGGTTTAGAATGATACAGCTTTCAAGTAAAGAGAGAGCTTTTTTAAAGAAATTGGCACACAATCTGGATCCGATTGTAAGAATTGGAAAGGATGGAATTGATGAAAATGTACTAAAATCAATTTCTGAAGTTGTGAAAAAAAGAGAATTGATAAAGGTAAAAATCTTGCAAAATTCATCAGTTGAATTTGACAGGGAAATGGCAACTGAAATTGCTCAAAAAACAAAATCAGTATTTGTAGATAAAATAGGAAGTGTGTTAATATTTTTCAAGCCTAAAACTACAAAGGATGCAAAAATTACGCCTGAATTTAATGAATTTAGAAAAAGTAAAAAAAATAAAAAGTAAATTTTTTAAGGAAAATAGAGAGGAAAAAGTAAATGAGTGGAGGAATACTGTTTGGAAATAGACTTCTTGATGTTGCGGCGATTTCATGCTTTTCAGCACAGTTTTACAAAGTTTTTTTTCCTGTATTCAAGGGACAGAAACCCCAGTGGGCAAGACTTATCCAGACAGGTGGAATGCCAAGTTCCCACGCCTCAACGGTTGTTTCCCTTGTGACGGGCGTATCTTTGCTGAAGGGGCTTAGTTCCATTGAATTTGCAATTTCCATGGTATTTGCAGGAATTGTCCTATATGATGCGACAGGAGTACGTCAGCAGGCTGGAAAACATGCAAAAGCCTTGAATACGCTTATAGAGGCAATTGAGCATCACGAAGGAATAGAAATAATTAATGAAAAATTTAAGGAGCTGCTGGGACATACGCCGGTGGAAGTGTTTTGGGGAAGTGTGCTGGGAGTTGCCGTAGGACTTTTATTTAAGGGCTATATATTGGGATAAATATTTTAATGTAGAGATCACAGTTATTAAGTTAGCTGTGATTTTTTATCAGTTTTAAAGGATTTTGGTTAAAAAGACTAATAAAAATACAAAAAATATGATAAAATATATTGTATATTCAAATTCTTTTGAAATTATGCGTGAATGCTTTCAAAATGGAATTGATGAAAACTGAAAAAAACAATGAAAGTTGAGTTTGAAAAATTCTGCTATATAGCATCTAGTTTAAAATGGGATTGGAAGGTTAAGCTGTATCTATAGCCAATCCATTGCTTTTCACATATTTTTATTTCAATTTTTAAGTGGAGTTACTATAAATTGTAAAAAAATTTGGATTGATAATTTTAAAAGGGAAAAAATAAATAAAAAGACGGAGGAAAATATGAAACACACAGTAGCGATTGTTGGTAGACCTAATGTGGGAAAATCAACGTTATTTAATAAGCTGGTAGGGGACAGGCTGTCTATCGTAAAGGATGAGCCGGGAGTTACAAGAGATAGGCTTTACCGTGAGATGGAGTGGAGCGGAAAAGAATTTATTTTAGTTGACACGGGAGGGCTTGAACCACGAACAGAGGACTTTATGATGGGGAAAATTAAGCAGCAGGCACAAGTTGCAATTGACGAGGCGGACGTAATTATATTTCTGGTGGACGGAAAAGCTGGGATTACTGGGCTTGACGAGGATGTGGCAACAGTGCTTAGAAGACAGGATAAAAAGGTTGTTGTGGCTGTAAACAAGATTGACAATTATATGCGTGACCAGGAAAATATTTTTGAATTTTATGGACTGGGATTTGAAGAAGTTATTGGAATTTCTGGAGAGCATAAGACGAATCTTGGGGATTTGCTGGATGCTGTAATTAACAAATTTGAAGATAAAAAGATAAAACAAACTGAAAACGGAATTAATATTGCAATTCTTGGAAGACCAAATGCAGGAAAATCTTCACTTGTAAATAAGCTTTTGAATGAGGAACGTTCAATTGTAAGTGATATTGCAGGAACAACTAGGGATACAATTGATTCAAGCTTAAAATACAATGGAGAAACTTATACGTTAATTGATACAGCAGGAATCCGTAGAAAATCGAAAGTGGATGACGATATTGAATATTATAGCGTACTGCGTGCCATAAAGGCAATAAAAAGGGCAGATGTGTGTGTGTTAATGCTGGATGCGACAGAGCTTTTGACAGATCAGGATAAAAGGATTGCTGGAATGATTTATGAGGAAAGAAAGCCAATTATTATTGCAGTAAATAAATGGGATTTAATTGAAAAAAATAATAACAGCGTGAAGGAATTTACAGAATTGGTAAAAGCTGACTTGGCATTTTTAGATTATGCTCCGATTGTTACGATTTCTGCATTGACTGGAAAAAGAACGCTGAATATACTGGAACAGGCTAAATTTATTAACGAGGAATATCATAAAAAGATAACGACAGGGCTTCTGAATCAAATTTTGGCAGAAATGATAGCGCAAAATCCAGTTCCTACCAGAAAAGGAAGAGCAGTAAAAATAAATTATGCAACACAAGTAAGCCAAGCGCCGCCAAAATTTGCATTTTTTGCGAATAATCCAGAATTAATACATTTCTCGTACCAAAGATATATTGAAAATAAGTTAAGGGAATATTTTGGATTTGAAGGATGCCCAATTGACATTGTGTTTAACAAGAAAAGTGAAAAATCGTTTGGATAGGCTTTAATAGGCAGAAAGGAAGAATAAATGAAGTTTTATGACGAAGAGAAGCTATTAAAAATTCGAAATGTTCTGATTGTGGCAGTTTTGGCGCTTTTAACGATATTGCTGTTTTTTAAAGTTTATGATAATTTTGCAAAACAGTTGAGGCTTGTAACAAGTACAATATTTCCGTTTATTTTGTCATTTGTAATTGTGTACTGTCTTATGCCGTTTATCGATATGATAAGTGAAAAGAATGAGGACAGCGCTTTTATGAACGGCAGTAGGCTGAATGCACTGGAAAAAGTGGAAAAAATGGATATAAGCAATAAAGAAAAAATAAAAAAGATGAAAGTATTTAATGAAATTTCACATAAGGATAAAAAGAAAAAAATTCGTCTAAACCGTACATTTGCGATTTTACTTGTTTTATCAATATTTTTTGTAATTTTTCTTTATATAATTTTGACAATTGTGCCAATAATTACAAGACAAGTATCAAGTCTGACAAATTTTCTATTAAAAAATCAGGAAAAACTTCAAAATAACTTTTTTGGTTTTCTTGAAAGCAATAGTATTGACTTGCGAAGCTCGCTTATGAACTCCAAGGATGTAATCGTTTCTAATGCGATAACTGTTGTAAGTTCAAGCTTTTCGTTGATAAGCAGTACATTCAGCTTGCTGTTTATGACGCCTATTTTTACGATAATGCTGATTTTCAGCTATGATAACATTGAAAATGGGGTAAAACGGATTTTACGCAATATGGACAGGGAAGATATAATAGTGCTTGTAAAGCACATGGATGAAACAATTGGAAAATATATCCTTGTAACGGCACTTGACAGTATGATAGTTGGAATTGTATCATTTGTGATATTTTACTTCCTGAAAATGGATTATAGCATGCTTTTTTCGATAATCGTAGGATTTGGGAATGTGATTCCGTTTATTGGACCTTTTATTGGGCTGATTCCTGCTATACTGTATGCTTTTACAAAATCTTTCAAGCTTGTAATCCTGATAGTAGTACTGATTACAATTGTTCAGACAATAGAAGCAAATATTGTAAAACCGTGGCTGACAGGAAAATCTGTAGAAATGCATCCGATTACTACACTTCTGGTAGTTCTTGTTGGAGGAGCATTATTTGGTATTGGCGGGGCATTTGTCGCTATTCCTGTGTATATTGTCATCAAGCTGACATGGCTGTTCTGCTGGAAAAAATATATGGAAAAAAATGAATAAAAAAATGAAAATAAGGAAGTGAACAAGTTTATGATGAATAACGGAAAAATGGAGATTCAAAAATGTATTTATTTTACGATTTCAAAAATGTTTAGAATGATTAATAAAATGGCGGAGGAGTCATTTGAAAAGCTGGATATTTATCCAACGCACGGCTTTCTTATGATTATACTAAAAGAAGAAGAAAATGGACTTACAGTAAATCAGATATCAGAAACACTTGCCATAGCTCCTTCGACAGTCACAAGATTTGTTGACAAGCTAATCTCAAAGGGATATGTGGAAAGACAGAAGGCTGGTAAGAACTCATTTACAAAAATAACAGAGGAAGGGCTTAAAATAATGCCTGATATTTATAAGGCGTGGAATGGAATTTCTGAAAAAGTTGAAGAAGTCGTGGGAAATGAGGAGTATCTCAGAAAAGCGGGAGAAGATTTGAGAGAATTTGCGGATAAAATAGGAAAAGATAAAAAATATGATCAGGTTTGTGAAGATTTTGACTTTTGGATCATTTAAAAATAAAAAATAAAAAATAATTTTATATAAACAGAAAGTTAGGCGATTCTGATGTTAGTAAAACGAAAGAAAATTTCCCCTTATACCATAATCTTAGTATCATTTATAATAATTATATTAATAGGCGGCTTTTTGCTTTCTTTGCCAATTGCAATAGAAAATGGACAAAAAACAAATTTACTTGAGGGTATGTTTACAGCAACGTCAGCTGTCTGTGTAACGGGACTTACAGTAAATGATGTGAGCAAAGTCTATAATTTATTTGGAAAAACAGTTATTATGGTATTAATTCAGCTTGGTGGAATTGGAATTATCACATTCTCAACAGTAGTTGTAACAATGATTTCAAAAAAAGTTGGATATTTTACTAAAAAATTGATACAGGAAGATATAAACACAAATACAACATTTGAAATACAAAAATTTGTAAAAAAAGTTTTGACTACGGTTTTTATAATAGAAATTATCGGGGCTGCAATATTATTTTTAAAATTTATAAAAATATTTGATTATAAGACAGCGGCTTATTATGCTATATTTCATTCTATTTCCGCATTTTGTAATGCCGGGTTTGCATTATTTTCAAATAATTTAAGTGATTTTAAAAACAGTATAATAATAAACACTGTAATTCCTGTCTTAATTTTTTTAGGTGGAATAGGTTTTGCAGCAATTCTTAATATTTATCAATATTTTCTAAAAAAAGATAAAAGGCTTACTACTACTACAAGAATAGCTATAAAAATGTCAATTTTTCTAATAATATTTGGGACAATTATAACATTTATCCTAGAATATTCAAACAATAAAACATTAGGAACATTGCCATTTTTTGAAAAGATAGGAGCCGCCTTTTTTCAAAGTGTAACAACAAGAACGGCTGGATTTAATACAATTTCCATAGCTGAACTGCGGGAACCTACAGTTTTTCTGTTTGTAGTATTAATGTTTATCGGAGCCTCACCTGGCTCAACAGGTGGTGGAATAAAAACTACTACAGCCGGATTGATATTTTTTGGAATAGTTACAACTATAAAAAATAAGGAACATCTGGAATACAACAAGAGAAGAATCAGCTGGAAAATATATAATAAAGCTATGGTTATTGTTTTTATATCAATTATGTATGTTGCTGTAGTATTATTTTTATTAATTTGGCTGGAGGATATAAGAGTTATAGAATTAGGATTTGAACTGGTATCTGCTTTTGGAACGGTGGGATTATCACGGGATTTAACGCCGCAATTATCGAGCATTTCTAAACTGTTAATTATGATTACGATGTTTGTTGGACGAGTCGGGCCACTAACAATAACATTGGCCTTGTCCAGAATGAAAAATCCAAAAGGAAGATATGTTTATCCAAAGGAAGACATTTTGATAGGATAAGGAAGAGGTGAAAAATGGCAGGATATTTAGTAATTGGGCTTGGAACATTTGGTAGAAGTGTAACTCAGACATTATATGAAAATGGTAAAATGGTACTGGCAATAGATCAAAGGGAGGATCGTGTACAAAAGGTAATTGATGATGAAATCGCAAGTGATGCAATTACATTGGATGTGACAGACGAAAATTCAATCAGGAAAGTAATAAATGATGACTTTGACACTGCTTTTGTCTGTATTGGAGACAATACCCAGTCCAGTGTATTTGTTACGGTAATTTTAAAGGAAATGGGAATAAAAACTATCATTTGTAAGGCAAAAAATGAATTACAGGGGAAAATTTTAAAAAAGATTGGTGCAACTTCCGTTGTTTATCCAGAAGAAACGATGGCCAAGGAAACAGCACTTGGGGTAATAAGGCCCAATATAACGGAACATTTTAAATTTTCAGAAAAATATAGAGTGTTTGAAATAAAAGCACCAAAGGATTTTGATGGAAAAAATCTTATAGAATTAAATTTGAGAAATAAATATGAAATGAATATTATCGGGATAAAAGATGAAAAAGAACTAAATATTATGCCACTTCCAAATACTATAATAAGAGAAAATAATGTACTATTAGTTATCGCAAATATAGAAAAAATGATGTTATTTGGGAAAAAATACGTTTTGTAGTAAAAAACTTAATTAAAGCCTTTCAAATGTAAAATAAATTGTTATAAGTATAAAAGTATGGTATAATTTAGCAAAACTCTAATAAAATAAAAGGTTGAAAAAATGAAAAGAATTAGATACAAAGTATTGTTTATTTTACTGTTTTATATTATACTTTTTGGCAAGATGAATGCTGCTGGACAAGTTATAGAACTGGAAACAGAAAAATCTACAATAAATCTGGAAACAGAGGAAATAAATACCGAAGGTAATGTTACCGTAAAATATGGAGATTTTACAATAAACGCAGATAAATTGAAAAAAATTGCCAACAAGAACATTCTTTCAGGATCTGGAAATGTTGAATTTACTCAAGGTTCTCAAATTATAAAAGCTGATAACCTTATTTTTGATATGGACACAAAATTGGCGAAAATATTTAATTCAGAAAGTTATGACACTAAGATAAAATTACGTTATGGCGGCGAGGAGACGCTGGCTGAAGGGAATAAGGCCATTTTTATAAAAAATGGATGGTTTACAACGAGTCCATACGAAAATCCAAGCTATAAGATAAATGCTGAAGAGCTGGAAATATATCCCAACAGAAAGGCTATTGCGAGAAATATCGGAATCTTCGCAGGAGGAAAGACATGGGTTAAGCTGCCGTATTATGTAACCTCCCTAAAACCTTCTACCCAAAGGGCAACATTATTTCCGTATATTGGAATGGACAGTGACAGGGGCTTTTTTGGGATAATGGGATTTGACTATGATTTAGGTCCGCTTGCACAGGGATTTGTGGACTTTGAGCTAAGTACGAAGCAGAAATTGGCAATAAAATTCTCAAATGACTATGCCTTCTGGGGGAATAATTCAGGAAATATATTTATAAACAGGTTTGTCGTTCCAATCGGAAATCATCGTAAGGAATGGGATTTCAAGTGGAATCACAAAGTAAGAAATACTCCCAAGAAGGAAAAGGAAGACAGGAAGTTCTATGATGCTGGATACGGAATATGGGATTTGAACTATCAGAATATTACAACAAATCTGATGTATGCCGTCAATGGAAACGAGCTGAAGGATGATTACACAGAATTTGTGGATAAATACAAACAAATTGGATTCTGGAATCTGAATATCAATCAGGAGCTTGGGCAGAATGGGGAATTGAATGCGAAATATTACTGGACGCAGGATAAGCACGCGCTTAAAGCGTTGACTGAAATAAATGATAAAATTATGGATGATGACAATTTGGATCCGCGTAGAACAGATGTTGATTTATATAAAAACATAAAATATACAAATGGAAACAATAATGTTGCGATAACGGTTGATAATGAAGATTTTCGGGATATTAACCCAGGATATGTGGGAGATTTAAATTCATACAGAAAAAAACGTAACTATGGAATTGATTTTAGAGGACCGAAAATAAAATTTGATTATCTTGATTCCGATAAGGATGAATACGGAGAACTGCTTGGAATGCGTGATCGTGGAGATGATAAGACGATTCACTGGGTACAGAATGTTGCCTACGATAAGAGAAAGGAATGGGGGTTGACTTTTGGAAATTACTATCCGTTCAGGGAAAGTAATTTTTTTGGCTATCAGCCTAGAACAGGTTATCAGAATCTGACAAATACTTTGTATTTCGGAGCGCAGGTAAAGCAGGTCGATATAAGAAAAAAAGAATATGAGTATGACTACACCAGAGATAACGAAAATTATAATGCCTTATTCTTAAATCCGGCAACTACTGATGAAAGCAGAATATATAAAGTTTACGAGGATAACGTGACGATTCGCCGTCCAAAGAAAATCATCTACGAAAAATACAGGCTGCAGAAGTTTAATGCGGGAAATGACAGGATTGATATTCCGTTCAAGGATTCGTTTATTGGATATAATCTGGCATTTGAAAACAGGGATTACAGCAGTCTGGGAGTACCTGAATTTGTTAACGGGCGAAAAGTGGAGGATCTGGATTCTCAGACAGGATACAGGGTAGCAAAGGACTCGAGCGGAGAAATTATAAGGCAAAGTCCGTCAATAAGAATTTTTACGCTTGATACACGTCTATTTACGACATTTTTTGATAATACATCAAAGAAAAATAACAAATATGATGTGAAAGTTACAAACGATGCGACTGTTACATTTCAGAGAACAACAGCGGGAAGTGCAACATACAACGGCTTTGATATTGTGGAAGTGCCGACAAATGCACTGGGGCTTAGAAATGACTTCAATTATCATATAGGTAATGTAACATTCAATTATAACCTGACAATGAGGGATGACAGACATTTTAAGGATAACTGGCTAAAAAACAGATATGTCAGAAATTATTTCAAGGCTGACATTGCAAACAAAAGATTTGTAAGCTTTGACTTTGCCAATAATGAAGAATATGAATTTGAAAATTTCAAGTCCGTAAGGGATTTTAACAGGGAGATTCAATATGGATACCTTTCGGATGCAGGAGATAACTTCCTGTACCGTTTTGGAGAAAAGAATAAACAGCTATTCCCTTACAATACAAGCCTTGGGTGGAATCAGAAAGTTTACAAGGAATCCATGAAGGAAAGAACTTTTGGAATAAACTTTAACGAATGGGGATTTGAGTACACAAATCTTGTAAATAAGGCAAATGACATCTATGGGGATAATCCAAACTTTGGCTATCCTGCGTTAAAACTAAAAACAAATTACCACAGGCTGGGATTTGTCTACGATACATCAAAAATGAAAAATAAAAAATTTGAGTCAGATCACTATTTCAGAGTAAATTTTGGATTTGGTAAAAAGATATACAGGGACTTGAACAATACACCGATAAATACTGCAGATGACAGATATATCCGTGGGAATGACTATACGACAATAGGATTCCTGTATAGATATGAAAATAATGCTCAGCCTAGATTTGCTGCGGATGTGGAGAAGAAAGAAAAGGCAAAGGAAAAGGAAATTATCGAATCTGAAAATCAGATTAAGGACATAAACATAGTAAAAAATTCAAATACGCAGGAATTTTCCATTAACAATGCAAATAAATCCTCAATTGACAAAATTGTTGTCAATAGTGACGACAGGCTTTTTCTTAGCAGTGAAGAAGAGGAAGCGTATAAAAGTTATGTCGAAGAGGAAAATTACCGTCAAAACAAGTTCAGCCTGAATGACTTCAATACGAAATTACAGAATTTAAGAAGCCATAAAAAATATTTCCAGATTGGAATGGACATGCAGATAGATGGATCTGATGCCGCTAATCCAAGCGGAATGAAAGGATTTGACAAAATTAATGACTTGTCCTTCAAGATTGAGGCTGGATATTTGGAAAAAATGTTTATCAGATATGCTTTTATAATGGAAAGACCTGATAGAATATATAGAAATAATCCGACACGTAACAGCACTTTTGATTTTAGAAAGCATGAACTTGAAGGAAAATACATGTTTTCAAGGGATCCTGACAAGCCTTGGTGGGTTGGAGGAAAATTCCAGTATGTTCAAAATGGAGCTCCAAAAGCTTCTGATCCTGAAATTTACGAAAGTTCATGGTATGCTAAAAAAGTTAATAAGCTAACATTGGGAATGGCAACTTTGAGCCATCGTTTTGAAAATATTGAATGGGAAATCGGAGCAGGAATGAAATGGGACAAGCCAAACAACAAAAAGCTGGGCTACTATCCAGTAGTGTCTCTTAAATTTGGAATAACACCGTTCCCTGAAAAAAATGCACAGTTTAAATATTCTGGAAAAGGATTTGAATTTGGAGCAGGATTATAAAAAATATAATAATGGAATAAACATTAGAAATACTAATAAACTGTATTTTCTAATGTTTTTTCATATTGTATCTGGGAATGCTGAACTGATAAAATTATACAGGCTTGCAGTTTTTGAAGGGTAGCCATGACTTTTAAATTTATTTTGTTTAATGAAGGAGATGGGAAGAATGAAAAAATATACTCTTGAAATATGTGTGGATAGCGTAGAATCAGCGATAAATGCACAAAGAGGCGGAGCGGCAAGGCTGGAGCTTTGCAGCGGCTTGATAATAGGGGGAACTACTCCTACAAAAAGCTTGTTTGAAGAAGTAAGAAAAAATGTGGATATTCCAATAAATGTTTTGATACGTCCTAGATTTGGGGATTTCTTGTATTCAGACTATGAGATAAATATTATAAGGAATGAAATAAAAATGTTTAGAGAAGCGGGAGTTGATGGAATAGTTGCAGGAGTTTTAACTAAAGATGGGGAAATTGATATGGAAAACATGAAAAGATTTATAGATGAAGCTCAAAATATTCCAATAACGTTTCACAGGGCATTTGACGTATGTAAAAATCCGATAAAGGCATTTCATCAGCTACAGGAATTGAAGGTTCGGAATATATTGACATCAGGACAGGCGCAAGATTGCCTGAAAGGTAAAAAGCTGCTAAAAGAACTGGTTGATCTTTCAAACAAGAATAATGAAAATAAAACGGAAATACTTGTTGGGGCAGGACTGAATATTAAAAATATTGAGGAAATAGCAGATTTTACAGGTGCAGTTAATTTTCATTTTTCTGCAAAAAGAATTAAGCAAAGCAAAATGGAGTACAAAAAACAGGATGTAAATATGGGATTAAAAGAATTTGATGAGTTTAAAATTTTGGAGACAGATGAGGAGCTGGTAAGGGAAATGGCTGATTATTTGCAGAAAAGATTTTAAAAATATCTGAAAAAAGCCAGATTTTTTAAGTTTGGCTTTTTTTATGTCCGTTATTTAAGCAGGAAATATTATAAATTATAAGATTTCAACTTCAAATTCATCAAATCCCTTTTTATAGTTTTCTAAAAAATCTTTTTTATCTTTTTCACAAATAAATATATCAAAATTCGATAAATTGCTAAATTTATAATTTCCCAAAATTCCTAATTTTCTATATTCAGTAGCTAAAAAAATCTTTTTGGAAATATTCATTATTTCTTTTTTTGTATTTCCGTCATTTGCTTCAAAATTCATTACTTTTCCAGCTTCCAGATCAATCCCGGCGCTTCCGATGAAAGATTTGTCAACATTATATTTTTTTATGTAGTTAATTGCCTCAATTCCCACATTTCCTCCGATTTCCTTATTGTACTCTCCACCAATCATAATAATAGTTACTTTTGAATTTTTATTGAAGTGAGTGGTAATGCTAGGCATGTTCGTTATGAGGGTTATTTCTTTTGAGGAATTTGCAAGGTATTCGGCGGCGATGTAATTTATGCTTGTAATGTCAAAAAATATTGTTTCGCCATCTTCAATATTGTCAATGATTTTTCTGGCAATAATCTCCTTGTGTGCTGTCCTGTTGATGATTCTTTCCTCAAGAGTGCTTGTGTGAGCGAGTTCCTGCAGCAGAATAGCTCCTCCGTGGGTTCTTTTCAGCCTTCCTTCCTGTTCCAGCCTTTTCAGGTTTTTTCTTATGATAACTTCTGAAACATTGAATTTTTTGGCCAAGTCAGTAACTTTTACTTTTTTCTCACTTTTTAAAATTTCCAGTATTTTTTCCAGTCTTTCATCTAAAAACATGTTAAATCTCCAATATTTGTTATAAATTAATAAAGCGGCTTTATACTAAACCCCGTTTAAAAAATAGAAATAAAATTCTATAAGAAGAATATCTTATATGAATACTTAATGATAAAATTCAATTAAAGGCTATTATATATAATTAATAAGCAAGCATAACAGCATATCTTGTAAAAAATGGCTTTAATTTCATGGATTTTTTGATTTCTGCTATTTAAACAGGATTTAATATTAAAACTAAAAAAATATATAAGGGAAATCAATGCCCTTGCATTAATGATTTTAAAATGCCCAATTTCCTTTTCTAAACACAGGAACTCTTGTCCCATCTTCCAAAATTCCGTCAATATCCATTTCCGCATCGCCAATCATAAAGTCAACGTGGGAAATAGACTGATTAATGTGAGCTTTCTCCAATTCTTCTTCAGTCATTTTTGTACCATCTTTTAGGGTAGTTGGATATGCAGCGCCCAATGCCAGATGGTTTGAGGCGTTTTCATCAAACAATGTCTGGTAATAAAGAAGCCCAGAGTTAGAAATAGGGGAGTCGTTCGGCACAAGGGCAACTTCTCCAATTCGTCTCGAACCTTCATCAGTATCAAGCAGCTGCTTCAAAATCTCATATCCTTGCTCCGCTTCAAAATCCACAACTTTTCCATCCTTAAAAGTCAATTTGAAGTTATCAATAATGTTCCCTTGATAAGAAAGCGGCTTTTTATTTGAAACATAACCATCTGCACGGTCTCTGTCTCCAGCCGTAAATACTTCTTCTGTCGGCATATTTGGCAAGAAATCCGCTCCTTTTGCATTTTTACTTCCAGCCGCTACCCAAATGTGATTTTTAGGAAGTCCTACTGTCAAGTCAGTACCTTTTGAAGTATAGTGAAGCGCTACAAAGTTTTTATTGTTCAAAAATTCAGCTTTTTCAGTCAAGTTTTGCCTATGATCCTCCCAAGCCTTAACCGGATCAGCTTTATCAATTCTTACAGTTTTTAATATTGCATCAAGCAGTTTTTCCTGTGCAATATCAGTATTTGCTTCATCTGGGAATACAAGTTTTGCCCAGTCTGCCGAAGGATAGCTTGCGATTGTCCAAGAATTTACATCTGTCATAATGCATGTTCTGTAATGTTTATAGGCTTCCCCAGCATTTTTTGTCAATGCTCCCAGCTTTTCAGCATCAATTCCAGCAAATAAATTTGGAGAACTGCTTAAAATGTGTATAAATACGACATTATTATCAAGATAATCATTTCTTTCGTCAATTGCCCATTGTGGGATGTGTGAATAGACTTCTTTCGATTGATATTCAGCATGAAGTCTTGATAATTTGTCATCTGTCAATTTAACATGAACATCACTTGCTCCCACTTGATAAGCTAATTCTGTAACCTTATAGACTAACGGTAAAGCATCAGTTGTACAGTTTACCCAGACTTTCTGCCCTTTCTGTACATTTGCCCCAATTTTTACAATTACCTCGGCATATTTATTTAATTTTTCTTCAAAGTTGTTCATTTTTATTTCTTTCCTTTCAAAATTTTTTACTATTCATATTTAAGAGCATACCCAAAATCTAACGATATTGCTGCTCCGCTTAACATAATATTATCTCTATAATGCTTAGCAGGGCTGGAGTATGTTCTTTTTGCCTTTGCTGATGTGCTGGCACTTAAACCGACTGAAAATCTTTCTTTTCTAACTCCAATACCAAAAGCGGCATATCCAGTCAGAGGTCTGGCTTTTATTTTTCCAGTACCTCCATTGCTGTCAGTCCATTTTACGCTCCCATTTCTAAGTGCAAAACCTAATGAAAGTTTTGTGTATACTCCGTTATCTGTACCAGTTCCGAATATTAAATAAAATGGTATGGAAACTAAATTTCCAGAATTGCTGTTTATACCGTTTCCCTTAACTTTCAAAGAGTTATATGTTATTCCTGTTCCTAAACCCATTACAGCATCGCCATCAATTCCAGATATTCCTTCGGCTGCAATTTTAACACCGCTTCCCAGTGCATACTTCCCAGCTTTTTGCTGATTACTTTCACTTTTTGGTTTAGCATAAATAGGACTTACAATAATCTCGCCTCTCTCTCCATATGCCATAGCAAGCGGCGTTAATAACATAAACATCAAAAATAATTTTTTCATAAAAAGTTCTCCTTGTATAATACTATATTTTTATTTATTATTGATAAAAGATTTTCATTTTCTCGTTTTTCTCATTATCTTTATAAAATTGTAAGTCATGATATTTTTCGGATTCAAAAATATATAGTTCATCATTATCTGAATAAGAATTATTACTTTTTAGTTTTTTTAGTCCTTTATAGAAAATTTTTGTATATGTTTTTGTCTTTTTTAAATATAATTTATAATTATCAATATCCAGTTTTTCATTTTCAATCTCCGAATCTTTTATTTTCTCAGCTTGAGATATTGCTAATTTAAGATCTTTTTCTAGCATTTTCAGTTGATTTATAAAGTTATTATTTTTTTCTTCTTTAAAAACCAAAAGATTATCAATTTTTTTATTAATTAAAGAAATGATAAATTTTATTCGGAAAATATTATATGCGGCAGTTTGTCCACTATTTTTTAAATTATTTAGTAAATATTTTGCCGAGAGGGACTCTAAATTTTGAAATTCTGATACAAGACTACTGTCATAATAACTGTATGACATAAGAATTTCTTCGTATTCTTTGTCTAAAATTTTACCTTTCTGAAAATTATCTTTTTTATATTCGTTACTTTTATAATAATTCTCAATTTCTTTCATTTTTGAAATTTTCTTTTCAGAATACTCAAAATATTCATTTAATGGTTTTTCAAAGTCTTTTAGGATACTGTTGTTTTGAATCATGTTTTTTAAATATTCTTTCGTTTCAAAATATTCTTTTTCTATTGGAGTTACTGGGTATTTTTCCACAAGTTCTCGTATATTTATTTCTGAAGGAATAAAAAACTCTTCTTTTTCACCTCTTTTTATCCTAAAATACATGCTATATTTTGAATCATATTCAGAGAATACATCATCATACGAATTAATAGTTTTTAATACCCCTAAAAATGGCGACATATTCTGAAGTTTTTCAAATTTTACCTTTTCTTCTTCAGTCATTTTATCAGATTGAGTTTCTTTTAAATTAGAACCATTATTGCAGCTAAAAATAAAAATAGCTGTAAAAATTAACAAAAAAATTTTTTTCATAGTATCTCCGTAAAAAAATTAGTCTTCAAATCCATTTGGATTTTTTTTCTGCCAGTTCCAGGAATCTCTGCACATATCTTCGATAGTATATTTTGCTTCCCAGTTTAATAATTTTTTGGCTTTTGAGGCATCGGCATAGGAAACGGCAATATCTCCTGCTCTACGGCCGTCAATTACATACGGGATAGTTTTTCCAACGGCTTTTTCAAAGTTTTTTAGAATTTCAAGGACGCTGTAACCTTTTTCACTTCCCAGGTTTATTGCTTCAAATCCAATATTTCCGCTAAATAAATAGTTTATCGCAGCCGAATGTCCTGCCGCCAAGTCGTTTACATGGACAAAATCTCTTATGCAAGTTCCGTCAGGAGTGTCATAATCATTTCCAAAAACGTGCAGTTTTTCCAGTTTTCCTACTGCCACCTGAGTTATGTAAGGGGCAAGGTTGTTTGGAATGCCGTTTGGGTCTTCTCCGATTCTTCCACTTTCGTGAGCCCCTAATGGATTAAAGTATCTAAGGGCAATAATATTCCAGGAATCATCAGAAGTTGCCAAATCAACTAAAATATTTTCAATCATCAGTTTTGTACGTCCATAAGGATTTGTCGCACCCATTGGATCGCCTTCGACTAAAGGCATTTTTTCAGGAATACCGTAAACAGTGGCAGAAGAGCTGAATACAATATTTTTTACATCAAATTCCTTCATCACTTCAAGTAAAGTAATCATACCAAATAAATTATTTTCATAGTACATAAGTGGTTTTTCCACAGATTCCCCAACAGCCTTAAATCCTGCAAAGTTAATTACAGCATCAATTTTGTTTTCACTAAAGATTTTTCTCAAGCCTTTCTTATTTTTTATATCAAGCTCATAAAAAGATATTTTCGTTCCAGAAAGTTCTTCTAAAATTGAAATAACCTTTCTGCTTGAATTACTAAAATCATCAGCTATAATCGGATGAAATCCTTTCTTTATCAAGTCTAAAACAGTGTGAGAGCCGATATATCCAGCTCCTCCTGGGACTAAAACTGTCTTCATAAAAACATCACTTCCTTCTAAAATTTTATATTTCCATATCTAAAAAGCAAATTTTAAAATTATCAAATTAACTATGTAAATTAATTTTTTCCATAATTTCATCAAAAGTTTGAAATCCATTCAAAGTTTCTACAATTTCTCCATCCTTAAAAAGAACAAGCATAGGAAGTCCTCTTATCTTAAATTTAGTTCCAAACTCAGGGTAATCGTCAACATCAACTCTGACAATCGTGCACTCGGAACTGCTGGCCACCTCAGCAAGAACCTTTTCAAGCATTTGGCAAGGTCCGCACCAGATGGCATAAAAATCCACAAGTGTAAGTCCAGTATGCGAAATTATTTCATTTTCAAAGTCTTCTCCAGCATAATTGATGATTTTACTCATATTTTCACCTCTTAATTTTTATAAATTTATATTTTTCATTATTATACCAATTTTAATTAGTTTGTGCAATTTTATTTTTTCTATCAGAAAAATTGATTTCTATTGTTTGGAAAGGTATAATATGGTAAAATTAAGAAAGATAGGAAAATTTTTTATCAACAAAAATATTTTGATTATCAAAATAAAAAAATTTAATTGTAAAAAGTGCAAAAACATTATATAATTAATTAAAAAACAATAATAAAGGAGGTTTTTATGTTTGAAAAATTTCGGCTGAAAAAGTTATCAAAGGTTATACAGTCGGTTATACTGAATCTTTTTGGACAGTTTGGGAAAAACGGATGTTTTGACACTTTTTCTAAAATAAATTTTTTAAATATTGAAAATGTTGCTTTATTATATAAAAAAAATAAAAATATTATACTAGGAAAAAGTGACGAATTTCTTAAATTACTGGATAAGTATATTTCCAATTCAGGCATGGACTTGTCTTTTCTGGAAAATGTCGATTTGAAAAAACTCATAGAAAATTTTGAGAGGCTCTGTTCCAACGGATATATAAACTTTATTGAAAATGATATAAGAAAAAAAATAATTGAAAAAATTACAAAGCTCATAAATATTTTGCCAAAGCTGCATTTTTGCAGCGTTATATTGAATTATACTTCAATAAGTAAAAATATAAAAATTGGCAGAGCTCCGCCATATAATTTTTACAAGTAATTATGCAGTAATTATCTATAAAAATTATAAATTGGAGGAAATCAAATTGAATGAAATAACAGAAATTAAAGAAGAAATTCTGGAAGAATCGAAGGGGAAAAGTAAAATAGAACTAAAGGGAATAAAAATTGGGAAATATTTTATTGAAAAGCCGATAGTTCAAGGTGGAATGGGTGTTGGAATCAGCTGGGACCAGCTTGCTGGAAATGTAGCTAAAAATGGATGCCTTGGAACAATAAGCGCCATCTGTACTGGATACTACCAAAATATGAGATTCGTAAAAAAAGCCGTAAATGGTCGTCCTCTTGGGACAGAAAATGCCTACAACCGTGAAGCACTTTTTGAAATATTTAAAAATGCAAGAAAAATTTGTGGAGATAAACCGCTTGCGTGCAATATTCTTCATGCAATAAATGATTATGAGAGAGTGGTAAAGGATGCTCTTGAGGCTGGGGCAAATATTATTGTTACAGGAGCAGGGCTTCCGTTGGAACTTCCAAGGCTTGTAAAGGATTATCCGGATGTGGAAATCGTGCCGATAGTTTCATCAGCCAGAGCTTTGAAAATAATCTGCAAAAAATGGAAAGCTGCTGGGAGAATGCCGGGAGCTGTAATTGTGGAAGGGCCAAAAAGTGGTGGACATCAAGGTGCAAAATATGAAGAATTATTTGCTCCTGAACATCAGCTGGAAGCGATTTTGCCGCCAATTAAGGAGGAACGTGATAAATGGGGAGATTTTCCTATTATAGCGGCAGGTGGAATATGGGACAATAACGATATAAAAAATATTATGGCGCTTGGAGCCGATGCCGTTCAAATGGGGACAAGATTTATCGGAACTTACGAATGTGATGCAAGCGATGTTCTAAAACAGGTTCTGCTCGATGCAAAAGAAGAGGACATAGTAATTGTAAGTTCGCCAGTTGGCTATCCAGGACGTGCTGTAAAAACGAACTTAGTTCAGACGTTGGAGCCAAATACAAAGAAAATAAAATGTATAAGCAACTGTGTATTTCCGTGTGAACGTGGAAAAGGTGCAAATAGAGTGGGATACTGTATTGCAGACAGCTTAGGAGATGCCTATTTAGGTAGGCTTCAAAGTGGATTGTTCTTCTCGGGAGCTAACGGATGGAGATTAAAGGAAATAGTGCATGTAAAAGATCTGATAGATGAGCTTATGACGGAGATTGATTAAGAGTATAATAAAAATCAGGAACAAGGGGCGAATACAGGGAAATCCCCTTGTTTTCTACTTATTTTAATGAAACGGATATAGATTTTGAATTTCGTTTTTAAGCAGTTTTGCCATATTTGAGTCTTGCAGAAAATTTGTGCATTGAATCTGTTTTATCTTTTACTGGAAGATTGAAATATGGCGGTATAGACACTCGTAAAACAAAAATAAAAAACAGAAAATGGAGAAAAAAATGACTAGAAACATAAGTATAAAAAGGGTAATAAACATTCTTATGAACAAAGATGCCGATGAAACCGAAGATAATAAAGGAAGAAAAGTCAGAAAAAATGAAAAGCGTGAGCCGATGAAACCTAGGACAAAAAATACAGAACTAAAGGAACTTCAGGATTCAGAACTTTTATATGTGCCTCTTTCACAGCATATAGGAAGTCCTGCAATTCCAGTGGTGGAAATAGGTGATTATGTAAAAAAATATGAAAAGATTGGGGAATCTTCAGGGGTTATTTCGGCTAATATACATTCGCCTGTTTCGGGGGACATCGCTGATATTGTGGAACATTCACTTCCAAATGGAAATAAAGTGAAAACCGTCATAATTGCAAATGATTTTCAGAATAAGCAGGAAAAACTTGTCAAAAGGGAACTGAATGATTTAAAGCTAATCAAGAAGGAAGAAATTTTCAGCATAATAAAGGAAGCCGGAATTGTAGGGCTTGGAGGAGCTCAGTTTCCAACACATGTAAAGTATGACATAAAATTCAGGAAAGTAGACACGCTTATAATAAATGGAGCTGAATGCGAGCCATACTTAACTTCAGATTATTCTGTCATGAAAAATCATACGAAGGAAATAATTAATGGGCTGAAAGTCATACAAAAGCTCTTAAATCCTAAAGAAGTTGTAATTGGAATAGAAGAGGAAAACAGGGAGCTTGTGGAAGTGGTTGAGGAAATGGGAAGAAAGGAAAAATTTCAAATAAAAGTAAAGCTTCTTCCTACAATTTATCCACAGGGGAGTGAATTACAGCTAATAAACACGGTTACAGGGATAAAGGTGCGAAAAGGGGAGCTTCCTTTGGAAAAAGGCGTTGTTGTAAGTAATGTAAGCACAGTCAAGGCAATCTATGATGCATTTTTTGAAGGGAAACCGCTTATTGAAAGAGTAGTTACAATTTCTGGAGAGGAAGCAAGGAATATTGGAAATTACAGGATAAAATTCGGCACACCGCTTTACCATATTGTAAAGCAGCTGAAAATTACGAATGAGGAAAAGGTAATTTTTGGAGGGCCTATGATGGGGATAGAGGTATTTGATTCGAGAGTGCCTGTAATAAAAGGAACTTCAGGAATATTATTTTTAAGCACGGAGGAAATCGAAAGAAATAACTGTATTTCGTGTGGATACTGTGTTGAAGCCTGCCCAATGAATCTTATGCCATTTGAATTTGCAGATTATTATGAAAAGGGAAAATATGAAAAAATGGTAAAAGCTAACATTCAGAACTGTATTGAGTGCGGAGCATGTGAATTTGTCTGTCCGTCCAGAGTTCCTCTAATGGAGAGCATAAAGACCGGAAAGGCAGTTCTTTCAGAAATGGGGGAAAACAGGTAATGGCAGATGATAAATCTTTGCTTGAGGATATACTGAATGTAAGAAAAAAAAGATTTAAAGATGCACTTTTTGATAATGATGGCTCACAAATTTCTAAAAACAACTTTGTAAGTGAAAATGAAAATGAAAATAAAAATAAAATAGACATGGATGATAAGCATATGGATTTGAAAAATAAAAAAACAAATGAAATTAATGAAAAAGTAAAAACTAACAGCGGAAAAATAATAAAGCTTGAAAAAATAAGAGAACAGAAAGCCAAAAGAGAAAGGCTAGAAAAAGGTTTTATACAGCCAAAAGAATCAGAAAACGTAAATAAAGACAATCAAAATACTGAAAATTTGAAAAAAATTGAAAAAACACAAGAAAAGACAGCAAAATTAAATAATCAAAATGAAAACGTAAATTTAAGGAAAAATTCCGATAAATCGGTAAAAACAGATACAAAAACAGTAAATACAGCCCAAAAGGAAAAAGCTGCTAAAAAGACAGACAGAAATTCGATAATAAAAAATTTCTTTAAAAATCGAAAAAATAAAAAACTGTCATTTACACCTTATATCCGTACGGAAGTTGATATAAGAAGCGTTATGAAGGATGTGATTATATCACTTATTCCTGCTATTGTCGCGGCATCTCTGGTATATGGAGCAAAAGCTCTTCTAGTAATTGTAACTTCTATTTTTTCAGCAGTAGTAACTGAAAAATTATTTTCAATAATATTTTTGAATGACAAGGATTCTGCACATGATTTATCAGCAGTAATCACAGGGATTTTGATGGCTTTGACTTTGGCGCCTCTGACTTCATTGCCAGTTGTCGCTTTTGGAGCGGGCATGGCTATAATTTTTGGGAAACTGATGTACGGAGGAATTGGGAAAAATGTACTTAATCCCGCAGTAGTAGGACGTGAATTTATGACAGTTTTCTTTCCGGCGGCGATGTCTTCTGGAACTATTTGGTTTAGTCAAGAAGCACTAAGACTATCAAAAATAAATTTCTTCGTAAATTTTCAGAAAACACCGATTATGAGCTATTTAGATGAACTGCTGCTAACTTCTTCAGGCTCATTGGGTTCATATTCTGCATTTGCATTAATTCTGGGAGGATTGTATTTATTATTAAAAAACCGTATTTCATGGCATATCCCTGTAACTTTATTTGCCACATCATTTATAGCCGCAATGGTTTTAAAGGATGGAATTTCTGTTTCAACGGGAGGACTTTTATTAACAGGAATATTTATGGCCACTGATATGCCGACAAGTCCATCATTTGCAGGCGGAAAGATTTATTATGGAATAATGCTGGGTGTTGTGATTGCGCTTCTGTCAGTGCTTGGAGTAAAAAATGAAACATTATCGTATGTATTGCTAATTTTGAATCCATTTACGAGATTTATAAATAAAGTGTTCCGTCCAGTTGTATTTGGATACGATGTGAAGGAAGAAGTTGTAAAGCAAGGTGGAAAAGCAATATTGCTGACACTTGGAATTATTGTTTTTGCATTAATTTTTATAGGTTTACATAAGATAGGGGCTATTCCATATTTAGTTTATTTATATATTTTAGTGTTAACATTGCAATTAATAAGAAGTGATAGAAATAAAAAATTTAATTAAATAAAAAAGGAAATTAGCTAAATAATTAACTTAATTTCCTAAAAAACAAATTTGTGCAAGGATAATGGAAATAAAAATCCTTGCATTTTTTGTTAAAAAATAATACTCGTCTTTTCCCTTTCAAAAATCAAATTTTTCTCAATTTTTTCATCTGCATCTTCCATAAAATCAATGAAGTGCTTTTGATTTTTAGATTTTTGATTCAGCATTTTCAGTTTATTTTTAGTTTCAGAACCGAGATGGTTGTCTTCTTTTAAAATATTTCGCACATCCTGATTCAGCACAAGTACTTCATTTATCGAAATTCTGCCGCTGTATCCATTGGAGCATTCACTACAACCTTCTCCCATACATTTCTGGCATTTTTTTCCAACCAGCCGTTGTCCAATCACGCCAATTAACGAATCTAATATCAAATATTTTGGAATACCCATATCCACTAGCCTAATTAATGTGGAAACAGCGTCGTTTGTGTGAATTGTGGATATAACAAGATGTCCTGTTAATGCGGCTCTTACAGCAATTTCTGCAGTAACTTCATCACGAATTTCTGAGATTACTATAATATCAGGATCGTTTCTTAACGTAGCTTTCAAAACTTCAGCAAATGTTACTCCAATATTCTGATTTACCTGTACCTGAACAATTCCCTCAATTTTACTTTCAACAGGATCTTCTACAGTTATGATTTTTTTTCTTCCGTCATTTAACATAGTTATTAGGGATTTTAAAGTTGTGGATTTTCCAGATCCTGTCGGACCGCTTACCAAAATCATTCCATATTTTCTAGTTAAAATTTCTTTTAACATTGCTATGCTTTGATTTGAAAATCCAAGTGTTTCAAGATTTATATCTTCCAGATAATTTTCAAGAATACGTAAAACCATAGTTTCACCACCGATTGTTGGCATGTAGGCAGCTCTTATGTCGTAACGTTTATTAAGATTTTTTATATTAAATAAAAAAGAAAAGCTGCCATCTTGCGGCTTTCTTTTCTCTGCAACATTCATTCCCGCCAAAATTTTTATTCTGGCAATAATTTCCGTGATATTTTTTTCCAGCACTTTTTTATTCACAGTTTCATATAATTGTTGGCTTTCCATAAGGTATCCATCAACTCGATACTTTATTTCCATTCCTTCAAGCAAGTCAAATTTTATGTGAATATCACTGGCACGCTCCTTAAATCCAGCTTTTACAATTTCATTTAGATAAGAAACCGTGTCGTTTGATAATATATTGTTTTTATTATCTGCAAAGTCTTTAAGTTTTACTTTTTCGTTTAACTTTTCGTTTATTTTTTTATTCATTGTCCTCAATTTTCCTTCCCGCTTTTATATTTTTATATTTTATTTATTTCTTTTTAACACTTCCAGAATTAAATTCTTCCAGCACTGCTTCTGTCTGTTTTGTCAATGTTTTAAATAATGCTTTCTTAATCAAATTGTACCATTTTAAAGTAGCACGTTGAGCATCAATCCCTTTTAATGTTTCTTTTAGCTGCAATTTAAAAAAGTCAACTTCTTCGTAAGAAAGTTTCACATTTTTAGTTTTTTCCTTTTTGTTTGCCTTTGTTATTTTTACTTCATTTTCTAAATATTTGAAAAAAGCAAATACATTTGGAAGCTGCTTTTCGTATTGACTCATCATTTTTCTCATTTCCTCGATCATTCTTGTCAGATAACTTCTTGACATTTTAGAAAACGTAACATTAACTTTTCTTTTTCCTTTTCCAACTTTCTGCACAATCTGCTGCATTTTCGCTTGTGATTTTGCATTTATTAAATCCATATTGCTAACAGTATTTGGATTTACCATTTTTGCCATAAAAGACTCCTTTCCATTTATTATTTTTATATTTATAATAATTTATTAAAATTATAATTATTCTACTCAAATATCTAACTTTTGTCAATTTAATCTTAAATATCATCATCTAAAATTATTGATTATTTCTTCAAATGCAATATTTCCTTCTCTTAGCAATGTCAATTTTCCATCTTCATATTTCACAATTGTAGAAGGTTTTCCTGTCAGTTTCACTTTTTCATTTGAAATAATTATATCTGCATTTTTTATTAATTCCTCGCTCAGTTTTTCTACTTTAGTGACAGCATTTTCGCCTGAAATATTTGCACTTGTGGTTAATAAAACGCCTCCAGATTTTTTTATTATTTCAAGGGCAGTTTCATTTTTTGGAATACGAATTCCAATTGTTTCCATATTTTTATCAAAATGTTTTGTAAAATTCTGATTTGCACGAAAGATAACAGTCAATTCTCCCGGCCAATATTTTTTGAGTATATTTTCAATTTTTTTTATATTTTCATCAGTTTCGTTTATTAATTCTGCTAATTTATTTTTATCACTGATTAAAGCGATTATTTTTTTTGAAAAATCCCTTTTTTTTATTTTATAAATTTTTTCCATGTATTCTTTTTTGGGAAGAGTGCCTATTCCATAAACAGTGTCCGTTGGAAATATGGCAACTCCTCCCTTTTTTAAAATATTTACTGCATTTTGAATTTTAGTCATCGTTACCATCATCAACCGGCATTTCAAATAAGTCGCTTATTGGATTATTTGTAGCAATTCTTTTTATTATTTCCGCCAACATTTTACTTGTTGATAAAATTTTCAATTTGTCGAATTTTCTGTCTTCGGGCAATTGGATTGTGTCAGTTACCACAACTTCTGTAAAGGCTGAGTTTTTTAATCTTTCGATTGCAGGATCTGAGAATACGGCGTGTGTAGCACATGCGTAAACTTCCGATGCCCCTTTGTCAATCAGAGCCTGCGCCGCATTGCAAATTGTTCCCGCTGTGTCAATCATATCGTCAATTAAGATGGCTTTTTTCCCTTTTATATCTCCAATAATATTCATAACTTCCGAAACATTTGCCTTCGCACGTCTTTTGTCAATTATCGCAAGCGGTGTATGAAGCCAGTTTGCAAGCCCTCTTGCTCTTTTTACGCCTCCAACGTCAGGTGAAACAACAACAGTATCTTCCGGGTGGAATCCATATTTTATAAAGTGTTTAGCCAAAATTGGCAATGCTTCCATGTGATCCACTGGAATGTCAAAAAATCCTTGAATTTGTCTTGCATGTAAATCCATTGTAACTACTCTTGTAGCTCCTGCAACAGTAAGCAGATTTGCAACAAGTTTTGATGTGATCGGCTCACGTGGACTTGCCTTTCTGTCCTGCCTTGCATATCCGTAATAAGGAATTATCGCAATAATTTCTCTGGCTGATGACCTTTTAATCGCATCAATAAAAACTAAAAGCTCCATAATACTTTCATTTACAGGTTTTGAAGTAGATTGGATGATAAACACCTTGCATCCCCGTACACTTTCATTTGACTTTGCAAAAGTTTCTCCATCAGCAAATCTTACAATTTCAGCAGATGATAAATCCATATCCAAATATTTTACAATTTTTTGTGCTAAAACTTCACTTGATGTTCCTGCAAATATTCTTATTCTGCTCTTGTCTTCCTTGGTTAATGTTATCATTTCATTTCCCTTTCTCTCTATATTTTGAATTTTTATTAAAATATTTTTATTTTCCATTAAGTTATAAGGTATTAAATTTACATAATAAATGTTTTATAACATTTTCTGATTTTTTGACATTTTTCAAAATGTTTTACTTATTTTTTTCTTTATTTACCTGTTTTGCCCTTCCAAATGCAAGTGCTTCATTAGGAATATTCTTTGTAATAACAGAACCTGCGGCAGTTAGCACTTTGTCTCCAATTTCTACAGGTGCTACAATTATTGAATTGCTTCCAATAAAGGCATTTTTTCCAATTTTAGTCTTATGTTTATTTTTCCCGTCATAGTTACAAGTAATTGTTCCTGCGCCAATATTTGTATCTTCCCCAACTTCAGCATCTCCAATATAAGTCAAATGCCCTGTTTTCACACCTTTTTCAAGCGTAGCATTTTTTATTTCCACAAAGTTTCCCACATGTACAGTTTCTTTCAAATGCGCCTTTGGACGTAAATGTGCAAAAGGTCCCACAGTTACCCCTTCCTCAAGAGTAGACTGCTCAACAACAGAAGCCTCTATTTTCACATTATCAGCAATCACAGAATTTTCAATTCTCGTATTTCCCAAGATTTCGCAGTTTTTCCCAATTTTCGTATTACCTTGAATTGTAACATTTGGATGAATTACAGTATCCTGTCCAATCTCAACGTTATCTTCAATATAAGTTGTATCTGGGTCAATCAGAATTACTCCGTTATCCATAAGTTCAGTATTTTTTCTGTTTCTTGAAATTTTGCTTGCCTGTGCTAACTGAGCTTTTGAGTTTACTCCTAAGATTTCATCTTCATCTTCAATTTGAAAGCTGTCAACACTGTAACCTTCATTTGTCAATATTTTTATAGCATCGGTTAAATAATATTCACCTTTTGAATTGTTGTTGTCAATTTTTTCTATCGCATAAAGCAGACTTTGATTTTTGAAAATATAGACTCCAGTATTAATTTCATCTATTTTTTTCTCACTTTTGCTTGCTTCCTTTTCTTCGACAATATTTGAAATTTTGCCATTTTCCTTAACAATCCGTCCATATCCAAATGGATTTTTAACTTTACATGAAAGCACAATACAGTCAAGATTTTTTTCATCAAAGTTATCCTTTAATTTTTTCAAAGTTTCTTCTTTTAAAAGAGGCGTATCTCCGCAAGTGATGAGCACATCTTCACCGTATTCCTTGATTTTATCCTTTGCAATTAGAATAGCGTGTCCTGTTCCAAGCTGTTCTTCTTGTGTGACATAAACGACATTTCCCATTTCAGCTAGAACATCTTCCTTTTTGTGTCCTAGAATAAAAATATTTTTTTCATTCCCGATATTTTCCAGCACATTGACAACTCTTCTAATCATAGGAACACCATTTACCTTGTGTAAAACCTTCGATTGATCGGACTTCATACGAGTCCCTTTCCCTGCCGCCAAAATTAACGAAATCATCATTCCTCCTTCAATTTAATTATTAACAATAAAATATTCGTTTTCATTTTACTCAAGCTATAAAAAATCTAGTGTTTAAAAAAACTCAAATTTTTGAATTTAACAAAATTACTTTACGTTCTAATTATATCAATTTTTTCCGATTTATTCAAATGTTATGAAAAAGTTTTTTATTTGTTAAAATATATTGCAAAAAACTTTAACTTTAACGAGATGTAACCTTATATATAGCAATAATTTGTTATATAAAAAATATCAATATCTAAATAATTTATATTCAAAATTTCAATAAATTGAAAATTTTTATCCAATAGTTTTAATTGTAATTTTTTATTTTCCAATTTTGTTACTATCCCAACTTTACTATCTTCAAAATCTTCATTGTCAATAAAAACAAATAAATTATTTTCCTGACAAATTTTTAAAATTGAAAGATAATCTAGCTTATTAATATTTTCAAAATATTTATTTAAGTTTATTTTGTCAATATATTTAACTTTAGTAAATGGTTTAGATATTTCTTCAATAAATTCTTTTCGGATAACTGTTACAAATTTTTCAGTTGCAAAATCGAAAATTTCTTTTAAAACTAGAAACTTTTCATTTTCCATAACAATATTTCCAATATAAGTTTTTTCAGCAAATAATTTAATTTTATGAATCTCAAAATCTTTATTTATTTTTTTCCTGTCAAAAAATTTTATCAAACGGATATAATTTTTAGAAATAATTTCTCTAGAAGTTACATTTAGATTATAATCCAGTATTTCCAAAAGATAGTTTTCTCCAATTTTTTTGGTAATATAGCAAATTTCTGTTGTTTCGTCCTTTAAATGTAAAAAAACTAAAGTTCTGTATTTTATAATATTTTCTAAAATATCGTCAATGGAATTTAAGTTTTTTGTATACAGCCATTCGTAACTGCTTTCCGTTTTATCTAATAAGTTGCTTCCTAAATTTTTTATATAATCTGAATCCAAAATAATTCTTTGAATTTTATCAATTTGATAAATTTTCATTCCATCTTCATTATTTTCAGTATCATAAGATTTTAAAAGTAGATAATTGTCCCAGATTTTTATTATATTTCCAACAGAAAATCCATCAGTATCAAATCTGTAAATTCCAATTTTATCAATACTTTCCAAATTTAATAAAAATTTTTTCATTCTTTCTCCATCAAAATATTTATAATTTATGTATGTTCAATGATTCTAGTTTTTATTTATTTTTTTTCTTAATTTCATTATCATTTTCATTATAATTCAAATGAATCCTTAATGCCTCTAGTGAAATCTGAATTTCTAACAATGAAAATATTAACGAAATTATGAGCGACACTAGACTTATCCCAAAACTTATATATCCAATAAAATTTATTTGAAAAAACAGGAATAACATTGAAACAGCACACATTAACAAGCTAAAAACCCCAAAATATTGCATTCTTTTAATGTACTTCAATCTTTTCCTCAGGTTTTTAACCTGATAAAATTCATGTTCAATTTCACCACTCGAGTCCATTTGTCTTACAATTGCTGTAAGTGCCAAAAATCTGTTAGTATATGCAAGTAAAAGTAAAGATACCGTAGGAAAAAGAACGGCAGGCGTAGTTATTTCCAAAGTCATATTTTTCATCATCCTTTCAACTTTTTATAATATGTATTTATTTAACAACTTAAATATTATGCTTTATTTTTATTATAATTGAAATTACTAAAAAATGCAAAAAAATGCAAGGACTAAAATTTTGCCCTTGCTTAAAAGATTTTATTTTTATTAAGATTAGAATGAATCTGGTGATGACAATACTTTTAAATCTTTATCTATTTCAAATACCAAAGGTTTTCCTGTTGTTAAATTCAGTTTTAAAATATCGTCATCTGAAATATTTAACAAATATTTTATTAAAGCACGCAAACTGTTTCCGTGAGCTGCTACAATAACATTTTTTCCTTCCTGCAAACTTTTTGAAATATGTGAGTGCCAGTAAGGCAGAACTCTTTCAATAGTATCTTTAAGGCTTTCTCCAAGTGGCGCTTCAGAATCAGATAAATCTGCATATCTTCTATCTGATTTTGGATAATATTCGCTTGATTTGTCTATTGCAGGCGGGGCGACATCAAAGCTTCTTCTCCAGATAAGGACTTGCTCGTCTCCATATTTTTTAGCAGTTTCAGCTTTGTTTAATCCTTGTAATGCTCCGTAATGACGTTCATTCAATCTCCAAGATTTGTAAACTGGAATGTATAATTCATCCAATTCTTCCAAAACGTAATTAAGAGTTTTAATAGCTCTTTTCAAATAAGACGTGTAAGCAATGTCAAAAACTAATCCCATTTCCTTTAATGCTTTACCGCCAGCCTTTGCCTCTTCCACTCCTTTTGGACTCAAGTCAACATCCTTCCATCCAGTGAATTTGTTTTCCAAGTTCCATTGGCTTTCACCGTGTCGAATTAATACTAGTTTCATTGTTTTCCTCCTTTTGATAAAGTCGTTTTATATTTGAACTAATAAAAAAGCGACTTTATTTTATTATTTTGTTTCAGTTTCTACAACTGCTTCTGCAGTAGCTGTGTTTGTAGATAATTCTTTTTCAGCAATTAAATCTTCAAGATGTTCCTTTGTTGTCATCAATTCTTCAAGGTTCATATTATCATAAGTTGCTTCTGAAGATGTTTTTATATTTATTCCTTGTTTTCTTAAAAAACTGTCAACTTTATTTTGATTCTTTTTATATAGGTAATAACCTACTGCCACAGTTCCTACTCCAATTGCTGCTCCTACTAAATGTTCCTTTTTAATGTTTCCAAATTTTATCATTTTTATACCTCCAAATTTTTATTTATTATTATTTTTATCATTTATTAATTTTTATTGCAAAGCGATGTATTTGTCATCCGACTCATTACCTGCCCTGTTATTGAAAAATATATGGTCTATCAAATCGCTCAGGTTTTCAATGGAATTATCGTTTTTTACATCTACAACGTAATGAAATTTCCCATTATCAGCTTTTAAACGGTAAATTCTTACTTCCTTATTGGAAAAATTATTTAATACAAGATGCCGTCCAAAAGTTGTAAACCACATAAGCGCTATCGCTGTAACCGATCTGTTTGCCAGATACGATTTGAGCAAATATAATGCAGGTAATATTTCAATGTCAAAAAAACCTTTACGCTGTGTTTCCCTGTAAGCATGCTCGATAATTGCTGCGGTTGTCAGCCCTGCTGTAAAGTTATTTATGCCTATTTGAAATTTTTCAACTTTACTTTTGCCAAGCCCATACAAGAAAGAAAGTAATATTGCGGCTCCAGAATAAACAGACAGTAAATCTATTGATTTTTCTTCAAAATCTTCAACAAGTTTTACTGAAGTCATGCCATGTTCAACTGATAAGGCAGTCGCAGTTCGGTAAATTACTTCATCTATTGAAATTTCTTCAGGCTCAAATGTAACGAGCAAAGTATTTATAGTCTGATTATACCGTAAAGTTGTATTTTTAGTTTCAACTTTTACTGTTTCAAAAAATTTTTTTGTATTGGCAATATCGTGTGAAATTTTGAATCTGACACGATTCGGTAATTTATGCAGTATTATTAAGGTTAGTTTTTTCATATCTTAATTCAAACTCCTTCAAAAACACAAAAATTTTTATTTATTAACATCGTATTTTAATAGTCGCAATGAATTTCCAACTACTAAAATTGTGATAGAGTTATGCAAAATTGAACTGTATATTGCAGGCAGAAGTCCTGTTGCACCTAATACAAGGGCAAAACTATTTATTCCAATTGCCATTGCAAAATTCTGCTTTATTATTTTTACAGTGTTTTTTGCTAAACCAATTACACCTGGTATTAGTAATGGGTCGTCTGAAGTTATTGTAACATCAGCAGCTTCCATCGCAATGTCGGTACGTGAACTTCCTAGAGCTATTCCTACATTTGCATAGGAAAGGGCAGGAGCGTCGTTTATTCCGTCACCTATCATAATAACTTTTGAACCAATTGAACGGAATTTTAAAATATCTTTAGCCTTGTCCTCAGGCATCAGTTCAGACTCGTATCTATCCATTGACATTCTTGAAGCGATAGTTTCAGCCTGCTGTCTCAAATCTCCCGTTAACAGTACAATATCATCTATTCCTTGATTTCTTAGCCGATTCATTGCCTTTTTTATATTTTCCCTAGGCGGATCTGAAACACCGATAACACCTATTAAATCATTATTTTTAGCCACGTAAATTACAATTTCTCCACGATTTTGCATTCCCTTCACTATATCACTTGCCACTTCTAGTGAAATATCATTCTCTTCCATGTATTTCAGGCTTCCTACACGAATAATATCCTTATTTACAAAAGTTTCTATCCCTCTTGCAACTTTAATAACGGATTCCTTATGTTTTGGAATTTTTAATCCTCTATTTTTAATTTCATTCAAAATTGCACTTGCTAAAGGATGTGATGAAGTTTCTTCAGCCGCGGCAGCCAGTGCAAGCATTCTGTTATCCTTCATATTTTTTCCAAAAGTCTTTAGCGTTTGAATTTTAGGCTTTCCTTCGGTAATTGTACCTGTTTTGTCAAATATTACTGTGTCAGATTTTGAAAGTTCTTCCAGATAGTTGCTTCCTTTAATCAAAATTCCATTTTTAGCCGCTGTATTAATTGAAGCTGAAAATGCTGTTGCTGTTGACAGCCTTATTCCGCATGAATAGTCAATTACAAGCATACTAAGGGCTTTTTGCAAGTTTTTCGTTGAAACATAGACAATTCCGGCGAGCAGAAAGTTAAGCGGGATTAACTGTGCAGAAAATGTATCGGCATAAGATTGAATATCAGCCTTGTTAAAAGCGGCATCTTCCACTAATTTTATAATTCTGGAAGCTGTTCTGTCATCTCCAACCTTCTCAGCTTTTACAGTAATATTTCCACTTTTTAAAAGCGTTCCTGCAAAAACTTCTTCTCCAGCCTTTTTCGTAACAGGCATATATTCCCCAGTAATTGCCGACTGATCAATTATCGCCTCACCTTTTTCAATCGTTCCATCCACACTTATTTTTTCCCCAGTTTGAACAAGTATAAAATCTCCCTTGCTAATTTCTTCAATTGGAACTTTTTTGGCCGTATTTCCATCATCAGACTGCTTCCAGACATAGTTTTCTCCAACACTTAACATGTCTTTAATTACGCCACGTGTCTTTTTCATTGTATAAACAGTCAGAAGCTCTGCAAATTTTTCTAAAATCATAATTGTCAAAGCTGTTCGTTCACTTCCTAAAATAATGCTGCTGACAATAGCTGTAGAACTTAGAGTATCTGCGTTGGGACGCTTATTTTGAATAAGAGAATAAATTCCATTTTTTAAAACAGGCAGGGCTAAAGAAACTGTTGATAAAGTTTTGTAGTTAAATAGCCGCCTGATTCCTGTTAATTTTATCTTTGGATTTGGCAGTAGCAGTAAAAGTACAGCAGCACCAATATTTTTAATAATTTCCTGTGGAGATTCTTCCTGCAGACGTCTTTCAATCACATATTTATTTGATATTTGTTTTTTTTCGTTTTTGTATATATCTACTAGATATGTATTTAATGTATTTTGAAGTAAAGATATTAAGTTTTCACCAGTTAATGAGAAATTGTCAAAATAAACAAGAATAGTTCCTGTAATACTTGAAATTTCAACACTTTGGATATAATGAACCTGCATTAGCTGCTTTGTTATCTCTTCCTTATGAATTCCAAGATATTTTAAAGCTCTTGATTTTATTCTGATTCTTCCACGAATTTCGTGTAAAATCTTGCAGTCCAGCAAATAATCTTTATTTAACATAAAAATCCCTTTCTTTTTTCATTTTGGCAATAATTAAAGTTCTTTAATTATGTTATAAAAAGTATCCAAATTATCTTCTATTTCCTTTAAGGATTTATTTTCATATAATTCAGAATGATTAATCATAGTTTTCCATACTTTGTTCAGCCAGTCCAGTATTTGTTTTTCTGAAATTAATTTTACATCATAGTAAATCAGAATTTTATTTGTCACATACGAATACTCAATACTTTTTATGCCTTTTTTTGATAAAATAAGTTCTGTAACTCGATAATCATATTTTTTTAATTCTTCTGGAATTTTTGATAAATTTGGGACAGAAAGCCTTAATCTGCCAGGAATACTGTGTACAACCTTTATCTGATTAAACATCAGATATGTAGCCTTAAATAAATTTTCCAACATTATTTTCTTTTCCCTTCTGATAAAAAAATAAAAGCCCACCATAACAGAGTGGCACCTGTAGGCAATTTTGGAAATTGTCTTAATTTTTTAATGCCATAAAAAGCAAAAATTCCTGCAACTAATGTCTTTAAGTCCAGATAACCTCTACTTTTATTGTAAATAGCCATATCAACAGATTCAAATGCCTGTTTTAACATTTTTTTTACTTTTCCAGGCTTATTTTTTAAGGCTTCTTCTTCCAGATGGAGCAATTTTAGAACGATTAAATACAAAAACGAACTCTCAATAATTTTTTCATCAAAATAAATTAAGATGCTTCCAATAATGGAATTAACGCTTACTGAGTGTATTCCCGATAATTGACGCATATTATTTAAAAATTCCTGTTCTAACTCCTCATTCTCTTTTAATGCATCTGTTTGAAGTCTCAACCGTCCATTCTGGTAATGTTTTACTTGAATAACGCCATAAAAATTTTGTAACATAACTGACTCCTTAAATATTTTTATAAATCATTATATACCTTTTTATTTTAAATTTCAAGGATTTAATTAAATAAAATAAAACGGACTTTAAAATAATTTTATCAAAAAAATAAGGGCATTTCTAACGCCCTTATCCTAAAAAATTATTAAATTTAAAATTCATATTCCCCATTCCACGTAATGAACAATTTAACAAGCTCTTCTGCTACTTTTTTGTTTCTTATATTAATGTCTTCAAAAGTCCAGTCAGTCTTATCTGCTGGGATTAGTTCACGTACATATTTAATTTTAGATTTTTCATAACTTGCTTTTTTCTTGTCAAAAAAGTTTTCTGAAGCTTTAATCGACAATTTCTTTTCAAAAGGAATCTTGTTTCCAATATAATTTATATATTCTTTAACCTGTTTATTTTCAATACTTTCTGAGAAACGGTTACTCCATTTTTGTGGCAATATATATTCAATTTCCCATTTTTCAGGCAGTAATTCATCCTGATTGTTATACACAACCATTTTTAAAATCATACGTACAAGATTTTTGTTTGGTGTTTTTACTTTTTCCTGAAGTACAGAAATTGGAATATTTTTGAATGCAATTTTTGGAGAAATATTATCAACAATATCAACATTAAGTTTAAGAATATCAGCTTTTACAGCGGCAACACTCGGTGTTACAAGATAATTTGCTGTCAATTCCAAAAATAGCTTTCTTAAAAATTTTAAGAAATAAGTTTCAAAATTTTCTTTTTCGCCATGTGACAAATAATAGACAACAACAGGATATTTCCAAGATTCATTTGGATAAGCTGATAAAGTATCCAAAATCTTTATAATCTGTATATTTTCTGTCCAAGGCTTGTCATCAATTGATTCACGCCTGTTCATAACTACCCATAAATCCAAAATTTGATCCAGATGTTTCAATAAGTTTGATTTATAAAGCCGTGTAAATCCGCCTTTTGAATAAAAACGTCTAAGTCCAAGTGTAGTCGTTGCGACATCCTTTTCAGAAGCTCTTAAATAAAACATATAATAATAAAACAATTGTTTTACATTTTCTTTAGCATAAATTGCCCGTTCGCTTAAATTTTTCCATTGTTTAATAAACAATTTTTTATATTCTTTTTTGATTCGGTTATACATTTTTGCCTTAAAAATATCTGCTTCAGAAAGAGGCAATCCTCTATCATTCAAAGTAGAAAATACGCTTAAAGCGTCATCTTGCGAATCTGTTTTTATTGGGAAAACAACCGCTCTGTTCAGCGTGTAATAAATAAATTCCAGCATTAATGTTGGACTGAGTTCACAAAGCTTTTCAAATAGTTTCTGAAATAAAATGTAGTTTTTGGAATAATTATCAGTTGCTTTAGGATCAGCAATCCCGCTTTCCAAAATATTTTGTAAAATTTTATTTCCTTCATTGTCAATAACTCTGGAAGTAATCAAAACACTAGTATAATCAACTTCTCCAGTGAGTTTTGCCTGTTTCCATAACGCTGGCTCAATTTGTCTTATAAAATTTTCCTGTTCTACAGTTTTGTTTTCATAAGAAGTTAATTTTGTGTAAATTGCCCGTAAAAGTAAAAATAAGGAAGTTATTCTTTGCTGTCCGTCGATAATTTCCTGTTCGCCATCTTCATTTTCATAGGAAACAATACTTCCCAAAAAGTATGTGCCTTCTGTTTCGTTAGTTCTTTTAGTTTCATTTTCTGTAAATTCCAGTAAATCATAAAATAACGTTTTAGTTTCATTTTCAGTCCAGGAATACGGTCTTTGGTATTCAGGTATTAAAAACGTCTGATCTTTTCCGCTTTCCAGCAACTGCTTTATGCTTTGCTTGTTAACTTGTATTGTTGCAACCATAACGCCTCCTACAGTTCTTTTTATAAATTATACACTATTTCAAGGGTATTTTTCAACAGAAAAAATTTTTTAGGTGCATAAATTTTGATTTTTGATTAAAAACAAGTTAGATAACTCTTTTAGTTATGTCTTTTCAACAATTTAGAATCTCAAAACAAAAATAATTAACAATATTCACACTTTATAATAGATTTTTTTTAAAATGTATAGTAAAATAATTTTAAGAAAAAGTGATTGAATAGAATAATGCAGAGAAGGTTTTATTTGATACTGGGAGGATGGGATACGAGATGGATGAAAAGAAAGTGCCGAAAAATGAATGGAAGATGACGGATGATGATATAGTGGATACCAAAGTACCTGCAATTGTGAATAAGAGCTATGATGAGCTGTTTAAAGACCTGACTGACAGAATTAAAGAGAACAGGCTGGATGTGGACACGAATAAAATTGAACATGCTTTTATACTTGCGTATGAGTCACATATAGGACAAAAGAGAAAAAGCGGGGAGGATTATATTTTGCATCCTGTGGAAGTTGCTGAAATACTGGCTGATATGAAAATGGATACAGATACTATTGTGGCTGGGCTTTTGCACGATGTAGTTGAGGATACTCTTATAGTTCTGGAGGATATTGAGGATAATTTTGGAAAAGATGTGAAAAAGTTGGTGGATGGGGTTACAAAACTTAGGAATTTGCCGAGAACTGACAGCAAAAAATTGGAAAATAAAAGAAAAATGGTAATCGCAATGTCAGAGGACATTCGGGTTGTAATTATAAAACTGGCGGACAGGCTTCACAATATGCGAACGTTAAAGTACATGAAACCTGAAAAGCAGCAGGAAAAATCAAAGGAAACAATTGAAATTTATGCGCCAATTGCTCACAGAATAGGGATGGCTAGGATAAAATGGGAATTGGAGGACATAAGTTTTAGGTTTTTATATCCAAATGATTATTATGAGATTAAAGAGCTTGTAAATACAAAAAGACGCGAGAGGGAAGAATATACAGCAAAATTTATTGAAAAAATAAAAATAGAACTCAAAAAAAATAATATAAAGGGTGAAGTTACAGGGCGTCCAAAGCATTTGTACAGTATTTATAGGAAAATGAATGAGAAGCAAAAAAGATTTATGGATTTATATGACCTGATTGCAATACGAATTATTGTTGAGAAAAAGAATGAATGTTACAATGTACTGGGAATAATTCACGATTTATTTATACCTGTTTTTGATAGATTCAAAGATTATGTTTCACAACCAAAGCCAAATGGCTACCAGTCAATTCATACAACAGTGAAAGGGCCTAATAATCAGAATGTGGAAATTCAAATTAGAACTCAAGAAATGCACGAAATAGCAGAAGAAGGAGTTGCGGCGCACTGGAAATATAAAGAAAAAAAATCAAAATCTAAAAATGAAAAATTTTATGCAGATGTAAAAAAATTGAAAGATTCTGTTCAAAATAAAAAGGAGAATAAAAAACAAGTCGGATTTGCACAGGAAGTTACAGGCGATGTACTAAAACAAACAATATTTGTGTTTACACCAAAGGACGATATTGTGGAAATGCCACGAAATTCCACTGCACTTGATTTTGCATTTCAAGTACATACGCAAATTGGGTACAGAACGATTGGGGCAAAAGTGGATGGAAAGATTGTTCAGCTTAATCAAGTATTAAAAACTGGAGATAAAGTTGAAGTTATAACTTCTAAAAATATGAAAGGACCGGGAAAAGACTGGATTGAAATGGTAAACAACCATAGTTCCCGTGTGAAAATCCGAAAATGGTTCAAGGACAAGGAATTTGAAGAAAAATCAAAGGAAGGGGAACAGATTCTAGAAAAGGAATTTGACCGTCTTGGGCTTAAATTAAAGGATATGCTGGAAGATGAGCGTGTTTTTCTTTATATGAAAAAATACAACATTGGTGATAATAAAACTTTATTTTACAGATTTGGAACTGGAGATTTGTCACTTGACGGCTTTATGAATAAATTTGAGGTAAAAGAGGAAAAGGCATTAGAAAAGGTGCTTGAGGAGGAAACTGAAAAAGGGCATCGTCAAAAGGAACGAAATCAAGGTGGAGTAAAAATTTCTGGGACAGAAAATACAATGTACCGTTTTGCAAAATGCTGCAGTCCTCTTCCTGGAGATGAAATACGTGGTTATGTGACACGTGGACGTGGAATCGCAATTCATCGTGTTGACTGCGATAATTTTATTTCTCTTATGCAAAAAGAGCCAGAAAGAGAAGTTGATGTCTATTGGGACGAATCTGCAAGTTCATCAAACAGTACATACGAATTTAATTTCACGATAAAAGCCTCAGATAGAAATGGACTATTGCTGGATATTATCCGAATTTTAAATGAATACAAAATGAATCTAATAACTGTAAATACGAATAACTTTAAAGAAAATGGGAACAAGCGAATTTTTATACATCTAAGAATAACTATTAGAAGCCGAGATGATTTTGATAGATTGGCAAATAACTTAAAATCAATGCCGGAAATAATAGATGTAATAAAGAAATAAAAAGACAAATTCTATAAAAAGGGGGGATTGAAAATGGAACTGAAATTGATAATAGGAATAATTATATTGTTTTTTTTATTAAAGTTTTTTATAAACATTACTAAAAAAGTGCTGTTTTTCTTTTTTATAATTATTATTTTTATGATTGCTATAAATTATTTAAAATTGTAATTTTTAGTTATTACAATTTATATAGCTACGTTGGAACTGGTTAAAAATTCTAATTTAAAAACGTTACCTTTTCTATGTAAGGATATAAAAATAATAAAGCCTTAGAATAGGACAAAGAGCTGTTCGGCAACGAAAAAAATTAAAATTTTATAACAACACTTCATTTAAAAAATAGAAAAAACTATTATTAATCATAACTTATAAATAGAATTATAAAAATCCCTTATGTGGATACTGAATGATTAAATTTAATTAAGGACATTTTAATAATTACATAGGCTGTATAATAGTATAATCAGTATAATCTTTTAAAAAAGGCTTTAATTCCATGAATTTTCTAATTTCTGCTATTTAAATGGGAAATAGTATTAAATGTTATAAAAGCAGGTATTAGAGCAGCTGTTTACAAATAAAAAAGGACTAATTCAAGCCCTTTTTTTATTTTTACATAAATTGTATTTCAATTCTTCTGTTTGCCGCTCTTCCTTCTTCTGTGTCATTTGTTGCTACTGGATTGGCATCTCCATTTCCTTTTGTTTCAATTATTCTTTCAGGGGAAAGTCCAAGATCTATTAATTTTTCTTCAAGACTTTCAGCTCTTCTTAGGGACAGTTCCCTGTTGTACTCTCTTGTACCTTTGGAATCTGTGTAGCCTATAATTGAAATTTTCTGATTTTTAGCTTCTATATAATCCTTCAGCTTTTTTAATGCTGGAGTATATTCTTCCTTGATTGTTGCGCTATTAAAGTCGAATTTAAGCTGATTTGCATCTAGCACTACAACGTCTGAATCTGCACTTTCCTTTGTCGCTTCCAGTTCACCCAGCTCAGATCCTTCCACTTCAATTGCAGTTGACCTCATTGCATTGTCACGCAGGTTTGATGTTGTGATTTTCTTAGCTGTAGTTGGAGCAGAAACTAACAAGACAGATAACATTGCAGTTATTTTTGATTTTTTCTCCATATAAAACCTCTTTTCCTTTTTATTTTATATTTTTTATTATATTTAAATTATACTTTCCTTTATTAAGTATAGCATATTTTTTTTAATTTTCATAGCCTTTATTTAAATTTCTTTTTTAAAATCTGTTTAATTTTGTTTTCTATTTAATTAATTTTATCAGCTTAACGCAGAAGAATTGAACATGTATTGACAAAAACTTTGAATGTTTTGTATAATTTAGGAAAAAGGAGAGAAAAGTACGATGGCGATTGATATTATAAGGATTTTTGCATTCATTTTTATTGTATTTCTGCATACTTTGAACAGGCAGTTTGGAGTGGATATATGGATGGGAGGCTATGCCGTTATTTCGATAGGAGTTAATTTGTTTATTATGATTAGCGGATATTTGCTGCTTGATAAAACGGAAGAGGCGATGGTATTTTTTAAAAAAAGGATTTTAAATATTTTGCCACTTTTTTTAGTATTTAATATTGTCTATATTTATGTTGGAAAAATTCCGATTATGCCAGTTTTGAAAGGGAAAGTGATTACAGCATCGCATTTTTGGTATATTTATATGATATTGGGTCTGTATCTTCTTACGCCGTGGCTGCAGAAGGTGTTGAAATATGCAGAAAAAGAGACCTTTTTTGCAGTTTTCCTATGGTTTTTGTATAATATTCTGAATCCGTATTTCCGATATTTTAATCTTGCTGAAATTCCTTTTTCTAATTTTCCGTTGACAGGCTTTATAGGATATTATATTTTAGGATATTTTGTGAAGAAATACGATAAAAAAATGAAAAAAATTCCATTTTCTTTGATAATAGCTGTTTATCTTTTAGGCTTTTCGCTGAGTTTTTTATCTGCAAAATATGTTTTAGCAACAACAGGGAAACGTATATCTGACTTCTTTGACAAAAATTCGCTCGGAACTTTTATTATGACAATTTCCTTTTTTATATTTTGGTGCAAATTTAATTTTGCTAAAAGGAACAGGATTGTAAAAATGATAGCGGATTCTACGTATTTTGCATTTCTGGTTCATCTAATAATCCTTAATTCTGTTATAAGGATAAGTGATGAAATGATTTTTAAATCGGCAATGACAATTGGGCTAAGTATAATCTCGGGAATTTTGTATAATTTTTTGAAACAGGTTAGCAGATTAATTTTAAAAGCTAATAAATAACTTTTAACATAGATGCATAAAAAAATGAACGGCAATAAAAACAGGGGCAGTACAATTAAAGCCCCTTTTCTTTTAAAGTATTAAATTTTTCAAATTTTAAAAGAATAAACAAAATTTCTTATTTAGTTAAAGCTATCTTCTTCTTCCAGCAGCTATTCTTGCACGTCTTTGTCTACGGGAAGGCTCTCTTTTCACATATACAACTTTCTTTCTTCTTGGAACTCTTACAAAAATATATCTTCTTCTTATTACTCTACGGGAAGGTTCTTTTTTTACATATACAATTCTGTTGTTTTTTCTAGTTGCAGCAAATGAAGTAACCGAAATACCAAGTATTCCTAAAATTAAAATTAGCTTTTTCATAAAGTTTTTTACATTCATTTTATTCTCTCCTTCTTTATTTTGATAAAAATTTCTTTTTGATAATTCAAAAAGTATTAAAAAAATTATAACATAGTTTTATTTTAAAATATTGTAAAATTTATTTGAAATCTATGTTTTTGAAAAAATTTATTTTTTTTGCTATTTTTTTTGGAGAAATCAAGTTATAATTATATTGAGAAATACAAATTTTTTTCAAGGAGGAAAAGTTATGAAAAAATTAATGTTATTGGGACTGGCAGTCTCATTATTTTCTACAGCAGGTTTGGAGGCAAAAACAATTCAAAGGGCAAAAAAACAAAGTTCATCAACTTCATTTGAGCTGAATGTAGCTCACATTAACGATCACCATTCACATCTGGAAGAGGAAAAAATGCCTCTTAAACTCAACGGAAAAACTGTTACGGTACATATTGGAGGATTGCCAAGAGTCGCACAGGCAATCAAAAATTTTAGACAAGGCAATAAGAATACTCTTGTACTCCACGCAGGAGACGCGCTGACAGGGACGCTTTATTACACATTATTTGAAGGAAAAGCTGATGCTGAGCTTATGAATGCAATAAATTTTGATGTTTTTACATTGGGAAATCACGAATTTGACGATGGAAACAAACTTTTAAAATCATTTTTAGATGTCTTGAAAATACCAGTAGTTTCAGCAAATGTTGTGCCTGATAAAGGAAGCATTCTGGAAGGAAAATGGAAACCGTACATGATAAAAAATGTTGGCGGGCAAAATATTGGAATTATTGGACTGGATGTTGTGAAAAAAACTAAGGAATCTTCTAGTCCGGGAGATGACATTAAATTCCTTGATGAAGTTGAAACAGCGAGAAAATATGTAAATGAGCTGCAAGGCAAAGGAATAAATAAAATAATAATTGTATCCCATTCAGGATACGAAAAAAATGTGGAAATTGGGGAGAAGGTTGACGGAGTTGATTTGATCATAACTGGGGACACTCATTATTTATTAGGGAAAGAATTTGAACAATTTGGATTAGTTCCTGAAAAAGAGGATTACCCTAAAAAAGTAAATTCACCTAACGGAAATCCAGTTTATATTGCAGAAGCATGGAATTATTCGTATTTATTAGGGCAAATGAAAGCAAAATTTGACAAGAATGGCGTAATTACCGAATTAATCCCAACACCGAAAGTTCTAATTGGAGATGACTTTTTTGAAGTGAAAAATGCTGAAGGGAAGGCAGTTCAGTTAGATGCGAAAGAAAAAAATGCAATGTTAAACTCAATAAAGAACAATAAAAATATAGCTGCCATCAAAAATGACCCAACTTTAGCAAAGCTTCTCGAAAGATACCAAAAAGAAAAAACAGAACTTGGAAAACGTACAATTGGTAAAATTACAGAAGAAATTCCAGGAGGTTCAGACAACAGAGTACCAGGACCTCACAATAAAGACGGTTCTTTTGCAACAACACTTGTAGCTGAATCAGTTTTACATAAATTAAGAAATACAGGAACTGGAAACGTTGACTTTGTAATTGTAAACGCAGGTAACGTAAGAATCACATTAAATCCAGGTGTATTCACTTATGATTTGGCATATTCATTACTGCCATTTACTTCAAACACAGTATTTATAACAGACATTACAGGTGCAGAAGTGAAACAGACATTAGAAGACGCAATTGACTATGTTCTAAATGGAGGTTCAAGCGGTGCATTCCCTTATGGTGCAGGAATTAGATACGAAGCTACAAAAGAAGGAACACTTGGTACAAGAGTCAAAAAAATAGAAGTATTCGACTTTAAAGCAAACAAATGGGTGCCAATTGACGCTAAAAAAACATATATGTTAGCTGTAAACTCTTACATCGCCAAAGGAAAAGACGGCTACACAACATTAGGAAAAATCACATCCCAAAAACGTGGAAGAGATACTCATTTAAGCGATACTAAAATATTTATTGACTATTTGAAAGAGAAAAAAGAAATAGGAAAACCAAAATCTACAAACGTAATCTTCAAATACTAATTTTTTAAAAAATTTAAAAACAAATGACATTTTATTTATATATTATTTTATAAAATTTATTATAGACTATTTTAATTATAAATATTTTTTTATATTACTATTTTTTTCTTTTTTATTTTCGTAGGATTGCTCATTGTCGCAAAACCTTATCTTGCAGTAAAGGTTTATCCTAATAATTAAAATTGTGGCAAGATTGCTACGCAATAACCTATGGCTAGTCTACAACATTTTTCTGCACTGGCAAAAAACTCGCTATGCTCAAACAGTTTTGCCGGCACAGAAAAATGCTCCGACGAATTAGCTTATACTAGATTATGTTTAAAAAATGAAAATTATATTTTAATTATTTGAAAATATTAGGTTTTATAGAATAGATTATAATAAATTCGTTGTTTAAATGGGGTTTAGTATTAAAACATTTATTGTAAATTTCCGAGATTTTAATTTTTCAGTAAAAGACAACTTGTTTGAGCTTTTCTATTATTTTTAAATTTATAATAACTTTATGGAATTAAAATAATTTTTGTTAAAAGCGAGTTTTGTCTTTTGCTGTAAAATTGAAATTCGAGAAGCAGGGATGCAAGGGTATGGCGTTTGATACCCTTGCTTAAAATAACTTTGAATATAAATAAAATTATAGAAAACGAACTATTGGTTAAAATATTTTGGAAATGCTTGATAAATCAATGAATAAAGATATTTTGTAAGGTAAGGAGGTAGTTTTATGAATAAAAAAAATAATAACAGTGATGATATGACACTTAAAGAAGTGCAGTATTTGATAAAAAGAATAGAAAAAGGAACTCTGGATGAAACAAAGGATGATAAAATTAAGCAGAATAAAAAGGAAAATGGACAAAGACTTGTTTTAAAATTAATTGAGGAATTTGGAGAATTAGCTGAAAATATTAGAAAAAATGTGAGATATGATGGAGAAAATATAAAAGGTACTATTGAAGAGGAAGTGTTTGATGTTTTTTATTATATTATTGCGATTGCAAATGACTATGAGATTGATTTGGAAAAGATTTTTTATATTAAAGATGAATTGAATGAAGTAAAATATGGCAGGGAATTTTCAATTTTTGAAGCTAGAGAAAAATGGAAAAATATGAAGAAATAAATGTAAAATGCAGTTCACAAAATCTATAACTATTTAATTCTCAAATTTATTTAATTTTAAGAGAATTTAGTATGTTAAAAAAAATTTTAAGTATAGAAAATAAAAAGACTGAAAAGGAAATATAGATATTATGACAACAGAAAATACGGATACCATTTTAATAAAACGAGAAGTAAGTATAAAAATATTGGGAACAAGCGATGTTCATGGTAGAGTGCTTGCTTGGAACTATGCAGCTGATGAAGAGGATAGGTCAGGCTCTTATGCACAGATTTCAACATTGGTGAAAAAAATTAGAAAAAAGAATAAAAATGTGATTTTGGTTGAAGTTGGGGATGCGATTCAAGATAATTGGATAGAAAAATTTGCAATGGCTTCAAAACATCCCATCCCAGAAATACTAAATTACATAGGTTATGATATTTTTGTACCGGGAAATCATGAGTTTAACTTTGGAATGCCAACTTTATCAAATATATTGCGAGATATGAAATTTAAAAAACTGACTGCTAATTTGTATTACAATGAAAACGCTGAAAATGATACCAATTTTTCAAAAGATAAAAGCAGATATTTAGATGCTTCTACGATTATTGAAAAGGATGGTGTGAAGATTGGAATTATTGGATTATCAACTCCAATGTCAGCACAATTTGAAGAAGATACTGGCTATTTGAAGGATTTTTATTTTGTGTCGCCTATAAAGGAAACTCAAAAACAAGTAAAAAGACTTAAAAAGGAAGGTGCAAACGCTATTGTTGTAGTAGCTCATATGGGCATTGAAAATGAAAATGGAATTCCTGAAACTGGAGTAAAGGATTTAGCAAACGCTGTACCTGAAATTGATGTGATTATAGCAGGACATATGCATCAGAATATACCAAAGGAAATAATTAACGGTGTTCTTATTACAGAGCCTCATAGATATGGAACTGTTATTTCAGAAGTAGACCTAAAATTTGAAGTATTGGATGAAAATATTAAATTAATAAGTAAAGATTCTACGACTATTCCTGTAAAAGATGAAGAACCTGATAAAAAAATTGAAGAGATTTATAAACCTTTTCACAATAGACTTTGCAGAATTGCAAATGAAAAAATAGGGAATACGCTAAATGATATGGTTCCCAAAGAAAAATATTATGGTATGTCAGCAGCTTTTGCTAAAGATACAGGACTGTCGTCATTTATAACTGATGTTGAGCTTTATTACAGCGGTGCAGATGTCGTTTCATTTGCATACAATTATGAAAATGTAAAACTGGATAAAGGGGAAATTAAGAGAAAAGACATAGTTTACAACTACCGTTACACAGGTGGAGATGTTACAATTTACGAAATGACTGGAAAACAGTTAAAAGACTATATGGAATGGTCTGCTGACTATTTTGATACAATTAGAACTGGAGATACCGAGTATCACTATAATCCAGAACGTTCTAACGGAAAATATGTAACATTTGATATTTTTGGCGGGGTGAAATATAAAATTGATTTAAGAAATGAAAAAGGCAATAAAATTACCAACCTGATGTTAGTTAATGGAACTAAAATAACGCCTGAAATGAAATTAAAAGTTGGAATGAATGCCTATAGGTTTGAACAGCTGGCTAGAAAAGGCGGTATTTTTGATGGTCAGAAAATCCCAGTCTTATGGGCCTCAAAAGAAATAATTGGAAATATAAAGGGAACCATTCAGAATATGATGATTGACTATATTCGAGATGTAAAAAATGGTGTAATTGATGGAAAGAGTCATAATAACTGGGAAATAATTGGATTATAATTTAGAATTGCTGAAGGAATAGAAATAAAAAATACAAAAATGGAGAACAATTCATGAAAAAATTAACAATAGCATTTTTACTGTTAAGCAGTTTGAGCTTTGCTTACACAAGAAAGGAGCAGATTCAGGAAAATCTTTCAAAAATAGGAATAAAGCAGGCAATAATTGATGAAACGCAAAAAATTGATTATGAAATAAGAGATATTGTGGCTTTTGAAAATGATGAAACTGTAATCGGGGAAAAATTGAATAAACTGCTTGCCATCTTGAAAAAAGATGAGCGAAATTACATTGTATCAGAAGATATTATCACAATTTATGAGTCCAAAATCGGAAAAGATTATGAAAAATATTTAGATTTATTCACAAAATATACTCCTTATGAGTATGAAAAATTATTTGCAAAAATGGTGTATTATCGTGGAATTGGGAAAAAGGATAAAAGCGATAGCTATTATAAAGAAATAGAAAAAAAGTATAATAATACTCCTATTATGGAAATTGTAAAAATATTTAACATCGCAAACGAAGATAATAGACAGATTCAAATAAAAAAAGTTTTAACTTTATTAAAAAGCGAAGATGTAAAAAGACAGGTTGGAATGGCAGATGAAGAAGTACATTCGATGAACTTGACTTACACATTGTCTGAAGTGAGAAAATATTACAATGACGGTAAAATCGAAAAAGCAGTTTCAGAATATATAAACAACATCGTAAATGCCAATGCATCAAATGAAGTTCACGAATATAACCGCCTAAAAGAAACATTGCTATTATTAAATGTTTTGATGATAAATGAAGAAATTACAAATAAAAAATTACGTGAACAAAATAAGCAAAAGTTGGAAAGCACCTATATTTCTAAGGAAATAAAGAAAGCAACTGCAAAAGATGCAGATTATATGGATAAATATTTGAATGAGATGTAGTGAGGAAAATTGAATATGAAAAAAATATTTTTATTTATATGCTTAATCTTGATGTTTGTTTCTTGTGGAAAATTTGATAGAAAGAAATATAGCAAGAAAGATTTAAAAAAATTGGATTTTAATAAAAATTATGATTTTAAGCATAAGGAATCTTTTATGGGAGAATCAGTATATTATGAATGGAATCTTGAATGCATAGAATTAAATTGCAGTATTTCCTATTTAAATGAAGTAAAAAACTATTCAAATAAAATTACTTTAGTTTTAAAAGATTATAAACAAAAAAATAAAATAATGAAACAGATAGTAAATGGAATGAAAAAACCAGATGAAAATGTGATTGTTAGGGATTATTACCCTGAGAGTAAGATTGCAATTTACGATAAAAATGAACATTATTCTTTTGAAACTTCTGTAAAAAATGAAGAATTTTATAAAGTATTAGATAATTTGCTTGGAGAAAATCATGAGAGATTATTGGAAAAATTATAAACAAATTTAAGAAAGGAAATTAAATTTATGAAAAAAATTTTGTTAGTAATGATGTTGATGTTTTCAACGTTTATGTTTGGAAATCCAGAATTTGAAAAAAGTTATGGAGAAAGTATTACAAGCACTTTAAAATTTGGAATGACAAAACAGGAATTTGCTAAAATTATTCAGAAAAAAGCTCTGTCAAATTCACATGATGAAGGCAATTATGCGGTTTATTACTATGCTAATGTAAAAGATCCGCTGGGAATTGAAAGGCAGCTGAATAGTTTTAACTTTGTCGATGGGAGGCTAGTTTCTTCAGTTTTTGACTCACAAACTACCGATGCTGAACATGAACAAATAATAAAAATGTACATAAAAAATCAAAACAGGCTTTCTAAGGAAAAAATGACAAAACTGGAAGCAAAAGGAAGGCTGCTGCTTTATAACAGTAAAAAAACAATAGAAATTGCAAGAATGATGGATCACACTTTTATTACAGTACAAACTGCGGCGCCAAGGGTATTGGAATATAAAATTAGGTCAATAAAACAAAATTAAAGTAAAAACAGAAAAAAGTCTTTTGCCAGACAAGGACAAAATATAGATGGGAATATATCAAAATATGGATTTAGCCGTTAACAGTCCAGCTGTCAGCAGCTAGGAAATTTAAGGAGAAAACTCTTATTTTCAAATTTCTATACTAAAATATAAATAATTAAAAATGAAAAGAACATAAAAATATTTTTATATTATTGAATTTTAATAAATTTTATTAAATTTTTTTGAAAAAATTGAAATTTTGTTTTGAAAATAAGGACACATTGTGATATAATTATAGTTGAGAAATATTATAATAAATAAATTTACGGAGGTAATTAGAAATGACTAGAATTGAAGATATCTATGCAAGAGAGATACTTGATTCAAGAGGAAATCCAACTGTGGAAGTTGAAGTATACTTAGAAGGTGGAGCAATGGGAAGAGCTTCTGTACCATCTGGAGCATCAACTGGAGAACATGAAGCAGTTGAATTAAGAGATGGTGACAAATCTAGATATTTAGGGCAAGGTGTGTTACAAGCAGTAGAAAATGTAAACAAAGTTATTGCTGAACACTTAATCGGATTTGACGCTTTAGACCAAGTAGCTATTGATAAAGCCATGATCGAGTTAGACGGAACACCTAACAAAGGTAAATTAGGAGCTAACGCAATTTTAGGTGTATCATTAGCAGTGGCAAAAGCAGCGGCTAATCAATTAGGTATACCTTTATACAGATATTTAGGTGGAGTAAACGCTAAAGAATTACCAGTACCAATGATGAATATCTTAAATGGTGGATCACATGCTGATTCAGCAGTAGACGTTCAAGAATTCATGGTACAACCTGTAGGAGCTAAAACATACAAAGAAGCATTAAGAATGGGTTCTGAAATTTTCCATCACTTAGGAAAAATCTTAAAAGCAAACGGAGATTCTACTAACGTAGGAAATGAAGGTGGATACGCACCATCTAACATTAATGGAACTGAAGGAGCTTTAGATGTAATTTCTCAAGCTGTAGAAGCTGCTGGATACAAATTAGGAGAAGATGTTACATTCGCAATGGATGCCGCTTCATCAGAATTTGCAACTAAAAATGCAGACGGATCTTATACTTATACATTTAAGAGAGAAGGTGGAGTTGTAAGAAACTCAGATGAAATGGTTGAATGGTACAAACACTTAACTTCTAAATACCCAATCGTATCTATTGAAGACGGACTTGCTGAAGATGACTGGGACGGATTCAAAAAATTAACTGATGCAATCGGAAAAGACGTTCAATTAGTAGGGGATGACTTGTTCGTTACTAACACAGTAAGATTAGAAGAAGGAATCAAAAAAGGAATTGCTAATTCAATTTTAATTAAAGTAAACCAAATTGGTACTTTAACAGAAACATTAGATGCAATTGAAATGGCTAAAAAAGCTGGATATACTGCAGTAGTATCTCATAGATCAGGAGAAACTGAAGATGATACAATTGCTGATATCGCAGTTGCTACAAATGCAGGACAAATTAAAACAGGATCTGCATCAAGAACAGACAGAATGGCTAAATACAACCAATTATTAAGAATCGAAGACGATTTGGCAGAAGAAGCTGTTTACGAAGGTAAAAAAGCATTCTACAACATCAACATTAAATAATAAAATCATAGTTCAGTAAAGTTCTAAATTAAAAATGTCTCTTTTAAAGTAAAAAATAATACATTTAAAAGAGATATTTTTAAATAAAAATTGACAATTATTAATAAATGATATATAATATAAAAGATAATTAAAACAGATAACTAATTTAGGAGGCAAAATAATGAAAAAAGTTGGAATTTTATTTGTACTTTTGAGTGCTTTATCATTCTCAGCTGCTTCTGCAAAATCTTCAAAAACAGCATCAGCTCAAACAGTGGTAGGTAGATTTAATCAGCTTGAAGCAGAATATGAAAGATTAGTAAATATGGAAAATCAAGAGTATAACAAATTAAAAGCAAATGCTGACGCAGCAGCTAGCAAGCTAGCTGAAAAAGAAGCTCAAAAAGCTCAATTGGAAGAAAGAATCTCAAAAGTTGAAGCAGCTTCTGAAACAAAAGCTTTTAAAGCGCAATACGCTGAATTGGCAAAACAATATAAAGCTGTAGCAAAATCTTTAGATACAGAAATCAAATCTTTAAGAGCAACAGTTGAAAATTTCGCAGCTATTGAAGCATTAAAAGGATATTAATTTAAATCAAAATAAATGAAAGGAGATACGAGAATAAATTTAAAAATAAATATCTAGTTCTCGTGGATAAAAAATGAAAAAGAAATTAGCAGTATTATTAGGAGTTTTAGTATTAAGCAGCGTTTCATTCGCAGCACCTGCAAAAGCAGCTAGACCAGCAGGAGGATCAATTGAAAACAGCTTAAACAACTTGGAAAATCAATTAAGCAGATTACAACAAATGGAAGATGCAAAATTCAGAGAACAGGAAGCACAAGCAAATGCAGCTGTTCAAAGATTAAATAACTACACAGCAATGCAAGCAAAAATCGATCAAAGAATTGCTGAAATTGAAGCAAATGCAGAAACTAGCATCTTTGGAAAAGAATTTAAATCAAAAATTGCTGAATACAAAAACTTAAGAAATCAATTAGACAAAGAAATAGCTAGAGAACAACAAGCTATCGATAACTATGAATTAATTAAATCTTTAAGACAGTAATCCTGACTTAATATAAAAAAGATGCTTTTTCAAATTATTTGAAGAGGCATTTTTTTTTGTGATTTAGAAATTATATTTAAGTTTTAGGTTCTTATACTAAACCTTATTTAAATGGGAAATACTGTTAATTTTTAAATTGGATTTAAAAAAGTTTTCTTGATTTGACAAGATTTTCACTCAATATTTATAGAAAAATTATTTAATTGAAGGGAGGAATATGATTGGAAGGAAAAATAAAGTTACGTGGAATGTTATTAGCTAGTTTAGCTTCTAGCCTGTGGGCTATTTCAGGAATTTCTGGTGAAATTCTTTTCAAAAAGTTTAATTTTTCATCAGACTGGCTAGTTTCGACTAGAACATTAATTTCTGGAATTTTACTGTTTTTAATTGTTATTTTTATTGAAAAAAAATCTGTTTTAAAGCCATTGAAAAATAAGAGAGATTGTGCTGGAATAATTTTATTTGGAACAGCGGGAATGTACTTAGTTCAGTATACATATTTTAAGACAATTGAATTAAGTAATGTTTCATTTGCAACAATTTTACAGTTTACCGCACCATTTTTTATATTTATTTATGAATCTATAAAAAATAAAAAAGTTCCAGCTGTTTCAACTGTTATTCTATTGTTTATGACAATTTTAGGAGTTGTATTTATTGCGACTAAAGGAAACTTTTCAAATTTGTCAGTTTCACTAGAAGCGTTGCTGCTAGGAGTAATTTCAGCAATTATGATAGCTTTTTATTCAACATATCCAAAAAAACTTTTGAAAAAATATGGAAGTATTACAGTAGTTGGATGGGGAATGATAATAGGTAGCATAATTTCAAATGTTATTCACCCTATTTGGAAAATTGAAGGAAATGTAAATGCAAAATCAATGATACAGGTAATAATCGTTGTAATTTTAGGAACTTCCATAGCCTATTTAATTTACATTGCAAGCCTAAATTATATTTCCTCTTCCCTTGCAGGAATTTTAACTGCTTTTGAGCCTGTACTTGCAGCGATATTATCAGTTGCTATTTTTGGATTAAGATTTTCTTTTATTGAAATAGTTGGTTTTGTATTAGTATTTGTCTCAATTTTTATTTTGGAAAAGAGATTGTAGAAATTATTGAATTCTGATAAAAAAATGCTTTGAGGGGAGAATTTTCCCCTCTTTTATTTTATAAGTAAAATTCGATTCAAATAGAATAGTAAAAAATTATAAAACTTGAGGTTTGAGTAGTCTATCGTAATTTGTGAGTAAAGTTTTAAAAAACATTTTGCTATATGAAAATTTCTGAAATTGCAAATAAAGCTGCTTTTCCACTCATTTTTATTCTTCCATCATCTGCTAGAGTGCAATAAAGTGTTCCGTTTCGCTCTGAAGCCTGATAAGCGATTAAATTTTCCTTTTGCAGTTTTGCCATCCAGTAAGGAGCAATATGACAGTGCCCAGAGCCGCAGACAGGATCTTCGTAAATATTTAATTTAGGAGCAAAGGAACGGGAAATACAGTCTATTTTATCAGTTGTATTTTTTATTTTAGAATTTAAAGAATAATTACTATGTTGAGCAGTAATATGCAGTAATAATCCATCAAGTTTTTTAATTTTTTCCGAATCTAAATCTGCACTTAAAATAAACTCTTCATCATCAAATACACACATTAGATCTCGTCCTAGATATGCTTCAATTGGTTTTTTCCCGATTAATTCTACTATTTCATCAGTTATTTCAACTTTTTTCAAATCATAAGCAGGAAAATCAAGCTCATATAAATCTCTATTTTTTCTATTTACAGTCAATTTTCCGCTCAATGTATCAAAAATTACAGTTTTTACACTTCTTTCATAATAATTCATAATTACAAAAGCACAGGCAAGCGTGGCGTGTCCACATAAATCAATTTCACCGCCTGGCGTAAACCAGCGTAATTTATAGTGATTTCCTTCTCCTTTTACTGCAAAGGCTGTTTCGGACAAATTGTTCTCCCTTGCTATTAAAAGCATATTTTCGTCAGAAAGCCATTCGTCTAGAATACAGATTGCGGCTGGATTCCCTGAAAAAACTTTGTCTGTAAAAGCGTCAATTATATATTGCTTCATAATATTGGTTTCCTTTCAAATTAATTTTGTTTATTTTAACAGATTTTAGAATATTTTTCTATAAAATTTTTATTTTGGTTAATATTGCAATTTATGATATTCAAATTTTCTTGTTTTTTCAAAATTAAATTATATTTTATTTTTAGTTAATTTACTTTTCTTAAAATTAATGTTACAATTGATACACATAAAAATATTACAATTGAAAATTAATTTTGAAAGGAATAAAAAATATATGAGAAAAAACAAGTTTTTAACAGCAGTATGTATGTTATCTGCTTTTGTAGGTTCAAATCTACATGCGAAAACATCAAAAACTAAAAAAGTTGACAAATCAAAAACGTCTCACAAACCTGTAAAAAATAGAAAGAGTCACAGTGGAAACAATACTGGAATTTATGCTGTTTCTTCAAAAAATAAAAATGAACTTATTGAAACAAAAATGTCAGAATTAAGACAAAGACATACTAAAGCCATGGCTTCAGGTTCGACTCAAGAGAGAAAGAAAGCGGCTGTAGAAAGAAAGCTTTTAACTTCATACAGCAAATGGAGGGGGACAAGGTATGCTTTGGGAGGAGATTCTAAAAGTGGAATTGACTGTTCAGCCTTAACACGTAGAGTTTACCGTGAAGCTTTTAACAAGGAACTTCCAAGAGTTTCACAACAGCAGATAAAGCAGGGGACAAGAGTTTCTGCGAAAAACTTGAAATCAGGAGACATCGTTTATTTCAGACCTGGTAACAGAACAAGCCATACAGCTGTTTATGTTGGAAATTCATTGTTCATAAATGCTTCATCTTCAAAAGGCGTAGTAATGTCCTCGTTAAAAAGCCCATATTGGAGAAAATATTTTAAGTACGGAGTAAGAGCTCATAATGCATAAATAAGGAAGTGAGGGTTTATGAAATTAACTGGAAAATTAGTGATACTTTTAACAGGAGCATTGTTATTTGGATTCTCATTAAATGGAATTTCGGCAAGTAAACATAAAATAACTAAAAGAAAATATCCTGTGATAAAAATTAAACGTAAAGCCATTTATTCTCAGAAATTTAAATGCAGCAAAAAAGAATATACTGTAAATTATATTACGAATGATAAGATTCAATTGGTAGAAGTGTCAACCAATGCTAAACTTGTAATGGATCAGGTCGTGGCTGCCAGCGGATCCAGATACAGCGATGGAAAGAATACCGATATTCATATAAAGGGCAATGAGGCGATACTTACACGAAACGGAAACAGTATTTTTTGTGAAGGTTTAAAATAAATTGCAGGTGTATAAAAAATTAAATAAAATAAGGAATTATTTCTTCTAAGCAAAAAGAGACAATTCCTTTTTTATTTTGATGCAAATGTTTATTTTTTATACTACTTCTCATTTAAATAGTGAATGCTTAATAGTAGTTTTTACTATCTTTATTTTGTAGAATTGTTCATTGCCGCAAATTCTTATCTTGCAGCAAAGGTATATAGTGATATTTAAAATTATATTTTATTTTTTAGAGATTAAAAATTATAAGTCATTTTCTCTTAAATATTCTTCCACATCAAGCCCTGCAATGGCTCCGCTTCCTGCCGCGATAATTGCCTGCTGGTATCTGCCATCTTGAACATCTCCTGCTGCAAAGATTCCAGAAGTGCTTGTTTTGGAAGATTTTCCTTTTGTTACAATATAGCCTCTTTCGTCAATCTCTACTTTCCCTTCAAGAAATTTTGTATTTGGAGTTCTTCCGATTGCTACAAAAATTCCATCTGCTGTTAAAGTTTCAGTTTCGCCTGTTTTGTTATTTATAAGCTCTATTCCTGTAACTTTTTCATCAGCCAGTACTTTTTTTGGAGTGTAGTCTAGTTTCCATTCGATTTTGCTGTTGTCTTTTGCTCTTTTTTGCATAATTGCTGAAGCGCGTAACGTATCTCTTCTGTGAATAACTGTAACTTTGCTGGCAAATTTTGTTAAAAAGACAGCTTCTTCCATCGCAGTATCTCCACCGCCAATTACAACAACATCTTTTCCACGGTAGAAAAATCCATCACAAGTGGCACATGCACTAACTCCTCTTCCGATATTTTCCTTTTCGTTTTCAATTCCAAGATACTTTGCACTCGCTCCTGTTGATAAAATTATTGTTTTTGCTTCTATAATATTTCCATTATCCAAATGTAATTTAAATGTTTTTTTGCCATTATTTTCAATACTTTCGATGTCTTTTACAACAGCCTGTAAAAATTCTGTTCCAAAATTTTTGGATTGAGCCTTTATGTCTTCTATTAGCTGTGGACCTGAAATTCCTTGTGGAAATCCTGGAAAGTTTTCAACTTCCGTTGTTGTTGTCAATTGACCACCTGGCTCCATTCCGTTTATAATTATATTTTTTAATCCTGCACGGCTTAAATAAATTGCGGCTGTCAGTCCAGCTGGACCTGAACCTATAATTACTGAATCATACATATTTTTCATCATTCCTTTTTTAGTCATTTTTTATAAATTATGATTAAGAGATCATAATCACAAAGTTTCTTCTTTAATATTAAAGTCTAGCAAAATTGAAAAAACAATCGCTAGACTTTTTCTATAAATAAATATATCTTTAAATAACGTATTTTTTATTTTATAATACTTGGTTTACTTCTTCATAAAGTGATTCTTTTGAGTGTAATCCAACTAATTTTTTAACAGGTTTTCCATCTTTGAATAAGATTAATGTAGGAATACTTTGGATTCCAAAAGATTGCGCCAATTCCAATTCTTCATCTACATTTACTTTTCCAATTGTAGCTTTTCCTTCCATTTCACTTGAAAATTCTTCAATGATAGGAAGCTGCATTTTACAAGGTCCACACCATTCTGCCCAGAAATCTACTAGAGCTACTCCATTTGCAATGCTTTTTTCAAAATTATCTTTGTTTAAATTTAATGCCATTTTACATCAACCTCTTTCTTTAGTCAATTTTATTAAGTTTATAATTTATAGTTCATTTTTTTTAAAAATTGTGTTATACTATTAGAAAATCAACTATTCAATTAAGTAATTGAATACTATCATATTTAAAATAAATTGTCAATACTTTTATTATAAAATTTTGAAAATATATCAAAATTTAATATCCAGCTAGTCAAGGTTAAGTGAATTTGCAGATTAAAATAATAATTTTTAAGTTTGGTTTTAAAGAGGTTTAGTATAAATAAAGAAAGTAAAAAGGAGCTGAATTAAATGGATAAAATATGTCAAAATTATAAAAATAGCTTATATTCAGGATTGTCAAAAATAGGAAAATGCCTGTCCAGTGAAAAAAGAATCGAAATATTGGATTTGCTAGTTCAAGGGGCAAAAACTGTAGAGAGCATTTCAAATGAAACGGGAATGAGCATTGCAAACACTTCAAGACATTTACAAATTTTAAAGGATGGAAACTTAGTTATTAGCGAAAAAAAGGGGAATTATGTTGTTTATGAAATCGCAAATACACAAATAATTGACTTGGTGTATCTTCTGATTGGGGTAGGAGAGCAGCAGCTGGCAGATATTCAGCGGATACACAATGAATTTAATGACAGCTGCATGAAAATCCGTCCAATTACTTTGGAGCAGGCTTACGAAATGGTAAAAAGTAAAGAAACTTTAATAATAGATTTACGTCCAGAAGATGAATTTAATTCAAGCCATATAGAAAACGCAATAAATATTCCAATGAAAAATCTTGAAGAAAATCTGAAAAAATTGCCTAAAAACAAGGAAATAATTGTTTACTGCAGAGGGCGGAACTGTGCCTATGCGAATCTTGCTTCCAAATTTTTGAATGATAATGGATTTCATGCTTACAGCTTGAATCAAAGTTATTATGATTGGAAAAAATATGATAATTTTTGAGTTTGATTTTAAAAATAAGAAAGAGACTATTTCAAAAAAAATTCTGAGACAGTCTCTATTTTTTTAATATTTAAATTTTACATTTGAAGATTCAGGTCTTCCAACTGATTTTTTCTCTTTAACATAGTTTATAAATGCTGTTTCAACACCTAAATGTGTATTTACACCTTCTCTTCCAGGAGTTGAAGTAATTTTACCAAAAGTTGTATATCCGTCTTTTCCTGCCGCAACATATGAATTTGTTCCTACAGTATAAGTTTTTCCTGCATCAATTGGAACCCATTTATTTGTTTTTGCATCAAGTACTTCCACTTTTTTAACTCTTGTTCCAAGACTTCCTGCCTTAGTTGCCTCAAATCTTATTGCAGCTCCATAAGGGAATGCTCCTGAAGATCCTCCGTCAAGAGCAAAATTCAATGAATCTTCGATTACTTGCTTTATTTCTGCACCATTCATTTTCAGGATATAGATTGTATTGGAAGTAAATGGAAGGAGTGTATATGCATCATCATATGAAATTTTTCCTGGAGTTAAAGATATTCTTGTTCCTCCTGAATTCATTATTACCATATCAATATTACCTGTTCCCATATTTTTAAGCATATGCAGAACTGTTTCAGATACAAGTGTTGTAGCTAAAGATCCCTCAGGATTTTTATCATTAGGAATTCTGTTTGCTGATCCACCAGGAATTTCCTGTGTTATATTTCCTATTTCCTTTTTACCAAGCTCATTCTTTTCCTTTTTATATCTTTCAAGAACTTTCTGTGCAGTTGGATCTTCTTTTACAAATTTTATATCTTTACGGCTGTTTACATATTTGATAATATCTTCTCTTTCTTTTCCTTGAAGTTCGCTTTTTTCACCTTTATCATTTTTAACTTCAAATGAGCTATCACCAATAACTATTGTAGGCTCTGCTTTTAGTTCAGTTATTACACCTTTATCATTAAATTTAACCTTCATATTTCCTACCAGATGAGAGTAGCTCCATGCTTCTGCAACATATACAGGTTCTCCTGCTGGAGACATTATTTTTTTAGGATATTCTGCAACAGGTTTTAATCCATATTCTGTATAACTTTCTCCCAATAGATAGTGAGTGTCTCCCGTAATAATAACATCTATTCCAGAAACTTTTTCAGCGATTTCAAGATTTTTTTCGTATCCTGCATGTGATAAGAAAATTATCTTATTAAGTCCTTTGGCTTGAAGTTCTGCTACCATTTTTTTAGCTGTTTCAACTTCATCATGGAATTTTATATCTTTTCCTGGACTTGAAGATTCGACGGTTTTTCCTACTACGTCTAATCCTACAATGGCAACATCTTGTCCATCTATTTTTCTAATTACATAAGGAGTCCATTTTCCCTCCAGTATGCTTCCCTTATCAGGAACAACATTCGCTGAAACTACTGGTACTTTTAATTCATCAAGAAAGTTTTTTAAGACAGTATTACCATCATCAAATTCATGATTTCCCAAAGCAAATAAATCAAAATGTCCTACATTCATAAGTGCCGCATCAGCTTTTCCTTTAAACAAAGTATAATACAATGTTCCAGAAAGAGCATCTCCTGCGTGCAATACTAGGCTATTTTTACTGGATTTTTTTAAATCTGCGATTCTTTGAATCATTCTTGGCATTCCACCAACGTTGACAGTAACTTTTTTCCCATTAAGAACTAAGTCCATTTTTTCTTCTTCAAGATGTGAATGGTGATCATTAATGTGTATTAAATTCAGCTCCAATGTTTTAGCAGAAAGTTTGCTTTTTGAAGCAGTTTTTTTTCTAGTTGCTCCCATAGCTGATATGCTTATAGCTGCAGCGAGTCCTAATAAAATTAATTTTTTCATATTTCCTCCTCAAAATTTTTTATTTTTCAATATGATTATATCCTGACTTTAAAAAAAATCAAGAATAATTTAATATTTTTAAGTATATTCAAACTTCTTGAAAATTGAATCGGTAAAAATTAAACAAACTTAGGGATTGAGTAAATAATAACTTTCAAATTCAGCTTTAAAGCAGCTTTATTATAATTTATTTATCTAAATAATTTTCTCTTATTAAATCAAAATATTTATTTAATGATGCAGAACCAAAATCGTTTAGCCATTCCTGCTTTGGAATTGTGCAGTATTTGGAATAATATTTTGTGGTAACATTTATAGGATTTGTTTCGTTTACAAATAAACCTTCTTCCTGTATTATTCTTCCATAAGTGCTTAAAGACGAATTAAATGTATCTATCATTTTCGTATGTTTATTGTCTTCGTGAAATGAACGAAGTAATACCTGTTTTATAATAAACCTGCACCGAAAGTCTCCTGGAAATATTTCTGGAACATTTTTAAAAGTGTAGTCAAATTTCTTATCTGTAAACGGATCTTTTATATTTCCAAACGAAACTATACTCACCATTAAAAATAAATACACTGCCACTTTTTTCATAAATAACCATCCTTTCTTTTTTATTCAAAAAACTATATTCAACTCATTAAAATAGAATTTTGTATGATGTGTTCATAACTTTTGAATTTAGTTTTAAAATGTTATCATTATATTATAACCTGATTTTAAAAAAATGCACATAAATTTTTTGAAATTAAAAAAAATATACTAAAAATATATATTTCTAAAATAAAGGCGTTTATTTTTTAGATAATTAGAAAAAAGGCAAAAAATAGCATAAATTGATAAAAGAATCAAAATATTTTGATATTTTTACAAATTACATGCTAAAAAGTGCAAAAAAATGCTTGACTTTGTGAAAATTAAAGTTATAATATTAAAAAGGAATTATGTGAAACTAATTGAAACTAAAAATAATGTTTGGTTAGAAAATAAAAATAGTTGAAAATAATAGATAACTGTTTTAAAATAGATAGAAAATTTTAATAGTGTGGCACAAAATATAGAAGTTATATAAATTTTAGAGCAGTTTGAAAAATTTAATATTATAATTTTATTTGGAGGATGTTATGAACAAGAACAAGAAAGAAAATCAGATTTTTCTTACGTTGCAGACAATAGGAAGAGCGTTCTTCCTGCCAGTTTCGATTTTACCAGTTGCTGGATTATTGCTGGGTTTAGGTGCCTCATTTACAAATCCTAAGACAATAGCATTTTATCATTTAGATGGATTGCTTGCACAAGGGACACCTATGAATTATGTCCTTACTGTGATGAATAACGTTGGACTTGCAGTATTTGCTAATTTGCCTTTGATATTTGCGATGGCAGTAGCATTGGGAATGGCGAAAAAAGAAAAAGGAGTTGCGGTGCTCTCTTCTGGACTTTCGTTTATAATAATGCACACGACTATTAAAACGTTATTGGTATTTAGTGGCAAAATTTTGCCAGATGGAACTGTTTCGGAAAAAGTGCTGGATGGTGCGATAAGTTCCGTGCTTGGGATACAAACGCTTGAAATGGGAGTGTTTGGAGGAATTGTAGTAGGACTTGGAGTTGCATTTCTGCATAATAGATTTTATAAGACAAAACTTCCTGCGGCAATATCATTTTTTTCAGGAGTTAGATTTGTGCCGATTATATGTACGTTTGCTTATATTGTTGTAGGATTTATTTCCTTTGCGATTTGGCCAGTTATTCAACAGGGAATATTCTCAATTGGAAGAGTTGTAACAGGTTCGGGGGACATTGGAATATTTATTTTTGGATTTATGGAAAGAATATTGATACCTTTTGGACTTCATCACATCTGGTACATTCCATTCTGGCAAACAGGGCTGGGTGGAAGTGCAATGATAGACGGAACAATGGTTTCAGGGGCACAGAACATATTCTTTGCAGAATTGGTATCGCCAAATACTACACGTTTTAGCATAGACGCGGCTAAATTTATGACAGGGAAGTATTCATTTATGATGGGTGGACTTCCAGGAGCAGCTCTTGCAATGTACCATTGTGCAAAACCAAATAAAAAGAAAATAGTTGGAGGATTGCTGCTTTCAGCAGCTTTAACAAGTTTTCTTACAGGGATTACGGAGCCTATTGAATTTACATTTTTATTCGTAGCACCTTTTGTATTTGTTGTTCATTGTATTTTTGCGGGAATTTCATTTGCACTTATGAGAATACTTGATATAGCGATAGGAACAACGTTTTCATGTGGATTAATAGACTTCACATTATATGGAATTTTGCCGGGAAGTTCAAAAACGCACTGGATTAGATTATTGCCGATATTTGTAATATATTTTGTACTTTACTATTTCTTCTTTAAATTTGTTATACAAAAATGGAATTTAAAAACTCCAGGAAGAGAAGACGATGATGAAGATACGAAATTATATACAAAAGATGATTATAATACTATGAGAGATAGTAGAAAACAAGGAGCAATAACGGAAGACACAGTTTCACAAGCAATTATAGATGGACTTGGAGGACTTGATAATTTTGGTGATGTTACGTGCTGTGCAACCAGACTGAGAATGCGTGTAAATAATATGGATTTAGTAAATGAAGCGGCATTAAAGCGTACAGGAGCAATGGGAGTTATCAAAAAAGGCAGTGGAATTCAAGTTGTATACGGACCAACTGTGTCAGTTATTAAAAGTAATTTGACAGAATATATTGAAAAAATAAAAGAACACGGTATGGAAGCTTCATTTGCAGAAGAAAAATCAGGAAGAAATATAGATTTGAATGTTTTGAACTTGAGTGAAGACAGTGTGAATGAAAATTATGAATCGTTAGAGGCAATAAATCAGATAATTGCTCCATATAAAGGTAAAATCTATGATATTGAAAACATTAGTGACAAAATTTTTAATACAAAAGTTCTTGGAGATGGTTTTGCGATAGAAATTGAAGGCGATGAAATAATCGCTCCAACTGACGGAACAGTAGTAAATGTTTATACAACAGAACATGCCTTTATTATACAGGATAAATTTGGACATAATATTTTGATACATGTTGGACTTGGAACATCTGGATTAAATGGCGAGGGTATAAAATTATTTAAGAAAATAGGAGATACAGTTAAAAAAGGCGAAAAAATTGGTACATTAGATAGAAATGCGATAACAAAAGCAGGAATTTCATTAATTTCACCTGTAACTTTCTTAAATGTAGACAAGGCAAAATATGGTATAAAAGTTGAAAAAGCTGGAAATGTGAAAGCTGGAGAAGAAACAGTTATATTTATAACTAAAAAATAATCAGTTCAATTAAACCTCTATAATAATATAGAGGTTTTTATATACATTATTGAATTGTAGTCCGTAATAATTTTAGTGGATATTAATTAAAATTTATAAAAAGTTTTTCTTGAAAAATTTTCTAATATTCGATAGAATAAAAAATAACATAAAGATTGGATATGATAAAATGCTGAAAAATGAAAGACAAGATATAATTTTAATGAAACTTAATAACAAAGGTAAAGTTGTAGTTGGAGAACTTGCGATTGATTTGTCGGTTTCTGAAGATACGATAAGAAGAGATCTCGCTGAAATGGATTCAAAGGGACTGTTAAAAAGAGTTTTTGGAGGAGCATTGCCTTTAAACAGATATGCTTTGAACTACACAGAAAGGGAAAATTTTGAGCCTGAATTAAAATACGAACTGGCATTGAAAGGAGTAAAACTTCTAAAAGATGGCCAATTAGTGGCAATAGACGGAAGTACTACAAATTTGCAGCTTGCAAGGGCAATTCCTGTAAATTTATCATTAACAGTAATTACAAACAGCCTTACTATAGCAAGTGAACTTTCTAATCATAAAAATATAGAAATAATAATGGTTGGAGGGAATTTGTTTCAAAAGATTATGACCAATGTGGGAGATTTGGCGGTGGAGCAGATAAAGGAATATTATCCAGATATTTGTTTTATGGGAGCCTATGCAATTCATCCAGTTATGGGAATAACAAGCCCTTATGAAAAGGAAGTCAGTGTAAAACGTCAGTTTATAAAGTCTTCAAGCAGAGTTGTGACGTTAATTATACCAAATAAATTTAATGTAATAATGCCTTATAAAGTATGTGATATGGTAGATGTTACAACAATTATAACAGATAAGAGCGTATCAGAAGAGATACTGAAAGAGTATGAAAAAATAGGAATTGAATGCATTTAACTGAGAGGCTGATGCCTCTTTTAAAATTATCAAATATATCAGTAAATACCTAAAAAATATGAATTTAATTTCCTTATAAAAAATAAAAAAATACAAGAAGCCTAAAATTACTAGCTTCTTGTATAGAGAAAACTTATATATAAAAATTATCTAAAAGATAAATGTTTATATTCTTTGTTCTGTTCTTGAAATAATATCATTCTGTGTAGTTCTGTCAAGTGTAACAAATTGAGCACAGTATCCAGCCACTCTTACAATAATGTCTCTATGTTTTTCAGGTTCAACTTGTGCTTGTTTTAATGTTTTTCCTGAAATAATGTTAAATTGTATATGCCATCCTTTTGAACTTATAAATGATTTTATTACATTTACAAATTTTTCAAACTGTTCTGGAGTATTTACCAATTCTGGTGAATATTTTTGATTTAATAATTGTCCACCTGTAATCATCAGAGTTGGCAATTTATTTACAGAATTTAATACTGCTGTAGGACCGTTTGTGTCAGTTCCCTGAGTTGGAGAACCTCCTTCTGCTGCAGGAGTATAAGCGTATCTTCCGTCTGGAGTGGCACCGCTCACTGTTCCCATTGGTACATTTGAAGAAATTCCAGATGTTGAAACTCCATAACCACCGTTTATTGGTCCTCTTCCGTATCTTGTATTATGGTATTTTTGAATTTCATCAATGTATGTCCAGTAGATATTTGTAGCAAATTCATCCACTTCATCAATATCATTACCGTATTTAGGTACTTCTAACAATATTTTTCTGATTCTTTCCCCATTTTCACCTTCGTAGTTTGTTTGCAGAGCATTGTAAACTTCTTCTTTTGTTAAGATTTTGTTATCAAAAACAGTAGTTTTTAGAGCGTATAGTGAATTTGCAGCATTTGCAATTCCCACTTGAAGTCCTGAAATGATGTCATAAACAGCTCCACCTTCTTTTGCGGAAAGTCCTCTGCCGATACAGTCGTCAATAAGGCTTGATAATAAAATGTCAGGGAATTCTTCCAAATGTGTGTCAGACAATGCGTCAAGCGCAACAGACAGTTTTGTATAGTGTTTCATATATTTTTTCCATGCTTCCCATAAATCATCGTAAGTTTCATAGTCAGTCAGTTTTCCGGCTTTTAGCAATTGAAGTCCAGTTCTAGCGTCATAACCGTCATTTAATACAAGTTCAGTTGCTTTTACAAAGTTTAAGAAAGTCATTCCTGTACATCTGTATCCCCATTTTCCAGGAACAGCAACTTCCACACATCCAACCATTGAATAATTGTAGGCATCTTCAATTTTTACGCCTTTGTTTAACAGTGCAGGAACTATTATTTCATCTGTATGCATTGCAGGCATTCCATAACCTGTTGCTGCTACTTCGGCACATTTTCTAATAAATTTTTCTGGAGAATTTATGTGAAATCTTGCTGACAGGTTTGGCTGTGTAAGTTTATTTTCTCCGACACTTTCTAAAATCAGATAGCTTAATTCATTTGTAGAATCTTTTCCGCTTGGAGTTGATCCTCCTATTGTAACATTTTGATAAGTTGGATAACCTGCACCATAACCAGAATGCGAAGTTGAACGGACTTTTATTACAGAGTAAAGTTTTACCCATAGACATTGCAGCATTTCTTTTGCAAATTCCCTGTCTAAATCGCCTTCCAGTACATCTTTTTTGTAAAGAGGATACAAATACTGATCCACTCTTCCAAGAGAAGCTGAATGTCCGTTGCTTTCAATCTGAATTACTAAATGAATAAACCAGATTGCCTGTACTCCTTCCCAGAATGTCTGAGCAGGATTTTCAGGTACGTTTAGACAGTTTTTTTGAATTTGAAGTAATTCTTCTTTTCTTTGTGGATCAGTTTCCTTTTCAGCAAGTTCCTTTGCCAAATTTGCAAATCTATGAGCAAAGTCGATAGTTGCCTGTGCCACAATTTGTACAGCTTTTAAGAAATCAATTTTATTGTATCCGCCATAAACTGTAATGTCTACTTTTTCCATAGAAGCCTTAGCTTCTTCAATTACACCTTTTAGTCCTTTTGTCAAAACCTTTTTAAAATCAGGTACAATATGTCCGTCACCAGAAGTCATATTTCCTTCACCGTGAATAATTTTTGCGATTCCAGCTTCTTTTATTTCCTGTGGCATCTGAGCGTGCGCTCTATCTTTTAATGTTTTTCCACGCCACCATTCGCATATTTCCAAAAGTTCAGGAATTTCTTCTTCAGGAATTCTGAATTTATCTCCGTCTCTATGGTCAAAGTTTCCTTTTTCCTTGATTTCATCAACAATCCAATCTACTGCATATTCTGGGAAAAGAGGTGCTGTTCTTTCATCAACAGACTGATTTCCCACAATAAGTTCTCCATCTTTTATGTATATTGTCATATTTTCTAAAATTTCTTTAACTGCATAAGCACGAACAATGTATTTTGATTTTCCTTCATGTTCTTTGTATGCTTTTGTCAAAAGTCTTCCTCTTTCGACACTGACACCAGGAAATTTTGATAAAGCCGATTCTCTTAATTTTTTTACTCTTTCACTTTTTAAAACAAATTCTCTCATTATCTTATCCTCCAAATTTTATTATTTACTTAAATTTTTTATCCATTCAGTTTTACCTTTAATCCATAACTTTTCATTATTTGTAAAGCATTATCGAGTTCTTCCTGTGTATGTTTTTCAAGTGTTTTCATCGGATATGGCATTCTCAATTTTCTATATTTTTCAAGTCCCATTGTATGATAAGGCAGTATATTTACTTCCAGTAAATTTAATTTTTTCAAAAATTCTGCTGTTTCGTGAATATTCTTCTCATCATCATTTATTCCTTTTATAAATGGAAATCTCATAATAATCTTTTTATGCCATTTTGAAAGTTTTGTAAGATTTTCTAAAATAATTTCATTTGAGACAGAAGTGTATTCCTTATGTTTTTGGCTATTTAAGTGCTTTATATCAAATAATACAGTATCTGTTAGTTTTGCTAAATTTTCAAGATCCTTGTAATTCCCATATCCTGTCGTTTCTATGGCCGTGTTAATATATTCTTCTTTTAACTTTTCAAAAAGTTCTATTGCAAAAGCTGAATTTACAAGTATTTCTCCACCACTCAATGTAACACCGCCACCAGAATTTCTATAAAAGTTTTCATCTTTCATAACGATTTCAAATACTTCTTCCAGTGTCATGTCTTTTGCAACCTGTTTCAATGAATTTACGGCAGGACAGCTAGAACATGGATTTTTGTTTCCTTTGTAAAGAGAGCCATCATAATCCCAAAATTCATTTTCCAATTTTTGAGTTTCAGGGTTAGAACACCACAGGCATCTAAGCGGACACCCTTTAAAATAAACAACAGTTCTAATTCCCGGTCCGTCAAATGTAGCCCCTCTTTCAATATCTGTGACCAAAGCTTTCACATCCTCTACACCTCTTTTCTTTTAAAAATTGCTTCTTAAGTTTCATTTTGTTTCTTTATATTTCGATTTTACCCTATTTTTGAAAATTTGTCAATAGTTTTATAAAAAAATTTATATAAAATGTGAAAGTTAATTTAATTTATAAATAAGAAATAGATTTGTTAGTTTTGAAGTTGTTTTTAATTTGAAATATTTAGAAGAGAATATAAATTGAAATAGGATAAAAATTATATTATATACGATTTTGATATAGTATTAATTATGTAGAATAATTTAGGAAAAGAAACTAAAATATATGTAAATAAAAATAGAAAAAGCCAGTTCAAATTGAACTAGCCCTTGTCGTTGTTTTTTTCATATTATGATTGTTTCTTTACATGTTAATTATAACATAAAGAAAGTAATTATTCAATCAAAATTTTTAGAAAAGTTGAAAAAAAGCATTGACTTTTCTTAAATTATGTATTAAAATAATATCGAAATAAAACGAAACTAATTAAAATATTAAATTATTATTTCAATAAAAAAAGAGAGAGGATGATGAGAGTGCAATATTTTATTGATACAGCAAATTTGGAGAGTATAAAAAAAATCAGTGATATTTTTCCAATAGCAGGTGTAACTACAAATCCTACTATTATTGCCAAGGAAAAAAGAGATTTTAAAGAGATTATAAACGATATTTTTGATATTATTGGAAAAGATAAGATTGTGCATGCACAGGCTGTGGGAACTACAGCTGAAATAATAGTAAAAGAAGTACAGCTTTTGCGTGATACTTTTGGAGAAAATTTTTATACAAAAATTCCTGTAACGCCTGAAGGAATAAAAGCTATGAAGATTTTATCAAAAGATGGTCATAAAATAACTGCAACAGGTATTTTATCACCACAGCAGATAATTATGGCAGCAGAAGCAGGGGCAGAATATATGGCACCGTATATTAACCGTTCTGACAACATTGGTGAAAATGGAATTGAAATTGTAAAAGATGCCTATAAGATCCTTGAAATGACTAAAAAGACTGATGAAGAAAAACTGGCACGGTACAAAAGAATCTTTGAACCTAAAATATTAGGAGCTTCGTTTAAGAATGTAAGGCAAGTTCACGAAACTATTCTGGCTGGATCAAAATCTGTAACAGCAGCTCCAGACGTTTTTGAAAAATTAATTTATCATCCTTACACAGACTGGAGCATGGATACATTTAATTCAGACTGGAAAAAAGTTTATGGAGAAAAGACGCTTCTTGACTTGCTATAATTTTTTCAAATTAAAGAATAGATTTTTTGCTTTGATAAGAGGCTTTAATACATTTTTTTTACGTGCTTGCAATTATTTTTTAAATATGCTATAATCAAAATGATAAAAATAGATTATTAAAAAACAAAAATCAAAATAAATGGAGGAAAAATTAAAATGGCAAAAGCTAAATTCGAGAGAAGCAAACCACACGTAAACGTAGGGACAATAGGTCACGTTGACCACGGGAAAACAACAACAACAGCAGCAATTTCAAAAGTATTGGCTGAAAAAGGACTGGCTGAAAAAGTTGATTTTGAAAATATCGACCAAGCCCCTGAAGAAAGAGAAAGAGGGATTACAATCAACACAGCTCACATTGAGTACGAAACAGAAAAAAGACACTATGCGCACGTTGACTGTCCAGGGCATGCGGATTACGTAAAAAACATGATTACAGGAGCGGCTCAAATGGATGGAGCAATCCTAGTAGTATCAGCAGCTGACGGTCCAATGCCTCAAACAAGAGAGCATATCCTGCTTGCAAGACAGGTTGGAGTACCTTATATCGTAGTTTACTTAAACAAAGTTGACATGGTAGATGACGAAGAATTATTAGAACTAGTAGAAATGGAAGTAAGAGAACTACTTACAGAATACGGATTCCCTGGAGACGATGTGCCAGTAATCAAAGGATCTTCATTAGGAGCATTAAATGGAGAAGCTCAATGGGTAGATAGAATCATGGAATTAATGGATGCAGTTGATGACTACATTCCAACACCAGAAAGACCAGTAGACCAAGCATTCCTAATGCCAATTGAAGACGTGTTCACAATCACAGGAAGAGGAACAGTTGTAACAGGAAGAGTAGAAAGAGGAGTAATCAACGTTGGTGAAGAAGTAGAGATTGTAGGAATCAAGCCAACAACAAAAACTACTGTAACAGGAGTAGAAATGTTCAGAAAATTATTGGATTCAGGACAAGCTGGAGACAATATAGGAGCATTATTAAGAGGAACTAAGAAAGAAGAAGTGGAAAGAGGACAAGTGCTTGCTAAACCAGGAACAATCAATCCACATACAGGATTCAAGTCAGAAGTATACGTATTGACAAAAGATGAAGGAGGAAGACATACACCATTCTTCACAGGATACAAACCGCAATTCTACTTCAGAACGACAGACATTACAGGAGAAGTAAACTTGCCAGAAGGAGTAGAAATGGTAATGCCTGGAGACAACATTGAAATGACAGTTGAACTAATTCACCCAATCGCAATGGAAGAAGGATTAAGATTTGCGATAAGAGAAGGTGGAAGAACAGTAGCTTCAGGAGTAGTAGCAACTATTACTAAATAGTTTTCTGTAAAGGACTTTCTTACATTATATATTAATAGTAAATATTTTATAATTATTTAGTAAAATTTTTAATAAATTAAGATATTTATAATCAGAATATAATAAACAAGGCACTTGATTAAATTAATAAAAAATTTTTTATATAATTTATTCATAGTGCTATTGTTTTTTTTAAAAATATGAGGTATACTCAATATAGGAATTATTAAAATGTTGGATTTATATATTATCAACAAAAAAATTATTAGAATGTCTTATACATCTTACATTCAGGAATAATAGGCTGATAATAGTATTTGTATATTGATTTTAGGGCAGTTTGTTCAGATGATGGAGCTATGTTCTAAAGGAAGTTTTTTTATCGGATTGTTAAATTTTGTTAATGAAATTTTCATAGATATACTTTTTTTCAAAAAAACTTTACAAATCCATATTATTATGCTAAAATTAACTGTGAATTGTTAAGATGTATATTTGTTAAAATTATTTTTAGGAGGAAAAACAATGAAAAAATTATTAGGATTATTAGCATTAGCAGTAGTATCTAATTTCGCTTTAGCGGATAAAAGTCAAGATACTTTAAAAGAATTTCATTTCTCTAGCGAATATAGAGGATCATACACAGATAAGAAAAATAATACTGGAAATGGATTAGGAATCGCTGGATTTAGAAAAGACAATCAAGAAAAAATCAGATGGAGAAATGCTTTTGGTGGAGATTTACAACTAGTAGATGAAGGAAACTTAGGATTAAGATTTGACTTTCAAAATGACCAAGACAGAGTGAGAAATGATTTTGATTATGTAACTAGAACTAATGACAAAGGAACTTATGATAAATCTCAAACTTGGGAAAACAATATTGCATTATACAAAGATGTAACATTAGGTAATTGGACTGCTGCTTGGGATTTAGGATGGAAATATAAATCTACAAGTGGAAAAGGTGTTTATGGAGGACATAGAGGAACATCAAATGAATTCTATGTAGGACCAGCGTTTGGACTTAACTTGTTAGGATTCAACTTCAAAGGTAAATCTCAATTAGTTTACTTTGATCAAGCTGGAGGAAAATCTGCAGATAATGCATGGGCCGGTAATGATTTCAGAAAAGAAAAAGTATCTGGATGGGGAGCTAACTTTGATTTAGAAACTGGTGGTAAATTACTTGATAATGCCGCTGGAAACTTTAAATACTATGTAAACTTAAATAATCATCTAAGAGATGCTAAAGGTAAATTAAAAGAAACTGGAAAAGATGCAAAATCTACTGTATACTTAGATTATGTAGTTGGAGCAAACTATAATACACCTTCATTAGCAGGAGTTTACGGATTGGTTAATCTTGAAAATGAATGGGAAAGACAAACAGCTAGACATGGATTCCAAAATAACTTTTCAGTATGGACTGGATTAGGATACAAAAAAGGATTTGATATTGCAGTAGGAAAATTAACAATTAACCCAGAAGTTAAATATAGAGTTGTTAATAAAGAAACTGTTAAAGGTGTATACAATGATGGACGTTACTACAACAGTAACAGAGAACAATACACAAGAGAATACAATGAATTGAGAGCTGGAATAAAAGTTGGTTTAGAAGTTAAATAATCGTTTGGTTATTCAGAATAATTCATAGAAAAAGGGATGAGATGTTTTTTCATCTCTTTTTTGTTAAAAAAAATTTGAAAAATCGAAAAAATGAGTTGACAAAAATTCAAAAATATATTATACTAATCAAGTAACATTAATTTTGTTTGCCCGAGTGGTGAAATTGGTAGACGCAACGGACTCAAAATCCGTCGATTTTATATCGTGCCGGTTCGACTCCGGCCTCGGGCACCAATAATATAATAAATTTTTTCATAATAAATTGCACTCTACACTCCTAGAGTGTTTTTTATTTTATTCAGTTATTTATATTTCATTCAAATCTCTTCAAAATATATTCTAATTCCTTTAATACTGTATTTCTTGTTTTTTTCTTTATGGTGTAGTATAATAATAGAGACAATATATGTTTATTTACGTTTATTAAAAATAATTATAGATAAGGGGAAGTGGTATTATGAATATAGAAGTAATTAGAAAAAATGTAAAAAAATATTTGGATGAAAAAAGATACAATCATGTGGAAAGAGTTGTAAAATGTGCTGTAGAGCTTGCAGAGATTTATAATGTTGATGTGGAAAAAGTTGCAGTTTCGGCTTGGCTTCATGATGTGGCAAAATTTTTTGACTTGTCAGTTATGATTGACTTGACGAAGGGGAAATATCCTGAAGTAGAGGACAAGATGTCGAAGTCCACAGCTGTGCTTCATGGATTTGCAGGAGCTGAGTTTGTACGGCAAAATTATGAATTGTTTGGAATCGATGATGAGGAAATTTTGGATGGGATAAAATACCATACGATTGGGAAAGAAAATATGAGTACTCTTGCCAAGATTATTTATCTTTCAGATGCAATTGAGGAAGGTAGAAGCTGGGAAGGTGTGGAAACAGCTAGAGAACTTGCAAAAACTGATTTAGATAAAGCAATAAAATTTGAAATTGAGGAAAAATTAAAATATTTACTTTCAAAGGATTCGATTATTCATCCCAATATTATAAAATTTAGAAATTCAATAATAGCCAACCAGGCATAAAATTTAAAAAAATTAGATTTAATCTAAAAAAATGCTTTAAAATATAACTGAAAAGGCATTACTTTGGCAGTTTTTAGGCATATTTTACTAGAATTTTATAATTTAGATTAATACTAAACTTCATTAAAAATAAGAAATTATAATAATCACAATAAGTTTCAAATACTTGTTATATAGTATAATTCAAAATTTATGAAATATTTGTTATTTAAATGAGGAATAGTACAATTTGATACATTGAACAAGACAGAGGGAAAATATGGGAAATAAAAAAAAGAAAGAAAAACATAAAAATAAAAATATTGAAAATAATGAGAAAAATTTTCATAAGGGAAAAAAATTTAATAATAAAAAAGAAAATCAGAAAACTCAAAAGATTGAACTTAAGGAAGAGCGTGAATTAAAATATTTGCGGCAAGTACTGGCAGAGTATGAGTTTACTTTTCAGGAAATATTGCAGCTGCTGGAATGGAGCCAGAAAAAGCGGAAAATGTATAAGCAGCTTTTGAATGCGTGGGAAGAAAGTGGCGATATTTATTTGAAAAGGAATGGAAAATATACTTTACCTGAGAAGGAAGGGTTTGTGAAAGGGGAAATTTCTATTTCCAGTGGAAATTTTGGATTTCTTGATATTAATGGAGAGGCTAGCGTCTTTATTCCTGGATCTTATTTGAATACAGCTATGAATGGAGATACAGTTTTAGTACGTATTTTGAAGGAAAGTTCAGATGGAAAGAAGCGTGAAGGGGAAGTTTACAAAGTTGTGAAAAGAAATCGGGATGTTATTGTCGGTGTTTTTGAGCATAATTTAAGTTTTGGCTTTGTGCGTCCAAGAAATTCTCCAAAGGATATTTATATTCCAAAAAAATTGATAAAAGGTGCAAAAACTGGAGATTTAGTGGCTGTAAAGGTGGATTTCTGGGGAGATGAGGAAAGAAAGCCAGAAGGAGAGATTGTAAGCGTTCTGGGAAGTCCTAAGGATACAGAGGCACTAATTTCATCATTGCTTTTGAATGAAGGAATTGAGGAGAAATTTCCAAATGAAGTCTTGCAGGAACTGGACAAAATTGATGAGGATTTTTCGGAAGAACTAAAAAATCGAAAAGATTTGAGACATCTTGACATTATTACAATTGATGGCTCTGATGCGAAGGATTTAGATGATGCAGTTTATGTGGAAAAAACAGAAGATGGGTATAAACTTTTTGTAAGCATTGCCGATGTTTCTTACTATGTACGAGAAAATAGCGAGATTGATACAGAAGCATTGAAGCGTGGAAACTCAATTTATCTTGTAGACAGGGTAATTCCTATGTTGCCAAGAAAATTGTCAAATAATTTATGTTCGCTTAATCCGAATGAGGATAAGCTAACTTTTACTGTAGAAATGGATTTGGATAAAAAAGGTAAAGTTGTAAGAAATGATTTTTACAAATCGGTTATAAAATCTAAATACAGAATGACTTACGAAAATGTGAATACAATTTTGGAAAAAAATGAAGAATCTGAAGAATATCGAAATCTATATGATAAATATAGAAAAATTGATGAAATGCTTAAAAATATGCTGGAATTATCTAAAATCATCAGAAACAACAAAAAGAGACGCGGGAGCATTGATTTTGAATTACCTGAGATAAAGGTAGTCTTAGATGAGAATAAAGCCGTAAAGGACATCGTATTGCGTTCTAGAGGGGAAGCTGAAAGAATTATTGAAGACTTTATGGTTATTGCAAATGAAACTGTGGCGGAAAAACTTTTCTGGGAAGAAATTCCAGCAATTTACAGAGTCCACGAAGATCCTGACAAGGCGAAAGTTCAGGCATTGAATGAAACACTGATAAAATTTGGATATTCCCTAAAAGGATTGGAAGAAATGCATCCTGGCAAATTCCAGAACATAATAGAAAGAACGACAGGACTGCCAGAAGGGTATTTGATTCACAAACTGATTTTACGGGCAATGCAGCGTGCAAGATATGCCAACAAAAATCTGGGACATTTTGGTCTTGCTTCTAAATATTATTTGCACTTTACATCACCGATACGTCGTTATTCTGACTTAATTGTTCATAGAATGCTTGGACGTTCGATTGAAAAATTTATGAACGAAAAAGAAAAGGCTAAATATGGAGCTAATTTTGAAGCAATTGCCTCAAGTATTTCGAGAACTGAAAGAATAGCGGATAAACTGGAAGAAGACAGTGTAAAAATCAAGTTGATTGAGTATATGCAAGATAAAATTGGGCAAGTTTATATTGCTAGACTTAGCGGGATGAATAAAAATAAGATATTTATGGAACTGGAAAATCACATAGAAGTAGTTTACAATGTTACAACAGCACGTGATAATTTTATTTATGATGAAGAAAACTTTAAAATCATAGATAAAAGAAATAATGAGTCCTATACTATGGGAAGCACAATGAAAGTAAGTGTTGTAAGTGCAAGTTATACAAAAATGGAAATTGAGGTCATACCTTATGTGGAAGAAAGAGCAAAAATCGAGGAGGCTGAAGAGGAATAAAGAATATTGGAAGGAGGGAAAATGCCAGTATTAGCTAGAAATAAAAAGGCTTTTCACGATTATTTCATAGAAGACAAGCTGGAAGCAGGAATTGAACTTGTAGGAACGGAAGTAAAATCAGTAAAAGCTGGAAAAGTCAGCATAAAAGAAAGTTTTATAAGAATTATACGGGATGAAGTTTTTGTAATGAACATGCATATTACACCTTATGAATTTGGAAATATTAATAATGTGGCAGAATCCCGTGTGAGAAAATTGCTTTTGAATAGACGTGAAATAAAGAAATGGAGTGAGAAAATCAAAGAACAAGGCTACACTATTGTTCCAATTTCAGTTTATACAAAGCAAAGGCTTGTAAAAATGGAAATAGGGCTTGCAAAAGGTAAAAAGATACACGATAAAAGGGAATCGCTGAAAAGGAAAGATATTGACAGGGATATGAAGAAAATTCAAAAGAATTTTGGAAGATAGATTGAGAATGGTAAAAGTTAGAAAATATAAATTTCTGATAATAAAAAATGTACCTTTTAAATAGGGTACATTCTTTTTTTTTTAGATTATTTATTTGTATTTGAATTTAAAATATCTTTGCTTAATACAGAGTAAAGCAGGTTAATGTATCTTTTCGCCGCATGAGGTTTTGGATGTGTTCCATCTTTGTAGAAATATTCCTGTTTACCTTTTGAGTATGAATACCAGTCAATTACTTTTATATTTGGATTCTCGGCGCTTGCCTTCTTGATTTCTGCATTAACGCTGTCTTGCCATGGATCAGGCATAACCGTGTTTATAAAGTAAAGTTCATGCCCTTTCAATGTTTCCAAAACAGATTTCATATCTTTTTCGTAAATTGTACCATTTGTTCCAAGTGCAATTACAATTATTTTTCTTAATTTTCCATTTTGAGCGTAATTTTTCAGCATATTTGGCAATTCATAAAATTGACGTCCAACTTTTGTTTCGATAATCGCATTAGGATATTTTTTCTTTAGGTCAACTTTTGTCATATCTAATACAGAATCTCCGATAAATAATATTTCCCGTTCATCATTAGGATATTTTTGCAAAATTTCATCTTGAATTTTTGATTCTTCTTCAATACCTTTTGATGGAGTATTTATTGCCTTTAGGAGCTCATCCATTGTCAGATTGCTAGTTTGTGCATTTGCTGATGGCGTTGCAGGTTGAACAGGTTTAGGTTCTTCTACGGACGCTGCCGCCTGTGCCGCCTTCATTTCTTCCAGATCTTTATTTTCGTAAACTGGAGAGCATATTAAAACAGCAAAAATAGAAATCAAAAGAGGATAACTTATATATTTTATGCTTTTTTTCTCAAATAAAAGGTAACTTAATTCTGAAATAGCGACTAAAACAATAATTTGCATAAAAAACTGCTGTGTATTTGAAAGTTTTGTCCATTTAAAATATTCACGTGCAAATATCATAACTGGGTATTGCCAAAGATAGTACTGGTACTGATGCTGCCCTAATCTTATAAAAGGATTAAATATCTTTGGATATTTTGAAAGGCTGAGCTTTCTTAATTCAGGTTTTGAAAATAAAACAATTGTAAATCCGATTAAAATGCTTGACAAGAACATTAATCCGTAATAATTGTAGGCGCTTCTGTAGTCTATTCCGAAGCAGAAGAAAGCTAATAAGGCTAATCCTAGAATACCGAGAGTAAATATAATTTTTTTCTCAATATCTTTTTTAATTTCCCTATTTGCATAAAAACATGCTATCCCCGCGGGAATAAAGAAAGCGAAAGCTCTTGTATCAGTTCCGTAATATATTCTTGAAAAATCAGCTCCTTCTGAAGATTTTGAAGTTATATAAAATATATAAGCCATCATCAAAGCTGAAATTGTTCCCAGCCCTAAAAATATGATACCAATTGTGTTATTTTTTAATTTAAGTTTTTTTAATCCTTGTATCAGAATGGGGAAAAATACATACATCTGTATCAGGAAAGATAATGCCCAGATGTGTGTTAATGGCAAGATGATTCCAAAGTTATCAAAATACGACATTTTTGAAAAAATCTGGTAGATGTTATTCAGTCCAAGGACTGAAAATAAAGCGCTGTACTTATATTTCATTTCAAGTCCATTGTTTACGAAATATAATGCAACAGTTGAAGCTAAAATTACGACCAGAAGACTTGGATAGACTTTTCTCAACCTTTTATTAATTACTGTAAATATTGAAAAATCTCTTGAAAGCAGTCCGCTCGTAACTAAATATCCGCTTAATGCAAAAAATATAACAACGCCAATGTAAGTTCCCTTATAGGAAAACCAGTGATAAACGCAGATAAGAACAAGTGCAATTGTCCTTAATATGTCAAGGCTCTGTATTCTTTCCTTTTTCATAAAATAAAAAAATTCCTTTCTTTCAAAAATATATTTGTTTAATAATTTAATTACGTAATTTGCTCTTTCTTTTTTCGCTTAAACCTGAAGATTGTCTAATTTTATTACCTTGACTTTGAAAAGTTCAAGTGTATTCAGATATAAAATTTAATAAAAAAACTACTTTAAAACAAATCGCCAAATTACATAGAATACTATGTTTTATGATATAGCTTAACTTTCTTAGTTTGAAATTAAAGTAGTTTTATAAAAAATTATTGTTTTCTTAAATCGATTATTTTGTCCATTTTTATGATTTTCTCTTGTGCATTTGAAGAATTATCTTTTGGAGTTTTTGCTTTGTCATTTTCTCCAAGATAATGTTTTTTAATTTCGTTAGTTAAAAAGTCTGCGTAATATCTTTGCCCTTTGTCATTCAGATGAGTTCTGTCCTTGTAAAAATACTCATTTTTACCTTTTGCGTAAGAGTACCAGTCTATTAGATAGGCATTTGGATATTGATCTACTTTTTCCTTAAGCTTTCTATTTACTTCCTGTTCCCATGGATCCTTGTGGGCAGTATTCATAAAGAATACATCTTTTCCATTTGCCATTTCCATAACATAATCAAAGTCCTTGTCTGTAAATTTTCCATTTGTTCCAAGATGAACAACTAATACAGTCTTTAACTTGTTATCTTCGACTAATTTTGTGACAATTCCTGGAAGTGTAGAAAATTGACGCGATATTTTTGTATCAAAATATGGATTTTTAAAATTAGGACCAATGTACTGCTTACTGCTGTTCATTATAGAATCCCCTACGAACACAATATCTTCAGGCACTTTTCCACTAAACATCTCTTTGGCAATGATGATTCCAGAGCCAAAAACTAATATTACTAAAATAAACAAAAATTTTTTCATAATCTTTCTCCCTTTTTATTTTTTACTAAATTTTTTTAACAAATCATTATAAGATATTATTTTTCTTTTGTCAAATTTTTTAAAAATTGAATTTTTTAATAAAAAATATATTGGGAAAATACTAGTTTAGTCAGCTACAAGCATTATTCTGAATTTATTGTATGGATTTATGAATACCATTTTTTTCAAGTTTGTATCATAGGCATAAGCTAAAATTCCGTCATCGTTATTGTCTTCTTCTACGAGAAATACATCTTTTACCAGTTTTAGCCTAATTGTCTGTTCCTTTACAGGCATTTCCTTTCCTGCTTCGGCTGATTCATCAAGATATTTTGTTAGGAAATATCCGTTGCTGTCTTTTTGTATTTTAAAAGAATCGGATGTATCTGTATAACCAAATGTTTTGTTCAAAAACTGTTCTTCATGCAAGCTTCCGTCTGTTGCAAATTCCTGATCCATTCCTTTTACCATTCCTCCTGGATATTCTTCATTGCTTTCATCAGGGAAATCAGTGGTATCAGCAGATTTATCTCCATTATTTTCCTGCGATTGCTGTGCGGTGTTTTGTGCGCCGCTTTGAGAAACAGAGGTTTCAGTGCTTGCTGTTTCATTCTTTCCGCAAGATAGCAGACCGATAGCTATTATTGTTATAAGTAGAAATATTTTTTTCATATATAATTCCTCCAAAATTTATTTTTTAAAGTAAATACATTTCCGTTTTATTTCAATATGATTATATAATATTTTTTTTAAAATGTCAACTATGTTTTTAGCATTTTTATTAACAGTAAAATATATGATGTTGAAAGTGTGTTTTGAATAATTCTAAAATTTATGGATAATTAAGACAATAAAAAAGAGAAAATTAACTGTAATTTAAGTGTAAATTTGTTTACTAAAGTTAATTTTCTCGTTATTTTTAAAATTGAAAAATTCAAAAAAGTTAAAATTATTGTGATTAATTAACAGGATACACTATTTTATAATCGTTGTATGGATTTATAATTACCACTTTTTTAAGTTTTGTATCGTAGGCATAGGCGTAATCATTATTATTATCGCCAAGGGCTCTAAGAAATACATTCTTTTCCAATTTTAATCTGATTCTTTCCTCTTTTACTATCGTTTTACCGTCAGGTTTATCAGAATATTTGTAGTCTTTCTGAGTGTTGAAATTGTCAGAATAGACACCTTCAGTAACATAGTGTATTAAAAAATATCCCTTGCTGTCTTTTTGAATTTTAAAACTGTCTGATGAATCTGGATAGCCAAATTTCTTGTTCAAAAGCTTTTCTGGATGCAATTTTCCATCTGTAGTAAATTGTTGATCGAATCCTTTTGCTAATCCGCCTAGAGATTCTTCGTCTTGCTGAATGCTTTGTGTATTATTTTCAGCAATAATACTTTCATTTGCATAAGATACAGCACTTATTGCAAACATTGCCATTAGAACGCATAATTTTTTTAAATTCTTTTTCATGATAAATTCTCCTTTTTATTTTTTTGTTTTTTCGAGTAAATAATTTTCTGTTTTATTACAATATAATTATATATCATTTTTTTGAAATGTCAAGTAATTTTTTCATCATTTTTAATAACGGTAAAATTTATACTGTTAAAAATATATTTCAAATAACTCTAAAATTTATAGATAATCGAAGGAATAAAAAAAGAGAAAACTAACCGCAATAGACAAATAAATTTGCGAAAAGGTTAATTTTCTCCCTGTTTTTAATAAATATAAGTTATAAAGTTCTGAATAAAATCTAAAATCAGATTTTTAATCAACTATAGTCATTATTTTATAATTGTTATGTGGGTTTACTATTACTACTTTTTTAAGCTTTGTGTCGTAAGCATAAGCATAATCCCCATCTTTGGCTACTTCTCTAAGAAATACATTCTTTTCTAATCTTAATCTTACTTTTTCCTCTTTTATTGAACCAGAACCGTCTTGTTCTGCAGATTCATCGATATATTTTGTCAAAAAATACCCTTTACTGTCTTTTTGAATTTTAAAAGTATCAGCTGTGTCTGTATAACTAAGTGTTTTATTCAAAAACTTTTCTGCATGCAATTTTCCATCTGTAGTAAATTTCTGATCTATTCCTTTTGCTAATCCACCTGGAAATTCTTCGCTTTGTGTAACGCCTTGAGTATTATTTTGAGCAGTTGCGCTTCCATTTGCATAAGTTACTGCTCCCATTGCTAATACTGCCATTAGCAGACATAATTTTTTAAAATTTTTCTTCATGGTAAATTCTCCTTTTTATTTGTTTTCAAAATAGCAAATTTTTTATTCTGCTTCTTGATTAATAAAATTATATAATAGAATTTACAGTAAGTCAATACTGTTTTTTTTTTTGCGATTTTTTGAAATTTTTTTAGAAAATAGATTGAATAAAATTATTCAGCTGGTTATTTTTTATAAATTATGCTAAAATAGATTTTGATAAATTCAAATAAAAAAATCAAACTGTAAATGGAGGAAAGACATTGGATATTGTAGCTAGTGTGGCAAAGGAACTAAATTTTAAAGTGCCACAAGTGGAAAATACGATAAAACTTTTTGATGAAGGTGCGACTGTACCGTTTATTGCTAGGTATCGGAAGGAAGTTACAGGAAATCTGGATGAGGAGCAGATTAGGGATGTAATTGAGAAAATTACGTATTACAGAAATTTGGAAAAGAGGAAAGAGGAAGTTATAAGGCTGATTGAGGAGCAGGGAAAATTAACTGAGGAATTGCATAAAAGTATTGTAAATGCGATGAAACTGCAGGAAGTGGAAGATCTGTACCTGCCTTATAAGAAAAAGAAAAAAACAAAGGCGGATATTGCAAAAGATCAAGGGTTGGAGCCTCTTTCAGAATTTGCACTGGCAAAAGGAACTACGATGGAGCAGCTGGAAAAAGAAGCCAAGAAGTATGTTACGGAAGAAGTGGCGGATGTTAAGGCTGCAATTGAAGGAGTTCACTTGATTATCGCTCAGGATATTTCGGAAAATATTAAAATCAGGGAGTTCTTAAGGGATAAAATTGCAAAATTTGGGATTTTAACTTCTAAAGTTATTGAGAAAAATAAGGAAAATGATGAAAAAGGTGTTTATCAGGATTATTATGAATATTCGGAGCAGATTGGTAGAAGTGCTTCAAATAGGATTCTTGCGTTAAATCGTGGAGAAAAGGAAAAAATATTGAGAGTCGACATTGATATTGACGAAAAAACAGAAGAAGTTATAACAAACTTTATTCTGAATACTTTTGAAAATAAAAATTTGACTGAATTTTTTAAGGAAATTATAAAAGATTCACTGGACAGACTGGCTTATCCATCCATAAAGAATGAAGTGAGAAATATTTATACAGAAAAAGCGGAAGAAGAAGCAATCAACATTTTTTCTGAAAATCTGGAAAAACTATTGTTACAACCGCCTTTATCGAAAAAAACACTTATGGGATTGGATCCAGGATATAGAACAGGCTGCAAGATGGTAATTATTAATAAAGATGGATTTTACGAAACAAATGACGTACTTTTTCTTGTAGATGGAGTACATAACGAAAGACAGCTTGCTGCTGCAAAGAAAAAAATATTGGACTATATAGCAAAATATGACGTGGATATTATTGCAATTGGAAATGGAACAGCTTCGAGGGAAACAGAGGCTTTTGTTGCCGATGTAATAAAGGATTCTAAGAAAAAAGTTTCATATCTGATTGCAAATGAGGCTGGGGCTTCGATTTACTCTGCTTCCAAACTTGCTATTGAGGAATTTCCTGATCTGGATGTTACGGCAAGAGGAGCAATTTCCATTGCGAGAAGGATTCAGGATCCGATGGCAGAACTTGTAAAAATTGATCCAAAATCAATTGGAGTGGGAATGTATCAGCATGATGTAAATCAGAAAAAATTAAATGAAACTTTGGAACAGACAATTGAGCATGTAGTAAATAACGTAGGAGTCAATATAAATACAGCTTCATGGGCATTATTAAGTTTTGTTTCTGGAATTAAGAAAAATGTGGCAAAAAATCTTGTGGACTATAGACACGAAAATGGTGATTTTAAGGACAGAAAACAGCTTAAAAAAGTAAAAGGTCTGGGAGATAAGGCATTTGAGCAGATGGCAGGATTTGTTGTTGTGCCTGACAGTGAAAATCCGCTTGATAACACGATTATCCATCCAGAATCATATCACATTGCAGAAATTATCTTGAAGGAAGCTGGCTGTAAAGTTGAGGATTTGAAGAACGATTTGGATGCTGTAAGACAAAAATTGCAGAAAATAGACTTGGAAAAAATTATTAAGGAAAATGATTTTGGAAGGGAAACAGCGAAGGATGTGTACGAGGCACTGCTAAAAGACAGACGTGATCCCCGTGATGAATTTGAAAAACCGCTTTTACGTTCGGATATTTTGAACATGGATGATTTGACAGAAGGAATGGTTCTGGAAGGGACTGTAAGAAATGTGGCAAAATTTGGGGCATTTGTTGATATAGGGCTAAAAAATGATGCTTTGATTCATATTTCTGAAATAGCAGAAAAATTTGTTTCGGACGCTACAAAGGAACTTTCTGTGGGACAAATTATAAAAGTTAAAATATTGTCACTAGATAAGGAAAGAGGAAGAGTTGGACTTACAAGAAAGGGGCTTTAAATAAGAGTTTGAAAATTAAATTTAATTTGTTCAAAGTTAGAATTGTTTAATTTTATTTGTTTAGTTTTGGAATAGGCTAAAATTTAATTTAGAAAAAAATTTGTACTTTTGTAAAAAATTTGATAAGATATAGTATAAAATGTTAATTATTTTAACAAAATTATAGAAAGAAGGTTTAGAAAAAATGGAATTTTTAGTAGGTTTAATACCAATAATTTTATTTTTAATTTTGTTAGCAGTTTTAAAAAAATCTGCGTTATTTAGTACTTATGCGAGCTTGACTGTAGCGATTATTTTGAACTTTGTCATGTCAAGTTGGCGAATTCCGGTTCAAGGAATTATTGCTTCACTTTTTGAAGGGTTTGCAGTGGCTTGGATGCCAATTGGATTTGTAATAATAGCGGCTATTTTTGCTTATGACTTATCAGTAAAAAATGGTAAAATTGAAATCATCAAAACGATGTTGGGAAACATTACATCAGACAGACGTGCCCAAGCTTTAATACTTGCCTGGGGATTTGGTGGATTTATAGAAGGTATTGCAGGATATGGGACAGCGGTTGCAATTCCAGCGGCAATTATGATTTCTTTAGGATTTTCTCCTATGACAGCGGCAATGATTTGCTTAATTGCAAATTCGACACCGACAGCATTTGGAACAGTAGGACTTCCAGTTACAACAATGATTTCAAACTTTGGATTAAATCCTCAACAGACAGCATTATTTACATCATTGCTATTGTTAATATTAACTTGTATTATTCCTTTTATTTTAGTAGTTTTTGCAAATAAAGAAATGGATGGCGGAAAAAATCCAGCTTTTGGAAAAGGAATTTTGCCAGTAATTATCGCATCAATTATTGGGTATATGGTACAGCCATTAATAGCTATGGCAACTGGAGCTGAACTTCCTACAATTATTTCAAGTTTATTAGCAATGATTTTAATGATTATTGCAACAAAAATGTTTGTTAAGGCGGAAGAAGGATTTGAAACTGTGGCTGTTTCTACTAAAGATGCAATTTTAGCTTGGCTTCCGTATATTTTAATGGTAGTTTTAATCGTAGGGACAAGTCCGGTTGTTAAAGTTATAAATGAGCCTTTGCATGAACATACAATTTCAACAATTGATTTTTCATTTGGGCATTGGGCAACTTGGTTTAGAGATGCAAAAAGCGCAAAAGAAGCTGGAGTTGCGTTTAAATGGATTTTGGCACCAGCCGCACCTTTATTTGCAGCAACAGTTATCGCAGGATTTATTCAAAAAGTAAAAGTAAAAGACATGGTTGAAGTACTAGGTCATACAATTTATCATAAATTAGATAAGATGTTAGTAATCATGGGAATTGTAGCACTTTCAGTAGTTATGAAGCACAGCGGAATGACAGCAAGCATTGCTGACGGTCTTAAAACATTGACTGGATCAGGATTCCCATTCATTGCACCATTCTTAGGTACAATTGGAACATTTGTTACAGGAAGTGATTTGTCATCTAACTTGTTATTTGGTGGAATTCAAGTAGGAGTAGCGAAGGGATTATCACAAAATCCAGCACTGCAGTCATTGTTAATTGCGGCTAATACCGCTGGAGCTACAGGTGGTAAAATGATTTCACCACAAAATATCGCAATTGTAACATCAGTTTCTGCAGCATTAAATGGAAAAGACGGAGAACTTTTAGGAAAAACTATTAAATATTCTGTACTGTATGGACTTGTGCTAGGTATTTTGACATTTGTTGGAGCAGGAATGATACATTAGTAACTAAAAATTTGAATAAAATTTAAAAATTTAGATATAATAATTAAAGAAAAAGGAGAATACTAAAAATTTGGTATCTCCTTATTTGTATATTTAAGGACAATAACTAAGAAAAAAATAATATATAAAGCTGAGTTATTTTAAAATGTATAAAATTGTGATATAATAAAAAACATAAATAAAGAGAATAATTTAAAATAAAAATATGGGAGGAAAAATGTCGGAAAATAATAATGTGGAAGACAAGGTAGATTATGCAAAAACGCTAAATTTACCAAAGACGAGCTTTAAAATGAAAGCTAATCTGGCTCAAAAAGAACCTTTAACATTAAGGGACTGGAAAAAAGCTGAAATTTATGAAAAATCATTAAACGAAGGGGCACCATTTTTTGTGTTACATGATGGACCTCCGTATGCAAATGGAGATATTCACATTGGGCATGCATTAAATAAAATATTGAAGGATATTATCTTAAAATACAAAAGATTAAGAGGTTATAATGCACCATATATTCCAGGATGGGATACACATGGTCTTCCTATCGAGTGGAAAATAATGGAAGAACTTGGAGAAAAGGCAAAAAATATGACCCCATTGCAAATTAGGCAGGAATGTAAAAAATATGCTTTAAAATGGGTAGAAAAACAAAAAGAAGGATTCAAAAGGCTTGGAATTTTAGGAAACTGGGATAATCCTTATATTACTTTAATGCCTGAGTATGAAGCGGAACAGTTAAAAGTATTTAAGGAAATTTATGAAAACGGTTATGTTTATAAAGGGCTAAAACCAGTTTACTGGTCTCCTACTACTGAAACAGCTTTGGCTGAAGCGGAAATTGAGTATAAAGATGTAGAATCTCATTCAATTTATGTGAAATTTGAAGGGACACAGGATTTATTGGATAAATTAGGAGTGGAAGAGGCAAGTATTCTTATTTGGACAACAACGCCTTGGACATTGCCTGCAAACTTGGGAGTATTTTTACATCCTGAATTTGACTACGGATTATACAAAACAGAAAAAGGGAATTTAGTTTTAGCAAAAGAACTAGCTGAAACTGTATTTAACACACTTGGAATTTCTTATGAATTATTGAAGGAATTTAAAGGAACTGAACTTGAGAAAACTCATTACAAACATCCGTTCTTGGATAGAGAAGGGCTGGTAATGCTTGGAGATTACGTTACGGCTGATGCAGGGACTGGAGCAGTACACTCGGCACCTGGACACGGAGCGGACGATTACAATTATTCACGAAAATATGAACTTGGAGTATTGTCGCCAGTTGACGACAGAGGGCATATGACAAAGGAAGCTGGAAAATACGAAGGAATGTTTTATGCAAAAGCAAGCAATGTAATTGTGCAGGACTTGACAGAAAGCGGGCATTTATTGCATCACAGCAAATTTGTTCACTCGTATCCGCATGACTGGAGAAGTAAAAAACCTGTAATTTTCAGAGCGACTGAGCAATGGTTCATTAGTGTTGATGAAAGCGATATTAGGGAAAATGCTATAAAAGCGCTAGATGATGTGGAATTTGTACCATCTTGGGGTAAAAATAGAATTGGTTCAATGTTAGAAACTCGTCCAGACTGGACTATTTCAAGACAAAGAGTATGGGGTGTACCGATACCATTGTTCTACAACAGAGCGACTGATGAAGTTATCTATGAGCCAGAAATTATGGACAGAGTAATTCAAATGGTAAAAAAAGAAGGAACTGACATTTGGTGGAAATATGAAGCCAAAGAAATTATCGGGGATGAACTTTTGGAAAAATATAACTTGAAAGATGTGGATATTAGAAAAGAAAGAAGTATAATGGACGTCTGGTTTGACTCAGGAGTTTCACATAGAAGTGTGCTAGTGCCAAGAAACTTGCCAAGACCAGCAGACTTGTACCTTGAAGGAAGTGACCAGCATAGAGGGTGGTTCCAATCTTCATTGTTGACATCAATCGCAAGTACAAAAGATGCACCTTACAAGAGAATCCTAACTCATGGATTCACAATGGACGGACAAGGAAGAAAAATGTCTAAATCACTTGGAAATACAATACTTCCAAAAGATATTACAGAAAAATACGGAGCAGATATTTTAAGACTGTGGGTTTCTTCAGTAGATTACAGAGAAGATGTAAGAATTTCAGAAAATATTTTACAGCAAATGTCTGACGCTTATAGAAGAATCAGAAATACAGCTAGATTTTTGATGGGTAACTTAAATGATTTTGATTATGCAAATGATAAAGTTGACTATAAGGATATGTTTGAAATTGACAAGTGGGCAATGCACAAACTGGAAGAATTGAAGGCTAAAACAACAGAATTTTACGATAAATACGAATTTTACAGTCTATTCCAGGAAATTACATATTTCTGCTCAATGGAAATGTCTTCATTCTATCTGGACATCGTAAAAGACAGACTTTACTGCGAAGGGACAACTTCAATTGAAAGAAGAAGCACACAGACTGTATTGACAGAAGTTCTGAAAGTGCTAGTAAGAATAATTGCCCCAGTATTGTCGTTTACGGCTGATGAAATCTGGGAAAGAATTCCAGAAACACTAAAAGAAGAAGAAAGTGTACATTTATCAAAATGGATTGAAGCAAGACCTGAATGCTTAAATAAAGAATTAGCACAAAAATGGGATAAAATCGCACGTCTAAGAAGAGAAGTGAACAAAAAGCTGGAAGCAGAAAGACAAAATGGATTAATAGGACATTCTCTTGATGCAAGAGTTCTTTTAAACATTGCCAATGATGAATATTCATTTATAAAAGATTATACAGAAAATGAAGTTTCTGACTTGTTTATCGTATCTCAAGTTAAATTTGTAAGTGATAATTTAGCAGAAAGCGAAATCGAAGGAATTAACATCGCTGTGGAAAAAGCGTCTGGAGAAAAATGTGAAAGATGCTGGAAATACGATGAGGAAGTAGGCCATAATCACAACCACCCAGATGTATGTCCAAGATGTGCAAGCGTTTTGGAAAAAATGTAACATAAAATTTATTTTGTAAAATAAGACTAAATAAAGCTAAATTAAAAATAACTTATTTAGTTCGTTTTTTACAAATATGTGTTAATAAAAAATGTGAGGAGAAAAGAATGCCTTATATAATTATTATTTTGGTTTTAGCTGCATTAGATCAGATTACAAAGCAGTTAATGTACAACGTATCAGGTGGAACGCAAGGTTTTTCAATACCAATAATAGATAAATTCTTTCACTTGACTTATGTTGAAAATCACGGCGGAGTTTTTGGTCTATTGCAAGGAAAAATCAATTTATTTACAATAGCAAGTGCAGTTCTAATTATATACGTAATCGCTGTAGAGTACAAAAACTTTAAGAATTACAGCAAATGGACAAAAATAGGAGTAGCAGTAATTGCCGCTGGAGCTGCAGGAAATATGATTGACAGGATTCTTCGTGGATATGTAATTGACATGATAGATTTTCGAGGAATCTGGGCTTTCGTATTCAATGTAGCAGATATGTATGTGCATATTGGGATTTATATTATTGTAATTGATTATTTAGTAAGAAAGTGTAGAAAGAAAAAGAGTGGTGAATAATTGATGTTTGGAGGGCTAATCTTAGTATTGTTATTTTTTGTTCTAATTATAGTAGTGATTATTTTGATTATAAGCATAATAATTTCAAAAAATAAACTAAGAACAACATTTAAAATAAATATTGGAATACTAATTTTTGTGCTCTTATTTTTCTTTATTTGGTTTCCTGTTAAAGAAAATACAGTTTTAAAATTAAAAAATGGATATTTGGTAGAAATAGAAGATTTTGAACATACTGCTTATTATTTAACAAATGTCGGTTATTTAGAAGGTTTAAAAAAAGAAAAAAATAATTGGATTGGCTATATTAATAAAATTGAAGAGCTTCCAAGTGATATTTTTTATTTGGCAGGTATGATGAATTAACTGAAAAAGAAAGAAAAAAAATAGATGAAAAATCAGGATATTTTATCATTAATTCAAAAGAAGAAATATTTAATTTAACAGAAGAACAATTAAAAGAAAAATTAAAAATAAAAAACCTTAATTTGAAATATCCATTTAAAGTTATACGACAATATGGAGAAAAAAAGAAATTATCACCATACTATAAATTTATAGAGGATAATTATTTATCAAATAAAATAAATATAACAACGTTTAATACTATTAAATATACAACTATAGCATTATTGACTTTAGTAGCAGTGATTTTGAAAATAAAATTAATAAAAAAGAGAAAGGATAGAGATAAATGACTTTTCAGGAAATTATATTAACTCTTCAAAAGTTCTGGGGAGATAAAGGGTGTATAATATCAAATCCGTACGATATTGAAACAGGTGCGGGAACGTTTAATCCAGACACTTTTTTAATGTCGTTAGGGCCTGAACCTTGGAATGTTGCCTATGTTGAGCCATCACGTCGTCCAAAAGACGGAAGATATGGTGAAAATCCCAACAGAGTGTACCAACATCATCAGTTTCAAGTAATTATGAAACCATCGCCAGAAAATATTCAGGAACTTTACTTAGAAAGTTTAGTGGCATTAGGAATTAATCCTAAGGAACACGACATAAGATTTGTGGAAGATAACTGGGAAAGCCCTACGCTTGGAGCGTGGGGATTAGGATGGGAAGTTTGGCTGGATGGAATGGAAATTACACAGTTTACATATTTTCAGCAAGTTGGAGGACTGGAAGTTGACATTGTTCCATCTGAAATAACTTATGGACTTGAAAGAATTGCGCTTTATTTGCAAAATAAGGACGATGTAAAAGATTTAGAATGGACAAAAGGCGTAAAATACGGAGAAAGAAGATTCCAGTTTGAGTATGAATTATCAAAATACAGCTTTGAAGTGGCAGACGTTCCAATGCACTTCCAACTTTTTGATATGTACGAAAAGGAAGCTCAAAACTGCCTAAACAACGACTTAGTATTTCCAGCCTACGAATACGTTCTAAAATGCTCACACACATTCAACAACCTTGATGCAAGAGGTGCAATCAGTACCACAGAAAGAATGTCTTATATTTTAAGAATCAGGGATTTGGCTAAGAAATGTGCAGAGAAATTTGTGGAGGCAAGGGAGAGATTGGGATTCCCGTTGTTGAATAAAAATAATTAGAATTTAGAAATTATAGGGGAAAAGGGAACTTTTTATAATTTATAAAAAGAGAGGTGATAAAATTTGAAATTGAGTATAAATAATATTGGGAAATTAAAAAATGCAAAAGTAGAAATAAAGGGAATAACTGTAATTGCAGGGGAAAATGATACTGGGAAGAGCACAGTTGGAAAAATTTTATTTTCTGTATTTAACAGTTTTTACAAATTAGATGAAAAAATTATAAAATTAAAAAAGACAAATATTCAAAATTATTTGCAAAGGCTTATTACAACTAATCCATTTGAAGACTATCCAGATTTTTCAAAATTAATAGAAAAAATTTTTAAAGATAGTTCGATTTATGATAAAAATGATTTGAAGCTGAGAAATGATATTTTGTATTTTATTGCTGAAAACAAGACAAAAAGTGAAGTAGATGAAATTAATGAAACAAACGATGATTATTTTGAAAATCAGATAAAAAAAATACAGGAAATACTAAGAATTTCAGAAGAAGCGTTTATAAATTTTATTTTGACTAAAAATATTGGAAATGAATTTAGCAATCAAATCAATAATATTTATTTAAAATCAACTGGAGAAATTGAACTGGAAATTAGAAATAAAAGAGTGGCAATAGCAGTGGAAAATGATGATGTAAAAAGTCTGGGATCTAAATTTTATCTTGATAATGAGGCTATTTATATGGATGATCCATTTATACTGGATGAATTAAACTCAAATAAGAAAAATCGGAATAATGAAAATGATGTGATTTTAGCAAATCATAAAGAACATTTGCAAAATAAGCTGATTGATAAAAATCCAAATATAATAGAGGAAATAATTTTAAATTCAAAACTTGAAAAATTTTTGAAAAAATTGAATGAAATATTTAAAGGCTCAATCAGTGCAGATAGAAACGGGTATTTTGTTTACAAAAGGGAAGGACAGCCAAAAGAACTGAATATAAAAAATCTTTCTGCTGGATTAAAGTCTTTTGGAATATTAAAAATGTTATCTCAAAATAATTTGTTAGAGGAAAATGGAACAATAATTCTAGATGAACCTGAAATTCATTTACATCCTGAGTGGCAAATAAAATTTGCAGAATTAATTGTGTTGTTACAAAAAGAATTTGGAATGCATATTTTACTTACAACACATAGTCCTTACTTTCTCAAAGCTATCCAAGTTTATTCAAAAAAGTATGAAATATCAGACAAATGTAAATATTATATGAGTGAATTGGATGGAGAACAAGCAATTTTAGTTGACAAGACTAATAATTTGGAGGATATTTTTTACCAATTAACAATTCCTTTTGAAAATTTAATGAACAAGGAAGAATTATTATGATAAACAAAATATCAGAAAATTTTTTAGAAATTTTGGAACAATGTAGAACTACGATGAAAAAAGCGTCTTGGGATAAAGAAAATAAGGAATACATGGTTAAATCTGAATTAGAAGTTATTAATTTTGATAATTTGAAAAGTAAATATTGTAAAATGATGAAATTAAATGGTGAAGGTATCAAATCAAACGATGTTTTATTTATAAAAAATGATAAATTTGTATTTATTGAGTTTAAAAATGGTAAAAATATTAAAAGGTATGATTTACAGCAAAAAAATTATGATAGCATTTTGATATTTAATGATATTTTTAATAAGACATTGAAAGATACAAGAATAGAAATGGACTATATATTGGTGTATAATAGTAAGTACAATGAAAAACTCGGAGGACAATTTTTAGGAAAAATGAAAATTGTAACTGAGAAATTAGGATTAGAAAAGTTTGAAAACTATTTTTTCAATAAAGTACATACTTACTCAAAAGAAGAATTTGAGGAAAAATTTGTAAAAAATATGGAAAATTAAGAATATTGTTTAGAAAAATAGTTAAAAAAAATGTAAATTTGTAAAGGAGAGAATTAATTATGAATTTTCTTTTTGAAATAGGATTGGAAGAATTGCCTGCACGATATGTGGATCAGGCGGAGAAAGATCTGAAAAAAATAATAGAAAATGAATTAAAGGCTGAAAGAATTAAGTTTTCAGGCATTGAATCGTTTAGTACACCTAGAAGAGTTACTGCGATTATAAAGGATTTGGCTGAAAAACAGGATGATTTAGATAAAAAAAGCGTAGGGCCTTCGGTTGAGATTGCTTATAAGGAAGGACAGCTTACGAAAGCTGGAGAAGGGTTTGTGAAGTCGCAAGGTGCTACGACTGATGATATAAAGATTATTGAAAATGAAAAAGGAAAATATATTTCGATTGAAAAATTTATTGCAGGAAAAAATACTAAGGAGATTTTACCTGAAATATTGAAAAATGCGATAAAGAAAATAGAGTTTGAAAAGTCAATGAAATGGGCTGACAGAACATTCAGATTTGTAAGACCGATTAAATGGTTTGTAACTTTGTTTGATAATGGAGAAATTTTACCTTTTGAGTTTGAAGGGCTAAAAGGTGGGAATAAAACTCGTGGAATGAGATATTTTGCTTCTCAGGACATTAAGATTAATAATCCGCTTGACTATGAGAAAATATTGCTTGAAAATTTTGTTATTGTAGATGGTGAAAAAAGAAGAGAAGAAATTTTGAAAAGCATAAGGGAAAATGGTGAAAAGGATGGAGATACTGCTATAATCAATAAATATTTATTGGATGAAGTGGTTAATGTGGTAGAGTATCCTTATGCAATAAAAGGTGAATTTAGCAAGGATTATTTGCAACTTCCTGAAGATATTATCACGATTACATTGGAAACTCATCAAAGATATTTTCCGGTAAAAGATAAGGATGGTAAATTATCTAATAAATTTATTGTTATAAGAAATGCGCCTGAATATTCTGAAACTGTAAAAAAAGGGAATGAAAAGGTTGTAGAGCCAAGACTTGCTGATGCGAAATTCTTCTTTGACGAGGATTTGAAAAATAAATTTGCGGATAATGTGGAAAAACTGAAGGAAGTTACTTTCCAAAAGGATATGGGAACAATTTTTGAAAAAGTCAAAAGAAGTGAGAAAATTGCTGAATATCTGATTTCAGAGTTAAATTTGAATGATAAGAAGGAAAATATCATAAGAACTGTAGATTTAGCAAAAGCGGATCTTGTTTCAAATGTAATTGGAGAAAAGGAATTTACAAAATTGCAAGGATTTATGGGTTCTGTTTATGCTGAAAAGCAAGGCGAAGAGAAAGATGTAGCACTTGGGATTTTCGAGCATTACTTGCCACGTTATCAAGGAGATGAACTGCCAACAACTGTGGAAGGCTCTATCGCTGGAATAGCTGATAAGATGGATACAGTAATTGGATGTTTTTCAGTTGGATTAAAACCGACAAGCTCTAAAGACCCTTACGCATTAAGACGTGCGACACAAGGAATTATCCAAGTTGTATTAAATTCAAAATTATCTTTTGACTATAAAAAATTAATCGAAAAGGCTTATGAAATTTTTTCAAATGATAAAAAAGTGCTGGAAAAAGATGTTGTAAAAGATGTGACCGAGTTCTTTAAACAAAGAATAATTAACGTGCTTTCAGAAAAATATAAAAAAGATCTTATAAATTATGAGATAAATCTTGAAAGTAATATTGTGGAACTTGATAAAAAATTATCTGAACTTCTGAAATTATCACAGACTGAAAATTTTGAAATTTTGATAAATCTTTTGAAACGTGTAAAAAATATTGTGAAAGATGAAAAAAATGAAAATCTAAATATTGACACTACTTTATTTGAATTGGAAGAAGAAAAGACATTGTATAATTTAGCAAATCAATTGGAAAGTATTGAAAATACAGAATTTTCAAATTATATTGAAACATTGTTAAATAATGCATCTACGATTAATCAATTTTTTGATAATGTAATAATTAATGTTGATAACGAAAAATTGAAAGAAAATCGTATTGCATTATTGAAAAAATTAGAAATTTCTATTGATAAAATGATAAATATCTAATTTTTATCTATTTTTTTCCGATTGGCAGTAAATTTGAGAATAATTTTTGAAATTTATTTTAAAAGGAAAAAAATAAAATGAATGACTCAAGAGTCATCTAAATAGCTGTTTTGTTGAAAATGTACTGAATACAACGGATAAAACAATCTAAATAGTTGAATTTTTTTATTGACTTTTTATTAAAACAATGGTATCATATACTTGTAAACGTGAAGTTTTGGCTAAAGAATATTTTTTAATTATAAAGTTAAAGTATTGATTTTTTTCTTAAAATAGTGTATAATCTTAGAAGAGGATTAGAAGAAAACAGTACTAACTAAGTTAGAGAAAAAACAAAATGACATTCAGGAGGAATTGAAATGAAAAAATTAGTAATTTTAGGAACAGCTTTATTAGCTTTAAACGCTGTAGCATCTGAAGTCCAAATTAAAGGTGGATATGATTTCTACAGAAAATACAAATCTGGTTCAGACGTTAATGGTTCAGATTTTAGATTAAAACCAGGTCCAGTAGCTGGTTTAGAATACATCGTTGACAACCAAGGTGAATTTGAATGGGGAGTAGGTTCAGAATATAAATTCTCTGCTAACTCAGGAAAATTAAAAGATAAAAAAGAAAACACAAAAATTGCAAGAAGTGTACCTGTATACGCTTTAGGTAAATTCAACTTAATTACAACTAATAGTGGAAATGATGCACTATACGTATTAGGAAGAGCAGGATATAACTTTGCTAAAGAAGCAAAAGAAGCTAGAAGAGATGACTTGAAAGTATCAGGTGGACCATATGTAGCAGCTGGATTAGGAACAGAGTTCGGACCAGTTTCATTAGAAGCTATATATGAAAGATCTAACTTCAAAACTAGAGATACAGTAGCAGGAGACAGAAACAGAGATTATTCTGATTCAGTAGGAGTAAGATTAGGATATAGATTTGGACAATTGAAAAATGACAGATCACCTAAAATCATAACTCAAACAGTTACAGTGCCTGTACCAACTCCAGTGCCTGCACCAGCACCAACTCCATCAAGAGACATTGATCAGCCAAATACAGCTATATTACCATTTAGCTGTTCAGTTGATGATAAGAAGTGTGTAATTAGAGGATTTAAAGTGGATGGTAGAGTACCTAATGAAGGTGAAGCTGCTGACTTAAGAGCTATTGCAGGTGTAATTAACCAATTTGCTGATGGTGGATCAATTGATTTCGTTGGACATACAGATTCAACTGGATCAGCTGCATACAACCAAAAATTATCAGTAGCCAGAGCACAAAACGTTGCTAAATTGTTGAGAGAATATGGATTGAAAAACACAATTTCTTATGGAACAATCACTGGACAAGGAGAAAGCAATCCAGCAGATACTAATGATACTGTTGACGGAAGATACAATAACAGAAGAGTTGAATTATTCTTCCAAAACGTTGATTTCAGTAACGTAAGATTTATCAACAAATAATTGAAATTTAAAATTTTTTATAAATTAGGGAGATATTTTTAATATCTCTCTTTTTATATAATTTTAAAAGACTTTTAGTTTATCTTTATTAAAAAATTCATAAAAAATCTATATAAACATTGATTTTTAACTTAATAAATGATATTATTTACGTAAGATTAGCTTTATAGTCAAAGCTTTGTTGTAAAATTTAATAGGAGCACTAACATGAAAGGGGGGGCTATGACAGAAATTACTGTGGAAATAAAGAACGAGCAGGGGCTTCATGCCAGACCAGCTGGACAGATTGTCAATATCGCAAAAAGGTACAACCTGAAATTGGAAATAGAAAAAATTGGAGAAAATGAAGTTGTTAACGGAAAAAATGTATTTGGAGTGATGACTCTTGGAGCAGCAAAAGGAGAACAATTAAAACTTAGGGCTGTTTCAGAAAATGGAGAGAACAGCGATGAAGAAAGTAAACTATTGGACGAATTAAGACAACTGATTGAAATTGATAAATTTTTTGAAAAATAATTTTATAAACAAAATATAAAGAAGGGAGAAAGAACTAGCTAATATAAGTAGTTCTGGAGTGCAAAATGAACGAAAAAGAATTTGAAGTATTGTTGGAAGATTATTTGCCAGAAGAAAAAAAATCTGGAGATGTAGTGGAAGGAGTGATTACTAGAAAAGAGCTGGATTTCGGATTTCTTGATTTGAATGCAAAAAAAGAAGGAAGAATTTATGCTAGCGAAGTTAAGGATTTTGAAATAGGAGATAAAATTGAAGTAAAAGTTTTAAGAGAAGATGAAGACAATATCATTGTTTCAAAATTTTTATTGGATAAGGCAAAAGAACTGGCATCATTTAATGTAGACGACATTGTAACTGGAGAAATTATAAAGAAAATCAAAGGTGGATACACTGTAAGAATTGGGAAAAATGAAGCATTTCTACCATTTTCACTTGCCAGATTCGACAAAAATAAAGATTATACAGGACAAAAATTTAAATTTTTAATAAAGGAAAAAAATAAGAGCAACATAACTGTTTCAAGAAGTGACTTAATAAAAATTGAAGAAGAAAAATATTTTGAAAAAGTAAATATTGGAGATGTTGTTACTGGTAAAATTAAGGAAGTATTTGATTTTGGTATTATTCTGGACTTGGAAGCAACTAGCGGATTTATCCATATATCTGAAATTTCTTGGAATCAAGTGGATAATTTGACTGAAAAATATAAAATTGGTGATGAAATAAGTGCTAAAATTATTGAAAAGGATGCTGAAAAAAATAGATTGAAATTAAGCATAAAACAATTATCAGAAGATCCTTGGGTTGCATTTGCGGCAAGCCATAATGTAGGAGATGTAGTTGAGGCAGTTGTGAAGGATGTACTTGATTTTGGGATAGTTGTAACTGTTGACGGAAATTCTGGATTTGTACATGTTTCAGAGCTGGCTTGGCACAATGGAGCTAAGGAGCTTAAAAACTACAAGGAAGGGGATAAATTTTCTGCAAAGATTATTCAAATTGAAGATGAAAAGAAAAATGTCAAGTTAAGTGTAAAACAACTGTTAGAAAATCCTTGGGATACAGTTAAGGAAAAATACCACATCGGAGATATTATCGAAAAACCAATAACAGAAGTATTTGACTTTGGATTGTTAATTTCGCTGGAAAAAGATATTGATGGACTTTTACATGTGTCTGACTTGTCATATAAGAGAGAAACCAATTTAACTTCAAAATATAAGGCAGGAGACGTAATCAAATTTAAAATAGTTGACTTTAATGACGAAAAAAATAGAATTACTCTAAGTGCTAAAGCGTTGCTTGATGATAGATGGGAAATTCTTGAGGAAACTTATGACTTTGATAATGCATTTAAAGGAAAGGTCATGAATGTTCAGGATTATGGAATTTTTGTAGAATTGGAAAAAGGGATAGAAGTGTTTGTTCATAAAAATGAATTTTCATGGGACAGAAAAGAGCATAAGGAATACAAGGTTGGCGATGAAGTGGAATTTAAAGTAATTGTAATTGATAAACTTGCCAAGAAACTTTCTGGAAGTATCAAGCAACTTGAAAAATCGCCTTGGAAGGAAGTTACGGAGCAATATAAGAAAGGGAATATTGTAAATACTGAGATTGTGGAAATTCAGGAAAACTTTGTACTTGTTAAATTGACAGACAGATTTAACGGAATTATACCAAAACGTGAATTGGCAGATGAATTTTTGAAGGATATTTCTGAAAAATTCTCTGTTGGAGATAAAGTTGAGGCTGTAATTACAGATATTAATGATAAGAGAAAATCAATTGCGTTATCTGTAAAAAAAGTTCAGGAAATGGAAGAGAAAAAAGAGCTGGATGAACTTATGAAAGTTTATGGAGTCTAATTTTACAAATTCAAAATATAATAAAATTAAGAAAGAATTATAATCTTAGCATTTAAATATATATAATATATATAGTTAATTATAAAAAATAAATTTTACATAATTTTAAAAAAGTGCTAAAATATAAAAGTAAATATTAGAATACTGAAATACATGGAGGTAAAATTAGATGGCAAAGACAGAATTTATGAAATTTGCATATTTCGATAAAGAAATAGTGGAATTTGAAAAAGCAACAGTTAGTATTGCTACACACAGTTTACAATATGGAACAACTTGCTTTGGTGGAATCAGAGGATATTACAGAAATGGGAAAGTAGCGATTTTCAGATTGCAAGATCATTATACAAGACTTATGAATGCGTCAAAAATGTTAGGATTTGAATATTTTATAACTTGGGATGAATTTAAGGATATTGTTACAGAGTTAGTTAAGAAAAACGATGTAAAAGAAGACTTTTATATGCGTCCGTTCGTATTTTGCAAGGAGCCTAGATTATCGCCTAAAAAAGCAGGATTAGACTTTGATTTGGCAATTTACATGCTGCCGCTTGCAGATTATGTAAGTACAGAAGGTGGACTGAACTTAATGAGTTCGACTTATAGAAAATATAATGATTCGGCAATTCCTACGAAAGCGAAAGCAGGAGGTTCATACATTAACTCGTTCCTTGCGACAAGTGACGCTCAAAGAAACGGATATGATGATGCATTAATGTTTGATGACGCTGGAAACGTGGTAGAAGTGTCAGTTGCAAATATAATACTGGTTTACAGAGGGCAAATAATAATCCCTGACACTGGAAACGCGGCTCTTGAAGGGATTACAGTAAGATCGGCATTGGAATTACTGGAACACAATGGATATAAAATAAATCGTGGAAAAATCGACAGATCAATGGTATTCACAGCAGACGAACTGCTAGTAACAGGAACAGCAATGAAAATTACTTATGCAGAATCATTGGACAAACGTCCTATTGGGCAGTTAGACTTTAATGCAAAACCACAAGCAGGTAAATTTCATAAATTGTTAAAATCAGAATATGAAAAAGTAATCAATGGAGAACATGAATTGTCTTCTGAATGGTTATTTATTGTAGAATAAAGGTAAGTACACTGGAAATGCTTGAAAAAGGCATTGAAGGTGTACTTTTACATTATTGGTGGAAATTCTTTTATTATTTTGAAAAAAAACTTGTATTTAAGATAAATTAGGAGTAAAATATAGTTGAAAGGGAAGAAGGGATAATAGAAGATTATTGAAAATTTATAAATAATATGATTAAAAATGGAATTTCGATATAATTTTTTACGTTAATTAATTTAATTGAGAGAATCAAGGTGTGACAAGAGATTGAAACTTCTTGGGAAATTAAATAGTAATGTAAAATTTGGGAAGAGAGATGGTTATTTAAAATCATCTCTCTTTTTGGATAAATTTGTTTGGATTTTACTTGAATGGCGAGGTTTAGGTTATCAAGCAAGTATTAATTAAAAAAAAGAATAAAAATTTCTTGAAATTCTAAAATAAAAATGATACCATTATGATAAGCAAAAATAAACTTGAAAAATTCAGATTTATACTTGGATAGTATCGAAATGCTATTTAAGTGGTAAAAAATTATCATATTTAAGCAATTCAAAAACTGTTCGGGAGAAAATCACAGACTTTTAAGAAATAGAACAAAAATTTGGAGGGAAAAAGTGGAAAAGAGAGCAACAATAATAACTTATGGTTGTCAGATGAATGTAAATGAAAGTGCAAAAATGAAACAAATGCTGCAAACAATGGGGTACCAGATGACAGAAGATATTGAAAATACGGATTTGGTGTTTTTGAATACTTGTACAGTAAGAGAAGGAGCCGCTGTTAAGGTGTATGGAAAACTCGGAGATTTGAAAAGAATAAAGGAAGAAAAAGATGGGAAAATGATTATTGGCGTTACAGGATGCCTTGCTCAGGAAGTAAGGGATGAATTTATTAAAAAGACTCCTTACGTGGACTTGGTACTTGGAAATCAGAATATAGGAAGAATTCCTGATATTTTAGAAAGAATTGAATCTGGGGAAGAAACACATATTGTCATGGTGGATGATGAGGATGAATTGCCAACAAGGGTTGATGCTGACTTTGGGGATGATATTGTAGCTTCAATTTCCATAACTTATGGATGCAATAATTACTGTACATTTTGCATAGTTCCCTATGTACGTGGAATGGAGCGTTCTGTACCGCTTAACGAAATAGTTAGCGATGTTGAACAATACACAAAAAAGGGATACAAAGAAATATTATTTTTAGGACAGAATGTAAATTCGTATGGAAGCGATTTTGCAAATGGGCAGGATAATTTTGCAGAATTATTGGAGGAAAGTGCAAATGTAGAAGGAGATTTCTGGATAAAATATGTGTCGCCACATCCAAAGGACTTTAGTGATGAAGTAATTGATACAATCGCAAGAAACCCGAAAATAGCAAGAATGCTGCATCTGCCACTGCAATCCGGTTCTACAAAAATTTTGGATGCAATGAACAGAGGATACACAAAAGAGGAATTTATTGCACTTGCTAAAAAAATTAAGGAGAAAGTACCTGATATTGGGCTTACAACAGATATTATCGTAGGTTTTCCAGGGGAAACAGATGAAGATTTTCAAGACACGATGGATGTTGTGAATGAAGTTGGATTTGAAAATGCGTTTATGTTCATGTATTCAAAGAGAACAGGGACTCCTGCGGCTACGATGGGCGAACAAGTCGATGAGCAAATAAAAAATGAGAGACTGCAGCAGCTTATGAGATTACAGAATATGAAGGCAAAAGAAGAAAGCCAGAAATATCTTGGAAAAATTGTTAAAGTGCTTGTGGAAGGACCGAGCAGAAAAAATCCTGAAATGTTGACAGGAAGAAGTTCTACGCATAAAATAGTTTTATTTAAGAGCGATAGAAAGGATTTGAAAGGGAAATTTGTGAATACAAGAATTTATGATGCAAAAACATGGACATTATATGGAGAGTTGGTGGAGGAATAAATGAAGACAAAAGAGACAAAGATAGAAGTCGAGATGGGAAAAAATCAGCAAGAGCAGATTGAACCTGTAAAAAAGAAAAGAGGACGTCCGAAAGCGTCGGAAACAAAGGAAATTTTAGGACTTAGCGAAAATTTAGAAGAAAAAAAACAAATTGAAAAAGAAGAAGAAACAGAGAAAAAAAATAGTTCAGAAAATTTGAATCTTGAAGAGGAAATGATAAAGGATATTCTTTCACAAAATGTGACAAAACTAAAGAAAATGGCAAAAGAATATAAAATTGAAAATTTTTCAGGAATGTCAAAACATGAACTTATAAATGCTATTTTGATAAAAAAAGGGGAAGAAAGAGGAAAAACTTATGGATTTGGGAAACTGGATGTAATTGGAGATGGAAATTATGGATTTTTGAGAAATACTTCAATTGGTCCTGATGTTTATGTTTCAATGTCACAAATAAAAAGATTTTTCCTGAGAAATGAAGACATTGTATTTGGAGAATTAAGAATACCAATTGGTACAGAGAAGAATTATGGAATTTTAAAAGTACTGCTAGTAAATGGAGATTTGCCTGAAAAATCACTCGAACGTCCATATTTTGACGATTTAGTGCCATCATATCCAGATGAGAAGTTAAATTTGGGAAGCGGAGAAATTTCTTCAAGAATTATTGACTTAATTTCACCAATTGGAAAGGGTCAGAGAGGGCTTATAGTTGCACCGCCAAAAGCTGGGAAAACTGTACTCCTTTCTACAATTGCAAATGATATTATAAAATATAATCCAGAAATTGATGTGTGGATTTTACTAATTGATGAAAGACCGGAAGAAGTTACAGATATTAAGGAAAATGTGAAGGATGCGGAAGTGTATGCCGCGACTTTTGATGAAGATCCAAGAGTGCATACAGAAGTTACAGAAAATGTGCTTCGAATGGCAAAAAGGCAAGTGGAACGTGGGAAGAACATTTTAATTTTAATGGACAGCTTAACAAGATTGGCACGTTCGTATAACATAACAATCCCATCAAGTGGAAAATTGATTTCAGGAGGAATTGATCCGAATGCCCTTTATTATCCAAAAAGATTTTTAGGTGCCGCAAGAAATATAAAAAATGGCGGGAGCCTTACGATTATTGCAACCGCACTTGTTGAAACTGGAAGCAGAATGGATGAAGTAATTTTTGAAGAATTTAAAGGAACTGGAAATATGGAAATTATTTTAAGCCGAACACTTGAACAATTAAGAATATTTCCTGCAATTGATGTATTAAAGAGTGGCACAAGACGTGAAGAATTATTAATTCCAAGAGAAAATCTGGAAAAAATCTGGAAGTTGCGAAGAGAACTAAGTGAAATGTCAGAAGTTGAAGGGATGAGAAACTTAATTGAACTAATAAAGAAATACAAGAATAATGATGAATTGTTGGAAGATTTATATAAAGTAAAAAAAGGAAAATAAAAATAAATTATTAAGGAGAAAAAGATGTTTGGAAATGTAAAAAATGAAGCAGGATTGCTGTTTAACAAGGGAAATTTTAAATTGGTAAAGAAAATTTTGAAAAAAGATGAGAAAATTGCTAAGCACAATCATGAAGATGAGGAAATTGTTTTTACCGTTCTAAAAGGAAAAATGGAAATGTACCTGAATGAAACTGAAAAACATGTTTTAGTACCAGGAGATATTTTACATTTTGACGGAATAAACTTTATTAATGGAAGTGCTTTGGAAGATTCTGAAGTTAGTGTAACATTGATAAAAAAATAATTATATAATGAGGGTATAATTTTTTATGCCCTTATTTAGTTGAAATATACTAAAAATAATGGAAAAATGGTATTTTAGTAAAAAAAATCAAGAAAAATTGAAATTATCAGAAAAAAGTGTTGACATTCATTCTGATTTATGATATTATATTTCTTGTCTGAGAGTATTTGAAAAATTGAAGATATTCTTTAGAACGGTGTATAGCGCAGCTCGGTAGCGCACCTGCCTTGGGAGCAGGGGGTCGTAGGTTCAAATCCTACTACACCGACCATTATAGATTTTGCGGGAGTAGCTCAGTTGGTAGAGCGTCAGCCTTCCAAGCTGAATGTCGCGAGTTCGACCCTCGTCTCCCGCTCCATTTTATTTATAAGAACAATTTGGTTATAAATATATGGTGACCGTAGTTCAGTTGGTAGAGCGCCAGTTTGTGGCACTGGTTGTCGCGGGTTCAAGTCCCGTCGGTCACCCCATAACTGCGAGCCATTAGCTCAGTCGGTAGAGCACTTGACTTTTAATCAAGGTGTCACTGGTTCGATCCCAGTATGGCTCACCACTATGATAATTAAATAATAGATTTGCGAGAGTGGCGAAATTGGTATACGCACTAGACTTAGGATCTAGCGTCTTCGACATGTGGGTTCGAGTCCCACCTTTCGCACCATAAAACCCCACATAAAATAGTGGATTAGTTCAGTAATATCAGCACTTCTAAAGGTTGATATTTTTTTATTTTCACCCTTTTTATTAGCATTCTGAACATCAAGAATAAATTATATCTATCTGTTTCATCCATATTTTCTAACACTTCTTTTAAGATTTTTATATTGTCCAATTTTTCTTCACTTATTGTTTTATCTTTTATTATTCTATCAATATCATTCAAGGAATCTTCAAATACTCGTTTTCTATTTTTCAGTTCCTCAAGTTTATCATTTAATTCAAATTCATTTATCAATTCTTTAGTAAATAATTCTAAATACTTAGTTCTTTCTCTATCTATTTTTTTGATTTGCTTGTCTATATTTTCTCTATCTCTTTTATACTTTTCTAAATTAGGCTTTTCGTTTAAAAACTCTAATTCTTTCAAATTCAATAATTTACGTATTATAAACTTTTCGGCTTTATTCATGGATATTGCCTTTTTACATTTATCACATCTGTAATTAACGCTGTTTTTAAACATTTTTCCACCACAGGTACATTCCAGTATGCCTGTGAATAAAAATTTGCCTTCTTTACGTATTACACGTTGCTTGAATAACATTTGCCGCTGCACTTCTCTGAATAGATCTTCACTTATTAATGCTTGGTGATTTCCCTTAAATATTGTTATTTCCTTGTTTATCTTAACTTCTCCAGTATTAATATTATTTTCTTTTCTACCATACATAAGATTGCCGATATAAAACTCATTTTGTAGAATCCATTTAATAGATGAAATATTTCTATTAAATATACTTGCTGTTTCAGAAATACTTTTAGTATTTAAGTATGTATTAAAAATACTTATTACATCTTCAGAAGTTTCAGGATCTATTACAATATTATTATGTTCGTCTTTTTTATAGCCAATTGGGATATTTCCACCTTGCCATATTCCTGCTTTGGCTCTAGCCCATTTATTTGACTTTACCCTCATTGATATTTGTTTTCTTTCGTAGTCTGCTAACACAGCAAATATTTGAAAGAACAACATACCGGTGGGGGTTGTTGTATTTATTTCAGATTGTGAGATAGATACAAATTTTATATTACTTTTTTGAAGTTCCAAAACAAAATTTAACATAGTTAAAGTTATACGTGAAATACGAGAACTCTCGTAAACCACAAGCACATCAAATGATTTCTTTTTGATTTCCTGTTGTAATTTAAGAAAGCCTTCACGATTATCATTACCTCCGCTTTCTACGTCCTGTATAACTTCTTTTAATTTGTAACCGCTCATTTTACAAAAATCTTCGCATTTTCTTATCTGAAACTCAAGTGAACGCCCCTCTTCCTGCATTTCTGTGCTAACCCTAGCATATATAATGGCTTTCATCTATGCTCTCCTTTTGTCCTGTTCTGCTTTGATTTTGTATAATAGTTTTAATATTTCTTCCTTATTTTTCATTATCCCTCCGTTTCCGTCATATCAAAATAATTCGATATAACACAATCTTTTGAAACGTGTTTAGCAGTCTCTTCAAAAGTTGGACCGCTAAAACTTTCTTCTTGTATTTCTTCTCTGTCAATATACACTTTTGCTATGAATCTTATTTCATTTTCAATTTTTATTTTGTAAATTTCGGCATGTTTTATCATTGATCCATTCTTTCCCAATCCTCAACTTCCTCTCCTGTTTTGAGAACTTGAAAGCCTGTTTCTATAGTATCCCATAACCAAACATCAAATTCTTTTTCTAACTTTTCTTCATCATTTATTATTTCTTCCGCCTCTTTTTCTGTATAGCCGTAATCATCGACTAAATCTATAACTTCAGCATTTGTACAGAAAGCATTTGCATTGCTGTTTGCATAAAATCCTACCTTGTATTTGCTCATTTGTTCTCCTCCTGTTTGTTACAAAAAGTACCCTCAATTAATCCTCTCTTTTATCTTACAAGTAAACTTTGCGAAGTCTCCAAATGTACTCCAGCAATTTCTTCTCCGTTCTTAATTGCTTTTTTGATTTCTTCTTTTTCTATTTTATCGCTCTGAATCATAGTTACAAATTTTGCTGGTATTAAACTTTTGTCGTCAATCACTAAAGATGGATTGTTATTTTTAATTGTAAATGTACCTGTTTCAGTTTCTATTCTCTTAACATCCAATCCTTGCATGGCTTCTAAGATTAAACTTTTTAGTGCTTTTTTTCTTTCGCTTGCTTGTTTTGCTTTTTTAGTATAGAAATCAGCAATTTCTTTGCATTTTTCTGCTTTTAATTCTAAATCTTTCAATAGTAATTCCAGTTGGTCCGATTTTTCTTCTAATAGCAATGAAACACTTTCTTTTGTATCATTTATTGTTTGTTCGTCCAATTCATTATTTTGGTTATCCAAAAAATTTATTATATTATTTATTTCTTTTAATTCGTATTTTATTAAACTCAAATTATTCATTTTGTTTTCTCCTTTCTATCATTTCTTATTCTTATCAAAAGGAAATCCTTCGTCCTCATCAGAATCATAACGATTTCTGTTATTATTTTCACCGTTACCACTGTTTTTGCTGTCAATAAATTCAAAAGTATTTGCCAAAACTCTTGTAAATTTCCTTTTTTCTCCGTTCTGTTCGTAACTGTTTACGCTTAAACGTCCTTGTATTAATATTCTGTTGCCTTTCCCAAAATATTCTGCTATATTCTCAGCCGTCTTTTCCCAAGCCACACAGTCGATAAACTCAGCTTCATCTTTTGTTTTCTGTACAGCCAATGTAAAAGTTGTATATGCCTTTCCGTTTGATGTATATTTTAGCTCAGGATCTCGTGTTAATCTTCCCATTAATATTGCTACGTTCATAATTTATGCTCCCTTCTTTTGCTTATTGTTTTTTATATAGTTACATAATTTTTCTAAATCTTTAATTGGAACTTTGCTTAAATTGTCTGTTGAATTAGCGAGTAAATATTTATCTATCTCTTTTTCATTTCCTTTTAAATGTTCATTTATATATTTAACTGCTTTTTGGATTTTCTCCTCTTCTGTCGAATATTCTTTAGGTTTATTTTGTTGCTTATCTTTGTCAATTGTTGCGTTAATCATATCGTCTTCCACTATTTCTAAAGCGTTTAGATAACAGTAACGTTTTAAATAAGTATGCGTACTTCCTATCATTTGTAATCCATTCTGTCCTTTTAAAACTATTTCAGCCTTTGGAGTTACAAAAGTGATTGTTTCGTCCGTTTTCTCTGTATTAATTACAGTTAATACACCTTCGTTTTTCTAGCAAATCAAATTTTGAAAAAAGTTTTAAGTTTTCAAATATTTCATTCACTTTTGGCAAGAAGTCTTTTAGTTCAAAATATTTAAAGCCGGAAAATTTATTATGCCCTCCCATTTTCAATCCCAAACTTTGCAATTCAACTCTAGCCTTTTGTAATTTTTCGTAAATGTTCATTATTCTTTTCCTCCCATTTATCATTGTCTTGTTTTAATTCCTTGTTAAGTTCCTGCAAGTTCTTAGCAGCATTCTTAAAAAAGTTAAGACTTGCGTTTTGTTGTTTTATATAGTCATCTGTAAACATTATTTTCCCTCCAGCAATAATTTCTCGATTCTTTCAAATTCTCTATCACATTCTTCTTGTGTATCAAAACGAAGAACAAAGACTTCTTGAGAATACGAAAATTTTATTTCAAATTCCCTTTTTCCTATAGTATGAAAATTTGACAAATTAAGTAAAATATCTTTAATTTTTATCCACATAGTTTTTCTCCTTTAAAAAAATTCTCCCCTTTTACAAGACCCATAAATTCCTTAATTCTGCTTGGCACATACCATAGTAGTAGTGCCATTAAAAATGGAAACACTGTATTACCGCCAAATATCCAATGCCCTTTAACTCTAATCGTTTCAATCTGCATTAGAGCAGTTGTTATAATTAGAATTATCCATTTTATTGCACTCTTTGTTGTCAGCATTTTCTTCCTCCATTTCTTCAATTTCCTGTTTATCCATTTCTTTTTCCAGCTGTTCTCTTATTGTCATATTTTGCCTCCTGAAATTTATTTAAGATTATTAATATCTTATCCAAACCCACAATCGCTTATGGGCTTGGTAAAATATCAATTTATTTCCAGTTCGGATTAAAAAGTAGTGGCTTTGGTTGTTTTTTGTTAAACAGCCTTTTGATTCTATTTTTTAGTTTCTTAGCTTCTCTTTCCTTTTTCACTTTCTCGTTATTGCTGTTTACTAATGTTACCGATTCAAAATTCATTGTTATTCCTCCTATGCTATTTTTTTAGTTGTTACAGTTACATCTACAATTTCATCTTCCCACTCTGCTTCCTGATGTCCGTTGTCGTATGTTATTACTCCAACTTGATAACTTTTTTCAACTTGTTCCTCATATTCAAAGTTCTCAAAATATTCACGAATTTTCATAACTTCCTTTGTTGTGGCTCCGTCCAATATCCAGCTCATAAGCCAATTGTTCAACCATTCTTGAGTATATTCGATTTCATCGTTATCGTTTACCTTTAGTTCTTCACTATCAATTAAATCGAATATTACGCCTCTTACTTCTTTTTCTAAAGCTGTCATTTTTATCATCTCCTATTTATAACATTATGTAACGTTTTTGTTACATAAATTCCTTTAAAAAAGTAGTCTTATCTTGACTACAAAATTATTATAACACATTTGTAACAAAAATGCAACACTTTTTTGTAACAAAATTGTTACTTTTTGAAAAAATGTGGTAAAATTAGAATAAGAAAGCAGGAGGAATACTTATGAAACTAGGGGAATTATTAAAAGAAAAGAGAGAGCAAAGAAATTTAACTTTGCGACAAGTAGAGAATAAATTAAAAGGAAAAAATATTAATTACAGTCACACAAGTATAAAAAGATTAGAGAATGAGGAACACGAAAAAGTTCCAATAAAAGTTTTATCGGCTTTAGCAGAAATATTTAATCTAAATAAAATAGAATTGTTTAATCTGGCTGGTGCTGCCTTAGATAAAATAGACGATGATAGGGTTTTACAATTGAACAGAAGAGAAAAATTGCAAAGAGAGAAATTTTTAGAAGATAATGCCGTATTTTTCTTTAATGATGAAAATGTTTCGGAAGAAGACAAAGACAAGTTAATGCTTGCTCTGAATAACGCATATTTTAGATCAAAAGAAATAAAAAGGGATAAGAAAAATAAAAAATAGCCATTATTGGAGGAATATGAAAAAGAATTTTGTATTAAGAGTAAAAAATCTGATAGAAAAATACAGAACAAAGAATCCTTTTGAAATTTGCGAAAGAGCAGGCGTTGAAATAATATTTCAGGATTTAGGAAAAATAAAAGGATTTCATGTAAGAAACGCTGGAGTCAGTTTAATAATGATTAACAGCAAACTTTCTGAATTAATGATAATTATAGTGCTGTTACACGAGTTAGGACATGCCGTATTGAAGCATCCAACAAAAGATATTTCTTTTATGAAAGATAATTTTTTTGGATTTTCCAACCAGCTAGAAAACGAAGCAAATTTATTTTTGGCAGAATTTTTATTTAATTACATTCCGCTAGAGGATTATTTTGTTGGAAAAGAAGAAGAAAAAGCATTGATGAGATTGGCGGAGTTGAAAAGTAGATTTGGGAAATAAAGATAAATAAAAAAGAGATTTAAAAAGGGTTTATTGAGGAAAACTATAGTTAAGATACGGAGAAAAATGTGGAACATATAGATTTTCCTGAAGAAATGAAAAATAAATTTGAAATAATACAATTTTTAAATAATTTGTTATCTGCAAAAGATAACAAGCTATACTATAATATGAAAGAGATAAGGTTTTTTGAAGCTTCGTTGCTTCCGCTTTTTCACACTATTAACCAGCAGTTGTTTCAGACACATGAAAAAATATATTACAATGAAATAAAGAGTGAAATAATAGATTTTTTTGCAAAAAACAAATATTTAAAATTATTTAATAATGAAATTAGAATATCTGAAGATAATTATAAGACAATGCTGGATTTTACAATGTTAAAGAAGCAAGAAAATGAGAATGATACATTTGGAAAAATAAAAAATATAATATTAGAGAAAAAGTTATTGAATAATAGTAATTTGATTTATAGCTATCTATTAAGTAATATTGGAGAAATTACTAACAATAGTTATGAACATGGAGAAACAGCGGTAGCATATATATGTGGGCAGTATTATCCTAGACTTAGCAAACTTTCTTTTTCGGTAAGCAATTTAGGAAAAACAATAAATGAAAAGGTAAAAGAAGTTAAACCTAATTTATCAAATAAAAAATGTATAGAATGGATATTTAAAGAAGGTACAACCACAAGAAAAGATGGAACATCGGGCGGTTATGGTTTGTATGATTTAAAAGAAATGGTTGAAGAATTAGAAGGGAATATAACAGTAGTTTCAGGGTATGATTATTATTCTGTTGATAAAAACAGAAAAACAGTTTATAATAGACTAACTAACAAATATAAAGGAACAACGATTATTATTGATATTTATTATAAAAGATAATGATAGCTTAAAGGAGGAAAAATGGAAATAAATGTAAAAGAATTAATTAAAACAGAATTTGCAATTAAAGCTGAAAAAGGAGAAATTTTGCACAAAGAATTAGAAAAAGGGATAAAAAAGAACGAAGAAATCGTGTTAGATTTTAGTGGAATCGAGGCGAGCACAACAAGATTTTTTAATGTTTCAATAGGGAAACTTTATGGAGAATTTTCAGAGGAAACAATTGACAACATAAAAATAAATAATGCCAACGAAGTTGTAGCTAATCAGATAGAGGTGTCTAAAAATGGATCAAAAATATTTTACTCATCTAAATAATTATGATTTAAGAACAATTAATGAAAAAAAAGTAATATTTGATACAAATGTTCTGGTAAACCTCTATCATCCTGAAATAAACAAAAATAATACGATAAACCAAAACTACATTTCAAAAATAGAAGATTTACTCATAGATTGTAAAATAAAAAAAATAAAAATAAAGATAATAATTCCCATTATATCAGAATTTTATAATTTAGCATTGAATGCTGCTTTTGAAGACTATAAAATAAGTAAACTTAAAGATGAAAAATTTACTAAAAAAGATTATCGAAAAACTCCTGAGTTTAAAATTTCAAACGCAGGAATAATAAAGATAATAAATGACATTCTTCTGCATCAAGAATTTGAAGTTGAGCATTATAATTTTGAATATGAAAAAATAGAAAATAAAGAAACGTTGTTATCTAGTTTGGATTTTACAGATTTAATAATAAGTAAATATTGTGAAGAAAAAGATGTTTGTTTAGTAACTTTAGATAGTGATTTTAGAAAAACTTTTAGAAGAAATTTAAAATTTAGTATAATATCTAACTGATAAGTAAAGGCACTTTTAACTGGTTTCTTTTTTAATACTTTCAATTTTCTTTGAAATATGATATAATTTAATAAATTATAAAATAGAAAGCGAGGAAAAGAATGAAAAAGATATTATTGGTTTTGACGATGATGTTATTTGTATTCAGTTGTGGAACACCGCAAGCACAGAAAGATTTAGAAAGTGTATTAAAGGCACTTCAAACTGGAGATGCAAAAAAAATAAAGGAGTTGAATCCTAATTCGGAAATGTCGGCAAACGATGAAACTGTAAAAATTTTCTTAAGCGGATACAAAAAAATGAGTTACAAAATCAAGAAAACAAAAGTGGAAGGAGACAAAGCAATTGTAAATCTTGATATAAAAGCTCCTGATCTGAGTTCTTATTTTCCAGAATTTATGCAACAAGGAATGGCATTAGCTTTTTCAAATTTTGGAAAAAGTGAAGAAGAAATGAAAAAACTTGGAGAAGAATTTACAACAAAATATTTTGAGGAAAAATTAAAGTCAAAAGATTTGAAGTTTAATGAGAAAAATATGGATGTTGTGTTGAAAAAGAATGGTAAAAATTGGCAAGTTTATGGACAAGACGAAAAAAATAAAGAATTTTTTGAAGTGCTTACTTTTGGTTTTTCAAAATTAGCAGAAAATACAAATGGAGCTTCCGAACAAAAGCAACCTACCAAGTATTTTAAAAAAGGTGAAAGAGGCGTAATTGAAAATACGGCACAAACTGTAACAGATGTTAAAGTTGTAGAAAAAGGAGAGTATTCACAACCTAAAGAAGGGAATGAATACATAGTTATAAAACTTACTAAAGAAAATGTTTCAAAAAATATAGTGCCAGGTGCAATATCAGAACATTACCAAATTGAAACTAAGGATAAAAAACTAATTAAACCAGACGTAAGTGTTGTTGAATTTGGAGAATTTAATTTTGATGATATACCAGTTGGAAACAAAATTGACCAGACAATTGTCTTTGAAGTTCCAAAAGGGCAAGCAGGAACTTTTAACATAATAGAAAACGGACATAAACTGGCTGTATATGATATAGGATTATAAAAAATAAAAGGAAGCTGTAAAAAGCTTCTTTTTTGTTTTAAAAATTTTGTTGCAAAAATGTTACAAATGAGGTATAATGATTTTGAGGTGATAAAATTGAAAATAGAAGAAAAAAGAATGAGGACTATTAAAAGCCTTATTTTTTCAAGAGGTTTAACAATGAAAGAAGTGATGGAAAAATTTGGATACAATAGTTATGAAGGCTTTAAAAGAGCCATAAAACAAAATAGAAGAAACAGATATAATGAAGTCCTTAGTTATTTGAAGGATTAATTTTTTTGATTATTTTGTAACATTAAAGTTACAAAAACAAATCCCAAAAGAAAAGGAAGGAGGTGTGAGATGAAAATAAGAGTTAAGAAAGGAGAGAAATGAAAGATATAATAGCACTGATAATTTCTATGATAATTTATCATTTTTTTCAGGAAAAAATTAAAAAGATAGTGATGTATTCACTACCTTTTGCAATGTTGTATTTATTGATTAAATCAATTTTGTACGTTACTTTTTAGAAAGTTTTCTAAAAATAAAAGAAATAAAAGCAGGAGTTCCAATAGCAAAAGTAAGTTCAGCAAATTTCTTTGGAGTTTTATATTCCAAAACTATAACACCAAAAGATTTTAAAACTTCAACAATCCATTTGAGAACTTCTAATAAAACAGGCTCTAAAGCAGGAACAAATGTCGCATATGGTGCAAGCCAAAGAAAAATATAACTTGCAAATCCTAAATAAACAGAAATATTTTCAGGAATTTCCAAGTTTTGAAATATCCTGATATATTCATTTAATCGAGGTTTCAAAAAAATAACTGGAAAATTTTCGATAACAACTTCAAATTCCTCTTCTTGAGTAGAATTGTAAGCGTCAATAGCGGAATTTATAACATTATTCCAGTAATTATGATTTTTTAGATAAACTTCAGATAAAATTTTAAGATTTGAACTTATGGATTCAAATTGTCTGTGAATATCAGGAAAATTAATTTGTTTTGCCAAGATGTTTAGATTAGTCAAATTAGCAAAACTCATTTGTTGATTGATTAAATTAACACTTTGGAATGCTGAATTATTAATAGCTTCTTGTAATTTTTGAACATTATTCATTGCTAATTGGATTCTTTGAATATTAGGATTATTCATCAATCTTTGAGCAGCTTCCATAGAAGCAAGTGAATTTTTAGGAATAAGCATAATAACACCTCCTTTCAGTTTTAATATGTTTGGCGATATTATTATAACTCAAAAGGAGGTAAAAATGAAATAAGGGAGGCGTGAGAAATGAATTGGAAAAAGATATTGCTACAAATAATTTTATCAGCAGCAACATCAATAATAACACTGTATATTTTGGCTAGATACTTTAGTTAGTAGCTTTAAAAATCAAAGCGAACCATTTCCAATGATTTATTAGATACCATACAACAATTGTTGTTAAAATACTTGTTAATATTGGAACAAAAATAGAAGTTAATATTTTAAGTGAAAAGATTTTAAGTTCAGTAATAAATTTATTTTTACGTTCAATTTTAAAATCTTCAAGAAAGGCAATGCCGTTAGGATTAATTTCAATAATATCGTCATTAATGTTATTGTCGTAATAATTTGAAACATATTCAAAAATATTATTGATCCTTATATCTAAAACATCTCTTGAATGATGATTGAATCGTTTTAATAAATCGTTATACCTAACTTTTTTCTTTTCAGAAATATATTTTAATATTTTCAAATCAATAGAGTTCATAGTAGTTCTCCTTTGTTTTTGTTGATATTATAACACAAAATCAAAAAAGGAAAAATAAGGAGGCAAGAGAAATGCAAACAAGAGGTACGAATCCTAAGCCGACAACTCCTAGACCGTCAAATCCGAGAATAAAGCAGTTATACATCAATCCAAGAGAAAATATAAAAAGAGTGCATGGTGTAACTTTGAAAGTTTTGAAAATTATTGAAGAAGAAGGTGTAACCGAAGATGAATTTGATATAATTGTCAAATCAATTAGAAACGAATTTAAGAGATTGAACGGAAATAGGAACAGAAATGCTGAGTTTAAAATAAAATTTAAAAAGGCTTCGTTTGAACGATTTAAAGAAGTGCTTGAAAAAATATGTGATTCAAAAGGTGTTTTATAACAAAAAAGCACTTCAAATGAAGTGCATACAAATATTTTCATAATTTGATTATATCAAATTTAGTAAATTAAGTAAAGAGGTGTAGGAAATGAGATTCTCGACATATTTAAACAATGCCAAATGTATGGAGTGGAAAATAAATGCACAGCAAGGAATATTATTTGCTTTGTTGTATGAAGCTCCAGCCTGGGCAAAAGAAGAAATAATTGAAAATAAAACTTATTATTTTGTATCAAGAAATTTGATACTTGAAGAATTGCCGATGTTTTTTGAAAAATCTGATACTGTATACAGAAATTTAAAAGTATTGCAGGAAAAAGGGCTTATTGAATATATAAAGCAAGGCAAAAAAGATTTAATAAGAATTACCGCAAAAGGTAAAACTTGGAACGAGTTTAAAGATAATAACTCGGAGAAAAGTCCGAGTTCTGAACAAAATTCGGAAAAAAATCCGAATAATCTCGGAAAAAAATTCGACAAAGAGCCAAAAAACTCGGAAAAAAATCCGACAAATAATAATACTATATATAATTATAATAATACTAATATATTAAATAATATATATAGTCAGGTTATTAATTATTTGAATAAAAAAGCGAACAGCAAATTCAAAACAACAAGCAAAGATAATCAAAAACATATAAAAGCTCGTATAAACGAAGGATATGGTTTTGATGACTTCAAAAAAGTTGTAGACAATATGTGTTCAGCTTGGAAAAATACAGAATTCGAGAATTATTTAAGACCAAGCACCTTATTTGGTGTTAAATTTGAAAATTATTTAAACTGGAAAAAAACGGGAGGAAATAACAATGGCAACACCGCAAGAAATAAAAGATTTAATACAGGAGAAAATAGCAAACACACAAAAAGACCAGACAGAACCAACGATGGAAACGGATGGAATTAGGGTAGAGAGAGTAAGTTTTAAGAAAATAGACAGGGAAAACAAAATAAGGGAATATCAAAATTTATCAAGCCAAATGATGTTTTATGATGATTACAAGTGCGATTTCAAAACTTCATACATAAAAAACGAAACCGAGAAAGAATACAAAAAATCTTTTGAGAAATTTTGCGAAAATTTTGAAAAATTTAGATATGAAGGCTTTGGAATTTATATGTCTGGAGAAGTGGGGACAGGTAAGAGCCATTACACAAATTGCATTTATAACGAGCTGAAGGACAAATATATTGTGTACAAGACAAGTTTGCAGACTTTATTTGACGAAATAATTGAAAAGTTTGGAGAGAAGACGGCTACAAGTTTTTTAAGGGAAAGATTAGGCAAAGCTGAAATAATCATTTTGGAAGATTTAGGAAACGAATTTATGAAAGACTGGGCAAAGCAAAATATGTTTTTCATATTTAATTTTCTATTCAATGCTAGAAAATCAGTAATTATAAATACAAACTTGTCAGACGATCAAGCAAGTGATTTTTTCAGAATAATGGGGACAGATAAGCTGTTTTCAAGGCTCAAGAGTAAGTGTAAATACTACAAATTTGACTGGGAGGACAGAAGAATAGGAATGTATAAGGATGAAATAGATAAATGGTATTAGGAGGATAAATGCAAAATTTAAAAAGAGAAAAACCAGGAACTTATAGAATATAGAGAAGAAAACTGTACATTAGACTGGAACTGGAGGAACAAATGAAAAGATGTAAAAAGGACGTGACTTTAGGCGAAATAAAGGACATAGAGTATCTTTTTTATTATGAAAATCTTAGTGCTTATGAAACAGCAAAAATTTTGGAGATAAAAAAAGGCAGAGTGGACAATATTAGCCACAAATATTTGAAAAATCAAAGAAAAAGAAAGAAAATAGACACGGAAGAAAAAAATAAAATAGTAAAAATGTTTGAAGAAAAACACCTGCATTATATCACGATAGCCCAAAAAATGAAGAGAAGCAAGTATACGGTAAGAAATATAATAAGGGAGGAAACAGGAAATTATAACAACAACAGATTTATTTTTAAGAATTCAAGAAAAATATGGACAAAAGAAGAATTTGATTATGTGAGAAAAAATTACAAAGAACACACAGCGAAAGAAATAGCCAGAACTTTAGGAAGAAGTGAAGTGGCTGTTTTTACTAAAATAAGAGATTTGAGAAAGAATGAAAAAATCGACTACAAGCCAAGGGGAGGACATCCTAACTTTCGCATCGTTCTGAAATTATAGATTCTGGATAAATTTAAGCTGGAAGAAGGGAGAGAAAAGGATTGATAAAATTAGAATTACCCATAATGCCACCGTCCGTAAATACATTGTGGGTAAATAAGCATAGAGGGCGGTATAAATCAAAAAGGGGCAAGGAGTTTGAAGAAATAGCCAAGCATGAATTAAAAAAGCAGTACAAGGGCGAGGCAACAAAAAAAACGGCTCAAGGTTGAAATATGGCTATATTTTAAAACTAGAGCCAAAAGGGATATAGACAATTACAACAAGGCTATTTTAGACAGTCTTAAAGGAATTGTGATTGAGGATGACGAACTTATAGACGATTTGGCTGTGCACAAAATAAAAGGGTATGGCAAAGATAAGGTTTATATCGAAATTTTAGAGAGAGGGAATTAGAAAATGGTAAATGCAGAAATAATAAATTTAAGAAAAATGGATATGAGGTATTTAGAAAAAATGAAAAAACTTGTTAAGGAGTTCTATGTGGCTTTTGGACAAGAAAAATATCTGAACAAAGAAGTATATAGAGAGATAAGCGTTGAACGGATGAAACTAAGAAATAAATTATTTGATGAAGAACTAAAGGAATTTTTGGAAGCTGAAACAGATGTGGAGAAATTAGATGCTATTTGTGATATGTATTACATAGCGATAGGCACAACGCTTGAACTAGGAATATACGGTAATCAGTTTTTTGTAATTGATTATTACAAACAAAGAACTTGGTTTAACGATGAATTAATTATGGAAGCATTTGAAGAAGTTCACAGAAGCAATATGTCAAAACTTGAAAATGGGAAAGCAATTTTCAGGGAAGATGGGAAAATATTGAAAGGGAAAAATTATTTTAGACCGAATTTAAAAAAATTTATTGAATAAAATAGGAGGAATATTAATGAATGAATTGATGAATGTAGAAAGCAGAAACACATTGACAAGTTTGGAAGTGGCGGAGATAACAGGAAAAAGGCATGATAATGTTTTATCCGATATTAGAGATGAAATCGATAAACTAGGAGTAGAGAGAGGACTCCTAATTTTTCAGGAGTCCTATTATATAAATTCACAAAACAAGCAACAGCCAATGTTTCTTTTGAATTACAAAGGAGTTTTACAACTTGGGGCAAGATATAATGCTGAAACAAGATTTAGGCTTATTGAAAAGATTGAACAGCTTCAAAAACCAATGACAATAGAAGATATGATCATATTGCAGGCAAATGAAATGAAGAGTGTCAAGCATAGAATTGACATCGTGGAAAACAAAGTTGACAACGAGATAAGGATAGACCATACGGAACAAAGAAAATTACAAAAAGCAGTTTCGATAAGAGTTTATCAAAGGCTGGATGTGATAGATGCTGACAGAAATTTAATGTTTCCTGCAATTTACAGAGATTTAAAGGACAGGTTTGGAGTTGCAAGCTACCGTGATATTAAGAGAAAAGACTTAACTGAAGCACTGGCATACGTACAGAACTGGATAGAAAAAGCGGAATTAAGGAATTGAGATAGAAGAGATTAAGTTGATAAAAGGACAATGACAACTGAATAATAACTGTGATAAATAATTTTGAAATTTTTAGATTTTTAGGTATAATAAATATTATCAGAAACAGGAGGTAATCAATGAAATATAAGAAATTTAGAATAAGAAATTATAAGGCGATTAAAGATCTAACAATAGAATTGGATAATCAAAATTTGGTTCCAATAATAGGTTTAAATGAAACAGGAAAGAGCTCTATCTTACAAGCATTATTTGCATTTGATTGCTTTAATGACAAGCAATATAGTGGCGAATTTATAAATTATGACTATATAAAAAATAAATTCGAAAACAAACAAAATCCTATTATCGAAGCCGAAATAGAAAATATAAATAAAAACGATTTGATAGAGAACGCAATAGGATATATAATTACACAAAAAGAAGATTATTTTATTTCTAACAGCCGATACAAAGATAATAGTGAATTTAAAAAGCATCAATATTTAAATTTTATTCGAGATAAATTATTAAGTTTTATGGAAAATGTATTTTTTGATATAAAAGAAGATAGTTTAAAAATCGCAAGAGAATTTTCAATTACTCAAAATGGTATGTACAATAATAGATATTTAATTTCACAATTAAAAATCAAGGAGTTTAATGAAACAATATCAGTAAATGGTTATTCAATCGAAGAACTTTTATTTTATATACCAAAAGAAGAAATAGAACAATTAATAGGAGAATCAATTTTAAAATATTTACCTCATATAGTATATATTGATGATTTTAAAGATGCGATTCCAAATAGAATCAAAGAAAACGATGATTGGTATTTGTACATCAAGGAAATATTTTCTAGAAATAAAATGAATGTAAATGACTTTTTGAATAGCACTTTATCAGATAAAGGGACAATGCTGGAAGATATAAAATATGAACTTAATGAAAATCTAGCCAATTTATGGGATAAAATGCATGAAAACAGAATAAAAGAAGAATTTAAAACTATAGAAATTGATTTAAAATACGAAGATAAAGAATTCCAATTTTTAATAAATGATTTGAGAGAAAAAAGAGAAAACGGAAGACCAAGAACAGTGGTATTTCCAGTAAATATGCGTTCTAAAGGATTTCAGTGGTTTTTCAATTTTTTCATTAAAATGAAATATAATTGGAAACATATAAGTGATGAAAATTATGGGAGTATAATTTTATTGGATGAGCCAGGAGTATACTTACATACAACTTTTCAGTCAGAATTAGTAAAAATATTGAAAGAATTATCGTTAGAAAACAAAATATTCTATACAACACATTTAGAAAATATGGTTAATCCAAAAGTAATAAAAATAAATCAAGTTCATATAGCAAAAAGAAAAAATGAAAAAGTGATATTAGAAAGAATCACTAAAATTGAAGACAATAAAAATTTAGGAGAAATGACACCGATAATAAATGCTCTAAAAATAGATAATTTTCCATTATTACATTTTAATGAAAAAATTATAATAACAGAAGGAATGACAGATAAAATATTTCTAGAGATGCTAAAGGAAATTGAATTGCTGGATACAAATATAAAGATTATTCCTGGTGTAGGAGTTACAAATCTTAGTATTTTAATAGGTTTATTTAGCGGAATTACAGATAATTATACTGTAATTTTTGATAATGATGATGAAGGAAGAAAATTTTTTGAAAAATATAAAAATGAATATGGTAAAAGAGAAAGTAAAAAATGGATATTACATCGGTCAAAGGATAAGGGAAAACAAGATATTGTATTGGAGAGTTATTATAGTCCTAAAATAAAAGAAATTTTAGAGAAATATCCGAATGGAATAAAAACAGGATTAATAGAGTTTTATTATTCTGCAACATCCGAAGAAAAAGAAATATTTTATAAAGAATTAAAAGATTTAAATAGAAAGGGAGAGGATATTCATATTCTTATAAATCAAATAAAATCAAAATTGAAGTAAATTGAAATAAATTGAAATCACAGTTATTAATTTAGCTGTGATTTTTTTATGGAGGGAAAATGGATGAAAATGTATTGGAAAAAATAAAAATTAGATTACTAAGTGGAATCGAAGTAAATGAAAGTGATTTTAATTTCATGAAGTTGAACGCTAATCTATTTAAGAATATTAAATTTATCAAGAAAAGAAAGGCTAAAAAGAAATGGCTTACACGGAAATCAAAAACAGCGAGATAACAATAACATTAGCCGTAGAAAAAGTTTATCCAGGACTTAAGCAACAGCTGGAAGAGCGTCTTAATAATTTTCCAATCAAAGTTATTCCTGTAAAAAAATTGTCTAAGGCACAGAACGGACTGATACACGTTTTGTTAAAGCAGTTCGGAGATGAGATTGGGTACACTTTAATAGAGATTAAGGAACTAATGAAAGAGCAGTTTGCAGTATCCACAGATAGATTAGACTTTTCTACAGCAAAATGCGATATGGAAACAGCAAATGAATTTATTTCGTTTATCATAGAACAAGCGTTAGAACTTGGAATAAATTTATATATACTTGGAAAACACGATAAAAGATATAAACATATATTGGAAATTGACAATATAACACAAAGATACGTGATTGCCTGCTTGAGAAAAAGAGTTTGCTGTATCTGCGGAAAAGAGCATAACGAGTACAGCACAATAGAACTGCATCATTGGAATTCGGTAGCGAGCATAGGCGGATATGAAAACTGTGACGGATTAAAAACACCATTTATGAGCTTATGTACCAAGCATCATCAGGAATTCCACGCAACAGGCAAGGAAACGTTTAAGAATAAATATTATATTGAAGGGGTTTGGTTAAATGTGGAACTTGTAAAAGAGTTGAAAAAGATTTACAAAAATCATTTTAGAGCATTTGAGGAGGAATAAAATGAAATTTTTAAAAATATATTTGTTAGGATTTGCAATAGTTTTTGCATTTTTAACAACAACTGAAACAATAGCGAAAATAGCATCATATAGAAGAACAGGAAGATGGAATAGCCGTAAGTTCGAGTGGAAATATGTTATATATTTTTCACTCTACAGTTTTGGATTCGTTGTTTTGCTTTTACATGATTATATCGAAAACAGGAGATAGTTCAGTCACAGAAAGTCGATTGGATTAGAAAATTGCTGATGTCGGAAAAATGATATAAAGAACGTTTGGACGATGTAGGGAAAACGATAAATTAGGAGGAATAAATGGAAATAATAATAAGAATCATAAACGCTTTAATCACAGCAACAACTACTTTGGTGCTGGTAAATTTTATTTACGGATTAGTAATGAAATTTAAAATCAAGATGAAGACATTTAAATTCAACATAAGCAACATAATAGCATTTTTGATTGCTATGATTGTAAATCTATCCGTGATTTACGGATTGATTTGGATTATAAAGTTTTTTGCTATTAAAGTATAAAGTGGTATAATTAATTATAATAAAAAAAGCATTTAAGGAGGATGAAGAATGAGTGATATTCTAATAGACCAAATAGAAGACAAAATATTTATTTTAAGAAAAAAAACGAACGCAGTTAATAGCGAAATAGAAGAAAGAGAAAGAGATTATGAAATAAAATATCCAAATTCATACGTGATAATTGATTTTAGACTATTTGATTTATACAAAGAAAGAAAGTGTTTAGAAAACGAATTGTCGGAGTTGAAAAAATTTTTACCATGTGGTTACGGTATTTTGTTTTAGTTCAGCAAAAAAACATTGGCAAAGAGGAGTGGACAAGTGGGAAATTATGAATTAATAGATGAAAAAAAGTTTTTTTATGAAAATTTAACAGATTTTGGTTGGGGAGAATTTCGTAAATTTAAAATGGATTTCCTAAAAGAACATTTTCCAGAAAAATTTAAAAACAAACAAGTGATTGTACTTTTTAAAGGAGAATTTACAGAAGAAATGGAATTAGAATTGATAAGAGAATTTACAGAGAAAATGATTCGAGAAGAAGGGAAAAGATTTCTTGAATTTGCGGCAAATTATCTAGAAGAAAAAGAAAAACAGGAACAAAAGCAAAAAAAAAGGGGATGAAAAACATCAAAAAAGTTTATTGTTTAAAATTTTAAATTTTTTCAAGAAAAAACAAAGCTCAAACACTTGAAAAAACTGATAAAATAAGGTATAATTAGGAGGTAACGTGAACACAAAAAAAGAACTTACAAAAGATGATATAACAGAATTATTAAAAGATGAAGAAATTTTATATTTACTTGAGGATCTAAAAAAATCTAAAGAGCGTCAAGAAGATATAAAAATAACATTAGTATTAAAAAAAGGTAAAATTACTGGAAAAGAATATACGGTAAGAAAATTTAATAATAAAAACAGGGCAAGATAAACCTCAGATGAGTGAGCCGCTGAATAGATAGATTAGAAATAGTCTATTTGTTTAGTGGCTCTTTTTTTGTCTAAAAATCAAAGAAAGGGGGAACAAATGTCGGTTATATTATTGATTGCAAGTTTTTTTATTAATATAGCAGTAATATTGATACTATTTCAAATTATTTGTTATGGGACAAAAAAATACATAAAAGAAAGAATCAAAAGAAATTTGGAACTCTTAGACAAATTAGAAGAGATTGAAAAAGATATAGACAACAAGATAGATGGATTAAAGATAATGATATATGATAAATATCTTGATAGATGTAGAGTAGGAATGAAGAAACAAAGAGAAGAAGACAAAGGATTGAGAGATAAGCTAGTAGAATTAGAGAATAAATACTCGAAATAGCAAATACACCAAACAATCGTTAAAGCGAAAACAAAGAAAAAAAACAAAATTTTGATTAAAAAGGTACTTCCAGAGAGACAAAAAAGAGCGAACGGGTTCGAAGCCCCAGAAAAAATATGGGTACAATGTTTTTGAAACTTTAGTTCCGTACCAGAAAGGCGGTGTTTATGGTAGTTAAGGAAGGTCAAATTGTAAGAGCAATGGATTTAGCAAAAATGCTTGGTGTTTCAGATAGGCATATTAGGGATTTAGCTAATGAAAATGTTGTAAAAAAAACGGCACAAGGAAAATATCTGCTTTTAGAAAGTGTACGTGGGTATATTGAGTATTTAAAATCTAGGAATGATGCTGATATTAGCTTAAAAGATGAAAAAATTAAGGAAGAAACTAAAAGGATTATTAAAGATACCGAAATTAAGGAACTCAAAATTAAAGAATTGAAAAATCAATTGCATTCGGCTGATGTTATTGAAAAAGTAATGACAGATAGTCTTATAAATATGAAAGGTAAATTGCTTTCCTTATCTAACAAATTAGCACCGCAAATAATAGCATTAGATAATTTGGGAGAGATTCAAGATGTTATCCAAGATGGAATATTCGAAGCGTTGGAAGAACTTAGTGAATATAATCCAGAGATGTTCAGAAGTAAAAACTTTGTTGAAGACGATGAAGAAGAGGAAATGGAGGTTAAAAATGAAAAAAGAAAGCATGGCAGACCTAAAAAGAGCCAATGATTTATTTAAAAAGATTTTTTCAGTACTTAAACCTCCGCCAAAACTTACAATTGACACTTGGTCTGACAAATATAGGATTTTATCAACTAAGACTTCTAGCGAACCAGGACGGTGGAATACTGATAGAGTTCCATTTCAAAGAGAGGTAATGAGAGCGATATCAGATAAAAGGACTGAGAAGGTTGTAATGATGTATGGAGCTCAACTATCTAAAACTGAAATACTTATGAATACATTTGGGTTTTATGCTGATTATGATCCAGCTCCAATCATGTTTTTAATGCCTACCAAAGATATGGCTCAAGATTTTTCAAGCACTAGGCTTAACGATATGATTTTGAGTACTCCACAACTTAGAAACAAAATAATTGAGAGCGATAATTCAAGGGATACTAAAAGGCAAAAGGAATTTGCTGGGGGTTATATAGTTTTGACTGGAAGTAATTCTGCGGCGGAATTGTCAAGTAGACCGATTAGGATTTTATTAGCTGATGAAATTGATAGATTTCCGTCTAATGTAAAAGGCGAAGGTGATCCACTTAATCTAGCAATTGAAAGGACCAAAACATTTTGGAATAAAAAAATTGTGCTTACAAGTACGCCAACCATTAAAGGTGGAAGTAGAGTAGAACTGGAATACGAGAACAGCACAAAAGAAGAGTATTATGTGCCTTGTCCAAAATGTGGAGAAATGCAAACGTTAAAGTGGAGAAATATCATGTTTGAAGATGTGACACACAAATGTGAAAAATGTTTGGAAACTTCTAGTGAGTACGATTGGAAAAGAAATCTTATCAAAGGAGAATGGAGAGCACATAATAGTGAAGTTGACAGGTTTCAAGTAAGAGGATTTCATATTTCGGAACTTTATAGTCCGTTTTCTAAATGGAGTAGCATTATTAATAAATTTAAAGCGGCAAAAGGTGATGAACAGCTTATGAAAGTATTTGTTAATACAGCTCTTGGGGAATGCTGGGAAGAAAAAGTTGAAAGATTTAACTTTGAGGAAATACAAGCGAGAGCTGAAGATTACGGCGAATACTTGAATCATGAAGATGGAACTTATGAGGAAGTAGAAATTCCTGACAAAGTCAATGTGCTTACAGCTGGTGTCGATGTTCAAGACAATAGACTTGAGGTTGAAATCGTTGGATGGGCAAAAGGTGAAGAAAGCTGGGGTATTTATTATAAAGTTATTATGGGAAATCCTGCTTTGCCTTATGTTTGGAATGAATTAGACCAAATTTTATTGAAAGATTATTCTTATCAGAACGGAGAAAAAATAAGGGTTGCTTGTGCTTGTGTTGATACAGGTGGGCATCATACTGATGACGTTTATAGGTATGTGAAAGCAAGGGAACAACTAAATATATTTGGTATAAAAGGAAGTGGAGAAACTGGGAGACCTCTTATTTCGCGTCCTAGTAAGAACAATAAAGGAGGAATTTCCTTATTTGTCTTGGGAGTTAATACTGGGAAAGATACAATAATGAGTAATCTTAAAGTAAAAGAACCAGGAGCTAAATATATGCATTATCCAAGCAATCCTAAGCGTGGATATGATGAAATTTATTTTAAAGGACTTACGTCCGAAATAAAAGTTGTTACATTTAGCAAAGGACAAGCTAAAATCGAGTGGAAAACAGTAGGAGATAAAAGAAATGAACCGCTCGATATTCGTAATTATGCACAAGCTGCATTAAGAATTGCTAATCCAGATTTAGACATTAGGTACTCAACCGATTTGTTAAATGGATTAAGAACACAGAGAGTTAGTAGAAAAAGAAAAATACTGTCGAAAGGAATTAAGTAAATGGGAAAATCGAATTATTCAAGAGAATATATTTTAGAAATGATAGTTGAATATGGTAAAGCTGAACGAGCAGTTTTAACAGGAAAAAGCTATAAAATTGGGACAAGAGAACTTACTCGAATGGGAATAGATGAAATAAGAAAAGGGAGAGCTTATTGGGAAAATGAATTACAAAAATTAAATAGTATTGGAAAAAGAAGAGTGAGAAGAGGAGTTCCTAGAAATCTTTAAGTTAGAAAGAGAGGTGTGATATGAATTTAATTGACAATTTAGTGGCAGTATTTAATCCGCAAAAAGGAGTAGAAAGATTTAAAGCAAGAAGAAAACTGGAAATTTTAAATACAGGATATTCCAATCACGGAGCTTCAACTACTAAAAAAGCAATGATAGGTTGGCAAAGTACTGCGGGCGGTGTAAAAAAAGATATTTATAAAAATCGTAAGAAATTGATTGAGCGTTCAAGAGATTTATATATGGGAACTTCTGTTGCAACTGGAGCATTGAAAACCATTAACACAAATGTTGTGGGAAGTGGTTTGAAATTAAAAGCGGCTATTGATAGTGAAACAATAGGGATAAGTGATGATGAAGCGGCTAAGGTAGAAGAAATGATTGAAAAAGAATTTGAACTTTGGTCGAAAGATAAGATTGATAATTTAGGAACTATGAATTTTTATCAAGTTCAAGAACTTGTATTTTTGACAGTGCTACTAAATGGAGAATGCTTTATAAAATTAAATTATTTTGAAACACCTAAAAATCCGTATAGTTTGAAGTTAGAAATTTTAGAGCCTGATAGAATTTATACTCCTAATAATATGATTTCGGATAAAAGTGTAGTTGAAGGAGTAAAGATAGATAAAAATGGAAGAGTTGAAGGTTATTATGTTTCATCTGAACATCCATTGGACGCAACTGGTGCAGTAACAGAAAAATTTATTAAAGTTTATGGAAGTGAGAATCAAAAAAACATAATCCATCTTCTTTTTACCGAAAGACCTGAACAAGTAAGAGGAATCCCAATATTGTCACCAGTTATCGAAAATTTAAAACAGCTTGGAAATTATACTGAAGCAGAATTAATGGCTGCTGTTATAAGTGGATTGTATGCAATTTTTATTGAAAGTGAAGCTGATAGTCCGAGCGGGGCTGATGTCGGAGAACTTGAAGCGGTTGAAAATGATTTGCTGGTAGATTCAGAAGATGAAACCACTATAGAACTTGCACCAGGAATGATTGCTTCACTTAATCCAGGAGAAAAAGCAAAAGCCACTAATCCAGGAAGACCGAATGCGCAATTTGACCCATTTGTAACGAGTATTTTAAGACAAATAGGGAGTGCTTTAGAAGTTCCGTATGAACTTTTGATTAAGCATTTCACGGCGAGTTATTCAGCAAGTCGTGCGGCACTTTTGGAAGCATGGAAAATGTTCAGAAAAAGACGAGAGTGGTTTTCTGAAAACTTTACTCAACCAATTTATGAAGAATGGTTAAATGAAGCTTATTTATTAGGGAGAGTAGAACTTAAAAACTATGGAACTGATTTCCTTATAGATAAAGCTTGGTGTGGGTCACAATGGAATGGACCTTCGCAAGGGCAAATTGACCCATTAAAAGAGGCTAATGCTGCTGTTATAAGAATTAATAATGGATTATCAACTAGAACTAGAGAAACGGCAGAGCTAAATGGTGGAGATTTTGAACAAAATGTAAGAATTTTAGCAAAAGAAAATAAATTATTAAAAGAGAAAGGAGTGGTAATAAATGCCGAAACAACTAAAATTTTGGAATCTAGTGAAGAATGAGGAAGAAAAAACGGCGGAACTTATACTTTATGGGAGTATAGGAAGTGATGAGTATTGGGATGATGTATCCGATAAGGTATTTAAACAAGATATAGAAAACCTTGGAGATGTGGAAAATATTACTTTATATATAAATAGTCCAGGTGGGAGTGTATTTAGTGCTGTGGCAATAGCGAATACTCTTAAAAATCACAAAGCTAAAGTGACGGCAAATATTGATGGTTTGGCAGCAAGTGCTGCAACTATTATAACAAGTGCTTGTGATACTGTAAGAATGCCTAAAAATGCTTTATTTATGATTCACAATCCAATTACTTTTGCTTATGGGAACAATCAAGAAATGCAAAAAACTGTTGAAATGCTTGATAAGGTTAAAAACAGTATTATTGAAACATATTTAAATAAAACAAAAACTGATAAGGAAACTTTATCTGAATTAATGGATAATGAAACTTGGATGGATGCGGAAATGGCTAAAGATTACGGATTTGTTGATGAAATTGTGGATGAAGAAGTAGGGAAAGAATTTGTAGAAAATAAATTAATTATAAATAACATGGCTTTTGATATTTCAAAATTTAAAAATTTTAGAAAAGTAAAAGGTGTAGTTATTAATAATAAAAAAAATACTAAGGAGGTAAAAATGACTTTAGATGAGTTAAAAAACCAATTTCCTGATTTGTATGATTATGTATTAAATGAGGGAAAAAAGATTGGAAAAGAGGAAGAAAGGGAAAGAATAAAAGCTATTGATGATATAGGGGTCAATAATTATTCTGACTTAATAGAAAATGCGAAATATGTAAATCCTATGTCAGCTAGTGAATTGGCTATTAATATTTTGAAAAAGCAAAAAGAAGAAAAAGCTCAAAAGTTGCAAAATATTAAAAACGAAAGCCAAGGTAATTTTATACCACCAGCTGCGAATGATGGAACAACGCATGGCAAAAAAGAAGAAAAACAGTTTATGGGACTTGATATTATGACTATTTTTTCTAAAATGAATAAAAAAACAGAGGAGGGGAAATAAATGGATTTTGTAACAAAAGGCAATGAATATGCCAGTGAACAATTTTTGAGCGGTACAGGACACAGATATATGGAATTTGAAGTGCCGCAAGGTAAAAGTGTAAAAAGAGGTGATGCTGTAAATGTAACTGCCGAACTTTCAGATGGAACTGATTTATTTGGAATAGTTATGGAAAATGCTGACGGAACAACTGTGAAAACTAAAACAACTGTAGCTATTTCAGGGGAATTCATTTTTGAGGGATTAAATGTGAAAGCAGGTACACAAAAAGCAGATTTTACAAAAGCAGCTAGAGATAAAGGTATTGTAATAAAAGGATTAGGAGGTAAGGAATAATGCCAGCAGTAATAGAATTTATTGGGTTGTATGACCAGAATGTGATTAGACCGAAATCATTTATAAGAGACAGTTATTTTAAAAATAGAAAAACATCAGAAAATCAAAAAATGGAAATAGAATTTAGAAAAGGAAGACAACTTGTAGCACCTTTTGTATCTGAATTTATTCCAGGAACAGAAATGGTAAAGAACACTTATGAAAGTAAATTTTTTCAAGCTCCAAAAGTAGCACCAAAAAGAACTTTTTCGGCTTTTGAGTTGTTTTTTAATAAAACGGCAGGGGAAACAATTTATGGCGGGAAAAGTCCCGAGGAAAGAAAAGCAGACTTACTTGCAGAATCTTTTGCTGAATTTGAAGAACAAATTACAAGAAGAGAAGAAAAAATGTGTGCTGAAGCGTTGTTTGATGGGAAAGTAGTTGTAAAAGGTGAAGGAATAGAAGGGGAAATTAAATTTGGAACAGTTGAAGAAATTACACCAGCTGTTTTATGGACTCAACCTAATGCTGATATAATTGGAGATTTACAAGCGGCAATAACAAAAATAGGAGAAAACACAGGTTTAAGACCTGAAATGATTTTAATGGACCCAGTAACTGCAAAATTATTTGTAGAAAATGAAAAAGTTCAAAAATTATTAGATGTAAGAAATTATCACATGGGAGAAATTGATCCTAGAGAAATTGCAAGTGGAGCAATCTATATTGGAACTCTTGCACCATTTGGACTTCCTATTTATTCTTATCAGTCACAACATTCTGTGTTAAATGCTGATGGAAAAACTTATTCAACAAAAAATATTGTTCCTGAAGGTAAAGTGTTGTTAGCACCAAGCAATAATACAATTATCTACGGACCAGCAGCGGATGTAAAACAAGGAATTATTGTAGCAGAGCGTTCAGTTTTTACAGATGAAGATTCAAAATCTAACACTGTAGAAATCAGGACAGAATCAAGACCACTTCCTGTGGTTTATGATATCGAAGCTATAAAAATATTGAAAGTTAAATAGGAGGTAATGATGAAATTTAGAACATTAAAGCCTATGATTTATGGTGGAGTTAGTTATGAAGTAGACGGTGAAGTAGATATACAAGAAAAGTCAGTAATAAAAAGCTGTCTTGAAAGAGGGCTTATTGCTGAAATAAACGGTAAAACTGAAAAGTCTGAAGAATCAATTGAAACAGAAAATACTGAAGAAACAGATAAAAAAGATACAAAAAATAAGAAAAAATAGGTAAAAAACATGAATTTTAAAGATATTTTAGAAAATGATATACAAAATACATTTTTAAATTCAGAAGAGTTTGGTGAAACACATAATTTGAATGGTACTGATGTTATTTGTGTGACAGATGAGGACAGTTTTCAAGAAAAGGAAATTAGTGGAAAATTAACAATAGAAAGTGGATTTTACAAGGAAGGGATTACGGTATTTATTGACAAAAAGTATTTGAAGTATAAGCCTGAAGGCAATATGAGGATAGATTTTGACAATAAGGAATGGATAGTTGCAAACTGTAAAGAGAACTTTGGTATGTATGAACTTGATTTATATAGATACACGGATTATTAGGAGTTGATTTAGATGTTTACGATTCAATTTGATGAAAGTGTCCTTAATGATATTGAGAATAAGTTCGTTGAATTTCCGCAACAAGCTCCAAAGGCTTTAGCAAGTGCTTTAAATAGGGTTTCAACTATGAGTAAAACTCGTATGGTTAGAAATGCAACTAAGACCTATACGGTTAAATATGGGGATTTATTAAGCGGATTGACTATGAAAAGAGCTAATCCTGGTAAGCTGATGGCTGAAATCAATTCTAATGGAGGTTATTTGGGATTAGACCATTTCCAATTGAATCCGAGCACAAGAACAGGCAGAACATCGGTAACGGCTACAGTAAAGAATGGTAATGGGATAATGCTTAATGATAAAACATTTATAGCATATAAAGACGGTCATTTAGGGGCATTCGAAAGAGAAAGAAATGGACGATTGCCAATCAAAAGAAAATACGGACCGTCTGCTCCACAAATGTTAGGACCTACGACTTTTTTACCTGATCTCGATGAATTTATGTCTCAAAAGTTAAATGAAAGGTTTGAACATGAGTTGAATAGGCTCTTGTCAATGTAATTTATGAGTATTAAAGTGATTGAAAAAAGTTTGTATGACTTTTTGTGTGAAGAATTTAAAGATACTGATTATCAGATATTCCGAGGAGCGTTGCCAGTTAGGAGATACGGTGAAATTGACAAAAATACAGGACAGAAAAAGCCGTTTTTTCCTTGTGTGACATTAAGGGCTTTGAGTTCTAGGCAAGTTGCAGAAGGAATGGATAGCTATGATTGCGACGCTACTTTTGAAATAATAGTTGGTACTAAGAATGAAGATTATATTGATAATCTTTATAAAGGTGAAGAAATTAGAAGTAAACTTTTAACTAAAGTTTATGATGAAAGAGGATGGGCAATACGGGAAGATAAAGAATTTAAGTGTGATTTATATAGTGACGAGTTCGGAGATTTTATATTTTCAAGAATTACATTTACAGTTTGGGATTATCCTGTTGAGCCTGAAATTTTTAAGGAGGAATAATGGAAGATAAAAAGCAATATATTTATTTAGGAGATACGCTTGAATTTAAAGATATTAGATTTACAAAAGGTGTTATTTACTACAGTAATGAAGTGATCGAAGAAAAATTTGAGAAATATCCGCTTTTGAAAAGAATTTTGGTGGATGTTAATCAAGCTAGTGAAGCATTACAAAACGAAAAATTGCTTGAAACGGTAACACAGCAAATTAAAGACCAAATAAGGGAGGAGGCTGAATAATGGGTTATAAACACGGAACTTATCAAACTGAGACATCGAGTGATATATCACTACCAATAGTGCTTGATTATGGGCATTTTATTGTAGGGACTGCACCGATGAACAAAGTAAAAAGAGAAAACAGAAGAGCGAATGAGATTGTAAGATTAGGAACTTATAAAGAAGCTATTCAGTATTTTGGGGACACTTACGACTTAGATTTTTCAATTTCACAAGCTATAAAAGTGTTTTTTGAACTATATAAAGTAGCGCCGCTTTATGTTGTGAATATCTTAGATCTTGAAAAACATAAAACAGCTAAAAAGACTCAAAATGATTTGAGCTTAACAAATGGTAAAGTTGTTATTCCGAATCATAAATTGATAACAGATACATTAGTAGTTAAAGAGAATGCGACATCACAAGTTATTTCGGACGCTGTAACGATGTGGACAGACGAAGGACTTGAAATATATGCTAAACTGTCAAATGGCACTAAAATTGATATTGAATATGAAGAAATTGATTTGTCAAAAGTAACGAAAGCACAGGCTCTAGGTGGATATGATATTTCAACAATGAAAAGAACAGGATTAGAGCTATTAGATGAAGTTTTTTTAAAATATTCGGAATTACCAGCTTTCATTGACATTCCAGATTTTTCAAGTGATAGTGAAATTGCTGCGATTATGCAAACAAAAGCTAAAAATATAAATGGGAATATGTTTGAAGCAGTTGCATTGATTAATGCGCCGATTGACAAGCCTTATGACCAAATTCCTAAATGGAAAGATGATAATAATATTAATGGAAATGACCAAATTGTATTGTACGGAACATTAGGATTAGCTGGTAAAAAATATATTCAGTCTATTCAGTATGCTGCGTTGTCGCTATCAGTAGATAATGAAAATGGTGGAGTTCCATCACAAACTCCGTCTAATTATTTATATAAATGTGACAGTTTATATTGGAAAAATTCGATTGGAAATCTTGAAGAGATAATTTTGGATAAAGAACAACAAGCTAACTTATTAAATAAAAACGGAGTAGTAACCGCTATTAATTTCAAAGGTTGGAAATGTTGGGGGTCTGAAACTGCACTTAATCCAATGGCAACAGATCCGAAAGACAAATTCATATATACTCGTAGAATGTTTAAGTATATAGGGAATGAACTGGTTATAAGTTATTTTGATAAAGTGGATAAGAAATTTTCTAAAAAATTAGCTGAAACAGTAACAAAATCAATGAATATTAGATTAAATGCTATTGTAGCTAGAAATGATTTGTTGAGTGCAAATGCTGCTTTATCAGCTGAAGACAATGACACGATTAATGTTGCAAATGGGGATATAACTTGGGTTATTAAATTGGGAGTAATTCCTGGTATGAAATCAGCAACATTTAAGAAAAAATATGACGCAGACGCATTAACTGAGTTTGCGAATAGTTTAGGAAAATAGGAGGATAAAGAATGGCTAAAAAGAAACTGCCTTTGGGAATCGTTGACGCTGACCTTTATGTCAATGGTTCGAATGCATTAGAAGGAGTTGGAGTAGTAGAACTTCCAAATGTGGAATCAGCGACAATAACGACTGAACAGTTTGGTATGGCTGCAGAATTTGAAGCTCCGTTGATTGGACATTATAAAAAAATGTCAGCTAAGGTAAAAATGGATAGTATGAATGATACATTATTAAATTTTAATAATAATGATTCAATCACACTAGAGTGCTTAGGAGCTTTGCAAGAATTAGATAGAATGTCGCACTCGCCAAAAGTAACTGGTGCAGATGCAACATTGAAAGGATTTATCACAAAATTTGATGGTCCAAAAGTTGAGAACGGTAAGAAATTTGAAGGTTCATTTGATTTGAGTATAACTTATTACAAATTAATGATAAATGGTAAAACGATCATTGAAATTGATGTGTTGAATGGAATTTCAAATGTAAATGGAAGTTTGAATAATATCATAAGACAATTATTAGGACATATTTAGGAGGAATAGAATGATTATAAAATTAACGAAAGAATATGATTTAGGAAGTAAAAAATACAAAGAAATAGATTTGAAACTGGATAATTTGACAGGGGCAGATTTATTGGAATGTGGAAAAGATTATAAATCAAGAATGAAATCTAATGCCGAAAACTTTAAAGATTTTGATGATGCTTGGGCTTTGACTGTAGCTGAAAAGGCATCAGGCATTAAATACGGGCATTTAATGACATTAGGCGCTGAAGACTTTTTAAAAGTAGTAAATCAAACTAAGAATTTTTTAGTAAAAGGTTGGGGAACGGACGAAGACAAGGACGAGAAAACTCCAACGGCGGAAGTGTAACAGATGACTTTTTAGACTTGATTACAGATTTATTGAGTGGGCTCAACTATTTTAAAATGAATATTAGTTATGAAACACTTATGAAATGTACATTTGATGAGCTGGATTACTGGATAGCAAGGGCTAATAAGTTGATTGAGGAAGAAAAGGCAAGGCAAGAAGAAAGCGAATAAAAGGGAGGAAGGAGGTAAATTGTGGCAAAAAATTTAGAGTTGAACATAGTTCTGGGTGCGGCAGTAGCTAGTGCTATTAGTGGAATGAGTCAAGTTGCAAACGCTTTAAAAAATACGACGAAATCTGTCAAAGAATTTGAAAAAGAAATCAAAAGCATGGAAAAAGCACAAAAAGCGTTCCAAAATATGGACAAGGCTCGTGATGGATTAAATAAAATTAATTCAGAGTATAAAAAAGCTTCCGAACATTTGCAAAAATTGAAAGCTGAATATGAAAGAACTGGGAGTAGTAATAAACAGTTAGCTAAGGAAATAGAACAGGCTGAAAAAAATGTTGGAAAATTGAATAAGCAAAAAGAACGACAACAACATGCATTTGAAGCTGCAAGAAGTAAGATAGAAGCTGAAGGCGCTAGTTTATCTAACTACAGAAACAAGGTTCAAGAAGTTGAAAAAGAAATTGAAAAAATGAATAAACTGAAAGAAGCTCGAAAAAGATATGACGCTAGGCAAGAAACTGTCGGTAAAATGAAAGACTTTGGGGATAAGCAAATAATGCAAGGTGTGGGAATGGCTGGAGCTTTGACTGTTCCTGTTAAATTAGCAGTTGATTTAGAAAATGCTCAAGCAGACTTAAAAAAAGTTGCTGATTTTAGTTCGAAAGAAATGGAAACAGGATTTTACAAAGCAATGAGGAACTTTAGTGAAAATAGTCCACTTTCTCAAGTAGAATTATTTCAAATTGCAGGAGCGGGAGCTCAAGCGGGAATAAAAACAGACGAATTAGAAAGATATACCAAAGACGCTGCTAAAATTAAAGTTGCATTTGACATGAATACTGAAGCAGCAGGGAACTTTTTAGCAAAAACTAGAGCACAACTTAACTTAGATCAAAATGGAGTAATGGAATATGCTAACGTAATCAACTATTTGGCAAACAATGTAGCAGCAACAGCTCCAGAAATTGCTGATATTTCAAGCAGAGTTGCTGGGTTAGGTGGAATGGCTGGTATTTCCAAAGAAGGAGTTGCAGCACTAGGAGCAAGTTTAGTATCGGTTGGAGTACCTTCGGAAGTTGCAGCAACTGGATTAAAAAATATCTCATTAGGATTAATGGCTGGAGCATCGGCAACGAAAAAGCAATCAGCAGCTTTCAAATCTTTAGGGTTAGACGCAGAAGATGTAGCTAAAAGAATGACGAAAGATGGAGAAGGTACATTAATTGATGTTTTCCAAAGGATAAAGAAACTTCCAAAGGATGTACAGGCGGCGACACTTAAAAATTTATTTGGTAAAGAATCTATTCAATCTGCATCAGAATTGGCAAAACATATTGACGAAGTTGGAACAAATATAAAAAATGCTCATGACAAGATGAAAACATCAGGGAGTGTTGATGCAGAATATAATCAAAGGTTGAAAACAATGGGGAATTCTTTTGATACTTTGAAAAATAGAATTGTTAATATGGGAGTAGATTTAGGTTCGGCATTGGGACCGAGTTTAGTTCAAGTTGCAAATTCTATTGGTCCACTTATTACTAAATTTTCTCAATTAATACAAAAACATCCACAACTGACTGCAAATATTCTAAAAGCTGTAGCCGGATTTGCAGCATTTAAAATAGGAATTGGTGGCTTGGCAAAAGGATTCGCACCAGTTTTTAGCGGAATATCAAAAGGAATGTTGATATTTGATAAATTCAAGGCTGCTGGAAGTTTTACAGAAGGATTTAAAACAGCATTTCCAACAATTTCTAAAATTGGTAGTGGGCTAAAGAAATTAGGACAATCTGGATTAAAAGTAGGAAAAGTACTCGGAAAAGGATTAGTAAAAGGAGTACAAGCAACAGGAAAAGTTGCAAAAATAGCAAGTAGCGGAATAGTCAAAGGTGCTAAATTTGTTGGAAGTGGTGCTATAAAAGGTGCAAAAGCAATCGGCTCAGGAGCAAAGGCTGTTGGTGGAATGGCAATTCAAGGAGCAGCTAAAGGAATGCAGCTTTTAGCAACAGGAGCGCAGAAAGCTATTGGAGCAGTAAGAGCAGTTGGTGTGGCTTTGAAAGTTGCTTTTATGGCAAATCCAGTTGGATTTATTATTGCTGCAATAGTTGCTGTTGTTGTGATATTAGTTGTGCTTTATAACAAATGTTCGTGGTTTAGGAATGGTGTAAATGCAGCTTTTAGAGCAGTAGGTAATTTCATAAAACAGGTTTGGCAAGGTATTAAGCCAGTTGTAATGGCTGTTATTTCAGGTATCGCAGCTTATATAAGAGTGTACGTTGCTATTTGGAAAGCTATATTTAAAGGGATAGGTATTATATTTAAAGCTATTTGGAACGGAATAAAAGTAGTTGTAAAAGTAGTAATGGTCGCAATATCGGCTTACATTAGAACGTACATAAATGTCTGGAAAACAATTTTTAAAGTAATTGGTACAGTTGCCAAAGCTGTATGGAACGCTATCAAATCAACAGCATTAGCATTATGGAATGCTCTAAAAAGTGGGATAACAACAGTAGGCTCATTTTTTAAATCGACTTGGGAAGGAATAAAAGGAGCTGCAATTGCTGTATGGAATGGTATTAAATCAGCATTTGATAAAGTTGTTGAAGGATTAAAAAGTGCAATTAGTGGTGTTGTAAAATTTTTCACGGATAAATGGAACAGTTTAAAAAGCATGGTTTCTAGTGGACTTGGAGCAGTTGGAGGACTTTTAGGAATTGGAAAAAATGCAGCGGGAACTAACTACTGGAGTGGAGGACTTACAACAGTAGCTGAGCGTGGAGCAGAATTAATCCAAATGCCTGGTAAACCAGCTTTCTTAGCAGAACACGAAATGTTATTAAATTTACCTCGTGGTACTCAAATCTTGAATAATCGTGAAACTAGAAATAGTTTTAGAGATAAAATTAGTGGACTAAAAGAGCGAATGTCAGGGCTTAGAAATAATGAAGGTTCGAGTGGCGGAGACACTATTAATATTAGTATAACAGTAAATGGAAATGCTGATACAAGTGCAATTGAGAAAGCAGTAATGAGAGCATTGGCGAAAGCTAAAAATAAAAAAGAAAGGACGGCGTTTGGATAATGGCTAACATTAGAGTTTACAGGACACAAAGTGGTGACACTTGGGATTTGATAGCTTATAGAGTTTACGGAAGTGAAGGCTATTATCATGACCTTATAAGAAGTAATTTAGCTTTAATTGACATCGCCGTTTTTGATGCCAACATTCCAATTATTCTTCCTGAAATTGCTGAAGAAAGTGATAATGATACAAGTTTACCGCCGTGGAAGAGAGGTGAATAGGAATGGCTTTTGCTAGAAATATTAGGGTTATAGTTATATTTAATAAAGTTGATATTTCTGAAGAAGTAGCGCATTCTATTTCATCTCTTAACTACACGGACAATTCCAAAAATGCTATAGATGATTTAGAAATAGAACTAGAAAATCTAGATTATAGATGGCTTAAAGAGTGGTATCCTGATGAGAACGCTCAATTACTTGTTGGGATTCACGAAGAGCTGGAAAATGAAACTAATTTTTTAGATTTGGGAACTTTTTATGTGGATGAGCCGACTTTTGAAGACCATAAACTTACTTTAAAATGTTTGGCTTTACCGCTTGACCAAAACATTCGGGATCAGAAAAATAGCGTTGCTTGGGAAAATGTAACTTTGAAAGAGCTTGTTACACAGATTGCGAATAAACACGAAATGAATGCAGAGATTTATGCAGAGAATGTGTTTTTTGAGAGATTGGACCAGAATCAGGAAACAGATTTAGCCTTTATTAATCGAGTTGTAAAAGAGATTGGCTTGAATATGAAAGTATCCGACGATAAAATAATTATTTTTGATGATGAGGAAATGGAAAAAAATGATACTATTGAAGTTTTTAACATTAAAGACTATCGAATTAGAAGTTTTAGCTTGAAAAAGAAAAACAAAGAGATTTACGATAAAGTTGAAGTTTCCTACTATGATCCTGATAAGAAAAAAGTCGTTAAGGAAATCATTACAAAAGAGGAACTTGACAAGCGTAATCAAGTTACAACTGAAGAAAAAGAATCTAAAAATAAAGATAATAAGAAAAATAATAAGAAGAGTCAGAAAAAGACTAACAAAAAGCCAGTCAAAAAGGTTAAATCTAAGAAAAAATAAGAGGTTGAAATGAAGAAAAAGACAACTGGTAAGAAAAAAGGTAAAACAGTTAAAGAATCAAAAGAAAAATTACAGAAGAAAGCCGAAAGCAAGAAAAAAAGAACTAAAAAAGAAAAAACATTAAAGGTAAAAACAAAAGGAAAAACAGAGCCAAAGAAGGTTGCAAAAAAGACTTTGAAAGACAATCTTAAACAAGAATATCAGATAACTTTAAATGTTGATGGAAGTACTAAATACTTAGCTGGAGCAATAATTGAGCTTGATGAAAGCTGGGGAAAGTTTGAAGGTAAATACGTAATTGACAAGGTAACACACGAGATAAGCGGTGATTATACTTGCGAAATTACAGCAATGAAATTAGGTGCGAGAGAAAACGCAGAGAAAAAAGCAATAGCTCAAACTAAAGAAGAACAAAAGAAAAAAGAAGCTGAAAAAGCTAAGAAAAAAAGTGCGAAGAAGTCGAAAAGTAAAACAACTTCTAAAGGTAAAAACACTGTGAGAAAATCGGCTAAAAAAGTAAGAGATAAGAAAAATGGTAAAAAAGATAAAAGCATTAAAAAATCTGGTAAAAGGAAATAGAATTTTGTAGGACAATGATAATTGAATAATGACTGTGAAACTAAAATATTTGTTTTTGAGAGATAACAAGCAATTTTAATTTTCTTAAAAATAAGGTATAATATAATAAAATTATTTTTAGGAGGAATTAAGATGAAAAAATTACTAATCGTTTTAATTGTGTTGATTCTAGTTGCCAGTTGTGGAGAAGAACAAAGAGATAATTCTAAAGCGGAATCAACAAAACAACAAGTGGAAAATAATAATTTAAATTATGAAGTATTGAAAAATTCAAGAGATACAAGTAACTTAACTAAAAAAGAAAATACAATAGATATCTTAGTTAAAGATAATATTTCTGAAGAAAATCTAAAGAAAGTAATGAGAAAAGCAGGAAAAGAGCAAATAAAAGATGCGGATATTCTGTTTATTCGTGCTTATGGAGATAAAAAATTCTTTAATCTTGGTGGCGAAACACACGGAATGATAACTTATTATCCTGATGGAACTGTGAAAGATGAAACTTACAGGGCTAAAAAAGAAATTCCGAGTGATAAAGAAAAAGATATTTATATTGATTATTCAAAAACACTTCACGAAACTTTAAAATCAAAAGGAAACTACACTAAACAAGAAGAAGAAAATATTGAAGAAGAAATCAATAAAAAAATAGCTAAGAAATATGGAATTTCACAAGAAGAAGTAGAAAAAATCTTTGATAAAGTTGTTATTTATCAGGGCATGTAGTTTATAAAAAGGAAGATTGTTTATTCGTACTTTGTTAGAAATATTAGGAATAAAAGCAAATATGGATAGAGAAAAAGAAGGAGCATAAGATTTAAAAGAAAATCACAGTCATTAATTTGATTGTGATTTTTTTGTTGCAAAATTTCGAAAGGCGGTGATTGATTTGGTAGAAACATTAAAATCTGGAGAAGTAAGTGCAATAGACTCGAAAACTGGAAAAGTTAGAGTGCTATTAAAAGGTGATGACGATAAGACAACAGATTGGCTTAATGTATTAGTTCCTTATTCTGAAAGCCATAGTGATAATTATACACTCAGTCTAGGTCAAACTGTTTATTGCTTATTCTTTTCAGAAATGCCTGAGCAAGGAGTAGTACTTGGCTGTCCTATGCGAGGTGCTTCTAGTAGTGAAAGTGAAGTAAAAAGAACTTTTTCTGATGGCGGAAGCTGGAGTTATGACAAAAACACGTTGACTTTAAATATTAAAAAAATTGTGATTAATGGAGATTTAGAAGTCAGTGGAACTACAAAAACTGGTGGAAGTATTAATCTTAATATACATAGACATAGTGGCGTTATGATTGGTGGAGATAAGACAGGAGGACCTGAATAATGATAGGAAGTCTTGGAGATGTAATATTTGAAGCGTCAGAAGATCAGATTGTATCACTTAATAATCAAATAAGTAGGTCATACAAGGCTAAAATATCAGAGCATCAAGCGATTTGCGGTCCTGGAATGTTAAGATTCCAAGGGAGAGATTTACTAGAAGTTAGTTTTACGATGACTTTGGTATCATCTTTAATACAGCAAACTACTTTAAAAGAGGAGCTAGATACAATCAAGCAAATGTTTGAACTTGGAGAGTATGCTAATCTAGTTTTTGGCGGTCAAGTATTTGGTGAATACCCTTTTTTGATAACAGAATTATCAGAAGAAAGCAGTTATTTTAATAAAGAAGAGGGGGGATTTGATGTTGTTAAGTTGAATATTACGCTTAAAGAGTATATTGAAAATCCTAAGTTGTATAATCAATTAATTGAACAAAGAAAAATGCAAAAAAATCAGCAAGTCACTGAAGAAAATCAAGACGACATCGAGAATGAGCAGAAGGAGGCTGTAAACAATGATAACAGTAAATAGCTCTGAAGAAATAAATTATAATCCAAAAAACACTTTAGAAGAAGTAGTTGCAAATGTAGGAATGATTTTAAGAGTTTGCAAAGAAGAACAGCCACTCAATCGAGATTTTGCATTTGACAGTGATTTGATTGATAAGAACATTAATGTTGTGCAGAATAGGATCACAAGTCACTTGACTAAAATTATAAGAGAATACGAGCCAAGGGCTGTTTTAAGACAAACTAGAATCATTATGAAAGATACATATAATAATGATTTTGACATTGAATTAGGAATTGAGGTGGTAAACATTGAGTGAACAGATAGATGAAAATTATGAAATTATAGATGCTGATTCATGGGAACTTAAAAGAGATATGATTGATAAATTTCAGGAATTAAGTGGAAGAAAGCTTACAGAATCAAGCCCAGAGACATTGATTTTTGAAACAGTAGCGTATTTATTTGGATTAAGAGAAGAAAAATACAACGATGAAATGAAACAGAATTATTTAAGATTTGCAAGAAATGAGCGGCTAGATTTGAAAGGAGAGTTTTACGGAAATAGAGGTAAAAGACTTGTAGAACAACCAGCCGTGGCGACATTTAGATTTTATATTACTGATATTCAAGTAACGGATATAATAATTCCGAAAGGGTCAAGGATTCAATACAATGAGTTGTATTTTTCAACAGATGAACAATATAAAATAGAGAAAGGCGATTTATATGTAGATGGAATCGCAACTTGCAACACATCAGGAACTGTTGGAAATGATATTCCAGTCGGACAAATTAACACGATGGTCGACATTTTTCCACATTACGATAAAGTCGAGAACATTACAGCATCAAATAATGGAGCTGAAATAGAGCAAGACGATAATTATAGAGCTAGAATCAGAGAAATCCCTGAATCGTTTACAACAGCTGGAAGTAAAGGAGCTTATGAATTTTGGGCTAAGTCGACAAGTACGAATATTGTTGATGTTGTAGCGTATAGTCCAAGTGCAACAAATGTGGATATTTATGTTTTAACTGATTCTCTGACACTAACAAATGAGCTAAAAAAGAGAATTGAAGAAATGCTGAATACTGATAATATAAGACCTCTAACGGATAATGTAACAGTAAAACAGGCAATAAAAACATCATACACAATTGATTTTGACTACTACATTGATAAATCTAATGAAACGCTTGTAAATGTTATTAAAAATAATGTTGAAAAAGCCGTGAAAGATTTTAAGATTTGGCAACAAAATAAAATGGGCAGAGATATTAATCCAGACGAGCTTATAAAGTTACTAAAATTAGCTGGAGTAAAAAGAGTTGTATTAAGAAGTCCAACATTTAGAGTTTTAGATTTTAATGAAATAGCAGAGAATACAAGTGTTACAAGCAATTATTTAGGAGTTGAAAATATATGATAACTATTGATGATTTAAAATTAACTGATATAGCAGCAAAATCAACTTTGAATGATAAAACGACGCATTGGATATATGAATCAATAAATTTTGCTATCAAAAAGAAGCATGAAGCGATTAAAAGAAAATTTTTTTTGGAGTTATCAGAGTTAAATGATGTAGAATTAGATTTTTTGATGTGGGAATATCATGTTGATTACATTGATTCTAATATCACAAGAGATACTAAAATAAAATTAATAAAAAGATCTGTTTTTTCACACTTTAACAAAGGGACTGTAGGCGGAATTAAAGAAATATGTGAAATATTATTTAATGGAAACGTTGAAATAATAGAATGGTTTAAATATGGAGGAAATCCTGGATATTTTAAAGTAAATACAGATGGGAATTTATCAGATTATGAAGGCTACAAGAAAATAATTGAAGTTGTAGAGCAGTATAAAAATATTCGTTCTTGGCTTGAAGGAATAAGGCTTTTAAGAAAAGAAGAAAAGACAAATTATTATGGTTTCGTTGAAAAAAATAAAAAGAAATATTACTTGAACTCAACTGACATAAATATTCCAAATGAAATTATAACAGAAAATTTTGGAACAGTACACAGAACAAGAGTTCTAAGAGAAATAAGATAGGAGGTAAATTATGGCAAAATTTAATGGATTTATTTTAACGGAAAAAGGAAGAGAACTATTAGCAAAAGGATTGGCAGGAGAAACAATAACATTCACTAAAATGGCGATAGGAGATGGAACATCATTAACTTCTGAAAGAGAAAGGACAGCATTAGTCAATCAAATCACAACATTGCCAATTTTAAATATAAACGTAAAAAGAAATGGAACTTGTGAAATTAACGCTTTATTGACTAATAAATCAGTAACAACAGGGTTTTATATCAAAGAGTTAGGAATATTTGCACACGGAAATGATAACGTTGAAATACTTTATACTTACAATATTTCGACTAGTCCAGATTTTGTGCCGCCTTTTTCGGCTAACAATGTCGTAGAGATTGAATATGTAGATACGATTATTGTAGATCAAGTGGCAAATGTAACAGCTGTTATTGATCCGAGTATCACGTATATTACTAAAAAATATGCGGACGAAAATTATTTAGTTAGTTCGAGATTAGCTGAAATTCTAGGTTTACAATTTGGTGGAAATATACAAGATATTGGAAACAAGACAAAAGGTAAATTTTATTATGACAATGTGACCAAGTTCTATTATGAGTGCATAGCAGACACGAATTTGACTTACAATGATGTTACTAAATTTAGGGCTATTTCTAATAAGCCAATTTCAGATAGGATAGAAGATTTTTCCAAAACTGAAACTAAGTTTATGGCTGAAAAAGGAATCACTCTTTCTAAAAAGGGGAATTTAGTGATTCTTACTTGGGACAGCAACTATTATCTGACAGGCTCCTTGCCCAGAGGAACTGTCTTAGCTACATTGCCAGCCGGGTATCGTCCAAACGTAAGTATTTCTGCCCCAGTTGCTTTTTGGAACAGCAATAACTCAGGAACTATAAGAATAGGGACAGATGGGCGTATAACTTGGGAGTCATCAATCAACTTTCAAGGTACAATTTATGCAAACGTTTCTTATTTCATTAAATAAAAAAACATCAGAGGATAAGGAGGAAAATATAAATGAATGTTGTAATCTATAACAAAAAAAGTCTCGGAATAATAGCGAGACCGATTATCACTAACTTGGAAGAGTTTAAAAGCAGTCCTAATCTGTTTTACCCAAATTGGGATTCAGAAAAGCATATCTGGAACGAATCAGAATATCAAAATCCAGTTTTGGATAACGGAAATCTAAGAGAGGCGACAAAAGAGGAGCTGTATAAGGCAGAAAAATACACTCTTGCGGATAATGAAATATTTGCAGATGGAGAAGTCAAAACAGTTGAACTATCTGAATGCGAGTATGTTGAAAATAACATCATCAAGTTAAATAGGAAAAAACGCATAGAACAGATAAAAAATGAACTCTATGATATAAGACTTGAATACGATGTTGCCCCATTTGAGTTCGAAGTAGGAGGGGTTAAATACTTGCAGAATAATAGAAGTATTGACCAGTCCAACTTAACAAGAATAGTAGTAATGTGTCAAGCGATGAAAAAGACGGAATTTGAAAACTGGAAATTTTACACAAAATACAGCAGTGAGAAGTACGTGAATCTGACGTTGCAGGACATGATGAAAATGGCGAATATAATGCAGTCACAAACAACTAAAGCCATGGCTACTGAAACATTACTGTCTCACAGCTTAGAAAATTTAACCGATAAAGAGTTAAAAGAGTATGATGCTAAGGATAGATATGAAAAAGCGTATAAAAATATGTAAGGAGGTATTTATGCAATTAGAAAAAGACAAGCTATATATCAGCTTCCATAAGCCAAAGAGTATCATAGGCTTTCTGATAACATTAAGGACATTAGGGAAGTATTCTCATTGCGAATTCATCTATAATGACTATGTATATTTATCAAATCCTGGAGGAGTACGTATAAAGCCTTTTGTCTATAAGGATAATATGGATATTTTTGAACTGGATAGCCACATTGAAATTCCAGTTGTGCTAGAAGAGTTTATGAAACTGAAGGGCAAAGGATACGACTACGGTGCAATTTTCTTTAGCCAATTATTGGAGCTGGGAATTGAGCATAAGGACAGGTACTTCTGTTCGGAGCTGTGCTTACATCTAATTAACAAGGGATTAGATGAGAGCCTGACGTACAATTTAAAGACACTGAAGGCTAATCAATTTAGCCCAGCCAAATTATACAAATATTTAAAAGATATGGAACTGTTAGGAAGAAAGGCGGAGTGAAAATGGAAATAAGGAATTTAATCGGAACCGAAATCATGGAGCAGGGGAAAGTATTAAAAGTAACAGATGCCATGCTTGAAGGGGATAATATTGTTCTAATAACTGAAACAGTGGAAAAAGATATAAAGAAAAATGAGAAAAAGGAAGTGGTTTAGTATGGAAAGATTTGAAAGAATTTTTGACTATTTGTTAAGAGTTGAGGGAGGTTATTCTGATGACGAAAATGACAAGGGCGGAAAAACTAAGTATGGAATTACAGAAGAAGAAGCAAGAGACTTTGGATATAAGGGAGATATGCAAGACTTGACAAAAGACTTCGCAAAAAATATATATCTAAAAAAATATTATCTTGGGAATAAATTAGATAAAGTCGTGGATGACAAAGTGGCTTTATCAATATGTGACTGGGCAGTTAATTCAGGAAGAAATGGAACAAAAAACGCACAGATTGCTATAAACCAATTGACAAATGCAAATCTTGATGTAGACGGAATAATCGGAAACAAAACATTAGATGCATTAAATGCAGTAGATCCTGAAAAATTTTTAGAAGTTTATCATAACTTACAAAGAATCTATTACAAAGGAAAAGTTGAAGCTGACAGGACTCAAGAAAAATTTTTGACAGGATGGCTGAACAGGATTCAAAAAAAGGAGGAGTATTTGAGAGACTGGGATAAGGAAAATGTAGTAACAGAGAACAAAACATATTCTTTCAGCCAAACAAGTTTGGACAAAATGGAAAAAGTACATCCAAAGCTGGTTGAAGTTATGAAAGAAGCAATTGAAAATAGCCCATTTGATTTTAGAATTACAGACGGAGCTAGGACAACGGAAGAACAGTTTGCCTTGTATCAAAAAGGCAGAACTTTACCTGGACCAAAAGTAACAAATTGCGTTGGGAAAAAATTTAAATCTAATCATCAAATAAAATCTGATGGATTCGGACATGCTGTCGATATTTTCCCTTGCGGAGTTGTCGAAAATGGAGTATATAGAAAATTTACATCTGAAGAAGGGTATGACGAGAAAAAATTAAAATTAATTGCAAATCACATCTTGGCAGTAGCAAAAAGTAAAAATATAAATGTCGAATGGGGTGGAAACTGGAAAATGAAAGATACACCACATTTTGAACTGAAGTAATGTACAAATGGCTTGAGTACAAGCTGAATACAAGCGTTAAAAACAATTTTGGTATAAATGGCTGGCTGGCAAGAAAAAATTCACTGTAAAGCTTGCTAGCCACATTAGAAACGATATTAATAAAAACAAGGAAAAGGGAGAGATGAAAAATGGATAAATTAGCAGCAAAAATATATTTGACAGGTAAAATTTTAGAATTAGGGAAGACTTTAATTTACAAAACAGAAATAGTTGCAAAAGGAAAAGCTGGAGCAGAAAAATTTAATCAAGTGTATGAAGGTTTTTGGGATAAATTAGAAGAGTTATTGGAAAAAGAAAAAACAATTGACAGAAAATGGATTCCTAACTTTGCTGAAGAAGTTGGGGAAGAAGTTCTGACAGAAGTCTTAAAGGAAGCTAGAAAAACATTTGACTTAAAAGTTATATTGCAGCAAATTTTCGATGTAGAAAAAGCAGGAAACAAAAACATACTTTAAAATTCATAAATAAGGAGCAGAAATGGAAAATTACTTGGTAGATGTGGTATTTATAGCGTATGGTCTAATTTTAGGAACATTAGGGAATTTGCTGTACAGGGTAAACAATCACTTGAAAATAAATCCGATAGCGGTTAGACTTCTGTACGGAATAATGGCATTGGCTTTATATGTATTGATGTATTTGGGATTCCTGAAAAAGATTCCTGAAATAGATATTGTAGTGATGTTGCTGATAATTGTTGTAGGATATTTTGTGGAACTGATAATTGAAGTTCTTGAGGACAAAGTGCCAAAGGCGTTGGACAGGCTTATTGATAAATGGTTAGGTGGTGGGAACAATGGCGACAGTTGGGGCAAAAAAAGACGATTAGGGATTTAATATTTAAGGATAAAAGGCATAAGGATTTTCAAGAAAGTGAAAAGATAAATTTTGCAAATAAAGGGATAGTGAAATTGATTTTGCTTTATACTGTCAGTTCAATTTTGTCAGTAGCACAGAGAGACTGGCAGTACAAAAGAAATATAGAAAAATTGATCCTGGAAAATAAAACGCAAAAGATACATCTAATAGAGCAGTTAAGAGAAAAATCCTTGGTGGAAAATCTTATAATAGTCACGTTAAGTATAATAGTGTCTTTGATAATATTGTATTATTACAACAAAAAAATGAATGAAGTGAATAAGGGGTAGCCAGAAATGGCTATCTTTTTTTGTGAAATGAAAAAGTCATGATATTTTAAAAATATATTGAAAAAATACAAAAAATATTTAATATTTTCAAATTTTTAGGGTATAATTGTAATAGATATACGATGCAGTATTAAAATTTTTGTTGCACTTTTGCAATAAAAATGATAACATATGTAACATATCACAGTGAGGAGGAATTATGAAACCATACAAGGATACTAGAATTGCTTTAGAGAAAAAATCTGAAGAATTTAAAAATGCAGGAAACGTATTAATGGCACTAGATAATCCTCATTGTAATTCAGCAGTAGGAAGATACTACTATGCCATTTATATAAGAATAATGCAATTAACAAGAGTTTTAAATAAAGTAAAAAATACAGGAGATAAAAAGGATTCACACCGATATACAATCAGAATGTTTAATAAAACATTGCAGCAAGACATAATACCTAAAATGATAAAAAAAGATGTGCAAGAAAAAGCGCTTTTATTAGTAGGAAGATTAGAAAAATGTTCTGATTACAGGTTAAAGGCTGATTATAAAGATGATTTTTTACAAGTTAATAATGTGAATTATTTAAAAAAGACTTTAGATATTTTTGATGAAATTTATGATGAAATTCTTGAAATAATGGATGTAGAAAGTAATGAAGAATAAAGGTAGGTGTAGAAATGAAAAATGAAGAAATAAAATTTGGTGCTAAAAAAATACTGAAGAAGCTATCTGAAACTTATAATGATTTAGAGGCTTTTGTATTTTATAACGATGAATTTGAACAATATGAACTCGTTATAAACTCGGTTTACGAAGAAGATGATGAATTTGTAAAAACATTAAACAAACTTTTGATTTCTGAAATTATTTCAAAAAAAATGTATCTGTATTCTTATTTTACTGATGAATTTGAAGAGATGGCATCAAAATATCTTGATACGGATGATTGTGAGATAAGTATTATTTCGGAAGAGTTTTTACAAAATGATATTAAACGAGCTGTTTCAAATTATGTGAAAAAAAATCCTGAGCAACTTGATTTGACAATTACGTTAGATACAAATGAAGATGCCAAAAGGACAATCACGATTAAAGATGACTTGCTTATAAAGGAAAGTGTTTTTGGAGATATCCGACCTGTTTTACAAATAAAAGATGTCAAGAACACGAAAGAAGGGTGATTCAAATGAAAAAAATAAATAGAAAAATTTTGATAGATGATATACGGTTAATAAATTCAAAACTTAATATACAGGAAAAATTAGTAGAAAAATTCAATAATTCAGATAACCGAACTTTAAAAATGGATTTACAATTTAAATCTCCGAGATTTACTGAGATAAAAAAAGGTGCAGAAATGAAAAAAATATCGTTTGAACTTAAAATTTCAAACAATGATTATGAAATATTGAACATGGATTCAGAATACATAATTTCAATTATGTCGGAGAGTAGTATTAAAGACGAAAAAGAAGTCAAAAAGATTGAAAAATACATCACAAATTTATTACGAGTAAAAATTACAGAGGATATAAACGCTGTTATAAAAAACAGTATTTTCCCAATAGGTGTTCCGCATACCATTGAAGAATTATAAAAAAAGAGAGCTTAATCGCTCTCTTTTGTTTTTATAGCTGTTTCCGTTTTTATTTTCAAAATTTTCAAATCTTTCATTTATCGCTCCTTGATTTTTTGATAAGGATTTGATAAAATGAATTTGTAAAGAGTTATTTTATTTCTCTATCAATGTTCTGGCATTGATAGAGGTATATTTATAATAATCAATATAAATAGTGCTCTAAGTATGTGTGGTTAAGATTAGTGCGTACTTTCGCACCATTTGAAACTTAAAATTACCGATATATACAAGAGCAGAAATTGCTCTTTTTTTTATAATTAAATCATAAAGTATAAATTCAAAAATAACGTAGGATTGAAAGAAAAAAGAGGAAAAAATGGGAAAAAGAAATATAAAAATGATTTATCAGTATGATGGAAGTAAATTTTGCGGATTTCAGCGGCAAAAAAAGATGAAAACTGTACAAGGAGAAATTGAGAGAGCTGTTTTTAAAACTTTTAATCAAGAAATAAATATGATTTCATCGGGAAGAACTGATAAAGGAGTTCATGCTATGGAGCAGGTTTCTAATTTTGTCATTGATGAAAATATTCCGATAGAAGCGATAAAAAGACAAATTAATAAATGTCTAAAGGGAGAAGTTAAGGTTTTGGAAGTTGAGGAAGCTGGAAAAGATTTTAATGCACGGTTTGATGCAAAAAGTAGGACTTATCTGTATATTATGAGGAATGAGGAAGATATTACGCCGTTTGAAGCAAATTATGTGACAGGATTGAGGGCAAGCGTGAATGTGGAAAAATTTCAGGAGATAATGAATGATTTTGTTGGAAAATATGATTTTAGCAGCTTTATGAAAAAGGACAAGGCTTATAGGAATCCTGTGAGAGAAATTGTCTATATAAAATGCTATTATGATGAAAAAATTGGTCAAAAGCAGTTAAATGTCGAGATTTGTGGAAATGGATTTTTGAAAACGATGGTTAGAATTATGATTGGTTCAGCACTTGCGGTTTATTTTGGAAATGTAGAAGAAGATTACATAAAAAGAAGGCTGGAAAATCCTAATGCTGATGATAAGAAAATTTTGGCAGCTTCGGAAGGTCTGTATTTGTATAAAGTGAATTATTGATAAATTTTAAAAATGAAAAAATGTATATTTTAAAATAGTGTTTACTTTTGTAAAGTATAGATAATTTGACAAAGTTATAAAATTGGCTCAAAAAATTTATACTAAAATAATTTTTATAAAAAATAAATAGAGAAAGGAAAATTTTTATGGAAAGAAATTACAAAATAAAAATATTGGATGCAAAAAAGGATTCAGATTTGCTATTTAGGATTGTGGAGCATGAAAATGAGGTTTTTGGAGAAGCGACTGTCGGAAATTGGAATATTAAACCGTTTAGCAAATATGGGAAAGTTTTTGCGATGCTTAGTAATGATGTGAATGAGGAACTGATGTCAGTTATTGAAGTTTTGAGCAGCTTTGATAGGGAAGTGGCTTATGTGTATGGAGTTTCCACTGTTCCAAAGTTTGAAAGAAACGGATATGCAAGAATTTTGCTTGAGTATGTAATGAAAAATTTAAAGGAAATTGGTATAAAAAAAATAGAGCTTACTGTTGATATGGATAATTTTACAGCGAAAAAAATTTATGAAAATCTAGGATTTGAAATAGTGGGAAATTTGGATAATGAATATGGAGATAATATTGAGCGGTATTTAATGAGATATTTAGTGAAGTAATTGTGAAATGTACTAATAATTAGTTTTAAAAATATTTGGATATTAAAATCTTATATAGATTTAATGATTTATTAATGATAAATACAGCATAAACAAATGGACTTAGGGTATAATTTATGGTAGCATAGTTTTCGTTTATCGAAAATTTTGATAAAATTTGTGATTGAAGTGTCTGGGAATTCAACTATAAAATGAAATATTAAACATCTCAATTTTGCATTTCGGAAAACTTATAAAGGAGTGATTAATTATGAAGAAACTAATATTAGCAATATTTTTATTATTTGGTGTACTTGGTTTTTCAAGATATGTAGAACGTTGCAGAATAGTATCAGGTAATACTTGTGTGAGCCTTGAATCTGGAAAAAGATTTAATTTTAGAGGATACCCATTCTCAGGACTTGGAATTGGGGATGTTTATAGAGTATACTTTGAAGGAAGTGGATACAGAAATTTATACTACACAGGATCATCTTACCTTTATTAGATAAGTTCTATAATTTAATTGTATAAAAAAAATTGAATAATTTTTAATTATTTTACCAGACATGAAAATTAAATTATTATGATAAATTGAGATGTTTAAAAAATAAAAAAACAAATAAAATATTGGAAAAGAGGAAATAATAATGAAACTGTTATTTAAATTGGTTATTTTATTAAGCAGCGTAACAGGATTAATGAGTGCGGCTGAAAAAGTGTGCATTGATCCAGGACATCAAGCTAAGGGAAATATGCAAACAGAAGAAATAGCGCCAGGTTCAAGCAAGAGAAAACCAAAAGTAGCCTATGGAACAAAAGGTGTTTCGACTAAAAAAACTGAGTATCAATTGGCATTAGAAATAGGATTAAAATTAAGAGATGCTTTAAAGGCCAAAGGATATTCTGTATTTATGGTAAGAGAAACAAATAATGTAAATATAAGTAACAAGGAAAGAGCCTTGATGACAAATAAGGCAGGGTGTTCAGTCTACTTGAGATTACATGCGGATGCAGGTGGAAGCAGCGCCAGAGGTGCAACTGTACTTACATCATCAGCTAAAAATCCACATACAAGAAGTGTACAAAAGTCAAGCGATAGATTTTCAAGAGCTATTTTGTCAGAATATACAAAAGCAACTGGATTTAAAAGTCGAGGAGTTGCCTATAGAGATGATTTAACAGGAACAAACTGGTCAACAGTTACAAATACATTACTAGAAATGGGATTTATGACAAATCCTGAAGAAGATAGAAAAATGGCTTCTCCAGATTTTCAAAATGTAATGGTAAAAGGAATTGTGAATGGAATTGATAAATATTTCAGAGAAAGATAAAATAAAAAAATTCTGAATTTCATAATAGAAAAAAATTAAAGTTAATAATATGTAGATATAAGGACTGTTTTAGTTATTGATGACTAAGGGAGTCCTTTTTAATTTTAGGATTTTGTATAATAATACTAAACTTCGTTTAAATAACAAATGTATTAAGAACTTATCTAGTAAGGGGTAAAAACTTATATTATTTCCCATTTAAATAATAGGAATCAGAAAATTCATGGAATTAAAGCTTTTTTTTACAAGGTTGTACTGTTTACAATCTATGTACTTATAAAATATCCTTTAATTAAATTTAATCATTAAGTATCCATCTTAAAGACTTTTGTGATTTTATTTATAAATATTATGATTAATAAATACTTTTTCTTATTTCATTTATATGTTTTTTTAACATAAGGGCATCAGATGCCATGCCCTTTTTCGCAATAGCAGTTATTTTTACATGCATAACTGGTTATTATTTAAAGATAATGGTGAAACGTTCTACGAACTACCCCGCTTAACGAAAAACTTTCTTATAAAGAAAAAACAAAATTCGCTTTTAGTAAAGGTTGCTTTCATTATTATCAATTTAAATAAAATAGAAAAGGTCAGACAAGTTGTATTTTACTGAAAAATTAAAATCTCAAAAATTTTATAATAAATATTTTAAAATTATAAACTTGATAAAACCCTGTGTTTATCATTGTTATTTTAATATTATAAAAATTTTCTGAAAAAATGAAAAAAATTTTAAAAAAAGTGTTGACAAATTTAAAAAAATGTAATATTATATATTTGTAGTTAGCAACCTAAGTTAGAGAGTGCTAACAATAAAAAGGAAGGTGCCGAGATGAATGATAGGGAGCAATTAATTCTAAAGGCTATTATCAAGCATTATCTGGAATTTGGTGAAAGTGTAGGATCACGGACGCTGGAGAAAAAGTATAACATTGGAGTGTCGTCAGCGACTATCCGAAATACAATGGCAGATTTGGAAGATAAGGGCCTAATTGTAAAAACACATACATCTTCTGGACGTATTCCGACAAGTGAAGGATATAAGCTGTATGTCGATGAGCTTTTGAAAATTAGAGATATTTCTCAGGAGGAAAAGGCGAAGGTCATGCAGGCGTACAATAAGAGGATGAATCAAATTGATACGATATTTGAGGAAACGTCTAGATTATTGTCAAAAATTAGTCAATATGCCGGAGTTGTATTGGAGCCGGCGTTTACGCAGGAAGGTGTAAAAAAGGTAAAATTGGTACATATTAATGAAACGACAGTACTTGCTGTAGTTGTAATGAATTCTTCCCTTACAAAAAATTTAAATATCTTTCTGGAAAATCCTGTAACTGAAAATGAAGTGGAAGCAATAAATAGTTTTTTAAATGAAAAAATTGCGAACAGTAAGTATTTTACATTATCTGACTTAAAGGATTTTTTCACGAATACAAATTTATTTATGCAAAGCGATTTTCAGGATAATATGATTTCCGATGAAGGAAAATTATTTTTTGAAGGTGGAACGAATCTCATTGAAAATAACGCATCTGATGTAATGAACCTTATAAATCGGGTAAAACTGTTTAATAATCCGAATGATTTACGAAATGTATTTGCACAGTTTTTACAGATGGAGGAATTTAAAGATAGAGAAGTGAATGTAATTTTTGGAGAAGATTTGAATATTGCAGGACTAGAGGATTTTTCATTTGTGTTCTCGGTTTATACGCTTAATAATGCGAAGGGGATTATCGGTGTGATTGGACCAAAACGAATGGAATATTCAAAGACGGTTGGACTCGTTGAATATGTAGCAGAAGAAGTAAATCAGTTATTAAATCAAAAAAATAAATAATAAGAAGGAGAGTGGGTTTTTTAAATGGCGGAAAAAGATTTGGAAAAGGAAAATTTGGAAGGTGAGGCTGTACAGAATGAAGCGGTTGAAGAGCAAAATAAAAATGTAGAAAATCAAGAAGCTGAAAAAAGTGCAGAAGAAATTTCTGATAATTGTGATGATAAGGTAAAGAAATTAGAAGCTGAACTTGAAGAATGGAAAAATTCATATACAAGAAAGTTGGCTGAATTTCAAAACTTCACAAAAAGAAAAGAAAACGAAGTTGCTGAAATGAGAAAATACGCTTCTGAAGGAATTATCGTAAAATTGCTTGACAATATAGATAATCTGGAAAGAGCGGTTGACGCATCGAAGGAAAGTCAAAACTTTGATTCATTAATCGAAGGAGTTAATATGATTTTGAATAATCTAAAAAATCTGTTGACAGAAGAAGGCGTAGAAGAAATTGAAGCAGCAGGAAAAGAGTACGATCCTTACGAACATAAAGCTATGATTACTGAAAACAAAGAGGAACTGGATGACAACGTGGTTGTGCGAGTTTTCCAAAAAGGTTACAAAATGAAAGGGAAAGTTGTAAGACCTGCGATGGTAACGGTTAATAAGAAACAATAAAAATTGAAATAAAAAATAAATAAATTAAATTTATAAAAAATTGATAATAAAGGAGAATGATAGATATGAGTAAAATAATAGGAATAGATTTAGGGACAACAAACAGCTGCGTGGCAGTTATGGAAGGTGGAAACTTTGCTATAATACCAAATAGTGATGGAGGAAGAACTACACCTTCAGTAGTAAACATTAAAGATAATGGAGAAATTATTGTAGGAGAAATTGCAAAAAGACAGGCTATTACAAATCCTGATTCAACTGTAATTTCAATTAAAACTCACATGGGAAGCGACTATAAAGTTGATATTAACGGAAAAAGCTATACACCACAAGAAATTTCAGCAATGATTCTTAAAAAATTGAAAAAAGATGCTGAGGCTTATTTGGGTGAAGATGTAACAGAAGCTGTAATTACAGTGCCTGCATACTTTACAGATGCACAAAGACAAGCTACAAAAGATGCTGGGGAAATTGCAGGACTTAAAGTTCAAAGAATTATAAATGAGCCAACAGCGGCTGCGTTATCTTATGGAATGGATAAGAAAAAAGAAGAAAAAGTATTAGTATTTGACTTGGGTGGAGGTACATTTGACGTATCTGTGCTTGAAATTGGAGATGGAGTTGTGGAAGTTATTTCAACTTCTGGAAATAACCACTTAGGTGGAGATAATTTTGACCAAAAAATTATTGACTGGTTAGCTGACGAATTTAAAAAAGAAACTGGAATTGACTTGAGAAATGATAAAATGGCAATTCAAAGATTGAAAGATGCGGCAGAAGATGCTAAGAAAAAATTGTCAACTACACTAGAAACACAAATTTCATTACCATTTATCACAATGGATGCAACAGGGCCTAAACATTTGGAGAAAAAATTGACTCGTGCGGCATTTGATGAATTGACAAAAGACTTGGTTGAAGCAACTAAAGGACCAGTAAAACAAGCATTGGAAGATGCTGATTTAAGCCCTAGTGATATTGATGAAGTGTTATTAGTTGGAGGTTCTACAAGAATTCCAGCGGTTCAAGAATGGGTAAAATCTTTCTTAGGAAAAGAACCTAACAAATCAATAAACCCTGATGAAGTAGTTGCGGCAGGAGCGGCAATTCAAGGTGGAGTATTGATGGGAGACGTTAAAGACGTATTATTATTAGACGTAACACCATTATCATTAGGAATTGAAACAATGGGAGGAGTATTTACTAAAATTATCGAAAGAAATACTACAGTTCCTGTTAAAAAATCACAAGTGTTCTCAACAGCGGCAGATAATCAGCCAGCTGTATCAATAGTTGTACTGCAAGGGGAAAGAGCAAGAGCGGCTGACAACCATAAATTAGGAGAATTTAACTTAAACGATATTCCACCTGCACCAAGAGGAGTACCTCAAATCGAAGTAACATTCGACATTGACGCAAACGGAATTGTACACGTTTCTGCAAAAGACTTGGGAACTGGAAAAGAAAACACAGTAACAATTTCTGGAAGTTCTAACTTATCTAAAGACGACATAGAAAAAATGAAAAAAGATGCCGAAGCGCATGAAGCTGAAGATAAGAAATTCCAAGAATTAGTAGAAGCAAGAAACCAAGCTGACCAATTAGTAATCGCAACAGAAAAAACTATAAAAGAAAACGAAGATAAACTTCAAGGAACTGAAAAAGAAGACATCGAAAAAGCAATCGAAGAATTGAAAAAAGTAAAAGATGGCGACGATGTAGAAGCAATCAGAAAATCAATTGAAGAATTATCAAAAGTTTCTCAAGGTTTCGCAACAAGAATGTACCAAGAAGCAGCTCAAGCCCAACAAGCGGCACAAGGCGGAGAAACAGCTGGAGAAAGTAACAATTCTGGTGCTAATGATGTGGAAGATGCAGAAGTTGTGGATTAATTAAGAAATAGAAATTTAAAGTGAAAAATAGGATTGAGAAGGGGAATTATTTCTCCTTCTTTTGTAAAAAATAATTGATTTTTTCACAAAAAAAGTATATACTATGTATATACTTATTAGAAAGAGAGATTATTATGGCAGAGGTTTTAAAAATACAAAAATGGGGAAACAGTCAAGGAATAAGACTTCCTAAAAAAATATTGGAAATGCTGGATTTAAAGGTAAATGATACTATTTTGATAGAAGAGGAAGATGATTGCCTTAAATTAAAAAAAATAAAAAAAGAAAAAAGAAAGACAATAAAGGAATTATTTGCAAATTATAATGAGGATTATGAAAAAAAGGAAATAGATTGGGGAGAACCAGTAGGTAAAGAGGTATGGTAAAACAAGGGGATATAATAAAGATAAATTTTAATCCGCAGGTAGGACATGAACAAGCTGGATATCGTCCTGCGGTTATAGTAAGCAATGATACTTTCAATAAGGTAACAAATTTAGTTTTAGTTTGTCCAATTACAAATTCAATAGACAAATTTCCGCTTCATATAAAATTAGATAATCGGACTGCTACTACGGGCATAATTTTATGTGAACACCTTAAATCTTTGGATATTACTACAAGAAACTATAAAATTATTGAAAAATTACCAGAGGATATTTTAGAAAAAGTCGTGGACATTATTTTTTCTGAAGTAGAAATTGAATAAAAAATAAATTTGAAATTGAGATAATAAGATTGAAAAATAAATTTGGTACAATAATAAAATTGAAAAATCAAAATAAATAAAAATCTTTAAAAAAGGATGTGTTAAAAATGGAAAGTACAATAAACACTCTAAAATACGGAAATGTTGAAATTACAGTTGCGGATAGAGGAGCGGAATTACGAAGTTATAAAGTGGATGGAGAAGAGTTTATGTGGAACAGAAAGCCTGAGTTTTGGGCTGCCAGTTCACCTGTGCTGTTTCCATTTGTTGGAAGTATAAAAAATGGAGCTTATAGTTACAACGGAAAAGAGTATAAAATTTCTACACGGCATGGGTTTGCTCGGACTGAGGATTTTGAACTGGTTGAGAAAACTGAAAATTCTTTGAAATTTAGATTTTCTTCAAATAGTGAAACTTTAAAAAAATATCCGTTTGAATTTGATTTGTTTTTAACTTATACAGTTAATGACGGTATCTTGGAAATTGGATATGATGTTGTAAATAAAAATAATTCTGAGATGTATTTTTCACTAGGAACACATCCTGCATTTGCACTTAATGTGAACGATGGTCTAAAATTAGATGACTATTACTTGGAATTTGAAAAAAATGAAACTTCGCAAAAATATAAACTTACTAATAATGGGCTAGTTTTTGATGAAAAAGTTGATTATTTGAATAATACTAACAAGATTCAAATTACTGAAAATGTATTTGATGATGATGCAATAGTATTTGAAGGTTTAAAATCAGAAAAAGTTACAATAAAAAATAATAAAAATTCTAAAGAATTAAGCGTTGAATATAAAGGATTCCCGTATATTGCATTTTGGAGTAAGCCAAAAGCTCCTTATGTGTGTATAGAACCTTGGTATGGAATTTCAGATTTTGAAAACTGTACAGGGAAATTGGAAGAAAAGACAGGGATTCTAAAATTGGAAAATGGTGAAAACTTTTTTGCAAAATTAATTGTAAAAGGTAAAAAATAACGAAAAATTGAAAAAACTCAAATTTAGTGTTGGATTTCTTGGAAAATTAGGTTATAATATGTTTAATTAGCTTTAAAACCAATTATTAAATGATTATAATTTTTAGAGGTATTTAAGGTTTAATATAAACTTAAAAATTATAAATTCCTAATAATTAGAGAATATTTGTGGAATGTTATAATAGAAGGATGTGAAAATGTTAGAAGTACTAAAAAATAATTTAAAAAAGTTCGCGATTTTTGTAGGTGCAGGATCGCTTGGATTGTTATCTTATAATTATAATTTTAACTTTCCAAACTTGTACATGTTTATTATATATTTTCTAATTGTGTTAGGTCTCTATTATTTTATTAGCAAGGCACTAAAGGTAGGATTTGAAAGTGCGATTGTAGAAACTGTGCTAGTAATTATAATTTATATGATTCCCTCATTGAATCCAAATTTCAAGTCATTTTTATATGGAGTGTTTATATATATTTTAATTAGTTCAATTTTTAATAAAATAAAGGAAGTTGGAAAAATCAAAGAGGCTGTAATAGGAGCTTTATATTTATCAATTGCTCTGACGATAGTGTTTATAAATTATAAATATCCGGGATCTATAATGTATTTTAAGGGCATGGAAAATCTAAACAATGAAATGTTGCTATTATTTAGTTTAATAAGCCTGATTGGAAGTATTTGAGTTTTAAAATGCAGTAATTTATGAAAACAAGAAAAATTAGGGAAATAAAATTTGCAGAAGTGGAAAGGATAAAAGATAGAAAATGGCAAAAAGAGATTATTATGAAGTGCTTGGCGTACCCAAAAACGCTTCGGAACAGGATATAAAAAAAGCGTATAGAAGTATGGCAAAAAAATATCATCCAGATAGAAATAAGGATAATCCTGAAGCTGAAGCCAAATTTAAGGAAGTACAGGAAGCAAATGAAGTGTTAAGCGATCCTCAAAAGAAGGCAGCCTATGATCAATATGGACATGCGGCATTTGAAAATGGGGGAGCTGGAGCAGGAGGCTTTGGTGGACAAGGCTTTGGAGGCTTTAGCGGTAGTGCTGGCGGATTTGATTTTGAGGATTTAGGAGATATTTTTGGAAGTTTTTTTGGTGGAAGAGGTCGAAGTCAAGGACCAAGAGTGCATCAAGGGGATGATTTAAGATACAATTTAACATTGACTCTTGAGGAAGTGGCTTTTGGTACAGAAAAAGAATTAAAATATAAAAGAAATGGGCAATGTAAAACTTGTCACGGAAGTGGAGCTGAACCAGGACACAGTATGAAAACATGTGATAAATGTAATGGTTCGGGACATGTAAGAGTGCAGCAGAGAACATTGTTTGGCATGACAAGTGGAATACAGGAATGTGACAAGTGTCATGGAACAGGAAAAATTCCTGAAAAAGAATGCCATACTTGTCATGGAACAGGACTGGAAAGAGAAACGTTTACAAAAAAGGTAAGATTCCCATCAGGACTTCAGACTGGACAAAGATTAGTAGTAAGAGAGTGTGGGGACGCAGGGGCAAATGGTGGAGTCTTTGGAGATTTGCGAGTGCATATAACTGTTGCAAAGCATGATATTTTTGAAAGAATAAGTGAATACGATATTCGTTGTGAAGTGCCTTTGAAAATGACAACGGCTATTTTAGGTGGAGAAGTAGAAGTGCCTACACTTAACGGCAAGAAAAAGATAGTAATTCCTGAAGGAACACAAAATGGAAAAACATTCAGATTGAGAAATGAAGGAATTAAATATGCTCGAAGTGAAAACAGGGGAGATGAAATTGTCGAAATAAAAGTGGAAACTCCGACAAATCTTACTGACAAGCAAAAAGAAATCTTACGTGAATTTGACGACTCGCTTGACAATAAGAAAAACTATAAAAAGGCACATTCATTTAAGGATAAAATAAAAAGATTTTTCAGTAAATTTGAAAATTGAGAATTTTGGTAAAGTGTCACATTAGTGTCGCAATTTATGGTAAATTAATGAAAATGAATAATAATAAAAAATAGGAATGCAGATTATTAAGTTGATGAGCATTCCTTTTGTTATATTTGCATAAGTTATTTTTTAAAAAATAATTCAATAATTCTCAAAATGCAGAAAGTAATTCCACTGGCAATAACGGGACCTGCCGCAATGCCTTTGAAAAATACGACTCCCATAATAGTTCCGATTACCAGGGCAACTGTGATTTCAGGCTGTCCTGAGAGCAGCGCTACACCTTTTGAGGACAGGATGGAAACTGTAATTCCACTAATAATCGCAACCCATCCAATTGGAGATTTGAAGGCGCTTAATAAATGGGAAAACCCAATTTCCCCTGTGGCTATTGGAATTAAGATGGCGACTGTAATTACTAAAACCCCCCAGCTAATTCCATTTTCCTTAAATTGAACCATCAAGCTGCCAATATTGACGCCTCTTACTTTATAAATTTCAGTAATACTGAATAGACATTTTAAAATTAGTACAAAATTTGTTGCATAAACAATAGACTTGTTATTAGTAACTCTTCCGACTAATAAAATAATTCCTAAGAAAATAAAGCTTTCCAAATTTTTCTCCCTTCTTTTTTGTTTCGTACTACGATTTTATTATGATTATTATATTTTATCATAGTTTGAGAAATTTTAACAGTTGACAATATATTTAATATTTGTTATTATATATTCAAATCTATTTAATATCAAATTGTTAAAATTAAGAAATTCATGATTTAGATGGAATAGTTATAACTTTGAGTTTGGTTTTAAGTGAATAGATTGGCATGTTAGTAGGATAGTAGGGTAGAAGGAAATTTAATCTTAATTGAAAAATGAAGATACAGGGTAGTTTAGAGAATTAGTAGTGTTGAAGATTTGCAGGATTTACAAAAGAATAGAGACTTATAGTTAATTAATTTTGAATAATTTTGGAAAAATGAGAGATTTGAGGTTAATTAAGTGTAATTGCTGGATGTAGAGGTTTGAAGTATAATAATTGCTTATGATGATTAAAAGTATTTTTGATTTGTTTAGGCAAATTTTATAAATTTTGGCTGTAGTAAATAAACTATTAAAGTATCGTAAAATATAGAAATAAATGTTATGTATAAATATTTAGATTTATCCTCTCCTAAAGTCATTTTAAGAGAGTTTTTTTTTACAAAAATTTAGAAAAGAGGTAAAGATATGGTTATTACAACTACAAATGAAATTCAGGATAAGAAAGTCATTGAATATAAAGGGATTGTTTTTGGAGAGGTTATTTCAGGGATTAATATGTTCAAAGATATGGGGGCAAGCTTGAGAAATATTTTTGGAGGAAGATCTAAAGGCTATGAAGATGAGCTTTTGACGGCAAGAGAAAATGCTCTGGAGGAAATGAAAACTAGGGCTTCAAATCTTGGTGCAAATGCCATTATTGGTGTAAAAATGGATTACGAAGTATTAGGAGCAGATAATGGGATGCTTATGGTAACTTGCAGCGGAACAGCTGTAGTTGTAGGTTAATTTGAAATTGTGCAGTGAAATCGTTTTATAATTTACGTAATGAAAATGGAATAGGAGAAAAAATGATGATTATTAAAGTAGATGGCGGAATAAGTGAAAAAATCTTGGAAAAATTGATAAACAGATTGGAAACGGAAAATAATGTAAGCGTTAAATTAATTGCTGGCAAAGAATATTCAATTTTAGGATTGGTTGGAGATATTAGCACAATTGATATAAAGCATATTCAGGCGCTAGATTACGTGCTGGATGTACAAAGGGTGCAAGAGCCTTATAAGAGAGCAAGTAGAAAATTTAAACCAGAGGACACTATTGTAAAAGTGGGAAATGTAGAAATTGGGGGAAATAGCCTTGTGATGATGGCAGGACCTTGTTCTGTGGAAAATGAAAAACAAATTATTGATACAGCAAAAGCTGTAAAAGCTGCTGGAGCAAATATCTTAAGAGGTGGAGTTGTTAAACCTAGAACATCGCCTTATGCCTTTCAAGGATTAGGTATGGAAGGTATTGAATTGATGAAAAAAGCAAAAGAAGAAACAGGACTTCCAATAATATGCGAAGTTATGTCAATTGCTCAATTACATGAATTTGGTCCGCATCTTGATATGATTCAGTTAGGTGCGAGAAATATGCAAAATTTTGATTTGCTGAAAGAAGTTGGGAAAACAAATATTCCAGTATTGTTAAAAAGAGGATTGAGTGCAACAATAGAAGAATGGTTAATGTCGGCAGAATACATTTTGGCTGGCGGAAATGAAAATGTAGTTCTTTGTGAAAGAGGAATCAGAACTTATGAAACAGCGTACAGAAATGTATTGGACTTGAATGCAGTACCTATGATTAAAAAATTGACACATTTGCCAATAATCGTAGATTCAGCCCATGCAACTGGAAAATACTGGATGGTAAAACCTCTTGCAATGGCAGGAATCGCCGCTGGAGCAGACGGATTAATGGTAGAAGTGCATCCTGAACCAGACAAGGCATTGTCAGATGGGCCTCAATCATTGAAATTTGAAGTGTTTGACGATTTAATGCAAGATGTGGAGAAGATTGCAAATGTGCTGGGGAAAAGTTTTAAATAAAAATAATAGGAGAATTTAATAGTGAAAAGAAAGATAGAGTGGCAAACGTTACTATTTGGAATATTTTGGACAGGATATACTTTATTTACATTGTTTCAATATTTTAATGGAACCTTAGGCAGTTTTAGAGTTCCCAAAATAATAGCGTTGGTATATGATTCAATAGGATTTATGCCAACAATGATTTTACAATTAGTTTTTGGATTATTTCTTATATTTATAGCGTTTTCTAAAAAAGAAGAAAAAAATGACAAAGAGAAAGAATAAATTATGAAAAAACAAATAGAAAATTTGACAGTAACAATAGTTGGACTCGGAGTGATTGGAGCTGCTTTTGCACAGAGTTTTAAGGAGATTGGTATTAAGACTGTTTATGGGATTGATATTGATGAGGAAACGATAAAGAAGGCAGAAGAGAAAAATATTATAAATAAAGGTTTTTTGGAAACAAGAGAGCCTTTGGAAAAATCGGATTTTGTGGTAATTACTCTTTATCCGAATTTGATGAAGTCGTTTTTTGTGAATAATATTAATTATTTTAAGGAAAATGCGATAATTACTGATGTTGTTGGAATTAAAGAGAAAATCATTAAGGATATTGATCCAATTATTGAGAAGAGTGGAAGAAATATTGACTTTATTTTTGGACATCCTATGGCAGGACGTGAGAAACGCGGGATTGATTTTGCAGACAATAGAGTATTTAAAGATGCAAATTATATAATTATTAAGAACGAAAAAAATAAAAAAGAAAATCTAGAACTGCTGTCGGAAATTGTTAAGCTGATGGGCTTTAAGAAAGTCAGTTTTCTTATGGCACAGGAACATGATGAAATTATTGCGTTTACGAGCCAGCTTACGCATGCAATTGCCGTTTCACTTGTAAACAGTGATAGTGAAAAGTACGATACAAACCGATTTATTGGGGATTCTTATAGGGATTTGACGAGGATTGCGAAAATAAACGAGGATTTGTGGGCAGAACTTTTTATGGGAAATAAAAAGAATCTTTTAAAAATGATACAGCAGTTTGAACGGGAACTTGATATAATAAAAGAAGCCTTAAACAGCAATGATTTAGGAACTTTAAAGGAAAAGTTTATAATTTCAACAAAACGGCGGGAAAAAATTGATTAAGAGAGATTAATTTGGGAGGAATAAAATGGAAAATAAGTCTGAGAAAAAGTATTTGAAAAAATTGACAGGAGATAACATTTATCTTTCGCCAATTTCTGTTGATGATGTTGAGGAATATGCTGAAATGGTAAATAATATAGAAGTTTCAGTAGGACTGGGATGCGTTGTTTATACAAGTATTATGGATTTTGAAAGTGAAAAAGAATTATTAAATTCAATCAAAAAAGAGAAAATATTTGCTGTCAGATTATTGGAAAATGATGAACTTTTGGGAAATGTAGGTTTTAAATCAGTAGGAGAGATACATAGAACAGCTGAAATGGGAATTATGCTTGGAAATCCAAAATATCAGCGAAAAGGTTATGGAATGGAAGCTATAAACTTGCTGCTTGATTACGGCTTTTCATTTTTAAATCTGAGAAATATATCGTTAAATGTATTTGAATATAATGAGGTTGCTTATAATTTATATAAAAAAATAGGCTTTAAGGAAGCTGGGAGATTGCGTAAAGCAGTTGAGATTCTGGGAAAAACTTATGATGTAATTATAATGGATATGTTAAAAGAAGAGTTTCAGTCAGTTTATATAAAAAGGGAACTTGAAAAAAGATATAATTTGTAAAACATTTTTGACAAACAAAAACTTATATGGAGGGTAAAATGGCAGAAGTTATAAAAGATGAATTATTAGGTGAAATTGAATGTGTCGATGGATTTGAAACAGAGGTTAACTGGGTAAATAATAAAAAAATAGATGTGTATTTTGATATATCTGATTATCAGCTGTTAAATGAGAAGGATGAGAAAAAGACTGATAAGGAAAGAATGGAAGACAGAATTAAAACTTTAAAGGAAATTCTGTCAGATGTGAATGGCTGGAATGAAAAAATTATAAAAAATTCGGCAGAAGTAATGTTGGAATTAGCAAACGACTGGTTTGATGTCGAAGATTATTATGAAGACGATGAAATTGATGAATTTGTTGAAGATATGAAACAAGTGTTATCAGAAGAAAGTGCTGAAAAATTGAGAGATAGTGAAATAACACAAGAAACAATGGAAAAAATAATGTCTGTGGAAAGACTGACTATTTATGGGGATGGGAATTTCAGTATTTATCTTTCAGATAACGATATGATATTTTCAGGACATATAATAAATGTTCTTGCAAATATTAATGGGGAATTTTCTGAAGGAGATATAATGGGATAGTTTTAAATAAAATTTTATTTATAGTAAAATCATTTTAAATTTTGAATTTAGTGGTTTTGCTATATTTTAATATACACATAAAGAATAGAAAATGGAGAAAATTATGGAAATATTGAATGTTGGATTAGGGGAAAATTCTTATGATATTGTAATTGGAAAGAATTTTTTTGATAAATTTCCTAAGTATATTGAAAAGATTTATAATGGAAAAAAATTATTTGTGATTACGGATTCTAATGTGGATAAAATTTACAGGAATCAGTATGAGAAGATGTTTAAAGGCTTTGATTATACAATTTATGTGCTGGAAGCAGGAGAAAAAAATAAGCATATTGGAATAATGCCTGGAATTTATTCTGCAATGGTAAATGCAGGACTTACAAGAAAGGATATGGTTGTTGCATTTGGTGGTGGAGTTGTTGGAGATATTGCTGGATTTGCGGCTGCCAGTTATATGCGTGGGATTGGATTTATACAGATACCGACGACAATTGTTTCACAGGTTGACAGCAGTGTTGGTGGAAAAGTCGGTGTTGACTTGCCTGAGGGGAAAAATCTTGTTGGGGCGTTTCATCAGCCTAAGCTTGTTTTAATTGACAATTATTTTTTGAATACATTGACAGACAGATATTTTTATGACGGATTTGCGGAAATTGTGAAATATGGATGTATTTATGATAAGAAGTTTTTTGACAGACTTATGGAAATAGTGGAAACAGTTGAAGTTTCTTATGATGATGAAAATTATAAGCAGAAATTGCGTGAACATCTGATGAAGTATGTGAATGAACTTGTTTACCGTTCCTGTGAGATAAAGAAGGAAGTTGTGGAAAAAGATGAGAAGGAAAGTAATTTGAGAATGATATTGAATTTTGGACATACTATCGGACATGCAATAGAGCAGTTTACAAATTATGAGAAATATTCACATGGGGAAGCAATTTCTGCTGGAATGGTAGACATTACAAAAATTGGGGAGAAAAAAGGATTTACTAAAAAGAATGAATTTTTAAAAATTGAGAAACTATTGAGGGCATTGAATTTACCGACTGAGATTGAATATCCGAAAGACAGGATTTCTGAAATTATGAAAAGGGATAAGAAAAGTACGAATGACGGAATTAATTTTGTAATTCTGAAGGAAATTGGGGAAGTTGAAATTAGAAAGATAGGGGAGAGGGAGATTTTTGAGTAAATTTTAGGTTGTAAAAATGAAAATAGTTAAGCAAAGGAACTGAAAAGGTCAGACGCTGTCTGACTTAATTTGAAATATTAGAGGAGTTAAAAAAATATGTTACAGGAAAATTTTAAAAAAGTGGAAAAGGCGAACTGGTTAAAAATAATTTTTAATTCGGCAAAATTTTTAATTTCTTTGCTGGTATTAAATATAGGAGTAGTTTTATTATTTACAGTTGAAATTAGCAGAAATTTTTATATTTCTACTATTATGATTTTTATAGTTTTATTAATTATATTGGGTATAGTAGATTTCTTTGTATTTTCGTATTATAAAAAGAAATATCCAAATATTTATTTTTGTGATGATGGTTTTAGTGTAGGAAAAAATGAAAAAAATTATTATAAAAATTTGCAATATTTTCTTTCGAAGGAAGTATACATGCTGGGAAATACATTTACAGCCATCTTTTTCAAATCTAACGAAGGAAAGTGGGAAAAAATCAATGCAGGCGGGTATAGAAAAGATGCTTTTGATTTATTTCAGGAAGATTTTGTAAAACAGAATTATCCAAGTGCATTAGAAAAGATTGAAAATGGGGGAAGTGAGGAGTTTCCATTTAGAAAATCACATAAATTAAGTTTCAGTCTTTTCTCAGACAAGAAGCAAATTGAGAATTTTGATAATTTAAAGAAAATAAAAGTTTCAAAAGAAAATATTACATTTGATGATGAAATATATAACTGGGAAGAATATATAATTGGTGTAGCAGATGGAGTGATATTTGTAAAGGATTTAAATAATAATATTATTTTAGCTTTTGGAAATGAAATGGAGATTTTCTGCGAAAATTTGTTAATCTTTTTAATAGAAAAACTGAATGAAAATTAGATGAAAGGGATTATTTATGAAGAGATATTTAAATGGAATTTTATTTGCAGGGTTAAGTTCTATTGTTGCAACTATGATTTGCTTAGGATTTTCGATGATTTTTTTAGGATATAAAATAATTTCTATAATTATATTTTTTATAGTTTTTTTTGGCTGGATATTTGGAATAAAAATTAAAAAGACAGAGACAGAGGGTAAAAATATTGCCGAACCTATACGTCAAAGTAAATTTGGAGCAAATGCTAAAAATGAAAATCTACTAAATCCAAAATATGAAGCTTTGCCAATGAGGGATATTACAAAAGGAATTCCTGTAATTACAATTTTTTCTATGATTGCAGTATACTTTGTTGATGTAGTTTTGGTAGCTTATTATTTGAAAAAAGAGCAAAAATTACCATTTCTAGAAGGTTTATCTTATTCGTGGATGGGAGTTTTTAAGATAAGTAGTGAAATATATACAGATTGGGCTTGGATAATTTTAGTTGCAATTGTATCTATAGTTGCTTTTATAAAAGCTGAGAAAAAGGAACAGATGAATAAGGAGAATTAAGAGGGAAATTAGATTTTATATAGTTTATTCAAAAAATGGAATTCGTCAGACAGTGTCTGATGAATTTATTTGGGATTAAAAAAGAATAAAATGGAGGACTAATATGAGTGATGCTATAAAAGATGAAGTTTTTGGAGAAATAAAAAATTTTGAAACTGAAGTTGAGTGGCTTGGGAGAAAAATAGGTGTGAGTTTTGATGGTGGAATTGAGAGTGATTGGAATGAAGAGAAAAAAGTAGAGGAAGTTAAAGAGGCGGTTGAACAATTTAAAATTATGTATCTCAATCAAAAAGAATGGGACACAAAAATGAAAGATTTGGTAAGTGATTATAGGAAAGACCGAGTTATGGATTGGCTTTGTGTTGACGATGAAGAAGAATTGGAAGAATTTATTGAGAATATTCATGAAAATTCAGAGATTGAATTATCAGAGGAAGAAATTGAAGAATTGAAGAGAGAAATAGTTCCTGAAAGAGTATTTAGAAGTTGTATTTATTTGCAAGGTTTATGGGTAACTGCTGATGGAGATTTTACAGCATTTTATTATGACAATGACATATTTTTTCTTGGACATGCTATTATGTTAAGTGGAAATATTAATGGAGAGTTGGATTGTGATGGTGAAGTAGGATAAAATTTTTAAAGTAGAATGAATAAAAAGGAGAAAAAATTTATGAAAATAAAAATAAAACCAAGCATATTAAATGGAAAAATAGAAATCCCGCCATCTAAAAGTTATTCACACAGAGCAGTGATTGCAGCTGCATTAGCTGAAAATAAGGATAATCGGAAGTCTAAGATTGATAATTTGAAGTTCTCGGTGGATATTACAACAACAACGGATATTATGGAAAACTGGGGAGCAAAAATCAATCGAGAGGAAAGTTCTCTTGAAATTATTGGAAATGGCGGAAAAGTCGTTCCAAAGGATAAGTATGTGCAATGTAATGAATCGGGATCTACAATCAGGTTTTTGATACCGATTGGGATTACAGATGAAAATGAACTGATTTTCGACGGAAAAGGGAAACTCGTGGACAGACCGCTTGACTCGTATTATAGGATTTTTGATAAACAGGGAATTTTTTATAAAAATGAGAATGGGAAATTGTCGCTTACAGTGAATGGAAAATTGAAGGCGGGAAATTATGAAATTGACGGGAATATAAGTTCACAGTTTATTACGGGACTTTTGTATGCCCTGCCACTCTTGGACGGAGATTCAAAGCTGACTATTAATAAGAATTTGGAATCTAAGGGGTATATTGATTTGACATTGGAAATATTGAAACTGGCTGGAATTGAGATTGTGAACAATGATTATAAGAGTTTTGATATAAGGGGAAATCAGATTTATAAGCCGTTTGATTATACTGTTGAGGGGGATTATTCACAAGTGGCGTTTTGGATTGTGGCTGGAATAATTTCTGCAAACAGGGATAACGAGGTGAAATGCCTGCATGTAAATAAAAATTCGTTGCAGGGCGACAGGGAAATAATAGAAATTGTTGAAAGAATGGGGGCAAATCTTGAGATTTTTGATGATTATGTGATTGTTAAGCCTTCTAAAACTCAAGGAACAGTAATTGATATTTCGCAATGTCCTGATATTGGGCCAATTTTGACAGTATTAGGGGCCTTGAGTGAAGGGGAAACTAGGATTATTAATGGAGAAAGACTTAGAATTAAGGAGTCGGATAGAATAACTTCGATAAAGACGGAATTGAATAAACTTGGAGCGAATGTAGCTGAGGAAGGGGACAGTTTGATTATTCAAGGTGTAGAAGGATTTACTGGTGGAGTAACGGTAAGTGCTTGGAATGACCATAGAATTGCAATGTCGCTTGCGATTGCTTCAACAAGATGTGAAAAGGAAATAATTCTAGAAGAGGCTGAAAGTGTTAGAAAATCTTATCCGCATTTCTGGGATGATTTTGTGAAAATGGGTGGAGAGATAAGGAAAGATTGCTAAAAAGATTTTTTAGAAAGATAAAGTTTATTTATAATTGATAAATAAGTTAAAAATGGTAAAATCTAAAATAAAAATTTTTTTAATGAGATAGAAAATTAATAGAATATACGGATGTAAAATTTAATTAAATTTTGTTGATACCGTTAGGAAAGGAATTTATATGAGTAAATTATTTTTGACATCATATTTAGCAGGAACGAAAAATTTAGTGAAAGAATTTTTAAAAGATGTACCAGAAAAAGAAATTACATTTGTTCCGACTGCTTCAAACACTGAAGATTATAAAGGATATGTAGACGAAGCTAAGCAGGCATTTTTGAAATTGGGATTTTCAATAAATATTTTAGATATTTCAAAAACAGAAAGACAAAAAATAGAAAATATATTGAAAGATACAAAAATTTTGTATGTATCAGGTGGAAATACATTTTATCTATTGCAGGAACTAAAACGTAAAAAAATTTTAGATACTATCAAAGACAAAATTTCAAATGGAATGCTTTATATAGGAGAATCGGCTGGGGCGATTATTACTTCTAAAAATATAGAATACAATCAGATAATGGATAATAAGGAAATTGCTCTTGATTTGGATAATTATGAAGCAATGAATATTACAGATTTTTATATTTTGCCACATAATAATGAATTTCCATTTGTCGAAAGTACAAAAGAAACTATAAAAATTTATGAAAATAAATTAAATTTACTTCCAATAAGCAATAATGAGGCAGTTTTTGTAAATGGAAAAGATTTTGTTGTAAAAAATGATGATAAATAAAAATGTGGGATAATAGAAAGGAAAAAAATGGCAGCAAATTTTGGAAAAAATTATAAAATATCAATTTTTGGTGAATCACATGGTAGCGCATTAGGGATAAATATTGATGGAATTCCAGCAGGAACTGAACTGGATTTGGAATTTATCTCGCAGGAAATGAGAAGAAGAGCGCCAGGAAGATCAAAATTGACAACACCTAGAGTGGAAAAGGATGAATTTGAGATTTTGAGTGGATTTTTTGATGGAAAAACTACAGGAACGCCACTTGCGATGATTATTAGAAATTCAAATCAGCGTTCAAAGGATTACAGCGAATTAAAAAGAAAGCCAAGACCGGGTCATGCAGACTGGAGCGGATTTAACAGATATAACGGATTTAATGATATTCGTGGAAGTGGGCATTTTTCTGGTAGAATAACGGCTTCACTGGTATTTGCTGGAGCGATTGCAAAACAGATTTTGAAAGAGCAGGGGATTTTAATTGCAGCACATATCAAATCGGTAAAGGATATTAAAGATAGGGATTTTGTGGAAAGCGATATTACAGAAGAAAATATTGATAAACTTAGAAATATGACTTTGCCTGTCTTGAATGAGGAAATTGTGGAAAAAATCGAGAAGGCTGTGGAAAAAACTAGGGAAGAAAAAGATTCACTTGGTGGAATTGTAGAACTTATGGTTACAGGGCTTCCTGCGGGAATAGGAGATCCATATTTTGAATCTATGGAAAGCGAGCTTTCAAGAATGATTTTCTCGGTGCCAGCCACAAAGGGAATAGAATTTGGAGCAGGCTTTGGAATTACGGAAATGACAGGGTACGAAGCAAATGATGAAATGTTTTATGATGAAAAAGGTAACATAAAATCATTTACAAATAATAACGGTGGAATCATAGGTGGAATAACGACTGGAATGCCAATTTCATTTAAAGTGGCAATAAAACCTACAGCTTCGATCGAGAAAGCGCAAAAAACTGTGAATCTTGAAACAGAGCAAAATGATATTTTGGAAGTGAGAGGAAGACATGATCCAATAATAGTGCCAAGAGTAGTGCCAGTATTGGAAGCGGCTACGGCAATTGTGATTTTGGATAGGGTTTTGGAAAGTAAAAAAAGAAAATTGTAAAAATAATTATTTTGTTTAAGGGAGGTTATATGTGTAGAAAAAATTTATTTGTTTTATTTTTTATCTTTTTTATTTCCAGCGTGGTTCTGGCAGCTTCGGTAAGGAATGTTAAGATTGAACAGACGGAAGTGAAAAATGAAGTTTTGTATATTGCTGGAGAGAATGAGCCATTTACTGGAATTGTACAGAAATTTTATGAAGATGGCAATTTGGAAATAGAAAGTGAATTTAAAGAAGGGATTTTGGATGGAGTATCTAAAAGTTACTATAAAAATACTAAACTGGAAATGGAGGGTTTTTATACAGAAGGTAGAAAAAATGGTGTTTTTAAGGAATATTATGAAAATGGGAAAATAAAGTCAGAAATTAATTATTCCTACGATTTAAAAGAAGGTTTAGCCAAAACATACTATTCAAATGGAAATGTAGAAGCTGAAGGAAATTTTGAAAATGGCGAGGAAATTGGAACAACACGTGTTTATTATGAAAATGGAAAGCTGAAAGAGGAAATACCTTATACTAAAGGCGTTATTAACGGACATAATATTCAATATTCTGAAAATGGAAAAGTTTTAAAAAAGACATTTTATGATAATGGTGTGGAATATAAAGGTATTCCATCTGAAACCATTGTATTAATAATAGCTGTTATTATTATCGTTATACTTATTGTGATAAAGATTGCGAGAACTTTGCCAAGTTTTAAGTTGCTGGAGGATTATCAGAAAGAATGGATTCTAAAAAAATTTATTGAATACGACAATGGCGATGAGAACTTGTATTCTTCCTATAGGCTTAATGGCTGTGGAACAGGATTTTACACAGTTAGAACTTTTACGGTATATAACGAAAAAATAAAAGTGCTAGCAAAAATGATTTCGGTATTTTTTATTCCAATTCCTTTTGCATTAGGCTATCTTGTATGTTATGATAACAAAAAAATTATCTGCTCGATTTCAAAAGAACACTTTAATATATTGAAAAAGGAAATTAAGGAGCAGTTGTAGAACATCTTGTAAATAAAAAAATAGGCAAGGAGTTAATTTACTCCTTGCTTTTTATAATTTAACTTGATAACTAATTTCCAGTTTCTTGATTAAAAAAAGATCCAGTATCATTATTTAGATTTGAATTATCTAAAGAATCTTCTTGTGGTGCAGTAACGGGAGCTACATCAAGATTTGATGGAGCAGTATAGCCAAGTTCAGGATGTAACTTATATTCAGGTATTCTGTAATTGTTTATTCTTTGTATAGTTAGCACGCCATCTTTAGAAACAACCCCATTAACATCCAAATTGACTATATCTTCATCGGTTACGCCATATTTTTTCCCAATAAAGTCATAAATACGATCAAGCAGCCCAGTAGAATCCTTTACTGTGTAGTTAAGAGTCTTATTTGGAAATACTAGATTATCCTTTATGTAGATAAAAGTATTTGTTGATCTTGAATAATCCCCCTTATAGGATTTGTTTGCAGCTTTTGATTTTGCAGCTGTCCCAATAACAGATATCATTAGCATCATTGCTGTTAATAATATTTTTTTCATGAAAAGCCTCCTTCATTTAGTATTATTTATGGAAACCTAAATCAGCAGGATTGACGTCTCCAGAGATTTTTTTTACAGTTCCACCTTTTTTTTCAAATTCATTTCTCATTAAAGTTACTTTTTTTATAAGTTCAATTGTGTCATTTTCCAGATTAGAACTATTATATCGTCCTTTTGACCAGTATTCAATAATTAGCGAACTATCTCCGCAAATAACCTTTGTGCCGTATTTCTTAGCATAGACAAAAGCTGTGTAAATCCCGACTAATTCACCAAAATTATTTGTTCTGGTGTCAGCAACATAATAATTTCCAAATTCATTAATATTTTTTTCATTCATAATTTTGTAAAGCAGTGAATTACCGTTAAAATCAGTTAATCTAACTTCCACACCGTTACCACGCCCTGTTCCTGCATCGAAATAAATTGCATCTCGATTTAGTTCAGAGTACAGTTCTGTTAAATCAGCCTTTTCCTTTTTCTCGTAATTTGCTCCAGAATTTAGCCATTTTTCTGCTTCCAAAAAAGTTTTGAATGATTTATAACGTGCCTTCTTGCCGCTTACTTTTCTTTGACAATTTGACCAGTTTTCAAGTATTCCATTTTCATTTGTATCTATAATGAAATAAGCATAGAATTTTTTATTTTTTGACATTTTTAAATAAATTTATTTAAATTATAAATTTAATCCTCCATCAACTCTTAAAACTTGTCCTGTAACAAATTTAGACATATCACTTGCCAAATATAATGCGGCATTTGCAACATCTTCAGCGTCTCCCATTTTTTTAAGCGGAGTATTTGCAAGTACAGTTTCTATAAGTTTTTCAGGCAATACATGTGTCATATTTGTTTCGATGAATCCTGGTGCAATTGCATTTGATCTAAGGTTTTTTCTACCGAATTCTTTTGCCCAAGTTTTTGCCATAGCTATTACTCCACCTTTTGTAGCTGCGTAGTTAGTTTGACCAGCATTTCCATCAATTCCTACAACAGAAGCCATGTTTATTACACTTGAGGCTTTACTCTTCAATAGTAAAGAAACAAATCCTTGCATCACGTTGTAAACACCCTTTAAGTTAATGTCAATTACTAAATCCCAGTCTTCTTCCTTCATTCTTTGAAGCAAGGAATCTCTTGTAATTCCTGCATTATTTACAAGAATATCCAATCTTCCGTACTTTTCCTTGATTTCGCTTGCAATTTCCTTTATGTTTTCTCTATCAGTAACATTTAATTTTACATGAGAAACATTTGCATGGCTATAATCAGGATCAATCAAATCTCCAGAAATTACTGTCGCTCCATTTTCTGCAAATTTTAGTGCGATTTCCTTTCCAATTCCTCTTGAACCACCTGTAATTAATGCAATTTTACCATTTAACACTATATTTCCACCTTTCTTTTCTCTATTTTAAGATTTATAATTATAATTCTAAAATAACTAAACAATTATTTTAAAGAATTTAAAACTTCAAGTTTTACTTTCGTAAGTCCTTTTCCAGGATTTTCTATTTTTGAAAAAGCTCCATAACTCAAGTCAATTACACGTCCTTTAGTAAAAGGACCTCTATCGTTAATTTTTACAACTACTTCTTTTCCGTTGCTCAAGTTTGTTACTTTTACTTTTGTACCAAATGGAAGCGATCTATGTGCCGCTACCATTTCATGTCTGTTATGTCTTTCTCCACTAGCTGTTCTGCTTCCATGTAATCCTTTACTATAGTATGAAGCAGTTCCAGTTTGTGAATGTTTAGAACTTCCTGAATTTGAAGTTTTTTCTTTTGTAGAAGTTTTGTTTGATTTTACAGCATATAAATCAGCACTATTATCAACAGCTTTTATCATTTCGTTTTTTATGTAGATTATATTATTGTTATCAGTATTTATTTCTGCAGCTAATGATAGTGATACTGCTAAACCTGCAAACAAAGTAACTATTTTTTTCATTATTTTTCTCCTTAAATAAAATTTTTATAACATCAAGTTGTTATAGTGTTTAACATTTAAAAGGATTAATTTTAAAGTTTAAACAACTTCTACATTATATCATATTTTTAATGTTTAATTACTTATTTTTTACTTAGTTATTTCAGTTCAGGCTGCTTAACATGTTGAATTTTTGGACTATTTACATCTAGTGTTTCAAATGTATATCCAGCTTTTCTATATCCGTCAATAATTCTTTGTAAAGCTTGGACTGTTGTTTTTTTGGCATTTGTATCGTGCATTAGGACATTAATATCAGGGTGAGTTGTGCAGACGCCGTATTTAACCAGTTTTTCCACAGGTACATTATTTCCGGAAGCGTCAGTAGAATCACAGTTCCAGTCAAAATACACATATCCTTCTTTTGTCATTCTGTTAATTATAGCCGTTTTTAAAGCCTTAGATGCTATCGCATTGCTTGAACCGCCTGGAAATCTTGTGATTTTTACATCTAATCCTGTTGTCGATTTTACAGCATCTCTTATTTTATAAAGATCTTTAAAGAAACTTTCCTCGTTTGCATAAACTTCTTTATATATGTGTGAATAGGTATGCAACCCAAGCGCATGCCCATGATCAATTATTTTTTTATAGTCGTTATAATTTTTTCCGATTCCAATTACAAAAAATGTCGCTTTTATATTATTCTTTTTCAAAATTTCAAGAATTTGATCAGTGTGTCCTGAAGGCCCGTCATCAAAAGTCAAGTATACAGTCTTAATTTTTTTGTCAGCCTTCAGTTGTTCATATTGTGCCTTTACTTCTGCATTTTTTTTAGTAAGTGCCGCAAGCTCCTCAGTTTTCTTGTTCTTATCGGCAGTCAATTTTTTTATGTTTGATTTTAGGTTATGCTGTTCTATAAATTTTGCAGTTGTTCCAAAGATATGGAAACCTGAATATAAAAATCCTGCTATAGCAAGTGTTAAACCGATAATTGATAATATTTTTTTCATTCATCTACTCCTTCTTATTTATATTTATTTACTAGCGCTTCAACTTTTTTATAGCTTTCTTCACTATGTTTTACACGTCCGTTAAGTACTTCGACTTCTTTTTCAAGTGTCTGCCTGTTTTCTTTTAAAACAGGGATTTCCTTTTCAAATTTTTCCTTTTTTCCAATTAATACGAAATGTGAAAGCAGGACAAGAAGTATTGAAAAAATAAGTAAAATAAACGCGATTTTTCCTAATCCTTTTCCACTTTCATCATGATCATTTCTGTAATCATAAAGAAATTGTTGTTGTTTTGCCATTTTTCTCCTCTTTTCTATATTTAATTTTTTAATTTAATAAATCAGTTGATTATTATGCTGAAATCCTTAGATGTATAAAAAGTAAAAAGCCCTCTTAAAAAAGAGGGCCATAAAAGGGGGGGTTAATTGAGGTTTCAGATCTTTTAATCGATCTGAATATAGTATACACCATAATCATTAAATCCCAATTAAATCAAAATTGTTTTTTGATTAATTTATTTCTCTTTTTTAGTAAAAGTTACATTATTTATGTTTTTTAACTAAAATTCTAAATTTACATTCTATCTACAGTCTTAATTCCAAGAAGGCTAAGACCTTCTTTTAAAACAAATGCAGTTTTTTTCGCCAGTAAAATTCGTGCATCCATGACTTTTTTATTTTCTTCCTTCAAAATAGAACTTGAATTATAGAAATTATTAAATAATTTTGCCATATCAAATAAGTAGTCAGCTATTATGTTTGGACGATAACTTTCATAGGATTTTACTACTGCCTGTGGGAATCTTAAAAGCTCTGCAGCTAATTCTCGTTCAATGCCAGTCATATCATCTAAAATAATGTTTTCATTTTCTACATCAATATTTTCTTCCTTCAATTTTCTAAAAATTGACATAATCCGAACATAAGTATATTGCAGATAAGGACCTGTATTTCCTTCAAAACTAAGAACCTTGTCCCAAGTAAATGTTATATCAGAAGTTCTGTTTTGGCTTAAATCAAAATATTTTATAGCTCCGCTTCCGACAATTTCAGCAATATTTTCTTTCTCATCTTCAGGAATATTCGGATTTTTTTCATCAATTACCTTTTTAACTTGAGTTTTCGCCTCATCCAGTAAATCAACAAGTCTTATTATATTCCCACTTCTAGAAGAAAAAATCATCCCATCTCCAAATCTCATAATTCCAAATACAACATGAGTCTTTTTGTAATTATAAGGTTCTCCCAGCATTTCTCCAATTTCAAAAACCTGCTTAAAGTGATTTTGCTGCCTGTCATCAGTCAGATAAACTGCCTCATCCACATTTAGATTATTTTTTCTAAATTTCATTGTAGCCAGGTCAGAAGTTGTATACAGGAAGCTTCCATCTTTTTTCTGTACAATTGCAGGCGGCAGCTTGTCATTTTCAAAAAATACGACCAATGCTCCCTGATCTTCACGTGCAATGCCTTTTTCCTTTAATTCTTCTAATACAGATGGCATCATATCATTGTAAAATGATTCGCCGTAGTAGTAATCAAAGTTTACATCAAGCCTGTCGTAAATTTTATTGTATTCCTTTAGCGAAATATCTATAAATTCCTTCCACAGTTTTTGATTATCTTCATCTCCAAGCTGTAATTTTTTCAGTTCTTCACGAGCCTCATCCTCCAAAGCAGGATTTTTTTTAGCTTCATCAGAAAACTGCACATAAATTCTTTCAAGTTCACCAATCGGATCTTCTTCATAAGCCTTTTTGTTCAGCCAATTTTTATAAGCTACAATAAGTTTTCCAAACTGTGTTCCCCAATCACCTATATGATTGTCAGCAAGTGTATGAAATCCTAAAAATTGTAAAATTCTTTTTATAGAGTCCCCAATAATCGTACTTCTCAAATGTCCAATGTGCATTCTTTTAGCAATATTGGGAGAAGAATAATCAATAATAACAGTTTTATCTGTATTTAAGAAGGAAAAATCATATTTCTCATTTTCCACTTTTTTTATCTCTTCATTTAAAAAGCTATTTTTCAAATAAATATTAATAAACCCTGGTCCTGCAATTTCCAACTTTTCAATAATATCATTTTCTTTAAAATTATCTACAAGTGTACTTGCAATTTCTCGTGGATTTTTACCAATTAATTTTGAACTGACCATCGCAAAATTTGTCTGAAAATCCCCAAATTCTTTTTTCGTGGAATTTTGAATATCGACTTTTTCTGTATAATCAGCACTAAAAATATTATTTATATTTTCTGAAAACAATTTTTTTAATTTTATTGTCAGCAATTCCATTATTTAAACATTTCATCCTTTCCTTTCATAAATTTACGTTAATTAAGGGATAACGCATAATCCTTTTATTAAAAAATATTTACTTGAATATTATATAACAAATTTAATAAAATTTGAAGTGCTTATTTATTATTTATTTGGCTAAATAAAAAATTTTAAATTTTTTAATTAATGATGCCTTTTTCTCATTTGACAGCTGTTTATTAATGCTATTCAAATATAAACTATGGAATATATGTCAGCTTTTTTAACATGTTTTATTAAAACAAAAATTGACAAAAAAAATAAAAAATGTTAAAATACTATAAATTATATATGTATATTTAATATGTAAAAAAAAACAAACAGGGAGAGAGCATGTTATTTAAAGAAACAGAAAGATTTTTAAAAAGAATTTTAAAGAAAAAATACAAATACACAAAAATGTTGCTAATAACATTTTTAATGACAGGCGGACTGGGAACGGCAGCGCCAATAACCCCAAATGCAAATGGAGAATACATTGTAAATTCAGGTACAGGAGATGGAGAAATTTTAAATTTTTCTAATTCATACAATTCACATGGAGCATTTAGAATTAGTGAGGGTAAAAAATTTACTTTGAAAGGATATGGAGATATTGATGCGACAACGCAAGCACCTTTGTTTACACCTAGAACTGCAATAACAGTCACAAATTCAAATACAGAATTTGAGGCAACAGGTACAGGTGTAGGCGGGGATTCTGTTGAAATATCTATTCTTCCGTCAAAAGAAGCAATTTTGTATACAGTAACAGATCCAATTACTGGTGTAAGTTCTAGTGCTATAAATCAAAAAGTAACTTTAAAAGATGTGTTTATATGGGCACCAAGAAATTCGACAGAATCTACTGTGAAAGTTGAAGCAAAAAATGGAAAGAGCATAAAAAATGCAGAACTTAATTTAATTGGCAGCAATGGTTTTAAATCACAAATTCATTCAAATAATAGTGGCTGGGTAGTTGAAGTTGAAGCTGATGAAACAAATGGAGTTTATTCAGAACTAACAGTTAATGGAATAGATGATGGCACTGAAGGCGATGGAGGAACGCAAATATTAGGTTTAATGACAAAACATGGAAAATCTGTTTTAAATGTAAATTTAATAGATGGAGCATACTGGGGATTAAGTAAAAATAATTCACTTTCTGAACAAAGAGCAACACTTAATTCGTTAAATATAGGTAATAAGTCCTTTATATCATTTGATGAAGATAATGTTACAGAAAGTGACGGAGTAACTTCAATTTATTATATAAAATTAACATCTGATGGAATTAATAATGATGGAACTCTTAATAACAGTGGACTTATTCAACTAAAAAATGATTCCAGTAAAGATAAACTTATTATAGAAGGAAATTATCACGGAAATAACGCTACAATTGAAATGAATACTATTTGGAATGCTCCAGGGGATGAAAATGGAGCAAATTCAGAATCAGATTTAGTTTACATTACGGGAAATGCTACAGGTACAACAAAGGTAGTACCAGTTTATATTGATGACACTCCAGAAGAAAATCAATTTGATAATTATATTCCAGGAAATGTACAACAATTATCACAACGTATAAACAGTGTACCGGTTGTAAAAGTGGCTGGAAATTCTACACCAACTACATTTACTGGAACAGCAAGAACGGCTGGAGCGGCAGAGGCTCAACTTGCGAGCAGACAAGTTAATGGTATTTGGGAATACTACTGGACTATTGCACCTCTTGGAAGTTCTGGAGCCACTGCTGGAGTGATTGGTGGAGCTGGAAGTACTGGAAGTTCAAGTTCGAGCCGTCCAATTTACATTATGGCACAGCCAGTATCGGCTTATGTATTAATGCCAAAAATAAATATGGAAATGGGTTATTCTTCTGCTGGAACTTTATATGAAAGAAGAGGAGAAAACCAAATATTAGATTTAGAAAAGATGTCAGCTGATAAAGGACAGTTATGGACAAGAATTTACGGTAGTGGTGTGAGCGAAAAAGGTAAGGAAAGATTTGAATACGAAAGTAATCTTTATGGAGTGCAGCTGGGGCATGACTTTAAAATAAATAAGGATAAAAATGGGCATAATCATTTATTAGGTGGCTATATTTCATATAATAGGGCAAGTGCAGATTTTTTTGACAGATACCGTACTGAAAATGGAAGAATTTCTGATGATAAATATACAGGTAAAGGAAAAGCGGAAAGTATTTCATTAGGTATTACAAAAACAAAATATACAGAAAACGGCTCATATTATGATTTAGTAGGACAAATTTCATATTTACAAAATAAATATAAATCAAGAGATGACTTTAATGCAAAACAAAGAGGATATGGATTATTATTTTCAGGAGAAGCTGGAAAATCATTTGGAATTGGAAAAACTGGGACATGGGCAATTCAGCCACAAGCACAGTTAATATATCAGTACTTGAACACAAAGTCGTTTAATGATGGATTGAGAAAAGTCAGTCAGGATAATAGAAATGGATTACGTGGAAGAACAGGAATCAAACTTTCTTATAATGGAAATTCAGATGAGGGGCGAATAAATACATATTATGCTGTAGCAAATGTTTGGCATGATTTTACAAAATATGAAAATAAATACGCAAACATAGGTTCTGACAAAGCAACTGAAAAACTTGGTACAACTTGGGGAGAAATAGGGTTAGGAGCACAAGCACCATTAGGACAAAAAAGCAATTTATACATCGACACAAGATATGAACAGTCGTTTGGTAATTCAAGACGTTCTGGATTTAGAGGAACAATTGGATTTAAACATACTTTTTAATAAAAAAATTTAGTTGATTTAAAATAACTTATGTGATATGATTATTCCATAAAACTAATTAACATTTGGAGATAAAAAAAGAGAGTGGTGCAACACTCTCTTTTCCTTTTACAGGAATTTTTCAATTAAGTATCTCAATACTTCCAGTAAAATTAGTAAAAGAATTTTGATAGTTTCTTTTGCTCTCATCTTTATTCAGATTCTAACATTTTGAGTTAATATTTTATTTATTAATATAATTAAAATAAATAAATCCATCATTCATAACAGTCATCTTTGTAATGCTCCCATTATCCAGCCTGAATTGCCAGTAGCCATCAAGATTATTGAATAAATAATAACTGATTAAGGATTGAATAACACCAGCATGAGCGACAACAAGGATTTTTTTATTTTTACATTCATTCTTTATTTTATTAATTTTTGCGACACTTCGTTTTTGCAAATCAGAAAGGCTTTCTCCACCTTCTGCCTTAAAATTTCTCCAGTTATTTTTCATTTCATTTACATAATGTGGAAACTGGTTTTCAATCTCTTTGTAAGTTTTTCCTTCAAGTATCCCAAAATTCAGTTCTCTCAGGTTTTCAGAAAAATGCTGTTTTATATTTTTGTCAATTTCCAAAATTTCCAGACTTTCTCGGCATCGTTTTAAGTCGCTTGAAAATATTATATCAATTTTTTCGTTCATTTTTTCAAGTTTTTTTTTCGTATTTTTTAACTGGTTTATTCCCGTTTCATTCAAACTAGGGTTCAAATGCCCATAATATAAATGTTTTTTGTTACAGTCTGTTTCCCCGTGCCTTATAAATAAAATTTCTGTCATTTGGCTTTTCCTTTCTTTTTTACTATTCTTATTTATTCTATTTTATTTATCGTAAAATAATTCCTAAAAATAAAACTAAAATCGAAGTCAGCTCAAGAGAAGCTCCCATTGTGTCACCAGTTATCCCTCCAATTTTTTTCCGTACGTTCAGCATAAACAGAATTATAAATAAAAGTGCAACAAATACAGTAACAGTACCTTTTGAGCCAATTATAAAAAATACTAGGATATTGGTTAAAACAAGTGAAAAGATTACTTCAAAAATTCCATTTTCAGAAATTATGGCGTTACTCATTCCAGATTTTCTGGCGTAATCTGTAAGTCCAGCGTTTGTAGAGGTTGACAATCTTGCAATGATTGGAAAAATTATTAAATATTTAGGATTTATTGCTATAATTTCAGAGATAAGGGCTATTTTTGCAATAAAATATAAAATTAAAACTACAGCTCCATTTGTTCCAATTCTAGAATCTTTCATAATTTCCAGCATTCTTTCTTTCTTCGCATAACTGAAAAGTCCGTCAAAAGTATCGCCAAGCCCATCAATATGAATTATTCCAACAGTCATAATTTCGACAATTATTAAAAGTATGGCAATTATTGTCTTGCTGTAAAGAATGTTTTTTAAATAAGTTGCAATTAAAAAGTGTGTACAATATAGGATTAATCCGATAATTAATCCAACTAAAGGAAAGAATTTGATTGATTTTCCCAGCTTTTTTTCGCTATAATCTACTTTTATCGGAATAGGAATACGAGTCATAAATTGGATTAAAATAATAAATTGTTCAAAAAAATTTTTTATGTATTTCATAAATTTTCTCCATTTTTGTTTTTAAATTTTTTATATTTTATCATTTTTATTGAAAAAAATCACGTTATTTTGATACTTTATATTATTTTCGCTATTTAAACAGGATATGGTATGAAATGAGAACGACAGGTTAAGCTATATCCGCTATTTTTACATATTTTTATTCCAAATTTTAAGTAAATTGGTTATAATTTCAAATACTTATAGCTTTTAGGCAGGTATAATAAAAAAGGATTCCCAAAATTATTTTAATTTCAGGAATTCCTTATTTTAATTTTATTTATGTTTTTTATAAGCTCTGATTCTGTTTGGAAGTGAGAATAATTTTATAAATCCTTCTGCGTCTTTGTGACTGTAAAGTTCACTTGCACCAAATGAAGAGATTTCTTCATCATACAATGCAAAATCAGTAAATCTTCCAGCAATTTTTATACTTCCTTTGTATAATTTCAGTTTTATTGTACCATTTACATTTTTTGAAGTTTCATCTACAAATGCGTCAAGTCCTTCACGAAGGGGTGTAAACCATTGTCCTGAATAAGCTATGCTTGCATATTTTTGAGAAACAAGTTTTTTAAATTCAAAAGTATCTTTATCAAAAATTAAAGTTTCAAGCTCTTTTAGTGCTTCCATTAACAATGTTCCGCCTGGTGTTTCATAAATTCCTCTTGATTTCATTCCAACCAATCTATTTTCAACAATGTCAATAACACCAACACCATTTTCTCCAGCAATTTTATTTAATTTTCTTAATAATTCCACTGGCTCCAATGCTTCGCCGTCAACTTTTACTGGCCAACCTTGTTCAAATGTAATATCTACGTATGTTGGCTTGTCTGGTGCTTTTTCAGGTGGAGTTGTCATCATATAGACAATATCTTCCTTATGCTCATTTTCAAGCCCTTCAATATCTCCGCCTTCGTGTGAAATATGCCATAGATTTTGATCTCTTGAGTAAATTTTTTCTTTTGTTACAGTTATTTTTATATCATTTTTTTGTGCATAGTCAATTGCATCTTCTCTTGAAGAAATGTCCCAAAGTCTCCAAGGTGCAAGAATTTTTAATGTTGGATCTAATGAAAATACGCCAGTTTCAAATCTAACCTGATCATTTCCTTTTCCAGTACATCCGTGACAAATATACGTCGCTCCTTCTTTGTGGGCAACATCCACCAATGCTTTAGAAATTAATGGTCTTGCAAATGAAGTTCCCAATAAATATTTATTTTCATAAACTGCCCCTGCTCTTAAAGCACGGAAAGCATAATCTTTTACAAATTCTTCTTTTTTATCTTCTACATAAACTTTAGAAGCACCTGATTCAATGGCTTTAACTTTTACAGCTTCCATATCTTCATCTTGTCCAACATCAACACAGCACGCAATCACTTCTAAATCATAATTTTCTTTTAGCCAAGGTATGATAATCGATGTATCAAGTCCACCTGAATATGCTAAAACTACTTTTTCTTTTGCCATTTTTTTGTTCCCTTCAATTAAAATTTATTTGGAAAATTTTGTTTTAATGTTTTATTCCAGCTGTCAACACGAGTTTTTTGAGTTTTTAAGAAAGCATCAACATCTCCCTCAACTACAACTTTTGTCATTACATCTCCATTAGATAATTTTTTTACAACAGCTAAATCAGCATCCGACACAACTTCTCCAAAAATTGTATGATTACCATTTAACCATTCTGTTGGTACAGTTGTAATGAAAAACTGACTTCCATTTGTTCCTGGTCCAGCATTTGCCATAGCTAGTTTACCAGCTTTAGAAAAATTCAGTCCATTATTAACTTCGTCTTCAAATTGGTATCCTGGTCCTCCTGCTCCTGTTCCAGTTGGATCTCCTCCTTGTGCCATAAAGTTGTCAATAACCCTATGGAATTTTAATCCATCATAATATCCTTTTTTTGCTAAGTTTACAAAATTAGCAACAGTTACAGGCGATTTATCAGGTAATAAATTAATATTAACATCACCTTTTGCAGTAATAATCTTTACTTTCATTTTATACTCTTTACTGTATGATTGCACAGCAACAGTCATCATCATTAAAATTGATAACATCAGTAATGATACTCTTTTAATCATACATCTCCTTTCATTTCAATATATATTTTATGTTTTAAAGAAAGATTAGCTTTAAATCTAGCTTTAAAAATCTAAATACATTTTATCATATTGTAGAGGATTTTTGAATAAGATTTTAAAATAATTCTCTTTTCACAGCTATTTTTATTATTTAAAAATTATTACATGAATCATTAGCTTGTGTCTCCCCTGCAGGACAATGAGTTGTAGCAGTTAAAACAATCAAAACTTTTATAGTTCTAATTTAATCCCTTTTTTTTGCAAATTTTCGATACACTCAACTAAATATTCATTATCATGTTCTTTGTAAATTGGGCTATCTATATTTTTTTCTTCAAGATTATTATAATTTTCTGCTTTCTTTCCCCTATAATTCTTATCTCTCCATTCTTTAGAAACTTTATACCCTCTTTTTTCCATTTCATCCATAACCAATGAATGATAAATAAATAAATAATATGGAGAATATAAAAATACATAGTCTACTGTTTTGTGTTTCTTTTTCCATCCATTTCCCCTAAGCGCACAACATTCTCTATGTTGACCAAGAAGCTGGTTTTTAGGTAATAGATGAATAATTTGTTCATGCCATAGTCTCATTGTTTTCTCCTGTTAATAAAGTAGATTCTTGTAAATATTTATTTGGATATTTCTTTAGTAAAGTATTGATATATTCAATTAGCGATTTCTGATTACTTCTTCCTCCCATGTATTCTTCCAATATGTTAAATAATCCTTGTTTTTCGATCTTCGTTGCCTTTTTTTTGAAATATCCCCATAAATGAAGAATTGCATTACTAAAATCTTTTTTACTTTCTTTCATATCCCTTACTTTTTGTATTCTTTCATTAATAAATACAATATCAATTTCTTTTTCTTTCAAATAATTTCTTATTTCCAAGTACACTTTATGCGATTTGCTTAACACATAATATTTATTTTTTGCCCATAGCTCTTCGCATTCTTTTTTTTTATTCATGTGGTTCACATCAGCCCTTCTTTAAAGATATTCAAATCATATATGAACATTAACTTCATCTATGTTCTCCTTTCAATTTTTCGTTAGTTAATTTTTTTAATAGCTGTTTTTTTTATGTTTGCGAGTATTAAAAATTTAATCTAATCTTCATGCATTTGTTATGAAAATAATTTATTAAGTATATTCCAACCCATTTAAAAATGAACTACTAAAAATTATGGTAAATTTAGGGTTTGAGTAAAATAGTCATAGCTTTTGAGTTTGATTTTAAAGAAGTTTTGCTACAAAATCTAACCTCAAAAATTATAAAAACGGCAATTTAATAAAACTGCCGTCCTAAATTTATTTATAAATTATTTACCATCAAATACTGTTGGATAAGCTTTATCATTATTAAATGCCCAAGAACCATTGTAATAGTAGCTGTTGTCATTTGAATTATAAACTAGGTTTTTACCTGCTTTTAAATGCATGTATTTGTATTTTTTCAAATATTTTTCAGTTTTTTCAACATTTTGAATTAACACGCCAACTTTTACATTTTCATAAGTTTCTCCATCAAATACACATTTTTCAAAATCTACATCAACTCTGTAGTCTTTATCGTTTATCTTTTTAAATTCTCCATAAGAACCAGGTTTGTTACAGTATGAATCCTTTTCCAGTTTTGCTGTCTTCTCATGAACTTTTTTCACATCGTTCCCTCCAGCCGCAAATAATGTCATTGAAATTGCAAATACTGCCAATATACTTTTTTTCATAATAAATTTCCTCCTTGGTTTTATTTCCATTATAATTTGTTTATAATAGTATATCATATTTTCTTTGATTTTTCTATTTTTTTTAAGCTAAAAATGAGGACAATCATTAAATTGAAAAAGTAAACATCGCTTTTGTGACTGTTTTGTCAAAATTTATTTAGCTATGTCCCAAAACAAAAAAAGAAGCAGAATCCCCAAAATCCTGCTTCCACACACATTAATCAACTCGATTCCCATATTTATCCTTGCAGTAATAAATTCCATCAGCTCTTTTATAACATCTTCTACCTTCTTCTCTTCTGGACTTCTCTACCCTATCCCAGTAACTCTTGCTAAACAGTTCACAACTTACCGTAGACATCGCAAGTATCAAAATTAAAAGTAATTTTTTCATAAAATCCACTCCTATACAATATTTTATTTATTTATAATTTTCAAATTTCAATCGGTTGTTTTGTTTTTTTGATTATAGTTTTATTATATCATAAATTATTTTAATTTCCATGTTGTTGGGGAAAATAGTATTAACATTGGGAAAATTTCCAGCCTTCCTGCCAGCATTCCAAAACTTAGGATTACTTTTGAAAAATTATTCAGTTCAGCAAAGCTGAATGCTGGACCTACTTTTCCTAGTCCGGGGCCGATATTGTTAAATGTGGCTGCAACAGCGCTGAATGCTGTCATAAAATCATCCGCTGAATAGGAAATTATTAGTAAAATTCCTCCAAAAACAAGAGCATATACTAGAAAATATACTGCGATGCTTTTTTGCATTTTCACATTTACTGCCTTATCATCATATTTTACTGAAACTACACGATTTGGGCTTATCATTTGGACTATTTCTGCAAAGTAGATTTTTACCATTAACACTACTCTTGATATTTTCAGTCCCCCAGCCGTAGAGCCTGCACATGCACCAAAAAACATTAGGATCAGCAAGATAACTTGTGAAAATAACGGCCATTTTCCGAAGTCGGCTGTGGAATATCCCGTTGTTGTAATAACCGAGGAAACAGAGAAGAATACATCTCTTATGCACTTCCAGATTGAGCCGTATGTTTGATATATATTAAAAACTATTAATGCGATTGCTCCAAAAACTATTAACAAATAATATTTTAATTCTTCATTTTTAAATACATCTTTTACTTTTCCAATTAAAATAAAATAATAAATATTGAAGTTTACTCCAAAAACTAGCATTCCAATTCCTAAAACAATTTCAATATAAGGGTTGTTATACGGTAAAATGCTCCCATTTCTTACTCCGAAACCACCTGTTCCAGCCGTACCAAATGCAAGAAGCGAAGATTCAAACAAGTCCAGCCCTCCAAACATTAATAAAATTATTACAGCAATTGTCATCACAATATAAATTTTATAAAGCATTCTGGCTGTTGTTGATAATTTGGACACCAGCTTTCCAAATGTCGGACCTGGAACTTCTGCCTTCATTACGTGAACTGAAGTGGCAGAACTGGGAAAAATTGCAAGTGCCAGAACTAGCACTCCCATTCCTCCGACAAAATGAGTAAAACTTCGCCAGAATAAATTGGAATGGCTAATTTTACTAAGATCAGTTATTATACTTGAACCAGTCGTCGTAAAACCGCTCACAATTTCAAAAAAAGCATCTACAAACGACGGTATTTCCTTTGTGAATACAAACGGCAATGCTCCAAACATAGACATTAAAATCCACGAAAGCGAAACAATTATATAGCCTTCTCTTCCCTGAATCCGCTCATCTTTAGGAAGCTTTGCTGAAAGCAGAAAGCCAGTTGCCAGAAGAAGAAGTATTACAGAGCCGTAAGCAATTTTATATTTTGCGCTTTCATTGTACAAAAAACTTATAATTAGAGGTAAAACCATTAATCCAGCTTCAAGTATAAGTATTTTTCCAATTATGTAACCTATCATTTTTTTATTCATTTTTACTCCTTAAACTCGCTCAAGTATATCGTCAAAATCTTCTATTGAAGGAATTGTCGAAACTATCATCACGCTGTCATTACTTTTTATCATATCATTTCCACCTGGAAAAATCATTTTTCCATTTCTCAATATGCTTGCAACCAATGTTCCTTTTTTTATTTTCAAGTCTTTTAAAGGAATATCAATAGCGGCGCTATTTTCATTAATTTCAAAAGTAATAAGTTCCACTTTATTTTCAAGTCTGTATAATAAACTCATTGTAGAACTTCGCATATCGGTTCTTGATCTTACAACACTTATTATCATATCAGAAATAACTTTTTTAGGTACGACTGTTGAAGTCCCTGTGCTGCTTTCCAATATTGGAAGCAATAAAGTCCTGTTCATTTTTGTAATCAATTTGGCATCTGTTATAGAATTTGCAAACATTGAAATAACTGCATTTTCCTCATCGCTGTCAGTAATGATTACAACAGCATCATAATTTTTTATACCTTCCTGAATCAAAAATTCCTGATCTGCTTCATTTCCCCGTATTACAATGGCTTTTGAATATGCCTCGCTCAGTTTTTCAGCACGTTCTTTATCGTTTTCAATAACCTTGACTTTATTTTTATTTTCCAGCAGCTTTCTAATCAGATAATGAGAAATTGTTCCGCCTCCAATAACTATTGTTGACTTTATTTTTAAATTGCTTTGCTCAATTTTATCGTAAAATTTACGTACTGCGTCAATAGATCCGGCAATATAAATAATATCGCCTTCAAGAATTTTAAAATCTCCACTTGGTATAAATATTTCGTCACCTCTTTTAACAGTACAGATTATTATCTTGTCCTGCGAATCAAATTCCAGATATTTTAACTGCGTTCCGTTCAAAAAGCTATGCTTTTCGACTCTTATTGAAATAAAATTTGCTTTCTGCCCAAAAAAATTCTCCACACTTAATGCTACTGGAAACATCAGTTTATTGGCAATATTTTTCGCTGATTCAAATTCAGGGTTTAACATGAGTGAAATTCCCAAATTTTCTCTTACAAACTGCATATTAGAACTGTACTCAGGATTTCTTACCCTTGCTATTGTAAATTTTGCTCCTATTTTTTTTGCAATAATTGAGGAAATTATATTTAACTCATCGGACTCTGTCGCCGCAATAAAAATATCGGCACTGTCTGCGCCAGCTTCCAGCAGCGTTTCGTATGAAGCCCCATTTCCAACCATTCCCGTTATATCATAAATTTCCATAAGCTTATTTAGTACTTTTTCCTCTTTTTCAATTAAGATTACGTCGTTTCCCACCTCTGACAGTTCGCTGCAAAGTGATTCCCCAACGACACCAGCTCCTGCTATAACTATTTTCATACTTTATACTCTCTCTTTTTTATTTTTTATTTTTCCAAATATTTTGCAATTTCCTTTGCGTAATATGTAATAATGGCATTTGCTCCAGCTCTTTTCATCGCATACATCTGCTCCATTACTATTTTCATTTCGTCAATCCAGCCATTTTGAGCCGCGGCCTTTACCATCGAATATTCTCCAGAAACACTATAAGCCACAATTGGCACTTCAAAAGCATCACTTACTTTTTTTATTATATCAAGATACGCCATCGCAGGCTTTACGATTATAATGTCTGCTCCCTGCCGCAAGTCTTCATTGACTTCATCTATTGAATCCTTTGAATATTGAAAGTTCATTTGATAAGACTTTCTATCTCCAAACTGAGGCGCTGAATCTGCAGCATCTCTAAAAGGTCCATAAAATGCTGATGAATATTTTACTGAATATGCCATTATCGGAATATTTTCAAAATTATTTTTAGCCAGGACTTCAGCAATTTTTTCCACACGTCCGTCCATCATGTCTGAAGGTGCCATAATATCTGCTCCTGCTTTTGCATACGAAAGTGCTGTTTTTGCAAGAACTTCCAAAGTTTCATCATTTTTTACGTAGCCATTTTCATCGAGTATTCCACAATGTCCGTGACTCGTGTACTCACAGCAGCAAATATCACAGATTACAAGAAAATTATCATAATTTTCCTTTATAAATCTGACTGCATTCTGAACAACCCCATTCTCGTTATATGCTTCTGTAGCGCAAGCATCCTTGTTTTTAGGAATTCCAAATAGCAAAATCGAATTTATCCCCAATTTTAACAGCTCATCGAGTTCTTCCGAAAGCCTGTCAATAGAATATCTAAAGATTCCTGGCATTGAAGGAATTTCACTTTTGATATTTTCTCCTTCCTCAATAAAAATTGGATAAATCAAGTCCTCCTTTGCAACATACACATCTTTTACAAGGTTTCTTATTACTTCATTTTTTCGTAACTTTCTATGTCTTTTAAACATTTTTGCTTCACCTTTTTTCATTTTATTATTTCTAAAATTTAAAATATTTATTTTTCTATTTTATCAAGAACTTTTTGAATTTCACTTTTCATGGCACGTGAACGCTTGCAGTTTTTCCCGCTTGTAGAAATTGCAATTTGAAACTCACTATTTTTCACAATTCCTCCAAACATTGCATTCATCTTGATTTTTGAAGATACATTGTTAATAAGCATTCCATTGGAATCACAAACATTTGCTATATTTTCATTTAATTCCTCGTTGTCTGTAGCTGCAATTACCAAAAAATATCCTTTTACAAGCTTTTCAATCTTGGCTTTATCATTTTCAATTTTTTGGTTATTTTCAATCTTAACATTTTCCAGCTTCAACAATTTCTCTTCCACAACATTTTCAGTTACGACTGTAATATCAGCTCCATATTCTAAAATTTTCTCAATTTTCTTAGCGGCAACTTTTCCTCCTCCAATTACTAGAATTTTCTTATTTTCCAAATTTATAAACAATGGAAACCACATTTTAATACTCCTTTCACTTTTTATTTTCTGACAATAGAATACCACATAATAAATATAAAAACAAGGTATTTACAGAATAATATTTTTTCATTGTAATACTAAGCCCCATAAAAAAAATAGAAGCAAAATTCAATAATAATTAATTTGATAACCTTGTTAAAAAAATCAAATTTAATTCTTAAGCATGTATCTTAAAAATTTTTATAATTTTATTTCTATTTCTTAAATGGGGCTTGGTATAACATTACAGTAAAAAAGCAGTTTACAGTTAAACTCAAAAATTTAATTTACAGAGTTAGCCTAAAAAGTTTCTACTGCAAAAAATATTTATTTAAAGTCTTGGACTTGTTTAGTTTTAGCGACTGGAATTTGAAACATCCTGAATATGTTTATAAAACAACATCTTTAACCTTTGCAATTCCTAAAAGGCTGTCAATCAGCTGTTCAAAAATAAAATTTCGTTTTTTTTCATCATTGTACAGGATTAGAAAGAAAAGGTCGGAATAAAATTCTTTTTTTATTCCATTAATGAAATAGCTCCCGCATCTTATATTTTTTCTATTTTTTACAACTAAAATTCTATCTTTATCGTTTTTTCGTTCTGAAAAGTAAATTCCGAATTTTAAGTTTTCAAGCTGAATTTTTTCAATGTTTTCATCCTTAATTTCATTTTCCCTGAATAGGAAATTTTTCTGCATCTGCTGATTTAAGCTTCCAATATTTTCCATATCAGTAAAGCAGATGTAGTCTTTAAAATCATCTTTCATAATTAATCTCTCCTTTTATTATTTAATAATTTATCAATTTATTTATAATAAAACATAGTTTAACAGTGATAATGCTATCATTTAAATTCTAATTTCATTAAAAAAATAAATTGATGTTAGAATTGTAGCATAATATTAAAATATTTTTTAGAGTCAATTTTATTATTTTTGAAATATATTCAAAGTAGCTAAAACAGATGTTTTATTTTTATATTTAACATTAAAATAATATTAATATAGTTGATTTTTTGAATAGTTAAAATATGATATAGAACTTTAATTAAAAGGTTTTTGTTGTATTTGAAGGCGTATAAAAATAATAGGATTTTGGAAGTAAAAATTAACTAATTTTAATAATGAAAAAAACATTAAAATAAATATGAAAAATAGATGAAATGTTATAAATAAAAAATAGCCGTATTTAACTAAATCAGTAAATTTCTTAAATATTTTAGGCTATAAGGTATTACGGAACATTGTTAATGTTTGATTAAAGAGATTAGAGCAGATAAGCATAAAATTTAGTTTTAATTGAAAAGTATTTTGGTTTTTCAAAGTAAATTTATAAAATAAAAAAATCCGGTCTACCGTTCTAACTTGATTTTTGGTTGCCTGTAAAATGTTACAGGTGGTAGTCATATTTATAAACTGTACAGAATCCGTACAAAACGTAGCGCAGTCGTGATTTTCCTGAGACAGAATATAAAGGGATAACCCCATTAAAATAGAGTAAAGCCCAAAAATACGGTGTTAGTGGCGTATAGACCAGAAATATTGATTTTTATGATTTAATTGTTTTATTGACCTTTATTACGTATTTATTATAACCGTTATCTAAAAAAATGTCAAATATTCTTTTCAATAAGATTAGTGGAATTTATTAGGTAAATGCCATTTTCTCCCTTTGTTAGGATATTTCTTTTGCATAAATTGGAAATTTCCCTTGATAATGCGGGGCGGGTTACTTCAAAACGTTTTGCCAGTGCCGAAATACTGGGAAGAAATTTGATTTTGCCGTTTTCGGAATTTTCCTTTATATAGCTGAGTATTTTTTCTTCAATTGTTTTATGAGTGAAGTTGAACCATATTCTTTTTGAGAGATGCTGGCTTCTGTTGGAAATCTCGTTTATAAAATTAAGCAGAAGCCTTTTGTCTGTTTGAATCAGATTCAGATATTTTTCTTTGCTGAAAAATAGGAATTTGGAGTTTTCAAGAGTTACGAGGTCAACTGGAAAAATATTGTCTTTTCCGAATAGAAAAGCTGACGCCAGCACTTCTCCAGATTTCATCTGATTAATAATGATTGTATCTCCGTTAAATTTCTGCATTTCTCCATGTGCCGTTCCCCCAATAATAATTATTACTTTCTTCAGTGCATCTCCACGAAAGAACACGGTTTCATTTTTTTTATAGTTTTTTATTTCAAAATCAGTTTTTGTCAGGCAATTTGCAATTTCTTCGGAATTTAATCCTTTAAATAGTGAAACTTTTGTTAAAAAAAGTGATAAATCTTCTATTTTCATTTCTAACCTTCTATCTATCTATTGTTTTTATGGTAAAATACTTTGTTTTTAAAATATTTTGATTATGGTTTATATTATCATTTTTGTTTTTTGATTTCAAGAAAAAATTTTTGACTTTTTCCAGCAGTTCACAAATCATTTTAAAAATGCTATAATATCAGATAGCAATAAAAAAGGGTGAGAACATTGAATATTACTTTATATAGAAAATATCGGCCTCAGAACTTTGATGAAATTGCAGGGCAGGAATTTGTGTTAAGGGCAATAAAAAATTCTTTGAGGGAAAATAAACTTTCGCATGCGTACTTGTTTACAGGGCCACGTGGAGTTGGGAAAACAACTATCGCAAGGCTTATTGCAAAAGGTGTAAACTGCCTGAATAGTGAAGATGTGACAGATAATCCTTGTGGAGAGTGTGAAAACTGCCGTGAAATTTCTCAAGGGATTTCTATGGATATGATTGAAATTGATGCGGCTTCTAATCGTGGGATTGATGAAATTAGGGAACTGAAGGAAAAAATAAATTATCAGCCTGTTAAAGGAAGAAAAAAAATATATATAATTGATGAAGTCCACATGCTTACAAAAGAGGCTTTTAATGCGCTTTTGAAGACGCTAGAGGAACCTCCTTCACATGTTATATTTATTCTTGCGACTACCGAGATTGACAAGATTCCAGATACAGTTATTTCCAGGTGTCAGCGATATGATTTTTTGCCAATTGATAAGGAAGATATAAAAAAATTGTTAAAAAATGTGGCTGAAAAGGAAAATATTAAGATTGACGATGCAAGTCTTGATTTGATTTACCGAAAGTCTGAAGGAAGTGCAAGGGACAGTTTTTCCATATTTGAGCAAGTTGTGTCAAACTTCAACAATGAAGAAATTGATATTACAAAGACGCAGAATGCTTTGGGAGTTGTGCCTGACGTTATTCTGGAAGAATTTTTAAACCTGGTAAAAGAAGGCGATAAAGAAAAATTAGTTGATTTTATTGATAAAATCTGGGAAGACGGACTTATTATCGAAACTTTTTTAAAGGATTTTTCGTATTATTTAAAAGAGCAGTTTAGGAAAAAAACGGATTTATCAGTAAATTTTCTGCTGGATACGATAAGTGCGATTTTTTTTACCTTGAATGAATTTAAGTATGAAGAGGATAAAAGGCTGCTTGGCTATGTGCTTATCCACGAGCTTTACAAAAAGAAGAAGAAAAATTCCCAAAGTGCAAATTCTAGCGAAAGCATGCCTGCTTTTAATAAAAACGATATGAAAGATATGTCAAACAGCATTTATGAAAAAGTATTAAGCCAAGTTATGAAAAATGCTAATATTGTGAATCAGAAGGCTGGCTCTATGGGAATTTCCGAACCTGTAAATATGGAAAAAACTGTAAAAGATTATGATATTTCAATTTTTACTGAAAATTGGAAAAAAGTTTTGGCTGGAATAAAAAAGGTAAGCGTTATGCTGGGGGCACTAGCGATAGAAAGCAGCCCAGATAGAGTGGAAAATGGAGTTTTGTATATAAAATTCCCCAAAAATCAAAAATTTCACAGCGAACAAGTTTTACTGCCCGAGAAAAAGCCGAAAATTGAAGCAGTTATTAATCAGATTTGTAATTCAGATATTATGATACAAACTTTTCTCGAAAGTGAAGATTCACAAAATGAAGAGGATAAATTTTTGCAGAATGCAGTCAAGTTCTTTGATGGAGAGATTTTGGAAAAAAAATAATGTTAAAATATTGAACAAAAAAATTTAAACAAAGAAAGGAATGATTAAATATGAAAATTAAAGTAATTTTGAAGGAAACAATAAAAGGTGTCGGAAAAAAAGATGAAATTGTGGAAGTAAAAGATGGATATGCAAATAACTTTTTATTAAATAAAAATAAGGCAATACTCGCAACTCCTGAGAATGTTAATAAATTGAAGGCAAAAAATGAAAAAATTCAAAAAAATCATGATAGAGATGTGAAAAACGCAAATGAACTAAAAGAATTCTTGGCTGACAAAGAAATTGTTCTAAAAGTGAAGGCTGGAGAAAATAATAAAGTGTTTGGTTCAATTGGGGCAAAGGAAATTGTAGAGGCATTGAAGGAGCAGTTAAATGTTGAAATTGATAAAAAGAAAGTTTCTGCTAATTCAAAAGTTAAGGAAATTGGAGTGCATAACGTAGAATTAAAACTTCACTCTGAAGTTAAAGCAAATTTAAAAGTTAGAGTTGAAGCGAAATAACTTAAATTATATTCAAACTTAGTAAAATCAGAATAGAAGAAATTCGTTTGGTAAATATATGATTATAAAAAAATATTGACAAAAGGGGGGGCTTGCCCCCTTATAAAAATAAAAAACAGTAAATTATCAAGCACATTTATAATATTATAGCTTCTAGTTTTGATTTTTAAATGGGAATTTTATAGAAAGTGAGAAATTTTAAAAATGGGATTGTATGATTTAGAAGAAGAAGAAAACAGTAAGCCGTTTAGTATTGAAGCTGAAGAGGCTTTGCTTGGATCTATCTTTATAAATCCTAATGTTATTGGAGATGTTGTCGATATTGTAACATCTGAGGACTTTTACAAAAATAATTATAAGCTGATTTTCTCAGAAATGGTAAAGGCTTATAATATTGGGAAAATAATTGATGTGCTTTTAATTATTGAATCGCTGAAAAAGCAGGAAATGATGGATGAAGTTGGGGGCGAGGACATTATTTACGATTTGACGGAAGTTGTGCCGACTGCTGCAAATGCGATGAACTACGCTCAAATTGTAAAAGATAAATCTATACAGCGGCAATTAATAGGCATTGGGGAAGAGATCGTCAAAATGGCTGTGCGTGGTTACGAAGATGTCGATAAAATGCTAGATAAATCAGAGAGCATGATTTTTAAAATTGCTGAATCTAAGCAGAAAAAGGACATTGTCCCTTTATTTGAGCTTGTTCAAGGCAAAGTTACACAAATGGACAATTATAGTGAGAGCAAAGGCAAGATAACTGGTATTTCTTCGGGATTTGATAGATATGACAGCATAACCAGCGGGTTTCATGGCTCTGACTTATTAATTCTTGCGGCACGTCCTGCCATGGGGAAAACAGCTTTTGCCTTAAATTTGGCTATAAATGTTGCACGACAGGGAAAAGGAGTACTTATATACAGTTTGGAAATGGGAAATGAGCAATTGTTTGACAGGCTTGTAGCGAGTGAGGCAAAAATACGGCTAAAAGCTCTAAAAGACAGCACGATGACACCAGAAGAACTTGTAAATCTGGGAAGCGGATTAGGTCGGCTTTCTGAAATGCCAATTTATATTTCAGATTCCTCAAGTGTGACAATGTTGGAAATAAAGGCCACTGCACGGCGATTAAAATCCGAAGGGAAATTAGACTTTATGTTAATTGACTACTTGCAGTTAATTAATCCATCTGAAAATTCAAGAAAAAGCAGGGAACAGGAAATATCTGAAATTTCACGTTCATTAAAAATATTGGCAAAAGAGCTGAATATCCCAATTGTAACACTTTCACAGCTATCACGTGGAGTAGAGCAGAGAGTGGATAAAAGACCAATTTTGTCAGATTTGCGGGAATCAGGGGCAATCGAGCAGGATGCAGATATGGTAATGTTTTTATATCGTGATAAATACTATCATAAAGACACTGCTCCTGAAGTAGACAACATGAATGTTCCGTCAAAATATCTAAGTGCATCACAGGAAGTCCCAAAAGATAATGAAAATGAACTTGAAAAAGTGGAACTAATAATTGGTAAACATAGAAGCGGGCCGACTGGAACTATAGAATTAGGATTTAGACCAAGCTATCAACAGTTTGTAAACGTTGTAGACGATGAATTTGTACCGCCTGCTGAATAATAAAAATAAAGAAAAAGAAAAATTAAGGAGAGAAAATAAAAAAATGGAAACAAAAAAAAGAGTAGAATTATTGGCACCAGCTGGAAATATGGAAAAGTTAAAAACAGCTTTTCATTTTGGAGCTGATGCCTGTTTTGTTGGAGGAAGCGCTTTCAACTTGAGAGGAATGTCTTCAAACTTTAAAAATAAAGAATTAAAGGAAGCCGTGGACTATGTTCACAGTTTAGGTAAAAAAATATATGTTACACTAAATATTTTTGCACATAATACAGAGATCGAATATATGCCAAGATTTATAAAAAAACTTGATGAATTTGGCGTGGATGCGGTAATTGTGGCTGATCTAGGAGTTTTCCAGATGGTTAGGCAGCATGCTCCGAATATGAAAATTCATGTAAGTACTCAAGCAAATAATACAAACTGGATGAGTGTAAAAACTTGGAAGGATATGGGAGCAAAAAGAGTTATTTTAGCTAGAGAAATGTCGTTAAAAGAAATAAAAACTATTCGTGAAAAAGTACCTGATGTGGAAATTGAAGTATTTATTCATGGAGCAATGTGTATGGCTTATTCAGGAAGATGCCTATTAAGCAACTACTTTACAAACCGTGATGCAAACCGTGGAATCTGTGCACAGGATTGCCGTTGGAATTATAAGGTAATTGCGGAAGGGCATGAGGAAACTGGGGCTCACGATATTGTAGAAAATGAAGAAGGGACATATATGTTTAACGCTAAAGATTTATGTTCCATCGAGTTTATTGACAAAGTTCTTGAAACTGGTGTGGATTCATTAAAAATTGAAGGAAGAATGAAAAGTATCTACTACAATTCAACAGTAGTAAAACAATATAAAAGAGCATTGGATAATTATTATTCAGGAAATTACAAATATGATCCAGACTGGCTGAAGGAACTTAAAACAATCAGCCATAGACAATATTCAAATGGATTTTATTTAGGACCGACTTCTGAAAAGGATCAAAATTATGAAACAGGACTTTCTTATAGCCAAACATATAGACTTGTTGCAAATGTACTTGAAAAAGTTGATACAAATAAATATAAAATTCAGATAAGAAATAAAGTTTATGCAACTGAAACTTTGGAATTGGTACGTCCAATTGGAGATGCTGTTAAATTCAAAGTAGAAAACTTTTTAAACACAAAAAATAACGAATTTCAAGAATATGTAAATCCAAATACAATCGCTATTATTGAGACTGATGTGGAAATGGGACCGATGGATTTAATTAGAATTAAACTGCCTGAAGGACAGTCTGACAGTGATATGGACACTGCTGAATTTTAATAAATATAAACTTTAATTTAACAATAATTTTAACTAAAAAAAAGGGTAATATTCAGAACACCATATTTTTTAATGATAACTAAACTATATGTTCACTAAAAATTATAATAAAAAAAAGATAAAATACTATACAAATCAAAAAAAATAGGTTATAATTATCTATATATTTAGAAACTTTTTATTTTTTTAAATGAGAAGATTGAAAATTATAAATTTAAAAACAAAAATAGAATTGGAGATAATTATGAGAGAAAAAATATTAGTAATTGAAGATGATCCTAAAATTTCGAGATTACTTGAAATCGAATTAAAATTTGAAGGGTTTGATGTATTTTTTGCATACGATGGTAAAGAAGGTCTAAATATGGCAAAATATGGTTCGTATGACATCATCTTGCTAGATGTTATGCTTCCTAAGATGAGTGGAATGGAAGTATGTAAAAGGATAAGGGAAACTTCACAAGTACCTATCATTATGCTTACTGCAAAAGATGAAATTAGTGACAAAGTAGTTGGATTTGACTATGGAGCAGATGACTACATGACAAAACCATTCTCAAATGAAGAATTGCTTGCGAGAATAAAAGCTCTTCTTAGAAGAACTAAAAAATCTGTTGTTCATAAAGGAATATTTGAATTTGAAGATTTGACAATTAACTATTCAACTTATGAAGTGTTCAGAGAATACGGAAAAAATCTAATTCAACTTTCAAAAAGAGAATTTGAATTACTTGATTTTTTAGTGTTAAATAAAGGTATTGTTCTATCAAGAGATAAAATCTTGGAAGAAGTTTGGGGATTTGATTATATCGGAAATGATAATATTCTTGATTTGTATATTAAATATTTAAGAGATAAAATTGACAGACCTTATGAGAGAAAATTTATTCAGACTGTAAGAGGAATTGGATTTATTTTTAAATAAGGAGTAAAGAATGAAAAATTTAAAATTAGAAGATCGTATTTCAGCAAATTACGCTCTTCTATTTTTGGTATTAATATTAGTTTCTAATATTATTCTTGTTTATTCACTGCAAAGGCAGTCAAATAAAATGCTTGAAGTTTCTGCAGGCAGTAAAATGGAGGAAATAAACAGTTTTCTGGATAAAGTTGGAATTTTTTCTGACAAGACGAATGTTCTTACACTTGATTTTAATCCTGAAATTGTGGAAGGAAAGAAAGTCATCCACGTAAAGCCGTTTAATCCTGGCGAAGAGAATTATCTGTATGTTCTTGAAATAAAGCAGAACAAGGATTCGGTAATTCCTATTAATACGGTTGGAGATACAGATACGGAAGAAGCCTCCATGACCAACGAAAAAATGGTTGATTTGCTTGAAAGCTATAATTTAAAGGATAACGTTTCGGATGGGAAAATAATAAATATTGAAAAAAATAAATATTTTGTCTTCAAGGTAAGCCGTGAAATAAAAAATTATAAATTTAATATTTATACTTTAAAGAATGTAACGCAGGAAAATAAAATTTATAAAAGGCTGGAATATCTTGTTATCCTGTTTACTATAATTGGAGTTGTCATAACAATCATCGTTTCAAAGATAATGAGCCGAAGAATCTTAAAGCCGATTAATAATGTAATAAAAACGGCAAAAAGCATTTCAACGGATGACCTGAGCAAGAGAATAGAAATACCAAAAGAGGAAGACGAGCTGCAGAATTTGACGCTTATTATAAATGAAATGCTTGATAGGCTGGAAACTTCATTTGAAAATCAGACGAAATTTGTATCAGACGCTTCACACGAACTGCGTACACCGCTTGCAATAATAAAAGGTTATGCGGAAATTATACGAAAACGTGGAACTGCTGATATTGACATCTTTGTGGAATCGATTGATTCGATAATAAGTGAAACTGACAATATGCGTAATTTAATCCAAAAACTTTTATTTTTGGCTAAAGGTGAGATTACAAAAATTAATACAAAATTTATAGATATTGATGCAAATGAAATGGTGCATCAGATTCATTCTGATACAGTAGTTTCAACTAAAACGCATAGTTTTCATCTGGAAATGGGAGAAAATTATAAAATTAAAGGAGATGAAACATTGCTTCAGCAGGCAATCAGAGCCTTAATTGAAAATGCTGCAAAATATTCAGAACCAAACACAAATATTTATATAAAATCTTTCATAAAAGATGGATTTGGCTGGATTTCAATTCAAGATGAGGGAGTTGGAATTTCTGATGAAGATGCAAAAAGAATTTTTGACAGATTTTACAGGGTTGACCTGTCGAGAACAAAGGCAACTGGTGGAACTGGACTGGGACTTGCGATAGTAAAACGGATTGTAGAGATTCATAATGGAAGAATTGAAATTAATTCCAAAATGAATAAGGGAACGGAAATTTCAATTGTACTGCCAATTGGAGAAACTGATACAGCTGTTTCAGAAGAAACGGCAAAAAATGTCAAAAAGAACAAATTGGAAAAAAAGGCTGTTTTCAGTTTTTTAAAAAAAGAAAGCGAAAAAGAAAATAAAAGAAAAAATAAAAAGAATAGGAAGGAAGTATAATGGCTAGAAAATATTTTGGAACCGATGGAATGAGAGGGGAAGCCAACAAAGACTTGACAATCGACTTAGTTACCCGTCTAGGACTTGCTCTTGGATATTATTTAAAAAAACATAGAAAAAAAGCTGGCAAGCCAAAAATTATTCTTGGAACTGACACAAGAATTTCAGGTTATATGATTCGTTCAGCGCTTACTGCCGGATTAAATTCTATGGGTGTGAATATTGACTTTGTAGGAGTGCTGCCTACTCCAGGAGTTTGCTATTTAACTAGAAAATTAAAGGCTGACGCAGGAATTATGATTTCAGCTTCACATAATCCTGTAAAGGACAATGGAATAAAAATATTCAGTCAAAATGGCTATAAACTGCCTGATTCTGTTGAAGAGGAACTTGAAAAATTAATGGAAAAAAAAGATGAACTTTTAAAACATCAAGTCCCAGGTGATGATTTAGGAACATTTAAATATGTGGAAGATGATATGAGAATCTATTTGGATTACCTTACTTCTACTGTAAAAACTAGTTTTTCAAAATTGCGAATTGTAATTGATACAGCAAATGGAGCCGCTTATAGAGTTGCTTCAAAAGTTTTTCAAAATTTAGGAGCGGACGTTATCGTAATTAATAATATTCCAAATGGAAAAAATATTAATGTGAATTGCGGATCTACACATCCAGAACTTCTTCAAGAAGTTGTCAAGGTTTATAAGGCTGATTTAGGGCTTGCTTATGATGGAGATGCTGACAGGCTGATTGCTGTCGATAATACTGGTGCAATTATAAATGGAGATTTGATTATTGCGATTATTGCTGAATATATGCAAAAGAGAGGGCTTTTGAACGACAATAAGGTCGTGACAACTGTTCTTAGCAATATGGGATTTGAAAAATACTTGGATGAAAAGGGAATCGGATTAATTCGTGCAAATGTTGGAGATAGATACGTTCTTGAAAAGATGAAGGAATATGGACTGAACATCGGTGGGGAGCAGTCTGGACATATTCTGATGCTTGACTACAACACGACTGGAGATGGAGTTTTATCATCAATTCAGCTTGTTGCAGCTATTTTAGAAAGTGGAAAAACATTGCATGAACTTGTAAAAGGAATTAAATTATGGCCTCAAGATTCTAAGAATATCTTTGTTGCAAAAGAGAAAAAAGCAACTTGGGAAACAAATAAGGAATTAATTGACTTTATTAAGGCAAAGGAAAAAGAAATCGCTGGAAAAGGTAGAATTTTAGTAAGGGCTTCGGGAACAGAATCACTTATAAGAGTAATGGTTGAAGCAGAAAGCCAAAAAATTGTTGATAAATACGTAGCAGAATTAAGTAAAAAAGTGGAAGAAACACTTTGTTAATTAGAAAAAATATTTATAAAAAAAGAAAATCATAGTTAAATAGGCTATGATTTTTTTCTATTAAATTAATTTTTCTTCCTTGAATTTACTTCATTTACAAATTTTTTAAATAACTTTTGTGCAGTTTCATCATTAATTGCCATCATTTCTGGATGCCATTGAACTCCAACGATAAAAATTTCATCTGAAATATTTTCAATTGCTTCTATTACTCCGTCTGTACTTTTTGCCGTTACAACAAATCCTTGTGCCAGCTTATTTATTGTCTGATGATGGTAGCTGTTTATAAATCCAATTCCTTCAGGATAAATGTCGCTTAAAAAGCAGTTGCTTGCCACAGTAATGGAGTGAGTCGGAGTGTGGGCTCTAGCTTTCTGAAAATGCTTTATTGAAACATTTTCATTGTAGGAAAGGTCCTGATAAAGGGAACCTCCACATTCAACATTGGCTATCTGCATTCCACGGCAAATTCCGAAAATTGGCTTTTTATAAGTTATTGCATAACGGATAAGAAGCGAGTCAAATTTATCACGTTCAGGAAATATTTCTCCAAGCTTCTCTTTTGGCTCTTCCCCATAAAGAAGCGGAAAAACATCATTTCCTCCAGTTAAAATTATTCCATCTACATTTTTTACAAATTCCTCAATAACATCCTCATACTCGTTTAAAGGTAGAAGATGTGGTATACCACCAGCATTTATTACGGCATTGATATAGGAAACATCAACATAAGCACGCTTATATCCAGCAAAAAGCCCTTTTTCCAGTCCAAGTATATTGCTGGAAATCCCGATAATAGGTTTTTTCATACTATCCTCCCAATTATTAATTTTATATATAATTTAACCATATATTTTTTTATTAGTCAAATAATTTGTATGAGAGATTAAAAATAGTGTTGACAAAAAAGAAAGAGTATGATATTATAAATGAGCTAGTTTATTCTGGTAATACCAATATTTTATTGGGAGGGATAGAAACGATGAGAGTACAAGTTATTTTGGAATGCACTGAAACTAAGTTGAGACACTATGTGACAACTAAAAACAAAAAAACTCATCCTGAAAGATTAGAGATGAGAAAATATAATCCAGTGCTTAAAAGACATTCTCTTTACAGAGAAGTTAAATAATCTCATAAAAATAGATAGGTCAGTAGTTCAATTGGTAGAGCGTCGGTCTCCAAAACCGAAAGTTGCGGGTTCGATTCCTGCCTGGCCTGCCATTTTATTTTATGGGAATTTTTTTTTAAAATATTAATTTGATTGAAATCTTGAAGAGTAATCAAATTTTGTATGATTATACAGTCAGTATTTAGGTTCTTATTAAATGCCTAAATCATTCTAGGAGAAAAATCATGAGTAAATTTAATTTAAAAGAAGTTTTTGGAAATTTACGTGAAGAATATAAAAAAATATACTGGCCTGATAAAATTGAAGTTTATCATGTTACTGTGATTGTAATTTTGATGACAGCGTTTATAGCATTATATACAGTGCTTTTTGATACAGCCTTTAATTTTGTGCTGGCAAAAATAAGTGATGCTTTGAGAAATATTTTAGGAGGCGCGTAAAGTGACTGAAACGAAAGAAAGAATTGAAGATGAAGTTGTATACGAGAAAAAATGGTATATAATTCACACTTATTCTGGCTATGAAAAAAAAGTAGCGGCTGACCTTGAAAAAAGAATAGAGTCGCTTGACTTGACAGACAGAGTGTTTAGAATCTTGGTGCCTGAAGAAGAGGTGCTGGAAGAAAAACGCGGAAAAATGGTAAAAGTTCCAAGAAAACTTTTTCCAAGCTATGTAATGATAGAAATGCGTTCTGTTAGGGAAGAAAATGAGCTGGGACTAGGATACCGTGTTGACAGTGATGCCTGGTATGTAATAAGAAATACCAATGGAGTTACTGGATTTGTAGGTGTTGGAAGTGATCCTATACCGTTGTCAGATGAAGAAGCCTCGGATTTGCTGGCTAAAGTGGGAATGGACGTTGACGGGGAAAATGCTCCAAGAATCGGTATTGACTTTAAAGTTGGCGAAGTTGTTGCGATACGAGGAGGTTCGTTTGACGGGCAGCAAGGAGAAATTTCAGAAATTGACTATGAACACGGTAAAGTAAAAGTGATGCTTGAAGTATTGGGGCGTTTGACTCCTGTAGAAGTAGAGCATACAGAAATAGCAAAAATTGACTATTAAAAACTAAAAAACAAAAGTATTATTAGAGAATATTAATTAGCGAAATTTTAATTTGAAAGAAAAAGTGGGAGATTTAACAAATTCAATTACCACAGAGGAGGAAAGATGGCTAAAGAAGTAATCGGAAAGATTAAATTACAATTAGAAGCAGGGAAAGCGAATCCTGCACCACCAGTAGGACCTGCGTTAGGACAACATGGGGTAAATATTGCAGAATTCTGTAAATCATTTAATGCACAGACACAAGATAAAATGGGATTTGTAATTCCTGTGGAAATTACTGTTTATGCAGATAGAAGTTTTACATTCGTTTTAAAAACGCCACCTGCATCAGACTTGTTAAAAAAAGCGGCTAAAGTTCAGAAAGGTGCTGGAAATTCTATAAAAGAAGTTGCTGGAACTATAACTAAAGCTCAATTACAAGAAATTGCAGAAACTAAATTACCAGATTTGAATGCTGGATCAGTTGAAGCGGCTATGAACATTATTGCAGGAACTGCAAGAAGCATGGGAATTAAAATTTCTGAATAATTAAAATTATTCAAGTTTTAAAAATTGAATAAATGAAAAATAAAATTTAAATGATTTAGAATAAGTGGGAGATTTAGTAAATTCAATTACCACAGAGGAGGAAATAATAAATGGCAAAAAGAGGAAAAAGATATAACGACATTTCTCAAAAAGTAGATAAAATGAAAGTTTACACACCAGAAGAAGCGTTGGAATTAATTTTCGACACGAAAAGCGCTAAGTTTGTGGAAACAGTGGAATTAGCAATAAGATTGGGAGTAGATCCAAGACATGCTGACCAGCAAGTAAGAGGTACAGTTTCATTACCAAACGGTACAGGTAAAACTGTAAGAATCTTAGTTATCACAAGTGGAGAAAACATTGACAAAGCATTAGCTGCAGGAGCGGATTTTGCTGGAGATGACGAATATATTAACAAAATTCAAAATGGATGGCTAGATTTTGATTTAGTAATCGCTACACCTGATATGATGCCTAAATTAGGAAGATTAGGAAGAATCTTAGGAACAAAAGGATTAATGCCTAACCCTAAATCAGGAACAGTTACAACAAATGTTGAACAAACAGTTCAAGAATTTAAAAAAGGAAAAGTTGCGTTTAAAGTTGATAAATTAGGATCGATTCACTTGCCAATCGGAAAAGTTGACTTTACAAAAGAAGCTGTCGTAGAAAACTTTAAAGTTGCATTAGATCAAATTATCAAATTAAAACCAGCTGCTTCAAAAGGGCAATATTTAAGAACAGTTGCAATCTCATTAACTATGGGGCCTGGAATTAAAATAGATCCATTATTAGCTGGAGCATTTGTAGCTAAATAGTAAATAATCTTAATAATAATTTTTATTACCGGGTAGATTTTTCTATTCGGTAATTTATACTGTAATTTAAATGTTCTTTTCTCAACAAATTAATAAAAGACAAACTAATTCAAAGCTTAAATATAATATTTTAAATATTTTAGCTTGATTAAAAACATAGTTGTGAGATTAATAAAAAAAATGAAAAATACTTGCAATTTTGTTAAAATTGTAGTATAATACTATATATTGGTTTATAACGATATAAATCATATATAAATAACCAAAGACAGTAGGTAGAACGCAAGTTCTTTAAACCCTACCGAGGTAAGTATTATTATAAATAGATATTAAAATTAAATAATAGATATTTTTATAGTATGATACCTCTGGGCTTATTGTTTTTGTTTCAGAGGTTTTTATTATAAGGAGGTGAAACAAATTGCCAGCACAAGCAAAATTAGAAGCGGTAAAAGGTTTAGTTGAAAAATTAAAAGAAGCTAAAGCAGTAGTATTTGTTGATTATAAAGGGATCAGCGTTAATGAAGATACTGAACTTCGTAAAACGGCTAGAGAATCTGGAGTAGAGTACTTTGTTGCTAAAAACAGATTATTTAAAATAGCGTTGAAAGAAGCAGGATTTGATACAAATGTTGATGATCTGTTAGAAGGTACTACATCATTTGCATTAGGATATGAAGATGGAGTTGCGCCATCTAAATTAATCTTTGATTTTGGGAAAAAATTAAAAGATAAATTAACAATCAAAGGTGGATTGCTAGAATCTGAAAGAGTTGATGTATCAACTGTGGAAGCATTGGCTAAATTACCATCAAGAGACGAATTACTTGGTCAAATTGCTTATGGATTGCTGTCGCCAGTTAGAATGTTGGCTGTTGCATTAACAAATGTCGCAGAACAAAAAGGAACTGGAGAACCAACGGCAGAGTAATTTTTAAAATTATAAATAAACTTAAATAATAAAATAAAATCAAGAAAAAAATTAGGAGGAAATAAAATAATGGCATTTAATAAAGAACAATTTATAGAAGATTTAAAAGCTATGTCTGTATTAGAATTAAAAGAAGTAGTTGAAGCTATCGAAGAAACATTTGGAGTATCAGCTCAACCAGTAGCAGTTGCAGGAGGTGCAGTGGCAGGAGGCGCAGCAGCTGAAGAAAAAACTGAATTTGATGTAATCTTAGTATCAGCAGGAGCAGCTAAATTAGCAGTAATTAAAGAAGTAAGAGGAATTACTGGATTAGGACTTAAAGAAGCCAAAGAATTAGTTGAAGCTGGTGGAAAAGCAGTTAAAGAAGGAGTTGCTAAAGAAGAAGCTGAAGCATTAAAAGCTCAATTAGAAGGTGCAGGAGCAACTGTAGAATTAAAATAGTAAAAAACAGATTAATAGTGGAGGCACTCTTAAAATATAGAGAGTGTCTTTTTCCACTATAAAACTTGGAAAAAAGAAATTTTTCTTTTTTGTATTAATTTTTATAAAAGTCAATATAGATTATTCATAATTACAGTAAAACACTTTAAATTTAGACATAAAATTAAAACGTTTCTACATGCCTGCATGCTTTAAAAAATTTAATTTTAGCCTAGTTTAAAAAGCTTAGGCACATAATAATTCATTTTAAGACTAAATATGAAAGTTTAAATTTTCAAAAAAACGGTATTTTTAGTCTATTTTTTAGTTTTTTATATAGCAAAATGCTTTTGAAATTGTTCAATGCTATATAATATGAATTATAAAATAAACAGTAGAATTTAAGACTTTGTAAAAATAAAAAGATTTACAGTAAATAGTTTGAAGATACAATGTAAAGATGGATGATAATCAGATATTTTTTAGATTGCTTATTGAGATAATTAAATTTTTTGTAATTGGATTATTGTTTGAGTAATATGTAATAACAAATCGAAATTATGAGAACATTTTTTTGATAAAAGTTTAATTTTTGAATTAAAACAGAATATGTTCTTTATAGGGAGGAATTTTTTAAATGAACAAACTTATTGAAAGATATAGTTTCGGAAAAATAGTAGACAGGGGGGAAATGCCGCACTTTTTAGAATTTCAGTTAAATTCTTATGAAGATTTTTTACAGACAAAAGTGCCACCTCAAAAGCGTGAAAATAAAGGTTTTGAAGCAATCTTTAATGAAATTTTTCCAATCGAATCTAGTAACGGATTATTAAAATTAGAATACTTATGGTATGAAATTCACGATAATGACGAACCTTTAAACGATGAATTAGAGTGTAAAAAAAGAGGTAAAACATATTCTGGTCAATTAAAAGTTAGACTAAAATTAACTAACAAAAGAACAGGAGAAATTCAGGAAACATTAGTTCATTTCGGAGATATACCACTTATGACTGATAAAGCCACATTTATTATAAATGGTGCTGAAAGAGTCGTTATTTCTCAATTGCACAGATCGCCAGGAATCACTTTTAACAAAGAATTAAATATTCAGACAGGAAAAGATGTGTTTATTGGGAAAATTATCCCTTATAAAGGAACATGGCTTGAATTTGAAACTGATAAAAATGACATTTTAAATGTAAAAATTGATAGAAGAAAGAAAGTTTTATTACCTGTATTTTTAAAAGCAGTAGATTTTTTCCAAAATAATGCGGAAATTATGGGTCACTTTTTTGAAGAAAAAGAAGTTGAATTGTCAGAACTTTATGAAAAATATAGAGATACTGAGTTAGAAGAAGTTCTACGTTCAAGATTAGAAGGAAGTTTTGTAAAAGAGGACATTTTAGATGAGGAAACAGGGGAATTTGTTGCAGAAGCCGAGGAAATTGTTGACATGCCGGTTATTCAAAAAATAATTGATGCAAAAGTGCCTGTACTAAGCATTTGGGAAGTAAAACCTGAAGATAGAATTATCGCTAATGCTTTGGTTCATGATAGTACAAAAAACAGTGATGAGGCTGTTATAGAAGTGTTTAGAAAATTACGTCCAGGAGATTTGGTAACTGTGGACAGTGCCAGATCGCTTGTTAAACAGATGTTCTTTAATCCTCAAAGATACGATTTGGCAGATGTGGGAAGATATAAAGTCAACAAAAGATTGAAACTGGATGTACCAGCGGATGTAATCGTATTGACAAAAGAGGATGTTTTACAGACTATTGAGTATGTAAAGAATCTTGTAAGTGGAGAAGGATTTACAGATGATATTGACAACTTGTCAAATAGACGTGTAAGAGGTGTTGGAGAGCTGCTTTCTATCCAAATAAAAGGTGGAATGCTTAAAATGTCTAAAATGGTCAGAGAAAAAATGACAATTCAAGATATTACAACACTGACTCCGCAAAGTCTTTTAAATACAAAACCATTAAATGCGTTAATTCTTGAGTTTTTTGGAAGTGGACAGCTGTCACAATTTATGGATCAGTCTAATCCATTGTCAGAATTGACTCATAAGAGAAGAATTTCAGCATTAGGACCAGGAGGACTTTCAAGAGATAGAGCAGGATTTGAGGTGCGTGATGTTCATAACTCGCATTATGGAAGAATTTGTCCAATAGAAACTCCAGAGGGACCAAATATCGGACTTATTGCTTCACTTTCAACTTATGGGAAAGTTAATAAATACGGATTTATAGAAACTCCGTTTGTAAAAATAAATGATGGAAAAGCTGATTTTAATGATATTAGATATTTAGCGGCTGATGAAGAGGAAGGTCTGTTTATCGCACAGGCTGATACTCCTATTGATAAAGATGGAAACTTTCTGACTGACGAAGTTGTTTGCCGTTACGGAGATGAAATCGTACATATTGACAAATCAAAAGTTGATATTCTGGATGTGTCGCCTAAACAGCTAGTATCTGTTTCAGCGGGATTAATTCCATTCTTGGAACATGATGATGCCAACCGTGCGTTAATGGGATCAAATATGCAGCGTCAAGCTGTACCGTTATTAAAAACTCAGGCTCCTTATGTAGGAACTGGGCTTGAAAGAAAAGTTGCTGTGGATTCAGGGGCAGTTATCACTTCAAAAGCAGCTGGAACTGTAACTTTTGTAGATGCGAGAAAAATTATTGTAACTGATGAAGATGGAAAAGAGCATTACCATAGATTACTAAACTTTGAAAAGTCTAACCAGTCAATGTGTTTACATCAAAAACCGATTATTGACTTGGGAGATAAAGTTAAAAAAGGCGATATTATTGCGGATGGTCCATCTACTGCAGGTGGAGATTTGGCATTAGGTAAAAATATTCTACTGGCATTTATGCCTTGGGAAGGCTATAACTTTGAGGATGGAATCCTTATTTCTGAAAGACTTAGAAAAGATGATGTGTTTACGTCAATTCATATTGAAGAATTTGATATTGAGGCAAGAACTACAAAATTAGGAGACGAGGAAATCACAAGAGAAATTCCTAATGTTTCTGAGGAAGCCTTGAGAAACCTTGATGAAAATGGAATTATAAGAATAGGAGCTCACGTAACTCCTGATGATATTCTTGTTGGAAAAGTAACTCCTAAAGGGGAAACTGAACCGCCAGCAGAAGAAAAATTACTGCGTGCAATCTTTGGGGAAAAGGCAAAAGATGTAAGAGATACTTCATTAAGACTTCCACATGGTGTAAAAGGTACTGTTGTGGATGTGCTTGAATTATCTAAGGAAAATGGAGACGACCTGAAAGCTGGAGTAAACAAACTAATCAGAATTTATATTGCAGAAAAAAGAAAAATAATGGTTGGGGATAAAATGTCTGGACGTCATGGAAACAAAGGGGTAATTTCAAGAGTATTGCCAGTCGAAGATATGCCACATTTAGAAAATGGAACACCGATAGATGTTTGTCTTAACCCACTTGGGGTGCCATCACGTATGAATATCGGACAGGTTCTGGAAGTGCATTTGGGACTTGCAATTGGAGATATTGACAAATATATTGCAACACCAGTATTTGATGGAGCAAGTGAAGAAGATGTTAAAAATTACTTGGAAGAAGCTGGATACAGCAGAACTGGTAAAGTAAAACTTATTGACGGAAGAACTGGACAGCCATTTGACAATCCAGTAACAGTTGGACGTATGTATATGCTAAAACTTCACCACTTGGTAGAAGACAAAATGCACGCCAGAGCAATTGGACCGTATTCACTTGTTACTCAACAGCCACTTGGAGGAAAAGCCCAATTTGGTGGACAAAGACTTGGGGAAATGGAAGTTTGGGCATTGGAAGCCTACGGTGCGTCAAATATCCTTCAAGAAATGCTTACAGTTAAATCAGACGACATTAGCGGAAGAACAAAAACTTATGAAGCTATCGTAAAAGGGCAGGCAATGCCAGAAGCAGACGCTCCAGAATCATTTAGAGTGTTAATTAAGGAATTCCAGTCACTTGGACTAGATGTGGCTCTTTATGATAAAGATGGGGAACCAATTGAATTAGATAAGAATGTAGATGCTTAGAAAAAAATGATTAAAACAGATTTTTAAATTTAAAATTGGAATATAAAAAGATTTTCCCACTTTACTTTTCAAAAAAAGTGGAATTAAAGAATAGAGGAGGCTCTTAACGAATGAGTATAAGAGATTTTGACAGTATTCAAATAAAATTGGCATCGCCAGAAAAGATTTTGGAATGGTCGTATGGTGAAATTACAAAAGCCGAAACAATAAATTATAGAACTTTAAAACCTGAAATGGACGGATTATTCTGTGAGAGAATATTTGGACCGTCTAAAGATTATGAGTGTGCCTGCGGGAAGTACAAGAGAATGCGTTACAAAGGCATGGTATGTGAAAAATGTGGTGTTGAAGTGACGACTTCAAAAGTTAGACGTGAAAGAATGGGACATATTAAACTTGCTACACCAATTGCACATATCTGGTATTCTAAAGGTACGCCTAACAAGATGAGCCTTTTATTGGGAATCAGTACGAAGGAACTTGAGTCAGTTCTGTATTTTTCAAGATACATTGTAACTGATCCAGGAGAAACTGAGCTTAAAAAAGGGGAAATTTTGACTGAACGTGAATACAAATTGCATGAAAATCAGTTTAAAAACGAGTTTACAGCGAAAATGGGGGCTGAAGGAGTTTTAGCCTTGCTTGAGGAAATTGACCTGTTTGATTTGGAGAAAAAACTGCAAGGTGAAATGGATACAGAACATTCTACGCAAAAAAGAAGAAAAATTATAAAAAGATTAAAAGTAGTAAGAGATTTAATAGAGGCTGGGAATAGGCCTGAATGGATGATTTTGACTGTACTGCCTGTAATTCCTGCAGATTTGCGTCCAATGGTTCAGTTAGATGGTGGAAGATTTGCCACTTCTGACTTGAATGATTTGTACAGAAGAGTAATCAACAGAAATATAAGACTTAAAAAATTAATGTCAATAAAAGCGCCTGAAATTGTAATAAAAAATGAAAAAAGAATGCTTCAGGAAGCAGTTGACGCATTAATTGACAATGGTAGACGTGGAAAACCAGTTGTTACACAAAATAACAGGGAATTAAAATCGCTTTCTGATATGTTGAAAGGTAAACAAGGACGTTTTAGACAAAATCTTTTGGGAAAACGTGTAGACTATTCGGGAAGATCGGTTATCGTCGTTGGACCAAACTTGAAAATGAATCAATGCGGACTTCCTAAAAAAATGGCACTTGAGCTGTATAAACCATTTTTAATGAGAGAACTTGTAAAAAGAGAACTTGCTTCAAATATAAAAGTGGCTAAGAAAATGGTTGAAGAAGAAGACGAAAATGTATGGGAATTAATTGAAGAAATTATTAAAAATCACCCAGTTCTTTTAAATAGGGCACCAACATTGCACAGACTTTCAATTCAAGCCTTTGAGCCAACATTAATTGAAGGGAAGGCAATAAGACTTCATCCACTTGTATGTTCTGCTTTTAATGCGGATTTTGATGGAGACCAAATGGCAGTGCACTTAGTATTGTCACAAGAAGCACAAATGGAAGCAAAATTATTGATGCTTGCAACAAATAACATTATTGCACCATCAAGTGGTAGACCAATAGCGGTTCCATCACAAGATATGGTAATGGGATGTTATTATATGACAAAGGAAAGAAAAGGTGTTAAGGGAGAAGGGAAATCGTTTTCTAACAAAAATCAGTTAATCACAGCCTATCAAAATGGGCAAGTTGCAGTTCACGCACTTGTAAATGTGAGAATTGATGGAGAAATGGTTCAAACTACGCCAGGACGTCTTATGTTTAATACAATGCTTCCAAAAGAAGTGAGAGATTACACGAAGACTTTTGGTAAAGGTGAATTAGGAAAATTAATCGCTGAATTATATAAAAAATTTGGATTTGAAAAAACATCAGAATTATTGGATAAAATTAAAGCATTTGGATTCCATTATGGGACACTTGCGGGGATTACTGTTGGAATTGAGGATCTGGAAATTCCAGAAAGCAAAAAAAGTATTTTGGAAAAAGCTGAAAATGAAGTGGCTGAAATTGAAGATCAGTATAAATCTGGTGAAATTATCGATGCAGAAAGATACAGAAGAACAGTTGCTATATGGGATGAAGCTGTTTCAAAGGTAACTAAGGAAATGATGGATAACTTGGATGAATTCAATCCAGTTTATATGATGGCGAACTCTGGAGCCAGAGGTTCGATTGCACAAATGCGTCAGCTTGGTGGAATGCGTGGACTTATGGCAGATACGCAAGGGCGTATTATCGAAATGCCAATTAAAGCCAACTTTAGAGAAGGACTTAATATTCTTGAATTCTTTATGTCATCACACGGAGCGAGAAAAGGACTTGCCGATACAGCATTGAGAACTGCCGATTCGGGATATTTAACAAGAAGACTTGTTGATATTTCACACGAAGTTATTGTAAATCATGATGATTGTGGATGCGAACACGGAATTGTCGTATCAGATTTGATGGATGCCGGAGAAGTAATTGAAAAGTTAAGTGAAAGAATTTATGGAAGAAACTTGGCAACAGACTTAATTCATGAAGGAAAAGTAATTGCCAAAAGAAATACTTTAATAACGGATGATTTGATTAAGAAGATTGAAGAATTAGATATTCGTGAAGTTGAAATAAGAACACCTTTGACATGTAAACTGGAAAAAGGAGTTTGTAAAAAATGTTACGGATTAGATCTTTCTAATCACAAGGAAATTCTTAAAGGGGAAGCAGTTGGAGTTATCGCGGCCCAGTCAATTGGAGAGCCAGGTACACAGCTTACAATGCGTACTTTCCATACTGGAGGAGTAGCAACGGCAGCATCTGTTCAATCTGATTACAAAGCTGATGTTTCTGGAAAAGTTAAGCTTAAAGACATTTCTGTACTTGTAAATGATGAAGGAAAAGAAATTGTTGTTTCACAAAATGGACGTGTGATAATAGGAAAACACAGATATGAAGTGCCATCAGGTTCAACTTTGCATGTGAAAGATGGAGATTCAGTTAAGAAAGGGCAAGTGCTAGTCGAATTTGATCCTTATCAAATACCGATTATTACTTCTGTGGCAGGAAAAGTAGAATTTAGAGATATTTACGTGAGAGAAAATATTGACGTGAAATATGGGGTTACTGAAAAAGTAGCAATAAAACCTGTGGAAAGTAACGATGTCAACCCTAGAATCATAATTTATACAAAAGGTGACAAGAAAGTGGAATATGCAGTTCCTTATGGAGCATATTTGATGGTAAATGAAGGAGACACAGTAAAAAAAGGACAAATTATTACAAAAATCTTGAAAACTGGAGAAGGAAATAAAGATATTACAGGAGGTCTTCCTCGTGTCCAAGAGTTGTTTGAGGCAAGAAATCCTAAAGGGAAAGCCATTTTATCAGAAGTCGCAGGACGTGTAGTTTTCTCAGATAAAAAGAAAAAGGGTATGAGATTAATCTTGATTGAAGATCCTGAAAATGGGGAACTGATTCAAGAATATACAGTTCCAGTGGGAGAACATTTAGTTGTAACTAATGAAATGTTAATTGAAAAAGGTACGAAAATAACAGATGGACCTGTTTCACCACATGATATTTTGAAAATAAAAGGGCTTGTAGAAGCACAGCAATTTATTCTTGAGTCAGTACAGCAAGTATATAGGGAGCAAGGAGTTGCAGTTAATGACAAGCATATTGAAATAATTGTTAAACAAATGTTCCAAAAGATTAAGATTAAGGAAGCTGGAGATTCATTATTCCTAGAAGATGAACTAATTGATAAGAAAGTTGTGGAACGTGAAAATGAAATATTAATTTCAAAAGGAAAACGTCCAGCAACTTATGAGCCAGTAATTCAAGGTATTACAAAAGCCGCAGTAAATACAGAAAGTTTCATTTCGGCATCATCATTCCAAGAAACAACAAAAGTTCTTGCAAATGCTGCTGTTGAAGGTAAAACAGACAGACTTGAAGGTCTTAAGGAAAATGTAATTATTGGTAAGAAAATACCTGGAGGAACTGGATTTAAGGATTATAAATATTTGGATGCAGTTTTGAAAAATGACGTTGCAGAAGAAGAGGAACAAGACCAGGAAGATGTTAAAAATCAGGAAATTAAGGCATTGGGAACTTTAAGCAAAGAAGCGAATAGCGTTGCAGAAAACACGGAAGAAACAGAAGTTTAATAATCATCAGCCTAAAATCTAAAGAAAATTAAGAAAGAACGGTGAATAGGGAGATTTATGAATATGAATTTCCCTTATTCGCTTAAAAATAAAGGTGGTTTTTTATGAAAGGAAAACTATTCATTGTTTCAGGGCCTTCAGGTTCAGGAAAATCAACAGTCACAAAATTAGTAAAAGATAGACTGAATATCCCGTTATCAATATCAGCTACAACTCGACAGCCAAGAGATGGAGAAATCGATGGCAAAGACTACTTTTTTTTAACTAAGGAAATATTTGAACAGAAAATAAAAAATGATGAATTTTATGAATATGCAAATGTTCATGGAAATTATTACGGCACATTGAAGGAAGTTGTGGAAAGTAACCTGAACAAAGGGCTGAATGTAATTCTGGAAATTGATGTGCAAGGAGCATTGATTGCGAAAGAAAAGAAAAAGGACGCTGTATTGGTGTTTTTTCGTACAAAGGATATGGAAACTCTTGAAAAAAGACTTCGTGACAGGAAGACTGATACGGAGGAAGTTATTCAGACACGTCTAAAAAACGCATTAAAAGAGCTGGAATATGAAAAAAAATACGATTATACTATAATAAATGATGATATTGAAATGTCTTGTCAAGAATTGATAAACATTATTAATTCATAAGTATACTCAAAACCTTTTAAAATTAAACATAGGATCAAAGAATCTTAGATGTGATTTTGAAGTGGTTTTATTATATAAGAGGAGAATTTAAAAATGAAAAAAGAAAAAATAACGATAGATGAACTATTGACTAAAATACCTAATAAATATGAGCTTGCGATTGTTTCAGGAAAAATTGCGAAAAAGGAATTTGCTAAAGGGAAACAGAAATCAGAAATAATGGATGAAGTTTTTAAAGATATAATGGAAGATGAAGTGGAAGTAGTTCGTGAAATTAATGAGGAAAATTAAAAAATTTTGTTTACAAAGTATTGACTATTTGGAAAAATAAATTATACTAATAGTGTAAATATTTTTTATTGACTGTTTTTTGGAGGAATAAAAAATAATGATTTATAGTGAAAAAGAAATACAGAAACTGATTGACAATCTGGATATTGTTCAAGTAATCGGAGAATATGTAAATTTAAAAAAGGCAGGTTCAGATTATAAAGGGCTTTCTCCTTTTAAAGATGAAAAAACTCCTTCCTTTACAGTCAGCCCAGTGAAAAATATTTTTAAAGACTTTAGTACACAAATTGGCGGAAACGTAATTTCTTTTTATATGAAAATCAATGACATCGGTTTTCTTCAAGCTGTAGAAGAATTGTCGCGAAAATATAATATTCCACTCAAAAAAAGCAGGGAATACAGGACAATTGATCAGGAAATTGAGAGAAAAAAAGCTGTAAACAGGGAATATTATGAAATAATGAATGAAGCCCAGATATTTTTCAGGGAAAATATTGAAAAATATTCCGAAGCATTGGAATATATGAAGGAACGTGATTTTTCCCTTGAGGAAATAAGAAGATTTGGAATTGGTTTTGCCCCTAGTTTCCGTGATAACTTATTTCAGCATTTAGTAAAAAAGGAATTTCCAGAAGAGAAGATAATGTCGTTAGGACTTGCCAAAAGAAATGAAACTGGCGAGATTTATGATAGTTTCAGAAACAGGATAATTTTTCCAATTTATAATGTAAATGCTCAGATTGTAGGATTTGGAGGGCGTATAATTGAAAAAAATACCAATTTGCCTAAATATTTAAATTCTCCAGATTCTCCTATTTTTAAAAAAGGAAATGAGCTTTTTGGAATAAAGCATCAGGGAGAAAATATTAGGAAAAAAGGGTTTGCAATGCTGATGGAAGGCTATCTTGACGTATTGACAGCCCAGAAAAATGGTTTTGAAAGTGCAGTTGCAAGCCTTGGAACAGCATTTACTGAGGAACAGGCGCAGCTTTTAAAAAAATATACGGATAAAATACTGATTTCGTATGACAATGATGAAGCTGGAAAAAATGCCATAATAAAAGCAGGATATATTTTAAAGAAATATGATTTTGATGTAAAATGTCTAGTTATGGATGGAAATGAAAAGGATCCCGACGAGTTTCTAAGAAAAAATGGAAAGAAGGCGTTTATAGAAGTTGTAAAGAAATCGGAAGAAATTTTTGATTTTTTGACAAAGGAAGCTTCAAAAGATTTGGATTTGAATGATATAAGCGGTAAAAGAAAGTTCATTGAAAGATTAAAGCCATTTTTTTCAAATGTTACGAGCAATCTGAATAAAAATCTGTATTTACAGAGATTATCAGCTAATTTTGAAATTGATGAATTTATTTTAGCAGAGGAACTGAAAAATTTATCGAAGAAAACTTCCGAAGGGAAAAAGAGAAAAATCTATGAAAATCAGAAAGTTCAATATAAAAAATTAAAAAAAGACTTGTATATTGAGCTGGAAGAACAGACACTCATGTACATCCTGGAATTTTACAGATCTGAAAAGGAAAAGTGCATGGAACTGCTGAGCAAAGGATTTAGCCATCCGCTCTTTAATGAACTGATAGAAAAGTTAAAGGCTGTAGAGTTTGATATAATGCAGCTTGAAAAAATTGATATTAGTGAAGAAAACAGAGAAATCATTACAAAGCTGAAATTACGGGCAGATAATGATATCAAAGACAAGAAAATTTATTTTAGGGAAATTTATTCTGGATGGTTTGAGCGTGAAATAGACGAGGAAAGACAAAAAACTGAAGAGGAAAACGATAGAATCAAGAAAATTGAATTAAAAAAATTATTATCAAAGTTAAAAAATATTAATAAAATTAGTGAAATAGAAAAATTATATAACGAATTTATATTGATAAGGAGACCGAATTATGTCTGATAAAAAACAAAATTTAAAAAATAGTCTCGCAAATTTTATAAAACAGGCACGAGAGCAAAAAGTTGTAAGTTACGAAGAAATAAATTCTGTTTTATCTATCGGATTTTCAACTGAAAAAATTGATCAGTTAATAAAAAAATTGACTGATGACGGTGTTCAAATCGTAGATACTGCAAGGGAAAAGGAGGATTTGCTGAAAGTCCCTGATTCTATAGAAGCTATCGAAAAAATGGAAATATCAGATTTTGAAGATTCGCATGATGAATTTGTAGAGAGTGAAATCGACGATTCGGAAGTGGATAAATTATTACAGACAGATCTATTGAAAATGGCAGAAAGTATGGATGTGGATGAGCCGATTAAAATGTACTTGCGTGAAATCGGACAAATTCCATTACTTAGCTATGAAGAGGAAATTGACTACGCTCAAAGAGTTTTAAATGGAGAAGAGGAAGCAAAACAAAAATTAATTGAATCAAATTTAAGACTTGTTGTAAGTATTGCTAAAAAGCATACAAATCGTGGTTTAAAAATGCTGGATTTAATTCAAGAGGGAAATATGGGTCTTATGAAAGCCGTAGAAAAATTTGAATATGAAAAAGGATTCAAATTTTCAACTTATGCAACTTGGTGGATTAGACAGGCTATAACACGTGCAATTGCAGATCAAGGAAGAACAATAAGAATACCTGTTCATATGATTGAAACAATTAACAAAATCAAAAAGGAAAGCCGTATTATTTTACAGGAAACTGGAAAAGAGCCAACAGCTGAGGAATTAGCGGAAAAGCTGGAATTACCAGTAGAAAAGGTAAAAAGTATTTTGGAAATGAATCAGGATCCAATTTCACTTGAAACACCAGTTGGAAGTGAAGAAGACAGCGAACTTGGAGATTTTGTAGAAGATGATAAATTTGCAAATCCTTATGATGCAACAACAAGAGTTCTGTTAAAAGAACAGCTTGACGAAGTTTTAAAAACATTAAATGAGCGAGAAGAGATGGTACTCAGATATAGATATGGATTGGATGACGGTTCTCAAAAAACACTGGAGGAAGTTGGAAAAATATTTAATGTTACAAGAGAGCGAATCAGACAGATTGAGGTAAAAGCATTAAGAAAATTAAGACACCCAAGTAGAAGAAAAAAATTGGAAGATTACAGGAGCTAAAGGTATTATTTAGCTCTTTTTAGATATTAAGACTAACGGGAGAAAGAAAAGGATGTTAAAAGATATTTTTGAAGATATTAGAAAAAAAGGAAGTTTTAGCTTTGAAAAAATTATAGAAAATTATACAATGAACGATGATGATTTTTTTGAGTTTTTAAAATTTATTCATTTGGAAAACATTCCAGAAGTTAGGACTTCAACTGATGGAAGTGATTTTATTGTTTTAGAAGATGAAAATATATTTATTGAAGAAAAAGATACAATAAAATTGTATTTGGAAAACATAAAGGAAAAATACGAAGATCTTGAGAAAAAAAGTGAAACTGGGGAAGAAAAGGAAGAATTAATTGATAAATATTTAAAAATTGCAGTAAAAGAAAGCTTGCTTTACTCAAAATATGGATTTTCATTTTTGGATACAGTTCAGGAAGCTACACTTGGGATTATGTCAGGCTTGAATTATTATAATAAAATTATGGAAATTACAAAAGAGCCTGAATTTTTTGTAAAAAATTTTGCTGTAAAGTATATTTTAGAATTTCAGAAAAATCTTTTAAAGGATATTAAATCGTCTGAATTATCGTATATATTATATTTAAAAGTAAAAGTTGATAGAAGTATGGGATTTTCAATGGATGAAATTAGTAAGCAAATGAATGTTTCAACAGAATATATTGAACAGCTTGAAAAATTGTTTGACGAAGTAGAGCCTGAAGAGTTAATCGGAAATACACAAATATTGGAGAAAGCCGATAAAATTACACAAATGTATATCTTAGAAAATATTCCAAAAAAATTGAATTATCTAGATGAACAGATTTTGGTAATGACTTATGGACTAGATGATAAAGTGTATACAGAAAAGGAAATTGCAAAATCACTAAATATAGCAAGTCACAATGTGAAGATTTTAAAGGAAAAGGCTCTTAATAAATTGTCAATTGATTTAATGAGAAATGATTTTGTGGAAAATAGTGAAGCAACGGATTATACAATAAATTAATTAAATTACGAAAGGGAAAAATAATTATGAAACTTTGGGAAATAATGGGAGAACTACATACAATTTTTAGTCCAAGAATTGCAGAAGACTGGGACAATGTGGGGCTTTTGATAGGAGATAACACAAGAGAAGTAAACAAAGTATTGTTTTGTCTAGATGTTACTGAAAAAGTTGTACAAAAGGCGATAGATAAAAATATAGATTTGATAATTTCACATCATCCAGTAATTTTTTCTGGCTTGAAACGAATTACAAATGAAACTTCACATGGAAGAAAACTTTTAAAATTGATGGAAAATAGAATAGCAGTTTACTCAATTCATACAAATGCCGACTTTGCTATTAATGGTTTGAATGACTTTATAATGGACAAATTAAATTTAGATGGAGAAAAAATAATTTATAACGAGCAAAAATTTGATGATTATAACCCAATAAAACGTAAAATGGAGCATGTACATGGTGGGCTTGCCAGAATAAAAGTATTGAACAAAACAATGAAACTGGGAGATCTGCTTGAAAGAATAAAGGATTCGCTTGGAATAAGCTATGTAAGATATGTTGGAGATAAAAATGCTTATGTACGTAAAATTGGACTTGTTACAGGTGGTGGAAGCTCATTTTTACATGATATTGCAGATAAAATTGATGTTTTCTTGACTGGAGATTTGAGATATCATGAAGCTTTGGATGCTCTGGAAGATGGAAAGATTCTCGTAGATGTAGGACATTTTGAAAGTGAATATTTGTTTGTGGATATGATGGAAAAAGAAATGTCAAAATTTTTTGATGGAGAAATGATAAGGTATTTTGAAGAGGAAGTATTTAAATTAGGATAGAAAAATATTAAAAATAATCTAATAAAAATTAAAAATATTGATAAAAATACTAAAAAAATTTTGAATATTCAGTACAAAATGTTATAATATCCCTATAATTTCAAAAATTTGACTATCAAATGACTTGTTATAATTTTTGGAAAGACTAAGAGAAAAGGAAGGTATTTTTATGACAGCTACTCACTCAAGCTGGTATCACAAGTTTAAAGCCTTTGGACCTGGTATCCTTATGGCTTCAGCAGCTATTGGAGGTTCCCATATCGTAGCATCTACGCAGGCAGGTGCATTATATGGATGGCAACTGGCAATTATAGTTATTTTAGTCAATATTTTCAAATATCCATTTTTCCGTTTTGGGACACAATACACGCTGGAACGTAAACATTCGTTAATAGAAGGATATGAAGAAAAGGGGAAAATTTATCTTTGGGTATTCTTTATTATGAATATATTTTCTGCAGTTATTAACGTGGCGGCAATTGGTATTTTGACAGCGGCAATTTTAGCAAATATTTTAAAATTGACATTTTTAAGCAGTCTTACTCCTGCGGCGATGGCTTCAATGATTAACCTGCTTACTACAATTGTTCTTGTAGGTTCACTTGCAATGCTGGTATTTGGAGGTTATAAACTGTTGGACAGTTCTTCAAAATTTATTGTTATTTCATTGACAGTTGCAACAATTATCGCAGTTGTTATTGCGTTATTCAAGCAACATCCGATGGCACCTGATTTTGTTATCCAATCGCCTTGGAAATTGACAGCATTGCCATTTATTGTATCATTAATGGGATGGATGCCTGCTCCAATTGAAATTTCCGCAATTAATTCGATGTGGACTGTTGAAAAACAGCAAAATATGAAAGTTCCCCACAAACTTGCAATGTTGGATTTTAATGTAGGTTACTGGGTTACAACAATTCTAGCCTTCGTATTTTTGGCACTTGGAGCATTGATTCAATATGGAACGGGAACAGCGATTAAAGGAGCAAGTGCAGCTTATATCGCCCAGTTTATTCAAATGTATTCAAGCGTTATCGGAAGCTGGTCAGGACTTCTTATTGCATTTATCGCATTTATGTGTATTTTTGGTACAACAATTACAGTTGTAGATGGTTATTCACGTGCTAATGCTGAATGTCTTAGATTAATTATGAAACAGAAAGAAGTTAAAACCTCGCATTTTAATATATGGATGATAGTAACAGTAGCTGTGGCAATGGTTATCGTATTCTTTTTTGCTGGAAATGTCGCCGCAATGATGAATTTTGCCATGATATTCTCATTTGTTTCAGCTCCAGTATATTCGTATCTTAATTTTTCACTTGTTAAAGACAATAACAAGCTGCCTGTTTGGCTGTGGTTCTTATCAGTGGCAGGAATTATATATTTAGCAGGGTTTACAATATTTTTCCTTGTTTATTTGTCTGGAATTTTGAAATAATATCGTTATTTTATAGAGGAAACCATCCTATAGTATGATTTGTCAATTGTATTAGAGGGAGTTTTCTCTTTTTTGTATTTTGAATCTATTGAAATTATTTGTTTTTAAATTTATTAGTCTTGTAACATTTCTTCAAAAATTTCTTTTAAGTCAATGCTTTCAATAATTGATTTAAAAATTAATTTTTTTAGTTCTTCTGAAAAAATGACTTTTATATCTTCTTTTTTGCATTCTTCAATTAATTTTGGATTTTCCTCTTTTTTAGCTGGAGTTATAACCAAAATTTTATCAATTAGTTTACCCTCTTCCTCTTCCCGTCCATATTTTTCGGCTTTTTTTACTTGATCTATAATTGTATTAATGTTTTCATCAGAAATCTTACCTTTGTAATTTTTTACTTGTATAGCTATGTTGTAACTTTCTGAAATTGAGATTCCAGGTACATTTACCAAAACATCCGTTCCATGTTCTTCTTCTTTACTACCACCCGTTTTTTTAATCTTATATCCAGGATAGATTTTTTCTAAAATATCTTTTAATACCTCTTCCCACTGAGAAGCTACAAATTTTTGATTATATTCATCAACAATTTTGTCACAACATTCTTTTAAATTAAAATAAGATTTTACTTGCTCTGATACAATATTTTTTATATTTTCAATAACACTTATTGATTCCCTATTTCCTTCTAAATTTTTTATAATTTTTTCAATATCCTCTGAAAAACGGCTAATATTCCAAAATCTATTTCTTGCTTTTAACGTACTTTGTATATTTCCAGAAACATCTTTTCCGTGTCTATTAAAACATCCTCTGTACTTTGCAGGAAAAATATGTCCAAAATCCTTCTTTTCATCATCAATTTCAAATCTATATCCTTTTTCTTTATCTTTAACATTCCAATCTTCAGTTGCTTCAGCTATAGCAACACTACCCCAATCTGGTAATCTGGGTATTAATAAAATATCTCCTTTTTTTACATTATCATACATACTTAAATTTTTTCTAGCACCATTATCCGTTGTATCAGGCAATTTTTGGTTTTCAGCATATCCCCAACCTTGTCGTAAACGTCCTTGTTCTAATTCCTTAAAAAAGAAATCCTGATTTTTTACATCAATTCTGTACCCCCAGTAATTCTTTTCTCTTTCTTGTGTCTTTTCCATTCTAAATCCCTTCTTTCTATAATATTAATCAATTTATTTAACTGAATCTTCCACAATGTAAGCAATGATATTTATGAAATTTTCATTTTCTGGATATATTTGCAGTGCCCAAAGAAATGCCCGCTCATTAAGAATATTAGTCATTATTTTAGCGATATCTTTTATCTGAGTCAATTCGATATTTTTTCCTGCTGTTATATTTAAAAATATTTTATAAGTTTTATTTTTATCAAAAGTTTCCAGCTTTAGTTTTAGGTTTTGTAGGAAATCATCAAAAGTTTCTAAATTTCCTTTTTCAAAAATTACGAAAGATTTTGAGGTTTTTTGAAATACCGTTTTTAAGTCAGCTAAATCAAGAGTAACCATTCCTTTTGCTGTTAAAGTTTTTGTTATTCCATTGATTCCATTTTTTAAATCTTCGGAAGATTTGCATTTTATGATAAAGTTTATTTTTGAATCAAATAGGTCGGTATAGCCATTTCCAATATCGTAAATTCCAGTAAAAATATCGTTTTTTTCAGTGTTTCTAATTATTTCTAAGGCAAAATTTTTATCATTTTCAAAATATGTATTTAAAATTATCAAAATTACATCTGTATCTTGAAAATTTATTTTTAAATCTTTGTAGTCATTTTTAATTGTAATAATGCTTATATTTTCATGTGTAATTATTTCTTTCTCGATAGTATTTAATGCTGTTTCCCCTAAACTTATTATTTTTATTTTTGGTATTTTTTCCATAGATTTTCTCCTTTTTATAGAAATTTATTTTAAAATTTTGTATTCAATAACATAATCTCCCTGACTTCGTAGCCACATTTCCGCTCCAAAACTTCCATAAACTTCGATTTTTACAGTATAAACTGTAGTTTCTCGATTATTTTCTTTAACTATTTTTTTATCCAGTATTTCTGCAGTTGGAAATTTATCAAGCACATACTCGATATAGCCTCTATATTTAAATTCTATTCTTGTAAGAGACCCTGAGTGCATAAAATGTATATATTTTCTAAATTTACCATCTTTAAATTTTTCAGAATAATTCAAAATCTTAAATTTCTTGCCAGTATTTTCGATTTCAGTAATTCTATCAATCCTTAAAATTGCAGGGTATTCTTCTTTATTTTCGATGTATGCGATTAAGTAAAAGTAGTATTCAGAAAACATTACGGACAAAGGCTTTATATTGTAATTTTTACCTTGTTTATCTTTTGTAGTGTAATTTATATGTATTAATTCCTGTTTTTTTATATGCTGTGCTAAATTCCAGATAACTGTGAGCAGATTTTGTCCGTGCTGCAAAGGGATATAATTCGATTTTTCGCTATTGATAAGACCTTTTATTGTTTCTCTGTCATTTCCTGACGAGTGATTAATTAACTTATTTATTAATGTTTGAGTTTCATTTTTGTTAAATGCCCTACTTTCAAGTATAATTTTACTTATTGCTAAAAGCTCTTCATTAGTAAAAGAATTTTGACTATTTTCTTCAAGATAATACCCTTTTTTAGATTTGGAATACTTTATTTCTGCTCCATTTTCTTCCAAAAAATAGGCTCTCAAAGTTTCTATATCTCTTTGTATAGTCTTTATATCAACGTTAAATTCATTAGCTAAATCAGTTCCATTTAACATTTCCTTCTGATACAACCTTTTTATTATTTTTAGTATTCTAATTGATTTTTCTTCAGAATTTTGATTTTTTCCCGCCATAATCAAGCCTTTCGTACATTTTTTTTACTCCATGCTTTAATTATAACTTTATTTAGTATTTTGTCAAATAATTAAAATTTTCTTTTCTAATCTTTTACCAAAACCGAATACCACCTTTTCGCCTTTCATCTTTAATATATTTATCGTATTCATCTTTTATATCTAAACTACCTCTCGTTTCATTAAATTTTTCTATTTTTTCTGTTATTTCATCCAATATTTCCTTTATTTTACTCACCGAAGCATCTTTATCTACTTTTAAATAAAATAATGGAACTTCTTTCTCTTTTAAGTCAACTTCTTCCAAATAAATTTTTTGAAAATCTGGAAATATATTTTTTAATTCACATTGAATTGATTCAAACATATCTTCTTGCAATTCATCAAGATGAAACCAATTTAACACAAACAGTATATCAAATTCTCTATTTCTATTTTTTTTATATACACATTCTACAAAAAATTCATCTTTTATCCACTTTATATAGTAATCATTTCTATATACATCATAGTTTTTTCTTTTTTTATCAAAATACCACTCCAAAATACTGTATAGTGCTGAAACATTAAAAGAGTCATAATCCTCTTCACTTACTTCTCGCATGAGCTGGTTATAATAACTATCAAAAATACTGTCATCAATGTCTTTTTTAAAAGTTTTAAAAAATTCTAAAAGTTTTTCTTCGTCATACATAATAATTTTTTCTCCTATTTCTTCTTTTTCATATCTAGAAATTTTATCAGGAGTAATGTATACGATTTTTATTTTATCTGTCTCATTATTTCCTAAATTTTCATATATTTTAAGTAATTGAACTAGTTCTTGATTATATTCAAAAAAATATGGTGAAAATTCGTCATAGTCAAAACATTTGAAAAATATATATTTTCTATTGCTCTTTTTCTTTTTATTCACAATAAATAAAAGTGTATATTCATTTAGAATTCTATTAATAAAATCCTCATAGTCCTTCCCAATATAAAAATTAGAATAACATATTTCAATATCTTTCGTATTCAGTTTCTGTCCTAAAATTTCCTCAACGAATTTTTTTGCCATATTTTTTAAAGCTTTTTTATTACTATTATTTGTAGTATCGACTTTTAACCATTTTAACATCCAATACAAAAAAATATCATTATCAAATTTCATATTGTAAAAAGCATCATTTTCAGTTAATTTTAAATTACTCATAATAATTATCTCCTTATAATATTTTTTACATTATACTTTTTATAAAGGACATATTTTGTCTGTTAAAAAAAATTGTGTAATTCTCTAAATTTTAGAGTTTTACACAAATTTAAATTATTATTTTTATTTATTATTTCTTCGCAGTAATCACATAAATTGGATTTTCTGCCATCATCATATTAAAATCCTAAATTTTTTAATTTTTCCTTGTTTTTGCTTATTTAGTTTTGATAAATTTTATAAAATATAGTATAATAAAAACAAGAGTTTATAATAATTTAATTTTCATTAGAGATAGTAAAATTATTTTTTTATAGTTTCTATTTCAAAGGTTATAATATAATTTTAAACAAGGAGGAAAAATGATTTATTTGGATAATTCAGCCAGTACAAAGCCACGTAAAGAAGTTATAAATGTGTTAGTTCAAACAATGGAAGAAAATTATGCAAATCCCGATGCAATTCATGATTTTTCTCATAAAACTTTATTAAAAATAAAAAATGCTAAAAAGATAATATCTGATTACTTAAAAGTTGAAGCTGACAGAATTTACTTTACAGCAGGTGGCGGAGATGGAAATAACCTTGTATTGCAAGGAATTATCAATGCAAATTCACGAATAAAAAAACATCTAATTACAACAAAAATTGAACATCCGTCAGTCTATGAAGTGTTTAAGCATTATGAAAACTTGGGCTTTGAAGTGGATTATCTGAATGTGGATAAAGATGGTTTTATAGATATTGAAGAACTTGAAAATACGATTAGGGAAGATACAGTAATAGTTTCGGTTGGAGCAGTGAATAGTGAAACTGGGGCGATTCAAGATTTGGAGCAAATTTCAAAAATTATTAAAATGAAAAACAGAGATACATATTTTCATACTGATTTTGTACAGGGACTTGGATGTACGAATATAAAGTTTGATAAAATTCCTGTGGATGCAATAACAATAAGTGGACATAAAATTCATGCACCAAAGGGAATTGGAGCCATCTATATAAATAAACGTGTCAAAATTGCAAATATAATTTATGGTTCAAATGCTGAAAATGGAATTGTAAAAAGAACAATGCCGACAGAATTAATTTTGGCTTTTGCAAAAGCTGTAGAGATTTTGATAAAAGAGGAAAAAAACGAAATGGAGCATTCACAAAAGTTAAAAGAAATGCTTGCAAATAAAATCTCTGAGGAAATTACAAATATAAAATTTAATTCTTTGCTTAGCATTGAAAAATCAAGTCCTAAAGTATTGAATGTATCGTTTAACGGCACAAAAGGTGAGGTGTTGACACATTTTCTAGGAATGTATCAAATTTATGTTTCGACAGGCTCAGCCTGTTCATCAAAAAAAGGGAACAGCAGAATACTTGAAGTTATGGGGCTTACTCAATCAGAACTGGATGGAGCAATAAGGTTCAGTTTTTCAAAGGATAATACAGAAAAGGAAATTGATGAAGTTGTGAAGCGACTGAAGGAAAGTGTCGAAAGAATTAGGAAAATGAGATAATATTTTTTAAATAAAAAACAGAAAGGAAAAAGATGAGCAATTATACTGATAAAAATTTATTGAATGCAATAGGGCTTTCTTATGGAGAGTTGTCACTAAAAGGTAAAAACAGGGGGCAATTTGAAAAGAAATTGCGAAATAAGATTAATAAGGTGTTAAAAGGATTTGATTATCAGTTATTTGATGATTTATCAAAATTATATGTTTTAATAAATCCTGAAAATTTGGATGAGGTTACAGACAAGCTAAAAAAAGTTTTTGGAATAGTGAGTCTTAATCAATCGGCAAAAGTTGAAAGAAATGATGAATTTATAAAGGAAAAAGTATTAGAATTTGCAAATTATGCTTATGAAAATGGAGCTAGAACTTTTAAAATAACAGTTAATCGTAGTAACAAAGGATTTGAGAAGAAATCTATGGACTATGCACGTGAACTGGGAGGGCATGTGCTAGTAAACAGTCCTTTTGAAAAAGTTAAAATGAAAGATCCTGATGTTATGATAAATGTTGACATTAGAAAAAATGCTTATATTTATACGGATAGAATAAAAACTTATGGTGGACTTCCGCTTGGTTCAACGGGAAAGGGACTTGTTCTTTTATCAGGTGGAATAGACAGCCCAGTTGCTTCGTTTATGATGGCAAAAAGAGGGATGCGTTTAAATTTTATAACATTCCACAGTTTCCCATTTACAAGCCAGCAGGCTCTTGAAAAAGTAAAGGAACTAACTGATATTTTATCGCTTTATGTTGGTAAAACAAGACTTTATTCCTTAAATATATTAAAAATACAGGAAGCAATAAACACGCAGACAAAAAAAGATTTGGCTACAATTTTGACAAGACGTGCTATGATGCGTCTAGCTGAAAGATTGTCAAATATGATGCAGTATCAGGCATTAATTACGGGGGAAAGTCTTGGGCAGGTGGCATCACAGACAATAGGAGGACTTACTTGTACAAATGCTTCTGTAGAAAAATTGCCAGTATTTAGACCTCTTATTGGAATGGATAAGACAGAAATAATTGAAATTGCAAAGGAAATAGAAACTTATGAAAAATCCATTGAGCCATACGAGGATTCATGCGTGATTTTTGCTCCAAAACATCCTGTTACAAATCCTAAGCTGGAAGATGTTCTGGCAGAAGAGACAAAAATTGAAAACTATGATGAAATTATGAATGAAATTTTTGATGAACGTGAATATTTTAATTTTGGATAAATTTATTTTATAAAAAGAATAGGCATAAATATGATGTTTGTAGTATTCAGATACATTTAATAAAAAATAAAAAAGAAAATGGAGAAAGTTTATGAAAGAAAAGAAAAATTTTCAAAAACAAAAAAAAGAAGCAAAAGAAAACAGATTTAAGAAAAAAATGTCCGAAATAAAAAGAATGATTTACTTGATTTATCGAAATTATCGTGATGGTGAAACGCAAATACTTGCGATTTCTTTAACTTACTATTCACTTCTTGCCATTTTTCCAGTAGTTGCTCTTGTGTTAGGAATCACAAAGGGATTTGGGCTGGATAAAATATTCATACAGAAGTTTTTTGAATTATGGCCGGGAAATAACAGTTTTTTAAGGGTAATTGTGGATGTTGCTCAAAGGCTTCTTCTGTCTACAGAAAGTAGTATATTAACTGGAGTTGGGATTGTCATTCTGATTTATTCAGCAGTAAAAGTTCTAATAACGCTAGAAAATTCATTTAATAAAATATGGAAAATTAATAAGAAAAGATCAATTACGAGAAGAGTTGTTGACTATATCGCAATTATATTTTTAGGACCAATATTTTTTGTATTGCTGTCAGCCTTAAATTCGGTTGCAGTTGAGGAAATAGCAAAACATTTTTCGGAAAACGCAGTAATTATGAACTTATTTATTGGATTATTCGGGCCTGCAACATATATTATTTTATTTAGCTATCTATTTTATATTATTCCAAATACAAACGTAAAAATAAAACCAGCAGTTTATGCAGGAATTGTAACGACATTACTTACTTTTGGTTGGAAATTGCTGTTCTTATTATTACAGTCGTCAATTACAAGATACAATATAATTTACGGAAGTTTGGCTTTAATTCCTATTTTCCTAATATGGGTACAATATGTTTGGGTAACAATTTTGCTAGGAGCGCAAATAGCTTTTTCAATTCAAACATCTGATGAATTTTTATACAGTGAAAAAATTGAAATGCCAATTAAAGTAAAAAGGGAAGCTGGAATTTTAATTTTATCCTTAATTATCAAAAATTTTGTTGAAAAAAAAGAGTCCTTTACGTATCAGAAATTAACTGATAGACTAGGTATGGAAGTATTTTTTGTGAAAGAAATTTTGTCTGATTTGGAAAAAATGGGATTTATTAATGAAGTTTTTTATGATAAAAATTCAGACAGTCAATACCAAGTTGCATATAGTCCAGAATCTATAACAATCAGAGAATTTATGAAAAAATTTGATACAAAGAATATTGAACATTATGAAAATATTTTTGATAATTTAAATGAAGACGATCAAAAGCTTCTTGAAAAGATAAGGGAAAAGCTGGCAATGAAAAAAATTGAAAGTTCCGAGAATGAAAATGAAATTTCAAAACAGGAAACAGAATTTTCAGAAAAAGAATATTTTAAAGAAGCAAAACCCCCAGTAAATCCAAGAAAATCACAAGAATTAACAATAGACTTCCAGATTTCAAAACAGTCAAGACAAAAAAATGAAAATTTACAAACAAAAGATTCTCCAAAAATAATAAGAAAAGAAAAAATTAACCGTGAATCAGAAGTTCAAGATTCTCAATCAGAAGATAATAATTCTCAAGATACTCAAAAAAGAGTCAGATACGAAGATGGAACTTGGAAATTCTTTTAATTAGAAATGAGGAATAGAAATGATAACAGTAGTAATAATTATCGTGATAATAAACATTGTTACAGTTGTTGGAACAATTATTTTTCTTAATAAAAAAAACATTGAAAATGAAGAAAAAATGCTGTTAAATCAGATTAACGAAAATAATCAGCAAAATTTTGAGGAAAATAAGAAAAAATTTGATGAAATTGAAAAAACAATAAGCCTAAATGCAAAAAATAACTTACTTGAAGGCATAAATAACTTACAGAATAAATTATCTGAAAATAATGAAAAATTACTTTTAAGATTTAATCAGCTGGGACAAAATTTAAGTGGTACAATGAACGATAATAATCAGTTGTTATCTAAAAATCATACTGAAAACAGCCAACTTTTAACTTCCAGCATGAATAATAACATTCAAAAGCTGTCAGTTCGCTTAAATGAAAATAATACAGCGTTGACAGGTGTAATGACTGAAAATAATCAGAATTTGACAAAAAATATAAACGAATTTAAAGATGGACTTACAAAAAATATAAATGAAAATTTTGAAAAATTAAGTCAAAAAATTGAAAATAGACTTGATGTAATGAATATGAAAGTAGAAGAACGCTTATCAAAAGGGTTTGAAGAAACAACAAAAACTTTTGGAAACGTATTGGAACGTCTGAGTAAAATTGATGAAGCACAGAAAAAAATTGAAGCTCTGTCAAGTAATGTCGTTTCACTTCAAGACATTCTTACTGATAAAAAAAGTCGTGGAATTTTTGGTGAAATTCAGCTTTACCAAATATTATCCTCCGTTTTTGGAGAAAAAAACGATAAACTTTATCAAAAACAATATAAACTTTCAAATGGGACAATCGTCGATTCAATTATTTTCACGCCAGAACCACTTGGAAATATCGCAGTTGACTCAAAATTTCCATTAGAAAATTATAGAAAAATGTATAACAACGAATTATCGCAAATTGAAAGAGAAAATGCTCGGAAAGATTTTGTTAGTGATTTGAAAAAACATATAGATGCAATTTCTTCCAAATATATAATAAAAAATGAAACGAGTGAACAGGCAATATTGTTTCTTCCAGCTGAAGCAATTTTTGCTGAAATAAACGCTTATCATACAGATATAATAGAATATGCCTACAAAAAAAACGTACGGATAGCCTCCCCAACAACTTTAATTTCAGTATTGACAGTAATTCAGGTTATGATGACAAACTTAGAACGTGATAAATATGCAAATATAATTCAGCAGGAACTCGAAAAATTGAATGTTGAGTTTACGAGATACCGTACTCGTTGGGATAATTTGCAAAAAGATATCGAAAAAGTTTCTAAAGATGTAAAAGAAATCAATACAACTTCAAACAAAATAAGCAAAAGATTTACAGAAATTTCGAATGCAAAATTTGAAGAAAAAGTAGTTAATAATAATGTTGAAAATTTAAAAATTTTAGAAATGGAAGAATAGATTTTGTCAAAATTTAGTAAGTGAGATTTACTTCAAAAAGGAGAATAAAATAAAAAATGCAAAAAAATGGAATAATATTTGGAAAGTTTTATCCACTTCATATTGGACATGTTGATTTTATTCAAAGAGCCAGTGGTTACGTAGAAAATTTATATGTTGTGGTATGCACTGATGATGACAGGGATAAAAAATTATTTGAAGACTCAAAAATGAAAAAAATGCCAACTGTAAAAGATAGAATTAGATTTGCAGAAAAAACTTTTAAACACCAGAAAAATATAAAAATAATACATCTTGCGGAAGATGGTATACCATTTTATCCCAATGGCTGGAAATTATGGAGTGAAAGAGTACAGGAAACACTTTTAAAAAATAAAATTAAAGTGGACATAATTTTTACAAATGAAACTCAAGATGTGGAAAACTACAAAAATAATTTTTTGACATTGCCCAATTTTGAAAAAACTTTCAATAAAAATTTAGAAATTAAATTAATAGACATAAATAGAAACAATTTTCATATTAGTGCAACAGAAATAAGAAAAAATCCATATAAAAACTGGTTTTTTATTCCAAAATATGTAAGAGAATTTTTTGTCCTAAAAGTAGCAATAATTGGTTCTGAATATTCAGGAAAAACTAACTTAACTCATAAATTAGCAAATTATTATAACACAACTTATGTAAAAGAATATCGAAAAGAGTATATAAAAGAAGAAATGCAGAATCATATAGAAAACATTCAGTACTCTGATTACAGCAATATTGCTTATGAACACAATAGAAGAATATTAGAATCTATCAAAAATGCTGATAAACTAACTTTTATAGATACAGAATTTTCTTCTTTACAAACATTTTCAATAATTCAAAATGATACAAAAAACCCAGTAATAGAAGATTTTATTAAACATAGCAATTTTGATCTTCTGCTATATATTGAAAAAAAATCAAACTCAAAAGATAAATCAAAATATAAAACTTCTGAATATGATAAAATATTACAATCCTTACTTGAACAAAATAACCAAGAGTTTATACAATTATATTACAAAAATAATAGCAGTCTTACAGAAAATTATATAAAAAGTATTGAAATAATAAATAAATATCTTGAAATAAACTAATATAAAATAATACCTTTTTAAGAAATAAAAAATAGACTACGAATAAAAATATTCAAAAACACAAATTTTTTGAAAAAAAGTAGTTGACAAATAAATCCAGTTATGATAATATATATCCTGTCGATACGAAATCGTGTCGCAGGACAATTGAGATAAGAATAGAAGAAGCAATAATGTGTAAAAGATAGATAGTAGTCAAGAGCTCTTGTTGTAGAACAAGATTCTCGTCAAGACAAAGGTGGAATTTAAATATATGTGGAATATATTGAATGAAGAGTTTGATCCTGGCTCAGGATGAACGCTGACAGAATGCTTAACACATGCAAGTCTTTGGCGAATCTGTGCTTGCACAGGCTAGCCAAGGCGGACGGGTGAGTAACGCGTAAAGAACTTGCCCTGCAGACAGGGATAACAGACGGAAACGACTGACAACACCTGATACAGTTGCCGGCACGCATGTGCCCGGCAATGAAAAGAGATGCTGCGGGAGAGCTTTGCGTCCTATTAGCTTGTTGGCGGGGTAACGGCCCACCAAGGCGATGATAGGTAGCCGGCCTGAGAGGGTGGACGGCCACAAGGGGACTGAGATACGGCCCTTACTCCTACGGGAGGCAGCAGTGGGGAATATTGGACAATGGGGGCAACCCTGATCCAGCAATTCTGTGTGCACGAGGAAGGTTTTCGGATTGTAAAGTGCTTTCAGCAGGGAAGAAGGAAGTGACGGTACCTGCAGAAGAAGCGACGGCTAAATACGTGCCAGCAGCCGCGGTAATACGTATGTCGCAAGCGTTATCCGGAATTATTGGGCATAAAGGGCATCTAGGCGGCCAGGCAAGTCTGGGGTAAAAACTTGCGGCTCAACCGCAAGCCTGCCCTGGAAACTGCCTGGCTAGAGTGCTGGAGAGGTGGACGGAACTGCACGAGTAGAGGTGAAATTCGTAGATATGTGCAGGAATGCCGATGATGAAGATAGTTCACTGGACGGCAACTGACGCTGAAGTGCGAAAGCTGGGGGAGCAAACAGGATTAGATACCCTGGTAGTCCCAGCCGTAAACGATGATTACTGGGTGTGGGCATGAAGAGTGTCCGTGCCGAAGCGAATGCGATAAGTAATCCGCCTGGGGAGTACGGCCGCAAGGCTGAAACTCAAAGGAATTGACGGGGACCCGCACAAGCGGTGGAGCATGTGGTTTAATTCGACGCAACGCGAGGAACCTTACCAGATCTTGACATCCCACGTATGCCCGCGAGAGCGGGCAGTGCCTTCGGGAACGTGGAGACAGGTGGTGCATGGCTGTCGACAGCTCGTGTCGTGAGATGTTGGGTTAAGTCCCGCAACGAGCGCAACCCCTATCGCCAGTTGCCATCATTAAGTTGGGGACTCTGGCGAGACTGCCTGCGAAGAGCAGGAGGAAGGTGGGGATGACGTCAAGTCATCATGCCCCTTATGATCTGGGCTACACACGTGCTACAATGGCCGGTACAGAGAGCTGCGAGGCGGCAACGCCCAGCGAATCTTCAAAGCCGGTCCAAGTTCGGATTGAAGTCTGCAACTCGACTTCATGAAGCTGGAATCGCTAGTAATCGCAGATCAGCAATGCTGCGGTGAATACGTTCTCGGGTCTTGTACACACCGCCCGTCACACCACGAGAGTTGTCTGCACCTGAAGCTGCCGGTCTAACCGCAAGGAGGAAGGCATCTAAGGTGTGGACAGTGATTGGGGTGAAGTCGTAACAAGGTATCCGTACCGGAAGGTGCGGATGGATCACCTCCTTTCTAAGGAGCTAATTCATTGCACTGCTTCTTCGCATATCTTTATAGTCTTTAGGACAATGGGAAATGAATAGTAGGTAAAAGATTACAATGAAACTGGAGTAAAAGTTATTCTGGATAAAAAGCTAACAAGGGCACACGGAGGATGCCTAGGCAACAACAGCCGATGAAGGACGTGATAAGCTGCGATAAGCCGGGAGAAGATGCACATAATCGTTAATCCCCGGATTTCCGAATGGGAAAACCTGCATGCCTGGAGGGCATGCGTGAAAACGGTAAGCCCGCGAACTGAAACATCTAAGTAGCGGGAGGAAAGGAAAGTAAAAACGATTCCCTGAGTAGCGGCGAGCGAACGGGGAAAAGCCTAAACCGTGCCAGTGCCAAGCGGACAGCGTTGCTGGCACGGGGTTGCGGGACTTCCATTAACGGATTGTCATAATGTTTAAGCTGTATGCATGTAAGTGGAATCAGCTGGGAAGCTGGACCAAAGAAGGTGATAGTCCTGTAGAACATAAAATGCATATGGCGACTGGAAGCACCCGAGTAGCGTCAGGCACGAGGAATCTGGCGTGAATCAGCGTGGACCATATCACGCAAGGCTAAATACTGCTGTTGACCGATAGTGAAGAGTACCGTGAGGGAAAGGTGAAAAGAACCCTGAGCAAGGGAGTGAAACAGAATTTGAAACCGTGTGCTTACAAACGGTAGGAGCGCTTTATGCGTGACTGCGTGGATTTTGGTTAATCATCCTGCGAGTTATGGTCAGCGGCAAGGTTAATATAGCGGAGCCGAAGGGAAACCGAGTCTTAACAGGGCGACAAGTCGCTGGCCATAGACGCGAAACCTAGTGATCTAGGCCTGTCCAGGCTGAAGCTGAGGTAAGACTCAGTGGAGGGCCGAACTCACCGCCGTTGAAAAGTTGGGAGATGAGGCAGGTCTAGGGGTGAAAAGCCAATCGAACTAGGAGATAGCTCGTTCTCTCCGAAATGCATTTAGGTGCAGCCTTGACGTCAAGATATGTGGGGGTAGAGCTCTGTATGGTCTAGGGGGCGTACTGCTTACCGAAATCAAGCAAACTTCGAATACCATATATTAATAGTCAGGAGTGAGTCCATGGATGACAAGGTCCATGGACGAGAGGGGAACAGCCCAGACCGCCAGCTAAGGTCCCTAATTATGTCTAAGTGGGAAAGGAGGTGGATATTCACAGACAACCAGGAGGTTGGCTTAGAAGCAGCCATACCTTGAAAGAGTGCGTAACAGCTCACTGGTCGAGAGTATCTGCGCCGAAGATGTAACGGGGCTAAGACATAAACCGAAGCTGCGGAGGCGTGTTTTCACGCCTGGTAGGAGAGCGTTCTGTAGGCCGTTGAAGGAATGCCGCAAGGCCATTCTGGAGGTATCAGAAGTGAGAATGCAGGAATGAGTAGCGAGAAGGCGGGCGAGAATCCCGCCGGCCGGAAGTCCAAGGTTTCCAGGGGAAGGTTTGTCCGCCCTGGGGAAGTCGGGACCTAAGCATAAGCAAAAATGTGATGGCGAATGGAAAACAGGTTAATATTCCTGTACCGCTGTTATCGCCCTCGAGAGACGGAGTGACGCAGGAAGGTATGCGGGAAGGCTGACGGAATAGCCTTTCTAAGGGCGTAGCATGGGCATGCAGGAAAATCCGCATGCCTAAATGTGAGACCTGACGGGTAAGTGCATCTTGCATAAGCCGCAGATCCTACACTGCCGAGAAAAACTTCTATCGATGAGAACCAGCGCCCGTACTGTAAACCGACACAGGTGGACAGAGTGAGAAACTTAAGGCCGACAGGATAACTCTAGCTAAGGAACTCTGCAAAATAGCCCCGTAACTTCGGGAGAAGGGGTGCCTGACATACCTGAGAGGAGAAGCGCCTCAAGGGGAAACAGGCCGCAGTGAAGAGTCCCAAGCAACTGTTTACCAAAAACACAGGTCTATGCTAAGCTGAAAGGCGACGTATATGGGCTGACACCTGCCCAGTGCCGGAAGGTTAAGAGGAGGAGTGAGAGCTCCGAATTGAAGCCCCGGTGAACGGCGGCCGTAACTATAACGGTCCTAAGGTAGCGAAATTCCTTGTCGGGTAAGTTCCGACCTGCACGAATGGTGAAATGATTTGGGAGCTGTCTTGGCTGGAGACCTGGTGAAGTTGTAATGCCGGTGAAGATACCGGCTACCTGCAGTAGGACGGAAAGACCCCGTGGAGCTTTACTGCAGTCTGGCATTGGGTTTTGGCTGTGTGTGTATAGGATAGTTGGGAGACTGTGAAGCTGAGGCGTCAGTTTCAGCAGAGTCGCCGTTGGAATACCAACCATATGCCGTTGAAATTCTAATCTGGTAACGGAGACAGTGCTAGATGGGCAGTTTGACTGGGGCGGTCGCCTCCAAAAGAGTAACGGAGGCGTTCAAAGGTTCCCTCAGGCTGGATGGAAATCAGCCTAGGAGTGCAAACGCATAAGGGAGCTTGACTGCAAGACTGACGGGTCGAGCAGGCACGAAAGTGGGAGTTAGTGATCCGGCGGTTCCGTATGGAAGGACCGTCGCTCAACGGATAAAAGCTACCCCGGGGATAACAGGCTGATACTTCCCAAGAGTCCATATCGACGGAAGTGTTTGGCACCTCGATGTCGGCTCGTCTCATCCTGGGGCTGGAGAAGGTCCCAAGGGTTGGGCTGTTCGCCCATTAAAGAGGCACGCGAGCTGGGTTCAGAACGTCGTGAGACAGTTCGGTCCCTATCCACTGCAGGCGCCTGAATACTGAAAAGATCTGACCTTAGTACGAGAGGACCGGGTTGGACAGACCTCTGATGTACCAGTTGTCACGCCAGTGGCACGGCTGGGTAGTCACGTCTGGGACGGATAACCGCTGAAAGCATCTAAGCGGGAAGCCGGCTTTGAGATGAGTGTTCGCAGTATCCATGGAGAACACATGGTTGATAGGCCAGGGGTGCAAGCGCAGCAATGCGTTCAGCTGACTGGTACTAATATTACATCTGCTTTTTAGTCAATCTTTTACTGCTACTATTTATTTCCCATTGCCTTAGCTAGGCAGTTTAGTTTTTAAAGTTTGGTGATGCTAGCAGCAGGGATACACCCGGTCACATTTCGAACCCGGCAGTTAAGTCTGCTTACGCCTACGATACTTGGATTCGTCCCGGGAAAATAGGCAGTTGCCAAACTTTTTTCTTTTGCGTGTCTCCGTAGCTCAGCCGGTTAGAGCATCTGACTGTTAATCAGAGGGCCGTTGGTTCGAGTCCAACCGGGGACGCCATTTTTTTTTGCAAAATTTCATAGGAGTTTAAGGCAGAGAGGCATGAAGCATTGTACAGCATGTCAATGAACAGAGCTGCTGTAAATATGAGGGCAGCAGGTTGCTGTGGGGAATATGGGAAACTTGGGCAGGGAAGGATTAAGGCGCTCCTGCCTTTTTTTGTTTTCAAGAAAGTAGATTTATGTTGTGGAAGGTTTATCCAAAAGAATGGAAATTTCTAAAAGAAAAAACAAATGGTAGAGTAAATGTTCCTAGGAGTTTCCAGTGTATTCTAACTTGTCGAAAAAGACTGAGAATTGTAGGAAACAGAAGTGTAAATTTACCCTAATTAAGTGGTAATTCAGGAAAGAAAAATAAGAGTTATGCATACCGTGACGTATTCCCTAAAATATTGAAATTAATGAAACAAGGGTACTTCTCAAAAGATTTATTAGTAACAAAAAGAATTAAATTAGAAGACATCGTAAATGAAGGATTTGAAGCACTTGTAAAAGAAAAAAGCCAAGTTAAGATTTTAGTATCACCTAAATAATTAATAAAATAAAGGGCTATCTGAATATGGATAGTCCTTTTATGTTTTTTATTAATTTACAGATTTATATATTTCTCTAAAGTTTTTTAGTTTTTCATCAAGTTCAGCAATTCCCCATTTTCCATTATCTTTTTCTAAATAAATTGTTGTTTTCATAGAAGCATACTTATCGGTTTTTTGGAAGGCTTGTTTCATTGAACTAAACATTTTTGTTATTATTTTATCAAAGATTTCGTCTTCTGAGAAATTATTTAGATTTTTCATTTCTTTTTCGTTTAGAAAGTTGTTATTCATTAATTCTGAATATTTTTGTAAATTTGTTGTTACATCTGGCGTTTTTATATTTAATGTTACTTCAACAATATCATTTGTAACATATCTTATCTTCTCAACGTCAATTTTGTTTTTATCCATTATATAATCAAACATATTATTATATAATTCGTTCATTTTTTTCTGAAATTTAAGAGAATTTTTTTGACTTATTGCGGGTAATTGAATTTCTTCACCCATCATTCTGGAAATCATAGATTTCATTCCAATTGATGCTGCTCGTTTAATTGAATCATAATCCCTTTTAGCCGCAATCTCAATTTCACTGTTATTTTTTGTAATTTCCTGCTGTGATAAAGTAACGCCTTTCTTTAGAACAACTTTGTAATTAGCTGAGAATAGCTGGATTGAAAGTGTCAGTAGTAGAAAAGTTAGTAGTTTTTTCATAGGTAATCAACTCCTTTTATAATTTTGTTTGTGAGTTTATTTTAACATATTTTTTTGTATTTTTTTAGAGAGTAAAAAATTTATTTAATATAATATTTTTCTCCATAACTTTGCATAAGTTCCAAAATAGGCAATAAATCTTTTCCTTTTTCTGAGAGGATATATTCTGTCTTTTTTGGGTAAACATTGTATTCCCGTTTTTCTATAAGTTTTTCTTTGATTAAATAGTTTAAATGCTCAATAATCATTTTTTCGTTGCTGCCTTTTATTTGATTTTTGAAATCTTTTGTTCTGACTTTTCCGTGTCTTAAAAGCCATAATATGATGACTGTCCATTTTTTTGATAATATTTTTTGAGTTAGTTCCAGCGGACAAGTGTAAATTTTTTCTTCCATATAAATTTTCCTTTCAATAAAATTATTTGAAATTTTAAAAAACACCAAATAATCTTGATTTTACTATAATTCTTTTATTTTTTCTATATTTTTTTAGAAATTTTTATAAAATACCACACTCGAATTAGCAGTCCTGCTGTCCAGCCTATCGGTGCGGCAATCCAAATTCCGTTATAGCCTAACGATGTTTTGGAAAGTAAAATGGCTAGAGGCACTTGAAACATACAAAATGAAGTAATAGAGGCTATTAGTGGAACTAAGGATTTTCCGTAGCCTAGTAGCAATCCATTTAGTATTTGCATTGTGCAGAAAATTACGTAAAATGCTGAAATTATACGTAAATATTGATTTCCTATAAAAATCACTTCGGGATTTCGGTTAAATATTGAAATAAAGAATGCTGGAAAAATAAAAATAATAATTGAGATTATGATGGAAAATGAGATTCCTAAAATTAGGCTATCTTTTCCACCTTTAATTATTCTATCCATTTTTTTGGCTCCATAATTTTGGGCTGTAAAAGTCATCAACGCCTGTCCTAAATTTATGGATGGCAATTCTGCGAAGGAATCAATTCGGGAAGCAGAAATAAAAGCTGCAATACAGTCTGTTCCAAATCCATTTACAAGAATTTGAATGACAATAAATCCTAGGCTGATTAAAACTTGCTGTAACATTGCTGGCATTCCAATAATCAGTATTTCTTTTAAAATATTAAAATTTAAGTTGAAATAATATTTTTTAAAAATTAAATTTGGATATTTAAATTTTATGTAAAATAAGCAAAGAAAAAAGGAAATAAACTGTGAAATAACTGTTGCAATTGCCACTCCTGCAACTCCAGAGTTTAGTACTGCTACAAAAAATATATCTAAAATAATATTTAAAATTACGGAAGTAATTAAGATGTAAGTCGGTGTTTTTGAATCACCTACACCTTTTAACGTATTTGTAAGAGAATTGTAGCCAAAAGTTGGGACAACTCCAATAAAAATAATTTTTAAATAGATATTTGCCTTCAGTAACAATTTTTGCAGAACATTAATTAAAATTAAAATATTATTTGACAGTAAAAAACCTAATGTTGTAACAATAAGAGATAAAACTATGGAAAAAATAAATCCTGTATTTGCCGTGATTTTCAAATTTTCCATATCTTTTGCACCAAAATATTGGGAAATTAGAATGCTTGTCCCTAATGAAATACCTATCGAAACAGCTATTATAAGTACATTAATTTGATAACTTGAGCCTACAGCCGCAAGGCTTTCCTTTCCTAAAAAATTTCCCACAATGATTGTGTCTGAAATATTGTAAATCTGCTGAAATAAATTTCCTATTAAAATTGGCAAAGAAAAATAAATTATTGTTTTCAGTTCATTTCCTTTTGTTAAGTCTTTCATTTTTATTTTTTCTCCTTGTTTTTATTTATCTGCCTGTTAATTGATATTTTAACATTTATTTCATTTGATATGAATAACATACTTTTTTGTGAGTATAGTCCGTTCACTTAAAATAGAAGTAAAAATATATAAAAATTAGATATAGCCTAACCTTCTCCTTTTATTTTAAACTAGAATTATCATATATTTTTTTTATAAAAATAAAAAAAGAGAATGGGGAAATTTTTGTTTGACTTATATTTTCTCACATTGTATAATAAAATATATTTAAAAAAATGAAGAGTCTAAAAATACTGCTTCATAATAAATTGATACGGAAAAGAGGTTAAAATTTATGGAAAACGCTATGAAAAGCTTTGGAGAAAATGTCTTTAGGGACAGTAATTTGAAAAAAAGAGTTTCCAAGGCTGTTTTTAAAGAGTTTAAGGCGTCGCAACTGGGGGAAACTGAATTGTCGAAAGAAACTGCTGAAGTTATTGCAAACGCTATTAAGGACTGGGCGACTAAAAGAGGAGCTACTCACTACTGTCACTGGTTTCAGCCATTGAATGACTTGACAGCTGAAAAGCATGATTCATTTTTGGAACCTACTGAAAATGAGGAACTTATTTACAAGTTTTCTGGAAAAAATTTGATAAAAGGCGAATCTGATGCATCTTCATTTCCGAATGGAGGACTTCGTAGCACATTTGAAGCAAGAGGTTACACAATCTGGGATACGAGTTCATATCCATTTATAAGAGAAAATAAAAATGGAGTTACATTGTATATTCCCACAGCCTTTATTTCATTTACTGGTGAAGCGTTGGATAAAAAAGTACCTTTATTAAGATCAATGAAATATATAAGTGGACAAGCATTAAGAGTCTTGCGTGCTTTTGGAAATAAAACTTCTAATCATGTATTTAATACTTTGGGAGTAGAGCAGGAATATTTTCTTGTAAAAAAAGATATGTTTGAAGCAAGAGACGATTTATTGCTTACAGGAAGAACCTTATTCGGAGCTTCTGCACCTAAAGGACAGGAATTAAGCGATCATTATTATGGAAAAATTAAAGAAAAAGTAATAAACTTTATGAGTGATGTTGACGTTGAATTATGGAAATTAGGTATTCCATCAAAAACAAGACATAATGAAGTGGCTCCAAATCAGTTTGAAGTAGCACCATTATTTTCAGTAGCAAACTTGGCATCAGATCAAAATCAGATAATAATGGAAACTATTGAAAAAACAGCGTTAAGACACGATTTAGTAGCATTGCTTCACGAAAAACCGTTTGCAGGGGTAAATGGTTCAGGGAAACATAATAACTGGTCACTGGGAACAGATGATGGCAAAAATCTTTTCAGTCCTGGAAAAGATATGAAATCAAACACACAATTTTTAATTTTTGTAGCCGCGGTAATAGAAGCTGTTGACAGATATTACCCAATGTTGAGATATGCGACTGCAACTGCGACAAATGATCACAGACTTGGGGGACATGAAGCGCCGCCTGCAATTATTTCAGTTTTCTTAGGTGATGAATTGACAACAATTTTAAGCAATATTGCATATAAAAAAGATGCACCTGTGTCAGAATCATCAAAAGTGAATTTGTCAGTTGATGTGTTGCCTGCATTTAGTATGGATGCTGGAGATAGAAACAGAACTTCGCCATTTGCATTCACTGGAAATAAATTTGAATTTAGAATGCCGGGATCAAGTTCGACACCTGCAACTTCTGCGGCTGTAATAAATGCTATGGTAGGAAAAGTGCTGTCTGAATATGCAGATAAACTTGAAAAAGCAACTGAAAAATCATTCCCGAAAGTGGCAAATGACATTATTGCCAATGCGTATAAAAAACATCATAGAATAATTTTTAATGGAAATGGATACAGCGAAGAATGGGCAAAAGAAGCTAAAAAACGTGGACTTACAAACGAAGTGGCTTCAAATACAGCACTTAGAAAAATGATAGACAAAGATGTGCTAGAACTAACTCAGGAAATTGGAATGCTCTCTGAACAGGAATCTGTCGCAAGATACAATGCCTATGCAGACAGATATGTAACACAATTAAGCATAGAATCAAGAACATTAATTGACATTGCAAATAAAAATATCTTGCCATCTGGATTAAAATATTCAAATTTATTAGCTGATCATATTGAAAAAAATTCAAAATACGGGAAAGCGTTCATAAAGGAGCAGGAAGAAATTCTAAAAGATGTGTTAGCAAATATTACAAGCTTGAGAAAAGAAGTAAAATCGCTTGAAAAAGAAATTAATAGAGTAAGAAATGAAAAAGATTTAGGAAAACAGACAGATTTGGCAAAAGAAAAATTGGTAACAGGACTTGAGGCATTAAGAGTACCTTGTGATAATTTGGAAAAAATTATTAATAAGGAATACTGGAATTTCCCAACTTATACTGATTTACTGTTTAAGTTATAATATTGATAAAAAGTGCAGGGACTTTAACGAGTCCTTGCTTTGTTTGTTTAAAATAATATTTTTGTAGTGAATTGTTGTAAAATCAACTTTAAATGTTATGGAATTATTAGATTTGATTTTGAAAGAAATGGGTATAGTAAAGAAAGGAAAGTTTAAAAATGATTTTTTTGAAATCACTGGGAAGTATTTTCCCTATTATTGTTATGATTGCGATTGGATATATTTTGAAAAAAAGGCACTGGTTTCATCACACATTTAGTGAAAATGTGTCAAAACTTATTACAAATGTGGCTTTGCCTTGTTCGATATTCTATTCAGTCTTGAAATATCTAAATATGGATGCTTTGAAGGAAGTGTCAAACCGTTTGATTTTTACATTTGCTTCAGTTATTATCGGATATGTTGCAGCTTTTTTTGTAATAAAATTAGTGAAGATGAGAGAAGGTCGACGTGGAGTCTTTTATAATGCGGTAGTAAATGCAAATACGATATTTATTGGACTTCCATTGAATATGGCACTTTTTGGAGAAGCAGCTTCCAAATATTATTTAATGTATTATATTACAAATACTGTATCAATTTGGACTTTAGGGTATATGCTTTTGGCAGGTGATTCATTAGAAGGCAATAAAGATGAAAAAAGTGGATTTAATCTGAAAAAGTTGTTATCGCCTCCACTTATTGCTTTTGTAATAGCCTTTATTGTACTTTTGTCAGGCATAAAAGTAATAACTCCAATTGTGGAAACTACAAAATATCTTGGAAGCGTTGTAACACCTCTTGCATTACTATATATCGGAATAGTGCTGGCAGATGCAGGGCTTCACAGTATTCGTTTTGATTTGGATACAAATTTGGCTTTGCTTGGAAGATTTGTATTTTCATCAATTGTCATGATTGTGTTGTTGAAAATTGCTGGACATTTTGTGCAGTTAAATGATTTGGAAATAAAAACGTTTGTGATACAGTCGGCAGCGCCAGTATTTGCAGCATTGCCAATTTTAGTTAATGAAACTAATGGAGATATTGGATATTCCACAAATGTAGTTACAACAAGTACAATTTTATTCATATTAGTTGTTCCAATTCTGATGAGCATTCTTAATATAATTCATATATAAAATTTTAAATTTGGAAAATCATTAATTTGATTTTCTTTTTTACGTAAAAACCTGATTTTTAAGTTTGATTTTAAAGAGGTTTTAATATACGGCTTGAAATTAATAAAAAAATATGGTAAACTTTTATTAAAGAGAATGGATAACTAAAATAAAAGTGAAAAAAAAGTTATATAAATAATTTTAAAATATTTTTGAAATATCATTATAATACAAAACTAAATATATTGAAATTTTATTATAATTTTATTTTTTATAAAATATTAAGATTAGTGTAATAATTATGAAATTTAGGAGGAAAAGTGAAAAAAATAATCATATTGCTTGTTTTATTGGTAACAGGAATTTCTTTTTCAGATACCTGCAAATGGATAAAAAATCCGAATGTATATGTGCTGAAGGAAATAGAGCTTATAAATAAATCCCGTTTAATAGGAAATGTCTATTGTGATGTAGAGCATGACTTTATGACATATTATGTTGGAATAGATAATTTGGAAGTAGGGCTTGTATACAACACGCGTGAGAGAAAGGAACTGACATACGAAAATATTTTCAAAATATTAATTGATTTTGAGAGTGACATTGCAAAACTGATTCCTAGAAATATTCCTGCAAAGGATAATCAGAAAAAACCACGATACTATACTTTTAGACTCTATGCCTACGATGCGGCTAAAAAAGATACTTTTATGCTGTTTAAGTATATTCTTGATACAAAAAAGATAGACGGGGACTGGAAAACTTACTATAATAATGAAATATTTTCAAAGACAGGCGAAAAAATGCTAAAAACATTAAAAGACAGCGGATATAGCCCTACGGAAGATATCATGTACTAACTGAGGGGAAAAATGGAATTAATTTTAGAAGAAGATATAATATATAAAACTAAAATCAATGATTTTGGAGTTGAACCGATTAATAAGAGAATTATAACAACTGGAGAAAAGCTGATATACTTTAATAAAAATAAATTTGAAAAAGAAAGCGGAGGAAAAGTAAAAAATTGTGAAATTATAAAATATATAAAGGAAAAAAATCAATTGTTCATTTCGAGCATGTTTTTTGTTTCGACTCCAAACGGAAAAGTGTACAAGTGTGACGGAAATAAAAAGAAAATAGTCGAACTTGTATTTGATACAAATGATAGCATAAAAGTAATGAATTTCATAACAAGCGGCAGGATTGTCTATATTGAAAAAAATTGCCTATTTTCCTATGATGTTGACACAGAGGAACTTATCTCCGCAAAATTGGCAAGAACTAGAAAAAATGGAAATTATAAAATTTTCACAAGTGGAGAAAACGTTATAATCAAATTTAGGGAAGACCATAAACATATAAATACAATAAATATTTTTGAAAATAAATTAAAAAAAATATTTGAAGTAAAAACGGAAAATAATCACACTTACTCAAAAATAGTTGGACTTCAATATTTTGCGGGAACAGAAGATGGTGAAATAGAAATATGGAACATTCTGGATCAGGAACTTTATAATTCAATAAAAATTTCTGACAGAAAAATAACGTACATTGAAGAATTTGAAGGGAAATATTTTATTGGTTTGGAAAGTGGAGAATTGGTAATTACAGATAGTAAATTTCATATTTTAAAGCAGGAAAAGATACTGAAGGAAAGAATTGTAAAAATCTGTGTAATTGAAAATGAGATTTATGTGATGGGGTGTGAAAATAGGATAGTGAAGTATAGGATGGTTTTATAAAAAGATATTTTATTTATTAATCACAGTTATTAATTTAGCTGTGATTTTTTTTTAAAATTCATTTTGCAATTTTAATTGTAAAAATTGTGTATAAATGATATAATTTGGCGAAAAAATAAGTCAAAAAAATGAATAAAAATATGTGAAAAATAAATAAATTTTTACGACTATGGAAATAACATTTTAAAAAGAAATTTAAATCATAGATTTAAAGGATTTTAAGTGCAATGTGAAAATTGATGAAATAGGAGAGGAAGTGATGAATGAGTTGGAAAATAATAAAATTAAGCTGTATGGATTCAATAATTTAACAAAGACATTAAGTTTTAATATTTATGATATTTGCTATGCGGAAACAGAGAGGGAGCAGAAGGACTATATTGCATATATTGACGAGCAATATAATTCGGAAAGGCTTACAAAAATACTTATTCGTGTTGCGGAAATGATAGGGGCACAAGTCTTGAATATATCAAAGCAGGATTATGAGCCACAAGGAGCCTCTGTAAATGTTTTAATTGCAGAAGAAAGAATAAGTCCTGAGAATATTGATAAATCTTGTAATCAAGGAAAGCCGTTCTTTGAAGAAATTGGGATAGATAGCCAGAGCATGAAAAAGGGAAATACAAGTCAAGACACCGATACGGTTCACGCTCATTTGGATAAAAGCCATATAACAGTGCATACTTTCCCAGAATACCATCCAGATAATTCAATTTCCACTTTTAGAGCGGATATTGATATTGCAACTTGTGGAGAAATTTCGCCATTAAATACATTAAACTATCTGATAGACAGCTTTGATTCGGATATAATCACGATTGATTACAGAATACGTGGATTTACAAGGGATATTTCAGGAAAGAAATTTTTTACAGATCACAATATAACTTCTATTCAAGATTATATTGAGCTAGAAAAGTTAAAAATTTACGATGCGATTGATGTAAATGTATATCAGTCAAATATTTTTCATACAAAAATGCTTATAAAGGAAATTGAGCTGAAAAATTATCTTTTCAATCAGGATGTCTATGAAATTGCACCAAAAAAAAGGCTGGAAATTACGGATAGACTTAGGAAGGAAATGATTGAAATTTATAGTGGAATGAATATTTATTAGAGTCATTCAATAATAAATTAAGTATTCAGATAAGTTATTTTTTATAATTTTATGTCATTAAGTTATTTTTATTAATATTCGTTCTTTTATTTATATTAATGTTTTTTCTTTTTTATGTGCAAAGGGGAACAGTCGCCATCCCCTTTGCAAACCCGGCTCGTCTAAGCATTTTTTTGAAATAAAAACGAAACTCGTTACGTAAAACTTCGCTCAAACAGTCGTTTTCATTCCAAAAAAATCACGACAATTTTAAGTTTAACTACAATAACTAATTTGATTAAAATAAACATTGAAGAAAAATTTCGTTAAAAAAATATAAATAAAATAACAAAAACTATTTTAATCAAAATTTTCTAAAATAAAAATTTATAAAGCTGAATACTTAATATAAAATTTAGAAATTTAAAATTATAATAAATAAAAGTAAAAATATGTAAGGAGTTAAAAAATGGGGAAAAATATTGATAAAGATAGACAGAATAAGACAGTTCTTTTTGATGCTTTAAAAAATCATCTTTCTAACAGGGTTGTGAGATTTGATGTGCCGGGGCATAAAGGAGGGCGTGGAAATAAGGAGTTTCGGGATTTTATCGGACTGGATGCGATGCAGATGGATGTTAATTCAATGAAGCCGCTTGATAATTTATGCCATCCAACTTCAGTTATTAAAGAGGCTCAGGATATAGCGGCGGAGGCTTTTGGGGCAAAAGAGGCTTATTTTATGGTAAGCGGGACGACTGGGGCTGTACAGGCTATGATTATGGCAACTTGCAAGGCTGGAGATAAAATCATTATTCCAAGAAATGTGCATAGAAGCGCTATTAATGCACTGGTAATTTGTGGAGCGATACCAGTTTATATTAATCCCGGACTTAACAAGAAATTGGGAATATCTCTTGGGATGTCGATTAATGATGTGAAAAAGGCAATTCAGGAAAATCCTGATGCAAAAGCAATATTAGTGAATAATCCTACTTATTACGGAATTTGTTCAGATTTGAAATCTATTGTAAAACTGGCACATGAAAATGATATGTTTGTGCTAGTTGATGAGGCACACGGAGCACATTTTTACTTTGATGAAAATTTACCAATTTCAGCTATGGAAGCTGGAGCAGATATGGCGGCAATCAGTATGCATAAGACAGGTGGTTCTTTAACACAAAGTTCAATTTTGTTAAGTGGTGAGAGAATAAACGCTGATTATGTTCGGCAAGTTATAAACTTGACTCAAACTACGAGTGCATCGTATTTACTTATGACTTCACTTGATGTGGCAAGAAAAAATTTGGCGATAAATGGAAGGGAGCTTTTTGAAAAGACAGTTAAATTTGCAGAATATGCCAGAAATGAAATTAATAAACTGGGTGGATATTATGCGTATGGGAAAGAACTGATTGATGGAGATTCGGTTTATGACTTTGATACGACAAAATTATCTGTGTATACAAAAGATATTGGGCTTGCTGGAATTGAAGTTTATGATATTTTGCGGGATGATTATGAAATTCAGATTGAATTTGGAGATTTGGGAAATATTTTGGCGATAATTTCGGCGGGAGACAGAGGCTTGGAAATAGAACGGCTAATATCTTCACTTGCAGAAATTAAACGGCTTTACTCAAAAGACTCTACAGGAATGTTTGATCATGAATATATAAACCCTGACGTTGTACTTCCTCCACAAAAAGCCTTTTATTCAGAAAAGGAAATGATTCCCATAAAAGAAAGTGCTGGTAAAATAAGTGGTGAATTTGTTATGGCTTATCCACCAGGGATACCGATATTAGCACCAGGAGAGCGAATTACTGAGGAAATCATAAATTATATTGAATATGCAAAGGAAAAGGGATGTCTATTAACAGGGACTGAGGATATGCATGTTGAGAAGATAAATGTTGTTTTAGAGTGAAAATTTTTGACGTAAGAACGCAGACAGTATCTGTGAAATTCCAATTAAAATAAATGAAAGAAGGAAACAAAAATGGCTGACAGCAGATTTTTGAAATTTTTTAATTATATTTTGCTAGTTGAAGGAAGCTACTCTAATGATAAGAATGATAAAGGCGGGGAAACAAAATACGGCATTACTAAGGAACGAGCTAGAGAATGTGGATACAAAGGTAGCATGAAAGATTTAACAAAAGCAATGGCAGAAAAAATTTATGAGGAAAAATATTATAAGGCTAGAAAATTGGATCAAGTGAGAAATGATAAAGTGGCACTAAGCATATTTGATTTTTCAGTAAATGCTGGAAGATATGGAATTAAAAAGGCTCAAGAGGCTGTGAACAAGGTTTATGGTAAAAATGTAATTAGTGTAGATGGAGCGGTTGGACCTATGACATTAAAATATTTAAACGAAGTTAATCCAGCTAAATTTTTGATGGTTTATCATAATTTACAGCGTGAATATTACAAATCTCTTGCTAAAAATAATGTAACTCAGAATGATTTTCTAGCTGGATGGCTGAACAGAGTTAAGGTTAAGGAAAATTATTTGAGAAACGTTTAATGAGTGCAAGAAAATAGAATAAAATTATAAACAATGGAAAATTTGAGGAATTTATAAAAAAGTTTTAAAGTACAAAACATTGGAAATAAAAGGTTAGATATTAAAAAAATAGGTAATACAAATTGAAAGGAGTGTAGCAGATGGAATTATGGTACACAGAAGAACATACGAAAAATGTTCGTTTTTCTATAAAGATTGATAAGCAGTTAGTTAGTGCAAAAAGTAATTTTCAGAGAATTGATATTTTTGAGTCGCCAGAATTTGGGCGATTTTTGACATTGGATGGGTTTATGATGCTGACAGAAAAGGATGAGTTTATTTACCATGAGATGATAACTCACGTTCCTATGGCTGTAAATCCTAAGGCTAAGAAAATATTGGTAATTGGTGCTGGAGATGGAGGTACTGTTCGTGAACTTGTAAAATATGAACATATTGAGAGAATTGATATGGTGGAAATTGACAAGATGGTTGTCGACCTTTGTCGTGAATATTTACCTAAGACAGCGAATAAGCTGGAGGATAAGAGAGTTCATATTTATTATGAGGATGGATTGAAATTTGTACGTTCCAAGGCAAATGAATATGATATTGTAATTGTGGATTCGACAGATCCGTTTGGGCCTGGAGAAGATTTATTTACAAGAGAATTTTATGGAAACTGCTTTAATGCACTAAAAGAGGATGGAATTCTTGTGAATCAGCACGAGAGCCCATATTATGAGGCAGATGCTAAAGCAACAGCAAGGGCAAACAAACAATTAAGGGCGGTTTTCCCATTTGCGACAGTTTATCAGTTGCATATACCGACATATCCATCAGGACATTGGCTATTTGGATTTGCTTCAAAAAAATACAATCCTGTAAAGGACTTGAAAGCTGATGAATGGAATAAGTTTGGAATAGAAACGAAATATTATAACACGGAATTGCATAAAGGAGCTTTTGCTTTGCCAAATTATGTGAAAGATTTAATAAAATAATTTAGAATAAAAACTAGAAGGAGAATTTATATGAGAAATAAAAATATACATACATTTATAGGGTGTGACAATGAATACAATGAGAGCAAAATTGCTATTTTTGGAGCGCCGTTTGACAGTACAACTTCGTTTAGACCAGGGACTAGATTTGCTTCAGCAGTTATGAGAAATGAGAGTTTTGGAATAGAAACGTATAGTCCTTATCAAGATAAGGATTTGGAGGATATTAAGGTTTTTGATGGAGGAGATTTGGAACTTTCATTTGGAAATTCGGAAAGTACGTTGCAGGATATTCAGGATGAAACGACAGAAATTTTGAAGGATGGGAAAATTCCGTTTATGATTGGTGGAGAGCATTCTGTTACGTTGGGAGCTGTGAGAGCAGTTGCTGAAAAATATCCAGATTTGCATATTATCCAGTTTGATGCACATACAGACTTGAGAGATGAGTATTTAGGGCAGTATTATTCGCATGCTTCTGTAATTAGAAGATGTTGGGACATTGTTGGAGATGACAGAATTTTTCAGTTTGGAATAAGAAGTGGGGAAAGAGATGAATGGAAATTTGCAAAGGAACATCTTCATACAACAAAATTTAATTTTGATGGACTTGATGAAGTTGTAGAAAAATTAAAAGGGAAACCTGTGTATTTTACATTGGATTTAGATGTACTTGATCCATCGGAATTTCCTGGAACTGGAACACCTGAAGCTGGAGGAGTTACTTTTGTGGAACTTCATAAGGCAATAGAAAAAATTTCGCAGTTAAATATTGTTGGGCTTGACATGAACGAATTATCGCCTGTATATGATCAGTCTGGGCAATCTACAGCACTAGCTTGCAAACTGCTTAGGGAAATTTTGCTGTTTATTTATAAATAGTCTAGTTTGGTATTGACCAGGTAAAAAGGGAGGAATGTTAAATGAAGAAAAAACTGCCAATAGGAATATCAGATTTTAAAAAAATAATAGACGGAAATTACTATTATTTTGATAAAACAGAATTGATAAAAAGCATTATAGGAGAACCTGGCGAAGTTAAGCTGTTTACACGTCCGAGAAGATTTGGAAAAACACTTAATATGTCGATGATAAAATATTTTTTTGATATTGAAAATAAAAATGAAAATAAAAAACTGTTTGAGAATTTAAAAATTTCTGAAAATGAGTATTTTGAAAAGCAGGGAACTGCTCCAGTTATTTCGATTTCATTTAGGAATTATGATGAAAGTAGCTGGGGAAATGGGTTTGAGATGATAAAAAATACAATTTCGGATTTATATGATGAATTTGAATTTGTAAAGGAAAATTTAAGTGCGAGAAAAAAAGAAAAATACGATTCAATTTTATTTAACAGAGCAACAGAAGCAACATGGAAATTATCCTTGCTGGATTTAACAAAATATCTATATGAATATTATGGACAAAAAGTGGTAGTGCTAATAGACGAGTATGATCAGCCGATAATTGATTCATACGTGAAAGGCTATTATCAAGAAGCAATTAGCTTTTTTAAAACATTTTATGGAGTTGTCCTAAAGGATAATAATTATCTGGAAATGGGAATTATGACTGGGATTTTGAGAGTTGCAAAGGAAAATATATTTTCTGGATTGAATAATTTAAGAGTTCATACAATTCTGGACAATAGATTTACAGAATATTTTGGGATTACGGAAAGTGAAGTTGAGCAGGCTTTAAAGGATTTTGATTTAGAATTTGAACTTAAAGATGTCCAACGATGGTACAATGGATATTTGTTTGGAGATATAAAAGTTTACAATCCGTGGTCGATTATTAATTTTCTGAATGATGAAAAATTAAAGTCGTACTGGGTAAATACGAGTGGAAATGAATTGATAAAATTATATTTAAAAAAACTCAAAAATGAGATTTTTGATGATTTTTCAAAACTTTTGAATAAAAAATCCATTTTAAGAAGAATAGATGAGAATATGACTTTTGCAAACTTGGAAGCAAATTATGAAGAAAATATATGGAATTTGTTTTTTCACAGCGGTTATTTGACATTGGCAGAAGAAGTTCAAGATGATGAGGAACAAGTTTATTTGAAAATTCCGAATGAAGAAATATTAAAAATGTTTTCAAAAATGTTTATAGAAGTATATTTTGAGAATTATAACAGCTTTTATAATATGGTGTATTCCTTGAAAAATGGAGATATTGAAACTTTTAAGAAGGAATTAAGAAAAATTTTATTGGAAAACGTGGGAATATTCGATGTAAGCGGAGTTTATAAAGAGCAATTTTATCATGGCTTAATGCTTGGAATAATTTTGACTTTGAAAAATGAGTATGAAATAACTTCAAATAATTTTGCCGGGAAAGGCAGATATGATTTGCTTTTGAAGCCTAAAAATCTGGAAAAAAGAAAAGAAGGGATTATTTTGGAATTGAAGGTTGTAAATGCAATGGAAAATTTGAGTGAAGATAAAATTTTTGAAAAATTAGAGAATGAGTGTGATATTGCATTACAGCAGATTGAAAAGAAAGAATATGCTTCTGTATTAAAAAATTCTGGAGTTGAGAATGTATTGAAAATTGGGATAGCATTTTTTGGAAAAGAATTAGCAGTTAAATTTGATAGATAAATTCAATTTATATTGAACCTTGTTTAAATAAGAATTTGTTACGAACTTTTCTAACAAAAGATATAAACCAATATTCTTATAATAGTTGAAAATTTATTAAATATTCACTATTTAAATATGGAATAGTATAAAATTATAAATTATTTTGTAAATTAAAAATATATTTATAAAAAATTTGTGAGTTTTGAGGTGGTTTTACAATGATTGACAAAATAAAGGAATTGGAAAATCTTGAGAATAAGTATAAGGAAATTGGGAGAATAAATTCGGAGATAGAATCAATAATTGCAAATATAAAAAATGAGGCTGGAATAAGCAGGGAAAAGGAACTTTTGGAAAAGAATGAAAGATTGGCGAAAGATTTAAAGGCATTTCATGAAAAGATAAAAGTTAGGGAAGAGGAAATTGGAAGGCTTAAAAATAGTAATGCAGTGCTTATTGAGGAATTGAAGGAAGCGAAAAAGGTTAGGAGAAATGGTGAGATTGATAAGTTTCAGAATATTTTGGCGCAGAAGATGAATGTGGAATTGGAAAGTGGAGTGACTAGAAGGCTTTCTAATTATGCAGAGGAAATGAAGAGAAAAGTCAAAATGCTGGAAAGAAATCTTTCTCACGAATTTTCAGATGAAGCTGATTCTTTAAGAGATGAACTCAAAAAAATTAATGGAAAAATTGGTAATTTTTTAGAGAAAAGTAATAGGAAAACTTTTGAAAATAAGGTATTTCTTCAAGAGGAATCTTCGGTGTTTCATAATAAGATAAAAGAAGAAACAGCTTTGAAGGAAGGGGAATTTCTTTTTGAAAGAGAGAAAAAAAGATTTGTATTTGAAAAACTTATTGGTTTGAAGGGTTTTAACTTTTTAGGGATAATATCAATCTTTTTGGGAGTTTTTTTGGTATTTCGGACACAGTTTGTAAAAATTCTGGCAAATAATTATGTAAAAAGTTCAGCTTCATATTTGCTAGGGATGTTTTTTCTTTTTGCTGGAGAAAAATTTTATCAGAAAAATAAGAAGCATTTTGCAGTTGGGCTGATTGGTGGTGGAATTGGGATTCTTTATTTGACTACACTTCTTTCCACGCTTTATCTCAAACTTTATCCAATGACAGCGGGTCTTTTTATATCAGTAATACTGACAGGGCTAGTTGTGATTCTTTCGTTGCGATATGATAGCCAGATAATTGGAGTATTGTCGCTGATTGGTGGATATTTACCTTATGGAGCTTATATTTTGGTGAATAGGAGCAACGTTCAGATTTATTATGTTTTGGCATATTCTTTGATTTTGCAGGGAATTGTGCTTGGGGTTTCTTGGAAAAAGGACTGGATATACAGCAAGATTTTTGGATTTGTTACAGGTGTAGTGAATATGACGGGGCTGATTTATTACTTAAATCACAGTATTCATGATAAGATTACGGCATTTTTCTACATCGTAATTTTCACAACAGCATACAGTTTCATTTTCCTAAATTCTCACAAAAAAGAAAATCGTCAAAGCAACATAATCGACTATGTATTTCTAAGTTTAAATCTAATTATAAAATTTTCATTGATTTACAGCCTGTTTGACAAGACAACACCAAGCTGGCTAAAAGCCGTATTAGTCGGAACAGTCGGAATAATTTACGGATTTTTTGGTGACAGGCTAAAGGACAACAAAGTTGCAAAAATATTTTATATCGTGGCATTAGGAAGTTTTATCCTAATTATCCCGTTAATTGTACCAGAAAAATTTGTTGTGATTGCATGGGGTGTTGAAACTGCACTATTGTATTTCTTTTATAGAAAATATAAAAATAAGGAAATGCGATATGGGACAATTGCGATTTATCTAGTTTCGCTGGTAAGTAATTTAATTGTGCGGGAAGAAAAATATTTACTTGCGTATATTCAGGATTTGATGATAATATCTTTTTCATTTGTGCTTTATTTCCTGATAAAACAAAAGAGTTATAAAAAGGAAGTTAGGATTTTAAATGGAATATTTAAATATCTGATTTTTGCGTATTCAATATTTTTTATAAATAAAGTTATTTTTAATGTTGTCACTTCATTTGAAGCGATAAATTATGGTAAAGATGCATTATTTTGTATATTAGTTTCACTGTTTGTTTTAAGAACAGTAACGTATAGAGTAAAGAAATTACAGGATAGTTTTAGCTTGAAATTTTTAGTAATAATTGAAATAATTTATTTGTTATTTATGAATATGTACAACTTTTTCTTATATATTTCTGGTTGGAGCTGGAATATACAAGAAGAGAAAATTCCAATAAGTTATCTGCTATCTTTAATTTTATTAATTTTTGTAAATTTTTATTTGTTTATTGTGGCTAAAAATGATATTCATTTATGCTTTTTCAAGAAAAATGAGAAAAAGCCGTTGTGGATACTGGAAGAATCAATATATTTCCTTTGTGTAGCAAATATTATTTTACGGATATATGAACATTCAGGTGTATTAATTTTAGGAGCTGGACTAGCTTTGGATATAGTTGGTCTGCTATTGTGCGGATATTTAGTCTGGAAAGGATTTAGAGTGCCAAATAGAAATGTTAGAAGAATTGGGCTTGGAATAGGAATATTTTTTGTGGCAAAAAGTTTCCTTTGGGATTTCTTACGATTTGATAATTCCTATAAATTGATTGCTTACTTTAGTATGGGGGCTATTCTGATTGGAACTTCCTATATTTATCAGACAGCTTTGAAGAAATTGGAGCAGGAAGTGAAAGAGAGTTTGAGTGACACGGATTTTGGGAAAGGTGAGAAAAATGAAGAAAATAAATAAAATAATATTGTTTTTATTTTTAATAACAATTGTTCAACTTTTTTCCAGCCAGTATTTTAAAACTATAAAAATAACAGGAAAGTCGGCATACAAGCAATTTTTTCTAACAGAGGATATTTATGAGAACAGTAAAAATAATCTTGGAGATATACGGATAATTGATAAAAATGGGAAAGAAATTCCTTATGTTATTGAATCTGGAAAAGAGCAGGAAAAGCACAGCGAAAAAATTGTAGCAAGGGCAAAAATAGATGAAGTATTGACGAAAAAGGATAAAATGGAATTTATTGTGAAATTTAATTCTGACAGTTCGTTAAAGGATATAATTGGAAACAGGCTTGAGCTGATTCCTTCCAAAAATTTTTACACCGAATATACTTTGTTTGGAAGTAATAACGGTACAGACTGGGAACAGATAACTTCGGGAGAAATTTATAAGACACCTGATAAGTCAAACTTGACAATCGAATTTTCAGAAAAAAGATATGAATTTTATAAAATTGTAACGCCGTTAGATAAAGGAAATATCTTTAGTGAAGCAATTTTGAAATTGTCAAATAATGAGGCTGGAAAACTTAAAACTGTAGGGACAAAATTGGATTATAAAATTGAGCAGGAAGGAAAAAATACAATTCTGAAAATCAAGAGCAAGTTTTTGCCATTAAAAAATATTGTTCTAGATGTAAATGATGAGTTTCAGAGAAATTATACTGTGAGAAGCGGAGATAATTTTTATGCGGAAGGGGTAATTTCTAAAGTTGGAGAAAAGTCAAATTTGATGATAAATTTAGAAAATGTTCCGAAATTGTCTGAAATAATCGTTGAAATACAGAATGGAGATAATTCACCGCTCAAAATAAATAGAGTAACAGGAAACTATGTTCCGGACAGAATTGTGTTTAGGGCTACAGAAGGGGAAGATTATAAAATAACCTTTGGAGATGAGAACTTGAATAAGCCTGAGTACGATATTGCAGAATTTGCTGATTCAATAAAGGAACGGGATGAAGTTTTGGTAGGAAAATTGGAAAAATCAGAGGGAAATAATATCTCAAAATCAAAAGATTACACGGTTTATTATAATATTTTTATAGTATTTATCGTAATAGTCTTGATTGGATTTATGGTAAAAAAAATAGCCAAAAATAAAAAATAGAAGAGGAGAATGAATTATGAATATTGTATTTATTTTAATAGGAATTTTGGTAGTTTTGGTTGTAATGGGGATGGGAATTTATAATAAGTATATTAGACTGAAAAATCTGAATGAGGAAGGTTGGAGCGGAATAGGTGTTTATTTGCAAAAAAGACTGGATTTGATACCAAATCTTGTGAATACTGTTAAAGGGTATGCGACGCATGAAAAGGAAACGCTGGAAAATGTGGTAAAATTGAGAAGTCAGATGATGTCAATTGATACAAAGGATATTGATAATATTGAAAAGATTCAGAAACTTGAAAATGAAATGACAAAAACATTAAGATCAATAATGATGTTACAGGAAAATTATCCAGACTTGAAGGCAAATGAAAATTTTTTGAGATTGCAGTCACAACTGACTCAAATAGAAACAGAAATTCAAAGTTCAAGAAAATATTATAATGGCACAACAAGGGACAGAAATACTTTCGTGGAAACTTTCCCAAATAATATAATAGGTGGATTTTTAGGATTTAAAAAAGCTGAGTTCTTTAATGCTGTAGAAGGAGCGGAAAAAGTTCCAGAAGTTAAATTTTAATTTGTTTAAAGTTTAGTAAAATTATCATAAAGGAAATAATTTTATGGAAATAAGTTTGACTCAAATAATGATTTTATTGATAATGTTAGTAACATTGGCGATTTATAGCTATATTACGTGGAAAAAATTTGGGAAGGATTCTGTCGATGAAATTATTTCGGTATCAGAGCCACCTAAAGAAATTTCAGCAATGATGACTGCTTATATAAATAGTTCTCAGAAAGAAATGTCAAATTATCTGGTATATATTGGATTGCTGGAGTTGATAAGCAAAGGATTTGTAATAATTGAAGATTATGTTGACTTGAAAAAATATAATAAAGTTAAGAAAAATTCAAAAATGACAGAAGATGAATACGAAATAAAAAAAGATAAAAAAACTGTTGAAATTATTGACATTGAAAAATATTATAGACAGATAACCAAGAAGAAATATGCATTCAATATGGAAAAAGTCAATGATTATGGGTGCAGGCAGTGGGAACTTTCGGAAGAGGAGAGAATGATTCTGGAATTTTTAATTGAATATGATAAGGACAGTATTCTCGGGCATAAAAAGCCTATTATGGAGCAATTTTTTAAAATTCTTGAAGTTTTGAAGGAAAAGTTTGATGGGAGAGGAAACTACACTTTCTTGTATTTAATTGGAATAAAGTCTATAAAAAGGGAAAGATGGGATAAAAGGCTTTATAATTCAAATTGGAAGTTTAAAACATTTTACATAGTTATAATATTTTTGTTTGGAATTTTACTTTTTATTTTTGAAGGAATGAAAGCGATTGTTCCATCAATTGTTCTTTTTCCAATATTTTTCTGGGTAATACTTTTGTCAAATATACTTTTTTTAATTTTAAAAACTAAAGCATTCCCAATATTGATGAGATTAATGATTTCTCTTTTAATAGGAGCATTCTGTGGTATTATGTATTTTTGGGCAGGACTTATGTTATTTCTTTTTGGAATAGCAGGAGTTCTCATAACCTTGGCAACAATTTTACTTGTACTTTATTTTAGGAATATTGGAAAGTTTACAGATAGAGGAGCTAGGGTAAAAAAGGACTTGGAAGGATTTAGGATGTACGTAAAAAGCGGGGAAGTTAAAAAATTTAATGATGTAGAAGAGTTGATTTCATATTTTAAAAAGATTTTACCATTTTCACAAGCTTTGAAAGTGCAAAAACATGTTGTAGAAATGGTGAAAAGATCTATAGAAATATCAGGATTTAATGATAAAAAGGAATATATTGAAAATATGCTTAATATATTTATTTATAAAAATGATAAATTTATGAAATCGTTTGGGAATGAGATATTGACAAACGAGATATTAGAAAGTGCTCGTAATGATGCATTGGGAGGAAATTACTATGAAGAGTTTTAGCAATCGAAAATGGAAGAGTATTTTTTCAATAAGTTTTGTATTTTTCACATTGTTTTTTTTTAATGCAAAATCATTAATTGCTGAAGCAAACCAGATTATGAAATTTAACGATGTAGATGAGCTTGCGGAATATTTCAAAGGTATTTTATGCGGTTGCTTTGGGAGTCAAGAATAAAGCTATAAAATTGTTAGAGAATATGATAAAGGTGTATAATTTTTAAAGTTTACTATTGAAAGAGTTTGAGAATAACTAAAAAATAAGGATAGATAAGATATGATATTTCAAAATAAAAAATTTTCAATATTATTTATATTCATGGTAATGTTTTTATTTAATTCAAGCAGGCTTGATGCAGTAATATTGCATAGTGAAAAAATAAGAAATTATGAAGTTACAGTGCAAATTAATAAAAATGGCACGCTGACTGTAAATGAAGTGATTGATTACCAGTTTGGCGAAGAGTTTAAGCACGGGATTTATAGATATATTCCTTTGCGTTCAAAAAGGTTTGGATTTGATGTTCATAAGTCTTTTATCAAAATGAATTGGATAAAGAGAGACGGAGAGGATGAAGAATACACAAAAAATCATTTTTATGAAGGAATAAGGTACAGAATAGGTTCCGAAACAGAACTTGTAAATTTGTATAGGACTGAGAGCAGATATGAGCTGAATTACGATATTTATAATGCCGTGTTTGAAAAAGATGGAATTTATCAAGTGTATTACAATGCTATTGGACAGCTTTGGAATGTTCCTATTGAACAGGCAAGTGTTATTATAAGATTTCCTGATGGGCAAAAAATTAAAAAAAATGAAATTGAAAAGTTGGAAGTTTATACTGGAAGTTATGGAGAAAAAGGTGAAAATTATGACATTTTAGAAAATGATGAGGAAATACACATTTCAACAAAAGAGCTGGAGGCCAAAAACGGGCTTACATTTATGCTAAATTTGAAAACGGATAAAATAAGTCCAACTTTAGCAGATAAGCTAAAAATTGTATATCTTTCCAATCCAGCAATAATAATTTTGCCATTTTTATTGTTATTTTTAACAATATATTCTATTGTAACATGGAATCTTTTTGGAAGAGATCCGCAAGGAAAATCTGTAATTCCAGAATTTAATTTGCCAAAAGACATTTCTCCAATGTTTGCGGCATATATAAATGGTGAAAGAGACACAGTGGAAATATTAAATGCAGGAATATTTACATTACTTACAAAAGGGTTTATAGTAGCAAATAGAGTTAATGGTGAAATTAAATATAACAAGGAATACAAAACTGTGTATACACAGGAAACTGAGCTGGCTGAAGAGGAAAGGATGCTGCTTGATGCTCTTTCTTCAGAAAAGAATAATATTTTTGGTGGTGAAAAAAGAATTTATAATAAGGCAAATAGTATTATTGAAATCCTGAAGGATAAGTATCATAAAATAATTTATAAAAATAATGGAAGTTTTTTAGTTCCGTTTTATTGTGCAGCTCCTGTTTTTATAATTTTTATATTTTCACAGACAAATTTTGAGTTTTTCAATCCTTTTATAATATTGTATATACTTATAACATTAGGCTCATTTTTTCATAGAATTTGGATAACTGTTAGTAAAAAATTGTTAACAGGGCTAATAATTATAGCGATTTTAGGTGTATCTTTTTATCAGGGAATTGAGATTTTTGTTTTTGTAGCATATTTTGTAATACTATTTATTACGTATTCAAAGTTAATTGGGAAATATACAAATGAAGGCTTGAGAAAAAAAGAATACCTGAAAGGTATGAAAATGTATATAAAAACAGCAGAAGAGAATCAGATAAGAAAATTTGACAATGTAAAGGAATTAATCGAATATTTTAATGGAATCTTGCCTTTTGCAGTAGCGCTTGGAGTAAAAAGCGAGGCAATAAAATTAATGAAAAAAACAATAAAAATATACAACTTCGACATAAATGAATCTTATATAAATAGCCGCACTCATATGTACGCTTATAGTAATCATAGTTTTACGAACGCATTTTCAAGAAGTTATAGCAGTGGAAAATCGAAAATTATGAGTGAAAAATTTAGTTCATCCAAGAGTGGCTCAGGCGGAGGCGGCTTCTTTAGTGGGGGAGGCTTCTCTGGCGGAGGTTCCGGTGGGGGAGGTGGAGGAAGCTGGTAGAAATACTGGCTTTTTTTCTTGTTGTAAAGTATTGTTTTTTAGTTTATAATATTGGTATAAATATTATTTTTTTAAATTTGTGCAAGAATACAGATAAATCCAACAGAATACAAAAAATGAAAGAGATGAAATATGAAAAGATACGATTTGAAATTTAAGGAGCCTATTAATGAATAAATCTTATATGGTTATAATTGAAATTATTGTAGTTATACTTGTCGCAATATATTCTGTCTTAACATGGCATTTTTTTGGAAGAGATCCAAAAAGAAAAACAGTTATTCCTGAATTTAATGTGCCAGATAATATTTCTGCAATGTTCATCGCATATATTAATGGGGAAAGAGATTCAATAAGAATATTAAAGATTGGAATATTGTCATTATTATCCAAAAATTATATTTCCGTTACTAAAGATAAAAAAGGGAAAATTAAAAAATTTATTTTGAATAATAAAAATAAAAAAAATTTAGAATTAAGAAAGATAAATTTATTTGAAGAAGAAAATGAATTACTGGATATTTTGTCTGACGGGGACTTATTTTCCAACAAACAGTTAATTTTAAAATATAAAAATCGTATTGTACATTTTTTAGAGAAAAAATATAAGAAAACGATATATAAAAATAATTATTTTTGTTTTGTTCCATTTATTTTAGGAACTGCGATTTTATTATTTTTTATATTATTGAAATTAACAAAGGGAAATGTTGAAAATTCAGTTCGTACCACAATAGCAGGAATTATATGGTTAAAACTTGTGTATGATATGTCAAGGGGAGTTTTGAAATTCTTATATATTACAGTTGTTATAGGTGGAATTATTGGGGTTATAATGTATGTCGATATTTATTCGGGCATAAGTTTATTTGCTTTAGGGATAATATTTTTGGTTTATGAAAAAGCTATAGGAAAGTACACGACTGCAGGAAGAAGAAAAATGGAATATATCGAAGGGATGAAAATGTATTTTAATACAACGGAAAGATACAGGATAGATAAATTTGAAACGCAAGAGGAAAAGTTGAATTATTTTAATTATTTGCTTCCTTATGCTGTTGCGCTTAAAATAGAAGATGAAAGTTTTAAATTATTTATGGATTCTTTAAATTTTTTAAACATGATGGGAAGTTACAAAGAGGCAAAATATTTTGTCGATGAATATACAGTTTCGATATTTCCTAATAAATTGTTTAAAAATGTATTTGATTTTTTTAAAGTTTGACTTATTAAGATTAGATAAGTTTAGAGCTTGAGAAGGTTAAAGTATAAAAATGTATTAAAGGAGCTTATTAATGAATAAATCTTATATAGTTATAATTGAAATTATTGTAGTTATACTTGTCGCAATATATTCTGTCTTAACTTGGCATTTTTTTGGAAGGGATCCGAAGAGAAAGGCAGTTGTTCCTGAATTTATGGAGCCAGATTACATTTCTTCAATGTTTGTGGCTTATATTAATGGCGAGAGGGATTCAAAAGAAATAATAAAAATAGGTATATTATCGTTAATACTGAAAGGATACATTTCCAAAGCTGATGAAACTGGGACAGGGAATAAAAAGTATGTTTTGAATAAGAAAAATAGGGATAATTTGACGTTGAGAAAAGAAACCTTGTTTGAGGAAGAAAATAATTTGCTGGATGTTCTTTCAGAAAATGAGTTATTTGAGAATAAACTTAAGATTATTGGGTACAAAAATCGGATTGCTCATTTTTTAGAAAAGAAATATAAAAAGATGATTTATAAAAATAATTACCCGTATTTTATTCCTTTTATTTCGGGAACTGCAATTTGTGTGGCTTTTACATTGTCAAAATTAATGAAAAAAGATATTGCAAGTTCGATGATTATCACAATTTTTATATTTGGATGGCTAGCGCATGTGTACGGAATGCAGAGGGGAATACTGAAATTTTTGTATGTAACAATTACTGTGGGCGGGCTTATTGGCGTGATATTGTATGCAGATATTTTTTCTGGAATAATTTTGCTAATTTTAGGGATAATGTTTTTGGTATATGCGAAGGCGATAGGGAAATATACAGTTTCAGGACGGCGAAAAATGGAGTACATCGAAGGACTAAAAATGTATTTTGAAACTGCTGAGAAAAATAAAATAGATAAATTTGAAACAGAAGAAGAAAAACTTAATTATTTTAATCGAATATTTCCTTATATTGTCGCACTTAAAATGGAAGATGAAAAAATAGGAATTTTTAAGGATTCTTTGGATTTTTTAAATATAATGGGAAGTTATGCTGAGGCTCAATATTATATTGATGAATATATAGATAGGAAATTTCCGATTTTTAGAAAAAAATATATTTTTTGGTAAGATAAGCAGATAATTAGAAAGGCAAAATATATTTTTGAATTAAAAACAGTTCACTATAATTATAAAATTTTATAAATCATAAAATAAAGAAATGAAAAAAAGGAGAAGAAAGTTAAAAATGAAAATAGTATATTTAGATAATGCCGCAACTACAAAAATGTCCGACAAAGTGATAGAAGAAATGACAAAATCGTTTAGTGAAAATTACGGAAATCCGTCTTCTGTGCATTCAATGGGACAACGTGCAAAATCAGCTGTGGAAAGGGCAAGATATATTATAGCACAGAATTTGAAGATTGAAACAACTGAAATTGTATTTACATCTGGCGGAGCTGAAGGGAATAATCTTGCGATAAGAGGATTTTTGAAAGCGAATAAGAATAAAGGAAAACATATTATAACATCTAAGATTGAGCATTCTACGATTTTAAAAACTTTTGAGCAGCTGGAAAATGAAGGGTATGAAGTTTCGTATATTAGCGTTGATGAAAATGGAGCTGTGGATATTGAAGAATTGAAGCAGGAATTGAGGGAAGATACGGTACTTGTTTCAATAATGTTTGTGAATAATGAAACTGGAGTTATTCAGCCAATTAAGGAAATTGGAGAAATTTTGGCAGAGAGAAATATATTTTTTCATACGGATGCAGTTCAGGCAATAGGGAAATTGGAAATTTTTCCAAAAGAATTGAAAATAGGAGCTTTGACGGCAACAGCTCATAAATTTTATGGGCCTAAGGGAGCAGGATTTGTATTTATTGATAAAAAATATTCAGTTGAAAAGGAAATCTGGGGCGGATCGCAGGAAAGAAACAGACGGGCTGGAACGGAAAATGTTCACGGAATTTTGGGACTTGGTGTGGCACTTGAGGAAGTTTATGAAAATTTGGAAGAAATGTCGGAAAAAGAAGATAAACTGCAAAATTATCTAGAAAATAAACTGAAAACTGAAATTAAAAAATTAGGTAAAAAAATACGGATAAATGGAGAAAAAGCCAATAGAATAAAAACAACAACGAATGTCTACATAGAAGGAGCGGATATTCAAATGCTGCTGGTAGCACTAGATTTAAGAGGAATCTGTATAAGCGGTGGTTCTGCATGCATGTCAGGCTCGCTTGAAAATTCCCATGTTTTGAAGGCTATGGGACTTACTGATGAGGAATTGAAAGGTTCATTTAGAATTAGTATTGGAAAAGATACCACTATTGAAGATATAGATTATTTTGTCGAAAATTTAATTGAAGTTATTTTATAATTAAATCTTTAAATAAGACAGATTGTATAATAAAATGCAACAAATTTAAAATTTGTGGAGGAGGAATAGGTAATGAGAATAAGGGATAAAAAAGCTTTGCCAATTGGGTTATCTGATTTTAAAAGCATTATAGAAGAAAATTACTATTATGTCGATAAAACTGATTTAATAAGCAATCTTCTGTATGATGGGGCAAAAGTGAACTTATTTACTCGTCCGAGAAGATTTGGGAAGACGCTTAATATGTCGATGCTAAAGCATTTTTTTGATATTGAAAATGGAGCGGAAAATCGTAAGTTATTTGAAAATCTTAAAATTTCAGACAGTAAATATATGACAGAACAGGGGAAATATCCAGTAATATTCATAAGTTTTAAAAATTTGGAAGAGGAAGACTGGAAAAATTGCTTGAGAAAAATAAAAAATTTGATTGGTGATTTGTATAATGAATTTGAGTTTTTACGCAAGAAATTGAATAAGAGGGATTTAAAATTTTTTGATAGCATTTGGATGGAAGAAGAGGATGTGGTGTGGGAAAGTGCGTTGAAGAACTTGACAAGATATTTGTATAATTATTATGGGGAAAGAAAGGTAATTGTACTGATTGATGAGTATGACACGCCGATAATCCAGTCGTATCAGGAAGGTTATTATAAAAAGGCGATATTGTTTTTTAAGAAGTTTTATGGGGATGCATTGAAAGATAATAGTTATTTGCAATATGGAGTTATGACAGGTATTTTAAGAATCGCAAAGGAAGGAATTTTTTCTGGTTTGAATAATTTGAAAGTGGATACAATATTTAATGAAGGATATTCGGATTTTTTTGGGCTTACAGAAAAGGAAGTTACAAAAGCTGTGAGATATTATGAACTTGAATATGAAATGGAAGAAGTAAAAAAATGGTATGATGGCTATCAGTTTGGAAGTAGTGAAATCTATAATCCATGGTCGATTATTAATTTTTTGTCAGCTAAACAATTACGTCCTTATTGGATTGGAGTTTCTGGAAATAAACTGATAGATGAAATGCTGGATAATGGAAATAAGGAATTGTTTGATGATTTGGGAAAATTGTTTAATAAGGAGAAAGTTTATAAGCAGATAAATGATTACTCTGAATTTACTTTCGATATAAATGATATATGGCAATTATTTTTGTATAGCGGTTATTTGACAACGGATGGAGAAAAGCAGAAAAAGGAATATCCGTTGCGAATACCAAATAAGGAAATTTTGGATTTTTTCGAAAATAGATTTATAGCTAGATTTATTAGGGAAACTCAAAAATTTACAGATATTATAAAAAATTTGAAAAAAGGAAAAATAGCAGAATTTGCCAAAGGTTTACAGGATGAAATATTATCATCGCTAAGTTATTTTGACACAGATAAGGATGAAAAATATTACAAAGTGTTTTTAATAGGAATATTTATAGTTTTGGGAGATGACTATATCAGGCTTTCAGAAAGGGAAGCTGGATATGGAAGGGCTGATTTGGTGCTTGAGCCGAAAAATAAGGAAAATCCAGCGTATATTTTTGAATTTAAGACGACTGAAAACGAGAGCGAGCTTGAAAGTTATGCAAATGAAGGGTTTGAGCAGATAAAAGTAAAAGAGTACGATGTGGAGCTGAAAATCCGTGGAGTTAAGGAAATTATCTATATTGGACTTGCTTTTTACAGAAAAATGTTGAAAATGAAGTATGAAAAAGTGGAATTTTAAGTATGAAATTTGCTTGATAATCAAAATTTTGAATTAAAAAAATTTGTTAATAAGGAGTTGAATTAAAATGAATAATATAAAAGCGATATTTATGGATTTGGACGGAACAGTGCTGACAAGTGAGCATAAAGTTTCGGAAAATTTGATAAAAAAATTGAGAGAATTGGAAGAAAAAGGAGTGGAAACATTTATTGCAACTGGGAGAACCTTTATTTCTTCAAAACCTTTTGTAGAAATGCTGGGGATAAAAAATCCAGTAATTAATTATAATGGAGGAAGAGTTACAAATCCGTTAAATAATGAAGTTATCTTTGAAAAACCTGTTGAGGCGCAGGATGTTAAGGAACTTATTAAAGTTTCAAGAGAAAAGGGAATTCACTTAAATTTATATATGGATGACAAGTTATATATTGAACATGAAACAGATGAAGGTAAAAAATATTCAGAAAGTGTGGAAATTCCATATTATGTGAAAAATTTTGATGAATTCATTGGAAAAACTTCTACGAAAGCCTTATTTATTGCAGAAAATTCCATTTTGCTGGAGTTAAAAAAGGAGTTGGAAGAAAAATTGCCACATATTAATTTTGTATTTTCAAAACCGCATTATTTAGAATGCTTGAATAAAGAAGTGAATAAAGGGCTGGCAATAAAGGAACTATTGAAAAAATATGATACTTCTCCAGAAGAAACAATGGCGTTTGGGGATCAGTGGAACGATTTGGAAATGTTGAAGTTTGTGAAATATGGGTATCTTATGGGGAATGCTACGGAAGAATTGAAACAGGAATTTTCAAAGGATAAAATTACTTTATCGAATGATGAAGATGGGATTTATGAAGTGATAAAAGAACTTTAGGTATTTTTATAAAAATAGAAATTAGGTAGAAATTATGGGAAATAAATTTGTACATTTGAAATTGCATACGGAGTATTCACTGCTTGAAGGAGTAGGGAAAATAGATGAATATGTTGAAAAGGCTAAGGAAATTGGAATAAAAGCACTTGCAATTACCGATACTTCGATGTTTGGGGCAATCGAATTTTTTAAAAAGTGTAAAAATGCTGGAATAAAGCCAATTATTGGACTTGAAGTGTTTCTGGATGGGTTGGAGAAAGTGGGAGAATTTTCGCTTACTTTGCTTGCTAAAAATCAGAATGGGTATAAAAATTTATCAAAATTGTCGTCAATTTCATATAGCAGGTTTACACGGAATCGGAATAAAATTAAGTATGATGAATTGAAAAAATATTCAGATGACTTGTATATTTTGTCAGGTGGCATAAATAGTGAGGTTATAAAGGGTATTCTGGATTTGGAAAATACTCAGGTTAGAAGGGTTATTGAGAAACTTGGTAAAGATTTTGGGGATAATTTTTTTATTGAAGTTCCTGCTGTGGAAAAGCTGGAAAAGGCTAGGAAAATGCTTTTTGACATTGTGCGTAAAAATAAATTTGACAATTTTGTTATTACGAATGATGTTTATTATCAAAATCGGAAAGATGCAGTTTTGCAGAAAATTGTGGAATCAATAAAAGAAGGAAGCAAAATTGATACAGAAAAATCCGAAAATAGTGAAATTTTGTATGATGATCTGTATTTAAAATCTGAAAATGAAATAGAAAAAAGTTTTGAAAATAAGGAATATAGCGAGTTTTATGAAACTGGAATTAACAATGTGGAAAAAATTGTGGAAAACTGCAATGTTGATTTTGAGTTTCATCATTTTAAATTTCCAAAATATTCGTTGCCACAAAATGTAAGTGAAAAGGAATTTTTACGAAATTTAGTATTTGAGGGGCTTTTTCACAAATACTTGAAAAAATCTGTTTCAGATTCTGAAAAATTACAGCTGGATAAAAATTTTGAAATAATAGAAAAAGAGATTGCAAAAGATGAAATTGCTGGGCAGAAATTGAAAGAAGTTAAAATTCGGGAAGAATTATTAAAAAATAATTTGGAAAATGTTTTAGAGCGTGCAGAGTATGAGCTGGAAATTATTGATAAAATGGGATACAATGGATATTTTATCATTGTCTGGGATTTTATAAAATTCTCACGTGAAAATGGGGTTTATGTTGGACCTGGAAGGGGTTCTGCGGCTGGAAGCATTGTTTCGTATGCCTTGAATATTACCGAAATTGACCCGCTTGAATATAATCTGATTTTTGAACGTTTTTTGAACCCTGAACGTATTTCGATGCCAGATATTGACATAGATTTTGATCAGGAACAGCGGGAAATTGTCATAAATTATGTGGTGAATAAATACGGGGCGGAGTATGTGGCACATATCATTACGTTTGGAACGCTAAAGGCAAGGCTTGCGATTCGTGATGTGGGGCGTGTGTTAAATGTTTCGCTTGTAAAAGTCGATAAAATCGCTAAAATGATACCGTTTAATACAGAACTGAAAGATGCCCTGAACAATATCCCTGAAATTAGAAAAATGTATGAAACTGACAGGGAAATAAGAAGGGTAATTGATTATTCGCTTAAATTAGAAGGAAAAGTACGTCACGCCTCTGTTCATGCGGCTGGAGTCGTTATTTCCAAAGATGTGCTAAGTGATGAGATTCCGACTTATTCTGATGGGAAAACAAAGATTGTTTCGACACAGTATCAGATGAAAGAACTGGAAGAGCTGGGAATTTTAAAAATGGATTTTCTTGGCTTGAAAAATCTTACGATTTTGCGGAAAACTGTGGAAAATATTGAGAAAAGAAGAAAAACAAAAATTGTATTAAATGATATTCCTCTAAATGATGAAAAAACGTATGAATTGCTTACAAAGGCTGATACAATGGGAGTTTTTCAATGTGAGTCAGCTGGAATCAGAAGCCTTATGAAAAAAATGAAAATTGAAAAATTTGAGGACATAATCGCATTGCTTGCACTGTATCGTCCAGGACCTTTGCGAAGTGGAATGGTGGATGATTTTATAAATGTGAAAAATAACAGGACAGAAATAAAATATATTGATGATTCCCTGAAATACATACTTGAGGAAACTTACGGAATAATTTTGTATCAGGAGCAGGTTATGAAAATCGTGAGTGAAATGGCAAATTATTCGCTTGGAGAAGCTGATGAGCTACGGCGTGCAATTGGAAAGAAAAATCCTGAACTAATGAAGAAAAATCGTGAAAAATTTGTAACAAATGCTCAAAAAAACGGAGTTTTATCGAAAAAAGCAAACGAAATTTATGATTTAGTGGAAAAATTTGGTGGATATGGATTTAACAAGTCACATTCGGCGGCTTACGCCTTGATTGTTTACTGGACAGCGTATTTTAAGGCAAATTATCCATTGGAGTTTTTTGCTGCGATAATGACAACTGAAGTACATAATTTGGATAGATTTGTTGTTTTTGTGAATGAAGCGAAGGAAAAAGGGATTAATATATTTTTGCCAGATGTGAATTTGTCTGATTATGATTTTGAAATTGAAGAAAATCAGGAGGATAAAGAAAATTTTGGAAAGGCTGGAATAAGATTTGGGCTTTTTGCGATAAAAGGCGTGGGGGCAGCTTTAATTAATGAAATAAAAAAAGAACGAAAAAACGGAAAGTTTGTTTCCTACAAAGATTTTGGATATCGGATGAAGCAAAACGGAATTACAAAAAAACAGCTGGAATCACTAATTTTGTCGGGAGCATTGGATGGACTTGATGGAAACAGGTTTGAAAAATACAAGTCCATTGACAAAGTTCTGGAATACAGCCAGAAAAAATACGAATCTGAAGAAGATTTTCAATTAATTTTATTCGGAGGGAAAAAGGAAATATCAGTTGACTTCCAGATGGAAAAAAGTGAGGAATTTCCTCAAAAAGTCTTGCTTCAAAATGAAAAGGAATATTTGGGAATCTACGTTTCGAGCCATCCTTTAAATGAGAAAAAAAATCTGATAAATATAATTTCCCATAATAAAATATCAGAAATTTCTCAAAAAAAGCTAAAAAAAGTACGAATTATCGGAATAGTAAAAAATGTAAAAAAATTTGCAACACGGGCTGGAAAAGAGCCGATGGTAAAATTTGAAATGGAAGATTTTCAAAAAAGCATTGAAGTAATCTGTTTTCCAAGAGAATACATAACTTTTGGATATAAAATCACGGAAGGGCAGATTATGGTGCTGGAAGGAATTGTAAATTCCGAGCAAAATAAAAATACACTTATTTTAAACAACATTTGCAACATTGAAAATCTGGAAGAAAACAAGAATCTGAAATTATACATCTTAATTGATGAAGAAATGAAAGAAAAGAATCAGGAATTGAAGCAGATTATTTTAAAAAATAAAGGTGACAATCAAGTATTTTTGGCGTTTAAAACGAACGAGAAAAAAGAAGTTGTAAAACTGTCTGAAAAATATAATGTGAACTTGTCGATCAAGTTTATTAGGAAAGTTGCGAAATTGGTGGGGGCTGATAGGATAAAGTTGAAATAAAAAATTTTGAAAAGATAGAATAGGAAAAACATATACCTCTTAACAAATTAATTGTAAGGGGTATTTTTTCTTATTTATACTAAACCATTAATTTTATTCATTACCAATGAATCTTGAACTTCTTGCTAATACTATTTTCTTTTTTAAATAGCGGAAATCAAGAAATTCATGAAAATTAAAATTATTTTTTACAAGATTATGTCGATATATTTGCTTATTAACTATCATAGATTGTATAATATATTGCGACAAACTGAAAAAATATAAAAACTCATGATAATTTCGTGTTAAAATGTTAGTAACGACAAAAACATTAACGAAAGGAAATATATCATGAGCCATAAATATTTTACCATAAATGAAAGAAATAAACTAGAGGTCCTGTTAAAAGAAAATTACAGAATTTCTAAAATTGCCAAAATCCTTGACAGGCACAGGACTACCATTTACCGTGAAATCAAAAGAATTGATGGCGAATACTCTTCTGAGAATGCTCAGGCAGATGCCAGTACAAAAGCTGCTAATAAAGGAAGAAGCTCAAAAATTACTGCTGAATTGAAAAACCTGATAGAGGACAGGCTCTACAAAACCTGGTCCCCTGAACAAATTGCTGGCAGGGAACTAAAGGGGAGACTGTCATTTAAAACTATCTATAACTGGCTGTACAGTAATTTTCTGGATGTTTCCCTGAATGTCTTGAGAAGAAAGGGGAGGAGAGTGAAAACTAAGGAGACGAGAGGAAAATTCAATATTGGGAAGTCAATTGGCGACAGACCGGAAGAAGTCAGGAAAAAAGAAGTTTTTGGGCATTGGGAGCTGGACTCGGTAGTTTCAGCAAGAGGAGAAAGCAAAGCCTGCTTTGCAACATTTGTGGAATTGAAGACACGGTTTTATGTTGCGATAAAGATGAAAGATAGAAGTAAAAGTTCAATGCTGGAAGCAATAAGACAGCTGACAGCCGGTATTCTCCAAAAGGAGCATTCAAGACTTTCACATCAGACAGGGGAAGGAATTTTCGTGCTGGGAAGAGGTGGAGAAGATGGGAATAGATTTCTATTTTGCAGATCCTTACTGCTCATGGCAGAGAGGCTGCAATGAAAACAGCAACGGCCTTCTAAGAGAATTTTACCCAAAGAAGACCGACATATCAAAAATAGACACAGAAGACTTGATAAGAACCTTAATGCTGATAAATTCGAGACCAAGAAAATGTTTAAACTATGCAACGCCATTTGAAAAATTTTTACACGAAATTAGTTTTTAAAAAAAATTTGGTAAAATGTCGCAATTAATATTGCAATTTATGTAGGAATACTGTAAAATTAAGCGCAAAACAAAACAAAGATAATATAAAATATTTTTTAAAGAGCAGAAATTTTTTGCTCTTTAATTTTTTTTTCAAAATCATTTTTTCCTGCTTAACTTCTTTTTCTCAATATAATGGCAATGTACTAAATTTTTAATTGGTCTTGGGGAGGTGGAAATAATTTATTAAAAAAGTAGAAAAATACTAGGAATAGGTGTATAATAGGAGAAAACAAAAAATTAATGTTGAAAGGGATGAAATTAATGAAAGAAAAAACTGGGTTAGTATTGGAAGGTGGAGGACTTAGGGGGATATTTACGGCAGGAGTGCTAGATTTCTTTTTGGAAAAAAATATTGAATTTGATAGTTGCATAGGCGTATCTGCTGGGGCTTGTCATGCCTGCAGTTATTTAGCCAAACAGCATAAGAGAGCGTTTAATGTGTCGGTAGATTATTTAGATGATAAAAGATATTGCAGTTTATACAGCTTAATTACTACTGGAGATTTGTTTGGAGTAGACTTTGTTTATGATGAGATTCCGAATAAATTGAATCCAATTGACAATGAGGCGTTTATGAAAAATAAGACAAAATTTCAGGTAGTAATTACAAATTGTGAGACTGGAGAAGCGGAATATCCTGAAGTTAAGGATTTTGATAAGGATACCGTTTATGTAAGGGCTTCAAGCTCTTTGCCGTTACTTGCCAGAATGGTTAATATTAATGGAAATGTTTATCTGGATGGTGGAGTTTCTGATTCAATACCAATTAAAAAGTCTATAGAAAATGGAAATACAAAAAATGTAGTTGTCTTGACACGTGATAAAAATTATAGAAAAAAACAAAGTGTATTGGGTAAAATTACTGGGATAAGATATAAGAAGTTTCCTAAATTTGTAGAACTTATGAATACAAGATATAGCCGATATAATGAAGTGCTTGACTATATTGATGAGCTGGAGGCAAAAGGAGAGATTTTTGTGATTCGTCCAGAAGTGGAACTGACACTTGGGAGAATTGAGAAAAATAAGAAGAAACTTTTGGAAGTGTATAGTATTGGCTATGAAACAGCGAAAAAAAATTATGAAAATTTGAAAAAATATTTGGAAGGGTAATAATTTTTTGATTATCTGAACTTGAGCATTTATAAATAAGAATTGAATTTGTAGAAGGAAAATATTGAGAAAGCTGGTTTAAATAATGCTTTAGAAGTTAAAAATAAATAAAATGGAAGAGGAAAAAAGTGAAAAATGAAAAAATATGGTATGAGCTGGACGCTTTTGCAAAAACATATTCTTCAATAATTAGCGAAGGAAGAACGACCTGTTTTCGGCTTTCAGCATTGTTTTCTGAAAATATTGACTTGGAAATATTGCAAAAAGTTGTGATTTCGCTTGAAAAGAAATATCCGTTTTATAATTCGGAGCTGAAAAAGGGAATTTTTTGGAATTACTTGCAGCAGAAAAAAGCTCATTTTATGATTGAAGAGGAAAAAACTTATCCTTGTACGGATATACAGAAGGATAATCCACTGAGAATCATTTATTTTAATAATAAATTATCGATAGAAATAGCACATTTTTTGACCGATGGAAAAGGTGCGGCGTTATTTTTTCAGGATTTGATTGAAGAATATTTGGAGAAAAAGTATTTTTTGGAAAATATTGAAAAAGATAAAAAGGATAATTTAATTGATAAGACTGAAAAAAAGAAGGAAGTAGAAATTGAGAAAATAAATAAAATAATTAATTTTGGAAAAAAGATAAATAAAAATGAAAAAGATTTTGAAAATAAAAAATTTGAAAAAAACTTTTTTGAAAAAACAAGAGAACTGCTGGGAAATGACAGTGGATTGAAAAATTCTCAAAAAAATGAGTATGTCGATCTTTATGAAAAATATATGCGAAAAGTAAGCAAGGAAACTACGATAAAGTCAGCATTTCACTTGCCAATGAAAATACTGGAAAAAGGGCAGTACCATATTACAACTGGAGAAATTGATGTGGAAAGCCTGAAGGAAGAAAGTAAAAAATATGGGACTACTATTGGGAAGTATCTTCTCTCAGTATATTTCAAAATTTTGCTGGATAGGTATTCTCAAGCCAAAAATCCTATTGTTATTGGAGTGCCGGTTGATTTACGAAAAATTTTTGAGGAAACTACATACAGAAATTTTTTTATAAACATAACTCCTAGTATGGATGCAAGTCTTGGTGCATATTCCCTCTCTGAAATCATAACCTATCTGGATAACTATTTTGCCCTAAAAATTACAAAAAAAGAATTTTACAAAAGTATATACAAGGCAATGAATCCAATGCAAAATATAATAATAAAGTCTGTTCCATATTTGATAAAACGCATGTTTTTCCCATTTATATTTGATTATTACGGAGAACGGGGCTATACAACAGGATTTTCAAATTTAGGAATTTTTAAAGTTAATAAAAAGTATGAAAAATATCTAAAGGGATTTCGATTTTTACCACCACCAAGCAAAAGGTGCAAAATCAAGATGGGAGTTATAAGTGACTGTAAAAAAGTTTATGTAAATTTTGGAAATTTGACTGCAAATTATGATATTGAGAGAGATTTTTTTGTTTATTTAAGAAAGAGAGGAATAAAATCCAAGATTATTACGAATTATTTTTAAATGTTTAATTGAATTTTTTCAAAATTAATATGGATGAAAATTACATTTTGAAAAAAATAGCACAATTTTTGAGTTCAGTTTTAAAGTAGAATTATTATAGAAAAAAGAGGATAAGTATGTATTGTATAAAATGTGGAGTGGAACTGGAAGACGGAGCGCAAAGATGTCCGCTGTGTGAAACGCCTGTTCCTGAATTAGAGGGTCTGGAAGATAAGGAATTTGTGAAGGAATATCCGACAATTAATATAAATTTGTATGAAATGAAAATGAAGAAAGTTAAAAAGGCTGTATTTTTATCATTTTTTACAATATCAATAATTTCGATTCTGGAAGTTCTTTTTCAAAATTTGATAATGTATGGAAAATTGGAATGGGGTTATTATGCAATTCCATCTATTTTAATATTTGATTTAGGTTTATTTGTTTTTTTAGATTCGTACAGAATGAGAACAAATCTATTTTTATTGCTAAGTGGCTTTATTGCCTATTTTCTTTTGCTTGATTTTGGAGATGAAAAATTGACTTGGAGCCTTAGACTTGGCATTCCCATTGTCCTTGCCCTTTATCTTATCAGCCTTATTTTTTCGTATGTCTGGGATAAGCATAGGAGCGACAAATTAAAGATGCTAAACTTTTTCATTTTTTTTGTTGGAATATTTCTTTTGATTTTGGAACTGATTATAAGTAAAAAAATGACATGGAGCATATTTTCATCTATTCCGTTATTTATTTTAAGCATAATGCTAAGATATGCCTATAAATCTTACAAGGAAGAGTTTAAACGCAGATTACATAGGTAATAAAAGAGGCTAGATATTTTTCTAGCCCCAATTTTTTTAGTATAAATTCAGCTTGTATGTCAAGTAGTATAATGGTTTATTTTGATTCTGCACAGCAAAGTCGTATTCATTGAATACTTTTTTTACTTGAGGAATATTTTTTTGAAGCTGTGTGGACAGGCTGAATTTTTCTGTAACCATGTTTGTAAAGGATTTTAATTTTTGTGAGAAATCCTCTTCCAGATAAATACTTTCCACAGCGTAATCTTTACGCAGTCCCAAATCTTTTGCCATTATTTTTATAACTTCATCAAGACTTGCAATTCCATCAACTAAATTTATATTTTTAGCTTCATCTCCAAGCCATATTTTACCTTGTGCATAATTTTCAAGAGCATTTTCATCAATCTTACGGTTTTTAGAAACACGTGACTTGAATTCCTTGTATGTTTCTTCCATTGATTGAGTAATTTTAGCACGGGATTCTTCAGATAATGGGGCAAAGCTGTCATTGATATCAGAATATTTTCCTTTTGATACTGAATTTGAATGAACTCCATATTTATCTTGTGCATTGTAAAGTTTTGGAATCATTGAAACTACTCCGATTGAGCCTGTAATTGTGGCATTGTTTGCAAAAACTTTATTTCCAGCCATTGAGATGTAGTAACCTCCAGAGGCTGCTGTATCAGACATTGAAACGTAAATTGGAATATTCAGTTTTGTAAGTTCCTGATAAATTATTTCAGAAGCAAGCGCTGAACCTCCGCCTGAATTTACCCGAAGGACAATTCCCTTTAAATTTTTAGTCTGCATTGCTTTTTCAACTTTTTGCAAAATGTTGTCAGGTGTAATGACACCTTCGGTAACTCCGTTTGGATCGTACAGGATTGAACCTTCGGCATAAATTACAGCGATAGTTCCATTTCTAGGATTACCAATGTTCTGATCTTTTACTCGTTTTTCATAATAATCAGTAATATCTGCAACGTTATCTTCACGAATGTTTAGACGTTTTGTAAAATCGGAAAAATGTTCCAATTTATCAACTAAATTCTTATCACGTGCGGCAAATGGTGTCAAGCTTGTATCATTCCCGTTTATAATATCGTTATTCAATGTATTTTTATCAATTTTACGATTTTTTGAAATATCAGTAATAAACTTATTGTATCTGTTTTCCAGTATTCTTGTAAGTTCTGAACGTAATTCAGGAGTCATTTCATTTCCAGTATAATTTTCACCATAAGACTTGTAGTTTCCGATACGGACAACCTCCATGCTTATTCCTAATTTGTCAAACAGCCCTTTATAGTAAATATCCGAATAATGGTAGCCAGTTAAATCCAGGCTTGCCGACGTGGATGGAACCATTACAACTTCATTTGCAATAGCGGCCAGTTTATAATTGGCATTTGTAATATAGGCTCCAAAAGCGTAAACTTTTTTGTTATTTGCCTTCAGTTCCTCAAATTTCTTTGAAAGCTCCTCAATTTTTGAAGATGGTAAATCTATTGTGTCAAGTGCAATAATAACACCTTTTACTTGGCTGTTGTTCTTTATGTCGTCTAAGCTCTGCAGAATATCCATATAGGACAGGTTTTCTTCAGAGAGGAAGTTTCCCTTGATTTTATCTTCATTGACATTTGTAACATTAAAAAGTATGTATTCGTAGCTTTTTTTTCTTTCATTCTTATTTTTAGAATCGAAAATCGCAATAGTGGAAATCCCAATAATAAAAATTAGAAGTATAAACAGAGCTGTTTTCAGAAAAAACGAATATGTTTCCTTTAATGTGAACATTAAAGCCCTTTTTAAAAAGTTCCAGAATTTCATTTTTTTATTTTCCTCCCAATCTAGCATTAAATTTAAATCCGAGTTTCTTAAAACCATACCTGAACTTCATCAGCAGTAAACTGCTGAAAATAAGCCGCTCTTAACTGTGAGCAGGAAAAGTCATAAATTTTGAGTCCGGCTTTAAATAATCCAAATTATATCACTTTAATTAATAAATAGCAATAAATAAGTTTTTTATAACTTCCATATTTCTAAACTCGTACTAAACCCAAATTATTGACAAAAGGAAAAAGTAATGTATAATTAAATTATAATTTACAGAATATTTAAAGAAGCCAAATAAAATGAAAAAACTTGCTATATTAGGAATTATTGCTTTAGTATACATGGAACAAGCTGGATATTAATAATCAAAAAAGTTTCAGTAAAGAGAGCGTTGCTTCCTTGTATATTTTTTAAAATCCAAATTGTTTCACATTCTAAGTTTTTTATAAAATATAAAATAAAACTTCCCACTTGCTAAATACCTAAATTTATGCGATAATTTAACATATTAAGAAGAGTTTTAGTTTAATTTGTCAGGAGGTATCAGAATGAACGATAGAATTGTTATTACGGTTATTGGAACGGATAAAACGGGAATTGTTGCGAATGTATCAACAAAATTAAGCGAACTTAGCTTAAATATTATTGACATCACACAAAAGGTCTTTGAAAACGATATTTTTGCCATGATTATGCTTGTAGAAGCAGAAAAAAATACAGATATAAAAGGTTTGCAGGAGAAATTTAAAGATGTTGAGGAAAAAATTGGGGTAAGAGTTTACTTGCAGCATGAAAATATTTTTAAGGCAATGCATAGAATCTAATTTTTTCAAAATTTTTTAAGCAATTATTATAAGAAATTTAGGAGGGAAAAATGAATTTATTACCTGATGAGATACTGGAAACGATAGATATGGTAGAAATGCAGCACCTTGATGTGAGAACTGTCACAATGGGGATAAGCCTGCTTGACTGCATTGATGCAAATGCCAAAAAAACAGCAGAAAATATTTATAACAAAATTACGGAAAATGGAAAAGATTTGGTAAGAATTGCCGATGAAGTAGCAAGCAAATACAATATGCCAATTATTAACAAAAGAGTTTCAGTTACTCCAATTTCAATAATTGGAAATGCAACTAACGCCGAAGATTATACAATTTTTGCAAAAGCACTGGATAAAGCGGCGAAAACAATCGGAATTGACTTTATTGGAGGATTTTCGGCACTTGTGGACAAAGGTTTTACAAAAGGGGATGTTAAGCTGATAAACAGTATTCCAAAGGCGCTTTCTGAAACAGACAGAGTTTGCTCCTCTGTAAATGTAGGCTCTACAAAGTCAGGAATCAACTTGGATGCTGTAAAAATGATGGGAAAAACTGTAAAGGAACTGGCTGAACTTTCCAAAGATTCAGACGGATTGGCAGCCGCAAAATTTGTCGTATTTACAAATGCTGTTCCAGATAATCCGTTTATGGCAGGTGCATTTCATGGCGTAGAAAATCCAGATGTTGTGCTAAACGTTGGAATTAGTGGACCAGGAGTTGTAAGACACATACTTGCCAATATTTCAAAAACGGCAAAAATTGATGAAATAACGGAAGCAATAAAAAAAGTAAGTTTCAAAATCACAAGAATGGGAGAATTAATCGGAAAAGAAGTTGCTGAAAGACTTGGGGTTGAATTTGGAATAATTGACTTGTCACTTGCACCAACTCCAGCTGTAGGCGATAGTGTTGGAAATGTACTGGAAGAATTTGGACTGGAAGCAGTCGGAGCTTATGGAACAACACTTGCACTTGCAATATTGAATGACGCTGTAAAAAAAGGCGGAGCAATGGCTGCAACTCGTGTGGGAGGCTTAACAGGGGCATTTATCCCAGTAAGTGAAGATCAGGGAATGATAGAAGCCACAAGCAAAGGATATTTGACACTTGAAAAACTGGAAGCAATGACTTGTGTATGTTCTGTCGGACTTGATATGATAGCTATTCCAGGTGATACTTCTGAAGCTGTAATTTCTGGAATAATAGCAGATGAAATGGCAATCGGAATGGTAAACAGCAAAACTACTGCAGTCAGAATAATCCCAGTTCCTGGAAAAAAAGCTGGAGATAGAGTAGTGTTTGGAGGACTTCTCGGAGAAGCAGATATTATAAATATAAATAATTTAGACTGTTCTGTCTTAATAAATCGCGGTGGAAAAGTAGCTCCGCCAATTCAGGCGTTGAAAAATTAATTTAAAAATATACTCGAACCCATTTAAAACCGAACTATTGAAAATTATATAAATTTAGGGTTTGAGTAAAATAGTCATAGCTTTTGAGTTCGGCTTTAAAGCAGTTTTACTATACAATAAATAAAAAATGGAAAGTTAGGATTTACTCTTGGCTTTCTTTTTAAACTATAATTTAAAATAAGGAGTGATAAAATGTATCATATAAAAGATGAAGAATTTTTAAGAGGAAAAGTTCCTATGACAAAAGAGGAAATCCGTTTTGTAAGCCTTGGGAAAATGGAGATGAAAGATGATGATATTTGTCTTGACATTGGTGGCGGAACTGGTTCTGTAAGTATGGAAATGGCGAGATTTGCACGAAACGGAAAAGTTTTTGTAATTGAGAGAAATGATGAGGCAGTTGAGCTAATTCATAAAAACAAGGAAAAATTAGGATTGGAAAATATTACTGTAATTAAAGGAATGGCTCCAGATGGACTAAAAGACTTAAATACAAGGTTTAATAAAATTTTTATTGGAGGTTCTGCTGGAAATCTGGTGGAAATTATAAAATATTCTTATGATAACCTTGTTGAAGATGGAATTTTAGTATTAAACTTTATCGTGCTGGAAAATATTTTTACGGCTGTTGAGGAATTGAAAAAATATGACTTTAAAGATGTGGATATTTGTCAGTTAATTGTGAGTAAAAATAGAAAAGTTAAAGATTTTAATATGATGATGGCAGAAAATCCAATTTATGTGATTACTGCGAAGAAATAAGAATGCAGCAAAATTTTTTAATTTGCTAGTTTAATTTTAAGAGAATTAAGTATAATTTTAAATTTGTGTAAAGCTCTGAAAAGATATATATTTATATTACTAAATTAGAGAATTACACAAATTTTTTATATTATTTAATTTTATATACTTTGCCAAAAGACATTCCCATACCTTGACTTGAAATATCCCATCCATTTTTAGTCTTGCTTAACATAATAAAACCTGATTTTCTCTTATATGTTTTAATTTTTGCGATTTCAGCATGAGCTGTATCTGCTGTTATTGAAAAAACATCTTTTAAGTACAATTGTTCCTGAATTTTTGATGAAGATTTTTTGGAAATTTCGCTAATATTAAATCCATATTTTTGTTTAAATTTAAACCCAATAGTTTTAATAATAGCATTGTAATCTCTTTCAGAAAGATTTTTTACATTCGATTCATAAGAAACGGCCGCAACTGTATTAGAACGATATTCAATTTTGGTAATCATAAAAGAAGCATCTTTAAACTGCTCTTCCATTAAAATTCTCATCACTCTAACTTCATTTGGAGAAGAAAAGCCTAAAAACGCCGTAACCTCTTCATCTGTAACTTGAAATAAATTTTCCGGACTTAGCAGCTTTTCAATCTGAGCATTATTTTTTTGCAATTCACTTTCACTAAGGCTGACTTTATCACTGCGAAAAACAGGATAACTGAATAAGAATGAAGATATAGCAAAAGTCAAAATAGCTATCAGTAATTTATTTTTCATAAAAATTCTCGCTTTCTATTTTTGATTTAAAGTATAACTATGTTAATTATAGCACATTATTTTTGAAAAACAAGTTGGAAAATTATATTGGTTTTATATGCTGGTTAATGTAATAGGGCAAATTTTAACGATAGCGGAGCAGTTAGAATTTAAATACACTGAAAACTATGAAAAAAAAAGAAAGTTATTCAAGACATTTTGAAAAAATTATAAAATAATTTTGAATTCATTACAAAATATAAAAGTATTTTTTGTAAAAATATGATATAATTCTAAAAGATATAAATTTAGAAAAATGAAAGATTAAAAATGAATAAACTTAACTGGAAAAGAATTTATGAAAAAACTGAAGAAGCTGATGGTTTTAGAGTGTTTGTAGACAGGCTGTGGGCAAGGGGAATGAAAAAGGAAGATGCCAAAATTGATTACTGGGCAAAGGAAATTACACCTACAAAGGAGCTTAGGGAAGATTACCATAAAGGAAGAATTGATTTTGAGACGTTTGCAGCAGGATATTTGAATGAATTGGAAAAAAATCCTAATTTTGATAAATTTTTACAAATAATAAAATCTGAACTGGTTTCAAAAAATGTTACAATGGTTTTTGCAAGCAAGACTCCTGAAATTAGTCATATTCCGATTTTGAAAAAATATTTGGAGAATAAGTTATAATAAAGAGGAGAAAAATATGATTACGACATTATGTTATTTAGAAAAAGATGAAAAATATCTGATGCTACATAGAACTAAAAAGAAAAATGATATAAATAAAGGAAAATGGCTAGGAATTGGTGGGAAATTGGAAGCTGGGGAAACACCCGAAGAGTGCTTAAAAAGAGAAGTTCAAGAGGAAACTGGCTACAAATTGAATAGTTATGAATTTCGTGGACTTGTGATTTTTAATTACAATGATGATGAGTCGCTATTTATGTATCTTTACACAAGTTCAGATTTTTCAGGAAATCAGCATGAATGTGACGAAGGCAACTTAAAATGGATTCCTAAAAAAGAAATTTTCAATTTAAAATTGTGGGAAGGCGACAAAATATTTTTAGAATTATTGTTTAAAAATACACCATTTTTTTATTTGACTTTAAACTATGAAAACGACGATTTATTGAGTTCAAAATTAGAATTTAAAGAAAAATATAGCTGTTTTGAAGTTTTTGTACCAGAAAATTATGTGGAAAAAATTGTGGAAAACTTGCAAAAATACAACCTTTTGACAGAAGGATTTTACGCAGATGTTTATTCTACGATTGATGGAATTGGACATTGGAAAACTCTGGAAGGTGGGAGTCCTTTTGACGGAGAAGTGGGAAAATCAAGTGTTGCAGATGAAAAAATAATGAAGTTCAGAGTAAAAAGAGAATTTGAGGAACTGGCATATTATCTGGTAAAAGAGGCTCATCCTTATGAAACTGCAGTTATTAATGTATTCAGGATGGAAGTGTAGAAAATTTTAAGAAGAGGTTTAAAAATATGAAAAAGAATTTTATTAAAATATTTTTATTGATATTTTTAATTAGTAATCTGATTTTTTCAGAAAATAAAAAATTAAATGGAAATTTTGGAATAGAAGATGGAGAAGTTTATTACATAAATAGAAAAATTGAGGGAGCTGATGCAAAGACTTTTGAAGTTTTTGAAGATAATGAATATGCAAAAGATAAGAAAAATGTTTATTATGGAGACAAAGTTCTTAATGAAGCAGATCCTAAAAGTTTTAAATTATTGACAAAAATTAGTTACGGATTGGGAAAAGATAAAAATAATCTTTATTTTTTTGAGGACAAGGTAAATAATATAGATATAAAAACTCTTGAAATAATGGCAGATGAATTTTTGATTTATTTAAAGGACAAAAATGGAGTATATATTTTATTGCCAACTAGTGGAGGATTTCCTGACGATTTAGATAATGGTATAATATCTCCAAAAATTTTAAAAAATGTTGACAAACAAACTTTTCAACTAATTGGTGGAGGGTATTCAAAAGATAAAAATAGTGTTTATTATATTGGTAAAAAAATAGAGGAAGTAAATCCCAAAAACTTTAAAGTTTTAAAAGACTATATTTTTACAGATGGAAAAAATGTGTATCTTTATGGAGAAAAAAAAGAAGAAATAGATTTACAGACATTAAAATTTTTTGATGATAATTCCAGTTATTTTTTTGACAAAAATAATATTTATTTTCAAGGTGATAAACTCGAAAATGCTGATTTTAAAAGTTTTAAAACAATGGAATTGAATTTTTCAAAAGATAAAAATAATGTTTATGAAGGAAATGAAAAAATTGAAGGTGCAGATGCAAAAACTTTTGAAGTAATTGATATTTATGCAGGATTTGCGAGAGATAAAAATTATTTGTATTATTCTAATGAAAGAATAAAAAATTCTGATCCGTATACTTTTCAAAGAATTAATGAACATTTGGTAAGAGATAAAAATCAATTTTATTCTAATGACGGAACAGTTTTAAATGTGGATGGAAAAAGTTTTCAAATAGTAAAAGATTATGAAAAAGATTATTTTATGTATGCAAAAGATAAAAATAAAGCATATTACATAAATTTTATGGCTGGAAAAGATGAAATGGTAAAAGAGTTAAAAGGATTAAATCCTAAAAATTTTAAAGTGCTAAATCCTTATTATACAAAAGATGATAAAAAAGTTTATTTTAGTAAAGAATATGCGGATATACAAGAACTTCAAAATGCAGATGTGAAATCATTTGAAGCGTTACATTTGGAAAATATAGAGAATAAAGATGATTTTGGAAAAGATAAAAATAAAGTTTATTTGTTTGGTCTTGAATTAAAAGATGTAAAACCTGAAAAATTTCAAGTTGTGAAAGAGCCAATAACGGAAAAAATTATATATGTTCGAGATGAAAATAATTTATCTGTAATTTTTTATGATTATTTTTCGGGATTTAATTTTGTAAAGACTAAAAAATTTGAAAATATAGATTTTGAAACTCTTAAATGGAAATCAGCAAGAGAACTGGAAGATAAAAATGGAAAATATATTGTGAATGGCAGCGTAATTGATGAAGATAAAATAGAAATTAAATTTATAAAGAAATAGAAAAAAGGAGATAAAATGAGAACAGCAATTTATTGCGTAAGCAAAAACGGATATGAAACTTGTTTAAAAGTAAAAGAAAATGTGTACAATAATTTGCATATTTACGTATCAGGAAGAGTAGCTAACTTGCTAAATCTTGAAAATGAAAATAACGAAAATTTAATTATAATAAATGAAAGAGTGCCAATTTTACTGGAAAAGACATTTAATAAATATGATTTACACATATTTGTTGCAGCGACTGGGGCAGTTGTGAGAATTATTGAAGGAAAATTTAAAAGCAAAGATACTGATCCTGCAGTTATAACGATTGATGATCACGCTAATTTTGTAATTTCATTGCTTTCGGGACATCTTGGTGGTGCAAATGAAGAATGTAAAAAGATTGCTAATGGAATAGGAGCAATACCAGTAATTACAACGGCATCCGATGTTGGCGGAAAAATAGCAGTTGATACATTATCACAAAAAATCAAAGCCAAATTGAATGATTTGGATGGAGCAAAGAGAGTAACTTCGTTAATTGTAAATGGAGAAAATGTAAGCCTTCATTTACCAAAAAACATTGTAAATCATGATGAAAATAGTGCTGGAGCAATAATTGTGTCAAATAGAAAAAATATTGAAATCTCAAAAATTATTCCACAGAATATTTTTATTGGTATTGGATGTAAAAGAGGAGTTAGCAAGGAACACATTATCGAAAAACTGAAATATGCAATGGATAAACAGAATTTAGAGCTTTCATCTATAAAAATGGCAGCATCTGCCTGGGTAAAATCTGATGAAACAGGACTTCTTGAAGCGATGAAGGAGCTTGATATCCCAATAAAATTTTTTGAAAAGGAAGAAATTTTGAAACTGGAAAATTTGATTGAAGAACGTTCTGAATTTGTAAAAAATCAAATTGGGGTATATGGTGTTTCTGAGCCTTGTGCCTATCTAGCTTCAAGTAGAAAAGGAAGTTTTTTGGTGAAAAAAGTGAAGTTGGAAGGAGTTACAATTTCAATTTTTGAGGAACAAATGTAAGAATGGAAATATACAAATTGTCATTTATAACAATAGTACTATTTATGATACACGAATTTGAAGAAATAATTTTTATAAAAAAATTTATAGAAAAAAATAAAGTTGTAAAAGATATGAAAAATGAATTATTTGTGAAGAAAAAGGAAAGTTATCCATCTACAGAAACAACTTCATTAATGATTGCCCAAGAATTTATAATTTTATCAACATTACTTTTTATGGCAAGCGAGTTTAGGATGTATGAAATAGTTCTGTCATTATTTATTGTATATATTGTACATTTAGTACCTCATATATATGATGCGCTTAGATATAGAAAGTTTTCCCCAGGAAGTCGGACTTCTTTTATAATTTTCCCTTTAGGAATTTTAATGATCTGGAATGTTATTTTAAATAAAGAAATTAATTTTGTTATTTTTATTTTATGTGTTATAATAATTGGATTTCTGATGATTTTAAATTTGATATTTTTGCATAAAATTAGTAAAAAAATTGATAAGTATCTTCAGAAATAAAAAAATTATAAAAATATTTAAAATAAAAATAGATTAAAAAATTTAAGAAAGGAAAATAATATGAAAAAAATATTTCTAATCATAGTCCTTTTTTTAATAAATCTAAATTTAACCGCCTTAACAATGAAAGAAAAAATCCAGCAGGATTTGTCAAAAGTTGGGGTGAAAAAGGAAATTATTGATGAAACTGTGAAATTGGATAAAGAAACAGGAGAGGGATTTACAACGAAAAACGAAGATGGAGAAGTATCAACAAAAGATAGGGACAAATGGGAAAAAATTTATTTAAAGGATAAAAGAAATTACGTTGCTTTGGAAAGATTAATAGAATTCTATTTTTTGACTAGAACAGAGAATGATTCTAAAAAAGAGAAGTATATTTCAGAATATTTGAAAACAAATATTTCTGAAGATAGAAAAAATTTCTTTTTGGGAAAGAATTTTTGGATCAGTTCAGAAGGAAAAACTGAGAAAAATAAATATTTTGAAAAAGTTAAAAGTATCAGCAATAATCAGTATTATTTGAAAGTAATAGATTTTTTTGAGTATTTATCAAAGGAATCACAAAATATAAATCAAGATAATAATTTAAAAACAGTTAAGCCCAAAATAGATGAAATAATGCAAAAAATAGAGAAAATTGATAAAATACTTAATAATAAAGATTTGAGGGAAAAATACAGAATTTCTGATGAAGAGGCATATTCTGATCAACTAATTTTTTTTATGGCTGGCGGTATTCTAAAAGCAGTAGCAGGTGATATAGAAGGAATGGTCAATGATTTTATAAATAAAATTGCGAATAAACAGGTTTCTAAGGAAGTGGCAGAATATAATAAAAATAAAGAAATAATGACTGTTATGACAATTCAGATGACAATGGCTTTGAAAGGATTTTTTGGAGAAATGTCAGAAAAAGAAATTACAAAACTTGAAAAATTGACAAAAAAACTTCAAGATACTGAAATGTTTAAAAGAATTATGGAAAATTCTGAAAAAGAGGAAACTATTGAAAGCGATATTCATTTAGAAGATAAAAGAAAAAAATTTGAAGCATTTTCAGATGATGAGCAAATAAAACGAATTGTTGCTCAAAAAAAATTTGACTATATCGAAACAAGAATAGACAAGGAGAAAAAGATTTTTGATTGGACATTTGGATGTAGTGGATTAAATTGCAAACTTGTTTTTTTAGGAAAAAATAAAGATTTTGAGAAAAAAATAAAATTAAAAGATCTGAAAGAAAAAGAAAAAATTGTTAGAATTCTTGTTTTTGGAAAAAGAGAAGAAGATGAAGAAATTTCAGAAGGAGTATTTTTAAGAAAAGGAACTGACAGTAAAGGCAATGAATTTTATGTGTATGATGATGAAAATAAAGATAAAATATTAACAGTTTTTGTAGGTCAAAATGAAAATTTAGATTTTTTTAAATTTGTAAATGAAATATTGGGAGAAAGTTATAAAAATATTGAAGCGAAATATGGTGGAAGAGATTAAAAAATATTAAAATTCAAATAATTAAGGAAAAAATAGGAGAAAAAATACTTTTATCGCTAGCATTATTTTGTATCCTAAACCTAAATTTAAATGCTTTAACAATGAAGGAAAAAATCCAGCAAGATTTGTCCAAAATAGGAATAAATGAAAAAATTATTTTTATAAAAAAGAATATGAAAAAGGAATTGACTATTATTTAAGCATAGCAAATGTGAAAAAAGAAAGCTTGAAAAAATTTGTTTTATTTAAACAAGAAATGATGTGGTTATTTGTCGCTTCAAGTGTTGGTAATTTAGAAATACTGGAAAAAGCCAGAGAAAAAATAAAGAATCTTGAAGCATTAGACATATATAATAAAATTGTAAATTAATTTTTTAATTAATTAGATAATAAAATTTAGGAGGAGAGAAAAAATGAACAAAAAAGGAAAAATTTATGTAGTAGGAATTGGGCCAGGAAAAAAGGCAGATATGACTTTTAAGGCTTATGAAGCAATGGAGAAAAGCGATATAATTGTTGGGTATAAAACTTATACTGACTTGATTAAGGAATATTTTCCAAATACGGAAATAAAAAGTTCAAGTATGATGAAGGAAGTTGACAGATGTATTGAAGTTTTGGAACTTGCAAAATCTGGTAAAAATGTTGCTTTGATTAGCAGTGGAGATGCTGGAGTATACGGTATGGCTGGAATAATGTATGAGGTTATTGATGAAAAGGATGATGTGGAAATTGAAGTAATCTCAGGAGTTACAGCAACAAACGCTGCAGCCGCAATCGTAGGAGCTCCAATTATGCACGATTATGTAACAATCAGCCTAAGCAACCTTCTAACAGACTGGGAACTAATAAAAAAACGTCTAGAATTAGCTGCACAAGGTGATTTCATCATAAGCTTATACAATCCAAAAAGTAAAGGAAGAACAACTCAAATCGTAGAAGCACAGCAAATTATGCTAAAACACAAATCAAAAGACACGCCAGTTGCAATCGTAAGAAATGCAGGACGTGAAACTGAAGAGCATGAAATCACAACACTTGAAAAAATGCTTGATTCTGAAATAAATATGCTTACAATTGTATTAATCGGAAATTCAAATACATTTGTTAAAAAAGGAAAAATGGTTACACCTAGAGGTTATGATAAAAAATATGAATATTAATACTTTTTAAAAAGTCAGAAACAAAATTTGATAATATACTCGAACCTATTTAAAATTAAACTGCTAGAAATTATATAATTTAGGGTTTGAGTAAAATAGTCATAATTTTTGAGTTCTGTTTTAAACTAGTTTTATTATATTTATAAAATAAAAAAATTGGACTATCATATAAAGTTAGTCCATTTTTATTTTCAAATCTGTCATTTTTATTTCTTCTTGAACCATTCAAACACTTTTTTCAGCGACAATACTGGTTTATTTCTTACAATTTTTTCATTTCCTAAAAAATCACGCATTGTCTTTAATGTTTTTCCAGCATTTTTTACAACGAAATTATATGAGCCAGCACTTTTAGTATCTATGAAAAAACCACGAATATATTTGTCTTTAAAAAAAATCTGTGCCCTTACTCTTATAATTTCTCCCCAAGGAATCTGAATATAGTCTTCGGGATTACGGTTATTATAAAATTCAAAGGCTTTGTCTCCCACAAGTATATTTCCATTTTTATTCCCAATCATTCCCGATAGAGAATTTGCCTTTGTTGTAAATAACACTTTTGTATTCATCGAAATAGCCACTTTTATTCCTCATTTCTTTAATTCAAATTTATTACATAAAATTAGAAAAAAGTTGGCTTTTTAGTTCCAACTTCTCTCCTTTAAGTAAATTTTCCAATTATTTAATTAGTAGTAATTCTTTATTTTTAGAATATTTTAACTAAATGTCCTAAAATTCCAACTAAGAATAATCCAAAGATAATTAGAATTGGACTTATTTTTTTCTTTAACAGCCACATACATAGGAATGTTAATAATAAAGCCGCTAATCCCGGTACTAGTTGATTTAAGTTATCTTGTAAAGTCGTTACTTTTTCTGGAGAAAGCGATAGTCCTTTTGCTACATCTCCAAGAATTTTTTGTAACTGGGTACTGTCTATAGGTCCTTTTGGAAATTCTACATAAGCCCCTTTTGCTAAAGGAACTTTTGATACAACCATTGGGAAATTAATTGTTGTCCAACGTTGAACTAGTATTCCCATAACGAACATTCCTAAAATGGATGCTCCTTTAGTAATTGTTTGTAATAAACCACCTGATAAATCTTTTGTAATTTCAGCACCTTTTTGGTAACCAAATTCTTGAGTATACCATAAAAAGCCTATACGTATTACATTCCATACAATAAAGAAGAAGAAAGGTGCTATAAGTGATCCACCTGCTGCCAATGAAGCTGCAATTGCTCCTAAAATTGGACGTACTGTGAACCAGAATACTGGATCTCCGATTCCTGCAAGTGGTCCCATCATTCCAACTTTTACCCCTTGAATAGCTGCATCATCAATTTTTGATCCATTTGCTCTTTCTTCTTCAAGAGCAAGAGTTACTCCTAAAATTGGTGCAGCAATATATGGGTGAGTATTAAAGAATTCCATATGTCTTTTTAAAGCTGCTGAAGCATCATCTTTATTTGGATATAATTTTTTCAATGCTGGGATTAAAGAATAAGCCCAACCTCCATTTTGCATACGTTCGTAGTTCCAAGAACCTTGAAGAAATTGAGAACGTAACATTACACTACGACGATCTGATTTTGATAATTTTATTCTATTATTTTCTGCCATTTCTTGTTCCTCCCTTATTAATAATCGTTTAAAATGTCACCTAGCGGATCTCCAGAAGAAGATGCTCCGCCATCTCCGCCACCGTTACCTTTATTATTTGTAACATTTAAGTAAATAATAGCTGCACATACACCTATAATACCAGTTGCAATCAATGTCAATTCATTTAATGGTGCTAATGCAAAACCTAGGAAGAAGAACGGCCATACTTCTTTAGTTGCCATTAAGTTAATAACCATTGCATATCCTACTGCTACAACGAATCCACCACCAATTTTCATTCCATCAGTAAACCATTCTGGCAATAATTTAAGAGCATGTTGAATAACAGGAGAAGGTATAAATAACAATAATAGGGCAGGAATAGCAATACGTAAACCTTGACATGCAAGCGCAACCATATGCCATAATTCTACACCTTTGAAATTTCCTTTTTCTGCTTCTCTATCAGCTTGGTGAACAATAACTACTGATAAAGTACGAACAACCATAGTTAAAACTAACCCAGCTGTAGCAAGTGCAATCGCTGTACCAATCGCTACAGTTTGACCCGCAGCATCAAATTTTCCAGCTTTAACAAAAATAATTGCCGAAGCTACAGAAGCAAGAGCCGCGTCTGGAGCAACTGCCGCTCCTACATTTGCCCAACCTAAAGCCATTAACTGTAAAGCTCCACCTAACATAACACATTCCTTTATATGTCCTGTCGCAACTCCAACTAATGAACACGCAATAATTGGCTGATGGAATTGGAACTGATCAAGGATTCCTTCCATTCCTGCTAGAAATGCGACGATTAATATTAAAATAATTGATAAAATATTAAAATCCATAATAACCTCCTAAAATTAAAGTTTTAATCCTTCATTTTGTTTTTCTGAAATTAATTTAAATAAATCTGCCTTCTTGTCAGCGGCAACTTTTCTTACATCAAATTGAACACCTAAATCTCTAAGTTTCTTATAAGTGTCAACATCTTTCTGATCCATTGAAAGCACATTGTTTACCATTACTTTTCCAACAGTATGCGCCATCGAACCTACGTTTAACTCTTTAATGTCCACACCTTTTTCAATTACATAAAGTGCATCCTGAGGATTTTCAAATAGTAATAATGCTTTTGTATTTCCAAATCTTGGATCTTTTGAAATTGCTACTAATTTGTCAAGTGGTATAACGTGTGCACGTACACCTGGAGGTGCCGCCTGTTCAATTAATTTTTTACGTAATTCATCTTTTGAAACTGTGTCTGAAACAACAATTATTCTGTTTGGATTTGTTGCTTTTGTCCAGCTTGTTGCAACTTGTCCGTGTAACAAACGTGTATCAATACGGGCTAGAACAAATTTTATTTTCCCATCTCCGATAACTGTTCCTTCTGGAATTGCTCCTTTTGGCGTGTCATCTTGAGCCGCTGCTTTTGCTGCTGTTTCTTTAGGCTGTAATTCTTCAGGACGAACCTTAACTTGATCTTTTCCTTCTGGAACAATAGCTTTTGCTACTTCGTGAGCTGTATCTAAATCTTCTCTTTCTGATAAAGCCGCTAACAGCATTGGCAAGTTAAGTCCTGCTACAATTGCTCTTTTTTCAGGTGCTTCTTCAAAGAAACGATTTGATTGGTTGAAAGGGCTTCCTCCCCATAAGTCAACTAAGAAAAGAACTTCTTCAGTTCCTAGTTTGGCAATGGCATCTTGAATTTTTTTATATAAGTCATCTGGTCCTTCACTTGGCATAAATACAACTGATTCCAGCAATTCCGCCTCACCTAGAATCATTGAAGCCGACTGCTTTATACCAGCCGCAAATTCACCATGACTTGCAACGATAATTCCTACCATTTTGAACCTCCTTTTAAATAAAATTTATTTTTTATGTTTTCACTTTACAAATTTTTAACATCCTTAATTATCTCTAAGAATGATTTTACTGAAATTAAAAGTGAACAACCTCATACTATAAGTCTACCACATTTTTTTAGATTTGCAAGCATATTATAAGAAATTTATAAAAAAAAATTAATAGATATTGATTTTTAGTATATTTTTTATAATTTATAATATTGTAATAAATATAGTTTGATATTAAAAATAATTTCTAATAATGTGTATATACAAAGGAAATATGACAGGAGCAGATAAAAATTAGAATACTAAAATGATAAATAAAGGATTAATTTGAATTTTTTTATACAAAGAATAATTAAATTAATTTATTAGATATTTTTGATTTTATAGAGAGCTGTCATCATATATAATTTGAAACAGCTCTTTTTATACTATTTAATTGAGTAAATTTTCTATTGAAAAATTTTGACTAAACTTAACTGGTTGAAATTCGATTATTTCATAATCTGCTATTTCTTCAATATAAAATGGATCTTCATACAGTATTTTTTTTGCTTCTTTCAAATTGTTAGAATCAAACAAGATTACTCCTCCTAATTCAGGAAAACTTTTCTTCCCTGTACATATAAATTTTTCTTTTTCAAAATATTTGTCAAGATATTCTAAATGAGCTTCTAAAACCTTATTTACTTCTTTTATTGATTTTTTATATTTTAAATTAGCAATAAACATTCATTTTCAAATATTTTATATGCCATGTGCTTCTGGGGTCGAGAAAATATTAAATTACGGTAAAAAATGGGTGAAGATATTATACTGCTTGATAAAAAAGACGAATTTAGAAAAAATATTGGTAACTAATTTTATTAAAATAAAGAATAAGATATATTCATAGCATTTTATCAGAATGTTATGTTTTTTTTTAAGAAAAAACTTGCATTATTTTTTAAAAAGGTATAAAATTAGTTTGATAGCTAAAATATTTGAATTTCAGAGTATTTGTTACACTTTTGAAATAATTTTAAAGTGAATCCTTAAAATAAAAGTTTATCAAAAAACTTATTTTAAAATTATTTTAAATAAAAAAACTTCAGAAATCAAAAATAATAATGAGAGGAGATGGACTAAAATGACTCTAGTGGAAGGAAAAATTGGAGAGAAATTTTTGCTAAAAGATATTGATGAGAGGACATTGGATACACGATTATTAAGTTTGGGAGTTTGCAGAGGCGACGCATGTACAATAGAAAATATTGCAAATGGAAATATTTTAATAAAGACAGTGGAAACAAAAATCGTAATCAGTACAAATTTAGCAAATCATATTCAAATTGAGGTGGTAAAATGATAAACGTAGCATTTGTTGGAAATCCTAACGTAGGAAAAACCGCTTTAATTAATCAAATCTCACATGCAAGTTTAAAAATAGGAAACTGGCCAGGAGTAACAATAGAAAAAAAAGAAGTTTTTTTTAAGATAGGCAATGAAGATATAAAACTTATCGATTTGCCGGGAATTTACAATTTATCAATAAATACTCCTGAAGAACGTGTTTCAAGAGATTTTTTATTAAATGAAAAAGTTGATATAATAATCAATGTTATGGATTCCACATCGCTTGAGAAAAATATTTATTTAACAGCTCTATTAAAGGAACTCAGCATTCCAATCGTTATGGCACTTAACTTTGAGGATGAATTTAAAAGGATTGGTTATAAGCTGGATGTGGACAGATTTCAAAAGCAGCTTGGCATCCCAGTCGTCTTTACAAGTGGAAAATCTGGAAACGGTGTAGACAAGCTTATGGAAAAAGTAGTTGAAATTTCAAAACAAACTTCATCAGAACATAAACAGCACAGACTTTTGTTTGACAAAGAAATTGAAAGTAATATCGAAACTTTGAAAAATAAACTAAAAAATGAGAAATCCTATGAAAAAATGCTAGAAAAATATCCTGTTGACTGGCTTGTTATCAAAATTTTAGAAAATGATACAAATGTAATAGCAAGAGTAAAAAATGAATTCGGGATCAACTTATTAGATGTTGGAAGTCTTGAGAAGAAAAATCTTGAGGAACATTACGGAATTGAGCCTGAAGATGTATTGGCAAGGGCAAGATACGGAATTGTGCGTGGAATTATTTCGGCAAATTTAACAAGAGGTACTGGAAATAAATTTGCCTTGACAGATAAAATTGATAAAATACTTCTAAATAAATTTTTGGGCGGAATCGCATTTCTTGCTATAATTTATGCAGTGTTTGTTATTGTATTTGATGGAAGTTCGCCCTTTATTGACTGGATTGACGGATTTTTTAGTGATTTTGTAATAAAATATGTAGGGCATGCTATTGAAGGAGTACCTGACTGGCTAAGCAGCTTTGTGCTGGAAGGAATTCTTGCTGGAGTAGGTTCAGTCTTGACATTTGTTCCGCTTATGTTCTTTATATATTTTTTCATGGCAATTCTTGAAGAAAGTGGGTATATGGCACGTGTAGCGTTTATTCTGAATAAAATGATGACAAAGGTTGGGCTTTCTGGAAAAGCATTTATCCCAATGTTAATCGGATTTGGATGTACAGTTCCAGCAATTTATTCAACAAGAACCTTAGAAGATGAGAAAACAAGAAGGCTGACAGGAGTTATTGCCACTTTTATGTCTTGTGGTGCAAGACTTCCAGTTTATTCTCTTCTTGCGGCAGCTTTTTTCAGCAAACAGGCAGCCCTAGTTGTAGTTTCAATTTATCTTTTTGGAGTATTTATGGCTCTTTTTGTGGCATTTATACTAAAACGGTTCAATTACTTCAAGGGAAATAACACGGAACTTCTAATAGAACTGCCTCCATATAGATTACCAAGTGCAAAAGTTGTATGGAACAATATGAAATCAAAAACTTTTGCTTATGTAAAAAAAGCAACCACAGTAATTTTAGGAATACTGCTAATTATCTGGTTTTTCCAATATTTTCCAAATAAAGGAGATGCCGAAAATTCTTACTTAGGACAAGCGGCAAAAGTTGTACAGCCTGTTTTCAAGCCAACTGGCTTTGGTGACAGATGGGAACCTGTAGCTTCCATTGTTCCAAGTATTATAGCAAAGGAAACTGTTGTAGGATTTTTAGGGCAAATTTTGTTGTCAGAGAAAGAAGACGAGCAACAGGAATATAATTTTGTAAATGATTTAAAAAAGCAAGGAATTGGTCTAGGAAATGCTGTACTTGATTCTATAAAATCTTTAGGACACATTGCGACTTTCAAAATTTCAACTTTGGAAATGAAAAGTCAGGAAGATCTTGATGAGGATGCTGGAGGAAATATCGTTCCAGCAATTAGAAATCTATGGAATGATAAATATGGTCCAATAAGAGCTTATTCATTTATGCTGTATGTTCTTCTTGTAGTGCCGTGTGCTGTAGCAATGGGAGCATTAAAACAGGAATTTGGCTGGAAATTGTTAGCATTTCAGGTATCAATGCTATTAATTTTACCTTATGCTGTATCAGTACTGTTTTTTAATGTCGCACGATTATTTGTATAATTTTAGAATCTTTGATTATTGTAACTCAAATACATTTTTAGATTAAAATATATTTTCAAAATAAAATTTATTGTTATTTATACAATCTTGAAAGGAAGTTAAAACATGGTAAAAACAGTCGTTGTTGCTGCAATTGCAGCTGTAATTGCGCTTACAGTCTTTAGAAAAATATACAAAGATTATAAGAAAAATAAAAATTTTTGTGGAACAGATTGCTGTAGCTGTTCAGGTGCTTCATCCTGCAATTCACATGGAGAAGCAGAAGATTATAATAAATAGTGCAATTCAATCATTATCATTATTTAAAGACAAAACAAAGTTTTTAAAAACTTTATTATAAGAGTTATCCTGTATAATCATATCTGACCAATAGAAAAAGTGAAAACTTTTTTCTTCAAAACTCCTTTTTAAATATGCTATCACAAGGGTAGCATATTTTTTTTGCCAATTTTTTACAAAGCAAGGTAATACAGTACCAAAAAGGTATTCAGTTACCTTTTTCATTTTTTAATATTTTTTATTTATTTGTGATTTTTCCAAAAAAGGTACTCATTTACCTTGCCGGTTGGTCCCCCGTTGGACCCCAAATTCATTGCCTACAAATTATCAGTTTTATTGATTCAATTAATGGTTTTAATTTACATCATTCAAAAATTTGATGTTATCCATTGATACAGTCAATTCCTCGATATCTGATTGAATATAATATTCATTTGTAGTGCTTATGTCCTCATGTCCTAGTATATCGGTTATTACAACGCTATTTATTTTCTGATTGTTCATAAAGGTTGCCAATGTCTTTCGGCAATCGTGTGGCTTATGATTCATTTCCAACTCTTCCAGCGTCTTATAAAACTTTTCTCTAAAATAATTTGTACGTATCGGCTTATTTTCTTTTTTCTTTTTCTCGAATACCCATTTTTTATTATATAGCAAATATTCAGTTGGACTGCTCTCATATAGTCCTTTCACTAACTGAAATATGTCCTTGTGTATAGGTATTTGTCTATGTCTCCCTTTTTCCGTCTTGTTTCCGCCATTTATAATCCTACGTAATAAGTCAACGTTTTCTTTTTTCAGTTCTGTAATTTCGCCTATTCTCATACCTGTGTAAATCATAATTAAAATATAGTCTACCCATTGTATGCCAATATTATTCCATAGCTTTTGAATTTCATAGCCTGTAAACACATTCTTTTGCCTTTTACTGCTTTCCTTTGGCAATCTTATAAACTTTGCCCTGTTCACTGTCATTATCTCAAGCTCCATAGCATAGTTGGATAATACTGTCAGAAAATTCTTTGTGATTTTCTTTGTTGCTACACTGCAATCAAGACTGTTTACCGTGTCTTGCATTTGAGGGCTTTTTATTTCCCTAAATATTAGACTATGTAACGGCTTACATCTTTTAAAGCTGTTCTCGTAGCCCTTTATCGTGCCAACTGCAACCAGTCCTTTCTGATTCTCTATAAACAATCTATACAGCCCCTTAAATGTCATTGTGCTGTTCTCTACATCATAGGGATTGTATAAATATTCATTCAGCACTTCCATTGCCTGTTTCCTTGTTTCATAATATCCCAGCGATACCCTTTTCTTTGTTTTCCAGTCCGTAACTCTTACCCTGTACGGCTTTCTTTTCGTGGTTTTTGTTACACTTCCAGTACCATTTGCATTTTTTATTCTTTTCATTTCTTCCACCAATCCAAAAATCTAGCTAATAGGCACTACTCTGCCCTATAATTTTAATACCGTTTTTTACAATAGTCAAAAAAATATTTTAATCAATTCATTGTCCGTTAGTTCTAATAACTCTTTTATTTTGTATATTTCCGACTGTGTAAAATAATTTTTTCCGTTTATTTTTTTATTAAGTCCACTTTCCGATATTCTTAATTCCTTAGCTAATTTCTGGTAATTTAATCTTTTCTCCCTTATCTTGTGCTTTAATACAATGTATTCCATTCTTTTTGATTTCAAGTTCAATTAAATCACCCCGTTTTGTTATTTGAATATCCCTGAAGTAGTAAACAGCCTTTTCCTGTCGTTTATCATTTCAAAAAAGGCCCGAATTTCCATATCATAAAGTTTCATTATACGCTTTTTCCTTGCAACCGTGATATATCTCAATACTTTTTCTATATCTTCATCAGTATTCTTTACCACTTTTACATCAATAGCGTTTGTGATAGTTTCCTTTTTCCATTTTTTCCAAGTCTTTTCCAGTTTTTCAATTTCTTTTTTTCTAATCCAATGCTTTTTAAAATCCTCTCTAACTCCTAATAATAAATGGATATGCGGTAAAAGTCTTTTAGAATATTTATTATAGGAAATTTCAACTATCTTTACATAACCCAGCATTATTGCCTGTATGCTCCTTTTCCTTACGATTTTTGCCACTATGTCATTATTTTCCCCCACTTCCTTGCTTAGTTTTGATAAATCGCTTATTTCTCTGCCATTAAATGTCATTAGGATATATCGGATTCCCTTTTGTTCGTTTATTTTTTCCTTTAGCTTTAAATATGTCTTGTATTTCCTGTTTTCCCTGCATAGAGGACAAGTCTGACGCTTGCACCTTGTTATATAGCTTATTTCTCCATTTCCATACAAAAGTTCATTGTTTATGCATTCAAGCGTTTCATCAATCTCACTTTCTTTCCTGTATTCCTCTATGATTTCCAATATTTCTATTATCCTGTCTGTGTCTTCTTCCGTGTATCTATATCTTTTCGGATAATTTCCCCTTTCACTCATTAATTTCACTTCCTTACCCAAATGTTAAATTCGGCGTGCATTTTCCCTCTCTTTTCTCTATAATTATTTTTCTTTGTGTATGTCTGTATATAATCAATTAATTATCATTGCTTTTCTTTGAATTATATAGATTATTTTGTATTCTAGGCTTTTATTTATGCTATCTAGGGTATTTCTTTGTATCTAAAATGATAAAAAATGTAAAATCCAATCCCACATTACTATATAAAGTAAAGGAAAAAAATTTTTGCTTATTCAAAATTACGTAATTTTTTTAACCTTGTATTAATCTTACATTTTTGGCTGTTATGGTATCTAACTTTACATTTTTATTTGCTATTTTTTACTTCAAAAATGTATAATTTGTTATGGTATTTAATCTTACATTTTTATTCTCTTATCATTTAAAGATTGGGACCTAAATTTTGATTGTCTTAAATGCTGTGATATGGTATAATTGATACATAGAAATACACCAAAATAATTATGATTGCTTGTTAAATCACTCCCCCCTTTTGTGAAATAACAGGCATTTTTTTATTTCCCACTCTTTTTCTTCGGCTTGAATACTGGGGCTGTGTTTCCATAGTTCACTTTGCCACATTTCTTGCATTTGGCAACATAATAAATACGATTGTTCTCTATTCCAAATAAGAATGTTCCACAATGCTTGCAATATACTGATTTCATATTTTCTCCTTTCTCTGTTATGATAATGGTTGTCCGTCTTCCTCTTCATCGAGGACTTGCATTATTTGTTCGCTTTCGTCAATAAGTGCTTCAAAAACAACATTATCTATTGACACTTCTAACAAATCGGTAACTTTATCCACTATTTGAATTATTTGTTCACTAGGTATTTGTAATTCACCCAAAAACTCAACAAATGCCACTGCCTGTATTTTCCGTTCTTTTTGTGTTTCAATCCACTTCTTTTTTCGTTCTTCATTTGCTGTTGTTACGACTTTTCTTAATATATCTATTTTATCCATTCTATCCCCCTTAATTGTATGCTAACGCTGTTATTTTTATACCAAGCTCCATTAATTCATATATTGATGTTAAATGTCTCTCATATAGCTTATAATCGTCTATTTCCTTATCTAATTTCTTTATCACGCTTTCTATATCCTCGTTATAATTTTTATGTTTCTGTATCTTTTGAATGTTTTTTCTAACATTCGGCATTTTCTTTTCGTATGCTCCCATTATTTTTCTCCTCTAGCTTTCTGTTTGTCAGTATTCCTAACTTAATTAATAATTTCTCCATTTCTTCCACGCTTAATTGTTCAAATGCTTTGATTATCGCCTTTGCTCTTTCGCTACTGTTTGCTTTCTCCATTTTTAAATTTCTCCTATTTTTTCAAATTTAAAGCCTAAAATTACAATTATCTTGAAAAATTAGGCTATTTTTTATAATTAATATCCTATTTTCCACACAGGCCCATTATCTACGTTTTCAACTCTCTGTAATGCCTTTAACAGCACCTTAGCCTTGATTTCTGTTCTGTCCTTTACTTCTTGATACATAAGTACAAAAGGTATGTTTTCCGCCATACATTCGTTTATAACCGCTGCCATAATCAACTCAACTTGCTGTAGTATTCCTAATTGTCCTTGCGTCAATTCGTCTCTCTTGATTCCTTTTGGTATTCCAGCAATGTTCCGTGCCAAGTTTGAATAATGAATATAATATATTTTCTGTTTCTCTTTTCTTACTTTTCCATACTCCAGCAATGCCTTTAAATTCAATGTTTCAATGTTCCTTGTTACTTTGCTTAATTCTCTTGCCTGTAACCTTGCAAGCTCCTCTAATTGCCTGTTTTGGTTTTCCAAATAGTCTATATACTCAATCACGGCTTTTCTTACAAATTTGCTTTCTCTCATTAAAACTTGTTTGGCTTTTTCTAAAGGCAATACATACATATCTCTTTTTTCGCCTTTTTCATCTAAGTATTTGCTAAGGGAAAATTTCCCCTGTGCTATTTCGTTTTCAACCGGCTCAATTTTGAGCCCGTTAATTTCTTCTGAAAATTCATCTTTTATTGTTCTTAAAAGATTTTTATGTCTTAATTCAATAAACTTTCCTCTTTTAATTTCCGATTCCGTTAATGTTCCAGCCTTTGCCTTTTCTTCGTATTCCTTTTCTCTAAGTTCATTGATTTTCTTTAATAAATCCCTACTTGTTATCATTTCGTTGTTTCCTGTCAATTCCATTTTCTTTCCCTCCGTCTTTTATATTTTCTGTTTCAAATAGTTCTGTTTCTGGTATTTCAAACAATTCTACATCTTCTATTTCCGGCAATTCAATTTCTTCTATCTCTTCCAGCTCTATTTTTTCCAATTCAAATAAATCTTTTTCCAGTAATTCCAATATTTCTGTAAATTCCATTGTTACTGCTCCATTTCCATTCTTGCCACTTGTTTTCCTAACTTAAAAAAAGTTTTTTGTGTTTCTACAAGCAAATCAGCAAAAAAATTACTCGCCTCTCTACTGCTTTTAAGTTCTTTCATTACAATATCCATTTTTCTTTTGCAACGTATCTCAAGTTCTATATCTGCCCATTCAAGTATTGCTTCTTCCATACTTTTTTTTGCTTTTTCTTTCATTTCTTCCATTTAATCCACGCTCCTTAATTTGATTTATCTAATATTTCTTTTATTGTTTTTTCTTCCTCTGTAAATACATCAATTACAACTATGCTTTCACGTATAACGTTTTCAATATCCATATTACTGATGTTTTCCCTGTATGTTTTTTGTAAATCTTCCTTGACTGTTATTTCTTCCCTTGCTACCTGTATAGCTGTAAACAGTTCAATTAATTTTTCTTTTACTTTTTCATTCTTAGCAAGTTTTAGGCTTTCACGTTCTGCATACCTCTCTTTTTGCCATATTTCTTCCCTTATCTCGTCTGCCTTGTCGCCTAAAATTTCTTCCCTTATTTTCTTTTCCATAATTATTTCACTCCCTTAATCATTCTTTTTATTATGTTAATCACTTTATTTCGGGCCTTTTCCCTTGCTTTGTCGCTGTTTTTGTTTACCATTCCTATAGCTTCAAATTTGTGTTTCATTCCTTACCACTCCATTTCAATATTAAATTTTCTGTGTATCTCCGTTTTCGATGTATCAAAAAATTATTAAGCCCAACGCTTAACCTAACAATCAAATTTATTTGTGTATTTTCTTATCGCCTAGAAATGTATTTTATATGCTTTATACTTGATTTTTTATATGTTTTCTGATATGATTTGTATGGTTTATTTATTTTTAAGCATTAAAAAAATACTACAAATTCCTTTGCATTCTTAAGAAGTTTGTAGTATAATTTACTTGCTACAGTATATTTATTATACTACAACTCTTTTATCTAAGGATATATGGAGTTTGCCTTATATAACTTAAATAGTTGTATAGGGCTTTTTTTTAATTCCTTTTTATAATTATTTGCTTGTTTTCTTCATCTAAAATGATTTTAATATCATTGTTTTCTTTTGACAATTCCAAAAATCTAGCAAATTCAGCTGGTATTGTTACCTTGTTCGTTGTTCCGTTTCCAGCTTTATAAAAAGTGATTTTTGCATTTTTCTCTTTCATAAAACTCTCCTATCCGTTAGTACAAACATATTATATAATATTAGTACTAACTTGTCAAGTTATAATTTACATTTTTTTCATAAATTACACTACAAACTTCTCAAGTATGCTATTTGATTGTGATTGTCCGTATTAATTGGCTGTTACATCAGGCCCAATTGTTTCTGATTTTCATTGATTTTGTATATATTTGGCATATCCAGTTTCATAAATTGCATTAATTGGTAGCCAAGTGCTTTGCATTTTCCGTAAATATCTTTATAAAACAACTGCTTTTCCATACTCTCAAATATAACTTTTGAAAATAAGTCCTCTAGCTTTTTGATATGTAGCAACGTTTCAACATCGACCGTTTCCCTTGTTCCGTCATCTACTCCTGCAAGTCTATTTACAAGCCTTGAATACACAATATAAAGCCTGTCAGCATTGTTGCTCCCCTGTGATTTTGCATAAGGTATTAATACAGCTATTGCGTCCGTTTCCTTTCGCCTTGTGATTTTTCCTTGCTTTCTAGTGAGTAGCCATTCATTATTTTGCCTGTTCCATAATGCCTGCCTTAACATCTGATTTTGTTTTTCCAGCTTTTCAATATAATCAAATACTTTTTCTCTCACTTCTATGCTTTCCTTTGTCAAAAGTCTTAATGATTGCTTTAAAGTCAAATCAAACTTAGGCTGGTTTCTATTCCAATTATCCTTATACGAGGTCGGCGAAATTTTTCCCTCACCTATTTGTTTTCTAAATTCATTTCTTATAGCTTTCAATAGGTCTTTATGTTCTAATTTTGTTTTATTTCCGTCTTCTATCCTAAACTTATTGATTAATTCCAATAATTCCAAACTTGTGATACTTTCCTTAGGCTCTTTGCCTATTTTTGTTACTAATTCATTCATTTTCATTCACTCCTATACTGTTTTTTATTTGTTCTGACCGATTTTAATTCGTTCAGAATTTTTTTAATATTACTCGGCTAAAATTTCAGCCCAGCCCTATTCGTTTATAAAGATTTCTACTACTTCATCATTGGTTAAATTAAAGATTTTTTTCATTTTAGCGATTTCCTTATCTTTAAAACCTTTTCCATTGATTTTATTTGTAAATGCTGTTTTTGATAATCCTATAACCTTTGAAAAATTATCATAATTGAAACTGTATTCTTTCAATTTCCCCTTTAATTTGTTGTTTACCATTTTTACCACACTCCTAAAAGTAATATTTTATGTTACCAATTCTAAATAATAGTAACATATATTGTTACTTTAGTCAATGTATTTTTTATAAAAAATATAAAAAGTTGCTTTTTTTGTTACTTTTTGATATTATATTATTAGAAAATTAATAATTAATATGGAGAAAAAATGGAAAAAGAAATTAATGATTTTAAGCATTTGGGGGAAGTTGTTAAATTTTTAAGAAAATCTAAAAAAATGACACAAATAGAATTAGCGAAAAAATTAAATAAAACCCCATACACTATAAAAAGATATGAAAAAAACGGAAAAATTCCTTTGGAAGTAGTTAAGGAAATTTTTTTAATATTTGAGGTTTCTAAAACATTAGCAGCTTCTTTTATTTCTAATGCATTTTTAGATTATAGAGCTTTAACTGAAACCGAAAGGCAAGAAGTAGTAAAGATTTTAAAGGCTGGAGTAGACGAAATGACAGAAGAAGAAGAATTTGAAAAAGGTTTTGAAATATTAGTAAACCTTTCACATTTTAATAGATTTTCAGTTTACAAAGAAGATGAATATATTATTGTAAGGATAGCGGATTATGATTTTAACGAATATTTTAAGGTAAAAAAAAGTGATGTAGGTAGAATAGCGGAATTTCTTAATGAAAATATAACAAATACATTACAAAGCTATTTGTATATTTTGAAAGCTCTTGTAAATATTGAAGAAAAGAAAAAAATTAAAACAAAGTCTGAGAAAGATGAGAACGGTTATATTATTTTAAAACCCGATAAATCTCAAAAGGATTCCGATTAATTCGTTATCCTAAAATCAGCTGGCAAAACTTCTACCATCTTATTGTGATGGCGTCCACCAAAATGACACCATAATTAAACGACTGGGCAAATCGCCTACCCATAGTTAAAGGACTGGGAGAATTGCCTACCCCTATTAAACGGATTGTTAAGGGAGTCCGTTAAAATGACACCCTTTGAAGTGTGTAGATTAAATCTACTGTGTTATCTTTTGTTAGCCAGTATATAAAATTTATATATCAGATAACGGGCTATGTTAAACTTAGGTCGTGAATAATCATTGAATACAGCCAATAGGGATAAACTCCCCTTTGGTTGTTTTTATTTCTCCATTTGTGGGAAAAATTAATAAGCGATACATCTTACCTATTTGACTTCGCCACAAGTGGCGAAAATGATTTTATTCTAGTTATTTTTTGAATCACTGTTTGTGATTCAGAATTATACCGACAAAGCTCGACAATTTCCCTTATAACTTTTTCCAGCATAAATAAGTGATAACCTAATGCGTAAACTTTCCGTATTGTGAATAATAATTTTTTTCGTTTCCTCGTGAAACACAACCCCATATAAACGAAATACAAGCCCATACACGCTTTCAATTCAATTCCTTGATAATTTATTGCCTAACTTATCAAAATACTTCCACAGCTTGTTTTTAAGCTCACAGCATTGTGAAACTTACAGACAATTAATTTACATTTGGGCCTTTTGAAAATTCTCTATAATTCCCCGAATAGCTTGTAAAAATTAAAAAATAAAACATTTTTTTAATGTTAATAGAAATTAAATTGTTGGCTTTTGTTAAGTTTTTATATCCGTACTGCATAAATCTAACTTAGGGAGTTTTTTTATACCCTAATTCAAGTTTAGTGTTTCCAGTTTTAAAAAATTAGTATTTTTTAGTAATTTATATTTTCTATTTCACAATTTATTTCTCAGACGTTCACAGACGAACGTAGAGGGGGTATCACGTTCACTAAATTAAATTTTGGTATTAATCTATGGCTAGGGTATAAATCTATCTTAAATCGCTTAATTTTCATTAAAAAATTATTTTTATTTTTAATTTTTACAGGCTATTCGCGTTTTTATAGGATATTTTTAGCTGTTACTTAAATTTAAGTAGTAGCTCCGGCGTTCTTCTTTGTGAAGTACGCAGGTAAAATATTTTACTCACATCGTTTTTGAATAGGTCTGCTAAAATTCCAGCCAACCAAAATACGAAACCTTAAATTTTCATATTTTGCCAAATTTTCTATAATTGTATTAAAGACTGATTTTTAAGTTATTTAAAGAATTTTAAAAAATTTCCTAAAAGTTTTCAATTTAAGGTTTCATAAAAATTATTGCACGAAAAATATCCCTCCTGAAATATTAGGGGAGCTTTTAGCTGATACGGAAATTTTTCGCATCAGCTTTTATAATTTGACTCCATAATTTTTTGGAGTAAGATTTTTATAATTTACATTTCAACACTTGTTCTTAAAATCAATTTTAAGGTGGCTAGCGTTTCGCTCACGTTCGTTTGTAAACTTTTTGATATAAAACTATGGCTAAGATGTAAAATGTTCTCAAATCGCTTTAAATTTGTTAATAATTAATTATTTCCGTTTTTATTAAATGGTAAAATTGCTTGCAAGTACGTAAATAAGCTATGTTGGATATTTATTTGATTTAAAAAAAATGGAACGGAAATGAAATTTGAAAATAATAGCGTGTATAAATTAATTGGGACTCGCCAGACCCACAGGGCAAAAAAGTCTCCCCAAAGTACCTTTTCATTTTTGCATAAAAAAATCACAGCTAAATTAATAACTGTGATTCGTTTATCTTATCCAAACAGGTCGCTGTGAGTTCCTGTATCTGTCAATAACAGTATCAAGCCCTTTTCTGTTATCTTGTATATCAACAGCCAATCAGGCGCTATATGACACTCACGATGTCCTACATAGTCTCCTATCAAAGAATGGTCTTTATTCTTTTCGGGTAACTTTTCCCCTTTTGCCAGTTCTTTCCATTTCTTCTGCCTCTTTAATAGCGGCCAATAACTCTTGTCTTGGGCGTGGATTCCTAATTTCAAAAGGTATCTTTTGTTCTTTTATTGCCTGTTTTAAGAATATGTTTATCGCTGTAGTTAAGTTCATTCCTAAGTCCTTAAATAACTCCTGTGCTTCTTTTTTAGTAGTATCGTCTATATTTATAGTTGTTGCGCTCATCTCTATCACTCCTTAATATTTATATTATACATATATTATACACTTAAAATATATAAAAAGCAATAAAAAAAGCCAAATCTTTACATCAGGCCCATTTATTCAAGTTCAATTATAATTTTATTTCCAACGTTCGCTCGTTTTTAACGTTCGTTGTCTCATTTTTTGTCATAACCAATCATTATTTACGCTATCCTTTAACCCTTATAATTTCTATGCTGTAATGTATTTTGAACGTCCCAACGTTCGTTCGCTTTTGGCTGTATTTTTTCCGTGATTTTCCAATTTTTCATGTTCCTGTACAATTTGCAACCTTTTTTTAGTGGGTGCATTTTGGTTTTTACTGCCATTTTTTGCCATTATTATTTGGTTTTGGTTACCGTTTCAATATACCATAATTACAGGCTTATTTGATAGTTTGCATCCTTTTGCTTTGGGGTGCATTTTTGAAAAAAGGGTGCAAATTTTTCCGCGTTTTTCCATAAAATTTTATTTTCGGTTGTTACCTTTAACCCTTATTATTGCTGTATTCTTTAGCATTTTGCAACCATTAAAATTGGTTGTGTTTTTGGTTACTTTTGGTTGTATTCCCAATTCTAAGTGGTTGCATTATTAAATTTTTATGGAGTAGTACCATTATGAAATACACTACTAGCCTTTGGATTGGTAATATAATTATACCATATTTTACAAAGAAATTGAATCAGCTACAAAATAATTTACATCAAAAAAGGACTACTCAAATTTGAATAATCCTTTTTTTATTAGCTAGATTTTTTTGTTTTAAAATTGCAAAAGTAGTGGTATTTTTCTTGGTACTCGCAACCCCCCATAAATAGCGACTTCATTTTTTTACTTTTCGAGGTTGGTCTCCTGTTGGTCTCCAAATTAAATTTTATGCCCATTTTTACTGGCTTTCTCTTAAAAAAGAAGTTTTTTCTTCAACTCCTTTTTAAATATGCTATCACAAGGGTAGCATATTTTTTTTGCCAATTTTTTACAAAGCAAGGTAATACAGTACCAAAAAGGTATTCAGTTACCTTTTTCATTTTTTTAGTTTTGTTTCCACCGTGTATAAATTCCTGCTGTAAATCTGGATTTTTCTTTTTTTATTCCACAGTTTCTTCGGTTTTTATGCCTGCGTTACAGTGTAAATAAAGATTTTGTTGGAAAATAGAAGTTGTCAAGGCTTGAAATATCCTTACTCAAGAAAAACTTCAGATGAAATTTATCTGAGTTTTAAAAGTTGTAGATATTTTCATAATTTTTATAAAAAATAATAAATTTTATACTAATTAAAAATTTAAAGATAGTGAAAATGTTTTTGTCAGGAATATTTAAATATTTTGAAGAGTTGTAAATTAGGCTAATTATAGTGGTTATAATCTAAAATTAATGTCAACTTTGCAGTTTAAAAATAATCGGAAAATATAAAAAAATCAAGAGAAACAGATTTTATCAAGAAATTCACAAATGAAAAACTAATAAACGAGTGTTAAAATACATTTTGGTAAATTTATTTAGATAATGAAAAGAGGTTAAAAGGAATAAAAATGAAAAAAAAGTTAAACATTGGTAGAAGAAGTAAAAAAATAATTATATCCATGGCATTTTTAACAGTCTCAGCACTTTCGTTTGCTAGCGGAGAAGATTATTATGACTACAAATCGCTCTTGATTGGGGATATTAATGGAAATATTATAAAAGAGGACAACAGTTCAGCTGTAAGACCTCTGGCATCGGTAACAAAAATTATGACATCAATATTAACATTGGATAAAATAAAAAATGGACAAATTTCATACGAAGATAAGGTAACAGTTTCAGCAAAAGCCGCTTCAGTTCCGTATGGAATAAAATTAACTGCTGGAAAGCAATATACAGTAAGAGATCTGTTAAAGGCAACAATTATAAAATCATCAAATAATGCGGCATACGCTCTTGCCGAGTATGTCGGAGGGGATGTTTCAAACTTTGTGCATTCAATGAACGAAAAAGCTAGAAGTTATGGACTAAATTCTCTTAGATACTGTTCTCCGCACGGATTGCCGCCTAGCTATACAGGTTCATGCATGGATCAGGGAAACGCAAAAGATTTGTACAAACTTGCTCAAATAACATTAAAAGATTACAGTGAATACTTGAATTTTTCAAAAAATAAGACGGATTATGTAGACAACGGAAATACAAAGGTAACTTCAACAAATTCACTTTTAGGAAATGTGCTGGGAGTGGACGGAATAAAAACAGGTTATCACGATGCTGCCGGTTCCAATATAGTTTTGACTGCAAACAGAGGAAATGACAGAATGATTGCTATTATTCTTGGTTCAAACAGAGCTAAGGACAGAAACGCAATTGGAGCAAAGGAAATAAATGATTATTACGCTAACGGATATGCAAGAAAAGCAAGCATGAACACTAATACTTCAAGACATGTTGAAAGTACCCATAATACTGACAGTACGGAAACTAGTAAAAATTCCAAAGGAAATAGTAAAGTAGATCAGTTTTTCAATATGATTTTTGGAAAAAATCATAACAATTCAGCTGGTAAAAAAATGAAAATCATAAATAAGAATGATGTTGTGGCAACAGCAACAATAGAAGATGTTAAATATAATCTCTATCCGACAAAGGATGTGGAAATAACTGCAACCGAGCGTCCAAACTTAACTTATTCAGTCAACCTTAATTCAGGAGTGACTAAGGAAAGCCGTGGAAAAATTGTAGGAACATACGTTGCAACTGATGGTACATTGACTTATAGCGGAGAATTAATTATGAAATAAACTGAAATAAAAATAGAGCTGTTTTTTAACGGCTCAATTTTATTGTTTTAGATAAACATTTTGAATATACAAAGAAAGGAAGTACAATGTCAATTGGTGTATTTGATTCTGGAATTGGGGGGCTAACAGTATTAAAAGAAATTAGAAAAGTCCTCCCAAATGAAAAAATATATTATTTTGGAGATACTGCAAGAGTTCCGTATGGAGAAAAAACAAAAGAATTAATTATTCGATATTCAAAAGAAATAGTTGAATTTTTGCTAGAAAAAGATGTGAGTGCAATCGTAGTAGCCTGCAATACAGCAACGGCACTAGCCTTAAAGGAGTTGAAGGAAATATTTAAAATTCCTATTATAGGAGTAATTGAAGCAGGTGCAAGAACGGCGATAAATACTACAAAAAGTAATGAAATTGGGGTGATAGGAACAAAAGCAACGATAAAATCAGAAAAATACATAGAAGAAATAAAGCTTTTCAATCCAAAAGTAAAAGTTTTTCAGAAAGCTTGTCCGCTTTTTGTACCAGCAGTAGAAGAAGGGATTTTAAGTGGAAAATTAGTAAATCAAATAATAAAAACATATCTTGATGATTTTGAAGAGAAAATCGACACATTAATATTAGGTTGTACTCATTATCCTTTGTTAAAAGATGCAATTAGTAAAATTTATCCTGATATAAAAATAGTAGATCCAGCAAAAGAAACAGCTTTAGATTTAAAAAGTATTTTACAAAAAAATAAATTTTTAAAAAACGATGCTCTTAAAAATGAAGAAGTAAATTATTATGTAACTGATGGACAGGAAAAATTTAAAGAAATCGGTATTATGTTTTTAGAAGAAAATATTAAAAAAGTAGAGCTCGTTAAATTGTAATAATAGAAATTATATTATATAGAAATAGTTATAACATATTATAAAGAAAGGAAATAAATGTTTGAATATATTTCTGGAAAATTAACAATAAAAAAAATTGATTATGTAGCCTTAGATATAAATGGTTTGGCGTATAAAGTATATGTATCCTTAAAAACATTTGAAAAATTAGATAACATTGGAAATGATGAAAAATTATACGTTTATACAAATGTAAAGGAAGACGATATTTCATTATATGGCTTCAAAACCCAAAATGAAAGAGAACTTTTCAAGGCATTAATAAGTATAAGCGGTGTAGGACCTAAACTTGGAATTGCAATACTATCGACATTTAATACACGTGAAATTATTGATATTGTAAATGAAAATGAATCAAAGATTTTCACAAGAGTTCCAGGGCTAGGAATAAAAAAAGCCCAAAAAATAATTTTAGACTTAAAAGATAAAGTAAAAAAACTAGATTTAACAGAAACAATAGAAGAAATCAGTGATATATCATCAGGTAAATTAATAACATCAAACACATCAAATCCAAAATTACTATTAATGAAAGAAGATTTAAAGTTAGCTTTAGAATCTTTAGGATACATAAATAGTGATGTTTCTAAATGGATAACAGATAAGGAATTAGCACAAGTGAAAGATATAAGTGAAGCTATAAAAATGATTTTACAAAAAATTCAAAAATAAAAAGGACTTGAAAAGAAGGTAAAACTTCTAAAGTACAAAATATTGTACATAATACAAATTAAACTTAGATTTTAAAGCACTTTCTAAGAAATAAAAAATAGACTACGAATAAAAATATTCAAAAACACAAATTTTTTGAAAAAAAGTAGTTGACAAATAAATCCAGTTATGATAATATATATCCTGTCGATACGAAATCGTGTCGCAGGACAATTGAGATAAGAATAGAAGAAGCAATAATGTGTAAAAGATAAATAACAGTCAAGAGCTCTTGTTGTAAAACAAGATTCTCGTCAAGACGAAGGTGGAACTTAAATATATGTAAAATATATTGAATGAAGAGTTTGATCCTGGCTCAGGATGAACGCTGACAGAATGCTTAACACATGCAAGTCTTTGGCGAATCTGTGCTTGCACAGGCTAGCCAAGGCGGACGGGTGAGTAACGCGTAAAGAACTTGCCCTGCAGACAGGGATAACAGACGGAAACGACTGACAACACCTGATACAGTTGCCGGCACGCATGTGCCCGGCAATGAAAAGAGATGCTGCGGGAGAGCTTTGCGTCCTATTAGCTTGTTGGCGGGGTAACGGCCCACCAAGGCGATGATAGGTAGCCGGCCTGAGAGGGTGGACGGCCACAAGGGGACTGAGATACGGCCCTTACTCCTACGGGAGGCAGCAGTGGGGAATATTGGACAATGGGGGCAACCCTGATCCAGCAATTCTGTGTGCACGAGGAAGGTTTTCGGATTGTAAAGTGCTTTCAGCAGGGAAGAAGGAAGTGACGGTACCTGCAGAAGAAGCGACGGCTAAATACGTGCCAGCAGCCGCGGTAATACGTATGTCGCAAGCGTTATCCGGAATTATTGGGCATAAAGGGCATCTAGGCGGCCAGGCAAGTCTGGGGTGAAAACTTGCGGCTCAACCGCAAGCCTGCCCTGGAAACTGCCTGGCTAGAGTGCTGGAGAGGTGGACGGAACTGCACGAGTAGAGGTGAAATTCGTAGATATGTGCAGGAATGCCGATGATGAAGATAGTTCACTGGACGGCAACTGACGCTGAAGTGCGAAAGCTGGGGGAGCAAACAGGATTAGATACCCTGGTAGTCCCAGCCGTAAACGATGATTACTGGGTGTGGGCATGAAGAGTGTCCGTGCCGAAGCAAATGCGATAAGTAATCCGCCTGGGGAGTACGGCCGCAAGGCTGAAACTCAAAGGAATTGACGGGGACCCGCACAAGCGGTGGAGCATGTGGTTTAATTCGACGCAACGCGAGGAACCTTACCAGATCTTGACATCCCACGTATGCCTGCGAGAGCGGGCAGTGCCTTCGGGAACGTGGAGACAGGTGGTGCATGGCTGTCGACAGCTCGTGTCGTGAGATGTTGGGTTAAGTCCCGCAACGAGCGCAACCCCTATCGCCAGTTGCCATCATTAAGTTGGGGACTCTGGCGAGACTGCCTGCGAAGAGCAGGAGGAAGGTGGGGATGACGTCAAGTCATCATGCCCCTTATGATCTGGGCTACACACGTGCTACAATGGCCGGTACAGAGAGCTGCGAGGCGGCAACGCCCAGCGAATCTTCAAAGCCGGTCCAAGTTCGGATTGAAGTCTGCAACTCGACTTCATGAAGCTGGAATCGCTAGTAATCGCAGATCAGCAATGCTGCGGTGAATACGTTCTCGGGTCTTGTACACACCGCCCGTCACACCACGAGAGTTGTCTGCACCTGAAGCTGCCGGTCTAACCGCAAGGAGGAAGGCATCTAAGGTGTGGACAGTGATTGGGGTGAAGTCGTAACAAGGTATCCGTACCGGAAGGTGCGGATGGATCACCTCCTTTCTAAGGAGCTAATTCACTGCACTGCTTCTTCGCATATCTTATGGGCGTGTAGCTCAGGTGGTTAGAGCACTGTGCTGATAACGCAGGGGTCGCTGGTTCGAGTCCAGCCATGCCCACCATATTATGTCTTGGGGATATAGCTCAGTTGGGAGAGCGCTGCCCTTGCAAGGCAGAGGTCAGCGGTTCGAACCCGCTTATCTCCACCAATTAATTTTTAGGACAATGGGAAATGAATAGTAGGTAAAAGATTACAATGAAACTGGAGTAAAAGTTATTCTGGATAAAAAGCTGACAAGGGCACACGGAGGATGCCTAGGCAACAACAGCCGACGAAGGACGTGATAAGCTGCGATAAGCCGGGAGGAGATGCACATAATCGTTGATCCCCGGATCTCCGAATGGGAAAACCTGCATGCCTGGAGGGCATGCGTGAAAACGGTAAGCCCGCGAACTGAAACATCTAAGTAGCGGGAGGAAAGAAAAGTAAAAACGATTCCCTCAGTAGTGGCGAGCGAACGGGGAAAAGCCTAAACCGTGCCAGTGCCAAGCGGACAGCGTTGCTGGCACGGGGTTGCGGGACTTCCATTAACGGATTGTCATAATGTTTAAGCTGTATGCATGTAAGTGGAACCAGCTGGGAAGCTGGACCAAAGAAGGTGATAGTCCTGTAGAACATAAAATGCATATGGTGACTGGAAGCACCCGAGTAGCGTCAGGCACGAGGAATCTGGCGTGAATCAGCGTGGACCATATCACGCAAGGCTAAATACTGTTGTTGACCGATAGTGAAGAGTACCGTGAGGGAAAGGTGAAAAGAACCCTGAGCAAGGGAGTGAAACAGAATTTGAAACCGTGTGCTTACAAACGGTAGGAGCGCTTTACGCGTGACTGCGTGGATTTTGGTTAATCATCCTGCGAGTTATGATCAGTGGCAAGGTTAATAAAGCGGAGCCGAAGGGAAACCGAGTCTTAACAGGGCGACAAGTCGCTGGCCATAGACGCGAAACCTAGTGATCTAGGCCTGTCCAGGCTGAAGCTGAGGTAAGACTCAGTGGAGGGCCGAACTCACCGCCGTTGAAAAGTTGGGAGATGAGGCAGGTCTAGGGGTGAAAAGCCAATCGAACTAGGAGATAGCTCGTTCTCTCCGAAATGCATTTAGGTGCAGCCTTGACGTCAAGATATGTGGGGGTAGAGCTCTGTATGGTCTAGGGGGCGTACTGCTTACCGAAATCAAGCAAACTTCGAATACCATATATTAATAGTCGGGGAGTGAGTCCGCGGATGACAAGGTCCGCGGACGAGAGGGGAACAGCCCAGACCGCCAGCTAAGGTCCCTAATTATGTCTAAGTGGGAAAGGAGGTGGATATTCACAGACAACCAGGAGGTTGGCTTAGAAGCGTACCATGCCTTGAAAGAGTGCGTAACAGCTCACTGGTCGAGAGTATCTGCGCCGAAGATGTAACGGGGCTAAGACATAAACCGAAGCTGCGGAGGCGTGTCTGCACGCCTGGTAGGAGAGCGTTCTGTAGGCCGTTGAAGGAATGCCGCAAGGCCGTTCTGGAGGTATCAGAAGTGAGAATGCAGGAATGAGTAGCGAGAAGGCGGGCGAGAATCCCGCCGGCCGGAAGTCCAAGGTTTCCAGGGGAAGGTTTGTCCGCCCTGGGGAAGTCGGGACCTAAGCATAAGCAAAAATGTGATGGCGAATGGAAAACAGGTTAATATTCCTGTACCGCTGTTATCGCCTGAGAGACGGAGTGACGCAGGAAGGTATGCGGGAAGGCTGACGGAATAGCCTTTCTAAGGGCGTAGCATGGGCATGCAGGAAAATCCGCATGCCTAAATGTGAGACCTGACGGGTAAGTGCATCTTGCATAAGCCGCAGATCCTACACTGCCGAGAAAAACTTCTATCGATGAGAACCAGCGCCCGTACTGTAAACCGACACAGGTGGACAGAGTGAGAAACTTAAGGCCGACAGGATAACTCTAGCTAAGGAACTCTGCAAAATAGCCCCGTAACTTCGGGAGAAGGGGTGCCCGACATACCGCGAGGAGAAGCGCCTCAAGGGGAAACAGGCCGCAGTGAAGAGTCCCAAGCAACTGTTTACCAAAAACACAGGTCTATGCTAAGCTGAAAGGCGACGTATATGGGCTGACACCTGCCCAGTGCCGGAAGGTTAAGAGGAGGAGTGAGAGCTCCGAATTGAAGCCCCGGTGAACGGCGGCCGTAACTATAACGGTCCTAAGGTAGCGAAATTCCTTGTCGGGTAAGTTCCGACCTGCACGAATGGTGAAATGATTTGGGAGCTGTCTTGGCTGGAGACCTGGTGAAGTTGTAATGCCGGTGAAGATACCGGCTACCTGCAGTAGGACGGAAAGACCCCGTGGAGCTTTACTGTAGTTTGGCATTGGGTTTTGGCTGTGTGTGTATAGGATAGTTGGGAGACTGTGAAGTTAAGGCGTCAGTTTTAACAGAGTCGCCGTTGGAATACCAACCATATGCCGTTGAAATTCTAATCTGGAAGCGGAGACAGTGCTAGATGGGCAGTTTGACTGGGGCGGTCGCCTCCCAAAGAGTAACGGAGGCGTTCAAAGGTTCCCTCAGGCTGGATGGAAATCAGCCTAGGAGTGCAAACGCATAAGGGAGCTTGACTGCAAGACTGACGGGTCGAGCAGGCACGAAAGTGGGAGTTAGTGATCCGGCGGTTCCGTATGGAAGGACCGTCGCTCAACGGATAAAAGCTACCCCGGGGATAACAGGCTGATACTTCCCAAGAGTCCATATCGACGGAAGTGTTTGGCACCTCGATGTCGGCTCGTCTCATCCTGGGGCTGGAGAAGGTCCCAAGGGTTGGGCTGTTCGCCCATTAAAGAGGCACGCGAGCTGGGTTCAGAACGTCGTGAGACAGTTCGGTCCCTATCCACTGCAGGCGCCTGAATACTGAAAAGATCTGACCTTAGTACGAGAGGACCGGGTTGGACAGACCTCTGATGTACCAGTTGTCACGCCAGTGGCATGGCTGGGTAGTCACGTCTGGGACGGATAACCGCTGAAAGCATCTAAGCGGGAAGCCGGCTTTGAGATGAGTGTTCGCAGTATCCATGGAGAACACATGGTTGATAGGCCAGGGGTACAAGCGCAGCAATGCGTTCAGCTGACTGGTACTAATATTACATCTGCTTTTTAGTCAATCTTTTACTGCTACTATTTATTTCCCATTGTCTTAGCTAGACAGTTTAGTTTTTTGAAGTTTGGTGATGCTAGCAGCAGGGATACACCCGGTCACATTTCGAACCCGGCAGTTAAGTCTGCTTACGCCTACGATACTTGGATTCGTCCCGGGAAAATAGGCAGTTGCCAAACTTTTTTCTTTTGCGTGTCTCCGTAGCTCAGCCGGTTAGAGCATCTGACTGTTAATCAGAGGGCCGTTGGTTCGAGTCCAACCGGGGACGCCATTTTTTTTTGCAAAATTTCATAAGAGTTTAAAGCAATGAGGCATAAAGTATTGGACAGCATGTTATTGTGGGGAATATGGGCAACTTAGGCAGGGAAGCTTTGATAGGGAAGGATTAAGGCGTTCTTGCCTTTTTTTGTTTTCAAGGATGAGTGATTATCTATTTCAAAGCTGCTTTTCTGAAATATCTCTACTGTTCAAGCTTTTTAAAAATATTTCTATTCGATGTTCCTAATATTTAATGAGAATTTATTTCTTTTATTTAAATTTAAAAATACGATATGACTCCAATTTTAAAGAGGTTTATAACTAGGTTGGAAATAAAAAAAACTGCTTCATTTACAATACTGAAACAGTTTTTGAATAAATATGCTTATTAATAATGATGTTATTTAGGAACTTCATAGGCTTGGTGACAAATCGGACATTTCATAAATTCCTGCTTCTTGCTTATTGGAAAAACAGGTATCCAAAAAAGCGTAAACCATTGCTGTGTACTTATAAACTCTAAGTCTGATAAATTGTGACATCGAGAACATTCGTATGTTCCCACTACGCCTAGATTTTTTATTTTATTTTTTGTTCCAAATATTATAATCATTTTAGACAGTTCTCCTTTCAGTTTTTAGGTTAAAAATATGCATCACCATTTTCAATATTACCTATAATATATCCAATTGTAATACATTTAAACACAAAATATTTAATAAAAATAATATCAAATATTTTAATTTTCTCATTTTAGTTACCTTAATTCTTTTTAAAATTACTAATTTTCTTTTTCAGTTTCTAATAATTTCAATCTTAAATCTTCTGCAAGTATATTTTCTTCAATTTCAGCAGGAGCTCCTGTCATCAAATCCTGTCCTTTATTTGTTTTAGGGAATGGGATTACTTCTTTTATAGAATTTTCTTTTAGCATTGCCATAAGCCATCTGTCGATTCCAAAGGCAAGACCTCCGTGCGGTGGTACTCCATATTTCAGAACTTCCAAAAAGAAGCCAAATTTTTCTTGTTGTTCTTCTTTGTTAAGCCCTAATTTTTCAAATACTTTTTCCTGTAATTCCTCTTCGTGAATTCTGATACTTCCTCCACCGATTTCATAACCGTTTAGAACCATATCGTAGGAATCTGTTTTAATCTTATCAAGCTCATTTGAATCAAGATATTTTCTATCTTCTTGCTTTATTGAAGTAAACGGATGATGTTGAGCCTTATATCTATTTTCCTCTTCGCTCCATTCAAACATTGGGAAGTCAATTACCCATAGGAATTTGAAAGAATCTTTGTCAATTAATTCTAGTTCTTCTCCAAGTTTTAGTCTTAATGCTCCCAGTCCGTCGTGGACAATTTTGTATTTATCAGCTAGAATTAAAGCAATTTCATTATTTTTAATTTCCAATTTTTGAGTAATTTCAGCCAGTTTTTCTTCGGTAAAAAATTTGGCAATTGGAGAATTAATTTCACCATCTTCATTAATTTTGATATAAGCTAGTCCTTTTGCTTTGAAATATGTTTTTACAAAGTCTTCTAAATCTTTGATGTATTTTCTTGAAAATTTTTCAGCATTTGGAGCAACAATCGCTTTTACATTTCCACCATCTTTTACTGCATTTTCAAATACTCCAAATCCACAATTTTGTGTTTCTTTGGATAAATCAATTAATTTCATGTCAAATCTTAAATCAGGCTTATCTGAACCATAAAAATTCATTGCATCATCATAACTCATTCTTTCAAAGTTTTCAGTAATTTCAATGCCTGTAACATCTTTAAATACTTGTTTTGCAAGTGCTTCTGTCACATTTAAAATATCTTCTTGCTCAATAAACGACATTTCCAAGTCCAATTGTGTAAATTCAGGCTGTCTGTCGGCTCTTAAATCCTCGTCTCTAAAACATTTTGCAAGCTGGTAATATTTATCAACACCCGATACCATAAGTATTTGCTTAAATAACTGTGGAGATTGCGGCAAAGCATAAAAGTCGCCTTTGTTTATTCGGCTTGGAACAACAAAATCTCTCGCTCCTTCGGGAGTGGCTTTCGCTAAAATAGGAGTGTCAATATCTAAAAATCCATTTTCATTCATAAATTTTCTAATTGAAAACAGCATATCGTTTCTTTTTATAATGTTATTTAACATTCTTGGACGTCTTATATCGAGGTATCTGTAAGTTAGACGCATATTTTCATTAAGATTTCCTGTTTCATCAATTTCAAATGGTAATTGTTTAGAACGGCTCAGAATTTCAATATTTTTTGCTTCAACTTCAATATCTCCAGTAGGAATATTTTTATTTTTGCTGCTTCTTTCAGCTACTTTTCCAGTAACTTTTATAACCCACTCATTTTTTAATTTTCTAGCTTCTTCAAAAAGTTCTTTTCCTGAAACTTCTTCATTTACTAAAATTTGAGTAATTCCATATCTATCTCGCAAATCAATGAATGTGAAATGCCCCAAATCCCTAACTTTTGAAACCCATCCAGATAAAACAACTTCTTCTCCGATGTTTTCCATTCTTAATTCATTTAATTTATAATTTCTGTACATTTTATTTCCTTTCTTTATATTCAAATTTCTTTTAATTTATTTATATAAAAATCTCTAAAATAATTGGTATAAATAATGCCGGCAACATATTTGCAATTTTTATTTCTTTTTTTAATAATAAATTTACTCCGATTGCCATAACCATTATTCCACCAAGAAAATTTATATCTGAAATTGTTTTTTCAGTTAAATATGGTTTTAGATAATTAGCAAAAAGATAGAAAAATCCTTGGTAAATAAAAACTGAAACAGCTGAAAACATAACGCCTATTCCATATAGAGATGTTATAACGATGGAAATTACTCCATCTAAAATTGCTTTTATCTTTAACGTTGTATCGTCACCTGTAAGTCCGCTGTTTATTGCTCCTACAATTGCCATTGCTCCTGTACAAAATAAAATTGTAGCAGTTGAAAAGCCTTTTGCAAAACTTTTTTCAGTATCATTAGTTTCTGAATTTTTGATAGCAAAATTAAGTTTTTTTTCCAAAAATAATCCCAAATTTTTTAATTTTAAATCAATATCTATGATTTGTCCAATTATCGAACCGATAATCAGATAAATTAAAACAATAATATCTCGATTTGAATTTATCGTGCTTTTCAAACCAGCAACTATTATAAATAGTCCGGCACACTCCATTATAAGATCTTTCATTTCATTTTTAAATTTATGGCCTACGAAAAATCCTATCAAACTACCCAAAATAATAGCTAAAAAATTTATAAAATTTCCCATAGCCCCCCTATTTTTCAAGACTCTTTCTTTCAAAATGTTTCAAAACTTGCTCAAAACTGTATTTTTCCTGTTCTCCAGTACTAAATTTCTTTATTGTAACTACATTTTCTTTTTGTTCATCTTCACCTAAAATCAATACATAGTCTGCATTTTCACGGTTTGCCTTTTTCATTTGGGCTCCAAAACTTTTTGGATTGTAGTCAAAGTTGACTTTTATTCCATTTTTTCGTAGTTCTTCTACTATTTTTACAAAATATTCTTTTGTTTCGTCAAAATAAATAACGTAAATCTTGCTTTCTTCTTTTGCAATCAAATTTTCGTCCATAAGCATTGCAATTCTTTCCATTCCAGCCGCAAATCCTATTCCCGGTACTTTTGCATTTCCAAGTATTTCAAGGAGCCTGTCGTAGCGTCCTCCAGCCAGTACAGTTGCCTGCGAACCTAATTTGTCGGATTTTATCTCAAAGACTGTATCGGAGTAATAGTCAAGTCCACGCACCAGCTTGTCATTTACCACATAATTAACATTCATCAATTCAAGATATTTTTTTGTATCTTCAAAATAATTTTTACTTTCTTCATCAAGATAGTCGTATAATTTCGGGGCATTGATAAATTGTTCCTGATCGCCTTTATCCTTTGAATCTAATGCTCTTAGCGGATTTGTTGCATATCTTCGTTTTGAGTCGTCACTAAGTTTATCCAGCCTTTTTTCCATAAATGCTTTTAAATCATCAATGTATTTTTTTCTTGATTCAATATTTCCTAGACTGTTTATTTCCACAACTAAGCCAGTAATTCCAAGTTTTTCAAGAAATTCACATCCCATTCGGATGATTTCTGCATCAAGGTAAGCAGAACGGACTCCAAACATTTCAATACCAATTTGGTGAAATTCTCTGAATCTTCCTTTTTGTGGGGCTTCGTAACGGTACATTGGACCATGATAAAACCATTTTACAATTGGAGAGGATTTGTGGAAACCAGCTTCCAAATAGGCACGCACGACTCCAGCGGTACCTTCTGGACGCATTGTAACATTTCTGTTGCCTTTGTCTGTAAATTCGTACATTTCCTTTGAAACAACATCTGTTTCATCTCCAACACCACGTCTAAAAAGCTCAGTTTCTTCCAGAATAGGTGTTATAATTCGTTCAAATCCATATTTTTCAAATACATTTTTTGCTGTATCAACAATTAAGTCATATTTTTTTACATCGTCAGAATATCTATCTTTCATTCCCTTTAAAACATTAATCATTCTTAATTTGTCCTTTCATTACATGCAATTTTAGCAATTAAAAATTTATCTTCTCATATTATATCAAAAAATGTAAGTTATTATCAACATTTATTTTGAATTTACCTTCAAGTAGTCAAATAAGAAGGTTTTACGTTAAATAGGACTTTCGCTATTAGTGTTAAATGATAGGTCATTATAACTGTTATTGTGAAATAAGAGGTATGGCATCCGATGCTTCTGCGTCAAAAGAACTGATACTAAATAAAATAAGAAAAAATTGATTTTTATTAATTCTAAAGGTATACTATAATAAATAGGGAATAAAGATTGAAAAAGGAGCTGTTGAAAATGTGAACAAGAATAGTTAGAGTAATATTAATGATAATTTTTGGAATGATTGTTGTTAGTTGCAGTCTTTTTGATGCTGATGAGTGGAGAGAAGCACACAGAGAGCGAGTAAAAAATGGAGAAAAATGTTACGAAAAATCTAATGGAACTTTTTATTGTGAAGATAAGTATGGAAACAGGACTTACTAACTAAACTGAGAATAAATGAAAAGGAGTTGTTGAAAATGCGAACAAGAATAGTTAGAGTAATATTAATGATAATTTTTGGAATGATTGTTGTTAGTTGTAGCCTTTTTGATAGTAATGAGTGGAAAGAAGCACATCGTAGAAGTGTTGAGCATGGTAGAACATGTTATGAAAGAGCAAATGGAAGTATTTATTGTAAGGATACTAAATAGTAAAGAGTTATTTGAAAAAATAAATAGGTGTTAGAGAAAGCCTTTTGTAATAAAGTATTATTGTAATTGGCTTTCTCTTTTTTTGTGAAATGTAAAAATTAATGTAATTGATCGAAACCTTCTCCAAAAACTTTTGTTGTGTCGGTTACTGTTACAAAGGAAGTTGGATCGTGAATTTTTAGGAATTTTCTTAGCTGAATGAACTGCCTTCTTTCGATAATTGTGAGTAAAATATCCTTTTCAGCTCCAGAATAGCCTCCAACGGCTTTAAGCACAGTGCAGCCTCTGTCAAAGTCTTTTAAAATGTAGTTTAGCACGATGTCCTTGTTTGAAGTGATAATCATAATCTGCTTACGTGAATTAAATCCTTCAATAAACTTGTCAATGATAAATCCTGTTACATAAACACTTAAAAGTCCCACAAGTCCCAGTTCAATTCCAAAGGCGAAAATCGCTAAAAGAGTAACAATTGCGTCTACGATGAAGCTAGACATTCCGTAACTGATGTGGCAATATTTTGTAAGAATTCTTGCAATGATTGAAGTACCGCCAGTAGAAGCTTCATAAAAATATATAATCGTTATTCCTAAAGCACATAATGCGCTTCCAAAAATTGTCGCTAAAATTAAATCGTGAGTAAGAGCATAGTTAGGGTAAAATTTTTCAAAATATGAAAGAAAAACGGATAAAATTACCGTAGCATAAATGCTTTTTATACCAAACTGCCCACTGATTACAATAAACGCAAGTGTAAACAGGATAAAATTGCTAACTGCAACAAAGAATCCTGTTGAAATGTTAAAAATACTATTGACAACCAGTGCCAGCCCTGTTACTCCGCCACTTGCTATTTTATTCTGGAAAAAGAAAAAATGTAATCCAAACGCCAGGATAAAAGTTCCAAGTCCAATTAAAAAATACTCTTTAATCAAGGTAAAAATTGTATTTGTTCTCATAAAAATGTCCTTCATCAAAAATTTACGTTAATTCAGGATAACGCATGCTCCTTTTTTGAATTATACATGATATTTCTTTTTTTTTCCTTTAAATTTTTTACTAATATTTGAAAAATTTTACTAAATTAATGTAACACATGTTATTTTTTTCGATAAATAAAGGATTTAAAACTAATAAAAAAATAGAAATTATTGTTTTTCATGGTTAAATTATGATTAAAAATATGGAAAAATTTTTTCATAAAATAATTGAAAATTTGAAAAAAGTATGGTATACTCCTATTGAAATTTTAGAAGGTATTCAAAAAATTTCAAAAATGTAATTATTATAGCCAGATTACTTTAAAATGGATACAGTTTGGGCTATTCTCAAACAGAACTTATATGTTTCATTTTTAGGAGTTTGAGCATATAATAAAAAAATAAATTGAAGAAAAGAGAGTGAGTGTTATGAAATCAGCAAACAAAATGATTTTAACAGCTTTAGTTGGAGTTTTAGCTCTTAGTTCTATTGGTTTTTCAGCAGTGAGAGCAAGATCTTCAAGAAAAGCATCAAATGTAACAAGAAAATTTAGCTGCAGCAGCAGAGATGTGACAGTACAAAATCTTTCAACAGACAAAGTAAGATTGACAGATGGAAATGGAAAAGTTTACAATCTGAAATTAACAAGATCTGGTAGTGGAGAAGAATACACAGGTGGAGGAGTTTCTATTCACATAAAAGGAAACGACGCAGTCTTCACAAAAAATGGAAGTGATGAAAGCTGCTCTATGACAGCAAGTGACAACTCAGGAAGCTACAACCAAAGTTCTAGCAGCAACTTGCTAAGAAAATACAGCTGTGATGGTTATCAAGACATAACAGTTGAAAACGTTTCAACAGACAAAGTAAAAGTAGCTGACGGTTATGGTGGAATTCACACTTTAAGTTCAGCAACATCTGGTAGTGGAGAAAGATATTCAAATGGAAATATCTCAATTCACATGAAAGGTAATGATGCTATTTATACTGAAAATGGAAAAGATAAAAGCTGTAGCCTTCAAAACTCTGGGCATGGTTCAATTAACGAATAAAGCCTGAAAAATTGAAATTAACAATTAAAAACTAATTTAAAAAGCTGTTTATATAATTTTTAAAATTATATCAAATGGCTTTTTTCTATATTTTTAAAAAGAAAAGTTGAAAAAAAGCCTATTATATAGTAAAATCTTTACTATAGGAGGAAAGATGAAAATTGCTGAATTTATTAGTGCAAAGGCAATGGAAGATATGCGTCTGGAAATCAGTGAATCTGGTGGGAATGAAGTCTTTTTCAGAGGGATTCCTGATGGAGAAGGGATTGTTTCTGCAGTCGAGGTTATTGCAAGAGGAAATTCCAGCTCTGTTGCTGCATTATTAAATATGATGAGAAAAAATGAAGTTATAATACATAATCATCCATCTGGGGTGCTGATTCCATCAGATGAGGATGTGAATATTTCCAGCATGTATGGGGAAGTTGGGGGAGCTTCATACATTGTGAATAATGCTGTGGATGATATTTATGTGATTGTGCCTTTAAAAGAATTTATAAAAATAGATGTGGATGAATATTTTGGAGAAAATGGGGCTATCCATAAGAATTTTGGCAAATTTGAGGTACGGCGTGAGCAGTATGAAATGGCTAAGTTTATTGAAAATAGCATGAATGAGAATAAGAAACTTATAGTAGAGGCTGGTACTGGTACTGGAAAGACGATTGCCTATTTATTGCCAACATTGCTTTACGCGATTGAAAATAATCTAAAGGTAATTGTTTCCACAAATACCATCAATTTACAGGAACAGCTTATTAATAAAGATATTCCGCTTTTAAAGAAAATTATTGACGAGGATTTTAATTATCAGATCGTAAAGGGACGAGGGAATTATCTTTGCAAGAGAAAACTTTACAATATAGATGTTACAGAGAAGGAAACAGATACGGAAGAGGAAAAAAATGAAAAAAATATTATAAGAAATCTTATTGACTGGGATAAAAATGTTACGAGGACAGGTGACAGGAATGAACTGAAATACGAAATTTCAAACAGTATCTGGGAAAAAGTGAATAGTGAAGCGGATATGTGTAAAGGAGTAAAGTGTCCGTATTATTCAAAATGCCACTTTTTTAATGCTAGAAAAAATATTGCGGATGCAACACTTCTTATTGTTAATCATCATATGTTCTTTGCAGATTTAGCAATTAGAAATCAGACAGGATTTTATACAAATTATTCAATTTTGCCAAATTATGATATTGTTGTTTTTGATGAGGCTCACAATATAGAAGATACGGCTCGAAATTATTTTACTTTTGAAACGTCGAAAATATCATTTGGACGGCTTATGGGGAATATTTATAATAGACGTGTTGTAAATTCTAGTAATGGTGGGGCTATCGTAAGGTTAATGACTTATCTGAACGAAAGTCTTTCAAGTGAAGAATATGAAAAAGTTGATGAATTGAAGGAAGATGTTATTGCGGAATTGAATGTATTTTACGATAAAGGAATAGATATTTTTGATAAATTGATTTATCTTTTTTCAGAAAATAATAACAACAGGGAAATCAAGATAAAGATTGATAAGCAGAAAATGCGAAGTAATAAGGCTTTTCGTGAAGTTATGGAAATTAATAGTCAATTTAAGGAAAGTTATGGAAATTTAGTTATAAGAATTAACAAGTTTTTGAATACTGTGAGCAATTATAATTTAGAAGACAAAGAGGGTTTTTTATTTGAATTTTCAAGATACTATGAAAGATTGAAGCAGTATTATAAGAAATTTGAATTTATTCTGGAAGGGAAAGAAGAAGGGTATGTTTACTGGGCTAATGTTACTACTGTCCGTCCAAATGTAAAATTATACGCTACTCCTTTTGATATTTCAGATGAACTGAATGATAATTTGTTTACAAAAATGGATAGGATGGTTTTTACTTCAGCAACACTTGCTGTTGACAATAAGTTTGACTATTATAAAAAAAGTATTGGGCTTATGAAGGAAAATCGTAGAAAAATAGATGAAAAAATTGTAAAATCGCCATTCGATTATGAAAAGCAAATGAAAGTTTATATTCCAGAAGATGCACTTGATCCAACAAATATTGAATTTATAAGGGATTTGGAAGAATTTATTGAAGGCGTGATAAAAAGTACGAAAGGACACTGTTTTTTATTATTTACTTCATACAGTACTTTGAACTTTTTGTACAACCAGTTAAAATCACGTTTTTCAGAAAAGGAATATACGCTTATAAAGCAAAATGATTTTCCACGGCATGAAATGATAGAAATATTTAAAAATTCTAAAAATCCGATATTATTTGGGACAGACAGCTTTTGGGAAGGTGTCGATGTACAGGGAGAACAGTTGAAATCAGTAATTATCACAAAATTGCCATTTAAAGTGCCAAATGATCCTGTAACTGAGGCGATTATTGAAAATATTAGAAAAAATGGACAAAATCCATTTAATGACTATCAGGTTCCGCAGGCTGTAATTAAGTTTAAGCAGGGAGTTGGAAGGCTTATAAGAAGTAAAACTGACAGCGGAAATATTATAATTCTTGATAATAGAATAATAAAAAAAATGTACGGAAAAAAATTTTTAGCGACTTTGCCAAGAAACAAGGTGGTTGAAAGTAAAAGTGAAATTTTAAAAAAGATGAAGTAAAAAGGGAGTTTTATAAAATTTAGGAAAGGAAAGGGAAAATGAGAGTAAATATACTAGGGCGAGAATTTGTTTTTGAAGTGAAGGAAAGAAAGACTAAAAGCAAAGAAACACAGTATAAAGTCAAAAACAAGTTCATGTTCAGATTTATTATTTTGACAATAACATTTATGATATTTGGAATAATTATCGAAATGTCGAGATTAAATGTGAATTATGTTGTTGGCAGCATTGCAAAATCTGATATTGTGGCTTATAAAAATGTATCTTATTTTATAGATATTTTGGACGACAGCATTGAAGAAAAAATAATGAAGACTACGCAGCCTGAATTTGATAAACTGAAGGATGTGAATAGAGAAACTATAATTTCGCTTAACAAATTTTTACGTGATGTACGAAATTTATCTGATGATGCAGCGATTAAAGGGTATATAAAAGATAATAAGTACACGTTTTCGGTTGAGGATATTAAGGAAATAAAGGCAAGAACTGAAAATGTTGAGTATTCTGTAAATCTGACGGACATTATATCAGAAATTTATAGTGATGGAATTTATAAAATGGAAAATCTGTCAAAAATAATACGAAAAAAAGATATAAAAGCTGATAATCTGGATATGAAAGTTCTGCAAAATTTTATGAAGCCAAATCTGGTTATTAATGAAGAGGCTACAAAGAAAAAAATTGCAGACAATATGATGTCGTTAAGGGATAAGGAAATTAAGATTTATAAAGGAGACATTATTGTAAAAAAAGGCGAGACGATTGATTCAGATGCGCTTTTAAAGCTGGAAAAGTTAAATCTGGTAAGAAATGGAGACAAGTTCAGAAAAATAGTTGGACTTGCTGCTACATTTTCGCTTCTTATGATTTTAATTTATTATTTACTCAGAAAAAACGCGAAAAAAGTTGTAGAATCGAAAGCGTTTTATCCGACACTTCTCACAATAATGTTTGTAAACACCATCTATATTTTGTTTTTGAACAATGAATTTTTTATTTATTTACTTCCATTTGCAATGCTTCCGATTATATCGACGATTTTGGGAAACAGGGCATACGCAATTATAATGACGTTTTCAAATATGATTATTCTGTCACGGGAAGAATCGTGGTTTCTAGTTACAATAGCAGTTTCGCTAGTTGCAATTTATAAGGCTGCAAATCTTGTAAGCAGAAGTGATATTGTAAAACTCAGTTTCTTTCTGGGAATATTTCAGGCTTTGATGTCGTTTAGCTATGGGCTTGTTAACCAGTCAAGCTTTGGTTTGATGATGTTAATGATAGTATTTTCAGTGTTTTCAGGAATTCTGACTGGAATGGTGTCGCTTGCGGTGCTGCCATACTTTGAAGATTACTTTGAAATACTGACAACGATGAAATTGCTGGAACTGAGCGATTTTTCACATACATTGCTTAAACAGATGCTTATGAAAGCTCCTGGAACTTTTCATCATAGCATAATGGTTGGAGCTCTTGCGGAAGGAGCGGCTGAAAGTATAGGAGCAAATGCTACGTTTGCAAGGATTGCGTCATATTATCACGATATTGGGAAAATGAAGCGTCCAGAATTTTTTGTAGAAAATCAGCGGGACGGAGTCAATCCCCATAATAAGATAAAACCGTCGTTAAGTGCATTAATATTGACTTCGCATACAAAAGATGGATATATTATGGGAAAAGAGAATAAATTGCCAAGTGAGATACTGGATGTAATACTACAGCATCATGGAACAACGCTGACACAGTATTTTTACTACAAGGCTTTAGAAAATGGAGAAGAAGTTGTGGAAAGCAATTTCCGATACAGCGGGCCTAAGCCAAAGACAAAGGAATCAGGAATAATCCTTTTGGCAGATACAGTGGAAGCGGCTACAAGAACGCTTGAAAACAAAAGCAAGGAAGGAATTGAAAACTTTATCAGGTATCTAGTAAAATCCAAAATTGAAGACAAGCAGCTAAGTGATTCCGATTTAACTTTGGGAGAAATAGAAACCGTAGTGCAGTCATTCATAAATACACTGCAAGGTGTTTACCACGAAAGAATAAAATATCCAAAAATGGATGAAAAAATGAAAAAAAATTAAAGCTAAAATGGAGAAAATTATGTTAAGCATTGATATAACTTATGATATTGAACAAATTGACAATTTTTTTGATGAAGAAAAAATAAAGGAATTTGTCAGCTACATCTTAAAGGATGAATACAAGGAAGAATTTGACAAAAATGAATATTATTTGTCATTATTAATTACAACAAATGCGCAAATTCAGGAAATAAACCGTGAATATCGTCAAAAAGACACTCCAACCGATGTAATTTCTTTTGCTTATAATGAAACTGAAAACTTCGGAGCAATGAATATGCTGGGAGACATTGTAATCTCAATCGAGCGTGTAAAAGAGCAGTCTAGTGAATACGGACATTCTGATGAGCGGGAATTTTATTATGTTTTGTGTCACGGAATGCTGCATTTACTGGGATACGACCACATTGAAGAGAAAGATAAAGTTGTTATGAGAAGACGAGAAGAGGAAATTTTGAGTAAATTTAATTATTGCAGATAAATTTACCTGTAATTAAAAATGGAAAGGAGTAGAAAATTGGAAGAAAAAAATAGAGAAAATAAAGATAAAGAAACTAAGAAGGCGAAAAAGTCAATATTTTCATTCTTTCATAAGAAAGATAGGTATAATTGGGATATAATGAAGGAACGGGCAAGAGATAAACGGCTTGTGGACAGTTTTAATTTTGCGATTGACGGTATGATTTCGGCATTACGGAATGAAAAGCATATGAAAGTACATATACTTGCGGCAATTGTTATCGTGATTTTGGCAATTTTAATAAATGCGAGCAAAGTGGAGATTCTTGTGATTTCACTGTCGGTGTGCTTTGTAATAATTACGGAGCTTATAAATACAGCCGTTGAAGCGCTTGTGGATTTGGTTTCTCCTGAACGGCATCCACTTGCAAAATTGGCTAAGGATGTGGCGGCTGGGGCAGTATTGGTTGCGGCGATAAATGCAGTCTGTGTTGGATATTTGCTGTTTTATGATAAATTGCTAGATGTTTTTGATGGTACGAACAAATTGCATATTATAGCGGGAAGAAAGGGTAATATTACACTTTTAATATTACTTCTGGTTGGAATTTTAGTAATCGTCCTAAAATCCTTTTTTCAAAAAGGTACACCTCTTGAAGGAGGTATGCCGAGCGGACATAGTGCCATAGCTTTTGCAGCTTTTGGAATATTGCTTTTTATGACATCTGACATAAGAATATTAATTTTAGGTTTTTTTATGGCAGGATTGGTAGCACAGAGCCGTGTTAAATCTGGAATTCATAGCATAAGGGAAGTTCTTGCGGGTGGACTGCTTGGATTTTCAGTTGCATTTATCATATTGTTTGTAATGCTGCAATTTGGGATTTTGTATAATTAACACTAGCTCTGTCTTAGATAATGAATTTATTACAAATTTTTCTAATTAAAGGATAAAACTTAATATTTTAATTGATAAAAAGGAGATAATATTCAATGTTTAAGAAAATTTTACTCTGTTCATACTTGTTATGTCCGTCGTGGGATGTGAATTGTTTGATGCAAAAAGATGGGATAGAATAAATCGAGAAGATGCTGAAAGAGGTGTGAAATGTTATGAAAGGGCTAACGGTGATTATTACTGCAAGGATAGATACGGAAACATAACATACTAACCTCAATGCGACATGGAAAAGATATTGGGGTGGATAATGAGAATAAAAAAAGGAATGAAATATATACAAAGGGCAGGGACTTTCCGTACAGGAGAAGGATTTCTTGCCCTTTTTTCTTTTTTTATTTTCGTAGGATTGCTCATTGCCGCAAATCCTACAACCTATGGCTAGTCTACGACATTTTTCTGTGCTGACAAAAAACTCGCTATGCTCAGACAGTTTTGCCATCACAGAAAAATGCTCCGACAAATTAATTTATATTAGAATCTGTTTAAAAAGTGAAAATTATATTTTAAGTTTTTAAATGTAAAAAACTAAAATCTAAATATAATAATTTTTATAATTTAATATAAGAATGTCGTAATTTTTTTGAAATGGAAACGACTAAACACATTTATGTGTTTCTTTCGCCATAACCTTTATCGCAAATATATTTTATGGAGTTGTTATAGTCTTTATTTGCGAAAGTGAGCGTCAGCGAGTTTCGTTTTCGTAGTAATTCAGGTTTATCCAAATAATAAATGTTTTGACTACTTTCCCAAATAAAATTTGGGAATATTCCAAAAAAATGTTTAGACAAGCCAGGGTTAGTGCGTAGCACTTTCGTCATTTTCTTTAATATGCTATTAGTTAAATATGTTAAAATAACTATTATTGCGAAATGAGGGGAAATGGCGACTGATTTCCCTTGCTTATATAATTAAAGGAAAAACATAGTAATATAAAAAATATTTATTAATAATAAACAGTTTTTGAAAATCTGAATAAAAATTCCTTATATAAATACTTAAAAATTAGATTTAAATTTTTTAACAAGGATTAAATTAATTATTATAGATTTTTTTTATTTCATTTTTTAGTTGTATTTTCAGAAGTATATTTTACATTAGTGCTACATTTGATTATACAATACACCATACAAGAATTGATAGAAATTTGTACAAGAAAAAATTGAAAAAAGTTTAAAAATATGCTACAATAATTGGTGTTGAAAGTTACTTTATTAAAAAAAATCAACATAATAAAATTCAAAAATTATTTAAAAATTTAGGAGTTGAAAAATAAATTATGTTTCAAAAATTAGACGATGTTGTCTTAAAGCATAAAGAACTTACAGAAATGCTTATGGATCCTGAAGTTGTTTCAGACCCAAAGAAAATTATGGAGTATAATAAGGCTTTAAACAGCATTGATGAAGTTGTTCAAAAATATACATATTACAAAAATCGTAAAGAGGAAATGGAAAGCCTGAAGGAAGATTTAAAAGCTGAAAAAGATTCAGAAATGAAGGAAATGATGCTTGAAGAAATTCATTCAATCGAAGAAGAAATTCCACAGCTTGAAGAAGAATTAAAGATACTTTTACTTCCAAAAGATCCTAACGATGATAAAAATGTTATCATGGAAATCCGTGCTGGAGCGGGTGGAGATGAAGCGGCATTATTTGCAGCTGATATTTTCAGAATGTTTACAAGATATGCAGAAAGAAACCGTTGGAAAACTGAAATCATTGACAAAAGTGAAATTGGGGTTGGCGGACTGAAGGAAGTAACGTTCCTGATTAAAGGTAATGGAGCTTATTCAAGATTAAAATTTGAAAGCGGAGTTCACCGTGTACAAAGGGTTCCGGCTACTGAATCTTCTGGAAGAGTTCACACATCTACAATTACAGTTGCAGTATTGCCTGAAATAGATGATGTAAGTGAGGTTGAAATTAATCCAAGTGATTTAAAGATTGACACATACAGATCAAGCGGAGCGGGTGGTCAGCACGTAAATACTACTGATTCTGCCGTAAGAATTACTCACTTGCCAACTGGACTTGTGGTAACTTCGCAAGATGGACGTTCACAAATAAAAAATAGAGAGGCTGCAATGAAAGTACTGGCTTCTAAGCTATATGAAATGGAATACGAAAAACAAAGAAGCGCAGTTGAAAACGAAAGACGTTCGCAAGTTGGAAGTGGAGATAGATCAGAAAAAATCAGAACTTATAACTTTCCACAGGGAAGAGTTACAGATCATAGGATTAAATTGACGCTTCATAGACTTGAAGGTGTTCTGGATGGGGATTTGGACGAAATGATAGATGCTCTGATTGCTTATGAACAGGCAGAATTATTAAAAGAGGTTGGAAGTAGCAATGAATAATTTGCTGGATATTTTGAATAAATCGGTTAATTATTTGGAAAAAAAAAATATAAAAAATGCTAGATTGACAGCAGAAAGTATAATTTCAGAAGTAATGGGAATGGAAAGAATAATGCTTTATGCTGAATTTGAGCGTATGTTATCAGAAGATGAATTAAAAAAAATTAGAGAAAAACTAAACGATATAGTAAATGATGATAAAAAAATATCTGAGAATAATGATTTTGAAAATAATGAAAAATCTGAAAAGCAGTTAAAATTGCTGCTTGATAAAAGCATTTCATATCTTAAAAAAAATAATATTGATGAGAGCAGGTTAATTGCTGAAATTGTATTTTCACATGTTTTGAATACAGATAGAATGATGCTTTTTACAAAGTATAGAGACGAAATTGAAAATGAAAAAATCGAAAAAATCAGATATTTTATTCAAAAAATCGGACGTGAAAAATTTCCAGTTCAATATTTGTTAAATGAACAGGAATTTTATGGAAGAAAATTTTACGTTGACAAGGGAGTTTTAATTCCACGTCAGGATACTGAGGTTTTGGTTGAAAAGATGATTGAAATTTTAAAAAATAATATTCTAAAAAATAAAAATTTAGAAAAAAATTTAAAAATTCATCCAAAAATACTTGATATTGGCGTTGGAAGTGGTATAATAGGAATAACAGCCGCATTGGAAATAAAGGATTCCTATGTATTAGGCGTGGATATTTCTGAAAAGGCGCTTGAAACTGCTGAAAAAAACAAGGAACTTTTAAAAGTTCCAAATATAAAATTTTTAAAATCAAATTTATTTGAAAATATCGAATTTAAGCAGTTTGATATGATAGTGTCAAATCCACCGTATATTTCCCTTAATGAAGCTGGTATTATGTCAGATGACACTTTATTGCATGAGCCAAGTGAAGCACTTTTTGCAGAAAATGACGGATTATATTTTTATTATGAGATTTGTCAGAAAGCACTTGATTATTTGGCTGATTTTGGGTATTTACTATTTGAAATTGGCTATAAGCAGGGGAAAAATGTTGCTGAAATTATGACAAGCTCAGGCTTTAAAAATGTGGAAGTTATAAAGGATTTAGCTGGACTGGATAGAGTTGTCGTGGGACAGAAATTATAAATAAAATTAAAAATTAACAAAGGGATTAGATAATTTCAGATTTTTATTTCATTATAAAATTGGAATTTAAAACGTCAGAAAATATTTAATCAAGAAAGAATGGAGATGAATTAATGATTAGTGATAGGAGAATGTTTAAAAAGACAGGAGCATTGTTATTGGGATTAACGTATTCAATAATATCATTTGGAAGTGAGAGTATTAAGGAGGTGGCTTCATCATCAGAAAATATTGAAACTGTAAATACACCAAAACCTGAACCAAAATTTGTAGCTTCTACAAGAACAAACGTTAGTAATTCTCAATTGGAAAATTTAATTAAGAATCAGTATAATAATAAAAGCATTGACTTAAATGTAAATACAAGTTTAAGAAATATGCGTGACAGCGGAAGCTATGAGCGTCCAAATGTAAATACCTATACGGCAAACAGAAAGACACAGCAGGAAACTTCCGATATGAAATTATCAAAGGAGCAGCTGTTAGCCGTGGCTGAAAAAATATTCCAAAATGAAACAGGTGGAGTTAGAAACAATCTGGTTGACTGGAATGACGGAGAAAATTTCCCTTCACTTGGAATAGGGCATTTTACTTGGTTTAAAGCAAGCGGTGGAAGAAGCGGATTTGGAGACAGTTTACCTGATATGGTGGCATACTATAAGCAAAAAGGAATCTCTTTGCCTAAATTGCTGACAGATTTTAGATATTCGCCATGGAACAGTAAATCAGAACTGATGGCTAAAAAAGCTAGTGGAGATAAGGATATTGAAGAATTGATAGCATTTTTTGATAATACAAGAGACGTTCAGGTTATGTTTATTTATGACAGGTTAAAAAGTTCGCTTGATAAAATGATAGAAGCGTCTTCAAACAAGGAAAATTTAAGAAACCAGTTTGAAAGAATGGTAAATACTCCTAATGGACTTTATGCGTTGATTGACTATGTAAACTTTAAAGGTGAAGGATTGAAAGGTGTTTCTGCATACAATAATATAGCTTGGGGACTAAGACAAGTGCTTGAAAATATGAAAGGAACAGCAGTAGGACAAAGTGCATTAGTAGAATTTAGCAACTCTGCCAAGGATGTGTTGGCAAGACGTGTGAGAAATGCTCCAAGAAATGAGAGAAGATGGCTGCAAGGATGGTATAACAGAGTAGACACATACAAAACTTTTGAAATTGGAAGAGCATATTAATTGAATAATAATTATGGCAGGGAATTATTAAATTCCCTGTTTCCTTTGAAATAAACAAAAATAAAAAAAGAAAATATAGAAATAGGAGAAATAAATTAAATGAAAATTTCAGATTTTGATTTTGAACTGCCTGAGGAACTGATAGCACAGCATGCTGTAAATCCGAGAGATCATTCAAAATTATTAGTGTTGAATAAAAAAGAAAAAACATTGGAACATAAAAAATTTTATAATATTATCGATTATTTAAAAAAAGATGATGTTTTAGTAATTAACCGTACGAAAGTTATTCCCGCAAGACTGTTTGGGCATAAGGAAAATGGGGTTGTGCTGGAATGTTTTCTTTTAAAAAGATACGACTTATATACGTGGGAAGTTTTGCTGAAACCTGCTAAAAAATTAAAAATTGGACAGAAACTTATATTTCTGGAGGGAGTTTTAGAAGCAGAACTTATGGAAATAAAGGAAGATGGGAACAGAATCATAAAATTTAATTTTGAAGGAAGATTTGAGGAAATTTTGGATAAATTAGGAGAAATGCCGCTTCCACCATATATTGTGGAAAAACTGGAGGATAAGAACCGATACCAGACTGTTTATGCTAAAGAGGGGGAATCGGTAGCCGCACCGACTGCAGGACTTCATTTTACAAATGAACTTTTAGGTAAAATCCGTGAAAAAGGAGTTATTATAACAGAAGTATTTTTGGATGTGGGGCTTGGAACATTTCGTCCAGTACAGGTGGAAAACGTTCTGGATCATAAAATGCACAGCGAAAAGTACCGAATTCCTGAAGAAACTGTTAAAATTATTAACAAAGCTAAAGAAAAAGGGAATCGTGTAATTGCGGTAGGAACGACCTCAGTAAGAACATTGGAATCTTCAGTCGATGACAATGGAAAGCTCATAGCTTCAGAAGGGGATACAAATATTTTTATTTATGGAGATTATAATTTTAAAATTACTGATGCAATAATTACAAATTTCCATTTGCCAAAATCTACTTTAATTATGTTAATTTCAGCATTTGGTGGTAAGGAGCTTATTTTTGAAGCTTATAAGAAAGCTATTGAAGAAAAGTATAGATTTTATAGTTTTGGAGATTCGATGTTTATTTATTAAAATATTAATTCTGGTAAAAAATAAAAAATTGTTTCATAATATTTACGGTTCTAGATTAATGAAACAGTTTAATTTAATTAACATAAATTACATTGCTTACCTTTCAATAGAAGTCTACCATACAAATTAGCTAAATATAATACAATTTTCGATTTATTTCTTAAAAATTTTAATTGTCTGACCTAAATAAAATATTTAGTGACAATCTGTTTTTAAGTATATTTTTTATGGTATAATATAAAATAATGAAAAAATAATTTTTTAATATTGTTTAGAAAAAATTTAAATAAAAGATGGTGCTGTTTAAATAAGGAAGTGATTACTATGAAAAGTGATGATTTTAGATGTAAAAATTGCGGCGGGATGATGCGATTTGATCCAAAATCTGGAAATTTGAAATGCGAGAATTGTGAAACAGAAGAAGAACTGCCTAAAATCCTTACGTACAAAAGACACGGAATAGATAATTACGAAGAAAGAATGAAAAGTGAAATAACGGAGGGGAAGATAATAGTAGAGTGCAGTTCCTGTGGAGCTACAATTGAAATGGATACTTTTGAAACTTCCCAAAAATGTCCTTATTGCGATTCCAATATTGTGTTGAGTGAAAGAGCAGTGGCTGTGCTGGAACCAGATGGAATGAAACCTTTTTTGATTGATAAAAAAGAAGTTGGTCAGCTTTTTTCAGAATGGATAAAAAAAAGATGGTTTGCTCCAAATGTTCTGAAAACTTTGTATCAAAGCGGAAAAGTGACAGGCATATATCTTCCATACTGGTCTTTTGATACTGATGCGGATAGTGAATATACTGCTGAAGGAGGGATTGATAGAACAGAAACTTATGAAGAAGATGGGAAGATAAAGACTAGGATAGTTACAGACTGGTATTTTGTAAGAGGAAATGTCCAAAATGAATTTGAAAATGTAATAATGCGGGCCTCTAGAACATTAAAGGACAGTCTTATAAAAAATCTAGGTGGATTTAATGTGGAGGACACAATAGATTTTGCTTCAGGATATTTGTCAGGCTATAATTCTGAAATTTTTAAGGTTCCTATGAGGCAAGGATATGAAGAATCTAAGCAAATAATGGAAAATAGGATTTATAATACTATCAGTTCGGATGTTTTAAGAAGATATGACAGAGTAAGGAATATAAGATTTCATGTTTATTGGAGCAATGAATATTATAGACTTTTATTATTGCCTGTGTATTCAATGTCTTATTCTTTTAATGGAAAATCCTATCAAGTTCTTATAAATGGAGAAAGTGGAATAATGGTGGGAGAATATCCGAAATCTGCAGTTAAGATAGCATTTGCTGTGATAGCGGCATTAATTGCGGCCGCAGCAATAATTTACTATTTATATAAATAAAATTTAATAAATAAATTAGGAGGAATAAAAATGGCTGGTATTTTAGAAAGATTTAAAACAATTATGTCGTCTAATATTAATGCATTATTGGACAAAATGGAGGATCCTGAAAAAATGATAGATCAGTATCTAAGAGATATGGAAAAGGATCTAGGTAGTGTAAAGGCTGAAACTGTTGCTGTAATGGCACAGGAAAGCGCTGCGAAGAGAAAAGTTGCAGAATGCGAAGACGAGATTAAAAAAATGGAAAGTTATGCGAAAAAGGCTCTTCAAGCAGGAAATGAAGCGGATGCAAGAATGTTCTTGGAAAAGAAGGAGTCTATCAGGATAAAGCTGGAGTCTTTAGAAAAGGAAAAAATGATTGCGGTTGAAAATTCTTTGAAAATGCGAGAAATGCATGATAAACTTACATCAGATATACAAAAACTTAATGCAAAAAGAAATGAAATAAAATCCAAAATAAAAATGGCAAAATCTGCACAAAAAATTAATTCAATGTCATCTTCTGCTGGAATAAGCGGGAAAATGGATTCATTTAACTCTATTGAAGAAAAAGTGGATAGAATGCTAGACGAAGCAAATGCGTCTATGGAACTTAATTCGCCTAAAAAAGATGAAGTGGATGATCTTATGAAAAAATATGACAGTGGAGAATCAGAAAGTTCATCAGCAGTTGATGAAGAACTGGAAAGATTGAAAAAGGAAATGGGTTTATAAATTGAAAGGAGCAGTTTAAAATGGGATTATTTGGCAATCAGCTTGCGAACGTAGTAGAATGGGAGCAATTTAATGATGAGATGATTTTTTGGAAATGGTCAAATAAGGAAATAAAAAAAGGTTCAAGATTAATTATAAGACCTGGACAGGATGCAATTTTTCTTTTTAATGGAAAAGTAGAAGGTGTGTTTGAAAATGAGGGGAGTTATGATATTGCCTCTCAAATTGTGCCTTTTCTATCAACATTGAAGGGGTTTAAATTCGGATTTAATTCGGGAATGAGAGCAGAAGTGCTTTTTGTCAATACAAAAGAAATCACTGTAAAGTGGGGAACCAAAAACGCCATTAATATTCCAGCGCCAGGACTTCCAGGAGGAATGCCAATAAGAGCCTTTGGTACAATGGCTTGTAAAGTTGATAACCATAACGTATTAATTGATAAAATTGCTGGAATTAAGCAGCAATTTAACATTGATGATGTAAAGGAAAGAGTAATTTCAATGTTAGATCAGCTTCTTATGAAATGGATAGCGAGAGAAGGAAAGGATATGTTCAATCTTCAGATAAATTCATTTGAAATAGGGAATGGAATAAAGGAGGATATGGACTTTGAAATGCGAAAAATAGGGCTTTCTATTCCTAGTTTTTCTATTTCCAGTTTCAGTTATCCAGAAGAAGTCAAGAGAATGCAGGAAAAGGCGGCAGGACAAAGTATGGTTGGAGATGTAAATAAATATACTCAAATGTCTATGGCTGACTCAATGGAAAATGGCGGAGGAGCAGGAAATATGGCTGGAAGTATGGCAGGTATGCAGATGGGAATGATGATGGGACAGCAGATGGCAAATCAGATGAACCAGTCAAATCAAATGCAAAACAGACAGCAATCTGCAGGAAGTGAACAATCAGCAGGAAACGCTGCCGCGCCAAAGTTCTGCCCGGAATGCGGTACAAAAACAAATGGCAGTAAATTCTGCCCAGAATGTGGAACTAAATTGTATTGATTTTTATAATTCGGAGCATAAAATTATATGGACTAATATTTCTTAATATTTTTTAGGATTAGTCCATATTTTTATTAATGTAGAATTTTTAATAGTTTCTTCAACGGAAGTGCGTGTGAGCAAAGTTATAAAAGTCTTTAAGGTGGATACTTAAAAATTAGATTTGATTTTTTTAATAAGGCTTTTAAATCAATTGTTATAGAATTTTATTGCCGTTTTTTTTATGAAGAATAGTGTTAAGTACAGATAAAAAAAGAAGTTTTATGTTATTTTGGTATAAAAAAACATGATCTTTAAACTAATTTTTGTGTCTAGTCGTTAGATCATGTTTTATAAAGCGGAAGTTAATCCTTTTAATTTCCAGAAGAAAATAGCTCACTTAATTTATCATAGCTTACAACACCACTTTGAATATCCTGAATCACAGAATTTTGGATTTTTAAGTTATACGGAACTGATTTAATTTTAAAAGCATTTATTAAAGATCTGTCAAGATCGTAGTATACAGGAAAAGTGAAACCATTTTCATCTATAAATTTCTTTGAATCTGCCAATGTTGTATTTTTGCTTATGAAAACAACGGCAACATTTACAGAGTCCTTGTTTTCTTCATAGAATCTTTGAATTTCAGGAAGTTCATGCTGGCAATGTGGACACCATTCGGCAACAAATACAAGCAGTGTAGGATTTCCATTGTTTAAAATCTTGTGGCTTTTTATTTTTGTCCTGTTAAAATCCATAAGTTCAAAACTTGGAAGCTTTGCTCCTTTTCTTACATTAATTTCAGCATTTTTTCCATATCCAACTAAAAATACCATAAACATTGAAATAATAACTAATAATTTTTTCATTTTTATCCCTTCTTTCTATAAATTTAAAATTCTTAATTAGATTATATAACATTATTTGGAATATGTAAAATAATTTTTTTATAAATATATTATTTTTATTTGACATTATCTGTAAAAATTATTATAATTATATAAATAGTAAAATAAATTTTAAATGAAACTCAAAGGAGTAAAAATAAAATGAAAATTATTATTTGAATTTAAAGTTATTATAAATAAAGGAGGAGTGAAGATATTTTATGAAAAAAATAGGAATAATAGTGATAATAATGTCAGTTATTGTATTTTTATCATTACATAAAAAAAAGCCGGAAGATGAAATTTCAAAAGAACCTTCCAAAGAACAGATTGTATTGGAACAGAATAAGGAAAAATACAGTAAGCATATACGATTTTATAATCGAATTTTAAATATTGACAAAGGACTTTTGTATTATTTTGAAGATGCTGGAATGGATAAAAAATTTAAAAATATTCAAAATGAAGATATTGCAGCTGATATTGCAATTGATAAAAACTTTATTGATAAATTAAAAGAATTATCTGAAAGCAAAGAAAAAAAGGATGAATTGGATAAAAAAGCAGTGGCTATGCTTCCGATACTTGAGAAAATGCTGCCAGTTGCTGATGAAATGAGAGCATATTACAAAAATAAGCAGTATTTGCAGGACAATTATGAAAAAGCCCAGACTTTACATACGCAGCTGCTTGAGGCTTTGGATAAGTATAATCAAGTTACAAAAAGCTACAAGGAAGCATTTGAAAAAAAATCTGATGAAATTAAAAAGCTGATGATAAAGGATTATGACAAGAGAAGCCAGTTTATCACATATAATCAGTTTATGTTTATTGAAGAAGGTGACAAAATTATAAAGGAAATACATAAGCAAGGACTGGATGCAAGTGATTTTACTGCAAAAGGCAATGTAAAAAAATTCAAGAGAATGGAAGAAAAAATGGATAAAGCCTTTATAAAATTTGAAAAATCTATAAAAAATACAAAACAGCTTGGAAAAGAAGGATATAATCCTGGAGACCACAGTGAATTTATCCAGAAAGCAAATAAATTTAAGCAATCTGTAAATGTATTTATCCAAAGAATAGAGAAAAAGGAAAAAGCTTCGCATTCGTCTGTAAGTGATAGTTTCTTTGCACAGACTGAGGAAGGGACACCAGAAAATGTACTTGCAAACTTCAACGAAGTAATAAAGGAACACAACAAATTATTAGCGAAAAAAACTAAAAAATAATAATTAAAATTAATTTATGAAAGAAAGATTTGATTTTATCAGATTTTTCTTTTTTTTTGCAAAAATGTGTTATAATTATAATGAAAAAATATTAAGGAGTGATAGTAATGAAGAAAGCAGTTATATTTTTGGTAATGGCAGTTGGAATAAATGCAATGGCACATTTAGGGGAACCTTGTTCGTTAGAAGAAAAAAAATGTGTTATAAGAGGTTTTAACATAGATGGAAATGTACTGAATGAGTCGGAAGCATCAACTATTAGAGAAATTGTCAATGATTTAAATAAATATGGTAAATCTGGAACAATTGATGTTATAGGGCATACAGATTCTACAGGTTCACAAAAACATAATTTAAAATTATCAGAAACAAGAGCAAAAAACTTTGCAAGATTAATGAGGGAATTTGGGCTGGATAAAAGATTTTCCTTTGGAAAAATAAAAGGCGAAGGAGCAAATTCGCCTGTAGATACAGACGATAGAGCTGATGGGAGATACAATAACCGAAGGGTTGAGATTCTTTTGAATAATGTGGAATTTGAAACTTCAGGAAAATAAAATCGAATTTAGAAAAGGGGGAGTTTAAAATTTATTGCATTTTATTATAGAATTTATCTAGGGAAAAAAGTTATGAAAAAATTAATTATACTTTTGATGATAGTAACAGGTATGAGTGTGCAGGCAGAGGAAATTTTAAAAAAAGAGGAAAAAGTTAATACGGAGAATACTAAGTATATTCCAGAACCCCCAAAGTCAACTCAGATAATTTGCGGTTTTCCACCTTGTGATTTGACATATGGAAAATGTGTAGTTCGTGGATTTAAGGTGGATGGAGAAAAAATGAATGAATCTGAAAGTTATGATTTGAAATACATTGCAAATATGCTTAATACCCATATAGAAAAAGGTTCTCTTGAAATTATAGGGCATACAGATTCAACTGGTTCAAAAAAACATAATCTAAAATTATCTTTGGAAAGGGCAATAAATGCGGCTAAATTATTGCGGGAATATGGATTAGATAAAAGATTTTCCATTGTGAAAATTATAGGAAAAGGTGGAGAGGAACCTATGGATACAAATGAAACTGTAGAAGGAAGATATAATAATAGAAGAATTGAAATCATTTTAAATGATTTGGAATATAAAGAATCAAGATTTATAAATGAATAAATATCAAATGAATTTAAAGAAATATTATTATAAATTTTTATGATTATTATTCTTTTTGAGTTATAAAATATTTTATAATTTAATACCAAAAATTAAAGTTGATATTTTCAAAAATTTATAAAAAAAACTATTTTATCAAAATAAAATAGTCCTAAAATTATAATATGAGTGATTTTTATAAAGTGGTGCCGCTTGTCGGACTCGAACCAACCACCTACTGATTACAAGTCAGTTGCTCTACCAGATGAGCTAAAGCGGCAAAATTTACAAAGATATTATATCGGATTTTTATTGTAATGTCAAGGAAAATTTAATTTGATTTTTTGTTGTTTTTTCAAAAGACTTTGTGATATACTTTTATTATTAATACTTGTTAATTTTATTGAAATTTAAAAGATTGGAGAACAAAATGAGTGAAAAGAATTTAAAAATCTTAGGATGGATTGGAACATTACTTTCTGTAATAATGTATGTGTCTTATGTTCCACAAATAATGGGAAATTTGCACGGACACAAAACATTTTTTTTACAGCCTTTAGCAGCAGCAATTAACTGTACGATATGGACAAGTTATGGGCTTTTAAAGGAAAAAAAAGATTATCCTTTATCAGCAGCAAACTTTCCAGGGGTAGTCTTTGGGCTACTTGCAACGATTACAGCATTTTAGAAATTTAATTTTAAAGATTTAATATGAAAAGTTCATTTGAATGATGATTAATCATTTTAGTGAGCTTTTTTTGTTAATTTTTTTATAAAAGTAGAAAAAAACTCATCTTTGTGATAAAATATACAATATGATTTGTGAAATAAAAAAATTTAAATAAAAACTATATATAATTAAAACAGGAGGAAAAATAATGCCAAACGAACTGAATAAAGTTTATTCACCAAATGAAATAGAAGATAAATGGTATAAAATATGGGAAGAAAAAGGGTATTTTAATGCACAGCACAATGCAGAAAAGCCAGGATATTCAATTGCTATTCCGCCGCCAAATGTTACAGGGATTTTGCATATGGGTCATATGCTTAACAACTCAATACAGGATGCGATTATTAGATATAAGAGAATGAGCGGATTTGATACACTTTGGATTCCGGGAATGGATCATGCTGGAATTGCTACGCAAAATAAAGTTGAGAGAATGCTGGCTGATGAAGGAACTTCTAAAGAAGAAATTGGGTATGATGAGTTTTTGAGAAGAACTTGGGAATGGAAGGAAAAACATGGCGGGCTGATTACAAAGCAGCTTAGAAAACTGGGAGTTTCACTGGACTGGACAAGAGAGAGATTTACTATGGATGAAGGGCTTTCGGAAGCTGTAAAGGAAGTATTTATCAAACTTTATAATGATGGGCTTATTTATCGTGGAGAATACATTGTAAACTGGTGTCCGCACGACAAGACGGCACTTGCTGATGATGAGGTAAATCACGAGGATAAAAATGGAAAAATCTGGGAAATCAGATACCCAGTTAAAGATAGTGATGAGGAATTTGTAATTGCTACAACTCGTCCTGAAACAATGCTTGGAGATACAGGGGTTGCAGTAAATCCAAATGATGAAAGATACAAGCATCTGATTGGCAAAACTGTAATTTTGCCTCTTATGAATAGAGAAATTCCGATTGTGGCAGATGAATATGTGGATATGGAATTTGGGACTGGGGTAGTTAAGATGACTCCGTCACACGATCCTAACGACTTTGAAGTGGCAAAAAGAACTGGACTTGCATTTTTAAATATTTTTACAGAAGATGCACATGTAAATGAAAATGGCGGAAAATATCAGGGGCTAGAAAGATTTGATGCTAGAGAGGCTATACTTGCTGATTTGGAAGAGCAGGGACTGCTAGTTGGAGTAAAAGACCATAAAAATGCTGTGGGGCATTGCTACAGATGTAATTCGGTTATTGAGCCAAGGGTTTCTACGCAATGGTTTGTAAAAATGGAGCCGCTTGCAAAAAGAGCTCTGGAAGTTGTAAAAAATGGAAAAATTCAAATTACGCCAAAAAGATGGGAAAAAGTTTATTACAACTGGCTGGAAAACATAAGGGACTGGACAATTTCACGTCAAATCTGGTGGGGGCACAGAATACCTGCCTATTATGCAGAAGACGGAACAGTTTTTGTGGCAAAAAGTCTGGAAGAGGCAAAAATTCAGGCACGTGAAAAATTTGGAAAAGATGTGAACTTGACGGAAGAAACAGATGTGCTTGATACTTGGTTTTCATCAGCATTATGGCCATTTTCAACATTGGGCTGGCCAAATGAAACTGAAGACTTGAAAAAATTCTTTCCAACAAATGCACTCGTTACAGGGGCGGACATATTATTCTTCTGGGTAGCAAGAATGGTAATGATGAGCCTTTATATAAAAAATGAAATTCCATTTAATTATGTTTATCTGCACGGAATTATACGGGATGAAAAAGGTAGAAAAATGAGTAAATCTCTAGGAAATTCTCCTGATCCCCTTGACTTGATAGCAAAATACGGTGCAGATGCAATAAGATTCAGCTTTTTATACAATACTTCACAAGGGCAGGACATCCATTTTTCAGAAAAACTGCTTGAAATGGGTTCAGCTTTTGCAAATAAAGTATGGAATGCATCAAGATTTGTGTTGTCAAATCTGGAAGATTTTGATGTTTCAACAACTGTGGATAATTCAGAATTTAAACTTGAAGATAAATGGATTTTATCTAAATTGCAGACTGCTTCAAAATTGATTAATGAAAATATGGAAAAATATGAACTGGACGCTGCTGCAAAATTGGCATACGAATTTTTCCGTGGAGATTTCTGTGACTGGTATGTAGAAATTGCCAAAACACGTGTATATGGACAGGAGGGTAGTGATAAAGTTGTGGCACAATGGGTATTAAGACACGTTCTTGATAAAGGGCTGAAAATGCTGCATTCATTTATGCCGTTTATTACTGAGGAAATTTGGCAAAAATTACAGACTGGCGAAGAAACAATTATGTTATCAGATTTTCCAGAAGAAGAAAAAGAGTTTATAAATATTGATGCTGAAAAGGAATTTGACTATTTGAAGGAAATTATTTCGGCAATTAGAAATATCCGTGGAGAGGCAAATGTTTCGCCATCTAAGAAAATTGAGGTTATTTTCAAGACAGCTGATGAAAATGCAAGGAATATTTTGCAAAATAATGCCAAAATACTGGATAAACTGGCAAATGTTGAAAAATATGAATTTAATGTGGAAATTCCAAAACTTGTAGGATTTAGATTGGTTGACACAACTGAGATTTATGTTCCGTTAGCAGAGTTAATTGACTTGGACAAGGAAATTGAAAAATTGGAGAAAAAGATTGAAAAAACTCAAGTTGAACTGGATAAAGTATTGAAAAAATTGTCTAATGAAAATTTTGTAAACAGGGCAATACCTGAAGCTGTGGAAAAAGAAAGAAGAATAAAAGAAGAGCTTGAAAACAAAATTTCCAAATTTAAAGAATCGATGAATTTGTATAAATAGTATTGGAATTTAAGTTACTAGACAAGTTTAATGAATAAAAAACTTGAAAAATTAAAATTATGTTGTAAAATATATTAAGTAAAATAAATTTAAAATGGAGGAAATATGAGAAAGCTTTTGATATTGGTTTTATTGGCTTTAGTTTTAAGTTCGTGCATATCAGCCAATGTAGGTGTTGGACCGGGTGGAGTACATGGTGGAGTTGGATTATATTTTTAATTCTAAGCTACATGCAATATAAGATAAAAAAAGAGGTGAGATGGAATGAAAAAGTTAATTATTTTGATTATGATTTTGTTCACGCTTGCGGGTTGCAGCAGTACTGGAAAAGGGACAAATTCGATTCATGTTGGAGTAGGTTTTTCAGGACTTTAAGATTTTGTAGTTAAAGTATTTATCAGAAAAAAAGGAGAGAGAAAAATGGGAGCATTATTTTGGGCAATTTTGTCAGGAACAGCGGCAATTCTGGAAATAATTATTCCGGGGCTTGTAACAATCTGGTTTGCACTTTCAGCTTTAATTGTAATGTTTCTTGCAAATTTTATAGAAGATTCGCTAATACAGTTTTTAATATTTGCTGTACTTTCGGTAATTTTCCTAATATTTACACGTCCAGTCTTGAGAAAATACATTGAATCGCAAAGAAAGACAAATTTTGATGCGAGCATGAAAGGGACTGATGTAAAAATTGAAAAAGTAGTCGATACTAAACAAGCTGAAAAGGAATATGAAGTAAAATTTAAAGGATCCATTTGGACAGGAGTAAGCGAGGAAATATTGTCAAATGGAGAAATTGTTAAAATTAAAGGCTTTAAAGGCAACAAGATAATTCTTGAAAGAAAATGATAATTTTTTAAATAAAAATAGGAGGTAATATTATTATGTATTGGAGTTTACCATTAATAGTTATTCTTATTGTAATAGCGTTAATTTACATTTTTAAATCAATAAAGATTGTACCAGAATCACGTGTACTTATTATTGAAAAATTGGGGAAATACGATAGATCCCTAAGTTCGGGGCTTAGCTTTCTGAATCCATTTTTTGACAGGGTTGCAAGAAGCGTGTCTTTAAAGGAACAAGTTGTGGATTTTCCTCCACAGCCTGTTATTACAAAGGATAACGCCACAATGCAAATTGATACAGTTGTTTATTTTCAGATAACTGATCCGAAGCTGTACACTTATGGAGTAGAACGTCCACTTTCAGCAATTGAAAATTTGACAGCAACAACTTTGAGAAATATTATTGGAGATATGACAGTCGATCAGACATTGACTTCAAGAGATATTATCAACACGAAAATGCGTCAGGAACTGGATGATGCAACAGATCCTTGGGGAATAAAAGTAAACCGTGTGGAATTGAAAAGCATCTTGCCACCAGCTGACATTCGTGTAGCAATGGAAAAGGAAATGAAGGCAGAACGTGAAAAAAGGGCAAACATTCTGGAAGCACAAGCAAAAAGGGAAGCGGCAATCTTGGTTGCGGAAGGAGAAAAACAGGCTGCAATTTTAAGAGCAGAAGCTAAAAAAGAACAGCAGATAAAAGAAGCAGAAGGGCGTGCAGAAGCAATCTTATCAATTCAAAAAGCACAAGCAGAAGCATTGAAACTGTTAAACGAAGCTGCACCAACAAAAGAGGTATTGTCATTAAAAGGAATGGAAACATTTGAAAAAGTGGCAGACGGAAAATCAACAAAAATCATTATTCCAAGCGAGTTACAAAATCTGGCTGGAATGGTTACTGCATTTTCGGAATTTGCTAAAAAAGATAAAGATGTGGAACAAAAATAGATTATATGGGACTGGACAAAATGTTCAGTCTTTTTTTGAAAATTTTTAATAATTATATAGGTTGTAATAGTATAATCTTGAAAAAAATAACTTTATACTAAATTTCATTTAAAATTTTTATAATAGGGTTGTTTAATAGCTAATTCATAATTATTAAATTAAATTATTTTTTAGATATTTTGATTAATAAATATTTTTTCATATTATTATGTTTTTTCTTTTTATTTTTGTAGGATTGCTCATTGCCGCAAAACCTTATCTTGCAGTAAAGGTTTATCCTGATAATCAAAATATTTGGCAAGATTGCTACGCAATAACCTATGGCTAGTCTACGACATTTTTCTGCACTGACAAAAAACTCGCTATGCTAAGACAGTTTTGCCAGCACAGAAAAATGCTCCGACGGGTTATTTATACTAGAATCTGTTTGAAAAATGAAAATTATATTTTAATTGTTTGAAAATATTAGATTTATAACCTTTATCAGAAAAGTTTGTAATAATTTCGTTATTTAAATGGGGGAATAGTATTAAATCACTTAAAATGCAAAGAATAACAGCTAAAATTTAGAAAAGAACAAATTGAAGAAATATAGAAAACACCTTGTATTCCAACATAAAATATTGTACAATAAAAATATAAAAACATAATCAGAATACATAAAATGAAATAATAATTTGACATGGATATTTAAAACAGAAGGAGATGATATGCGATGTTTAAGAAAATTTTACTGATGATTATTTTTACTATGGCAATTATGGGATGTACTGCAGAGGATATAGACATTTGGAGAAATGCAGATCGGAGAGCTGCTGAAAGAGGAGAAACATGTTATAGGAGGGCTAGTGGAACGTATTACTGCAAGGACGATTATGGAAACAGAACATACTAGCTATGTGTGATACGGAACAGATGAAATAACGGCAGTTTAAAAACAATGAATTTTAAGGACAGGGGGCTTTCCAGATTTGGGAATGTGTTCCTGTCTTTTTTGGTTAAGTATTTTATTTTTAGATTATGAAAAAAACATTTATTAACAATAAATAGTTTTCCAAAATTTAAATAAAAAATCTTTTATACGGATACTTAATGATAAAATTTGATTAAAGGATATACATAGGTTGTATAATAGAAAAAATAGCTTTAATTTCATGAATTTTTTGATTTCCAGTATTTAGACAGGAAACAGTGTTATTTTGATAGATAAAAGGGTTCGAGCATAATTTGAAAAAGATTAAAATAAAATTTTTTTTATAATAAAAAATTAAAACCTTTTTCTATTGACAAATTGAAAAAATGGGGTAACATAGGAATATAGGAAACATTAAGCGAAAGGTAAAAAAAGGTATAATTATGAGTAAAGAAGAATTATTGGAAAAATTAAAAGGGAAATTGATTGTTTCGTGCCAGGCGTTGCCTGGGGAGCCTCTTTATATAGAAAATGGGACTATAATGCATCTTATGGCTATTGCGGCAGAACAGGCTGGAGCAGCGGGAATAAGAACTAATGGAATAAGAGATATTGAAGAAATCAAAAAAAACTTAGATTTACCTGTTATAGGATTAATCAAAAAGCAATATGAAGGATTTCCTCAGCATATAACTGTAACGATGAAGGAAATAGATGATTTAGTGAAAGCTAAAACAGATATAATTGCACTAGACTGTACAATGAGAGAACGTCCTGAAGCAAAAACAATAAATGAATTTATAAAAAAAATTAGGGAAAAATATCCTGACGTGTTATTAATGGCAGATATTTCAACATTTGAAGAAGGCGTGAACGCTGAAAAAGCTGGTGTAGATTTTGTAGGAACAACGCTTAGTGGCTATACTCCCTACAGTAAAAAATCAGAAGGGCCTGATTTTGAATTAGTAGAAAATCTTGCTAAAACACTTCATATTCCAGTAATAGCAGAAGGAAAGATACATGAACCGAAGCAGGCGAAAAAAATGCTGGAATTAGGTGCGTTTGCAGTAGTTGTTGGAGGTGCTATAACAAGACCTCTTGAGATTGCTCAAAGATTTGTTAGGGAAATGGAGTAAAAGTTATTCAATTTTTTTATTTATTACCGAAAAGATATTCTAAAGACAGAGAGTTAGTATTAAATTTTTAAAATTATATAAAAAATTAGTGATAAAAATAAATATTATTTATAGAAAGGAAATTGTTGAAATTGTTTTAGAACATAGGAAGGGAGGAGGAAATTTAATATTTTAAATAGTTTCAATAGATGGTATATGCGATGAAAAATAATGGAATTTTTGCAGTATTACAGAAAATAGGTAGGGCTTTTATGTTACCTATCGCAGTATTGCCAATGGCGGGAATACTTTTAGGGGTGGGAGGTTCTTTTACGAATCCTGTCCTTATAAAAACGTATAATTTAACTTTTCTTGAACCGGGAACTCCGTTAAATTACCTTATGCAGCTGTTTTCTAACACAGGGTTATTTGTTTTTGCAAATTTACCTTTACTGTTTGCGGTTGGTGTAGCTATAGGGCTTGCAAATAAAAACAAAGAAACTGCCGCTTTATCAGCTGTTTTAGGATTTTTGCTTTTTCACACTATAATAGGAACAATATTGAGTTTTAAAGGAATAACTCCTGATTCAGTAACTTATGATGCTCTTATTGGAAAAGGTTTGAGTGAAGCCGCGGCAAGAGGAACGGCGGCATTATATGCGAAGGAACTTGGAATATTTACATTACAGACGGGTGTGTTTGGTGGTATCGTGTGTGGTATTATGGCTTCGGCAATTACAAACAAGTTTTCAGATAAAAAATTACCTGATTATTTGGCATTTTTCAGTGGAAATAGATTTGTGCCTGTCATGACGATTATTTTATTTATTCCTTTGGCAGCGATATTTCCGTTTATCTGGCCTACAATTTTTATGGGAATTGTAAAAGCTGGAGAAATGTTTGCAGCTACAGGGGCTATAGGAACATTCTTCTATGGATTTACAATGAGATTGTTAAATGTATTTGGATTGCACCATGCGATATATCCTCTGTTCTGGTATACTCAGCTTGGAGGTTATCAGGAAGTGGGAGGACAGATGGTAGCAGGAGGGCAAAATATATTCTTTGCGCAGCTTGCAGATCCTTCAGTAAAACATTTTAGCGCAGCGGCGACAAAAACAATGACAGGTGGATTTTTGCCTATGATGTTTGGATTACCTGCAGCGGCCCTTGCAATGTACAGAACTGCAGATGACAAGAATAAAGCGGCTATAAAAGGAATATTGCTGTCAGCTGCATTGACATCATTCCTTACAGGAATAACTGAACCAATAGAATTTACTTTCTTATTTGTAGCACCTGTACTATATGTAATTCATGCAGTGCTTGAAGGACTTGCCTATATGCTGATGTATGTGCTTAATGTGGCAGTAGGAATTACATTCTCAAGAGGAATTATAGATTTCACTTTCTTTGGACTTTTACAAGGAAATGCAAAGACTTCATATTACTGGATACTAATATTAGGCCCTGTATATGCACTTGTATATTACTTTGTGTTCAAAACATTAATTTTGAAATTTAACATTCTTACACCAGGTAGAGGAGATTCTGAAAATAAACTTTATACAAGAAAAGACTATAACGAAGCCAAAGAAAATACAGAACTTATAGACAATATAGTAGTTTCATTGGGAGGAGCAGAAAATATAGAAAATATAGATGCCTGCATTACAAGACTTAGAGTTACTGTAAAAGATGCCTCTATAGTTGCTGATGATGCGAGATGGAAAGAATTGCAGGCAAAAGGTGTAATTCGTTCTGGAAAAGGAATTCAGGTAGTATACGGAACTCAGGCTGAGACATATAAAAATCAAATAAGAGAAAAATATAGAATATAATTTTTACAAATTTTATTTGTTTTTTGTTTTAAAGTTCAAATTATACCAAAAATTTGATATAATTTTCTCAAGAAATAAAAAATAATTATAGACGCGAGGGAATAAATGATTTATTTTATTGGAGGAAAAAAGCAAAGAGAATTTAAGTATTTTGAACTTTTGGAGAAAATTCGGAAAGAAAATGTTGGAATTAGTGAAAGTTTTTTTGATGTGGATTTGAAGGAAAATGAAAAATTTTTGGAAAAAATAAATATTAATTCCATATTTTCGAGTCAGGAACTGGTTGTATTGAAAAGAGCAGAAAAGCTTAAAAATATTGAGGAAATTTTGAAATACATAGCAAACCTTGAGATAGTAAATAAGGAAATTATTATTGATTATGACAGGGAAGACGGAAAATTCGGAGTAAAATTAAAAAAGCTGCTGGATGAATTTAGTAAAAATAAGCAAATGGAAGTTTTTTTATTTCAAAAGGAAACAGAAGAGGAAATACGGGCTTATGTTGTAAATGAACTGGATATAAACGCAAGGGATGTGGCAATGCTTCTTGAAATGATAGGGAGCAATCCGTTTAAGGTCAGAAATGAAGTTGCAAAAATAAAGATTTTTCTGGATGGAGAAAAGTTTGATATTGAAAAAATTAAAAATATTGTGTCTATTGAAAAAGAGTACCAAATTTATGAAATGACCCGAAACATATTGTTAAACAATCCGGCGGATGTAATGAGATACTTGGAGCAAAAAAAAGAATATATGGGAATCTTGTATTCTCTTTACAATGAACTTGAAATAATGTACAAAATAAGCTCGTTAAAAATGAAAGGGCGAAAATTCAGCAAAAATTACAACACTTTTAAAATGGAATTTGAAGAAATAAAGGAAATTTTCAAATCCAATACCAGAATCCCAAATTCCTATGTGATTTTCAAAAAAATAGAACTCGAACAAAACTACACAAATGCCAGTTTAAAAAAATTAGTTTTTAGATGCTGGGAAATTGAAAAAGATATAAAAACTGGAAAAATAGAGATGGAAACGGGAATTGAAATATTAATAATGGAAATTTGCTCATTATTTAGAAAAAAATAATTTTAAAAATTGTAAAATATGAACGAATCTAAACATTGAACAGAGATGTGTAAATAATGGATTCATAATTAGATTGTTTAAAAGCTGTTTTAACTGCAATTCCGTGAAAAATACGACAGAATTTCAATAAAATAAAATTTAAAAGTAAACAGAAAAGAGGTGTATTTCTAATGGGAATATTAAAAAAAATATGGGATATGCTGCCAGAAGGACGTCCAGTTTGTGTGCCTAAGCCTGAAGCGTGGGGAGTAAAACAGGAGGAAGATAAGGAAAGTGATGAAAAACTAAAGAAAAAAGATGATGTAGAAAAAATAAAGAAATAAAGTTTTTTGTGAAATTAAGTTTTAATACAAACTGATTATTGTTAGAAAATAATGAAAGAGGGTGCATTTTGACGCTCTCTTTTTTATTTTATAGGAATTTTTATACTAAATCCCATTAAAAAAATAGAAATAATTTTTTATAATAAGGTTGTTTGATAATGGATTTATAATCATTCAACTAAATTATTTTTAGATATTTTGATTAATAAATATTTTTTTATAATTACTATGTTTTTTCTTTTTTGCTTTTGCAGGATTGCTTATTGCCGTAAAACCTTATTTTGCAGTAAAGGTTTGAAAATTTAGAAGCATAAAGCAGAAATATACAATTATAAAGAAATGTGGTATAATAACAGCAGAATACACAGTAAAATACGAAATCAATATTTAGTACCAATAACGAAAACAGTAGATGATATTTTTTATAGTTCAAGAAATTGGAATAAACAAAAACTCATTATAGATGATTATATGCCAGATGAAAGTATAGATTATTTAATGATAAAGCTACTGCAAGTTTAATGAATAAAATTGTAAATAGATGGACGGATTCTATTAAAGATAAAAATACCAGTGAACTGGGATATAAAGATAGGCTAAAAGAACATAAAATAGTAGACTTTACTTTATCTAAGACCGAATTTACAGCACTGGGGAATACTAGTTTATTTACTTCTTCATATGGAAAAATAAAAAAAATTAATGGAGGATATAATGTAAATATAACAGTACTTATTCAGTATAGAGATACTTTTGATGATGTGAAAAATATTTTAGCTTCAGGTTCACGAAACAATCCGCGAAAAGAATTGGAAGGTGGAAACCCTTTTGGAATGGAAACACGAAAAAAAGAAATCAAGATTAATAAAACTTTAAAATCACTAAAAGAAATAGAAAATGAAGTAAAAAGAAAATTATCTCAAAGAAGATAGGAGTAATAGAAATGTTAAAAAAAATTATGCCAATAATCTTGATAATTATAATAGTGCTGTCTTTTAAATTATTTGTAATAAATAATTTTTATGTACCTAAAGAATTTTACTGGGATAGATTTGATTTTAATTTTAAAAAAAGAGAATACTTTTTAGAATGGGAAGACGGATGTAAAATAATAGAAATAGGTAAAAGAGGTAAATACTACTATGGTAGGGTTATTTCAGGTGGAATAACATTATATAAGCCTGGAGAATATGATTATTCAAAATGTGAAGATGAATATTTTTTAATAGATGATAGTAATGGTTTAGATATAAATATCTATTATAAGAACAAAGAAGATATTTTAAAAGTTATAAAAAAATACAAACCTAAAGAACCATATAAATTTTTTATGTTTTCAATATTAAGGTAATTATTTATTTTAATTAAAAAAGAATTGATATTTTTAAAAATAGAAATTAAAAGTAATCGTTGTTGTAAAAGACAGCGGTTATTTTTTTTATATTGCATATAATTTGAGTTTTTAAAACAGCTTTTTATCCAATAAATTTTATAAAAATAGTAATTTATAATAATCTCAGTTAAAAAGTAGTAATAAATTTTTAAAACAAACTTGACAGTGATAAGATTTAGTTGTATAATCTTTACGGTGATAAGATAATGAAAGTTAGGGGGAATTTAAGTATGGAAAAATCTAAAAAAAGTTACCATCATGGGAATTTACGAGAAGAATTGATTGAAAAAGGGATAGAGGTTATAAATGAAGCAGGAGAAGAAAAATTATCTTTAAGAAAAGTGGCTAAAATGTGTGGAGTAAGTAATGCGGCACCGTATACATATTTTAAGAAAAAAAGTGATTTGCTTTACGCAATGAGCGATTATATATGGGGAATATTGGCGGTGGAACTTGATAGAACGAGGAAAAAATATGAAAATCAAGAGGATTTGCTGGTAAAATTAGGAAAAACGTACGTTATGTTTTTTTGTGAGAATCATAGATACTATCATTTTATGATTTCAAGAAAAAATATGAAAATAGATTTATTCTCAAAGTTTTCAAAAATAGAAAATAATAATGAAAAAGCTTTTAGCATATTAAAAATTGAGGCAATGAAAATACTTGAAAAAATGGGAGTGCCAAATCAGGCTATGCAAGATAAAATTATAGCAATGTGGGCGTTGGTACAAGGATTGACAACAATAATGATTACAAATGATATAAAGTATTCTGAAAGCTGGGAAGAAAAAATAGAGGAGATAATAAAATCAGTTTGTATAGCGAAGTAATCTTAAAATATAATCGAATCCATTTGAAATAGAACTATTAAAAATTATATAAATTTAAGATTTTAGTAAAATAGTTATGTGTTTGAGTTTTATTTTAAGACAGTTTTATCATAGAATTGAAAGTTGCTGGGTATTGTACGATTTTGAAACTTAAATTGTTAATATTTAGCAGTTAAATTTTAGATGGATTTTAATATGTCTATGGAAGGTGAGAAATATGGAATTAATTATACACGATTTAGACGATGAAAAATTGGAAAATTTAAAGTGGAAAATTGAAAAAAAGGAAAAAATTACGGATAAAATAAAAGATAGCATAAATCAAAAGAAAATAATAGTCGATGAAGATATATCTATAATTTGTGACAATGATAGAATTAAAAGCTGCATGGGATGTTTTGAATGCTGGATTAAAACTCCGGGGAAATGTAAAATTAAGGATGGATATGAAAATTTAGCAAAATTATATTCAAAAGCAGACAAAGTTGTAATTATAAGTCAATGTGTCTATGGTTCTTACAGTCCGTTTGTAAAAAATGTGCTAGATAGGACAATTCCATATTTGTTGCCATTTTTTAAATTTAAAAATAAAGAGATGCATCATATTACACGAAATAAAACAAAATTTGACTTAAATGTATATTTTTATGGGGAACATTTGTCGCCAAATGAAAAGACAGCCGCTAAAGAAATAGTAAAGGCCAATAGCGTAAATTTAGATGTAAAAACTTTTAAAGTTTCATTTTTAGAAGATTAGGAGAATAGATATGAAAATTAGTATAATAAACGGAAGTCCAAAAGCAGGCAAAAGTAATTCTGAAATATTAGGAAATTATATTTTATCCTTGCTTAAAGATAATGAAATAAAAAAATATTATTCAATTTCTGTTAGATTAGATAATAAAATTAAAAATGAAATTCACAATAGTGACATCTTAATATTTCTTTTTCCTTTGTATGTTGATGGAATTCCGTCCAATTTGTTAAAATTACTTGTAGAATTTGAAAAGGAAAAAGTTATAAAATCTGGAACTAAAATTTATTGCATGGCGAATAATGGATTTTATGAAGGTAAGCAAAATCGGTTGGCAATTTTGCAGATGAAAAATTGGTGCGAGAAAGTTAAGGCAGACTGGGGACAAGGAATTGGTGCAGGTGCAGGGGAATTGTTGCCGTATTTAAAAAAATATAAACTGGGGCAAGGACCGCTCAAAAATTTAGGTAAAGTGCTAAATAAATTTTCTGCTAATATTCTAACTCTAAAAAGTGATAAAGATATTTATGTAAATCCAAACTGGTTGAAAAGCCTATATTTTTTTCAAGGCACAATTTCATGGATTTTAAAAGGTAGAAAAAATAATTTGAGAGTAAGGGAACTTTTTAGAAAAAGTAATTAAAATTGTATAACTAAAAAAGACTATCCTTAGATTGTGATAGTCTTTTATTTTTGTTAATCTTAAAAAAATTTTTTTAAAATCAATCAGTGGCAAAAAAAATTAATTTGCCAATGAATTAACTTTTAATGTTAATCTAGATTTTTTTCTTGATGCAGTGTTTTTCTTAAGAACACCTTTTGTTACAGCTTTATCTAATTCTTTATATGCTACGCTTAATGCTGATTTAGCTTCGTCGACATTTTTAGCTTCAACAGCGGCAAGCACTTTTTTTACGAAAGTTTTAGTTCTGCTTCTAATAGCTTGATTTCTAGCTGCATTTCTTTTACCAATAAAAACTCTTTTTTTAGATGATTTTGAGTGTGCCATTTATTTCTCCTTTCAATAATTTTTACTTATGAAATAAAATGCTATATAATTTAATATATGCAAATTACACAATATATTATCATTTTTTTCAAGAAAAATCAAGCTATAAAGAATAAATTTTTTCTATTATCTTGATACTTGATACTAGGTTATTTTAATCAATAAATATTTTTTTGTTATTTATATATTTTTCTTTTTTTATAAAGCAAAGGGGAACAGTCGCTATCCCCTTTGCAAACCCAGCTCGTCTAAGCATTTTTTTGAAATGAAAACTAAACTCGCTTTTTAATAAAAGTTATACCAATTCTTTAGATATTTATATTTTTAAATGTTTTGAAAAAGCTCAAACAGTAGTTTTCATTCCCAAAAAATCACGACATTTTTAATTTAATCATAAAACGGCTATTTTGATTAAAAATTATAAATTTTAAAATAAGCAAAATTTCGTTAAAAAAAAACAGTTATTAACAAGAAGAACTTATAACATAAGATTTGAAAAAGGTTTTTTGGAATTTTTTATTCAAATTCCTTGATAAATTTAGAAAAAATCTGTATAATAGATATAGAAAAAGAAAGTTATTTAAAAAATGGAAGGAAGAATGTTTATGAAAAAAAGACCAGTAGTTTTAATAATTTTGGATGGATGGGGAATGAACCATCATGATAATGAAGTAGATGGAGTAAAATTAGCAAAACCGATAAATTTTAACAATTATGTAAAAGAGTATCCGTATACTGAATTGAGAGCAGATGGGGAATTTGTAGGATTGCCTGAAGGACAGTTTGGAAATTCTGAAGTTGGGCATACAAATATTGGTGCTGGAAGAGTAGTTTACCAAATGCTGCCAAAAATTACAAAAGCTATTAAAGAAGGTACAATTTTAGAAAATAAAGTGCTGTCAGATATTATGGAAACTACAAAAGCAAATGGAAAAGCTTTACATATTACAGGATTGACTTCTGACGGTGGAGTTCACTGTCACATTAATCACATAATTGGATTAGCTGACATGGCTAAGAAAAAAGGACTTACTGAAGTTTATGTTCATGCGATTATGGATGGAAGAGATACTGCCCCTGAAAGTGGAGTGGAGTACTTGGCACAATTGCAAAAAGCATTGGATGAACTTGGTGTAGGAAAAATTGCTACAGTTGTAGGAAGATACTATGCAATGGATAGAGATAACAACTGGGATAGAATAGAACTTGCCTATGATGCTCTAACTTCTGGAGAAGGAAACTTGGCGGCAACTGCTGATGAAGCAATCAGAAATTCTTATGCAGAAGGAATTACAGATGAATTTGTAAAACCTGTTAAAATTGGTTCAAAAGACAATGGATTAATTAAAGATGGAGACGGTGTAATTTTTGCAAACTTTAGACCTGATAGAGCCAGACAATTAACTAGAACATTTGTTGACCCTGAGTTTACTGGATTTACAAGAAAAGTTTATCCTAAAGTAAACTTTGCTACAATGGCTCAATATGACGCAACATTCAGCTCGCCAGTGGCATTCCCGCCTGAAACGATTGTAAATGGATTTGGGGAAGTTGTATCAAAAGCTGGATTAATCCAAGTAAGAACAGCAGAAACTGAAAAATATGCACACGTAACATTCTTCTTCAACGGAGGAAAAGAAGAACCATATCCAGGAGAAATCAGATTGTTGTCTGATTCACCAAAAGTTGCAACTTATGATCTGCAGCCTGAAATGAGCGCTTATAAAGTGAAAGATAGATTAATAGAAGAATTAAATACTGGAAAAGTTGACACAGTTGTATTAAACTTTGCAAATCCTGACATGGTTGGGCATACTGGAAATGTAGAAGCTGTTATGGAGGCTTGTCAAGCGGTGGATAACTGTACTGGGCAAATTGTAAGAAAAGTATTGGAACTTGATGGTGCAGTATTAATTACAGCAGATCACGGAAATGCTGACTTATTAGTAAATCCTGAAACTAAAGAGCCTCATACAGCACATACTGTAAATCCTGTTCCATTTATCTTCATCTCAAATGATATGAAAGATGCAAAATTGAGAACAGATGGAAAACTAGCTGACATTACTCCAACAATGCTTGATTTATTAGGATTGGAAAAACCAGCTGAAATGGATGGAAGTACATTAATTATAAAATAATGGTTTTATAATTAAAAATCAATTTAAAAACAATCGTAAAAATAGTATATTAAAAGAAATCTCTCTAAAATTTATATAAAAAAGAGAGATTTTTTGTTGTAATAGAAATAAAAAAATGCTATAATACTACGAAAAGCAATTTCAAATTTTAGATTTAAATTTGAAAAATATTTAAGCTTCTTCAAAATCAAACTGGTAAAACAATTAAGCTTGGAGCTTGAGTAGAATAGCTATGATTTTTGAGTTTGGTTTTAAAGCAGTTTTATTAGCAAAAATTAAATAACATAATTCATAAGCCAATCAGTTTAATGTATCATTATTATGATTTAGATATTAATGATATTGAGGGAAATAACAGTTTCAGGTATGATTGGCTATAATTATGAATAATTAAAAAATTGTAATTATTACAGAGTAATAAGCATTTAAAATTTAAAAAATAGTAATCGGATAATCCAGGCAGGTAAAAATTAATTGATTATCCAAAGCTAAAAAAGAAAAATGTAAAAAGGAGAATTTAGAGTATGAGTAACAATTTAAAACAGGCAAAAAAAGATTTAAAAGCCTTTGCTAAAAGGGCTAAAAATGTAAAGTACACGGAGTCGCTGCTGTTCACGTATCTAATAACGGGAATGATAACTTTTTCAGTTGGAGTGAATACATCTTCAAATGTACTTTATGAACGTGCAAACAAGGAGCTTATAATGTCAGCTGACAAGACACGTACCGCCATAAAGAAGGCAAAAAAGGAAAATGAAGAAACTATAGAAGAATTGAATCTGGAATTAATTCAGCTGATGGAACAGGGAGATCACGTTGTAAAATCAAAATGGGATTCGTGGCAATTTGGATCAAATACCTTTATGTCAAAGAACAATGGGTCTTACAAGGGAAGAGGAGACAAGGCTTCCAAATACCCTTTTGTAGGAATTTATAACCGTGGAAACTGGGCAGAAACAGGAGCTTTGGCAAATAGAAGAAGAGCTGTAAATCCGCCGATTAATTCATCATCTGTAGGATCAACGTCTTATGGGCTGGCTTCGTTATTACACGTTCAAGAGCCAGAAGTAGAAATTCAGATAATGGCAAATGTACGTCCAAAATCCATTTTAAAAGAAGAAATAACAATTATGCCACAAATTGATATGCCAAGGGAAGTTGTGAGACCTTCAATCAGCCTGAACGTTAACACGCCTCTGGAAGCACCTGTGCTGACATTGCCTAGACTGAATCCAGTAACTATCAATGTTCCAAATCCACAGGAACCAGACACACCGCCAACAGTAACTGCGCCAAACATCACGATGAACTTGTCAACGCCATCAATCAGCCTGAACATTGCACCGCCACAGCTGAACATGGAAATAACGCCGCCAACACCTACAGTAAATACTTTGACAATAACGCCTCCGAGCGTTACACCGGTTAGTGCAATTAGTGTAAATAAGCCGGCTGCACCGAGTGTTACACCACCTAGTTTAACACCAAGTACAGTATCGTTTACAGTTCCAAATTTGGATGCTTATGGAAATGCTCAAGGGACTACAATGAATATGAATAAGAATTTAAGTGGAACTTATAGATTATCTGACGGTTCAAAAGTTGGTAAAGGAAATGCAATTGCCGAATACATTGCTAATACTGGAAATTTTACTGCAGCTGATAATACAACTATGTATGTAGACGTAACACAAAAAAGAGCAATAACATTGGATCCAGGACTTCCTACAAAACAAGGGGGGATAAGCAGTCCTAACTATTCTTTTGAAAATAAGGGTAAAATTTATTTAGAAGCTGATCTTACAGCAGGTATAGAAGTACAGCCGGACACTCATGCTGGGGATATGAAGGTTACAGGTATAAACAGCGGAACTATTGAAGGGCGAGGTAACAATCAGGTTGCAATGCTATTTACATCTGAAAATCCTACTGTTAAAAATAATCATACTTTGATAAATAAAAAAGATATTATTATGACAGGTAAGAATTCAGCAGGATTTGCAACAAGCAACTTTGCAGATCTTAATAAGACTTCAATTAGTTGGCATATGACAGCTACAAATACAGGAAATGTTACTTTAACTGGAGAAAAAAGTCATGGTATGGTAGTGGCTAAAACTCAAGTTCCGATAGGTAGTAATTCTAGTTTTGAAAATAGCGGGACAATTAATGTGAATGGGAAAGAATCTGGTGGAATTACCTTGTTAGATAAGATACCGACTGCAACAAATACTGGTACTATTAATATAACAGGAAAAAATTCTTTTGGGCTTTATTCTGAAGTGGATTCAAAGATAAAAAATGCTGGAAATATAAATATTAAAGATGGTGCTACAGGAAGTATGGGAATTAGAGTTGGAAGCGCTACAGCGACTAATATGTCCAACGAAGGTGGAACTATTACTATTAGCAGTAAAGATGGTAATAATATGGGGGTTTATTCACAAGATGCAGCATTTGATAATAAAGGTGCTATTAAAGTTGAAGGAAAGAATGGAAATATTGGAATGTATTTCAATGGAACAACTGGAACAAATAAGAATCAAGGTGCGATTACTGTAACTGGAGAAAACGGTTATGGTATAATGCTTAATAAAGGTTCAATTTTTGAGAATCATGATTCAATAACAGCAACAGGAACTGATGCTATGGGAATGTACATGAAAAATTCAACTGCTACAAACAAACAAAATAAAACGATTTCAAGTACAAAGCATCATGCAGTAGTTCAGGATGGCGGAACATTTACGAATGAAGGAACTGTTTCCACTGAAGCAGGTGGAAAAGTTGCTTTATATTCTGAAAACGGGATATTTACAAACACGTCTGATGGAACAATATCGGCTAAAAATGGTGGAATCGCTATGTTTGTAAAAGATTCCCAAGGAACTGTCGCTGGGAAAATTAATGTTGGAGATTCAACAAAGAATGATACAGGAATAGGAGTATACATGGATGCCGCCTCAACTAAGACAGTAACATTTAACGGAAATGCAGAGCTTACTTTGGGGAAAGGTACGGTTGGATTGTATGCAGAAGATGCAGATAAGTTTGGTACAGGATTTGCCATAAGCGCTTTAAAGACTAGTGTTGGAGATGGAGCGGCATTAGCTTATTTTGGCTCTACAGGAACAGGAACTATAAGTTCTGGAACTTTATCTAACTTGACAGTGCTTAAAATGGGTGCTAAATCAACACTTCTTTATGGAGATACAGGATCGACAGTAAAAGTTGATGATGATATTGATATGACGACATATTCAAATGTTGACAAGACAGCCCAGTTTTTAGTATCTAATCAAGGTACTGCTACAATTAACAGCGGAAAAACGATTAAATCTAATTTGAAGACTACAGTTTCAGGACTAAGTGGAGCCAATATAAAAAATGAAGGTACAATTGATATGACAGCAACTGAGGAAGCTGTAGGTATTTATTTAAAGGCATCTACAGGAACGAATGAATCCTCAGGTACAATTACTGTGGGAGAGAAAAAATCAATTGGAATTTATGGAATAGAAACTTCTACACTGAAAAATAAAGGTACAATTGAGACAAAAGGAGAATCCTCTGTAGGGATGCTTGGAGATAAGAGTACGATAGAAAATGCTTCAGGAGGAACTATAACTACGGAGAAAGAAAAATCGGCAGGAATTTATGGAGCTAATGAATCTACGATTAAGAATGAAGGTACAATAACTGCCAAGGAAACCGAATCAGCAGGAATTTATGCCGATGACAGCCAAGTTACAAATGCTTCGGGAGGAATCATAAATACTGAAAAAGGAAAATCGGCAGGAATTTATGGAGTATTTTCAAAAACAAACAAAATTGAAAATTCGGGAACTATAAATGTAGGGACAGCATCTTCTCCAGGTACTGAAACTCAAGGAGTGGGAATCTATGCCCAGCTAAAAACTGGAGCTGCAGGAAATTTAACCGTAGAAAATAAAGACAAGATAGAAATCAGCATAAAGGATTCAATTGGGATTTATGCTCAGAATGAAACTGGAGATGACAACAGGATTGCTGTTACGAATGAAAAGGACATTGTCTCAACATCAAATGCTGACGGAGCAATTGGGATAATGGCGAAACAGTCTAAAGTTACTAATGCGGCTGCAGGTAAAATAGAGCTGGAAGGAAAAACTTCTGTAGGAATTTATGGAACAGTTAAGTCTGTACTTCAAAATCTTGGAACTATTCATCTTAAAAATACAGCAAATGACTCAAAATCAGTCGGAATGCTGTCGGATGGAAAAACTATCACGAATGACGGAACTATTAAGATGAGCGGTGGCGCCTCTGCCGGACTGCTTGGTAAAAATGGAGCTACAGTAACAAATAATACAAGTGGAACTATTACAGTAGAAGGGCAAAAATCAGCTGCAATCTATACTGAAAATTCTACACCTGTAAATAAAGGGACAATAAATGTTGAAGGTAAGGAATCAGCAGGAATATTTGCGAAAAATACTGATAATAAGGACTACACTATCGAAAATACGGGAACAATAAACTTAAAAGGGACTGCAACACCTCCTGGAACTCAGTCAGCTGGAATATATGCTGAACTTGGATCTGGAGCTGGAAAAACAACTGTGTATAACAAAAATGACATAGTGGTGGGACAGGAAAGCTCCGTTGGAATTTATGTTAAAAACAACACAGGTGACAGAAACAAAGGAAAGGCAATAAATACTGGGAAAATTGATCTGGATGTTGACAGTACCGTTGGAATTTTTGTTGACAAGGCGATTGGAGAAAATGAAGGCGTTATAAATGTGAAGAAAAAAAATTCGGCAGGAATGTATGGAAGCAATGATTCTGAAATAACAAATAAAAAAAATATAATTATTTCAAGTGAAGATTCGGCAGGAATGTACGCGTCAGACTCAAATGCGACGAATGATGAAAATGCGAAAATAACGATAAACGGTTCTTCGGGAGCAACTAGCGGATCGGCAGGAATGTATGGGAAATTGTCTAAAGCATCGACTAGCAATTACACAATACTGAATAAAGGGGCAATTGAAATTGAAAGTGTAACGAAGAATGTTGGAATTTACGGTGAAGTTGAAAAAAGTGCAACTAGCAAGCTGACATTGCAGAATGACAAGGATATAAATATTGCCGCAGGAAGCAAGCAGTCTGTGGGGATGTTTGCAGTAAATGATGAGGACAATGACAAGGATAAGCTGGAAGTAGTCAACAATGACAATATTACTGCAAAATCCGAAGAATCCATAGGAATATCAGCTCAGAAAAGTACGGTTAAAAATGCTGGAACTATCACAATGGAAGATAAGAAATCAGCTGGAATCTATGGAAGCAAGGGATCAAAAGTAACAAATGAGAAAGAGATAGAAATAAAAGAGGAAAAATCAGCAGGAATCTATCTTGAAGACAGTGACGCTGTAAATGCTGAAAACGCAAAGATTACAGTTCATAAAGGAGAATCGGCTGGAATTTACGGTAAATTTACTAGCGGATCAAAAGCCGACAATACAATTGAGAATAGCGGGGAAATTATACTTAAATCTGGAACTGGAAAGCAAAGCGCAGGTATTTACGGGGAGCTTGAAAGCACAGCCGCTAAAAAGCTGACAATAAGCAATAAGAATAAAATAGAAGTCGATATGGAAGAATCGGTTGGAATATATGCTAAAAACGGAAAATCCTCAAAGACGGACCTGATTGCTGAAAATGAAGGAACAATTGACCTGAAGTCTAAAAAATCCGTTGGAATGCTGGCTGACAAGTCTGTAGCAAACAATAAGAATGAAATCAATATTACTAACGAAGAAGCAACAGGAATGTATGGAACAAACGGCTCAGAAGTGACTAATACATCTGACGGTACAATATTAATTGAAGCGCCTAGTTCAGGAAATGACAGCAAATCAACTGGAATCTATGTTACAGAATCAGGGACAAAAGGTGTAAATGATGGAAATATCATTATAAAAGGTAAAAAAGGTACAGGGATGCTTGCTACAAAAAGTGCTGAAATTGTAAATAATAACTTGATTCAAGGACCTTTAGATTCGGTGGAATCTGTAATTGGAATATATGGTGTCGATAGCGGGACAATCGTTACAAATGAAAAGGATATTGAGCTGCATGGACAAAAATCAACAGGAATATTCTCTAAAGATGATGCTGTGGCAAAAAATAAAGGAACGATAACATTAAAGCCTACATCTAAGAACTCTGTTGGAATGTTTGGTTCATCAAGCGCTTCAGGAAAAACTATCAAACTGCTAAATGCAGGAACGATTGATATAGAATCTGAAAGCTCTACAGGAATGTTTACAAAGAATAAAGGAGATTTAGGAGATTCGACTGTGGAAAATGAAGGAACAATCAACCTGAAGCAAAAAAGTACAGTAGGAATCTACACTCCAAAATCTGATATAAAGAAAGTAGGGAAAATAAACCTGAATGATGATGCGGATTCATCTGTTGCGGTATATCTTTCGGATGAAGCTAAAGCTGACACATCAACAGGGGAAATTGATCTGAATGAAAAATCACAAAATCAGGTTGCCTATTATGTAAAAGGAACAACAGCTACAGATACAGGAAAGCTCTACGGAGGAAACATCGGAAAGATAAAAGGATATGGAGTTGGAGTTTATCTTGACGGAGGAACGCTGGATGCAAGTACATCTAAACTTGACTATACTGCCAGTGGAAATACAGGAAAAGGGATAATTGGACTTTTAATGAAAGGCAATGCCAATATCACGGCCTATACAGATGAAATAAAAGTTGGAGATTCGGTATTGAGCGATGACGGATTGAATGACTTTTATGCAATTGGGATATATGCAGATGGACAGCAGGCTAAAAATATGACTGCCAATATCACGGCAGGTAAAAACGGAGTTGGACTGTTTGCTGAAAATAAGAGTAATATCACTTATGCGGGAACAATGAATATTGGAGATGGAACTACAGCTGGAACGGGAATCTACATTGGAAACGGATCGGATGGAAAATCTGCTTCTACAGTAACAATTGCAAGTGGAGCTGATATAAAGCTTAACGGTAAAAATGGAGTTGGTGCAATAGTTACAGGTGGAGCGACTGCCAACTTTGAGTCTGGATCAAAAATTGAGTTTGGTGGAGATGGAGTAGGTATCTTTGGACAAAAAGGCGCAATTATTAACGATAACGGAGGAACGCTTGTTACGAATGGACATTCTGTAGAAAGAACAAGAATAACAGAAGGAAGCTCTATAACTTCAAAAAATTTAACAGTAGCACTTGGAAATGCCTTGGATACGGGAAATATACTTTCTCACGTTATAAATGGGGAAGCTATAATACAGACAGGAGTAACAGTTGAAGCTAAGCCAAGTACAAAAAATATCATCGGTCTAATGGCAGACGGTAACAAGAATCCTGGATTAACTTGGGTAGGAACAGCAGGATACGAGGCTGAAAATAAAGGTAAAATTGATCTTTCAAATGCCGTTACAAGTACTGCCATGTACCTTGATTCCTCAAGAGGGCTTAACTCAGGTGAAATTACCATAGGAGACAAATCTACAGGAATCTATGGAATTTACAACAATACAACTGCAAACTACAGCGGATCGACTACAAAAAATATTGGAACAATAACAACTACGGCAGCTTCTAAAATTGAAGTTGGAGATGAATCTGCGGCAATTTATTCTATAGGATTTGATAAAGTTGAAAATAAAGGTGAAATAACAGGTAAAGAAAAATCAGTTGGAATTTATGCGACAAATGGTCCTGCCGATGGTCATAAAGCAATAAACATTGTAAATAATGGAGATATAACGCTAGATAAAGGTTCAGCGGGAATATATGTTTCTCCTAAGCCGGCAACTTCAGGAGCCTCAAAAGTTACAAATACTGGAAACATTACAATTGGAGATTCCATTGTAAATACTGGAACTGGAAAAGTGGAAACAACTTCGGTTGGAATGTATGTAGAACATAAGACTACTCTTGATACGACAGGAGACGTAAAAGTTGGAAATAAAGGATTTACATTATATGGAAATGATTCGACAATAAACGTGAACGGCGGAAACTATGACTTCTCAGACAGCGGAAGCCTTGCCTACCTTGAAAACAATGCAGTTCTTAATTATAACAACAGCGGAACATTGACAACATCGTCAGAACCAATGCTGTTTATCGTCAACAGTAAGGCAAATATGAACAATAATGACATTATTGTAACTTCCAAAGGAACGGGTATTTATATGAATGGAGTTTCTGAATTTAGCGGATGGAATAATATGATTTTAAATAACGGCTCTACTGGTATTTATGTAGATAATTCATCAGCTACGGTTACAGGTAAGAAGATAACGGGGACATCTGACAAGGCAAAAGGAATTGTCTCAATAAATTCTAACGTGACAAATAATGCAGATATGGAATTTTCAAGCGATGATTCAATTGGAATTTTCTCACAGAATAAATCGTCAGCTGTAAAAAATATCGTAAATAATGGAAATATTAATATTACAGGAAAACGTTCAATTGCCGCCTATTTAGAAGGTACAATGGAGCAGTCGTTTGAAAATACGGGTACAATAAATGTTGACAAGACGACAACCGCTGTAAAAAATGACTCTACAGTTGGAATTTATGCACAAAGTGGCTCTAAAATCAACATAAAGAACAGCGGAAAAATAAATGTTGACGAAGCTTCATTTGGAATATACTCGCTTAGTGAAGATGGAAACGTGGAAACTACGGCAAGTTCAGAAATAAACGTGGCTGACAAGGCGATTGGCGTGTATAAGAAATCTGGAACTGCCAATCTGGGAGGAAAAATTAATGTGGCAGATCACACGGCAACAGAAGTGAACAGTGAGCCTGTGGGAGTCTATGGAACAAGTGGAGTTGTAATAAATGACAGTACTTCTGATTTCATCGTTGGGGACAAATCTTACGGTGTAATCCTTGCAAACCCTGGATTAAGCAAAACAAATGTTTATTCAAATTCTTCTTCATCAAAGATAAGCTTAGGAAAAGAATCGACATTCCTTTACACTGAAGGAACATCACAGGTTACAAATAATGGAACAATTACGTCTGGAACAAATAACGGAATTATAGCAATTTATGGAAAAGACGGAGCAAACATTATAAATAACGGAACAATTGACTTGTCACAAGGAATTGGAAATCAGGGTATTCTTGTAACAGGAGCATCGAATGCTGTAAATAGAGGAACAATAAAAATAGGAAAAACTGACAAATCTGATCCAGATAATATTATCTACGGAATTGGAATGGCTGCTATTGATGGAGCGTCTGCAACAAATGAAAGGGATATTTACGTTTCAGGAAATCTAAGTATCGGAATGTATGGAGATAAGAGCGGTACAACTTTGAGAAATGCTGGAAACATTTATCTTGACGCTTCTGGAGCGACTTCAACTGACAAGATTCAGACAATGATGGGAGTGTTTGCAAATAACGGTACCACATTTGTAAATACAGGGACTATAACTACAGTCGGTTCGTATGTAGGCAACAGCAATGTTCAGGGACTTGTGGGAGTTGCTGTATTAAACGGAAGTACATTGGAAAATTACGGAACAATAAATATTGATGCAGATAACAGCTATGGTGTGCTTATAAAAGGTACAGAGAGCAACAAGTCCATAATCAAGAACTACGGAAACATTAATATTAGCGGGCTTAAATCTTATGGTGTACGTTATGATGGAAATTCAAAAGGTGTAACTGGAAATGACCTTCCGATAGGAAATGATGCAACACCTTCCAACACGCTGCCTGCAATAAGTTCAGGAGCTGGAAAAATTACTTCATCAAATGGAGCTGAAGACTATTATGCTCCTAAAGATCCAAGTAAAACTATTGGAGGAACAGGAATTGTACAGCTGCCTGATGGAAGGCTGGCAATTCAAAGAAACGGTGTAGTGCTGGATGAAAACCAAGTTCAGGTAATAGATTATGCAACTCCGGCAGTAAACTACGCTCTGGCAAACTTTGGAGTGTATGTGGATACGCTTGGAAGAACAAGACCTATTAATCTGGATGGGGCGACTGACATTGGAATAAACAGCGACCTTCTGATAGGAACAGAATTTTCTGTGCTGACAAACAAGAAAGATGTAATAATAGGAAAACAAATACTGCAGCCGTTCCTTAACCAGATAAATGCTGGAATATTCAACTTTACGCCATATTCAGCTTCGTTGACATGGATGGCGACACCTGAAGTGGATCCTGCAACACAGCAGATTACACGTGTACTTATGACAAAAATTCCTTATACAGCCTTTGTAGGAAGAACAGCAAATGAATTTAACTTTGCTGACGGGCTGGAGCAGAGATATGATGCAAATGCTCTTGATTCAAGGGAAAAACTGATATTCAACAAGCTGAATACTATAGGAAATAATGAAGAAGCCCTATTGGCACAGGCTTATGATGAAATGATGGGACATCAGTATGCAAATGTGCAGCAGAGAATATTTGCAACAGGAAACCTTCTGAACAAAGAGTTTGACTATCTGAGAAACGAATGGGACACTAAGACAAAAAATTCCAACAAGATAAAGGCATTTGGAATGAAGGGAGACTACAAGACTGATACTGCAGGAATTATTGATTACAAGAACAACGCTTATGGATTTGCCTATATACATGAAAATGAAACTGTGAGGCTGGGCGAATCAAGCGGATGGTATGCAGGAGCTGTTAAGAATAAATTTGATTTTAGCGATATTGGAGGTTCGACAGAGGAGCAGTCCATTGTAAAAGCAGGGGTGTTTAAGTCAATGCCTATCGGAAATGACCATAATAACGGTCTCAACTGGACTGTTTCAGCGGAAGGGTTTATGGGGAATGGAGAAACTAAGAGAAAATTCCTTGTAGTTGATGACATCTTTGAGGCAAAATCTGACTTCCATTCGTATGGAGCTTCCATAAAAAATGAGATCAGAAAAAATATCAGAGCAAGCCAAAGAATAAGTATTTCACCATACGGAAGCCTGAAACTTGAATACGGAAGATTTACTGGAATAAAAGAAAATACAGGTGAAATGCGTCTGGAAGTTAAGTCAAATGACTATTATTCAATAAAACCTGAAGCTGGTGTGGAATTTAAGTATAGCCAGCCACTTGCAGTCAGAACAAAATTTGTTGCAAAACTAGGACTTGCCTATGAAAATGAACTGGGACAAGTTGGAGATGTTGATAACAAGGCAAGAGTACGTTATACAACAGCTGGATGGTTCAACATAAGAGGCGAAAAGGATGACAGGCGTGGAAGCGGAAAAGCCGATCTTAACATAGGAATAGAAAATACAAGATTTGGTGTAACGGTAAATGCCGGTTATGATACGAAAGGTAAAAATTTAAGAGGTGGAATCGGATTTAGGGCAATCTACTAATTTGAATTTTAATCTTAAATAAAATAAAATCTAAAAAAATCTTTCAAAGAGGGAGAGTTATTTCAGAATAAATGGAATAGCTCCCTCTTTTTATTATTTTTTTGAAATTTTTAAAAATTAAGAATGAAAAAATATTAAAAATGTAGTATAATATTTAATAAGCAAGTATAATAAAAATCACTTTAAAATCTAAGAAGTCGGGTTAATCCTGATCAATTTGATATTAAAGGGATTTGAATATGAATTTAAGTAAAAGATATTCTTGAGAAGAATCAACTATTGGACGGAGGACATTTTATAATGGCTAGGGATGCAATGAGTGAAGACAAAGCCGTTAAGGCGCGAATGGAGGCTGTATGTCAGGAAATTAGGGAATTTCTCGCTGGAAGCGGGGAGCTTAGGGGAAGAGTTTACCGAAATGTTCTGCAGCATGTTAACAACCCTCAAGCAAGGGAAATTATGGAAAAGGAAGGTTTTTTTGAAACTGAGGGCGGACAGGCGTTCTTAGAATATTTTGAATATATGTACAGAAATTTTCCTAATGAGCTTATTAAACAGCTTCTAAATTTTCCATTAAAATACAGAATTTTTAAAATGATGAATTTTTCGTATGAATTTGTTAAGAGGGATTTTGAAAATAATTTAGAAATGAAGGACAGTCGTATTTTTTTAAAAAACTGTAAATATTTTTTAAATTATTTTGAAAATCTGGCTAATGGGTATATAGAAAATTATTCCCTGTATTCAGATAGTTTTTTGCTAAAGCTGGGGATTACCATAATTATTAGGAATATTAATGTGAAAAATGAGGAAGAAATAAAAAAGCTGGATACCATTTTTATAAACTACATAATGCACAAAATTGATAAATGCGGCATGAACACGATATTTGAAAAGCATCTTGACAGTAATGGATTTAAGGAATATATAAGAAATACTAAAAGGCTGGATATGGGAAGAATCAGAAAATATATGGAAAAAATATTCTTCAGCGTGATAAATGAAAATAATAGAATATCACAAGCCGTTTTCGAGGGAACAGAATTGCTTGTCATGTTTTCAGAAACAGAATTCTCATCAACTAACAATAATTATTACTATCGGAACAAGGTATTCGGAAAATTGGAGAAAAGCTTTAAAAAATATTCGTTTTCTCAGAAACAGAAGCTTTATTTACTTATTAACTATGGGATGAATGCTGTCTTTGACAATTTTGAGCATTCGCAGAAAATGTATGAGCTGTTTTCAGAAACAGTAAAGGAAAGTGCCAAAAATACAATTGAACTTATTAGGGATAATCTCAATGAGGGAAGACTAGGCTATTCATTTTTGCTGCATTTTCTTATAAAGGAAAATTTAATTGGCAAGAGGGAAAAATATGAGCTTTTAGAAAAATCTGAGGACATGATGATTCAGGAACTGAAGGAAATATTTAATTCAAAGGCCTGGAGATGGAATGAAAGGGAATTAGGGAATCTGGAGTTTTTAAGAAGAGACAGGGATGAATGGGGAAATATAAAAGTAACGTGCCTTGGAATAAAAACTGGGCATATCCTTGCCTCAAAGGATAAAATAGTATTTTCACTTTTAAAATATTCCAGAATTTACAGGAATGTCTTCCAGTTTATCGTAAACTGTGTTAGCGATGTTGAGCTGTTCAGCAACATATTTGACAGATTTCATATAGTTTATGGAATAAAGGACTTGCGAGCCATACTTGATGAAATGTGGGATTATAATCTTCCCATCAGCTTCATAAATGAAAAATATTTTGAATATATTGAAAAATCAAGCTGTAACAGCTATAATAATAAAATATGGAGAGAATTTCTTCATGAACATGAGGAAGAGCTGTACAGAACTTTCCGAAAGAATGCGGTTTCGGAAAAAAGCGTGGAAAATTATGTGGAAATTCTTTATATTAAAAATAATACATTTGACTGCAGTCAGCTTCCTATTCTTTTAACAAAGGCAAACCGGCATACTGCACACGAGATTGGGAAAATTTTGAAGGACAGGCAGGAAACAAGGGAAGAAGTTGAAAAGCTGCTGAAAAACGGAACGGAAGAAATTGCATTGGAAACAGCAGGAAGCCTTGTAAGGCACTGGAATAATATACAGGCAAGAAAGGATCTGAAAAATCTGTCAGATCCAAAAGGAATCCTTGAATACGTTGAAAGCCTGTATCTTCCAAAGCATGAAGAAAATGCAGTATTTGGCAGTGAAATTGACTACAGTTCGGTAAAGATGGCTGACGGTAACGGAAAAATTCCTGAAAAACTGCTAAAACTTTATATTTCGGAATATATTTTATCAAATGATATAAAGCTTATAGAAGTCTGCACTAAAATTGAAAAAATTGCCCATAAAGGCGACTTGAGAAAATTTGTAGAAAAAATCTTTGAAAAATGGAAGGAACTTAGATTTAATCCAAAATATAAGAATCTGTTCATTCCAATGATACTGACTGCCAATATGAAACAGCTGAATGGAATATCTGTAATTATTGACATGCTTGTGAGCGAGTACAATAAAGCCGCGGTTGCGGCTTACGCTATAAGGGCACTTTCCCTGCGTGAAGAGGCAAAAGAAACAGGAATACTGATAAAAAGCTTTATTACAAACTACAAGGACAAGAGAATAAAATCAGCCGCATACGAAGCTCTTGCCATGATTGCTGAAAACAAGGGGATAAGCAGGGATGAACTGAATGATATTCTTGTGCCTGATTTTGGATTTCAGATTGACAGGACAAGGATACTTGATTATGGAACAAAAAAAATAAAGATTGAGCTTAGCGTTCTTTCTGATGTCTATGGAATAAATATCTATGATGAGAAGGGGAAAATGTTGAATATGCTTCCAAAAGCAAGTAAAAAAATTGGAGATGTAGAAAGCATAGCTGAAAAATACAGAAGAGAGCTTAAATACATAAAAAAACAGCTAAAGGAAATTGCCGTTTTTCAAGGAAATAATCTTACGAAGGCTCTTTTCATGCAAAGAAAATGGAAAGTGAAAAAATGGATGGAAGTATTCATACATAATCCTGTAATGCAGAAATTTGCAATTCAGCTAGTCTGGGAAGAAGTCGGTCAAGATGATGAATTAATCAGTACTTTCAGATATTCTGGAAATGAAAGTTTTTTAGCTTCTGATGGCACAGAATATGAACTTGACAGCAAAAATTATGTAAAACTTGTTTATTTTCCTGAAATTTCTCAAAAGGAAACAGAAAAATGGGAAGAAAATTTTAGAAAAAATGAAATTGCGCAGCCAATAAGACAGCTGAACATGCCTATTTATAAAATCACAGAAGAAAAACAGGAAAATAAAGAAATTAAAGGTTATAATGTAAAGGAATTTTCTGTAAACATGCTCAGAAAGAAAAGTTCAAATTTAGGTTTTGAAATTAGCTATGGAAATGACGGGGCAGGTTATGGAAGCCATTATTTTGACGAAAAAACTGGAATAAGCATATTAATTATAACAAGTTCATTTCTTTCAGGGGAATATTCAAAAAAACTGAAAATAGAAAAAATATTATTTCTAAAATCTGATATGGAAATATGTCATGAAAAGTCCCTTGAGAGTCAGGAAATAATCCCCATGAAGATAAAAGAAGTTCCAAAAAGGATATTAAGCCTGGCATGTCTTATGGCTGAAATTTTAACCAGCTAGAAATTTTAGAATAAAAATCAAAATAATAAAAATAAGAAGGAGAAAAAACAATGAGTGGAAAGAAAAAAGTAATATTATTTTTAGGAGCAGTTTCATTAATTGCATTCGGAAATTATAAACAATTTACAAAGAATAAGGTACAAATTTCAGCGGAAGGTAAAACTAGCGAACGTGCGACATCATCAGCTGGAAATGGGCAAAATCAAAATTCTCAAAACAAGGAGCCTATGGCTGAGGTAAAATCAGTTCAACAGCCACAACAGCCTGCACCACAGCCACAAAACAAGCCAGCGACCCCAAATACACAAACTGCAGAGGAAAAGAAAGCTGAAACTATCCAAAACTCAAATACGCAAAAAAGCAGTGGCGATTTAAAAATGGATTCAGACGTTAAAGATAAGTTCAAGCTTGATACAGCTAAAAAATAACTTATGATGTGTAAATACGGGTAAACAGGTGAAAATATGATGTATAAAGTTCAAGTGCGTTTTTTATTTCATTCAGATATAAAAATTAAAATACCTGAAAGCTATGATGATTCTGTGTTTGAAAGGTTATTTGGAATTTTAGAAGATGTGAATGAAAAGTATAATTCTTATGCTGAAAATTCGTACATTGATAAAATAAATAAAAATAGTGGGCATTTTGTAAAAGTAAATGATGAAACCATACGTATTTTGAATAAGATTATTCATTTATCAAAAATTATTGGTGGAGAGTATGACATTACAATAATGCCTCTTATAAGACTGTGGGGTTTTTATAAACAAGCCCCCATTTTGCCGTCTTTTGATAAAATAAAAAAAGCGAAAAGGCTTGTAGATTATAAAAAGATAATTATTGATAAAAAGAAAAAGCGGGTAAAAATTGAAAAGAATCAGGAAATTATAACAGGTTCGTTTATAAAGGCGTATGCGATAGAAAAAATGGTTCAGGAAATGAAAAAAATTGGGATAAAGGACGCAATTGTAAATGCTGGCGGGAGCAGTATCATTGCTATTGATGAATGGGGCATTATTGCTGAAAATCCTGAGGAAGAGAAAGAAATATTAAGAAATGTCGATGGAATGCCTGTAAGAATAACAAAGTATGGGTATAATGGAAAAAATGAAGATAATGATTTATTTGAAATAAAAATAAAAAATACAAGTTATTCCACTTCTAATCAGAAAAATACATATCTTTTGATAAATAACGAAAAATGCGGACACATTATAAGTCCCAGAACTGGCTTTCCTTCTCAAAATAAACAAGTCGGAATAATTACAAAAAGTGCTTTTTTTGGTGATATTATTTCAACAGGAATGTATAACCAGACACCTGAAAAATTTTATGAAATTATGGGAAAATTATCTGAAGAAATGGAAATTTCAGGATTTTTGATTAATAAGGCAGGAAAGATATTTTATTTTAATATGGAAGAATATTTTTGTGGAAAATAAAAAAGGAAGAAGGAAATAAAATGGCAAAAGATGTTTTACATGAACTAAGGGATATAAATTCACTAAAATCAAGACGGAATAATGTGGTACTTATATTATTGTGCTTTTTAGTAGGGATTTTTTCAGGAATAATTGTCGGAACATATACGTTGATGTTAAAAAAAATGTCGATTTTCAGGGAATTTTTTACAACAAATCTGGAATTTCATAAAATATTTATTGGAATAGCAGTTTTTATTATTATGGGGTTAGCCATGCAATTTATGCTTGTAAAATATCCATTAATTAGTGGGAGTGGAATCCCTCAGGTTAGTGGACTGCTTACGAAAAAAGTGAAATTTAAATGGTTTGGGGAACTGGTTACAAAATTTGTGGGAGGAATATTAGCGATTGGGGCTGGAATGTCTATGGGACGTGAAGGACCTTCGGTTCATTTAGGGGCTTTGGTTGGCTCTGGAATAAAGGAAATTACAAAACGTTCTGAAGTAGAGGAGAAATATCTCGTAACATGTGGAGCAAGTGCTGGAATTTCTTCAACATTTAATGCGCCGCTAGCAGGAGTCATTTTTTCGCTTGAAGAACTGCATAAATTTTTCTCGCCGTTATTGTTAATTTGTACTCTTGTGGCAAGCGGAACCTCAAATTTTGTTTCAAGAATGATTTTAGGCTCGCAAACTTCCTTTCAATACAATTTTATGCTTCCCAAGGACATACCATATTATATATTTGCTCTTATAACAGTTATTTTCTGCATTATAATTACGATTACTGGAAAAGCATTCAGCTATTTTTTATTGCTTATTCAAAGACATTATAGAAAGATTAAAATTAATAAATATGTAAAAATAGCTCTGTTTATGATAATGGCATACGTTATTGCCGTATATTTTAGTGAAATAACAGGTGGTGGACACGAACTTATTGAGGAAATGTTTGGGAAAGATGTTATTCTAAGGACACTCATTATAATTTTAGCTTTGAAATTCTTTTATACAATGCTTTGCTATGCAACAGGAGCACCTGGCGGGATTTTCTTGCCGATGCTTGTAATAGGAGCTTTAACAGGAAAAGTGTACGGAGGAATATTAAATCAGTATTTTGCAATTCCTAGTGAAGTAATCGTTCATTTTATGCTGCTGGGAATGGCGGCCTATTTTACAGCAGTTGTGAGAGCTCCGATTACTGGAATCACGTTAATTCTTGAAATGACGGGAAATTTTTCGTATCTTTATATGTTAATAATTGTCTGCACAATAACTTATATTTTTACAGAATTGCTTAAAATGGAGCCAATTTACGAGCGGCTTTATTTTAATATGTTTCAGAAGCAGATTTTAGAGGAAGACGAGAAAAAAAGAAGAATGCAGAAACGTTTCAAAAGACTGGAAATTTTGGAAAAATGGTGGAAAAATAAAAAAATTGAAATTGGAATAAAGCCAGACGAAAAAAATATAAAGGATAAAATAGTGACACTTTTAATTCCTGTGGGAGCAAATTCTGAATTTGACAATAAGACAGTTAAAGAACTAAAACTGCCTGAAAATCTTCTTATTGTGAGTGTACGCAAGGCTGGGAAAGATAGCATCGCACGGGGAGATACATTAATTCAGAGCGGAAATCAGCTTGTAATTATTACGGATTATACGACAGCACAGAAGTATGCTGGGGAATTGAAGGAAAAGGGAATGAAAATAGTAGATTAAAAAAATAATATGCTTGAAAAAAGAAAAACAGTGGAATTTTACTTTCACTGTTTTTTTGTATTTGTTATTTGTCAATCTTCCTCCCAGCTTTTAGCTTTCTCAACAGCCTTTTTCCAATGGCTATAATATTTTTCCCTTAAATTGTCAGGTAAGTCTGGTGTAAATTCCTTGTTTAAACGCCAGTTTTTTTTGATTTCTTCTTTATTTTTCCAAAATCCAACGGCAAGTCCAGCCAGATAGGCCGCGCCTAATGCAGTTGTTTCGATAATTTCAGGACGTAAAACTTTTGTATTTAAAATATTGCTTTGAAATTGCATAAGAAAATTGTTTGCTGTTGCACCGCCATCGACTTTTAGAGAATTTATTTCAATGCCTGAATCTTCTTTCATTGCATTTATCAAGTCTTTTGACTGGTAGGCGATAGATTCGAGGGCAGCACGGATTATGTGATTTTTATTCGATCCACGGGTAAGCCCAACGATTGTGCCACGGGCGTACATATCCCAGTATGGCGAACCTAATCCAACAAATGCTGGAACTAAGTAAACGCCACCGTTATCATCAACTTGCTGTGCAAAATATTCTGTATCAGAAGCCTTGTCAAAAAACCTTAATTCGTCACGAAGCCACTGGATAACAGCCCCGCCAATAAAAATACTTCCTTCCAGAGCATATTCCACTTTTCCGTCAATCCCAATGGCAATAGTTGTAAGCAAGCCATTATTTGATTTTATGCACTTGTTCCCAGTATTCATAAGCATAAAGCACCCTGTTCCGTAAGTATTCTTTATATCTCCAATATGAAATCCAGCCTGCCCAAACAGCGCCGCCTGCTGATCTCCAGCGATACCTGAAATTGGAATGGAAGTACCGTTTTCTTCGCCAATTGTAATTCCCATTCTTGTTTTTCCGTAAACTTCGCTTGAGTTTCTAACTTCTGGAAGCATACTTTCTGGAATATTAAGTTCCTTTAAAATTTTTTTATCCCATTCCAAATTTTTTATGTTAAAAAGCATAGTTCTGGAAGCATTTGTAAAATCAGTAACATGAACTTTTCCGCCAGTTAATTTCCACACAAGCCAAGTATCGACCGTTCCAAAAAGCAGTTCCCCGTTTTCAGCTTTTTCCCTTGCACCTTTCACATTGTCAAGAATCCATTTTACTTTTGTCCCTGAAAAATAAGCATCAATTATCAGTCCTGTATTTTCCTTTACATAATCTTCAAGTTCACGGCTTTTCAATTCTTCGCAGATTTCAGCCGTTCGTCTGCATTGCCAGACAATTGCGTTATAAACAGGTTCGCCAGTATTTTTATCCCACACGATTACAGTTTCCCTTTGATTTGTAATTCCGATTGCCGCCACATCCTTTAGGGAAATTCCAGATTGTGCGATAACTTCGGTAAGAACGGAACGCTGACTTGCCCATATTTCCATAGGATTATGCTCAACCCACCCTGGCTGTGGAAAAATCTGCGTAAATTCCTTTTGAGCTTTCTCAATAATGTTAAGATTTTTATCAAAAATAATTGCACGTGAGCTAGTTGTTCCTTGATCTAGAGCTATTATATATTTTTTATCCATAAAAACCTCCTTATAATAAATTATATCTTGAGAAGTTTATTTGTCAAATTTTTAATTTGTAAAATGATGGAATCTGTGATATAATACAAATTATAGTAAAAATTACTAAATTTTTTAAACACAAGGAGGAAAAAATGGACAAAAAGAAAATCAACACAATCGTTGGCTCAATAGGAGCATTTATAGGTATATTTGTATTTATAACATATATTCCTCAAATTATTGCTAATATAGGTGGAGAAAAAGCACAGCCATGGCAACCGCTTACTGCCTCAGTTTCCTGTTTAATATGGGTAATTTACGGATGGACTAAAGAACCAAAAAAAGATTATATTTTAATTGTGCCAAATGCAGCAGGGGTAATATTAGGATTTTTGACTTTTATTACAGCACTTTAATAAAAAATAACTTTAAAAGACTGTGAAAAATCAGTCTTTTTTTCTTTTCCAGATTTATAAAAAAAAATTATTTTTCTTTAATTTTTAGATTATTTAAGGTATAATAAACTGATAAAAATTTAAAATGTGAGGAGAAATATGAAAAATAAAATAAATGTACTTGGATTAGGTCCTGGAAATTTGGACTATACTTTGCCCATTGTATTAAAGGAAATTATGGAATCAGAAATAATAATCGGTGGAAAACGTCATATCGAGAGTCTTGGGAAATATGCTGAAAATAAGGAATATTGTTATATTAATGCTGATTTGCAAAGAGTTTTGGATTTTATTGAGCAAAATAGAGATAAGAAAATGTCATTAATATTGTCTGGAGATACGGGATTTTACAGTATGCTGACATTTATGAGAAAGCATTTTAAGGCTAATGAACTGAATGTGATACCTGGAATATCTTCAGTTCAATATATGTTTGCAAAAGTTTCGAGCTATTGGAATGATGCCTTTGTGTCGAGTGTTCACGGAAGAAACACTGAATATGTGGAAAAATTACGTGAATATGGAAAAATTGGACTTTTGACGGATAAGAAGAATACCCCTCAAAGGATTGCAGAGGAAGTTGTCAAGGCTGGAATGACTGAAGCGACAATATATGTAGGAGAAAATTTATCCTATGAAAATGAAAAAATATGGGAAATGCCAGTAAAGGAAATGATGGAATACGAAAGGGATTTTGAAATGAATGTAGTGCTGGTTTTTTTACAGGATTAAAGGAGTACAGTAAAATTTTAAGGAGGGAAAGTATGGATTTTATAATGCTTTCAGGTAAAAAAAGATTGAAGAAAAGTTTGAAAATAGTATTTGCGGCAATAATATTTTTTATAGTTAGCATATTATCTTTTTCTGAAAAGTCAGAATTTTTAGCAATTGGAAATTTGAAAATTGTAAGGCAGGAGCCGTTAGTTATAAAGAGGGAAGATTTGAATATTACGATTGAAAAAAATAAGACAATAAAGGTTGAAAGTGTTTATACATTTGAGAATGTCGGAAATTATAATGTGAAATCGACGTTTATGTTTTGGCTGGACACAAATATTGAGAAGAGCTTAAAAGAGGATTTTAGTAATAAAAATACGAATAATCGAGGGAAATTTGTAAAAAATATAAAGTTTTTGACAGATTATAAAAAGGCACAAAATTTGAGAGCAGTTATAAAATTTGATGAAAATATTTATGAAAGTCAAGTTACAGATAGTATCCAGCGTGAATGGTTTGCCATTTCAAAGGTTATTCCGTCGATGGAAGAAGGGAAAATCGCTGTTTATTATGATTTAGTAAATACAAAATTTTCAAGAAATAAGGATTTTGTGTACAGTTTTGAGTTAGTTGACAATTTTTTTAACAAAAATAAGGCGGAAATATTGTATGTAAATGTTTATAACAAATCAGATTTAAAAATTGACAGTATAAATTTTAAAGATTATGAATTTAAGAATGTTAGTAAAAATAATACAAAAGAGCATTACGAACTGCTAGAGAGTGGAGTAAATCTGGATGGAAAAATTTCAATAAAATTTAAGTAGGGCAAATGTTGGTAATTTTGCCTGAAATGTAGTAAAATATACACAGATTAATCCAAATATAGAGAGAATCATAAAAATTGAAAAGAGGAAAAAATGAGAATTGTAGCAGGAACATTGAAAAATAGAAGAATAAAATCAAGGGAAGGAAGAGAAACTAGACCTACGCTTGAAAGAATAAAGGAGGCAATTTTCAGTATAATTGGAGAAAAAGTTGTAGATGCAAAATTTCTGGACTTGTATTCAGGAACGGGAAATGTCTCATTTGAAGCACTTAGCCGTGGTGCAAAAAGAGCGATTATGATTGAGGAAGATAAAGAGGCGCTTAGAGTAATTATTGAAAATGTGAATCATCTTGGAGTGGAAGAAAAATGCCGTGCCTACAAAAATGATGTTTTTCGAGCTATAGAAATCCTTTCAAGAAAAAATGAAACATTTGATATAATATTTTTGGATCCGCCTTACAAGGAAAATATTTCAACAAAAACGATTGAAAAAATATCAGAAGAAAATCTTTTGGAGCGAGATGGAATTATAATTTCAGAACATAGTACATATGAAAAAATGGCGGATAAAATAGGTAATTTTGTGAAATACGATGAAAGAGATTACAATAAGAAGGTAGTTAGTTTTTATAGGTTTGAGGATTGAAAAAAATAAAAAATAAAGGAGAAAAATAAAAATGGCAGTGAAAAAACAAAGTTATGAAGAAAATATTGCACAAATTGATGAAATTTTGGAAAAATTGGAAAGTGAGGAATTATCACTAGATGATTCAATTTCTGAATATGAGAAAGCAATTAAACTTATTAAAGATTCCGAGAAATTGCTTGAAGCTGGGGAAGGGAAAGTTATGAAGGTACTTGAAAAAAATGGAAAAGTGGAAATGGAAGAATTTGAATAAAGATTAAAGATAGATTTTTTAAATATAGTCTAATATAAGCTAAACCGTCGGAGAATTTTTCTGTGCTGGCAAAACTGTTTGAGCATAGCGAGTTTTTTGTCAGTGCAGAAAAATGTCGTAGACTAGCCATAGGTTGTAGGATTTGCGGCAATGAGCAATCCTACGAAACAAAAAAAACATAGTAATTAGTTGAATAATTATGAAATAGTTAGTATAAAAATTTATTCCTATTTTCAAAAGGAGTTTAGTATTAGTTTTTAAGTAAAATAAAAATTTGAGTGACGGGGGATAAAATGTTACGGGAATATTTGGAAGAAAAAAAGAAGATTGTGGAAGGCAGTCTGATAGAATTGCTTGCAAATTACAGAAATAAATATCCTGAAAAATTGGCGGAAGCAATGGAATATGCAGTTATGAACGGAGGAAAGCGAATACGTCCTGTTTTGATGTATATGATTTGTAATTTATTTGAAAAGAATAATTATGAAAGTTATGATAAAGTCAGAGAAATTGCCGTTGCACTTGAGTTTATACATTGTTATTCACTCGTTCACGATGATTTGCCGGCGATGGACAATGATGATTACAGACGTGGTAAACTTACAGTTCATAAAAAATACAATGAAGCAATCGGGATTCTTGTGGGAGATGTTCTTTTGACAGAAGCCTTCGGAATAATTGCAAATTCTAAAAGTTTAGGAGATAAAAATAAGGTTGAAATTATTTCAAAATTATCTGAATATGCAGGATTTTTTGGAATGGTTGGAGGGCAGTTTATAGATATGGAGTCTGAAAATAAGAAAGTGGAAATTGACACATTAAAGTATATTCACGCACATAAAACTGGGAAATTGCTAACTGCTGCAATAGAATTGCCGATGATTGCTTTGGATATTGAAGATGAAAAGCGTGAAAAAATGGTGGAATATTCAAAATTATTGGGAATTGCCTTTCAGATTAAGGATGATATTTTGGATATTGAAGGGAATTTTGAGGAAATTGGTAAAAAATCGAATGATGCTCAAAATGAAAAGACGACCTATCCTAGTATTTTTGGACTTGAGAAAAGCAAAAAATTACTTCAGGAATATTTGAAAAAAGCAAAAAAGATTATTGAAGATGAGTTTGAAAACAATCAATTGTTTTTGGAATTAACTGATTATTTTGGGAATAGAAAAAAATAAGAAGACTGTAAAAAGAAAGCGAGATATTATGAAGATAAAAAAATTAGTGATGACAGTACTGGTGTTATTATTTGTGCAGATGTGCGGACCTGAGCCTAAATTGGACTATAATGTTACAAAAAGTGAAAGTTACAAAATTTCTGAGAAAAAAATGAAAAAGAATTCTTTAGAAGTAAAAAAAGGGTTTGAAGCTGATAATGAGAAATTTGAAAAAAAAGTAAAAGAATCTGCTAAAAGTTTTATAGAAAATATGGTGGCAAAACAATCTATAAGTGGAAATGAAACTTTTGCCGATCAGGCAATGAAACAAATGGCAGTTAATATGATAGAAAAAGGTATCGAGTATCAGAAAAATAAAATAGAAGAAATTAGGTTTTTTAACGATGAAGAAGCGGAGATTACTCAAAAAGTAAAAGTTTTTAGCAACAACAATGGCAGTTTTGCAAAACTTCAAAATGAATATGAGCTTTTTAAACGTGTTGCAGAAAAATTGCGATATAAAGATACGGAAGATATGATGTCCCAAATGGAGAAAATGGATAGAAAAGAAGTTTTTTCTAAACTTATGAAGGGTATAAGCGAAGTTATTGAAGATGAATTTAAAAAAGAGGAAAATTATACAGAGATGACTACAACTGTAAGTGTACGTAAAGTAAATAATACTTGGCATATAAAAAATCTGGATGAACAAATTAAAGCAGTGGATGTATTATTTTCAAGTTTAGCTAACAGTATGTAAAAAATATAGAAGGATAGATAATTATGTTTATAGAAAAGGAAAATTATTTTTATATTGAAGAGTTTGAAAAATACGGTATTACAGCAGTTTATACAAAAAAAATTGCTGGAAATATGTCTGATTACTGTCCAATTGAAAATCAGGAAGAAGGAATACAAAAAAAAAATCGTGAAAAGTTATTAGAAGACTTGAATTTAACAGATAAACAGGAAGTAATGGCTTTTCAGACACATTCTAACAATGTAAAAATTATTGATGAGGATACAACGAAATATTATTATGAAAAAGAAGAAGATATTGATGGATTTCTGACAAAAAGGAAAGACATTGCTATTTTTACATTTTATGCGGATTGTTTGCCGATTTTTGTATATGATAAGGAAAATCAGGTTATAGGAGCGTGGCATTCAGGATGGCCAGGGACGTTTAAGGAAATGATGAAATCAGGGCTTTTGGAAATGCAAAAACATTATGGGACGCAAGTAGAGAATGTGATAATGGCGTTAGGAATTGGGATTGGGCAGAAAGATTATGAAGTTGGAAATGAATTTTATGATAAGTTTGTGGAAAAATTTTGGAAAAATGATAAGGAAATTGTAAAAAAATCATTCTGGCTTAATGAGAAAACAGGAAAATATCATTTTGACAATACAAAATTTAATGAACTTATGGCACTCAAACTTGGGATAAAACAGGAAAATTTGATTGTAGCAAATGAAAGCACATTTGATAAAAAATTTCATTCTTATAGAAAGGAGGGAAAAAATGCTGGAAGGGCTACAGCAATGATTAGTTTTAAATAAATAAAAAATATATTTTAAGAAAGGAAAGGAAAAATTATGAAAAAGATTTTAACATTAGCATTTTTAGTGATTGGAGCGACAACATTTTCTGCTGGCTGTGACTGGTTTAAAGGGAATACAAAATATGCAGATAAAATGGTGGAACTTGTAAAGAAAGAGGGATTGACAAGCAAGGTTTATTGTGATATGGACCAAAAAAAAATGGTTTATGAAACTTTGTATAACAAGACTAATGAAAAATATATAGAAATAGGATTAAGTTACAACAAGAACAAGAAAAATGATCTTACTTATGCAGATATTCTAAATTCTTTTGCGGAATTTGAAAAAGACATAGATAAATTATACCCTTGGACAAATTTAACAAAACCAGAGTATCAAAATGCTCCAAGATACTATAATTACAGAATGTACATATATAGTCCTGAAAGTCAAAATGAATACATGGCTTTCCTAGTTACCTATGATACATCTAATGGAACTTGGAAGAAATATTATAATAATGGATTTTGGAAAGGAAAAGATGAAGTTGAGAAAGAAATAATAGACCTAATGAAAAAAAAGGGATTAAAAGAAACAGATAATATAATTTATTAAAAAAGTAATTTTTAAATAAATAGTTTATATAAAAGTTACGCAATAATGAACATAGGAGATAGTAATGAATTTTTTAATAAAAATATGGATTGCATTTATTTTGGACTTGATTTTTGGAGATCCAGAGAAAATTACACATCCAGTCCAGATTATTGGTAAAATGATTACATTTTTAGAGAAAAAATTATACGGGAAAAAAGGTAGCTTTATTGGTGGAACAGTTTTAGGTATTTTAGTGGTTGCAAGTACATTTTTAGTAATGTATGGATTTGTGAAATTGACAAAAATTGTAAAAGTTTTGGAAATTTTGGAAATTTATTTGATGTATACAGTATTTTCAGTAAAATCACTGGCTCGTGAAGGGAAAAGAGTTTATAAGATTTTAAAATTAGGAAACTTGAAAGTCGCAAGAGAAAAATTGTCTTATTTGGTTTCAAGAGATACTGAAAAGATGGATAAAGTTATGATTATTAGAAGCACAATGGAAACTATTTCCGAAAATATGGTGGATGGTGTGATTGCACCGATGTTTTATATGTTTGTGGGTGGACTTCCGCTTGCAATGGCTTATAAAGCGATAAATACCCTTGATTCAATGCTTGGATATAAAAATGAGAAATATGCAAAATTTGGTACATTTTCGGCAAAATTAGACGATGTGGTAAACTTTATTCCAGCTAGAATTTCTGGGATTTTTATAACAGCAGCAAGCTATATTTTGAGATACAATTACAAAAATGCATGGAAAATATTTAAAAGAGATAGAAAAAATCACGCAAGTCCAAATTCAGGACATTCAGAAAGTGCAGTAGCGGGAGCTTTAGGAGTACAATTTGGAGGAAAAGTTTCGTATTTTGGAAAAGAAGTTGAAAAGCCGACAATAGGAGACAAGATAAAGGAATTTAGGTTAGAAGATATTAAAAAAAATATATTATTGATGTATGTTACAAGTTTTGTAGCGATATTCTGTTTTTCTATAATGCATTTGATTATAAATGGCATGTTTAATGGTGTTCTTAATTCAATTGCATATTTTGTGACATATTTTTTTGTAAATATGCTATTATAATAATTAAAAAGCCTGTCCGATTCTTAATGACCTTAAGAACTGGTACAGGCTAATTAAATATATAAATTATTTAGGTGATACTAAAATTTTAACTTGGCTCTTTTCTTTTACAAGAGCTTCAAATCCTTCAGTTACAATATCTTCTAATTTAATTCTTTTTGTTACTAATAAATCTTTTGAGAAATATCCTTGTTTCATCAGTTCCAATGTTTTAGGGAACACATCACGATATGCAATAACCCCTTTTATCGTTCTTTCTTGAATTACCACTTCGTTAGGCTGGATAGGGGCCTCTGTTTCCCAGATGCTCACAACCATAAGCTCTCCATCTTTCTCAGCGGCTTCAAGAGATTGCTGCAATACTGCTGGAACTCCTGTAACTTCGTATGAAACATTTACTCCTCCATTTGTTTTTTCTTTTATGTACTCAACAGAGTTTACTTTCGTAGGATCGACGATTATTGCACCTAATTTTTTGGCAATTTCCTGTCTTTCAGGCGAAACTTCCACGGCATAGATTTCTGTTGCGCCAGAAGCTCTTAATGCATCAATTATAAGAAGTCCGATTGGACCGCATCCAAATACTGCTGCAGTATCGCCAGTATTAAATCTGCTTTGTCTAACTGCATAAACGGCTACAGCTGCAGGTTCTGTCAATGCTCCCTGTTCATAGTCGATTTCATCAGGAAGTTTGTGAGCCTGATCTTCATTTACAACTACAAATTCAGAGAAACCTCCGCCTCCACCTGCAAGTCCAATAAAGTTCAAATTAGGATCCAAATTATATTTTCCAATTAGCCCATTTTTTGCTAGAATCGGCTCAACTGTAACTCTGTCTCCAACTTTAAATTTTGTAATTCCGCTTCCTATTTCCACAACTTCTCCGCAAAATTCGTGTCCCATTGTAATTGGGGCTTTTTCTCCAGTATATGGATGTGGGTTATCGGCTGGAATAAAAATAGGACCTCCTAGATATTCATGTAAATCGCTCCCACAGATTCCTGCATATTTTACTGCAATCTTAATCTGATTTTCTTTTGTAATTTCTGGAACTTCTACCTCTTCAACTCTTACGTCTTTTCTATTATGCCATCTAGCGGCTTTCATTACTGCCATTTTTTATTTCCTCCTAATTTATTAATATTTTATTTCCGTACTATAATAGTATACCCTGTTTTTCTTTAAAAGCAATATCTATTTATAAAAAAACATGGCAGGAAAACCAAAGTTATGTGTCATTTAGTTTTTTAGCCATGTTCAGTATTATATTTGTCAATTATATATCAAGCTTAACTCTTTCAATCTGAGCGCCGACAGTATTCAGTTTTAATTCCAATTTATCGTATCCTCTGTCAATATGGTAAACTCTGTTTACAATTGTTTCGCCATCAGCCGCCAGTGCCGCAAGAACCAGCGCTGCTCCCGCTCTTAAGTCAGAAGACATCACTTCTGCACCTGTTAGAGGAAGTCCCCCGTTTATAAAGGCAATACCATGTTTTATAGTAATATCTGCTCCCATTCTGTTAAATTCAGGCACGTGCATAAATCTGTTTTCAAATACAGTTTCTTCCATTGAGCTTCCTCCGTTTACAAGGGCTTGCAGCAGCATCATCTGAGGCTGCATGTCTGTTGGGAATCCTGGATGCGGCAAAGTTTTTATCTTTGATGGTTTCAAATCTTTTACTTTTCCTATTACAGCCAAAATATCTCCATCCTGTTCAAACTTTGCTCCCATTGCTTCCAGTTCTGATTTGAATACTCCGAGGTCTTCAAGTCTTGCATCCTGTATTTTTAAATCTCCTTCTGTAACTAATGAAGCTATCACATAAGTTCCTGCTTCAATTCTATCTGGCATAATCGAATATTCCACAGCGTGAAGCTCTTCAACTCCTTCAATTTCAATATTTGGTGTTCCTAGTCCTGTAATTTTTGCTCCCATTTTGTTTAAAAAGTTTCCTAAGTCAACAATTTCAGGCTCTCTTGCAGCATTTGAAATAATAGTTTTTCCAGGAGTTTTTACTGCCGCCATCATAATGTTCTGAGTAGCTCCTACGCTTGGAAAGCCTAATGGAATTTCGGCTCCTTTTAATTTATCGGCTTTTGCATGCACATATCCATGAACTCTTGTAATATCTGCTCCCAGCAGTTCAAATCCTTTTAGATGCAAGTCAACAGGTCTCGAACCAATTGCACATCCTCCAGGCAGTGAAACAACTGCTTCATCCAGATTTGCAATCATTGGTCCCATTACTAAGAATGATGCTCTCATCTGCTTTACAATTTCGTAGCTTGCTTCTGTCCTTTTAAATCCGTTATTTACAATTTTATAAGTATTGTCGTCTAATTTCTCAGTTTCCATTCCCAAATCTTCCAGCAGTCTCATTGTTACTCTGATGTCACGTAAATTTGGCACATTTCGTAAAATGTATTCTCCTCTTGCAACAAGTGTCGCTATAATTATCGGAAGTGCTGCATTTTTAGCTCCACTTACCTTAATAACACCATTTAATGGTGTTTTTCCTTTTATTCTAAATCCATCAACCACGTTTTTTTCCTCCTAATTTTTGACATATCGGACATTTTGAGCCAAATAGCTTGTCCATGAACGTTAATTCTTTATAATTTTTAGCATATTCAGGCATTTCATTTTTTATTATATTTAAATGAAAATTACAAACTGCACTTTCCATAGCTTCATAATACACATCTGGCAAGTGCTTCAAATGGCATTTCTCCAGTTTGGAAGTTACAATAATCTCGTCTCCAGCTTCATGGATAATTGCATCCTTTGCAACGACAACAAGTGCTATTTCCCCCATGGACGCGAGATTATCTATCATTTTATACGGTATTTTCTTTTGCTTTGCTATTTCAATATATTTTTTTATATTATTAAAATCTACATGACGGGAAATAACCATTTTGGCTGCATCTTTATTTTCTAAAGCCTTCTCTATCTCATAATAAATCCCTTTTTCCTTTATTTCCTCAAATGTAAGAGCCTTTATAATTCTTTCTTTGTATTCCCCAAGAAACAGATTTTTTTCAACTTGGGCATTTACAGCTCTATCTGTCGCCTCTTCTACAGATTTCATAACATCTGCTTCATTGTTGCAGTTATTAACGCCAGTTCTCATTTCATTTCTCCAATTCATATAAATATTCAGCTTATCTTTAAATTTAGTGTTTAAAATTTATCGTATTTTCTCATTATACTACTTTTTTTAACATTTCTCAACTGTTTTTTAGAACTTTTAACCAATTTTAGTATTCAGTTAATTTTTCATATTTATATAATTAAGAAAATGTAGATATATAGCTAAAAAACTAGCATGGAAAGAACAAATACAGCTTTAAATAGAATAAATATATTTATGAACTTGGTTATTTTGGGTATTTCTTCACGTCCTTCATCCTTCCGGATTGAAAAAAATAGGCATGCAAACAGTGCGGTATATAAAATTGCTCCTATTAACGAAACGTTTGCAGTAAAAAGATAAATTACTTCAAGAAGAAGAAAGGCGTATATCTTAAAAGTTGTTCTTTTACTTGTAAAGAACATGTTTATTAGACTGTAGTTTGCGTACATGTAGAGCAGAATCATCATAATAATTCCGAAGTATGGAGTTATTATGTCCATCTTCTTTATAATGAAGATGATAAAGTATGCTGCGATTGTGAATAGCAATACTCTTAGTTTTTCATCGCTATGTTTTCCTGTTTCACGTTTTTCTCTCATTTTTCTAGTCATCTCCCAGCTTTATGTTATTATAGATCATTTTTAATTTGGATTTTTCAACATGCGTGTAGACTTCTGTTGTTGTAATGTTGGCATGTCCGAGTATTTCTTGAACAATACGTATATCTGCGCCATTTCCAAGTAAAATTGTCGCAAGCGAATGTCTGAAAATATGTGGATAAACATTTTTTTCAATTTTTGCATTTTTTGCAATGGTTTTTAAATCTTTCCAGAATTTTTCCCGTCGAGTATTTGGAAAAATCTTAAAACTTTCGCTCGCATTTTTTAATTTTGGTCTGTAAATAGTCAAATAGTTTTTTATTTCATTTTCAAGACTGTCATAAATTGGTATTATACGGTATTTTGAACCTTTTCCAAGCACTTTTATAAATTCATAGTCCTGATTTTCCACATCTTTTATTTCCAGATTTAAGGTTTCTGAAATTCTTGCTCCAGTTGCAATGAGAATTTTGATAATCAGCTTGTTTTGCATTCCTTCAGGCGTGTGAGGGCAGTTATCGACAATTTGTTTCATTTCCTTCAGTGTTAAAATTTCAGGAAGCCTTTGTTCACGTTTCAAAGTTTTTATCATTCCTGTCGGATCCTTTTCCACGTCTTTATTCAAATAACAAAATTTATAAAATGTCTTTAAAGCTGAAACTTTTCTCAATACCGAATTTCTTCTCAATTTTTCATTCAAATTTTCTATATATTGAAAAATATCCTTTTCTTCAATTTCAGAAAAATTTTTTTGAGCAAACAGAAAAAATTGCAGCAAATCACGATTGTATCCAGTAATAGTGTTTTTGGAACTTCCTTTTTCAAATTCAAGAAAATCAAGAAATTCTCTAATTTGCGTTTTATTTTCACGTGATATTTTTTTCTTTTGAACTTTTCTTTTGCTTTTTGAATTATTTTCATTATTTTTTTCTTCTGTTTTGGAAATATGTTCAGTTAAATTTGAATTTTCTTTTGCCGGATTTTTTAAATTAATACTTTTTTGTCCCATAGCCCCATTATCTCCTTAGCATGATTAACAGATGCTTCTGTAATGTTGTCTCCTGAAATAATTCTTGCAATTTCCCTTATTCTTTCTTCCGTATTTAATTCCCGTACTTTTGTTTCTGTAAAGTTATTTTCAATTTCCTTTTTGATGAAAAACTGCTGCTGCGCCTTTCCAGCAATTTGTGGGGAATGTGTTACACAGATAATTTGCGTGTTTCTCGAAAGTTCCCGTAATTTTTCAGCAACTCTTCTGACAGTTTCTCCAGAAATTCCGGTATCAATTTCATCAAAAATCAGTACGGAGATATTGTCAACAGCAGAAAACACAGTTTTAAGAGCAAGCATTATACGTGAAATTTCCCCTCCTGAAGCTATTCTGGCAAGCGGCTTGAATGTTTCTCCTACATTTGTCGCAATTAAAAATTCTGCGTTGTTTATGCCGTATGCCGTTATTTCTTCAGTTTTTGTAATTTCTACCTTGAATTTTGCATTTTCCATATTTAAGTCGCTTAGCTGAATATCAATTGTGTTCTGAAGGCTTTCTGCGATTTCCATACGAATTTGGCTAAGTCTTTCACCATCTTGAAAATATTGGCTTACCAGTTCATTTTTTTCAGCTTTTAAATTTTCCAGCTCTTCATTTTCAAAATTAACTAATGACAGATCTTTTTCAAGCTTATCCTTGTATTCAAGGATTTCAGTAATTGTTGAGCCATATTTTAATTTCAGCTTGTTAATTGCGTCAATTCTTTCGACAGTTTTTTCCAGTTTCTCATCGTCCATCTCGACATCTCCAGAAAAATTATCTACAGAATACGAAATTTCCTCCACTTCATAAAGTACAGACTCAATCTTATCGTATAATTCGCTATAAGATTCTGACAAATCCGAAAGCTGCTCCAAATTTCTCTTAGCCCTTCCAAGTGCTGATAAAATCGAAAATTCTCCCTCTTTCAAAAGTTCTGAAGTTTCTCCCAGCTTTTCGTTAATTTTTCCAGCATTGAAAAGTATCTTATACTCTTCTTCCAGCTCTTCATCTTCATTTTCCTTTAGATTAAGATTGTTGATTTCATTAAACTGAAATTCTAGAATATCTTTTTTTTCTGCAATTTTTTCTTTTTCTTCTTCAATATTCCTTATTCTTGAATTTAATTTTTTTATTTCATTTACGTTTTCACGAATCTTTTTAGAAAGTTCCTTTCCCTCGTCATCAAGAAATCTGTCAAGCAAGTGCAAATGGTATTCCTCATTCAGGAGGAACTGATGTTCATGCTGCCCAACCAGATCAATAATATTTACCATAAGCTCCTTTAATCTTGACAAAGTAAGCCTTGAACCATTTACAGTAATCTTTGACTTGGCACTCCTGTCGAAATACCGTGTTATGATAAGTTCGTCATCGTCTATCTCAAACCCAAGTTCATTGAGCCTTTTTTTCTGATTTTCATCCAATTCAAAAATACCTTCTGCAAAAAGGCTTTCTTCCCCATTCCTAATCATATCTGTATGACTTCTTTCACCAATTAATAGTGAAATTCCATCCAGAATAATTGATTTACCAGCTCCAGTTTCCCCAGTCAATGCAATAAATTTTTTATTAAATTCTAAATCCAATTTTTTGATTATTGCTAAATTATTTAATCTTAATTCCCTTAACATCTTTTCCCTTTCACTATTTTATTTTTTATAAAACAGAATCTCCCCATTTCAGTTTTTGTCGGAGAATGCTGTAATAATCGCTGTTTGTAGGTTTTATTATTCGGATTTTTTTCTTTGATAATCTTGCGGATACCAAATCATTTGGCTGTATTTGAAACCATTGATTTCCATCGATATTCAGGTGAACTGAGTCATCTCTGGAGGTTGCCTTGAAACTTAGGACTTCGCAGCCGTTTACAATTATCGGTCTTGCTGTCAGGCTTTGTGAAGCAAGAGGGGTTATAGAGAGCGCATTTAGTCCAGGGTGGACAATTGAACCGCCAGCAGAAAGCGAATAAGCGGTAGATCCTGTAGGAGTTGCGACAATTATTCCGTCAGCCCTGTACTTGTTCACAAAAACACCGTTTGAGTAAACTTCCACCTGTATTAGATGTGCTTCATGCCCTCCCTTTGTTATTACAAGCTCATTTAGTGCATAAAAAATATTATCTTCATATTTTACTTCTAAAAATGCCCTTTCCTCAATCTTGTATTTTCCGTTCTGGTAGTCCTGAAGCATTGTCGCCGCATTTTGTGGCTTCACTTCTGCAAGATAGCCAAGAGAGCCCATATTTATTGCAAGAACGGGAATATCTCTGGAAATAGCTTCTTTTACAGCTACAAGCATTGTCCCATCTCCGCCAAGTGAAATTATCAAGTCAGCTTCTTCCACTCCAAAAACTTCCTGAATATCTTTTTTTTTCAGGAAATTATAAAAGTCCTTTAATAAATTTTCATCTCCGTATCCACTTTTTATAATTCTAACTTTTTTAACTTGATTTTTCTTGTTTAGATTATCATTATTTTCCAATTTTTCAGAATTTCCCATAATAAATACCTCTTTTAAACATTAAAATTAAATTCTAAAACATTTTTTTACCTTTGTGAGATATTGTATCATTTTTAAAGATTTTTTTCCATAAGTTTTCTAAATATTTTTAAGGTCTGAATATAATCTGATTTAATGCTGAACTCCATTTAAAAAATAGAAATTAAAATTTTATAACAGCTAATTTGACAGCTTTATAAAAAAATCTAATTGTTAAGCTAAAAAAAGACTGCCGTAAAAATCCAGCAGCCCGGTTAATTTATTTATTCAGAATAATAGTATTCACTGCGTCTGTAATTTCTATGTGAAGGGGTATAGTAATAGAGCCTTTTTATGATGAAAGCGTTTTTCCCTCTTTTCATGTCATTCAGCATTCTTTGTGAAAAATTTTTTCCTAGGACATGAATTGTTTTTTTCTCTGCATTTGCAGGGATTTTTGGATTGTCCCATTCAACTTTACGCCCTGGATATGTGTCAATGCAGGTTGCATAAAGATTTACATGATCAAGTGAAGAATTCTTGTAAAAAGCTCTGTAAGTCGAGATGAAGCATTGCTGATTGGCGATATATCCCATTGTTCCGTTTCTTATATCCCATTCCACAGTTTCAGGCAGTTCCTCGAAGGGAGCTTTTTTAGTAAATACAATACTGTCAGCAAATATATTGAATGAAAGCAAAAAGATGCAGAGAGCAAATAAAGATTTTAAATTATTTTTCATGCCATTCTTCTCCTTTGTATTAATCGTTTAATGTATTCTAACATTTAGTATCCATTTTTTCAATATATTTTCCTTTTATTATCATGTGTATTACAGAGAGTTTCTAACGCTTTTATAATATATGTTCGGATGTTTTTATACTGTTTTTCATTTAAATAGCAGGCTGTTTTATTATAATAATATATCGCACAATATATTGGGGCAAACTAAAAAATTTTGAAAATCAAATAATTTTGCTTTACAAATAAAAGAATAAAAAGTATAATTATACCATAAATATAAACTAGGAGGAATTTTTTTATGAAAAAAATGGGAATTTTACTAATTATTGGAGCATTAGTGGTGGTAAGTTGTGGGAAAGACGCTGGAGCAAAGGAAGCTGGGAAGGCTGGAACAACAGCAGAGCAAACTGCTGAACAAGGAAAAGCTGATTTGAGTAAGGAAACTGCTGAATACAAGAAATATGTTGAAGGTCAGATTGATATGCTTTTAAAGGATACAGAAAACTTTGCACAATTACTAAAGGATGGAAAATTAGAGGAAGCAAAAAAAGCATATCCGTTAATCCGTATGGCTTATGAAAGATCTGAACCTATTGCTGAAAGTTTTGGAGAATCTGATATTAAGATAGATTACCGTCTTGTAGACTTCAAGGAAGAATTTAAAAATGAAGAAGGATGGAAAGGTTTTCATAGAATTGAAAAAATACTGTGGGAGCAAAACACTACAAAAGGAACTGAAAAATACGCAGACGATCTTGTAAACGACATTAAGGAGCTAAAGGCAAAAATTGCTACAATTGAAGTAACGCCTGATTTAATGGTTACAGGAGCGATTGACTTGTTAAATGAAGTTTCGACTCAAAAAATTACTGGAGAAGAAGAAGTATTCTCGCACACTGATTTATACGACTTTAGAGCAAACATCGAAGGGGCTCAGAAAATTTTTGAACTATTTAGACCTAAATTAGAACAAAAAGATGCTAAGCTTGTAACAACTTTAGATACTGAATTTAAAGCTGTAAATGCACTTCTTGATAAATATATGACTGATGATAAGCATTACAAATTATATACAGAATTAACAAAAGAAGATACAAAAGCTCTAGCTGAAGCAGTTACTAAACTTGGAGAACCTTTATCGCAAATGGGAATCGTAATAGACGCAACTCCTAAGAAATAATGTAATTATTCGGTAACTAATATGTTTAAGTATTATTTAGATAAGGAGTTAATTCTCCTTGTTAAAATTAACGTTTAGATTATCGAACACATCTTAAAATAACTTGCAGTATAAAAGAGGTAAAATAATGAGTGACGAAAATGATAAAAAATGGTTTGACAAAAAAATATCACGTCGTGATTTTTTGAAAAAAGCTGGAATGGTAGGAGCTGGAGCCGCAATTGGAGCAAGTGGAGCTGGCGCTATTTTTGCCAACATGTTCAGCGGTAAAGCAAATCAGGTTGTTGGAAATGAAAAGATTTCATTTTATGGGGAACATCAGTCAGGAATTGCTACTCCTGTTCAAAAAAATGTCTATTTTGCGGTATTAGATTTACATTCTACGGACAGGGAAGAAATAAAGCAGATGTTCAAGGACTGGACAGATTATTCTGAAAAACTTATGAAAGGTGAACTTGTTGCACCTGAACTTTCCAATCATCTAGTTCCTCCACTAGATACAGGAGAAGCGGTGGGATTAAATCCATACCGTTTGACAATAACTTTTGGAATAAGTCCATCTTTTCTGGATAAATTGAAAATGGATAATAAGAAAATGGAAGAATTTAAGGATTTGCCACATTTTCCGAGAGACCAGATAAAGGATAAGTACAAAGGCGGAGATATTTGTATTCAGGCTTGTGCGGATGATGCGCAGGTAGCGTTTCACGCTGTGAGAAATCTTGTTCGTAAAGGTCGTGCCTTAATTACTTTAAAATGGACCCAAGCTGGTTTTTTACCAATTGGAAATGGAAAAGAAACTCCAAGAAATCTTTTTGGATTTAAAGATGGAACGGAAAATCCGAAAAATGATAATGATTTTAAAAATGTTGTCTGGTATGATAAAGATAATTGGCTTAAAAATGGGACTTTTCTTATTGTAAGACGTATTCAAATGCATCTTGAAACATGGGATAGAACTAATTTGCAGGAGCAGGAAAATACGTTTGGAAGGTATAAGGAAAGTGGAGCTCCCTTTGGAGAAACAGACGAATTTGCAACGATTGACATAAATAAAAAAGGACCAGACGGGAAACCGGTTCTACCAATTGATTCACATGTTTATCTTGCCAAAAAAGCTGATGTTAAAATAGCACGCCGTGCTTTTTCGTATTCCAATGGAATAGATGAAGTGAGTGGACAGTTTGATGCAGGTTTACTATTTATATGTTTCCAAAAACATCCTGATCAGTTTATAAAGATTCAGAACAGCTTAGGAAATGAAGATAAACTGAATGAATACATTACTCACATTGGAACAGGAATTTTTGCGTGTTTTGGAGGAATAAGGAAAGGAGAATACATTGGCCAGAAATTATTTGAATAAAATAAATATATTACTATTTTTATGTTTTATATTATTCTTCACAAATGTTATCGCAAAGGAAAGCTACAGCAGTCTTTATATAAAAATAACAGATACAGCGACTGCAATAAGAAACAATAATCAAAATGAAGCAAAAAAACTTTTTTCCGAAGTAAAGGATGAATTTAAAAAGGTAAAAAATGCTGATTCAGTAAAAGGGAAAAAAGTGCAGGAACTTTTAAATAAAGAAAAGTCCACATTGTCAGAAGATGACTTAAGAGAAGTTACAACAGCACTATTAGCTTTTGAAAAAGAGCAGAATCCTGTTGACGATAATGAGGAAAAGAAAAAGTTCCAGTCAAGAATGAATCCTGCTTTAGATGTGCTGGAAAAGGCAATTCAATCTAAAGATGTGGAACTTATGAAGAAAGAATATCTAAAATTTAATGGCGTATGGACAAGAAATGAAAGTTTTATAAGAAGCAGAAGTATTCCTTACTATGGAAAAGTGGAAACTGCAATGTCGTTTTTGAGAAGCTCTATGGAAGTGGAGCCATTTGATTATGACAACACAATAAATTCTTTTAATGACTTGAAATCAACAATACAAGACTATTTAGATGGCAAGAAGATAGAAAATAATGTTTCAAGCACAATTACACTAAAAGAAGCTGTAGATATGTTGAAAGATGCGTTGGAAGCCTTTAAAAATGGAAATAAATCTAAAGGTCAGTCAAAAGTGAAAGAGTTTATTCAGGTATGGCCTACGGTTGAAGGCGATGTAAGTACGAGAAATTCGGCTTTATATACAAAAGTGGAAACACAGACTCCAATAATCATGGTAAAAGGTAGTGAAAAAGAGTATCAGGAACAATTACAAGGATTAATTACAGAATTATCACAAATCGATACAAAAGCACAATATACGTTTATTGATGCAATGTTTATCCTCCTTCGTGAAGGTGTGGAAGCACTTTTAATAGTTCTAGCATTGGTAAGCAGTCTGAAAGCTGCAAATCAAAAGAAAGGATTACGTTGGGTGTATGCAGGAGCTGCTGCTGGAATTTTTGCAAGTGTGGTAATAGCATTTACTCTTCAGGCTTTATTTCCTGCCGTATCTTCAGGAACAAACCGTGAAATTCTGGAAGGATTTGTAGGAATTTTTGCGGTTATAATGATGATTGGGATTGGATTTTGGCTGCATAGTAAATCATCCTTGAAATCTTGGAAAAATTATATTGATAAAAAAATGGATATTGTGTTAAGTACAGGAAGTTTTGTGTCAATGTTTGTACTTAGTTTTCTTGCGGTATTTAGGGAAGGGGCAGAAACAATATTGTTTTATGTAGGAATTTTACCGTTAATTTCATTGCAGAATTTGATTATCGGTATTGTAAGTGCGATATTGATATTAATTGTAATTGCACTTGTTTTAATATATGCTTCTTCAAAAATAAAAATACATCAAGTGTTTTTTGTGCTTACGTGGACAATTTATTTCCTTGCATTTAAAATGCTTGGAACAAGTATTCACATGCTGCAAGTTGTTGGGATTTTACCGTTGCACGTAGTTCATTTTATACCTACAATGGAAATTTTGGGAATTTATGCAAATATGGAAGTATTTATTAGTCAATTAATTTTAATTGTGATTATCGTGATTGCTGCATTGATAAAAAAGAGAAAAGATAAATAAAATTTTAAAAGATAAAATATCGGAAAGGAATAGAATGGCTAAAATTGACGAACAGACGCTTGTAGAACATTTGAGCGAGTTTAGGAAAAGACTCATTATTACAATTATATTTTTTATTGCGGCTTTTTTAGTAAGTTTGCTATTTTGCTCCGATATTTACAAATTACTGACAGCTTCATTCAAGCAGAAGCTCACAGTTCTTGGACCTAATGATATTTTGAGCATTTATTTAATGCTGGCTGGAATATGTGCTTTTAGTTTGACATTGCCTTTTACAAGTTATCAGCTATGGGCTTTTATCCGTCCTGCTCTTAAGGAAAAGGAAGCTAAGGCAATTTTATCTTATGTGCCTGCAACTTTTATATTATTTGTTACAGGACTTTCTTTTGGATTTTTTATAGTAACACCTGCGTTATTAAATGTTTTACTGTCTTTTGGCAATGATTTGTTTAATATTCAGCTTACAGCAAATAATTATTTAACATTTGTATTACATACATCATTACCGCTTGCTGTAATATTTGAATTGCCCGTTATTGTGGCATTTCTAACATCGCTGCATATCTTAACGCCGCAATATTTGATAAAAAACAGGCGATATGGCTACTTTATTTTACTGGTAGTCGCAGTCGTTCTGACGCCAGCTGATTTTATAAGCGATTTAACGATGGCGGCACCATTGATCTTGCTTTATGAAGTGAGTATTTCTGTTTGTAAATATGTCTATAAAAGAAGGAGGAATGATTAAAAATGGGAATTTTCAGAGATATAGGAGCGCCAGGCCTAATAGTTCTTATACTTGGGGCATTACTTATTTTCGGACCAAAAAGACTGCCTGAACTGGGAGAATCCATCGGAAAAATGATTCGAGAATTTAAAAAATCAGTTTCTGGAATTGAGTCAGAAAGTGATGAAACTAAAAATATAGAGGATAAAAAAGAAGATAAATAAAAAATTATTTTTAAAATAAATAAATAAATTAATATAATTTTATAACCAATTTTTTGATTCCACCCAATATAAGGGCATTATTACTGTGTCCTTATATTTTTTTATTTGAGAAAATTGTGTTGCTAAAATTTTGTCAAAAAATATTTGTTAATCAAAAAAATTAAAACAAGAAAAAATCACAGCCAATATTTTTAACTGTGATTTTAATACTTTTATAAAAAATCAAAAAAATTTACTTTTTAAAAATTATCTTACAATTTGGAATAAGATTGCGACAACTAGAAATAATGTTGCAACAATTTCTGTAAATTTCTCAATTCCTTCTTTTTCTTCGTCCAAGATATTAGCAGAACTTTTTGCTAAACCTTGGCTTCTGTCTGGCTGTAGTAAAATTACGCTTATCATGATGATTGATAAAATTACTAGAGCTATAATTAATAAATTTTCTAACACGTTATTACTTCCTCCTATAATTTACAAAACAAGAGAATAGCCAATTAATTTTTATTGCAAAATAATTATTTAGCTGCTGCATCTCCGGCTTTTATTATTACAGCGAATTTTTCAGGAATTAAACTTGCTCCTCCTACTAATCCGCCGTCAATGTCTGTTTGAGCGATTAAGTCAGCTGCATTTGCATCGTTCATTGAACCGCCATATTGAACAGTTACGTTTTCTGCAACTTCTTTTCCATATAAATCAGTTAATAATCCTCTGATGAATGCGTGAACTTCCTGAGCTTGTTCTGGAGTAGCAGTTTTACCTGTTCCAATTGCCCATACTGGTTCGTAAGCAAGTACAACGTTTGCCATTTCAGCGGCTGTTACATCTTTTAATCCACCAGTAATTTGAGTTTTTACAACATCGTTAGTAGTTCCAGCTTCTCTTTCTTCCAAAGTTTCTCCGAAACATAAGATTGGTTTTAAATCGTGAGCCAATGCTGATTTTACCTTTTCATTGATGATTTCATCAGTTTCGTGGTAATATTCTCTTCTTTCAGAATGTCCTAAAATCACATATTCTACACCTAAATCTTTTAACATCAATGGTGAAACTTCTCCAGTATATGCTCCGCTTTCTTTAGCGTTCATATTTTCAGCAGCAATTTTAATGTTGCTTCCTGCAGTTTCTCTAGTTGCTGTTTCTAGTGCAGTGAAAGGAGCTCCAATTACGATTCCTGCATTTTTCACATCTGCTACTAAAGGTTTTAATTCATTGAAGAATTGTGCGGCCTCTTTTGCAGTTTTGTTCATTTTCCAGTTTCCAGCTACTATTACTTTTCTCATAGTTTCTCCTCCATTATTTATTTAATATTTTACATTTTCTTTTATTTTATCACATATTGCTTTTTTTATCAATGCTAATACACGAATTTTTCAATTTGATTTTTTATATCTTTTATGTTAAAATTCTTTTAAGTAATTAAAGTAAATAAAATCTAAAAATATATTAAGATTAGGAGGAGTATATGGACAATAATATCGGTGAAAAAAAATCAATTGCAGGATTAAGAGCTTATGCTGCAGCTTTTCTTATAAATCTAAGTTTTTTTGCAGGATTTAGAATCGAAGCCGCTTCATTTCCAATAAAACTAAGTTTTTCAATGGGATTTAGCCTATTAATACCAATAATTGCATTAATTCTGGAGCAGGAGAATGGATTTGTAAGAGCCTATGCAAAACAGACATTGGCAGTAACAGTGCTATTGTTAATTTCGACATTTTTAAATATTATTATAGTCGCGGGAAATATCTTATTTTTCGTAATTTTTGTAATATTATCTGTTTTCCAAATTATTGCAACAGTATCATCAGCTTTGAAAAAAGAATTTAAAATTCCTTTTATAGAAAAAATTACGGATTTACTATTTGTAGACTAATAGAAATAAGGGGTATAGGCTATTTTATGCCCCTGTATACAAATTTTAACAAAATTTATGAAAAAGTTATTGACAAATTATAAAAATGTGTGATATACTAACTGAGTAATGTATGGGTGGATGTCCGAACGGCTAAGGGACCGGTCTTGAAAACCGGCGAAATCGCAAGATGTCTGGGTTCGAATCCCAGTTCACCCGCCATTTAAAATTTATATTTTTGGAGAAGTGGCAGAGAGGCCGAATGCGCTCCCCTGCTAAGGGAGTATCCGGGCTAAAACTTGGATCGAGGGTTCAAATCCCTCCTTCTCCGCCATTTTTTTTTAATAGACGAATTAATTCAATACAAACAAATGCATCTGTAGCTCAATTGGATAGAGCGTCTGACTACGGATCAGAAGGTTATGGGTTCAACTCCTGTCAGGTGCGCCACTAAATAAATTAACTAAAAATAATAACGATAATCACTCTCAAAATTAATGTTTTGAGATTTTTTTTTAAAAAAATAAATAGAATGTGGTTGAAATCCTAGCTTTTTGTTTAATAATTTCCGAGTTTAAAAATCTGAAATTTAAATATAGCAATATTTATAATTTAATGTCGTGATTAAAAAAAATGCTTAGATGAGTTGAGATTATAAAGGAGATGGCGGCCAGTATAAAAGAAGGAAAAATATAAGAATTATAGAAAGAATATTTATTAATCAAAAAATTTAAAATAAGCTATCAAATAAATTTGCTTATTTGATTAACAAAATTAAATTTCAAAATAAGAAAATTGCAGTTTGAGGAGGGCAAAATATTATGAAAATTACTTATAAAGGGATTGGCTCTGATTTAAAGAATATATTGTTTGAAGAGTTTGAAAAGAATGAAAATACGCTTTTTGTATTTGAAAATTCGGCTTCGTTTTTTGAGATAAAAAGGGAATTTTTACAGAATGAGGAAATACAGCAGGAATTAGGGATTTTTCAGAATTTCAAGATGATGAATAGTTATGATTTTTATGAGAATGTCTTTGTTACTGATAAAATTGTGGTAAAAGAAGAGAAACAGGTTGTGCTCTTTTACAATGCTTTGACTGAGAAGCTGAAAAGGGATATGAAGGTTAATAATTATTATGATATTATTGATGTTGCCTATAATTACTACAATTTATTTGCAGAATTGCAGGAATATAAGATTGATCTGGAAAAAATTGAGCTGGAGAAATGGCAAGCTGAAACTTTTGGAACTTTGGTTGAGATTGATAATGAGATGAAAAAAGTTGTGCAGCGGAAAGGGCTTATTTTGCCGTATATGCTTAGAAATGTGGAAAATATTTCGGACAATTTTTTGAAGAAGTTTTCTAAAATTTGCTTTGTGAATAAAGTTAAAATTACTCCATTTGAAAAGGAGTTAATTGGAGAAATTGAAAATAGAGGGATTGCTGTAGAAAATATTTTGCAGCTTTCGGAAAATGATTTTAATGAGGAAAAGTTGAAAATAAAGGATGGTTTTTCATTGCCCGCAAGAGAGATTTTTGAGTCAAAAAATATAAATGTGGAAATTCATGAATTTAGCAGTAAATTTGGAGAATTATTAGGATTAGTGAAAAAATTAGAACAAGTTGAGAAGGATAGCAAAAAGGCAAGTAAGAAAAATGAAGATGCGAGAGAAAATTATAGAATTTTTGAGGCTGAGGAAAATTCTGAAGAGGTAAAAAGTGATTATCAGCTTTTAAAACAGAAAAAAATTTCTTCAAATTTAGAAATAACTATGAAAGATACGAAAATATACAAAATACTGAATTTAATTTACAATTTGCTAGACAATCTGAGAGAAATTGACAGAAAAGACAAGGAAAAACTGTTTCTGTTTAGAACGAAAGATTTTTATGACGCATACAAATCTAATGATTTACTTAATATTTTTAATTTGAAAGAAAGCTATCAGATTTTTCAAGATTTGGTTTCAAAAGATTATAAATACATTTCACGAGAGGAATTGGAACGAATTAATCAAGAAGATTTGAAAAAATTGGAAAAAGAAACTCAAAAAGCGAAATTTAAAGAAATTTATAATCAAAGAATGACTGCTATCAGTAAAATTATTGAATTTGTCAAAGAGCTGGAAAAGATTTATGAATACACGACATTGGCGGAATATAGCGATTATTTGGAAAAAATCTATCTAAATAATGAAAGGAAAGTAAAAGAAGATAAAAATGTGAAAGATAAATACTTTGAGGCTTTATCCGAAATGCTCGTGTTAGAAGATTTTAGCTTTGATAATTTGTGGGATAAATTTTTTAGTCAAAATATTTCAGCTAATTTATTAAAATTATTTTTGAAATATTTGGATAAAAAATCGATTGGACTGAATTTGGAGGACAGTGCAGAAGAAGATTTGGAAAACAGATTTGCAATAAACTCATTTGAAAATATTTCAGAAACAACGAAGGAAAATATAATTATTTTAAATTTACAGGATTCATTTCCAAAAATAAAAATGAATAATTTTTTATTCTCAAAAATTCAACGTGCAAAAATGGGACTTCCAACAAGTGATGACAAGAAACTGATTGGAATGTTTAAAATTTACCAAAACATACTTAGTGCAAAAAATGTATATTTAGCCTATATTAAAGACTTGGAAAACAATATTGATTCAGCAAGTGTTATCGAGGAATTGAAACTGAAGTATGGAATTGGAGTTATAAAAGGTGAAATAAGCGAGGCTGAAGAGCTTTATTTTGTAAAAAAATATTTTTTAAAAGATAGAAAAGAAAAATGGGAAAAAAGGGAAATTGGAGATTTTATTCCGTCAAAACTGGAAAAAGATCTTAATAAAATAAAAAATGAAAAATTGAAATTGGGGTATTATTCATTTCAAGAAATGAGAGATTGTGAGTACGGATATTATCTGAAAAAATCGATTGGAGAGCAAGAAGTTGAAGAGATTGAAGATGAAATAAATGTTAAAATATTTGGAACAATAATTCACTCTTTTTATGAAAATGTCGTTATGAAAAACAAAGCAGACTTCGAGAATAAAACTTTCAAAATTGATAGAAACCAGCTGGCAGAAATTTTGGAAAAAGTGCTTAATTCATTTGATTATAAAGTTCCTAAAGAATATTTGGAGTTTTATAAAAAAGTGTCGTTTGAGGAAATTTTAAAATCTGCAGAAAAATATTTTGAGGAATTAATTAAGAAACTGGAAACAGAAAACGATATTGAAATTTACTTTGAGGAAAGAATAAAATTATCTTCAGAAAAAGAACTGTTTGAAAATGTATCTATTAATGGAGTTACAGATTTGCATATAAAAACGAGTAATAAAAATTACTTATTTGATTATAAGTCAGGGAAATTGAGAGATGGACAAAAGGGCTATAAAACTGATAAAGTTTATAAAGCAATGGAACAGCTGGATTACTATTCATTAATGCTGGAAAATGACAATAATGAAAATATTGAAAAAATTATTGTAGATACTTGGGAAGGTAAGTTAGTGCCAGACGAGAGAACGCATGATAAAATACTAACTTCAAAAGATGTTGAAGAAGTGATTTATAAATATCGAAATGAAGAGTTTTATGATTTAGGTAATATCAAAAACCAAAAAAATTATCTTTACAAAGAATACATAAATATTTGTAGAGGGGAGGATGAATTAAGCGATGCTGAATAATATAATTTTGAAAGCTAGTGCAGGAACTGGAAAAACATACAGACTATCGCTAGAGTTTATAGCTAATCTGGTACGAGGTGTTAATTACAAAAACATAGTTGTAATGACTTTTACAAAAAAAGCTACAGCTGAAATCAAAGAGAGAATTTTTGATTTTTTATATCAAATCGCTTTTGATAAAGGAAATGGAGCAGAATTAGAAAAAAATTTAAAAGAAATCTATAAATTTGATAATTTGAATAAAAAAGAATTACAAAATATTTATTTTGAAATGATAAAAAATAAAGAGGACATTCGGATTTCTACCATTGACCGTTTTACTAACCAAATCTTTAAAAATGCAATAGCACCGTATTTTAATATTTACAATTATGAGATTTTTGAGAAGGAAACAGATGAATTTTATTCAAAAGTTTTGATAAAAATAATTGAAAATGAAGAAATTTTTCAAAAATTCAAATTTATTTTTGATGAAAAAAAAGAGAAAAAAAATATCGCAGTCTATATAAAAATTATTGAAGAAATATTGGAAATGCATCCAAAATTTGTTTTGGCAAGAGATTTTAAGATGCCAGAGAATAAGAAAATATCATATAGATTTATAGATGAATTAGATGGGATATTTAAAAAAATTGAAGAAATTTCCGATAAAAAGGGTAAAGATGTAGAAGAAGTTTTAACAGAGCCATTTCATAGTCTTTACAAGAAATATAGTATTTTAATAAAAGATGAAAGTAAAAATGAAAATCAGAAAATAAAAGCGAAATTGGAATTAGTTGCTCTAAAAGTAGATTTATTTTTTGAAAAGAAAATTTGGAATGGAAATTATACTAAAGGAGCGAAAAATCAAGATGATAGAGAAGAATTGGAGGAAAGTTCTGAAAATTTAAAAGAAAAATTGTCTGAATATATTTTTGTAAGCAAAGTACTGCCATTAGACAAAAAATTAAAAACTATCGCTCAAATCATATTTAATATCGCTCAAAAAATCAAAATTTCTTCAAAAAGATTTACTTACAATGATATTTTGGTGTACACGTATGAATTTATTTTCAATAAAGAACTAAAATTTGTGGAAAATGATAAAGTTACAGAAGAATTTCTTGAATTAATCGGCGGGAAAATAGACACAATCATGATTGATGAATTTCAAGATACGAGCATTTTGCAGTGGAAAATTTTGAAATTAATGATGAATACTTCGGAAAATATTATTTGCGTTGGTGATGAAAAACAGAGCATTTATAATTGGCGTGGTGGAGAAAAGGAATTATTTGAAAAATTAGAAACAATGATTCAAGGAAATGTTCAAACTCTGGATAAATCGTATAGAAGTTACAAGCAAATTATCGAGAATGTTAATAAAATATTTAATGGCTATGATTCTAATTGGAATTATACAGATTCTGGCTATAGGGAAGATGAAGAGTATCAAAGAGGATATTTTGGATATTTTATTCAAGATACAAAGGAAGACAAAGAAAAAATTTATACAAAAATTATTGACATGATAAAAGATGGTCAAATAAAAAATCTGGGAAAGAGTGCAATTATCTGTCGTAAAAATATTCATTTAAAAGAAATTGCGACAGCGTTGAATGAGGCAAAAATTCCGTATACACTTGAAAGCAAGGCAACTATTTTGGAGTACAAGCCTATTGTTCCAATGTATCAGCTAATTAAATTTTTTGCATTTGATAATTTTAAATATTTGTTAGAATTTGTGAGAAGTGACTTGATTGGTGGATTAAATAGCCATGTAAAATATCTGCTAGAAAATAAAAATGAGATTATGAAGTATATTGCCGGTAATTCTAAAATAAATAGCTTTGAAGAGTTTATTAATATTCAAAAAGATGATGAGATAAAAGAAAAACTTTTAGAATATAAAAAAATTAATACTTTAGAAAGAAATGGACTAATTTTTGAGGAAATTATCAATAAAATTAAGGATTTGAAAGTCTTGTCAATAAACTTGAATGATAAATATCAAAAAGAAAATTTTTCAAGAAAACTTGTTGAGAAATTTGAAATAACAAAATTTTATTCAACAAACAGTGATTTGAAAAACATTTTTATATTTTTTAACATTTTGAAAAAATACAGTAATTTATATGAATTTATAACATTTGCCGAAGAAGAAAAGGAAAATTTGAAACAGGTTAGCAGCAAGGATATAAATGCGATAAATTTACTGACGATTCATGCTTCAAAAGGATTAGAATTTGATACGGTATTTTATTATAAAAGAGAAACAAATAAGGGGCGTACAGATAAAGATAATTTTAAAAGCTATTTAGATTTTGATGAAAAATTTAATATTGTAAAAAAATTTATTGTGCTGTTTACAGATTATAATAAAAAAATGTTTGAGAATGAATTGAGTGAAATGAGAGATAATAATTCTCAAAAAGAAATGATGGAAGAAATTAACAATGATTATGTTGCATTGACTCGTGCTAAAAAAAATCTGATATTATTGTTTGACGCTGAAATAACAAAAGACAAACGATATGCTGATTCTTTAGTGAAAAGAGTGATAGATGCTTATGAAGATGAAAACAGATATGAAATAGGTGAAATTGTAGAATCGGAAATTCCTGAAGAAACAACAGATACTTCAGATGTAAAAGTGAGCAATAATTTATTTGAAACGTATTTTGATGATGATAAATTTGTTGTAAAAAAATCTTCAAATACATTGGAAAATGAGTTTAAACGTAAAAAAGGGCTTGCAATGCATTACTATTTTGAACATATTTCAAATAATCTGGAAAATGATAAATTAATTGCAAAATCTGCACTTTTGAGCCGATATGGAAATATGCTTGGGAAAAAGATTGTAGAAGAATTAATTGTTAGAATGGAAAAATTTATTGAAAAAAATAGAGATATTTATGATGAGAAATACAAAGTTTACACGGAATTTGAAATTTATGATTCCGAAGGGAAAAAACGTATCATTGATAGAATTAATATTGATGAGGAAAATAAGAAAATCTATATTTATGATTATAAGACTGGATTTGAGCCTGAAACGAATGAGAAGTATCAGGAACAGATTAATGAATATAGGGATATTTTAAGCAAAAAAGTTTCGGCAGATTATGAAATTGATGCTCAATTGTTAGAAGTTTAAAGTGATTTTTGAAAAAAACGGATTTTTCTATTTCAAAAATAAGATTAATAGGTTATAATAATGTGAAATGATTAAAATTTAGGAGGAAAAAATATGTCAATATTAGTTTTTGGACACAAAAATCCAGATACAGATACAATTTGTTCGGCAATTGCTTATGCGGAACTGAAAAATAAATTAGGAAAAGAAGTTAAGGCTGTAAGACTTGGAGAAATTAATGAAGAAACCAAGTATGCTTTGAACTATTTTAAAGTTGAAAAACCTGAATTAGTGGAAAATGTGGCTGGAAAAGAAATAATACTGGTGGATCATAATGAGAGAACTCAAACTGCTGAAGGATTTGAAGAAGCAAAAGTTCTGGAACTAATTGATCATCACAGAATTTCAAACTTTAATGTGGATGAGCCTTTATATGCAAGATTAGAGCCTGTTGGATGTACTGCGACAATTATTTTAAAATTATTTAAGGAAAATAATCTTGTCCCAAGCAAGGAAACTGCTGGACTTATGTTAAGTGCAATTATTTCAGATACATTATTGTTCAAATCTCCAACTTGTACAGAATGTGATGTGAAGGCTGGTAAGGAACTGGCTGAAATCGCTGGAGTAAATGCGGATGAGTATGGACTTGAAATGTTAAAGGCTGGAACTGCGCTTGGAGATAAATCTGAAGCAGAACTGTTAAATATGGATATGAAAATCTTTGAAATTGATGGTTCAAAAATCGGTGTTGCACAAGTTAATACTGTAAATGAAACAGAAGTTTTGGAAAGAAAAGAAAAATTACTTGCTGAAATTAATAATATTATTACAAAAGAAGGACTAAAATTCTTTATGTTTGCAATCACAAATATTTTATCAAATGATTCTGTGGCTCTAGTTTCAGGAGATGGAAATGATATTATCGAAAAAGCGTTTGGAGAAAAAGTTGACAGCAACTTGGTAACTTTGAAAGGTGTTGTTTCAAGAAAGAAACAAATTATTCCGCCATTGACAAAAGTAATTCAAGGGTAAATTTATAAAAATAAAAAATAAGGATTTGAAAAATGGCAATAGTAAAATTTAAGAAAAGAGAAGAATTGAAAATATTATTTGCAATAAAACTGCCTCCAATAATTTCTGAACTTTATAAGGAAGTTAGAAGTAAAAAGACAGCGAATGAAATAATAAGAAATTCTCTTAACATGAAAAAAAATCGTGTAATTAACACGCTAGAGCTTGTGGATGGCTTTGGAAACCAATTTTCTGTACTTGTTATTTATGATAATATTATGGAAGAAAAGGAGCTTTTAAAATACAATATGGAAATAGAAGATATTGATTTTAGAATTCTGGAATTTGATTTTAATGGCAAAATGGAAATTGAAGAAATGATAGGGCATGTGAAGAGGCTGTACAGCAACTAGCTGTTTTTTATGGGAAAATGTGCAGTAACTATGCTTAAAATAGCGAGGAAAGTTTATGAAGAAGAAAATAACGATATTGGCTGGCATACTGATGATTTTAATAGTAGGAATTGCAGGTGCAAAGGAAAAGAAGGTAAACAAGTCGAGAGAAAATAAAAAATTTGAAAAAGCTATGAGAAGTTTTGAAATGGAAGCGGTTATTATGACAACGAAGGGGAATATCTCCTTTTACTTGTATCCTGAAGCCGCTCCTAAAAATGTGGCAAATTTTGTATTTTTGGCAAAAAACAACTTTTATAACGGACTGACTTTTCATAGAATTATTCCGAATGGACTGATTCAGGGAGGAGATTCTGTGGGAGATGGAACTGGGACAGCTGGATATTATTTGAAGGATGAATTTTCAGACTGGCTGACATTTGCGCATGAAGGAATGCTTGCTTTTGCAAATTCCGGACCTGATACGAACAGCAGCCAGTTTTTCATAACGATGAGTCCGCTGACTAACCTTAATAAAAAGCATACAATTATTGGCGGGACAAAAACTCGTGAGGATCTAGGTGTGCTAAGAACATTGAGGCAGGATGACAAGATACTGAATATTGATATAAAAGGTAGAAAGATTGACAAATTTTTAGATTATTTCCCTGAGGAAGTCAGCGAATGGGAAAGCAAGCTTGTAAAACCTGCAAAACGCTAAAGAATGAAAAGCTCCCTGCTTAAATTGGGGAGTTTTTCTTTTGATTATGCCTGAATTTGATTCAGATTTGTGCCAATATTCACAAATAAGGGTAAAAGTGATATAATAATAACAAATAAATAATGATGAGGGGGAAATTAATGCATAGGGAATTTGCGGAAATTTACGATGTTTTTATGAAACACGTAAACTATGATGTATGGTATAAATTTTTAAGAATGTTTATTACAAAAAAAGGGGCAGTTCTGGATTTGGGATGCGGAACAGGGGAGTTTATATGGAGATTTCTTAGGGACGGATTTCCTGTCATAGGGGTAGATTTATCTGAAAAAATGCTGGATATTTCTGAAAAAAAACTAATTGGAAAAAACTTGGCGGACGGTAATTACAAGCTGATAAGAGATAATATCGTAAGTTATGAAAATAAGGCAATTTTTTATGAAAGTTTGGATGTGGGCAGAAATCACGGAATTAGTGGAAATTGTGATGAAATACAGCCAGTTGACTACATTATCTGCAATTTTGACACAATAAATTATTTGAAAAGTGAAAAAGAATTTTTGAAATTTATTGAGAAATGTGGGAAAAATTTGAAAAAAGGCGGGTATTTAATTTTTGACGCTGTGACGGAAGATATTTTTGAAGAAATATTTGAAAATGATATATTTCTGGATGAAGAGCCTGAATATACGAGTATCTGGCGGCATGAGAAAATAAGCGGGAAAAAACATATTGTAGAGATTGACCTGTTTATTCGTGAGGATAAAAACGATAATTTGTTCAGAAAATACAATGAGGTTCAGGAAAAATTCATTTATGATCCAGAATGGATTGTGGAAACTGTCCAGAACAAAGGGTTTGAAGTATTTGATACAGCTTCTAATCCTGAATTTGGAGAAAGCAGAATATTTTTTGTATTAAAAAAATTGTAGTTTTTAAATACTTGAACTTTTTGATATTATGCTGAAAAATTAAGAAATGTGAGGGGAATAGTTGGAATTTTACTACAAAATAAGAAGGAAGTAATTTTATGGAATTTGAAAACGAAAAGAAAATTTTAGAAAACGAAACAGCTAATGAAGAAGAAAATGTCATAACCGAAGAAGAAAAACGAAGACAAAAACTTTTTGAGATTGAAAAGAAGCTAGGCAGACACAACAATGAGAAGGAAATTAAAAACAGAAGAAACAATAAGATAATGAAATATTTTGCGCTCGCTACAAATATGGTGTATATTCTGTCCTTGCCAATTCTTCTTATGCTTGGACTTTATATGCTTCTGAAAAAATATCTGTTTAAGGCGGATCAGCCTCTCGTTCTTGTTATTTTTCTTGTAATTGGGGCAGTGTCAGGCTACTGGTCGCTCATAAAGCAGGTAAACAACATAAAATAATATTGGATTTAGATGTTAATTATGGAGAAAGGCAGGGAAAATGCTGGAAAGAATGCCCAAAAATATAAAAAAGGCGTATATTGTTTCGATTTTTATTATGATATTTCTTGTTATTATGGGAATATTTTTTAATTGTGTGGAACTTTATTTTGGATATTTAGTCGGAGCCATTATTTCTCTAATAAATATAAATTTACTTGTAAATGGAGTGCATAAAATTCTCTATTTTCAGAACAATCCAAAGTTTAGGGGAAATTTTGAATATTTAAAACGAATGGCTATATTTTGCCTTGGAATGTTTATTGTTGGGAAAGTTAGTCAAAAATATTTTGAAAGTCATGTTTTAACAAATATTGCAGCAACAGGAGCTGGAGCATTAAATTTTAAAATTGCATATTTATTGTGTCATTTTAAAGAAAAACTTTTTTTCAGTAAAAAATAGTAATTAAAAATTATTTAAAATAAATTTAGTATTAAACTTGAAAAATGAAAAAAGTGTAGTATAATTAGAATGAAAATATTTACTAAAAAAAATTGAAAAGAGGTAAAAAAATGGCACAAAGAATTATTTTGAACGAAATTTCGTATCATGGTTTTGGAGCAATAAACCATATCCCAGAGGAAGTTAAGAAAAACAAATTCAAAAAAGCTCTTATATGTACAGACAAGGGGCTTTTAGAATTTGGTGGAGTTTCAAAAATTACAGATTTGCTGGATAAGGAAAATTTAGCTTATGAAGTTTTTTCTGATATTCAGCCAAATCCGACTATTGAAAATGTAAAAGATGGTGTTGAAAAGTACAAATCTGCAGGTGCTAACTACATTATCGCAATTGGTGGAGGCTCACCAATGGATACTGCAAAAGCAGTTGCCATTATTATCAACAATCCAGAATTTTCTGATGTAAGAAGCCTTGAAGGTGTTGCAGACACTAAAAATAAATGTGTACCAATTATCGCTGTTGCGACAACAGCTGGAACTGCTGCAGAAGTTACAATTAACTATGTAATCACAGATGTTGAAAAAGACAGAAAATTTGTCTGCGTTGATCCGCATGATTTACCAATTGTGGCAATTGTTGACCCTGGAATGATGACAAGCATGCCAAAAGAACTTACCGCTGCAACTGGATTAGACGCTTTAACTCATGCGATTGAAGGATTTACAACAAAAGCCGCTTGGGAAATGACTGACATGTTCCATTTAAAAGCCATTGAACTAATTGCAAAATATTTGAGAAGCGCTGTAAATAATGAACCTGAAGGACGTGAAAAAATGGCACTTGCTTCATATTTAGCTGGAATGGGATTCTCAAATGTAGGACTTGGAATTGTACACTCAATGGCACATCCGCTAGGAGCATTTTATGGTACTCCACATGGAATTGCAAACGCAATAATTCTTCCAACTGTAATGGAATACAATGCTGAATTTACTGGAGAAAAATTTAAAGCTATCGCAAAAGCATTCGGTGTAAAACATACAAGAACAATGTCACCAGAAGAATATAGAAAAGCTGCAGTTGATAAAGTAAGAGAACTGGCAAGCGATGTTGGAATTCCAAACAACCTAAAAGGAATTATGGATATAAAGGATTTGGACTTTATTGCTGAATCTGCATTAAATGACGTTTGTACAGGTGGAAATCCACGGGACACAAATTTAGAAGATATAAAAGAATTATATAAGAAATTATTATAATTTTTAAAATTATATAAATTGTATAAAAAATTTTCTTTTAATTTTTATGTTTTTGTTTTTTTAAGCAAAGGGGAACAGTCGCCATCCCCTTTGCAATCCTGGCTTGTCTAAGCATTTTTTTGAAATAAAAATGAAACTCGCTCCGTATTACTTCGCTCAAACAATCATTTTCATTCCAAAAAAATCACGACGTTTTCAATTTAACTACAATAATTGTATCAGATATAAAAGCGAATATTTAATCAAAATATAAAAATTAAGAGAAGTTAAAAAATATATTCTAAAGTTTTTTATTTATACAAATTCTCAACATATTCACTTCTTCTTCCATTTTCATCATAAACAAAAATTGGCATTTCAATAGAAAATCCTTTCTTTGCATCCTTTATTGCTTCCAAAAGGCAAATTTTTGAATTTTCATTCCATTTTGTGTAGCAGTTTTTCATTCGTTTTGGCTCTAAATTATATTTTTGTAAAAGTGATAGAACTTCTACTAGACGTTCGCTTCGGAATACAATTGAGAAACTTCCCATATTTTTTAATAAATAAGAAGAAATTTTTATTATTTCTTCAAGTGTTAAATTAATATTATGTCTTGCGTTTGCCAGTTGTTCCAAATTGTTTGTCTGGGAAATGTCGCCGGTAAATTCAAAATATGGGGGATTTGTAACGATGGTGTCAAATTCGTCACGGTTAAAAATATTTTTATAATTTTTTATATTTTCGTTTATTATTTTAACCTGATTTTGAAATTTATTGCCATTAATATTTCTTATGGCAATTTCCGCCATTGTTTCTTGTAATTCTATACCTGTAATTTGAGCTTTTGACCGCTGTGCCAGAAGTAATGCGATAATTCCGCAGCCAGTCCCAATATCAAGGATTTTTTTAGTTTTTCGATTAATTTTTACAAAGTCTGCAAGCAAGACAGAATCAAGTGTAAAGTTTTGAAAGTCATTTCGTTGAATAACTTTCATATTTTTTATTGGGGTAACTGTTTCTTCTCCGTTTTTTTTCATAAAATGTAACTCCTTTTTCTTTATTATACTAATACTATTCCCTATTTAAATAGCGAATATTTGGTAAATTTTGTAAAATATCTTAATATTGTAATTTATGACAAAAATAAAAGCGGAAAATAATTCCCGCAATTAAAATTTTTAAATTCACACATATTTATTATAATTCTCCAGCGTAGTTATGATGAACTTTTTGAACATCATCGTCATTTTCCAGAGTGTCAATTAATTTTTTAAGTTTTTGCAAATCCTCTTCGCCAAGAGTATCAACTTCGATAGATGGCAAATATTGAATATCTGCTTCCAGCAATGTGTATCCTGCGTTTCTTAAAGCATCTGCTACTGTATCAAAGTTAGATGGTTCAGTTGTGATATAAAAACTGTCTTCCAGAGTTTCCATATCTTCCATTCCAGATTCAAGTGCTACTTCCATTAATGCTTCCTCATCAATATCATCAGTTTTTTCAATAATAATCTCACCTTTTCTTCCAAACATATACGAAACTGATCCAGAAACACCAAGATTTCCGCCATTTCTATCAAAAGCTACTTTTACAGATGAAGCAGTTCTATTTTTATTATCAGTAAGAGCCTCTACGATGATAGCAACTCCTGCTGGTCCGTATCCTTCGTAATTTAACGTTTCAAAAGCTGTCGAACCGTCAGTTCCTGCTCCTTTCTTGATTGCCCTGTTAATATTGTCGTTAGGCATATTAATCGCTTTTGCTTTTTCGATTGCGTGTTTTAGGGCTACGTTAAATTCAGGATTTTCTCCGCCTCTTGCTGCCACTGTTATAAGTCTAACAAGTTTTGTGAATGATGCGGCTCTTTTTTTGTCCTGTGCTTCCTTACGCCCTGCTATTGTACCATGTCTTCCCATTTTTTCCTCCTAAATTAATTATATGAAAATTATATCATAAAAAAAAAGTCTAATCAATGGGGAAATTAAAGGAATTTTTGATAAGAAAAAAATTATTGGGTATATTGTCAAATTAAAATGTGAAAAAAAGTAAAAATAAATTTGCCAAATATGAAAAAATAATGTAAAATATAACTAAATAATAATACAGTTAAAAGGATGTGATCTTGATGAAAAAAACAATTATGTTTTCTATATTAGGTATCTTGCTGTTTTCATTAGCAAGCTGCGCCTCTTTTGAAAATCTTGAGAGAGAAAGACAGGAAAGAGGGGAAAAATGTAGAAACGGTGATGCAGGAAACTGGAGATACTGTGATTACATAAATAACGCCGCCAAAAAATAGGATTATCTGAAAATAATATAGAGCCGTTGAAAAGAGAGAATCTTCAGACCAGCTCTATTTTTTTGTGGAAAATATTTCCTAAAAAATGGTAAATTTTGAAAAATAATAGGAAAAAGAATAAAAATTATGCTACAATGTCTGTATCAAATAAATTTTTAACAAAGAACTTTTAGAGGAGAAAAATATGGAACAAACTGAAACATTAATAAAAATTAATAATCTTGTTACAAGTTTTCGGATAAAAGATGAATATTTTCCCGCTGTGGATAATGTTTCGCTGGAACTTAGAAGAAATGAGATACTTGCGATAGTGGGGGAGTCAGGATGTGGAAAAAGTACGCTTGCAACTTCTATTATTGGACTGCATAATCCGATTAATACGAAATTGACAGGGGAAATCAATTTTGAAGGGAAAAACTTGGTAGAAATTGATGAAGAAGAATACAATAAAATTAGAGGAAATAAAATTGGCATGATATTTCAGGATCCTCTATCGGCTTTAAATCCACTTATGAGAATAGGAGAACAAATTGAGGAGGGAATGATTTATCATACAAAATTGTCCAAAACCGAAAGAGAAGCCAGAATGCTGGAATTACTAGAGAATGTAGGAATAAAAAATCCAAAACGTGTAGCAAGGCAATTTCCGTACGAATTATCGGGAGGAATGCGTCAAAGAGTAATGATTGCAATAGCACTTTCATGTAAACCTGAAATTATTATAGCCGATGAGCCGACAACAGCATTGGACGTTACAATACAGGCACAAATATTGGATTTACTAAAAACTTTGCAAAGTGAAATAAACGCTGGGATTATACTGATTACACATGATTTGGGCGTTGTTGCTGAAATGGCGGACAGAGTGGCAGTAATGTATGCTGGAGAAATTGTAGAAATCGCAAACGTAAATGATTTGTTCAATAATCCAAAACATCCTTACACAAGATCTCTGCTAAATTCAATCCCGCAACTTGACACAGAAACAGAAAAATTACACGTAATTCAAGGAATTGTTCCATCGCTAACCAAATTAGAGAGAACAGGATGCCGTTTTTCTCAAAGAATTCCATGGATAAAGGAAAGTGAACACGAAAAAAATCCAACATTGCATGAAGTGGAAAAAGAGCATTTTGTGAGATGTACTTGCTGGAAAAATTTTCATTTTGAAAAATAAATCATAGAGTTAACTTATTTTTAAAATTTTAATATAATAAATTTTTTGTTAATAAATATTTTTTTTGTATTTTCTTTTTTTATACATAAAGGGTGTTATTCGCCCCCCTTTACAATCCTGGCTTGTCTAAGCATTTTTTGAAAGCGAAATCTAAACTCGCTGTGTAAAACTTCGCTCACTTTCACAAATATAAAGTGAATTTAATTCTACAAACGGATTTATTATAGAAGTTATGACGAAAGAAACATATAAATATGTTTAGTTAATTTTATTTTCAAAAAATCATGACAATTTTTAGTTTAATTGATGCAAATAATCTAACTAAAATAAAAATTAAGCAAAATTTCGTTAAAGAAAAAATAACTGTTTGAGATTTTGGATTAAATTTTAAATTATATGCAGTTATTAATGTTGAAATAATCTTAATTCAAAATCGAGTTTTATTTTTTCTTTATAAGAAAGTTTTGCGTAAAGCAGGGTAGTTCGTAGAACGTTTCGCCAGTATCTCTAAGTAGCAGTCAGTTAAAGATGTTAAAATAACTGTTATTGCGAAAGAGGGCATGGCGTTTGATGCCCTTACGTTAAAACAGAAAGTATAAATAGAAAATAATTATAATTATTAATTGGAAATAAGAACTTAAAAACATTGAATATTGGAAAGGAAAAATAGAAAGATGAGTTTTATTGAAGTGAAAGACTTGAAGGTTCATTATCCTATTCGTGGGGGCTTTTTCAATAAGGTAATTGACCATGTGTATGCTGTAGATGGTGTCAGTTTGACTATTGAAGAAGGGAAGACTTATGGACTTGTGGGGGAGTCGGGGTCTGGAAAGTCTACGATTGGGAAAGCGATAATTGGGCTTGAGAAGATAAAAAGTGGAAAGATTATTTATGAAGGTAAGGAAATTGATAGGAAGTTTCGTAATAGAAGAAGTGAATATAATAGAAATGTGCAGATGATTTTTCAAGATTCGCTATCTAGCTTAAACCCTAAGAAGAGAGTGATTGATTTGATTTCTGAGCCTTTGAGAAATTTTGAGAATCTGACTTCAGATGAGGAAAAGAGGAAAGTTTCAGAACTGCTGGAAATTGTAGGAATGAACAGAGAAGATATTTACAAATATCCACATGAATTTTCTGGCGGACAGAGGCAGAGGCTGGGAATTGCACGGGCTGTTGCTACAAAGCCTAAGCTAATTATTGCAGATGAGCCTGTGTCGGCACTTGATTTATCTGTTCAGGCACAAGTTTTGAATTATATGAAGGATATTCAGGAGCAGTTTGGGCTTAGTTATCTTTTTATTTCTCACGATCTGGGAGTTGTAAAGCATATGTGCGATTATATGTTTATAATGTATCGTGGAAGGTTTGTGGAAACTGGGACAAAAAATGATATTTATAAAAATCCTGAACATTTTTACACAAAACGCCTAATTGCCGCAATTCCAGAAGTGCATCCTGAAAAAAGGCTGGAGAATAAAAAAAGAAGGATAGAAATTGAAAAGGAATATTTGAAAAATGAAAAAAAATATTATGATGAAAATGGACGTGTCTTTGATTTGAAAAAATTGACAGATACCCATTTTGTCGCTATTAAAGATGAAATAATGAAAAATAACGGAAAAGGGGGAAAATAATCAATGTGGAAAACAGTTTTACGAAGAATTCTGGTTATGATACCGCAATTATTTATACTTAGCCTATTAATCTTTATTTTGGCAAAGCTTATGCCGGGAGATCCGTTTACAGGACTCATTACACCACAGACTGATCCTGCGGCACTTGAAGAATTGCGAAGAAAGGCAGGATTGCTGGATCCTTGGCATGTTCAGTATGTGAGATGGCTAAAAAATGCCGTTTCTGGAAATTTGGGAATGAGCTACACTTATAATGTCCCTGTAAAGACGCTTATTGGAGAACGGGCAGTAAACACATTTATTTTGTCGCTGCTTAGCCTTATTTTGACATATTGTATTGCAATACCGCTTGGAATGCTTGCTGGACGTTATCAGAACTCATTTCTTGATAAATTTGTCACATTTTATAATTATGTGAGCTATGCGATTCCAACTTTTGTGCTTTCGCTTATAATGATTTGGTTTTTTGGATATACGCTTGGCTGGTTTCCGACAACTGGATCGGTGACAGCTGGACTTAATACTGGTACTTTGGGACATATTTTGGACAGGATTTATCACATCATATTGCCTGCAATTACGTATGCATTGCTGGGAACAACTTGGATTGTGCAGTATTTGAGAAATGAAGTAATTGACGCTAAGAATCTGGATTATGTAAAAACGGCGAAAAGTAAGGGAGTACCAGAAAATAAAGTTTATTCTAGACATATTTTCAGAAATTCGATTTTACCGATTGCGGCGTTTTTTGGATATTCGATAACAGGGCTTCTGGGAGGTTCGATTTTTATTGAAAAAATATTCAGTTATCCTGGAATGGGAGGACTGTTTGTAAATTCAATTATAACACGGGATTACAGCGTTGTCACAGCATTAATACTGCTGTTTGGATTTTTAACATTGCTTGGAAGTTTGCTTTCAGATATTATTCTTAGCATTGTTGATCCTAGAATTAGAATAGAGTAGGTGGTGAAAAAATGTCTAATAATGAAATTTTAAAGAAAAATAATGAAAAAGCAGAAAATTTTGATGAAATTAAGAAAAGTGACAAACCGACTGGAATTGGTGTTATTGTGAGGGAGATTTTGAAAGATAAATTGGCACTTGCTTCGCTTATTATTCTTGTAATTCTTTTTGGAATAATTTTTGTCGGATCGCTTTTTGCAAATCAGGAGGAAATTATGAAAATAAGCCTTCTGGATAAATATGCCATTCCTATGAAAGAGGGATTTTGGCTAGGTTCTGATTCTGGAGGGCGTTCAATACTGGGTCAGCTGATACTAGGTGCTAGAAACTCGATTATTATTGGTTTCACAATAACGATTTTAACATCAGGAATTGGGATATTTTTTGGTTTGATTGCAGGATATTATGGAAAATGGGTGGATAATGTAATTATGAGAGTTATCGATTTTATTACGATTTTGCCTACACTTATGATCATTATTGTGTTTGTTACTATTGTTCCAAAGTACACTATAGCAACTTTTGTGCTGATAATGAGTGCATTTTACTGGGTTGGAGCAGCAAGGCTGATTAGAAGTAAGGCACTTGCTGAAAGTCAGAAAGATTATATTTTGGCTTCAAAGACTATGGGGACAAAGGATTTTACGATAATTTTCAGGGAGATACTGCCTAACTTGAGTTCAATTATAATTGTGGAATTGACATTAGGATTTGCTGGAAATATTGGAATTGAAACAGGGCTTAGTTTTCTTGGCTTTGGATTGCCGCTTTCTACTCCGAGCCTTGGGACTTTGGTTGGTTATGCAGCAGATCCGGAAGTATTGTCAACAAAATTATGGATTTGGCTTCCAGCATCAATATTGATTTTAATTATGATGCTTTGTATTAATTATGTTGGACAAGCTTTAAACAGGGCAGCTGACGCAAAACAGAGAAGAGGATAAAATAAAAAAGGAGAACAGTATGAAAAAATGGAAATTATTAATCACGCTTCTTGTATTGATATTCGTAGTTTCGTGCAATCCTGGTAAAAAGAGAAGTGAAATGCCAGGTGCAAAATTAAATTTATCACTATTTCCAGAAAAAACATCAAACAATGAGCCTGCAGTGCAAGGCGGAACTTTGCAAGTGGCGATAGTAAAGGATGATCCATTGGTTGGAGTCTTTAATGAGACATTCTATTCAGATGGCTATGATGGCGATATTATCTCAATGTTTTTAAGCTCGGGTATATTTGAAGTGGATGAAAATTTTGAAATAACAGACAAAGGGCCTGCCATTCTTACAGTTGATGCAAAAAATAAAAAAGCTACAATAAAAATAAAAGACGGCATAAAATGGTCTGACGGACATCCTCTAACTGCTGATGACATTATTTTCCCCTATGAAATTGTAGGACATAAAGATTATACAGGGGTGCGGTATACTGAAGAAAGTCAAAAGATTGTTGGAATGAAGGAATATCACGATGGGAAAGCCCCAAATATTTCAGGTATAAAAAAAATAGATGATAAAACAGTGGAAATTTCATTTTTGCAGCTGGGACAAAGCATTTATACAGTTGCAAACGGACTGGTTGGAAATGCACTACCAAAACACTATTTGAAAGGAATTCCAATAAAAGAATTGATTTCATCGGATAAAATTAGAATGAAACCAGTAACATTGGGACCATATAATTTAACAAAAGTTTCACGTGGAGAAAGTTTAGAATTTACAGCCAATCCTTATTATTACAAAGGAAAGCCGAAAATTGAAAAGGCAATAGTGCAAGTAGTAAATTCACAATCTATAGTGGCGGCATTAAAAGCTGGGAAATATGATTTTGTAATGAGCATGCCTGATTCTCTTTACAATAATTATAAAGATTTTAAAAATATAGAAACATTAGGACAGCAGGATTTGTATTATTCGTATTTGGCCTTTAAATTGGGGCATTATGACAAGGCTAAAGGTGAAAATGTGACAGATCCGAATGCCAAGATGTCGGATTTAAGATTACGTCAAGCTCTTGTGCATGCCATAAATGTTGAGGAAATAGCACAGGCATTTTATTTTGGGTTAAGGCAGCAAGCAACTTCATCAATTCCTCCTGTTTTCAAGAAATATTTTCCAAAGGACCTGCAAGGTTATCCATACAATCCTGAAAAAGCAAAGCAATTACTGGATGAAGCAGGATACAAGGATGTAAATGGCGATGGAATCCGTGAAGATAAAAATGGAAAGCCTTTTGAAATAAAGATGGCATTTATGGCAGGAGGCGATGTGGCAGAACCGCTTGCTCAAAACTACATTCAAAGCTGGAAAAAAATAGGGATAAAAGCAGTTCTTACATCAGGAAGATTGCTGGCTTTCCAGAATTTTTACGAAAAAGTGCAGGGAGATTCTAAAGACATAGATGTATTCTTTGGAGCTTGGGGAGTTGGAACAAGTCTAGATCCAACTGGATCAGCAGGAAGAAAATCCCAGCTTAACTTTTCTCGTTTTGCATCAGAAGAAAATGACAGGCTGATAGGTGAAATATTAGGAGAAAAATCATTAACAGTTCCAAATTATAAAGTGGAAGCCTACAAGAACTGGCAAAAATACTATATTGGACAAGCGGCAGAAGTTCCGTTAATGTACAGATATAAACTTTATCCAGTAAATAAAAGGCTAAAAAATGTTTACATTGGATATGATTCATCAAAAAAAGATGAAGGAATTCACAAATGGGAATTGACAGCAGTTGCTCCGATGAGATAGATTTTTGAATTTTATAATAAAATTATTAGAAACCTCATAATTATGGTTTTAGTTCTTGACTTACATAATAATTAAGAGTAAACTTAAAGCAACAAACAATAAAATTGTTTAAAATTTATAAAAAAGTGAGGTAGTAATTTATGAGTAGAGATTTTAACAGTATGGATGATCTTTTTAATCAGTTAATGGGAGGAATGAGAGGTTTTAATTCTGAAAATCGCCGTTATCTGATAAACGGAAGAGAAGTTACACCTGAAGAATTTGCACAATATCGTGCAACGGGACAATTGCCAATAAATAATGAAATGCAGACTCAAGCATCTCAAGGGCAAAATGTTAAACAAGATGGAATTCTTGCAAAACTTGGACGTAATCTTACACAGGAAGCTCGTGATGGAAAACTAGATCCAGTTATAGGACGTAACAAGGAAATTCAGGAAACCTCGGAAATTCTTTCACGTCGTACAAAAAATAATCCAGTTCTTGTAGGTGATGCAGGTGTTGGGAAAACAGCTGTTGTAGAAGGACTAGCTCAAGCCATTGTAAATGGGGATGTTCCTGCCGCTATTAAAAATAAGGAAATTATTTCAATTGATATTTCGGGACTTGAAGCAGGTACACAGTATCGTGGAAGTTTTGAAGAAAATATTCAGAATCTTGTGAAGGAAGTAAAAGAACTTGGAAATGTTATACTCTTCTTTGATGAAATTCATCAGATTTTAGGCGCAGGAAATACTGGAGATGGTGGTTCTAAAGGGCTTGCCGACATTTTAAAACCTGCTCTTTCACGTGGAGAACTGACAGTTATTGGAGCAACTACTCAAGATGAATATCGTAATACAATATTAAAAAATGCCGCACTTGCACGTCGTTTCAATGAAGTGAAAGTAAATGCTCCATCAGCGGAAGATACTTATAAAATACTTCAAGGAATTCGTAATTTATATGAAAAACATCACAATGTAATTTTGCCTGATAATGTTTTAAAAGCAGCAGTTGATTTCTCAATACAATATATTCCACAACGTAGCTTGCCAGATAAAGCAATTGATTTAATTGATGTGACGGCAGCACATTTGGCTGCTCAACATCCTGTAACGGATGTTCATGCAGTAGAACATCAAATTGAAGAACAGAAAGTAAAACAAGCTGAGGCAGTAAAATCTGAAGATTATGAAGCTGCACTTAATGCAAAAAATCGTATTGAGGAATTAGAAAATAAAATAAAAAATCATACTGAAGATATGAAAGTTACAGCAACAATAAATGATGTGGCTGAATCTGTAGAAAGAATGACAGGAATTCCCGTTTCTCAAATGGGAGCAAGTGATATTGAACGTCTAAAAGGAATGAACAAACGTCTAAAAGCAAAAGTTATCGGTCAGGATAAAGCAGTTGAAGCAGTTGCGCGTGCAATTCGTCGTAACCGTGCAGGATTTGACGAAGGTAACCGTCCAATTGGAAGTTTTCTTTTTGTAGGTCCTACAGGTGTCGGGAAAACTGAACTTGCAAAACAACTAGCACTTGATATGTTTGGAACTAAGGATGCTATTATTAGATTAGATATGTCAGAATATTCTGATAGAACTGCAGTTTCAAAACTTATTGGAACAACGGCTGGATATGTTGGATATGATGACAATAATAATACTTTGACTGAAAGAGTACGTCGTAATCCTTATTCAATTATTCTTTTGGATGAAATTGAAAAAGCTGATCCGCAAGTTATAACGCTTCTTTTACAAGTATTAGATGATGGACGTTTAACTGATGGACAGGGAAATACTGTAAATTTTAAAAATACTGTAATTATAGCTACTTCAAATGCTGGATTTGGATATGAAAAAGGACTTGTTGAGAATGCAGACAAACAGGAAATTATAGAAAGATTGAAACCATACTTCCGTCCAGAATTTTTAAATCGGTTCAATGCTGTGATTGAATTTTCGCATCTTAATAAAAAAGACTTATCACAAATTGTTGATTTAATGCTTATTGAAGTAAATAAAACTCTTTCTAAAAAAGAAATTGATTTAGCTGTATCTGATGCAGCAAAAGAATTTTTGACAGAAGAAGGATATGATGAAGTTATGGGAGTACGTCCGCTACGTCGTGTAATTGAACAGCAAATACGTGATAATGTGACTGATTTCCATCTTGAAAACCTTGATGCAAAACATCTTGTTGCTGATTTGGAAGATGGTATTTTGGTTATTAAGGAAAAATCAGAAACAGATAAGAAAACTGAAGAAAAAAAAGTGTCTAAAAATAAAAAATCTTTAAAAAAAGATACTGAATAGTTGATAATTTAAAGTTTAATACGTAAGAAATAAAGACTCTAACTAAAATTACTTGGTTAGAGTTTTTTTGTAACATAGATTGTATAATATATTGCGACAAACTGAAAAAATATAAAAACTCATGATAATTTCGTGTTAAAATGTTAGTAACGACAAAAACATTAACGAAAGGAAATATATCATGAGCCATAAATATTTTACCATAAATGAAAGAAATAAACTAGAGGTCCTACTAAAAGAAAATTACAGAATTTCTAAAATTGCCAAAATCCTTAACAGGCACAGGGTTACCATTTACCGTGAAATCAAAAGAATTGATGGCGAATACTCTTCTGAGAATGCTCAGGCAGATGCCAGTACAAAATCTGCTAATAAAGGAAGAAACTCAAAAATTACTACTGAATTGAAAAATCTGATAGAGGACAGGCTCTGCAAAACCTGGTCGCCTGAACAAATTGCTGGCAGGGAACTAAAGGGGAGACTGTCATTTAAAACTATCTATAACTGGCTGTACAGTAATTTTCTGGATGTTTCCCTGAATGTCTTGAGAAGAAAAGGAAAGAAAGCGAAAACTAAGGAGACGAGAGGAAAATTCAATATTGGGAAGTCAATTGGCGACAGACCGGAAGAAGTCAGGAAAAAAGAAGTTTTTGGGCATTGGGAGCTGGACTCGGTAGTTTCAGCAAGAGGAGAAAGCAAAGCCTGCTTTGCGACATTTGTGGAATTGAAGACACGGTTTTATGTGGCAATAAAGATGAAAGATAGAAGTAAAAGTTCAATGCTGGAAGCAATAAGACGGCTGACAGCCGGTATTCCAGAAGGAGCATTCAAGACTTTCACATCAGACAGGGGGAAGGAATTTTCATGCTGGGAAGAAGTGGAGAAGATGGGAATAGATTTCTATTTTGCAGATCCTTACTGCTCATGGCAGAGAGGCTGCAATGAAAACAGCAACGGCCTTCTAAGAGAATTTTACCCAAAGAAGACCGACATATCAAAAATAGACACAGAAGACTTGATAAGAACCTTAATGCTGATAAACTCAAGACCAAGAAAATGTTTAAACTATGCAACGCCATTTGAAAAATTTTTACACGAAATTAGTTTTTAAAAAAAATTTGGTAAAATGTCGCAATTAATATTGCAATTTATGGTAAGGAAAGCAAATTTATCTTTTTTTACTTAACGTATTGTTTATATAAGAAAGTTTTATTTTATAAGAGTAAGTCAAAAAAGGCGATTTAACTGAATAATATTAAGAATAAAGTTTAGAATATTCATTATACAAAATTAAGATAATGGATAAATGATATTAATTTTAACAAAAAGTATTGAAATAATGCTAAAAAAGTGGTAAAGTGAAGTGGAAATAAAATATTTAGGAGGAAATATGAAAATTGACAAAGCTGAATTAAAGGACAATATTCTTAGGGAACTGAGAAGGCAATATGGGAAAACTCTTGAAGAAGCTCATGAATTTGAGTTATATAATGCGATTTCAAAAGTAGCTTTGGACTACGCAATGGAAAAATGGTACAATACTAAAAAAACTTATGCTAAGAAACAGGTAAAACAAACGTACTATTTTTCAGCAGAATTCCTAATGGGAAGATTTTTGGGGAATAATCTGATTAATTTGCAAATTAATGACGTTATAAAAGAAACATTGAATGAATTAGGCGTAGATATTAACAAAATTGAAGACCGTGAGATGGATGCAGGACTTGGAAATGGAGGGCTTGGAAGACTTGCTGCATGTTTTCTAGATTCGCTTGCAACATTGGCATTACCAGGACATGGATATGGACTTAGATACAAATACGGAATGTTTGAGCAAAAAATCGAAAATGGGTTCCAAATGGAATATCCAGATGACTGGACAAAATATGGGGATCCTTGGTCAATCAAAAGAATGGACAGAGTATTTGAAGTAAAATTTGGCGGGCAAATTGAGGTTCATCGTGATGAATTTGGGAAAGAATACTTTAAACGTGTAAATACGGAAACAGTTCATGCTGTACCTTATGATGTGCCAGTTATCGGTTATGGAAACGATACTGTAAATACGTTGAGATTGTGGGAAGCAAGATCTCCTGAAGGATTTGACTTAAAATTATTCAATGATCAGACTTATTTACAAGCTTCTGCAAAAGCAGTTCAAGCTGAAGATATTTCAAGAGTACTGTATCCAAATGATACTGAAAAAGATGGAAAACAATTAAGATTAAAACAGCAGTTCTTCTTTACATCGGCTTCATTGCAAGATATTATCAGAAGATATAAATCTGTATTTGGAAACGATTTTTCTAAATTTGCAGACAAAGTTGCAATTCAGTTAAATGACACTCACCCAGTAGTTGCAATTCCTGAATTGATGAGAATTTTTCTGGATAAGGAAAAATTAGGATGGGATGAAGCTTGGAATATTTGTAAAAATGTATTTGCTTACACAAACCATACAATCTTGTCAGAAGCATTGGAAAAATGGGATATTTCACTATTCCAGCCATTACTTCCAAGAATTTATCAAATTATCGAAGAAATCAATAGAAGATTTGTCGCAGAATTACAGCAAAAATATCCAGGAGATTGGGAAAGAATCAACAAAATGTCAATCATTGGAAATGGACAAGTTAGAATGGCATGGCTTGCAATCGTAGGATCGCACAAAGTAAACGGAGTTGCGGCACTGCATACAGAAATTCTTAAAAACAGTGAATTAAAAGAATGGAATGAATTATATCCTGAAAAATTCCTAAATAAAACAAATGGAATTACTCAAAGAAGATGGCTATTAAAAGCAAATCCTGAATTAGCAGCGTTAATTACTGAGTTAATTGGAGACAAGTGGGTTACAGACTTATATGAACTTAAAAAATTGGAGCAATACTTAGATGATGACAACATATTAAATAGAGTTTCTGAAATCAAATTGCATAATAAGGAAAGATTGGCTAAATATATAAAAGATACTACAGGAATCGAAGTAAATCCTCATTCTATCTTTGATATTCAAGTTAAGAGACTGCACGAGTATAAAAGACAGCTATTAAATGTACTTCATATTATGGACCTGTACAACAGATTAAAAGAAAATCCGTATTTGGATGTTGAGCCAAGAACATTTATCTTTGGAGCAAAATCAGCTGCTGGATACAGACGTGCAAAAGGAATTATCAAATTAATCAATGCCGTTGCAGAAAAAGTAAATAACGACAGCGACATTAACGGAAAAATCAAAGTTGTATTCCTTGAAAACTACAGAGTTTCACTTGCAGAAAAAATATTTCCATCAGCAGATGTATCAGAACAAATATCTACAGCAAGTAAGGAAGCTTCTGGAACTGGTAATATGAAATTTATGCTAAACGGTGCATTAACTCTTGGAACAATGGATGGAGCAAATGTGGAAATCGTTGAAGAAGTTGGACTTGACAATGCCTTTATCTTTGGACTTTCTGCACAGGAAGTTGAAAATTATCAAGCACATGGAGGGTATAATCCATTTGACGAATATAACAGCGTAGAAGGACTTAAAAAAGTTGTGGATCAGTTAGGTGACGGAACTTATGACGATAATCATACAGGAATCTTCAGAGAACTACAAAATTCATTATTATACGGAGTAGATGGTTCTCGTCCGGATGTATATTTCCTATTAAAAGATTTCGCATCGTATAGAGAAGCTCAAGATAGGCTTCAAAATGCCTTCAAAGATAAAAGAGAATGGACTAGAAAAGCTCTTAAAAATATTGCAAATGCAGGTAAATTCAGTTCAGACAGAACAATTGCCGAATATGCAAAAGAAATTTGGAACATTGAGCCAGTTGAAGTTCAAGATTATATAGAAGATTAATTTTCTTATGTAAAAAACAGCTCTAAAATTACCAATACTGAAGTAAAGTTAATTCTGAAAAAATTTAGACAGGCTGGAAAATAAGGACTGCTTCATTATGAAGCAGTTTTTTTAGTTATATTCTGTTAACCTGTTCGATAATTATATAATACTAAATCCCATTTCAAAAATAGAAAAAACTATTATTAATCATAATACTTATAAATAAAATTATAAAAGTCTTTAAGACGGATACTTAATGATTAAATTTAATTAAAAGAATATTTTAACAGCCACATAGATTATATAATAGTATAATCTTCTAAAAAAGACTCTAATTCCATGGATTTTCTGATTTCTGTTACTTGAATGGGAAATAGTATTATTTATGCTGAACTGATAAAAGTGGGTAATACTAGAATATAGACTTAATAGTTATAATTTTTTAATGACTTTGTTATAGTTTGACAATACAAATATAATGTGATAACATTAATTAAATAAACTAAAAAAAAGGGAAGTGATTTGAATGAATGAATTGATAAAACAATTGCAAAATAGACGTTCTGTAAGGGAATTTACAGGAGAAAAGATAAAAGAAGAAGATTTGAAGACAATACTTGCAACAGCTCAAAGAGCTGCGAATTCAGTTAATGGACAGCAAACTTCATTGATTGTTGTAAGAGATAAGGAAAAATTGGCAAAAATTGCAGAACTTTGTGGAGGACAGAAGCATATTGCACAGGCTGACGCTTTTGTATTTGTATTGGTTGATTTTCATCGTGGAGTTTATGCATCAAATTCTCTTGGCAAGAGAAATATCGCTCCAAAATCTGCGGATGGAATTCTAGTTGGTGCAGTAGATGCGGGAATTGTTGTAAATGCCTTGCAGACGGCAGCTCTTGCTCTTGGATATGGAAGTACTGTGATTGGTGCAATTAGAAAAGAAACAAAAGAATTTATAAAAATGCTTGGATTACCAGAATATGTATTCCCAATAGTAGGAAGCACACTTGGAGTGCCTGTGGAAAGAAAATTAACTAGAGTAAAACCAAGAGTTCCATTAGATACATTTGTGTTTGAAGACACCTATGATGCGAAAAAAGTGGAGGAAGGAGTGGAATTTCACGAAAAAGACACAGTGGCTTGGCGTGAAGAAAATGGAACACCACAATTACCTTCGTACAAGGAAATGATTGTAAGAATATATGAAAATTTCTATAACACATCAAAACAGGACTTGGAAGGTCAAGGATTTAAATTTGCTGATGAATTGGACGAGAAATAATTAAGAAAATATTTTTTTTAATTAAATGAAAAATAGGAGAAATTATAAATTTATTTAATTTTTATCATTTAATCTGGTTTAGTTTTAAAAGTAAAGTGGGAAAGAGAAAAGATTATGAATTTTTTAGCACATTCACTAATTTCGCTCGAAATTGATGAGCAGGAAAATAAAAAGACATTATATGGAAATTTTGCGGGAGATTTTTATAAGGGACTAATTAATAAAATAGAACTTCCTGAAGAATTGAAAGAGGGAATTGTCCTGCATCGGATAATTGATGGAATTTCTGACAGGAATGAGAATTTCCTGAATGAACTGCTTGCGGAAAAATTTGGGATTTTTAAAGGGATTGTGTCAGATATGTTTATCGATCATTTTTTAGCTCAAAATTTTGATAGGCTATTCAATGAAAATATTAATAATATTGAAAAGAAAATACTGTATAATATATCTAAAAATCAAAGTTTTTTTTCAAAAAAATTCGCAGGAACATTTACATGGATTAAAAATGAGAAAGTAATGTCTAATTATAAAGATATAGATTTTTTGGAGCGGGCGTTTTATGGAATTTCTAAAAGAGTCAGAAAAGGGGAAATTTTAAGGATGGCTGTAGAGGAGCTGGAAAAAAATTACAGTTCCTTTGAAGAAAAATCTATAAAAGAATTTTTTTATGTAAAAGAAAAAAGTATAAAAAAATTTATAAATATGTGAATAAGAAAAAATTGATTTTATAAATTGGAGAAAGAAGGAGAATGGTGAAGTTTATGAAAGTAAAAAAAATATTGATGGGATTAATGGTTCTAGGAGGGCTGGCGGCTGTACCAAATATAGTGAATGCGGCACCGTCTACAAAGGAAGCCGCGCAAGTTAAGAAGTATGATTCATTGAAAACAGCTGCAACAGATTATGCAAAAGCTTTGCAGGAAATATCAAATTACGGCTCAAGAAAGATGTTGAAGTCAATAAATCCAGATGTGGATAAATATGTAGCAAAAGCAAATAATTCAGCATTAAAGAAACAATGGGAAGAGTCAAATACGATGCTTATTGAACAATTTGAAGTTTCTGTATATCAAGTGAATGAAAATGGGAATAACGGGGAAGTTGTATTTTTAGTAAAAGGATACGATGAAAAGGCTTTGGATAAGTATTTAGGAGACAATGCGAGCAAATATGTAACAAAAGTTGATAATAGCAAGGATGAAGTGGAAGTTGATATTGAAAAATATATAAAATTACAATATGATTATTTGAAAAAAACTAAGAAAATAAATTTAGCAACATCAACAGTTAAATTTGTAAAGGGCAGCGACAATAAATGGCAAGTTGTAAAATAATGTATTTATTTTGATAGAGTGATTAGTAAGTTTGATATTTTTTGGATTTTTATATAAAAGTTATTAAAAGTGTGTTGTTTATCACACTTTTTTTTCTGCAAATATGTTAAAATAGGTTTGAGAATCAAAATATAATTGAATCTTTTTTGTCAAATTAGCAAAATAAATATTTCTGAGTGCAGATAAGAATAGCTATAATTTAAAAATTTGGCATGAAGTGTTACTATGTGTATATTATTTAAGCAGTAAAATTATATAAAATTTGATTTTAAAATTTTAACAAAAAAGTTTTATTTGGTTGAAAAAAGATTATAAAAAATAGAAGGTGGTTATTATGGCACAGGATATGAAAAATTATCTGAAATTAGATCTTGAAAAAATTGAGAAAATGACTCAAATAAAAAAAGATTATATTGAAGGAAAGACTGACTTTGAGGCTACTAAAAAATTAATAAAAGAGAATTTTGACAAGATGACGGCAAGCGAATTTGCTTATTCAGAGCAGAAAATTAAAGAACTTGGATTTGATGATAATACGGTTCATGATAAGATGAATGATGTTTTAGGGCTTTTTGAGGATATTATTGTGAAGGATGAATTTGACTTGCCTGAGGGGCATCCGATAAATACGTATATTTTGGAAAATGAAGCAGCTAGAAAGCTGATTGCGGAAATGAAAGAAGAGTTTGGGAAAAAGTTTATAAAGAACAGATGGCTTGAACTTTATGAAAAATTATCTCAATTTAACCCCACACATCTTGCAAGAAAACAGCATCAATTATTTTCAATATTAGAGAAAAAAGGGTTTGACCGTCCATCAAGAATAATGTGGAGCTTTGATAATAACGTGAGAGATAGCATAAGTGAAGCATATAAATTACTTGAAAATGATAAAATTGAAGAATTTTTGGAAAAACAGGAAAATGTGTGGGAATTGACGCTTGATATTATGCATAAGGAAGAAGAAGTGCTTTTTCCAACTTCGATGAAAATGATTAGTGAAGAAGAATTTAAGCAAATGCGTGCAGGAGATGACGAAATTGGATATTTCCTGATTGATAAGCCAACTGGATTTTATCCTGAAAATAATGAGAAACAAGATGACAAGAGTATTCAGAGCATAAAAGAGGAAACTGTAAAATTAGAAAACACTATTGAAAATAATCAAAATGCTGGAAACTTTATGAATGACCTTGCAAGTCTTATGGCAAAATATAATATGGGAAGCCAAAATAATGAAAATGAAGTTTTTGATGTGAAGCAGGGGAAATTAACGCTTGAACAGATTAATCTTATTTTTCAGCATATGCCTGTGGACTTGTCTTTTGTGGATGAAAATGAAATTGTGAAATTCTATACGGACACTAAACATAGGGTTTTCCCAAGAAGTGCAGGAGTTATAGGGCGTGATGTTAAAAACTGCCATCCAAGAGAAAGCGTCAGTTCGGTACTGGAAATAATAGACGCTTTTAGAAAAGGGGAGCAGGACGAGATTGATTTTTGGCTAGAAATGCGTGGAAAATTCATTTATATCTATTATGTGGCTGTAAGAGATGAAAATGGAGTGTTTAAAGGTGTTCTGGAAATGATGCAGGATGTTACTAGAATTAGAAGTCTTACAGGAGAAAGAAAACTTGTGACTTGGGAAAATAAAGTTAAAGATGAAAAAAAAGAAGAAGCTGGTGAAGTATTTACAAGCAAATATAATTTGACTGCAAAAACTGTAATAGGCGATATTGTTAAAAAATATCCGTATATTAAAGAATATATGCCATTAATTTCTCCAGAATATAAACGTCTTTTAGATCCTGTTCAATATATGATGATGTCTAAAATAGCGACTCTTCAAATGATTGCAATGCGTGGGGAACTGGAACTTGATTATTTGATCATGATGATCGAGGCTAAAATTGACGAGGAAGAGAATAAATAGGTTTTAAATTTATTAAAAATAAAGAAAAAGTATCTGTTTGATAATATCATTTGGATACTTTTTTTAACATATTTTTTAAATATCTATAAAAACGAAATATTGACAACGATAATATTTTATAGTAAAATATTTTTATAATCAAAGTATTTTTGGAGAAAAAATTAGCTGAAATTAAAAGATACTTATTTAGAATGAGGAGGAAAACATGTTAAAAAAATTAGCGATTTTAAGTTTTATTGCAGTTGGAATGATGGCATTTGGAGATGATAATGACACATTTAATGTAAAATTGGAAGAATCAGTAGTAACAGCCACGGGATTTGATGATGTGCAGAGCAATCAAATTAAGAACACTACAATTGTAACGGCTCAGGATATACACAACAAAGGGTATAATACTATAGAAGAGATATTGAAACGTACACCAGGTATAAATTTTGTTAATAATGGATTTGGATATATTGTGGATGTAAGAGGGCAGGGAGTTCAGGGAGCTGCTAAAAATGTAAAAGTTCTTGTGGATGGGTCTCCTTTAAACATACTTGATATGTCACATGCAATTTTACCTCTAAATTCAATTTCAGTTGAAGATATTGAAAAAATAGAAATTATTAACGGTGGAGGGACTGTACTTTACGGTGGAGGAACTGCTGGTGGAGTAATTAATGTAATTACAAAGAAAACGCAGGAAGAGCCTGTAAAAAATAAGGTTTACTATCAAAACAGCTCATTTGATACAAATAAATTTGGATTTGGAACAAGCATAAAATTTGCAGATAATTTCTTGTTAGATTTGGGATATGAAAATATTAATGGAAATGGGTATAGACGTGGGGACAAAAGAGATGGTGAGAATTTAAGAGGTGGATTTACATATAACATCGCTGATAATCAGACATTAAGATTTAAAGCTACAAGATACAAGGAAGAATCAAAAGAATCTGACGGTATAACTAAAACTCAGTTAAATAATGATAGAAAACAGGCAGGAACAACTTTGACAGAATCTGATTTGGATAGAACAGAATACAGCCTAAATTATGAAATTAAGCCTACTGACAATTTAACTTTCTCATTGTTAGGATACAATCAGAAAACAATTAGAGATTATGATCAGGAAGCTCCAGCTGGAAGAATGACTCATAAGACTGATGGACAGTTTAAAGATAGAAAAACTGGCATTGACTTAAAAGGTAAATATAACTATGGTTCAGGAAATGTAATCTTTGGATACGAATATATAAAAAATAATTCAAACAGAAGTTCTTATGGTGCAATGTATATGAGAAACAGAAGATTATTCCCAACATCTACTGTAGACATTGATTTGCAAAAAAATACTCATTCAGCGTTTATTCAAGGAAGACATTCTCTTACGGACAAGCTTGAGGGAACTTTAGGTTACAGATACGAACATGCTGATTACGATATTCACAGAACAGATGGAAGAAATGTTATAAATAAAAACACTAAAAAAAGCAATAATGCTTATGAAACAGGATTGAATTTTAAATATTCTGATACAGGAAATGTCTATGCAAAATATGAAAGAGGGTACAGATCTCCAAGTCCAACGGAAATGGTTGATAAATCAACTACAAGAGGATATGTACTAAACAATCTGAAGTCTGAAAAATACGATACTTATGAAATTGGTATAAAAGATATGATTGGACCTTCATTTGTAAGCTTGACAGGATTTTATACTAAGAAAAATGATGAAATTTTAATTAATATGCCAGGCGGACATGGATTAAACTGGACATATAAAAACTTGCAGGAAACAGAAAGAAAAGGAGTAGAGTTGTTTGCAGAACAATATTTTGGGACATTTAGACTAAATGAGTCAGTTTCTTATGTGGATGCAAAAATTAGCAAAGGTACAGATAAAAACAAAAAAATACCATATGTATCAAAAACAAAAGCAACTTTAGGAGCAAATTACGAAGTTCTGACAGGATTAAACCTAACAGCTGACCTCAATTACTTCTCAAATTCTGTAGATGGAAACTATGAAAAAATAAAAGGTTATTCTACAACAGATTTAGGAGTAAGTTATGCTCATAAAACAGGTTTAGGAGTCCAAGCAGGAGTTAAAAACTTATTCGATAAAAAATATTACAGATATAAAAATGGAGATTCATATATTCCAGAATCTGAAAGAACATATTATGTTGGTGTAAGTTACAACTTCTAGAAATGATTTTAAATACGGAAAGCGACAGTCAAGCAATTGTTATAAAGTTGTTTGGCTGTATTTTATAAATAAATTTTTTATATAAGTTATTGTACTAAGTTTTAAAATATTTTAGTTAATAATTATTTTTTCGTTTATATTTATAATTTCTTTTTAACGTAAGGGCATCAGACGCCATGCTCTCTTTCGCAATAAAAGTTATTTCAAAAGCTCAAACAACTATTTTTCTTTTAACGAAATTTTGCTTGGAAATTAGTTTGTATTGCAATAGTTATTATTATAATAAAAATATGATTAATTTTGTTTATAGAAAAAATATTTATAAAAACTTTTAACTTATGGACAAGGATTAAAGTAAAATATGAAAATTCAAAATAAGAAAAAGAAATATATAAAAATTGATAAAAATATGTGGAAAATATATTTGGTATTAATAATTTTTATAATTGTAGTGGCATTTTTATCTTTGGAAATAGGAACTGTGAATATTTCGGCAAAAGATATATTTAGAAGTTTTTTAGGCGTGAAAATGAGGGATGAATCTGTAAAATCGATAATATTTAATGTGAGGTTGCCGAGAATTATTATGGCGGTGCTGATTGGAATGTTGCTGGCTAGTTCGGGGACGGTTGTGCAGTCGGTTTTTCAGAATCCGTTGGCGGATCCTTATATAATTGGTATTTCGGCTAGTGCTACGCTTGGAGCGGTTATTGCATATATCTTTAATTTTCCTGATGTTATGTATGGAATTTGTGGATTTATTGTATCGGTTATCGTGGCGTTGATAATTTTTAGAATTTCGAGAAGCAGGACTAAGACGGATGTGGCGGTGCTTTTAATTGTTGGGATTGCAATTTCGTCTTTTTTAGGGGCATTTACGTCGTTCAGCATGTATTTGATTGGGCAGGATTCTTTTAGAATAGTAACGTGGATGATGGGATATATGGGAAGTGCTTCTTGGCTGAAAATCGGAGTTCTTATGATACCACTTTTAGTTTCTGTTGTTTATTTTTATTTAAAAAGATATGAGCTGGATTTACTGATGAGTGGAGATGAAGAGGCACATTCGCTTGGAGTGAATGTGGATAGGCTGAAAAGGAATTTATTGATTGTTTCGGCACTGATTGTCGGTTTTTCTGTGGCATTTACTGGAATGATAGGATTTGTCGGGCTTATTGCACCGCATACAGTAAGGCTTGTGCTAAAAAGTGGAAGCAATACTAGGCTACTGCCGTTAGCAACATTGGGTGGAGGGCTATTTTTGCTGATTTGTGATACGATTGGACGTACAATTTTAGCACCAACAGAAATTCCGATAGGAGAGGTAACTTCATTTTTTGGAGCACCATTTTTTCTATATTTGGCGATAAGAAGGAAAAAAGGTGGATAGGATGAGTAGTGGAAATAATAATTCAGAAATTTCGATAAAAAATGTAAGTTTTAGCTATGATAATTCCCAAAAAAAGATAATTGATGGATTAAATATAAATATAAAAAAAGGTGAATTTGTCGGGATTCTTGGTGCAAATGGGAGTGGAAAATCGACGTTTTTGAAAATGATTTTGAAATATTTTCCTATAGAAACTGGGAATATTGAGATTTCTGATAAAAATATCAGTTTATATAGTTCTAAGGAAATGGCAAAAATAATAAGTTTTGTTCCTCAAAAGTCGGCTTTGAATATGCCGATAAGTGTAATCGAAATGATTTATATGGGACGTACGCCACATATTAAGAATAAATGGATTGGGTTTGATAAGGAAGATGAGCGGAAGGTAAATGAGATTTTGGAAAAGTTGCGACTTGAAAAATTTAGGGACAGATTGATTTTTTCACTTTCGGGTGGAGAATTTCAGCGTGTTCTGCTGGCAAGGGCATTAGTGCAGGAAACGAGTATTATTCTACTGGATGAGCCGACTTCTGCATTGGATATGAATTATGCTCTTGAAATTATGAAGCTTACATCGGATTTTGTGAAGGAGAAAAAGATTACGGCTGTTATGGTTTTGCATGATTTGAATCTGGCTTCAATGTATTGTGATAATGTGATGTTTTTAAAAAATGGAAAAATTGCATATTCAGGGAGTCCAAAGGAGCTTTACAAAAAGGAGATTTTTTCTGAAATTTATGGATTTGAATGTGAAATTGTGGAAAATAGCGGATTTTTGTATGTAATACCTAAAAAAATTTAATAGGAAAGGATTGGAAAAATGAAAAAAATAATAAGAAATTCTTTTTATTTGGCATTGCTAATTATTTCAATGTTTATAATTTCTTGTTCAAAGAAAAATGATGAAAATGGTAAAAAGGGGGAAAATAAAAAATATAATAGGATTGTTGTGCTGGATCCTGCGGCTGTTGAAATGATTTATATGCTTGGAGCAGAAGATAAAATCGTGGGAGTTGCTAATTTGGAGCGTTCAAAGGTATGGCCTGAAGAAAAGGTTGCAAAACTTGAGAGCGTGGGAACTTTTATGAAGCCGTCGCTTGAAAAAATAATCGCCTTAAAGTCTGATTTGGTTATAATGTCAGCCCTTACAGGCGAGGAGCTGAATAATGGGCTTAAATCAAATAATATTGAGGCAAAAAGAGTTCAGGCAAATTCGATAGAAGAAATATTTACCAATTTTTTGGAAGTGGCAAAAATGCTTGGGAAAGAAAATGAAGCAAATAAAATAATTGCTGAAAAAAAAGTAAAGCTGGAAGAAATTAAAAAGATAGCAACCGGTAATAAAAAAGGGCTGTTTGTTATGTCAGCTTCCCCGCTTATGGTATTTGGAAACGATAATTTACCAAATGACATAATGAAATTACTGAATATTAAGAATATCGCAGAAAATCAGAAGGGGAGAAATCCGATTGTAACGCCTGAATTTATAATAAAGGAAAATCCAGACATCATAATTACATTATTACCAAACCCATCTCAAATTGTGGCTACAAATCCACAGTTAAAAAACGTAAATGCAATAAAAAACAGCAAATTTATTGTTGTAAATTCATCGCAGATTTTAAGAGGTTCGCCAAGAACTATTGATCAGATTGAAGAAATTGCAAAAGCGGTTGCAAAGTAAGAATTTGAGGATAATTTATTAAATCAAAATAGAAGGAGTGAAAAAAATGGATATAAGCATAGAAAGAATTTTGGATCATATGAATAACGATCATGGGGATGTTTTGCCTTTGTATGTAAGGCATTTTTGCAAGAGAGAAGATGTGAAGGAAGCGAAGTTGATTGATGTGAATGAAGAGGGAATGACTTTGCTTGTAAACGGAAATGAGAGAGTTCAGATTAAATTTACGAAAAAGACTGATTTTAAAGGAATCCATCTGGAAATGATAAAAATGGCAAAAATTGCGAGAAAAGCTTTGAATGTGCCTGCACCCGAACATTACAAGGACAAGGGACACCAGGAAGAGGAAAAAATGAAAATGGAAATAAGTGATTTTATTGGAAACTTTAAATCGGTTATAATTGGAACTGTATCAGAAGAAGGAGAGCCGAATGCAAGTTATGCACCATTTTTTAAGTATCATGGGGACAGTTATCTGTATATCAATGAAACAGAAGTCTATTTTGAAAATTTTAAGAAAAATGGGAAAGCAAGTTTGCTGTTTATTCAGGATGAAGGACAGGCAATGGTTCCATCAATGAGACAAAGAGTTACATACAATGTAGAAATTCAGTTTTTAGAAAAAAATGATTACTATAACGAAATTTTGGACGAATTTCAGAAAAATGACTTTTCAATACAAATGACTAGAAACGTGCCAGTTTTTCATCTAGTAAGAGCAAAATTGATAAGTGGAAAATATGTGAAGGGACCTAGACAGGCTTTTGATATCACAAAGGACAGAAGAGTTGTGGAAGTTATGTTGGGAGCGTCAGAAAACAGCTGAAAAGAAATGCCAAAGGAAATGCGAGAAGGTAAAATTTCAGAGCCAAATCTAGAGGAGCAGGGAATTTTTCCAAAGAGATTTAAGTCACATAATGATTCGGTAGGGATTGTGTCAGATTATTTTCGGAAAAATAAGAAATTTGGAACAGAAGCAGAGTTGCTGGAAAGGATGGAGAAACCTGCGGAAAATGAACTTGGAACAATTTACGTCCATACTCCATACTGTGATAAAATCTGTTCATTTTGCAACTTGAACCGAAAGCAGATTGACAATGATTTGGAAGATTACACAAATTTTCTTGTTTCAGAATTTGAAAAATACGGAAAGACGCCTTATATGAAAAGTAAAAAAATAAATGTAATTTTCTTTGGTGGTGGAACACCGACTATTTATAAGGAACATCAGCTGGAACGAATTTTAAAGGCTATAAATGATAATTTCATTTTAACAGATGACTGTGAATTTACATTTGAAACAACATTGCATAATTTGAATCCAAAGAAAATAAAAGTTCTGGAAAAAGGCGGAGTAAATCGGCTAAGTGTTGGAATTCAGACTTTTTCTGACAGAGGAAGGAAGATTTTGAACAGGACTTTTTCAAAGGAGGAAACGGTAAAAAGATTGAGAAATCTTAAAGAGAGTTTTAGTGGAATGGTTTGTACTGATATAATTTATAATTATCCCGATGAAACAGTTGAGGAAGTGCTGGAAGATGCGAGAATCGTGAAGGATCTCAAAATAGATAGCACAAGTTTTTATTCGCTTATGATTTATGAAGGCTCTCAAATGTCTAAGGATATACGAAATAACACATTGGAGTTGAATTATGAACTGAAAAAAGACTTTGAACTGCATGATGCTTTTCTCAAAAGTATGCTTGAAAGTGGAGAATATGAAGTGATGGAGCATACAAAAATTGTTAGAAAAGGAAGGGATGAGTATAGATATATAAGAAATACACATCAAGGGAAGGATATTCTGCCGATTGGAGTAGGTGCAGGCGGGAAAATTGATAATTTTGAAATCTTCAGATTGAGTCAGGATAAGGCATTTTATGCGATTTCTTCAGATGAAAATGAAATGAAGATGAAACGAATAAGTGGACTTTTACAGTATCCGAAAGTTTATTTTGACAAATTAAAAGAATATGTTTCCGATGAAATGTTTAATGAAATTTATAAGATTTTTGAAAATTTTGAAAAAAAAGGATACTTGAAAATTCATGAAACTCACACAGAACTCATGCCAGAAGGAATTTTCTGGGGAAACAACATAAGTGCAACAATATTAAAAAAATGTTTAGGAGGTGCAAAGGATGTCAAGTCTAGTAGTCTTTTCCACATCAACAGGAAACACAAGAAAAATAGCTGATGCCATTTTTTCAGCCTTAAAGGATACAGATAAAAAAATAGTGGATGTAAACGAAATAAACACTGTAAATATGAATGAATTTGAGAAAATTATTATTGGTGGCTGGATTGACAAAGGCGAGATTGATGAAAAATCCAAAGAGTTTTTGACTAATCTAAAAAATAAAAAACTTGGACTTTTTGTAACAATGGGTGGAAATCCAGAAACAGACAGGGCAAAAAACTGCTTTCAGGAAATAAAAAAATCATTGGAAAAAAATGGAAACATTGTAGAAAAAACATTTGTATGTCAAGGGGCGATTGATCCCAATTTAATAAATAAATTTCGAGAAATGACAAAACAGGGGATAGCTGGGCCTTTTGCAGTCACTCCAGAAAGAGAAGCCAGATGGGCAGAAGCGGCAAAACATCCAGACGAAAAGGATATTGAAAATGCTAAGAGAATATTTGGAGGATTGTAAAATTAAGAATAAAAATAAGGGGGATAAATTGTGAAAATAATTTATGTAATCGCAGGATTACTGGCAGTAGCATTGGGATTTATAGGAGCTTTTCTACCAGGATTGCCGACGACACCATTTTTATTATTAGCTAGCTTCTGCTTTGCAAAGGGCTCAAGGCGATTTGATGGATGGTTCAAATCAACAAAGCTGTATAAAAATCATCTGGAAGACTTTGAAAAAAATAGAAGTATGAGATTGAAAACAAAAATAACATTACTACTTTTTTCTAGTGCAATGATGTTATTTCCAATAATTAGGTTTAGTAATCATTATATTAGGGGAACGCTTGTTTTGCTGGAAGTTTTTAAATATTACTATTTTATTTTTAAAATAAAAACAAAATTTTAAAGAAAGGAAAAGACTTTTGTTTCTATTGCTTAAAATAACCTGAAAAAGTAAAATTTAAGAAATAAAAATTATTAACTAAAAAAACTTAAAATAAAACTTCCAAATAAAGACTACTTACTTGAATATTTAATGATAAATTTTTTTTAAAAATATGATATAATAGCAAAAAAATTAATAAATAAAATATGGGGAAAATAGTAAGATGAAAAATTATTTAAGAGCGATAAATCAAAGACTTGGAAATATTTTTGTGAATATTCGGACTTTGGAGGAATTGGAAAGAAAGACAAAAAGTGTTGTAGATGAAGAAAAGAATGTTTTTGAGTACAATCAGAATATTAAGAAAGTTAATGATCTTATAAAAAAGGGAGAATTTGAGAAAGCAAAAAATATTCTGGAAGAGATGAAGGGACTTCATCGGATGGGGTATTATGAGCTTGGGAAGTATTATTACTTCTGTGAAGGGGATTTGAGCAAGGCAGAGAGTAATTTATATATTGCATTTGAAAATGGGGTTGTGAAGGCTGGATATTATTTAGGGAGGCTGGAAGAAGAGAGCGGGAATGTGAATTTGGCTAGAAACTGGTATGTTACCAGTTTTAATTTTTCTGAGAAGTCTGTTATGAAGCTATTTTATTTTGCGATAAGAGAACAAAATTTCTGGGCAATAGATGGATATTTTTATTATTTGCTGCAATACGGCGAGAGTGCTAAAAATCTGTATGAATTTGCCAAATATTATTTTTGGAGAAATGATAATGAAAAAATAAAGGAAATTCAGAATAAGCTGCTGAATGAAAGCCAGATTTTGTATTTAACAAAAGAAATTTTATACAATGTTAAATGTATGCTTGGAGATGAAAAGAGCAGGGAGTACATAAAGTTTGTGGAAAACGCTAAAAATCTTGAGAAATTGGGAGAAATAGAAAAAGCAGAAAAATTTTATAAAAGATCAATTGAATATAGTGAATATGGAAATGTAGAACTGGCTAAATATTATGGAAAATTTACAGAATTTGATAAATATGAAAAACTAAAAAGGATTTTTAAAAATAATTTTCTGAAACAAATACGATCAGAAACATCTTATCAGCTTGGAAAGTACAGTGAACACCAAAGCAATCTTTACGATGCGATAAAATGGTACAAAATATCTGCAAAAAATGAGAATTATAAATCTTTCTATAAACTTTCAAAACTGCAAAGTCAAAAATTTTCTGAAACAGAAACAAATTTACAGAATAACTATTTTAAATATTTAAAAAACTCTGCAGATTTGGGATATGCACGAGCAATGATTGAAATGGCATTTGATTCACATTTAAACAGTCTGGAAAGTTTTGAGATGGCAGAGAAGATTTTGACACAGAATAATATTTTTGAACTGACAAAGGCAATAATGAATAAGGCAAAAATGATTTATTTTGGAAATGAAATTAAGGAAGTTCTGGAAATAAATTATGAAGAGGAAAATATGAATACGATAAAGATGTTATTTGAAAATGAGAAAAAAAGGAATAATAAGGAAATTGGTGAAATAGAATATTCGATTACGAAGAATAACTTACAAAGAAATCTGAAAATTATTGAGGGAGAAGGAAATATTGAAAAACAGCAAGAAAAACCAAAAAATACATCTTCAAATTTACTTAATAAATTAAAAAATTTTTTTGGAAATTCATAATTTATTCAGAAAAATTAAACAAATTTGAAATTGAGCAGATTAGCTATAATTATTAAAATTAGTTTTAAAATTATTATTACTTAAAATAGAAAAACCGTTTTAAATGAATTAATCAAATAAGACGGTTTTTTGTTATTTATTATAAAATATATTTAAATTTTAGTCTTTTTTTATAACAGGCTTTAATGCTCCTAATATAAGAGCTGAAACGATACTTCCAATAATAACTGCTACTAAGTACAATAAGAAGTTATTGCTTAATACCATTACTAAAATTCCACCATGTGGAGCAGGTATTTTTATGTTGAATAAACCTGTTAATCCTCCTGCAATTGCTGAACCTACAACACTTGCTGGAATAATTGTTTTCGGATCTGCCGCCGCATAAGGAATCGCACCTTCTGTAATAAATGATAATCCCATTACATAATTTGACAGTCCAGCTTCTCTTTCCTGCTCAGTAAATTTATTTTTAAATAATGTCGATGCTAATGCAATTGCGATAGGTGGCACCATTCCTCCAGCCATAACTGCTGCCATTGGAATACTTCCGCCAGAAGACAATGTTGCTGCCAGAGAGCCTACACCAAATACATAAGCTGCTTTATTTACAGGACCTCCCATATCTATTGCCATCATTCCGCCTAAAATCAATCCTAGCAATGCCGCGCTTGCTCCACTCATTGAAGTAAGCCAGTTATTTAATCCTGTATTTATTATTGAAACTATCGGATTTAATACTAAAACCATACCTAGACCTGTCATTAAAACAGATAAAACAGGATAAAACAAGATCATTTTTAATCCGTTTAATGATTTTGGCAAGTTTGCTAATGCTTTTACTAAAAATTTAACTACATAACCAGCTAAGAACCCTCCAGCTAACGCTCCTAAGAAACCTGAACCTCCAGCTTTTGCCATTGCTCCTGCAACTAATCCTGCTGTAAGCCCTGCTCTTTCACTTATGCTGTATGCTATATATCCTCCTAGAACAGGTATAAATAAATCAAATGCAACGCCTCCAATTTGAACTTTCAGTATATATGCTAATGTTGTAATTGAACCGTAAATCTGTCTAGGGTCATCAGTATTTACAGATTTAGCAAGACTTTCTGCATTTCCTTTTCCTGCCAAGGTATCAACCAAAAATGCCAACGCAATCAAGATACCTCCACTTATTACTAATGGAAGCATATAAGAAACTCCGCTTAATAAGTGTTTGTAAAGTCCTTTTTTCTCAGACGAAGATTCTTCAGAAGAAGCTGTAGAAGAACCGCTTGCATGGAAAACAGGGGCTTTTCCATCTAAAACTTGTTGAATTAATGCTTTTGCGTTGTTAATACCTTCCTTTGCCTCCACTTGAATTAATGGTTTACCGTCAAATCTGTTAACTTCAATATTTCTGTTAATTGCTAAAATTACACCAGTTGCTTTTTTTATATCTTCATCAGTTAAGACATTTTTTCTTCCATCAGCACCGTTTGTTTCAACTTTTATGTTTACTCCCATTTCATCAGCTGCTTTTTTAAGTGCTTCTGCCGCCATATAAGTGTGGGCAATTCCTGTTGGGCAGGCTGTTGCCGCGATTATGTAAGGAGCATTTTCATCAGATGACGTATGTGCAGGTACTTCTTCTTTCTTTTCTTCCTCTGCAAATTTTTCTGCTTCAGCCTTGTTAATAATATCCAATACTTCGTCAGCAGTTTTTGCATTTTCTAGTGCCGCTTTAAAATCGTCATCTAGCAATAACTGTGATAATCTTGCAAGCGTTTCGATATGAGTGTTATTCGCACCATCTGGAGCCGCAATCATAAAGAAAAGTGTCGCAGGCTCTCCATCTAATGAGTCGTAGTCGATCCCTTCAGGTTTTCTACCCATAGCAAGTGCAGGTTCTTTTACAAATTCTGTTTTCGCATGTGGAATCGCAATTCCTTCCCCAATTCCAGTTGAACTTTGTTCCTCTCTTGCCATCAATGCCTTGACATAGCCGTCATAGTCATTTAAGACACCTGTTTTTTCATGCAATTTTGCAAGTTCTTTTATAATGTCTACTTTATTTGTAGATTTTACATCCAGATTTATTCTATCTTTAATCAGTAAATCTGATATTTTCATATTTATACCATCCTTATTAATTTTATTTTTTAAATTTATTTTTATATTTAACATAATAAAACCACTTTAAAATTCGATTCAAAAATCATTATTTTACTCAAATTGAAATTTGATTTTTATTAATTTAAGTTTATTTTAGAAAGTTTCTTTTGTAATTTCAATTTCGCTGTATAATTTATTTACTAAATCTTTTTCTGCAAGTCCGTAAGAATAAGCTGTCGCACTTCCCGAAGCGACTGCCAGCCTAAATGAATCTTCTGGAGAAAGCCCTTTTACAAATCCGGCAATAAATCCTGCAACCATAGAGTCTCCCGCTCCGATTGAATTAATTAGCTGTCCTTTTGGAACTGATGCTTCCAGTACAAAGTCTTTGTTTACAAGCAATGCGCCTTCGCCACCTCTGGAAAGAATAACATTTTTTACACCTTTGTCCAAAAAGAATTTACATTTTTCGACAATTTCAGCTTTTGTTTCCAATTTTTCATTAAACATTTCCCTTAGTTCGTGAATATTTGGTTTTACAAAAAGGTTGTTATGAATATTGTCCTGCAGTAAGTTTCCTCTTGTGTCAAGAACAATTTCCACATTGGCTTTTACATTTTCGGATAATTCTTTGTAAATTTTACTGCTAACTGAAGCAGGGATGCTTCCTGAAAGTACAAGAATATCTCCATCTTTCAAATCAGAAATTTTATTAGTCAGTTCCTGCAATTTTTCAGATGTAATTTCTGGTGAAACTCCCGTAAGTTCTGTTTCTTTGTCGTTACCATTAACTTTTACATTAATTCTAGTATTTCCTTCAAGTTCTACAAATTCAGATTTAATGTTATCTTTTTGCAAATCTCTAATAATAAAATCTCCAACAAATCCAGCTACAAAGCCAATTGCTGTAGATTCCACATCCAGATTTTTCAATACTTTTGAAACATTAATTCCTTTTCCACCAGCTCTGTAATTGACTTCATGGGCAAGATTCAGATGTTCAGCCTGTAAGTCATTTTTCAGATACATGTCATAATCCAACGCTGGATTCAGTGTCAATGTGTAAATCATAATTTTCCTCCTTAAAATTAAACATTATTTCCCATTTATTTATATCATTTGAGACTTAAAATGTCAAATAAATTAACTAATCGTCTATTTTTTCTGATTGACAATTTAGAAATTTCTATGTATAATAAGTTTAATTATTGAAAAAAGTAAATGAATTTTTAATATATAATAAAATAGAATAAAAAATTATGCGAGTGTAGGTGGAATGGTAGACACGCTATCTTGAGGGGGTAGTGGCTTTTAGCCGTATGGGTTCAAATCCCATCATTCGCACCATCTTTTATTTTTATTTTGTTACAGTTCATTATTAAATTTTGCGAGTGTGATGGAATTGGTAGACATGCTATTTTCAGAGGGTAGTGGCAGTAGCCGTACGGGTTCGACTCCCGTCACTCGCACCATTAAATAACTTCAATCATATCTATTTATTTCATTTTTTATTGATATTGCTCTTTTGTATAGATATTTCCTGTACAGAATTTATTTTGAGCCTTTTTCAAAATTATGTTAATAAAATTTGAATAGGCTTAAGGTCTTATCATAAGTATTGATTAAATTCATCACTGATGCATGCATTTTTTCTTTGCTATCAACTGAATAATCATAATACAAAAATTTTAGGTTTATCGTATTATTATAAATATCATAATAATCAAAAATGCTTTGAAAATATGAATAATCTTGCTTCTGCTAAGGAATGTCCAAAAAACACAATTTCCCCTGTATATAGTATATATGTTAAAGGAGAAGCAACTTCTTTTTTTTCGATATTAGCTTCAAGAACTCTAGATGTTTTAGTAAAATAAATATATTGCTGATCTTCTTCTGCTTCTTTAGAATCTATTCCAAAAATGGGATTTTCTGTTGTCCCATGGATATTTACAAATACTTCAAAATAATCTTTCAAATAATCTGTATAATTAAAAGTTATTGCATTTATACCGCTTTCTTTTAACTTATCTTGTATTTTATTAAAGACATTTTTTATTTTTTTAGTCACAATATCTAAGTCATCTACTTGTAATGGATTATCTAAATTTTTAATATATTGACCAAATTCTTTTTCAAATTTATTTAACTCTCTTAATATTATATTTTTATCATTTTTGTCACATTTACTTATAATAAATTTTTTTAAAATAAGTTTTTTTAATATCTTTTCAATTTCTTCATAATTACCTTTGATTTCTTCACGCTTGGATCTTTTATTATCCGTTCTTCTTCTATTGACATTTCAATATTTGTTAAAGATTCTTTTGCACATTTTATATATGGTTTTATTTATTTTTCAACATTTTGCCAATATATTAGTTCATTATTAGATATTACTAAGTATAATAAAAATAAATTATTGATTTTTCCATCTATTAATCTAAATATTTTTTCACTTACTTTTTCTATTTCTAATTTTAAATCAAAAATATTTTCAGTACGCCTGATTAATAACACCTATATTTCATTTTTGATATTAATTTTTTTTTATCGAAGAATAACCTCCATTTTCAAAAAAATCATTATAACTTGTTTTCATTCCCATGTATAAATCAAAACTATTTTCTAGTATATATAACCTTTTCATAAATTCTCCTTTTACATTTTCATTTTTTAAATCAAATTAATTAAAAATTATCTCCTTTCATTTTTTTGAAATAAAAAAGCGACTAAGATTTTACTCCTGGTCGCTAAAACTTCTATAAATTTATACTTTTTTCAACAATCTCCATAACAGTCTTTTGTATTTTTTCTATTCTATTGTCAATTTCATTTTGTTTGTCAATTTTTTCTTGAATTTGTTTTACAATTATAGCTTGCTCAGTCAATGAAATGTTTGGAATCGGAAATTCTCGTATCATTGATGGGAATATATTTTGATTTTGCACCCCTTTTTTATTTACTTCAATCAAGTATTGGAAATATTTGCTTCGGAAATAATAGTAGGCAAACATCGGTATACAATGTTGAGCATTCATTCTTATTCTCATTGTAAAATCAGCAAAAATACCATCAAATTCATTTAAGACTATTGCGGTTTTGCCTATTGCAACTCCTGATCTCGCAATTATGATGTCATTTATTTTTATTGACTTGTCCTGCTTCTTTTCAGCATAATAATTGTCAGACACTAATTGCGTATCATCTAACTCTACTTCTAATGATTTTATTGTAGCCATAGAAAGAAAATAGGCACTCCCATTCTCATCAAAATCTGAGGGTGATATACTTGCCCCTAATACTATTGGCTCACTTATAAAGTTCTTAAGTTTCTTATAATCTGTTTTTGTTAATTCATTCATTACAAACTTACCACTATCTCTATGAAACTTTGAACTAAATCTTAAATCTCTATTATTAGCAAAAGTTTCAAATTTATTATTCTGATTATTTATTGCTTTTAGTTGTTCAAATGTACAATAATCATAGTCAAGACCACCCTTCAAAAGGGTGGCTTGCTCTACGGCTATAAGCCGTCGGGTCTCCTACTTCGTCTAAAGACGATACTTGACCTTCGTTCAAGCTACTGTTGTATTTGACTCGTTGCTACCTCTTAAAGAGGTATCCGTACTACTTGCTACCCTTAAAAGGGTCTTCATATTCCTTTACACTTAACTTGTCCATCGCTATATCATGTTTCTCCTGTTCGGCTATATATTTTTTTATTGTCGCTTCATTTAAGCCTACTGTACTTACATAATATCCTTCTGACCAGAAATGTCTGTTTCCAAATTTATATTTTAAGTTTGCATGCTTATCAAACATCATCAATGCACTTTTTCCTTTCAGATATCCCATAAAACTTGATACACTTATTTTTGGTGGTATGCTTACCAGCATATGCACGTGATCTTTCATCAGATGTCCTTCTATTATTTCAACTCCTTTATATTCACATAATCTTCTTAAAATTTCTCCCACACTTTTTCTGTATTGACTATATATAATTTTTCGTCTATACTTAGGTGTAAATACTATATGATACTTACACATCCATTTAGTATGAGACAGGCTATTAGTTTTATTAGCCATATAAACACCTTCCTTTCATTAATAGTAGCTTGAACAACTCTATTATAATGGAAGGTGTATTTTGTTGCAAACTTACGTTTCCGCACCCGCATAGCGGGTGGTTTTATGTTTCGCACGCTTTGCGTACTCAACTGACTAAAGTCAATAATAAAAAAATAGGTTCTTTTGAACCTATTTTTATTTTCTTTAAAATCTATATAACGCTTTTATTTTAAGCATTTGGTGCGAATGATGGGACTTGAACTCATACGGCTACTGCCACTACCCCCTCAAGACATTTTTCTATATTGATACACTAAATAAATGAAATATCCTTATCCTTATTAAACCGTTATTTTTACTAAGGGTAGGGGTATTTTATAAATATATATATTTTTAAAAAATCTTATTATTTATTTTAAACCAAAATCAAAATGTTGGAAAAATGTTGGAAAAATATTTTTTTAAATTTTGTTATATTTATACTTTTTTAGAAATTTTGTATGTAAAAAACTACTTTTTATTTTTATAATAAAATTCATTTAATTTATCTAGTATTTCTTTTTTATCTTCATCAGAAATATCATCAGATCCAAAAAATGCCATATTATTTTTTTCTAATATATCTTTAGAAATTATAGTTTCTTTCTCCTCTGTACTTAAAATATACTCAGGTGTTACATTAAACAATTTGGCTAGTTTAATAAGACTTTCTCCGTTAATCTTACGTTCACCATTTTCATATCTTGAAATAGTTGAACGAAAAACTCCTAATTTATTTGCTACTTCATCTTGAGAATATCCAAACTTTTCTCTTAAAATTCTCAATCTATTTTTATATTTCATGTTAAAAGCATTTCTCCCTAAACTATTTTTTTATTTTAAATTTTTGCTTGAAATAAAATTCTTGTATTGTATTAAAAAGTTCTTCTTTCTCTTTATCATCAATTTTATCAGAATTAAAAAAAGCTATATTATCATTAATTAATCTTTCTTTAGACAAAATATTTTCTGTTTTGAATCCCATTAAGTACTCTGGGTTTATTTTGTATATTTTTGATAAAGCTACAATTCTGTCAACAGGAATACGAGATATTTCACCACTTTCATATCTTTGTAAAGTTGTTGCAGAAACCGAAGTTGAATATTGTTTTAATTTTTCAGAAACTTCTTCTAGACTAAATTTATATTTTTTTCTAAATAATTTTAAATTATTCGCTATTGTAAGTTTACGATTTTTAGAATTAACATTTTTTTCCATTACATATGCTCCTCTTTAACAATACAATTATACTTTATTTTTCTTAAAATGCAAAATAAAAACTCAAAAAAAATCTTTTTAAGCTATAAATTTTTATATACTCTACTATATAAGTAACCACTCTTATTATAATTTTACTATATTATACACAAAAAGTAAACAATTATAAAAAAATTGTTGACAAATTTTAAATATATGATATAATTAAATTGCCAAAAGGGAACAATAAATAAAATGTAGGAAGTGATAAAATGAATAAAAAATTATTACGTTCAAAAATGGCTTTAAATGATGATAATAATCAAAGTTTAGCACGTAAATTGAAAATAACTAAAGGTTCGATTTCTAATAAAATTAACGGTTTTAATTCATTTAAAATAAGTGAAATGAATTTTATAAGACAAGATTATAAATTATCTGATAGGGAATTTATCGAAATTTTTATAGAATAATTTTTTTTATAATTTTTTGTGCCAAAATGCAACAAAATATAAAAATATAAGGGATCTAATATCATGGTAAAAAATGAAAATTATTTAGTTATTCAAGGTTGGATGATTGCAGAACTGAAATTAAAAGGAAATGAATTATTAATATATGCTATTATATATGGATTTTCTCAAAATAATCAGCAATTTACAGGTAGTCATAGATACTTAGCCGATTGGTGTAATTCAACTAGACAAGGAATAATGAAAAATATTGAAAGTTTAATTAAGAAAAACTTATTAGAAAAAAAAGAAGTTTATATTAATAATGTAAAATTTTGTAGGTATAGAACACTAGATATAAATGTAGAATATTTACAGGGTGTAAATAAAGTTGATAGGGATGGTAAACAAAGGTTACAGAGGGATGTAAACAAAAGTGATAAGGATAGTAAACAAAGTTTACAGAATAATAAAGAGGATACTATAGATAATAATCTATTAGATAATATAGATTCTCTTCTCTTTATGGAAAAATGGAACAAATTAGCAAAAGAATGTGAATTAAGTTTAATAAAATCTTTTACAGAGAATAGGAAGAAAAAATTATCTGAACTACTTGAGAAATATACTCAAGAGGAAATTTTAGAAACGATGTTTAAAATAAAAAATATAAACTTTTTACTTGGAAGAACTGATAAATCAAATTGGAAAATAACATTTGATGACTTTTTAAATGAGGAAAAATTTATAAAAATACTGGAAGGAGGTTATTATGATGGATTTAAATCAATTAATAAACAAAAAAATAGAACAGTTACAAAATCAACAACAAAAAGGAAATATGGATTTTAATAATAAAATTAAAGAAGCCATAGAAGCAACGAAACAACTAAAAAAACATGAACTAAAAGAAAAAATTAAATATTTTCTTAATATTTCAAGTTTACCAATTAAATGGAAGGAAAGAACTTTTGAAAATGCTAAAATTTTATCGTTAGAAGAAAAAAAAATTAAACAAAGATTAGAGTACTACTGTAATCATTTTAAAGAAGCTCAAAAGAATGGGTTGGGATTATATTTATGCGGAGAAGTCGGAACTGGAAAAAGTTTTTATAGTATATGTGTTTTTAATGAATTACTAAAAAATGATTTTAAAGTTTATAGAACAACTTTAAATGGAATTTATCAAAGGATTCAATCAACTTTCAGTAATTTTAACAATTTAACCGAAGAACAAGTTTTTAAGGACCTGCTTGAAGCAGATTTAATAATATTAGATGATTTAGGAAAAGAAAATATATCTGAAACTTGGGGAAAATCAAAGTTATATTCAATATTTAATTTTTTCTATGAAAAAGAAAAATGTATTATTATATCAACAAATTTAGAATCAGAGCAAATTTCAAATTTTATGGATACTCAAGGAAATGATGCTTTGATAGATAGATTTCGTGAAAAATTATATATTTTAGATTTTTTATGGGAAAGCAGAAGAGATAAAATAGGGAATCAATTGTTCAAGGAATTTTGGAATGGAGGTAAATAATAATGTCTTTAGAACTAGAAAAAATTTATACAGTAAAAGAAGTTGCTGAATATGGTAGATGTACACCACAATATATTTATAAATTGATAAAAAGAAAAAAAGTTAAAGTGATTTTATTTGGAGGTTATAAAATAAAAGAGTCTGAAGTAAAAAGAATCTTTGGATAATATTAAGTTTTTTACGAAGAATAAAAAGTAAATATTACAGAATAACATACGAAAGTTAAAAAGACTATAAAAAGGCTAATAATAAATTAAATTGAATGATAAATTTAAATAAATTAGGAGGAAATAATATGAAAATAATTAGTGTGATTAACCCAAAAGGTGGAGCAGGAAAGACGACAAGTGCAATAAATATTGCATATGCCTTAAAAAATAAGGATAAAAGAGTTTTATTAATTGATACAGATCCAAGAGGAGCGATAGCTTCGTATCTTGATATAAGAAATGATAATACGGTTTTTGAAGCGTTAAAGGAGTGCTATGATAGTTTGGGAATGGTTGATAAGGAAAAGTATATAAATAAAAAAAATGAAGTGGATGTAGTAATCAGCAATATTTATTTTAATCAAATTGATGAATTTTTTAAAAGGGAAGGAGATGAAAGTGGACAGGAGCAACTGAAAATATTTAGAGATTTTTTTGAAAACTTTAGTGAATATGACTTTATAGTAATTGATACAGAAGGGACTGTAAATAATACAGTCAAAGGAATTTTAAATGTAACAGACTATGTTTTTGCACCTTCAAAAGTTTCGTTTATAGATACGAATGGACTTAGGGATTTGCTTGAAATGATGGAGATTGCAAAAATTGACAATCCCAAAATTAAACTTTATAAAATATTTTTTGTACAAGTAAAGGAAAATACAAAAGTTTTTAAAAAGGCACATATGGAAATGAAAGAGATTTTAAAAGAAATGTATTCGGATATTTATGTGAGAGAAGATGCAAATATATTAAATTCGATGGAAAAGCATAAAGATATATTTAGCTTTAAGAAGAGCAGTAATGCGGCAATAGATTATAAAAATTTAGTGAATGAATTTTTGTATAATGAAATTTATATAAATGAAGGATAGGAAAGATTTTCTCACATGTGGGAAAACCACTAGTACAATGACAATTTAATAACTGTGTAAAAAATTGAATCACAGTTATTTGAATTGTCTATAATTTTTTTGATAGGAGGTATTATGGATAGACAGGAACTGTTAAATATTAATAAAAATCGAAAAATGGAAGTTGAAAAAAGTTATCATAGCGAATTTGATTTTAATAAATATGAGATAACTGATGAAAGGGTTATAAGAGAAGTAACTCAAACTGAAGAAGATATACGGCAAATAGGAAAATTTATGGCAAAAAAGGCTCTTGAAATAGGAAGAAAATTAAAAAGAGTTCAGGAAATTTTATCAAGTCACGGAACAGGAACATTTGTAGCTTGGTTTACTTCATTAGGGCTTGATAAGAATATGGTTTATCGTGAAATTAATAGGTGGGAACAGTTTGAAAAATATAGAAATCCTGCGATTGCGGAGGCAAGTGTTAGGACATTGGAGTATATAAAGAAAAACAATGATAAACTTGAAGAAGCGGAGATTGTGGAAATTCTTGAAGATCCAGTTGAAGCGGCTAAAAAGATTAAGGAAATAGAGAAAAAAGGCAAGGAAGAAACAGAAATTAATTTTGATGAAAAAATACAGAAATTAAGTGAAAAAATTGAAAAAGCATACAGAAATATTGAAAAATGGGAGATGGAAATTAAAAAATTGAAAGGTAGGAATGATGATTTTGAAAAAGATTGATAAAAGTAAGATACATTCAATAAAAATAAGGATAAAAGTATGATTGTTAATTACTGGGGGTGTTATTTTGATGAATATGAGTTGATTTAAATGGTTTTTCTCACATGTGAGAAAATCAAAATTATTTAAGGAAGGAAAATGGGATAAGAAAATGAAAGATTTTATGAAAGTTATGGGAAGTTTGATAGATAGGATTTTAGGATATATGTTGGCTATTATGTTTGCAATTTCATTTTTTATTAAAGATATAAGTACAATTATATTAAGTGGAGTGCTATTGACTGGGTTTACAATTATGTCAATATATGTTGAAGATGTCAGCAGAAGATTAGAGGCATTGAAAGAATTGGAAAAAATTTTAGAAAAAATGGAAGAGGAGAGTGTATTGGATGAAGAAAATTAATATAAATAATGGGGTTTATAATTTGAAAAAAAAGAAATTATTAGGAAGAAAAATGAAACATTTTGTTAGGGTATCAATAATTTTAGGAACCTTCATAATTATTATGAGTATAATAAAATTTCAAGAAAATAATTTAAAAAATAAAATCAAAGTTAATAAAGATGTTCAGGAAAAACAACAGCAGGAAATTTTAGATATATGTAGGACAAATAAAGTTATGAAGATATATAGTCAAAATGACGGCGAAAATTTTTATGTTGTTCTTGAGAATAAAAATATTTATAAAGTTGATGAAGATAAGCTGGGAAATTATACAATTGGAGAATATTGTAAATAAATTAATGATTTTTCTCACGTGTGAGAAAATTAAAAATTATATACAAGGATGATGATATATGAATATAATAAATAATACATTAAATAATAAAACACAAATCGAAATTAATGATAGAATAATAGATGTAAATAATATTGAAAAAATTGAAAGAAATCCGTTTTCGTTTAAAATATTTAAGTTAAATATAAAATTAATTACAGGGGAAGTGATTCAGGAAAAATATAAATCGCTTAGTGAAATGCACAAAAGTTATGAGAAATTTGTAACAGAAGCTGGATTTGACTTTTCTGGAAAATTAAGAGAGGAAAGAGTGAAATATGCAAATGGAAATATACATTTAAAAGATTTGATAATTATTTCTAGTGAGTTAATAGGGATAAGGCGAATTGGAGAGTTAAGGAAAGGATTAAAATCAATGATGTATCGGGGAGTAAAAGGAATGTATGATACTAAAATAGAACTATTTTTGAGGGGAGGAAATGTTATTACTTTAGAAGTAGAAAATGAAAAGTATGGTGAATATGATTTTGAGCAATTAAAAAGAATTTTTGAATCAAAAAAATGTATAGCAGAATAAAATAAAATCTAAACTAATCGTAATGTATGTTATGGTTAGTTTTTGTAATTATGAGAAGATTAAAAAAGTGAAAGAGAAAAAGGAATGTTTAGATATTTAAAAAATAATTTGGGAGGGATATATGAAAATATATGATATAAGATTATTAAGGACAACAACAGGAAAGGAGCATATATGTTTTTTTTACAAAACTTTACCAAAAAAAAAGATAAATGAAACAATAGATATTTTTAAGAGAAATGTGGGATTAATAGTAAATAATCAAATAAATGATGCAAAAATAAAGGAATATATAAGTGAAGAAAAGTTTGTAAAAATTATGAAAATGATAAAGGTAAGTGATAATAAAATAGGAAAATATAATATGAAGTTGTATAGAAATGATGAAATATGGATGTATAAAATTGAAAATATTTTAGATACTGATATAAACTTTAAAGATTGTGATATTTTATTAGATAGAAATTTTTTCATAAATGATAAATATATAAAATATGTGATTATAAAAAATAATATGGGGGTATAATCGTGGCAATATTTCATCTTAGAATGAAAAAAAGTAAAAGAGGAAGTAAATATATTCCGCCTACTGCACATTTAGACTATATAAATAGAGATGAAAAATATGGTAAAAAAGAGGATTTACTTTTTAAGGAAGTAAGGAATCTTCCTGAAGAGTTTAGCGATATTAAAGACTTTTGGAAATGTGCAGAAACTTATGAGAGAAAAAATTCTAATCTGTACAGGGAACTTGAAATTTCATTGCCTAGAGAGTTTACTCCTGAAGAAAATAAAAAGATAGTAGATAATTTTTGTGAAAATCTTTTTGGAAAAGAATATGTGTATAATTATGCAATGCACAATCCCAAAAGTTTTGATGGAGATATGCAACCACACGTGCATATAATGTTCTTTGAAAGAAAAATTGATGATATTAAAAGGGGTAAGGATAAGTATTTTAAGAGATATAATTCTAAAAATATAGAAAAAGGTGGCTGGAGAAAAGATAAAAAATGGAATGAGAAAAGTACATTAAAAAGTATAAGAAAAGAATGGGAAACATTTTTAAATTTTGAACTTGAAAAGAAAGGACTTGAGAAAGTAAGTGCAAAATCGTTAAAGGATCAGAAAAGGGATGCGGAAAATAATAATGATTATAAAAAAGTTTATGAATTAAATCGTGAAGCCATAAATATTGACGGCAAAATTTTGTATAGAAAAGAAAGTGAACTAAGTGATAAGGAAAAAGTTAAGAAGAGAATATTTAATAAAAGCAGAATTTTAAAAACTGGAACAGATTTAATGAAAAAATTACTTGAAAAATTGAAAAAACTGGAAAAAGAGTATGAAAATTTAAAAAAGGATAAAATAGGAGATTTAGAAAATTTGGAAAGACTGAGGGGGTTAGAAGAAAGTGTAAGGGATATAAAAAAGAAAATGTCAAAAGATAAAATTGAGAATACTGTGTACAACTTGATGACAGATAAAAAGTACTATAAATTTCTGAATGAGAACAAAAAAATTGACAAGGAACTAAAAAATATAAAAGATAAAAATAGAATAAAATATTTAAAAATTACAAAAGAAAAGAATTTAAAAAATTTAGAAAGTTTAAGAAATGAAATTCAGAACGACTGGAAAAAGAAGTATATTTTTGATAAAAGAGTTGAAAATATTAGGGAAAAATATTTAAGAAAAATTGCAAATTTTGAAGATGAAAAAGATACGATATATGAAAATTTAAAAGGGAAAAACGTTAAATACAATGATGAAAAAAAAGGACTGTATGATATAAATCATTTGCAATTTATTTATGAAAAAGATGGACTGAAAGAGATAAATAAAATTGAAAAAGAACTAAAAAAATTAGTAAAAGAGTTAGATAAAAATGAGGAAGTAGTCAGTCAGAAAACTTTGATAAAAGATAAATATTCAAATTATGAATTTTCAAAATTGGAGAAAGATATTGCGGAAAGTAAAATTAAAATAGAAGGGCTGCAAAAAGAACTTAACAAAAATTTGGATATAAGTGAACAAAAATATTACTTGGACTGGTTAAAAAGGGAAGTAAAAATAAAGGAAGATTATGAAGCAAGAAAAGAAAATATTGAAATAAAAATTCAAAAAAAATTACAGGATGAACTTTTAAAAAATGGTAATTCCAAAGTTCAGGAAAGGGAAAAAATTCAAAAAATTATAAAGAATATAGAAGCCATAAAAGTATTGGATAAGAAAAAAAGATTGTCTGAAAAACGACAAGGAAGCATAAAAAAATGGAACAGGAAAAAGAAAAGTAAAAGTTTAAACGGTGCAAATTATGATAAAAATTTAGGAGGTATAAGTGGTGATTTTAGAATGGAAGATATGGAAGTTTTGGATGAGTTGGAAAGGTAAAAAGTTTTAATGAGAGTAAATATAAATAAATTTAAGGGCAGTAAAAAGCTGTCCTTTTTTGTAAAAATAAGTTTTTGAAGGTATAAATATTATTAATTTCTTAGAAATTAAACACGAACGAAGTGAGTTTTTGAGTGTAAACGAAAGTCATTTTTTCACAATTTTTTGTGGCAAAAAAATCACGGTAAGTTTCTAAAAATTTTTAAATTTGAGAAACTTGTAAGCGTGCTTTCCAAAATTTAGAAAAATTTGGGAAAGTTTATGGGGAAAAAATTTTCAAAAAAGGGCTTGACTTTTTGAAAAAATTGAGGTAATATTAGCACAAGAATAAAACAGCGTAAAAAATGAGAGCCTAGTTTTAGGAGGTGTATAGGCAGGATACAGGACTTTTCCTTAAACTCATTTTAAAAGAAGAATAAAATAAAGTAGTATAAAATTAAATATAGAGAGCCTAAATGCAGGATTATTGGAAAAAACATTTCTAAGATTTTGTATAGGCTCTTTTTTTGTTCAAAAGCGAGGTGAAAATAATGAAATTAGATTTAAATATTAGAAGTCCTTAACCAGAATATTATGATAAAAAACAAATATATAAATTTAAATATAGGAGTCTGAGTGCAGAATTATCGGAAAAAACATTTCTGAAATTTTGTACAGACTCTTTTTTTGTATAAGAGAGGACGATAAATAATGAAAAAAATAAAACTTAAAAATATATTGCTAAATAAAAAATTTCAATTGCTGTGTCTAATGATTTTGTTTTTGGTAACAACTGTGATAAGTCAGGCAACTACAAGTGGAAATGCAGGAATATTTGCAACACTTGTAACTTTTCTTACAAATATGAATAATGGACTGAAAATAGTTTTTTCACTTGGGGCTATTGGGTGCATAGGATTTGGAGTATTCAAGATGTTGACTGATCCGAACATGACAGCAATAATAACTCTATTAATAGGAGTGGCTTTGGCACTTGCACTTATTTTTGGTTCAGAGGATATAGTAAAAGGACTTGGCGGAACTATGATTGATACAGCTCTTTTGGAAGGAGTATAGGCTTGGATTTAAAAAGAATAAATAGAAAAAGAGATATTTTTAAATTAAGGACTGATGTCAAAAGAGAAAAGGGAAGTTTTGAAAAAAGGGCTGAAACTTTGTTTGAACTTGCAGAAACGAATGCAAAGTTAAAAAAGGGATTAGGAATAAGCATAGTTATCAACCATATATTAATTTTAGCATTAGTATTCTTTGTTTTGAGAACGAATATAAAGGTATTTCTTGTTCAGGTTGATAAAACGACAGGAGCTCCAATGGAAGTAAATGTGTTGACAAAATCCAATTTAAAAGTTGGGGAGAAGGAAACAAAATATTTCATATCAAAATTTATTTTGGATGTAAGAACTCTTCCAAAGGACACGACATATTATGATAATAAATTAAAGGAAAATTCTTTTTTCTTAACACAAAATTCACAAAAAAAATTGGATGCGATGATTCAGGAAACGGGAACAATACAAATGCTTGCAGATAAAATCACAACGAATGTAAATATAGTCTCAGCTAACAAACTTACAAATACTTCAAATACTTATCAAGTCAGATGGAAGGAAAAGCAGTTTTCTGAAACAGGAATGGAAATGCAGGATACAAGTTATCTTGGAGTATTTACTGTGGAATATGTGAATGAAAAAAATGAGGAACTGGTTGCTAAAAATCCATTGGGGATAATAATAAAGGATTTTACAATTTCGAGAGAAAATAATTAGAAAAATGAGGGAGATGTATGACAAAGAACAAGTTAAAAAAATTTAATAGAAAAATATTATCAATGCTGCTTTTGATATTGATGTCGGTTAATGTTTTTGCAAATGATGGAAATGCAAAAGACAATATTACAGTAGACGTAGTAAAGAATAGTAAGAAAATATTTGATGATGACGGAATATTAAGTGGAAAAAAGGATGCAATTAAAAAGACAGCCGTTATATTTAATTATGCAGAAAACAGCATATATGAAGTCTATTCCAAGCCAGACTATTTAACAACTTTAAGGCTTGCTCCAAATGAAAAAGTGGTATTTAAGGCTGGTGGAGATACAGAACGTTGGATGATTGAAGAGGCGACAGGTGGAAAAGAAAATAGGACATATATATACATAAAGCCGCTTGAAGAAGATATAAAGACTAACATAAATATAGTTACAGACAAGCATAGTTACTTTATTAATATTGAATCCACAAATGGAGAATATAATCCTTTAGTTGAGTGGCAATATCCAAATGAGAGAAAAATATTAATGGATGAATATGAGGCTAATACGGAAAGTATTGGTACAACGGACTTAATGAAACTGAATTACAGATATTCATGGAACAAGAACTCAAAGCTTTCTCCAGTTCAAGTGTTTGACAACGGAGAAAAGACATTCATAGTATTAAAGTCAAATTTGCAGGAAATGCCAGCTTTTTATGTAAAAGGTTTGGATAACCAATTATCCTTAGTTAACATAAAAATTGAAGGACGCAATGTTATGATTAACAATGTTGTAAAAGAAATATATATGACGCTTGGAAAAAATACGTTGAAGATATATAACCAGAAAAAATAGAAAAAGGGGGTGTCTTAATTGGTAAATAAGAATGACTATTTTGAAACTTCTGAAGATGATTTTACCGAACAGAAGGAAGAGGAAATATCGCTTGAGGATGAGGGGACAGGAACGATAAAAAATTCAAAGATAAAAATAGAAGAATTTTTTGATAAGAAAAAAGTTGCTATCCTAGTCTGCATAATTTTGGCTTTAATTTTTGTAAGCATATATTTTGCAAATCAGGCTAAAAAGAATGAGAAGCCGAAGGAACAAGAAAAAATGGAATCAATATCAACTGGAACAGGACTGGATATAAAGGATGCAGTAGATACTCAAAATCAAAATGCCCAAATTCCTGAAGATGTAACGCAGGATGGAGTGGCAAATATAAATACGACTACTGATGGAACTGGAACGCCTAGCTTATCACAGTATGATTCTCAGCTAGGTTCAGAATACAATAACGACAATCTTGATTCAAATTATGGTTCAAGCTCATCATCGTTTTCAGATATTTCAGAAGATAAAAATTCCAATAGTTCAACAGTCTCGGAAGAAAAAAGCAAGGAGTGGAGAAAATCTGCAATAGGATTTAATAAGGGAGTTTCAACACAAACTCCGCAAACAACAGAACAGTATCAGGAACAACAACAGCAACAAGTTCCTCAGAATGTGCAACAGCAAAATGAAAATGACACAGATCAGAATAAACAGAAGTCAAAGTCCTTATTCCTGAAGCAAAAGCAGGACAGCTTCTATTCGACTAATTTAAAAAATCCTGCAATAGGAAAATATGAGTTAAAGACAGGGAGCTTTATTCCAGCTGTTCTTGTAACGGCAATCAACTCTGATTTGCCAGGAGATGTGATTGCTCAGGTTAGAGAAAATGTTTATGACTACCGTACTGGAAAGTATATTTTAATTCCTATGGGTACAAAAATAGTTGGAAAATATGACAGCAGTATAACGTATGGACAGAACAGGGTTTTGTTGATATGGCAAAGACTGGTTTTTCCAAATGGATCAACACTTGTGCTTGATAATATGCAGGGAGTGGATTTACTGGGTAATGCTGGACTGAAAGGGAAAACTAACAACCATTTCTGGAAACTTATGAGAAGTGTGCTGTTATCTTCTGCCATAAATATGGCTTCAGGCTCGCTTGAAAGTCTTGATGTAAATATTGAAGCTGGTAGCAGGTCAAGAGTGAATATTGGTACAGGAGCTTCAGATGCGGCACAGAATATTAGAAGCATTGGGGAAAGAATGGTTGAAAAGGATTTGAATAGACAGCCTACAATTGAGATAAAAAGAGGTAAAAAATTTAATATCTTTGTAAGCAAGGATATAATTTTATCTCCATACAGGAAATAATTATGGACAAGAAATATAAGCCGCTCAGAAATACGAAGCCTGTAAAATGGATTTTTGCAATAATAATGTTTATTTCAGTAAATATAACAGGTTTAATGATAGTATCAACAAACTATATGGAAGAACTGGAAAAAGTTAATAATTATACTACTTTTGCAAAAATACGTAGATTAATAAAACCTGTAATTATTGATAAAAAGAATCAGTATATGTATTTTCCATCTGAAAACTGGGAAATGGTAATGGAAAAAACTCCTAGATTAACTTCGCAGTTTCAATTAGGTATGTGCTTTATATTTATTAGCTCGTTAATTATTTTGACAATGCCGTACTGGAAAAAAAAGAAGCTGAAATCACACGGAGATGCTGAATTTGGAACATATGATGATTTGAAGAAAAATAAGAAAAAGCCGTCAGATGTAGATTTTTTAAGTGGCAATGAAAATGGTTTTGTTATTGGATATGTAAAAACTTTATCAGGGAAATTAAAATTACTCTATGATACGTCAATGATACATATTGCCCTGTTCTTGCCAACAAGAGGAGGAAAAGGTGTGGGATATATTATTCCAAGCCTTATAGCAGGACTGAAAAGAATATCAACCTTTATTTCTGACATAAAGAAGGAAAACTATGAGCTTACGAGCTGGTACAGAGCAAAGATATTGAAGCACAGGATATTAAAGTTTGAGCCAATGAGCGAACTTTCAAACAGTTATAACTTTTTATCGGAAGTACGGTATGGAACAAATTACGAGATTGAAGATTGCAGAATAATTGGAACAATGATTGTTGGGGAAGATGAGAGCAAGGATCCATTTTGGGGAGACAGTGCAAAAGATACAATTTCCACTTTAACTGGTTATGTTCATTATAGGGAAGTAAGCAGCCGTCCTGAAGAAGATCCTGATATAACGGATGTTAGAGTTTCACTAAACGATGTAATATCAATAATTACTAATACTGAAAATTCTTTGTATAGAATGTTTGCAAAATATCTTGGAAAGCCTATGGAAGAAGATGAATACGAGGATGAAATGTCAAAAGATTTTATTCTGAAGGAAAAAACAATTGAAAGGCTTAGAAAAATATATACTGATGAAGAATCAATTAAAGCATTAAACAAAGGATTGCACCCCTTTGTTGCAAAACAGTTCGGATATTTATTGCAAAATACAGGAGAAAATACGTTCAAGTCTATTACTTCAACGGCAAAGACTAAATTGCAGGTATTTGAAATTCCTTCGGTTGTAAAAAATATAGGAAAGTCTGATTTTAGGGCAATGGACTTGGTTAATGGCGATAATCCTGTAGATTTATACTTTGTAATAAAACCAAAAGATATAGATTTGTTAGCTCCGTTAGTACGGATAATGTATATTCAGCTGACAAATTTATTAATGGAAAGTTTAAGTAAGAAAAATTTTAACATAACGTTTTTAATGGATGAACTGAATGCCTATGGCAAGATGAAGGCTCTTGTAAAAGGGCTTGGGTACTATGCAGGATTTGGAATAAAGATGGTTGGAATATTTCAAGGGCTTGATCAGTTAAATTCGACATACGATAAACAGGGGAAAGAGGTGTTAAATGGATGTCAGATTCAAATATTTGGTAGGCCAAACGATGAAGCTGCACCTGACTATATTTCAAAGACACTCGGCAAAGAAACAATCAGGGTAAAAAGTAGAAATATTGGGCTAAAAGGGGGAGGAAACGTTTCAGAGCAGGGAAAGGATTTATTAAGTCCTTCAGAAACAAGACTGCTGCCTGACAGAAAGGCAGTTGTAATTACAGGATATAAAAAACCTTTATTATTAGATAAGCTCTATTACTACGAATATCCTGAACTGCTAAAAAGGACACAGCACCAGCCAGTATTCTTTAAGGACGGATATGTAATATTTGAAGCAATGAAGGGGATGTATGAATACAAGCATACATTTAAGATGATAGAGGAAGATTTTTATGATGATATAAAATATGAAAAAATTATTGAAAAGGTAAGAAAAAAGTATAAATCAAAAAAAATAGGATAGGGAGATATATGGAAAATATTGAAGAAACAATTAATGATTCAGATGAAATAGTAAAGAAAAAGAGAAAAGCTAGAGAAAAAAATTATACTGAAAGAATAAAAAGAAATAAAGAAAAGATTGCCAAACTGGAGAAAATAATGGCTGATTCCCAAAAGGAAATTGAAAAGGTTGAACAGGAAAATGTAGACATTTTAAAAGAGATTTTAGAAAAATCTGGTGTCGGAAACAAACTTTTAAAAATCATAATTGAAAGTCCAAGCAATGATGAAACTGCTAAAAAAATGAAGGAACTGGCAGAAATATTATGACGGAAAGTGAAAAATATGAACTTCAGAAGCAGGCACAAATAGACTTTGTAAATGAAAGGCTGTCAGCATTGAAGGAATATATGGAAGATGACGACATTACGGAAATAATGCTAAATCCTGATGGGTATGTATGGGTGGAATCATATGAAAGGGGAATGTATAAGACAAATACATACCTGAATGAAATGGAAGGATACAAAATTATTCAGGTGCTTGCTTCATATAACTCAAAGATAATTTCTGAAAAAAATCCAAGACTTTCTGGAAACTTGCCAAATTCTGACAGATTTCAAGGAGCCGCAAAAGGAATTACTAAAGGGATTCCAGTATTTACAATAAGGAAAAGGCCTAAAAAAATATTTACACTCGATGATTATTTAGCAATGGGTTCAATTACAGAATTTCAGAAAAATTTTCTTACAGAAGCCATTTTAAATAAAAAGAATATAGTTGTATCGGGCGGAACTGGTACAGGAAAGACAACATTTACTAATGCTCTTGTGGATTATTTAAAGGAAGTGGACAGAATCAGGAATACTGTTGAAAGAATATACATTATTGAGGAAGTTGAGGAAATTATTTGCAATAAGGAAAACGTGTTAAGAGTTTTTGTAACTGAGGATGTTTCTGCACTGGAATTATCAAAGGATGCACTTAGACACAGGCCAGACAGGATTATTCAGGGAGAGCTTAGATATGGAGAAGAAGCTGAGGAGATACTTAAAAACTGGAATACTGGACATAGCGGAGGATTTACAACAGTCCATTCAGACGGGGCAGAAGAAACTTTGGAAAGACTGGAAGAGCTGTTAATGGAAGTTGACAGGAATCCAAGACAGCCACTTATAGGGCGTTCCGTAGACGTAATTGTAAATATCATAAGAACGACTGAAAATGGTAAAACTGTAAGAAAGGTAAATAAGATAATTAAAGTAAACGGCTTTAATAAAAAGACAAAGGAATATGAAATTGAGGAGGTAGGATAATGAAATTAAAAGTGTATAAATCTTTGCTGGATGTGAAGATGGTAATGGGGTTGCCATATAAGGTTTTTATATCGCTAGTATTATTAACAGGAATTATATTTTTAATATTCAGGCACTGGGTAATTTTTATACCGGCAGGGGCAATATATATTCTATGTGCAGTTATGTCAGTAAAGGATCCGATGACGTTGGAATTGATAATAGAGCATTACAAGACTGAAAGATATTTAAATCCTTAAGCGAATATTAAAAATGGAAGCGAAAAGAAAAAATATTGAAAGGGGAATAATTGAAATGAAAGAAAAAATTATGAATTTTTTAGAAGAAAGAACAAAAAATGAAGTCGGATATACTACATTAAGCAGAAATCAGATAATGGAAAAACTGGGAATAAAAGAGGAAGAAAAGTTTAATGAAGCATTTAAGGAGTTAGTACAAGATAATAAAGTATTCTTTCATAATTCATCAGAAGAAAAAATAAATTATGATGGTTCTATATTTGAAGTAAATAAAATAAAATATTTTATCAATAAAGATAAATCACTTGAATTTAAAAATAACTATGAAAAAAAATTGGAAGAAATAGCAGATAAAATAAAAGAAACAGAAAAAGTGAAAGAAGAAAAGCTTTCAACGTTATCAGGTAATGCAAAATTAATTTACAATACATACAAAGAAAATGTAGGAAACTTAGTATACCTTGACTCAAAATCAGTTAGAGAAAAAACAGGACTAGAATTTAAAGACTTTGTAGCCGCACAAAAAGAATTGTCATCAAATAAAGTGTTATTTATGACAAAAATATCTAAAAGCAACGAAGAAAAATTCGTATTAATAGATAGAGGAGACATTTTAAGTAAAGTTCTAAAAAGAGAAGAAATTAAGGAAAATATTAAAAATAAAGAAAAGGAAAGATAGAATGGGAAAAACACTTGATAACTACAAAAATTCATTTATCTATCATATTCCTTGGGACTTCCTTCTCAATGACTTTATTCTTGTTAATAAAAATATGGGGTTTCAGGTAACTCTCAAAGTGAGAAATCACGACTTGGATTTTTTTACTGAGGAAGAAGTGAACTTGAAAATATTGCAGTATAACAATGCGATAAAAAAATTGCCTGACAATTTTATTGTTCATTATGAAGTTCAAAGAAAGAAGTCAAGAGGATATATTGAAACAGAAATTAATGATAACTTTATACCTACAGTTCTTATAGAAAATGAAAGAAAGGATTTATTTTCAAAAGGGGAATATTTTAAATGTGACTACTATATAACATTGACATATTTAATAGCAGAAGATGCTGAAAATAAGATAAACTCATTGCTGGCTAGTAAAAAGGAAGATGATTCAGAAGAAAAAATGGTGGAGGAAGCAGAAAGGGAATTAAAAATATTTAGACAAAAAGTAGCTTCATTTATTGCGTTATTAAAATATGCTACAACAAGCATTGAAGTCTTACAGGGAGATGAACTTATGGCATATATGTATTCCACAGTAAATGCTGAATTTCCTGAAAAGAAGAAAATGCCTACATCTCCTCTATATCCAATTGATCAATATTTGTCAAACTCAAGTTTTGAAAATGGAAAAGACACGAAAATACAAAGACTGACAAAGGCAAAGCATTTAAGGACAATCTCGGTTAATCTGTTTCCTGATGAGATAGAGTCAAGAGTTCTGAAAAAACTTGAAAGTCTGGACTTTGAATTTAGAATGTCGGCAAGATACATTATACTTTCGCAAAATGAATCAAAAAAGATGTTAAAAAACTTCTTTATTTTTCATCAGGGAAAACAGAAAAATTTTGGGCAATACATAACGGAAGCTATAACTAAAAAGCCTTCATTTAACATTGATGAGCTGGAATTGGCAAAAACAGAAGAAGCCAAAATGGCTTTAAATGAATTTAAGGAAGGCGGAATGAGTTATGGATATTACACATTTACCATAATACTTGCTGATGAAGATATAAAAAGGTTTGAAGATAATGCACTTAAAATAGTAACAATATTTGATGAGCAGGACTTTACTTGCTCAATTGACAAGTACAATATTTTCCCTTCATATTTAGGGGCTATTCCAGGAAATGTGAAGGCGAATATAAGAAAATATCCAATAAACTCAATGCTTTTAAGCTGTCTTTTCCCTACTTCATCGCTGTATCGTGGAGAGGAAGTGAATGAATTTTTTAGGGATAAGAAAAATATTACAGGTGTTCCGCTTATGATGACTAAAACAGATTTGAACGATATATTTTACTTTAACCTTCATATAAAGGATGCGGCACATACGCTTATAGCAGGTCCAACAAGGTCAGGAAAATCAGTATTATTGGGAATGCTGGTAGCTGAACTTAAAAAATATCCTAATGCACAGGTATTCTTTTTTGATAAAGGTGGCTCAATACGTGTTTTAACTGCTTGTATGGGTGGAAAATTTTATGACTTGGGAAAAGGTGGAGATAATGATTTGGCATTTCAGCCACTTGCAAATATTCATATCGAAACAGAAAGAGCATTTGCAAGCAACTGGATAATTTCCCTTCTTCAGCAGGAAAATGTAATTGTAACACCTGATATGAAAAGTACAATCTGGGAAACGCTTACGACTCTTGCAAATGATCCGCCTAACAGGAGAACAATGACAAATTTTGCATTTACAGTTATGAACAAGGAAATTCAGCAGGCACTTGAGCCATACACAAATACAGGTTCATATGGAAAATATTTCGATAATAATGAGGATAATTTTTCAGACTCAAACTGGCAGGTATTTGAAATGGGAAGAATAATAGAAGATCCAAAAGCAACAGCTCCGATATTAAGCTATCTGTTTCATAGAATAGAAGTGGAAAAATTAACAAAGGACTATCTAACTGCAATCGTAGTTGATGAGGCTTGGTTTGCAATGGAAAACGAAAGTTTCAGGCTTAAATTCAATGACTGGCTTAGAACTCTTGCAAAACTGAATGCCTTTATAATCTTTGCAACACAGTCTCTTGATGAAATTTCAAAATCTGAAATAACACCTGCAATAGTTGACGGATGTAAAACAAAGATACTTCTTCCTTCTCCACAGGCACAGAATTACTGGAAGGAACTTTATTCAAAGTTCGGATTAAATGCAATAGAAATTGAAAGAGTTGCACGTGGACAAATGCAGAAACAATACTTTTACAAAAGTGAGCTTGGAGCAAGGGAGTTTGAAATGGACTTAGGTAAAATTGAACTGGCTTATGTAGGCTCGGCAAGTTCAACAGATCAGATGAAAATACAGGAAATATGTGCAGAAACAAATGATTTAAAGGAAATTAACTTAAAATGGCTAGAATACAAATTGGGTAGAAATAGTCAGGAATTTAGAAGATGTAAGGAAATTATACAGGGAGGTAACTAAAATGAAAAAAATAATATTCTTTTTAATGACAATGACAATCATATCAGTAAATTCGTTTTCAGGAATACTTGGAGGAGGCAGTGGGGCTTCTGATTACTGGCAAATGAAAACATATTTTGAAAGTGTGGCAATCAATGCACAGACGCTAAAAAGCCTTAATGCACAGTTAAAGGAGATAGAAAGACAGATTGAGCTTTCAAAGAAACTGCCTGAAGCCTATCTAAAAAAATATATAAGCCAATATGATGACACAATAAAGACATTAGTTAGAATAACAAATACCACAAAATCAACATTAAGGGACGCAAAAAGAGCTGAACTATGGTTTAAAGATGTTTATGCCGATGCTAATAACAGACAGTATATGGCTCTTCTTGACAGATTTACAAACACGCTTGACAGTCTTTCAAGGGACGCAATGAAGTCAGGCTCTATGAATGAAGTGGCAATGAAAAAAACATCGGGTAATGCAAGGATACTTATAAGAAAAACTCACGAAGCAAAAAATCCACAGCAAGTATTGGAAGTGCTATCACAATGGAGTGCCAACCTGTCAGTACAGATGAATGCAATAGCCGATATGATTTCAACTACAAATAGACTTGACGCATTAAAGGCGGCTGAAGAAGTGCAGGCAAGAAGGGAAGCTCAAAAAAGAAGCGAATATACAAAAAACAGTTTAAACAATCATATAAAGGCAATGGAAAATGAAGTGAAAAAACATAAGAGATAAGGAGGAGAAATAATTGGCAGCGGCAAATTTTCAATTTGATACGGCACTGATTGAACCAATAATCAGTATGCTTGATACAGGAATGACAACTTTAATGGTTGTAATATTGACACTTGCCTCATCATTTGCTGTGCTGGACTTATCATTTACAGCCTTCTTTAACTGGTCGGAGAACATAGGCAATACACTTGTTGAAACTATAAAAAAACTTGTAAGATATGCACTTACTTTTGGGCTTATAAAAATGTACAAGGAACTGCTGGATATGGCATATAAACTATTTTCCGATATAGGAAACTTATTTGGAGAAGGGCTTGGAAGTCCGTTAAAAGTGCAGGGCATTTGGGATAAGTTATGGGAGGAATTAAGCAAGTTTTTAAGTATAGGCTTAAAGTTTCAAGATTTTTGGGCTATTCTGTACTTTATTCTCTTTATTATTGGATTCATATTTTTAGTGTTTATAATATCAACAATAACAATAGCTATAATACAGTTCCATGTAGTTGGAAAATTGGCAATAATATATCTTGCTTGTCTACCACTTGACGCTTTGAGCGATATAGGAAGAAAAACTTTGGGAGCAATTGTAGGCTCAGGCACTCAATTAATGGTTGCAGTTGCACTTTCATCTATGGGAGTAAAAATTTTAAAATCTTATCCTATTCCTGAAAATATTGGGGCAGAAAATAACGAGCCTCATACGATAATTGTGTGGCTTGCGGTATTCATAGCAATTTCATTTTTAATAAAGAACTATCAGAGCATAGCTTCTTTAATTTTATACGGACAAGGTGGATTAAATGGCTCACAGCTTGGTAATTTTACTGGAAATGTTGTTAGTGCAGGAGGCTCGGCTGTAGGAGGAGTTACATCTTTATTGGGAAGTGCAGCAGTTGGCGGACTAGGTGCAGCAGTTGGTTCAGTTGTTGGTGGGGTGTCTACTGGAGGAGCAGGAGCAATAGCAGGTATGAAGACAGGTGCGAAAATAGGCTCTAAAATAGGAAAATATCCTGGAAATCTGACTGCTTCGGCTGCTGAAAATGCAGGAAAAGCAATAAAAGTAATGACAATGGACTTTGATCCAATTGCTTCAGGCAGAAAAGTAAAAAATATGGCCAGTGATGGAATTAAAAAATTTATGGGCAATAAAAAAGATGATAAGAAAGATACCGAAGAAAATAAATCACAGGAAACAGAAAACACTAAAAATCAAAATTCTCAAAATGCAAATAAAGGAAATGAAAAAACTAAATCAGGAAATGCGGATAGAATAGCCGATACAAAAGAAGCTGAAGAAAAAATGAGAAGTGATAACAGCAAGACAGCCTCGAATAAGGATTCTCAAAAACAGTCAAATGAAGGGAAGAAAGTCACGCAAAAACATTCAGAAAATACAAAAACAAAAGAAACTGAGAATAGTAACAGTGAAACTTTTGCAGAATCTGAAATGAGGAGAGAAAAGAACAGCAAGGAATAAAATGTGTAAGGACAATGACAATAGAATATTAATCTAGTTTTAAAAAATTCAGATTGAAAAAACTATTAGATGTGATATAATATTATTGTAAAAATAGAAATTATTAAAGATGTGATAAGAATGGCAACGTCAAGTTTTTTCAAGAATTTAGAATTAAGTAAAGAAGCAGCTGAAGAATTAATAAAAATGACAGAAGAGGGTTTTACTGTAAATAAAGTGCCTAATTTGGAAATTAATATAATTAGTAATCCTGAAGAAATTAAAAAGTTTTTTGAAGAAAGAGATAATAAAAATTTAGAATTTTGTATTTAAAATACTAGAAAGTCTGACTTCTGAAGACGACTTAAAAGTTATAATGAAATTAAAATAAAATGATATAAAAGTTTAAATGAGGTGAAAAAATGGAATTATATGAAAGAATAATACCAAAAACTTCTTCAACAAGTTATATATCTGGATGGGAAGCATTGAATATTCCTGATGAAAATAGAAATACTGCTGATTGGCATCCAAGAACTTATTTATTTTCTTATGATAAAGACAAGGCAATAAATCTGTATAACACGACAAATGTTTTAGGAAATTCTGGAATAAAGAAAAGAACAATAGATTATCCAAGTAAAAGGGAAGTATATATTGCTAATTTTCCAAGAGCGATTGCAGATTTGGTATTAACAATGAAGGATTATCAGTTACCTTCGCTTCATAACTGTTGCAGTGATTTTTTAAATGAAGATGAAACGGAACAGCTTTATCAGTATCTGAGAAGTATAAAGGATAATCCAAGAGTGGATGAGTTTCTTAAATATGAATTTACTGTAAGATATTTTAATGATAAGGAGCTTTATGATGAAAGAGTGGCAAAAGGACAGAATTGACATAATAAAAAAAATTTTACCAAAATTAGGTGAAAATTATGTTTTAAAAGGTGGAACAGCTTTATTATTATATTACGGATTAGATCGTTTTTCAGAAGATGTTGATTTGGATTCAATTAGTGGGAATATGAATATACTGAATAAATTAAAAACTATTGGACAGAATAAATGGAATATGATCATAAAAAAAGATACAGAAACAGTTTTTAGAGTAATGGTTGATTACGGAGCAACAAATAATTATGGAGATTATCCTTTAAAAATTGAAATTTCTTCCCGAAATAAAAAATTTTTACAATCTAAAATTTATGATTATAAAAATATTGCAGGAGTTAATGTTTATTCATTAGAGGAAATTTTAAAGATGAAAATAAGAGCATTTAATGATAGGGATAAAATAAGAGATTTTTATGATTTGTCCTATTTTTTGAAAAAACAGCCTGAAAAATTTACAAAAGATATGCTGATAGACTTTAAAGAGCGTATGGATTATAAAAATTTGGATACTTTATCATATTTATTAAAGGAAGAATTTGAAAAAAATGAATTAAAGGATATTTCAAAAAATTCAGAAGAAATAGTTTTAGAAACGTATGATAAGATTGAAAATTTAGTTATCAATTATTCTAAAAATAAAAATTTGGAATTAAATTCTGAAAAGAATAAAGAAATGGAAAGATAAATAAATTTTAAATATAATTTTAACGATAAAAAGTTGTTGTAAATATGAACGATATGGGGAGAGTGATATGATTAAAAAAGGGATAGTAACTTTAATGTTCATAATAGGAATACTAGGTTTTTCTGCAAAGACAGGAAACGCTAACTCATATATGGATAAAATAATTGGATACTGGTATTACAGTAAAGTTGGATATCAAGATCCAGTAGGGATAAGGAAATTATCTAACGGAACATATCAAATTGGTTTTAATACTGGAGAAAAAAATGCGGATAAAAACGGATTTGAATGGGATAATATACAGTTATTAAGAAATGGAATTTATAAAATTCAAGGGATGGACAGATATATACATATAATAAAAAATGGATTTGTAATTAAAGATGGAAATGGAAATATTATTGATTATTTAGATAGAAAATTAAATAAGTTACCTTAATTTTAAAGTATGAAAGGCTAGATTAAAATTCTAGTCTTTTTTTTGTACTTTTTTAGAAAGGGGGATTAAAGGAAATATGAAAAAAATTGTAATTAGCTTGTTTTTCATTCTTAATTTGATAGCAGTTTCTGCTGGAAATAAAGGAAATTATGATGTAGCAAAATATAGACAGGATGTTGTTAATTATGCAATGGCACAAGTAGGAAAGGCATATAGTCAGGCTAATAGAATGGGAGCAAATACTTATGACTGTTCCAGTTTTGTAGATAGAACTTCACAAGCGGCAGGTATGAGTTCTGTTACAGGAGCGAATACTAAAAATTGGGCAAACACAACATCGAGTATGAGAGCAGGAGCAAAAGCGACTAAAATAGCAACCAATCAAATAAAACCAGGAGATGCCATTTTATTTAATGGACATGTAGTTTATGCAATTGGCACAGCAAATGGATGCAGTATTGACGTTGTTCACGCTTCAAATTCAAAACCATATCCTAAAGGTGGAGTAAAAGTATCAAAAGGCTACAATATATGCAAAGCACATGGAGGATATTCAGGAGTTATTACAGCAGAGCAGGTATTGATAAATAACGGATATACTCCAGTAAATTCAGATGGAACAGTTGCAGTACCTCCAGCAGGTTCAACAGTGTCTGCAAACGGAGGGCATTCTGGAAATAATGCTTCAACTGCTTCCACAAAATCATCGTTATCAGTAGATTGGGATAATATTCAAAATGAATTTGTACAAATGATAAATAGCGGGATAGAAAAAATGATACCTGGATTATTAGTTCTGTTAAGTGTACTCACAGTTCTTGAAATAATGTGGGTTTTATATGGCTATATAGTAAAAAATGTATTGGAAAATTTATGGATGTCCTTACTCAGAATAATGATAAGATTTTCAATACTGGCATATGTTATACCTAATGCAATTTCTTTAATTAATATGGGGTATGGAATATTTTCTGGAATTGGCTCATATTTTATGGGAAACAGTGGAGGGACTGTAACTTTAAACAGTATATGGGCAATAGCTGGAAGGGAAACAGGGAAAATCTTAAAGATTATTAATGAATCAAACTTTAATTTTTTTAATATTATTACTGATTCAAGGCTATTTTTTGAAGAACTTGGGAAAATACTGCTGTTAATAGGGGTTATTATTCTTGTTTATTATTTTGTGGTAAAAATAATATTTGAAATGATGATGGCGGTATTACAGTTTAGAATGGCTTTGGGATTATCTTGGATATTTTTACCTTTTGATGTAAATTCGATTACAAAAAGGGACTTAGGAAATAAAGCATTGACAACCCTATTTCTCACAGGAAGTAAAATAGTTGTCATAATGGCACTGGGAGGAATAGTATTTAAAAACTTGGATGTGGCAGGATTTGGGGAAGTTACTTTTAAGGAATTGAAATACGAAACAATATTTTTGTTTATCACAGTAGGAATGGTAATGGCTTTTGTAATGAATGAAGCAGATAAGATAACAACAACACTTGCCAAAGGAAATTAAAAAGAGGGAGGAAATTGTGGATATACGAACTAAAAAGTTTAACTTGATAATGCTTTCTGTATCAATATTTCTTGCCATAACATTCACAGGGCTACATCTATTGTCAAAAATTTATGTAATAAATGTAACACCGTCAATTCCATTAGGAATATATAAACTGGAAAAATTTGATGGAGTATTGAAAAAGGGGGATTTAGTTGTTTATGAGGTGAATGATAAATATAAAAATTTGACAAGTATAAAAGGGACAATGTTTAAATCAGTAAAACCTGTTGCGGCATTTTATGAGGATAAAGTTGAGATAAAAGATAATCGGATATATGTAAATGATGAAGATTATGGAGAAATATTTCCTGAAATATCGTCTAATTTCAATGGGAAAATAAAGGAAGATGAAGTTTTGACATTATCTAAAGTCAGGGGGACATTTGACGGAAGATATTATGGTGCAATAAAGAAGTCAAAAATAGAGAAAAAAGCAAGGTTGATATATGAGTTTAGAATATGAAGATAAGATGATTAAACTGAAATCTAATGAAAAAAGGAAAATTGAAATACATAAGAAAATAGTTAAGACAGATGAAAAAATAAAGGAAATCAGACGAGAAATAGCAAATGATACAAGAAGGCTAAATACATCGGAAAAAAATCAAAAATGGAAGCAAAGAACAAGAAAACTGATTGAAATGGGAGTTCTACTTGAAATTGCGGATATTTTAAATGAAGATAAGGCAACGTTGCTGGGATATTTTATGAAATTTCAGTTTTTAAGCAATGATGAAATTAAAGACTGTAAAATTATGGGTGGTGAAGAGTTTCAGATGAGAGAAGAAAAGAAACAGATGTTGAAACGAAGATTGGAGAAAAAAGATGAGTTTAGATAATTTGAAAGAAATGATGAAAAATGAAGGATTTTCTCCCTTAGAAAGTGAAGATTTTGAAGAAATAGAGCGAAAAAAAACTAACAAAGTAACGGAACTTCAAGGCGATGAATTAAAAGAAAGGGTGAAATTAGAAAAATTAGAAATAAAAGCTGAACTTGCTGAAGAACTTGAACAGTTCATACACGATGAGGAAAGAAAATATAATCAGGAAAAGAGGAGAATTGAGAGTGAATACGATGAAAAAATTTATCAGTTGGAACAGCAGCAGAAAAAAATTTATCGAGATAGGAGAGAAAAGTTATATGAAACAGAAGACGCTTTAAAAATTAGAGAAAATGAAATTGATATGGAAATGCAGAAATTGGATGAAAAAGTAACTGAAAGGGAAAATGAATTAAAAAAGTTGAATGAAGAAATAGATAGAAAATTAGGATTTAAAGAATATCTGAATGAGAATGATTTTATATACAGAAATAAGTTAGAAGCTGTATTGATACTGAGAAAATTGAAAAATAAAAGAATAAAGATACTGAGCAGAATAGAATACGATACTGTTTTTAAAAATGTTATTGGAGGAGTGAATGAACTGATAAAAATGAATAATTTGATAATAGATTACAAAAAATTTGTAAAAGGGCAGGAAGCAAGAAAGAGATAAAATTTTAATTAATAAGAAAGGGCTAGAATAATGTTGTTGAGCATGTTTCAAAAAAATGAGAAAAAAGACTATTTGAAAAGGATAGGAGTAAAATTTTCTAAAGACGAAAAACAGGAGATAAAGAAAATGATAAAATCAAATTTGACTCTTGAACAGTTTAAATTATGTGTAACACCTGTACTTAATGAGGAAATATTGCAAAAAAGAGCTGAAAATAACTTGGATGATAGCAAATGGGAAAAACTTGTGATGAAAAAGCTGGATGTAAATCAGATGAAGGAAATAAGGAAAGGATTTGAAAAAGGATTATCTGAAGAGGATGTTGAGCTGTATGTAAAAAGTGGATATGACAGCAAAACAATGGAAAAAATCAGGAATATGCTTGAAAAAGATAAAAATAACGAGTATCTTCGAGAATATTTGATGTTAAAGGATAAAAAGGAAATAAAATCAATTACTAATGAAAAATTGGAAAAATACATTGAGGAAAACAAAATGAATGAACTTAGAAATAAGGCTGATAAAATGGAAAAATGGTATGAAGCCTCAATATATGCAGGTAAAAATACATTTAAATATTATTCTTCAGAAAAAATAAGAGATGATGAAAAATATGTTATGAAAAAAGTCAAAGAAAATGCGAAAAATCTTGAATATGCAAGTGAAAGGCTTAAAAATAACAGGGATTTAGTTTTGGAAGCAGTAAAACAGGATGGACGTGCTTTACAATTTGCAAGCGAGGAATTAAAAAATGATAAGGAAATAGTGATGGAATCTGTAAAAAACTACCCTAATTCCTATCAATATGCAAGTTCTGAAATGCAAAAGGATGAAGATGTCGTAACGGAAGTTTTAAAAAGAAATGAAGACGCTCTAAGTTATGGAGATGAAAATATTAAACAGGAAATAGAGGAAATTAAGGAAAAATACAAGGACAGTGATTTTGATGGGCTGACAGATAGGGAAGAAAAATTTGTGTATGGAACAAATCCTTATTTAAAAGATACTGATTTGGATAGAAAGAGTGATTATGAGGAAATAAAGATAAATTATACAAATCCGAAAATAAAAAGCAAGGACATTGAAATTGAAAGATAGCAAAGGAGATGGTTATAAATGAAAAAATGTATATTGTTTCTTATGATAGTTTCAAAAATTTCCTTTTCTGGGGGAGAGATAAGCTTTCAGAAACAGAAAGAAAAAGTTGAGCAGGAAAGAATTGAGAAATTAAAAATGCAAAAGGATAATGAGGCTGACAAGGGTAAGGAATTAAACAATTTGTCTAAAGAAGATACAGGCAATATCCAATCACAAAACAACAGATTATTTTATGATGATAAGTCTGTAAAAAAAGTTAATAATACTTCTCGTATTCAAAAAAATATTGGAAACAGAAAACTTATTGAATATATTAAAACACAGAACAGCAGACTGAATGAAAATGAAATACAAAATATACTTGGCTATGTTTTCAAATACAGCAAAGAGTATAACTTTAATCCATATTTAGTTTTAGCAGTTATGAATACTGAAAGCCATTTTAATCATTCAACAGTATCAAGTGCTGGAGCAAGAGGGCTTATGCAGTTAATGCCTTTTAATTTTAAGGAATTTGGAGTGGATAACAGCATATCAGGAAATATAAAGGGAGGTGTGTTGCATTTAAAAAGAGATTATGAAAAAACTGGGAGTGTTTCAAAAATGCTGGTCTGCTATAACGCTGGCTGTGGAAGATTAGCAAATAACGCTTGGAAAGGGATAAAGGAAACAAGGGAATACATACCAAAAGTAATTCAGAAATATAATAAAATAATAAACTTGTAACTATATTTTCTCACACGTGAGAAAATCAAAATTAGGTCAGTGGATTTTTTTCATTACAAAAGTTTTGAGAAAAAACACTGAGCAGTAAAAATAATAAGAATTATGAAACAAGATTTGAAGGAGTGGAAAATGTTTAATAATGTTGTAAAAATTTTAATGGGAATATCAGTTATTTCTTCGTTATCTTTTTCTAAGGGGGAAATTAATTTTCAGAAACAATTAATAAATGAAGATAGTAAAAAGATGGAAATAATTGAAAATAACACAACTAAGAGCAATAAGGACAGAGAAGAAAAAATAAGATATAAAATTGTAGAATTTGCAAAAACTCAGATTGGAAAGCCTTATGTATATGGTGCAACTGGAAACAATAGCTTTGACTGCTCCAGCTTTGTACAATATGTGATTAAGAGAACACTAGGAATTACAATTCCACGTGTTTCAGCAGAACAGTCAGTATTTAAGCCAAAACTATATAACAACATTAAAAAAGGAGATTTATTATTTTTTGAAACTTTAGGAAAAGGTAGAATTTCACATGTCGGGATGTATATTGGGAATAGACAGTTTATACATGCCAGTTCAAAAAGCAAAAGAGTAACTGTATCAGACTTTACTGGATTTTATCAAGATAAATTTAGATGGGCAGTGTCGGTTATATAAATGTGAAGGAGATAGTATGGAAAGTAAGGTAATTCAACAATTTTTAGGAGAAATTGATGGTGTGGAATTTGACAAGGAAAATGTATATTATTCATCAGAACATATTTTATCAAAAATAGAAGAAAAATTTGGGAATGTATATAACAAAGAATTTGTAAAAGAATTGAGAGATACAATTAATACTTTAAATTTAAAATATGATGAGTTTAGTTTTGATACTTTGGAACATGATTTTAGTGATTGTATAGAGGAAGCTGATAAATTTAAAAATATAGAATTTATGTATTATGGAGATGATTGGAAAATTGAAATATTAAATGAAGGGATAAAGAATAATAAGTATTTAAAAACTGAGAAAGAGAAAAGTCTAGGTGAAAACCAAAAACAAAATTTTTCTAGAAGTTTTCGGAATACTGATGACAAAGATTTAGAGAGATAAATGTAAAAGGAAGAAAATATGAAAAAATTAATAATAGCAGAAAAGCCAAGTCTTGCACGTAATATTGCAAGTGCATTGAATATCAGGGTTAATAAAGAGGGGTATATGGAAAATGAAAAGTATATTGTTTCTTGGGCTTTTGGACATTTGTTTAAATTAAGGGATGTTGATGGATATGTTGGAGAAAAAAGGAAATGGAGTGAAGTTAAACTGCCATTTTTCCCTGAAGAGTTTGAATTTGAATTAAAAAATGATTTGGGAATAAAGAAACAGTATAAGATATTAAAAAACCTTATTAACAGCAATGAAGTTGATGAGATAGTAAATGCGGGAGATGCAGACAGGGAAGGGCAAATTATAGTGGATATTATTATCAATGCCATAAAAACTGATAAGAAGATAAAAAGATTGTGGCTTCCTGAACAAACTGAAGAAACCATAAGGAAAGCTGTAAATAATCTTGAAGATAATTTTAAATATAAAAATTTACATAATGAGGGGCTTGCAAGGACATATATGGACTGGCTTTTGGGAATTAATCTTACTAGATATATTTCATTAAAGGCAAATACATTTTTTCCAGTCGGACGTGTACTCATTCCAGTTATAAAATATATTTACGATAAAGATTTAGCGATTAAAAATTTTATTCCTGAAAAATATTTTACTATTGAAAATGAAACTATGTGTAATGGAGCTTTGTTAAAACTTGTCTGTGATAAAAAATACAACCTTTTAGAACTTGAAAAAGCCAAAAGCTATTCAAATGAGTTAAATAAATATAAAGGAATTGTAAAGGATATAACTGAAAAGGAAATTATTTTTAATCCTCCAAAACTTTTTTCACTTTCAAAATTACAAAGTAAATTATCAAAGGAAAAGAAAATGAGTTTTGCAAAATCGCTTGAAATTATACAGAAACTCTATGAAAAAGGGTATATTACATATCCTAGAACAAATACAGAGTATCTTGCTGAAGAGGAGAAAGAAAAAGTAAAAGAACTTATAAACTTATATTATGGTCATGAATTAGAATTTAAGGACAATAAAAAAATATTTGATAGTAGCAAGATTGAGAGCCACAGCGCAATAATGCCGACTTTAAAAATTCCTGATATGAATAGTTTGGATTTGGAAGAAAAGATAATTTTTGAAACAATAAGAAATAGATTTATTTCTAACTTTTTAAAGGAGAAAACGATAATTAATCAAACAGAAGTAAAAATTGTTGTGGGAAATGAAGTTTTTAACTTGAAAGGAAAATCAGTAAAACAGGAAGGATTTTTAAAATATGAAAATCAGAAGATAGATAATAAGTTGCCATATTTTGAAATTAATCAAAAAATTGATGTTGATTTTAAAGTTGTTGATAAATTAACCGTTCCTCCTAAAAAAGTTACTGAGGAAAATTTGAGTAATTATTTAAAAAACCCTTTTAGAAAAGAAAAAAATCAAGAAAATGAGGACGATACACAAGAATATAGAGAAATAATGAAAGGTGTAGAGATTGGGACGGAGGCGACTAGAACAGGGATAATTGAGAATGCTAAGAAATATGGATATATTACTTCTGAAAAACAGAATTTTAGTATAACTGAAAAAGGAATAAAGTTAATTGAACTGCTGGATTTGCTCCATATTAATCTTTATGCAGAAAAGACTGTTGAGTTTTCTATGCTTCAGAAAGATATTTATAATAACAGAAAAACAGTAGATGATATTATTGAAAAAACTAAAAGTGAGTTACAAAATATAATAAATCGAGATGCAGAAGTTGAAAAACTTGAAAAAGAAATGGAAGTTATTGGAAAATGTCCTAAATGTAACAGTAATGTTTATGAGAACAGTAAAAGTTACTATTGCAGTAATTATAAGAAGGGATGTAAAACATCTCTTTGGAAAGAAGCAAGTTATTTTGGACAAAAAATAAAGATAAGTAAGGATAATGCAAAAAAATTATTAAGAGGGGAACAGGTTGTGTTTAAGATAAAAAGTAAAAGTGGAAAGGAATATAATGCACATTTTGGAATAGAGATAAATGGAGATTATTTGAACTTGCAAAGAAAGGATTTTATAAAAATAGAAAAATGATAATTAAAATTTGAAATCATAAAATTTTATATTAGGGGGAAGAAATGGGATATAAAATTCAAAATATATTGGAAAATGCACATAAAAAAGTAAATGAAGATTTTAGTGAGTATATTAACTATCTTCATGTTATGGGAAATAATTATAAGTATTCTGCAATGGAACAGCTAAATATATTTTTTATTCGTCCTGAAGCTGTAGCCTGTGCAGAATATGACTTTTGGAAAGAAAACTTTAACAGAGTTGTGGAAAGAAATCAGAAGGGAATACCCATATATAATGTAAGGAATGGAAAAAAGAATGTCAGATATATTTTTGACGTTACCCAGACAGTATCTTTGGATAAGAGAAACGATGAAAAACCTAAATTATGGGAATTTAATAACAGAACTCATAAAGATGTTTTTGAAAGAATGACGGGAAAATCAGATTTTGAAGAAGCACAGATGGAGCTTATAAATCAGACAATGCTTGAAAACAGCAAATTAGATACTTTCAACTACAAAGATACAGAAGTTCTTGAAAGTTTTATCAAAAAATCTGTTTTAATAGCACTTGATCAGAGAATGGGAATTAATAAAAAGGATATATTTAATGAAAAGGAAAAAGAGGTTTATTCCTTGTTTTCAGATTTCAGGACTATGGAATTAATATCATCAGAAATATCCAATGTAGCCAAAAAAGTTTTAATTAAAGTAAGCAAAGAAATTCAAAAAATAAATGATGAAACAACTTTAGAACAAAATAGTAAAATTGGATATGAGATAGAAAATGAAAAAAATGAGGAGGAATTGGAATATGCTGAAAAAGATGATAGACGGGAAAGAATATCTGATAGAGAACGGAATATATACTCCAGTAGTGAAGCAAACATCTTACGAGCAGGCGGGAGGGAATTACAAAATGATACTGCTGGACGAGAAGTTTCAAGTGCTAGTTCCGAATTTAGAGGAAGAAGAATTAAACTTGAGCAGACTCAACTCTTGGGGACGGGCGAGAATGAAATATTTGGAACAAGAGAAAGCGGAATTTTTGAAAAATCTTCTAATGAAGGGAGAAGTTATGGAACATCTATTTTCAATTCAGAAAGAAGTGGAGAAATTTTGGGAGATAGAAAAACCCAAAATGATGAAAACTATGGGATTAACCGAAGAATTAAAAGAAAAAGATCAAATGGAATGGGTAAGGCTTATGAACAGCCTACTCTCTTCTCTCAGGGAAATAACTTACAATCAGATAATTTACAAATAGAAAATGATAATATAATTACTCAAAAGAATATTGACGATGTATTAAAATCATACAGTGGAGCAGAAAATATTTATAATTTTTTTCAAGATAACAGTTCAAAGGAAGATAGAATAAAATATTTGAAATGGGAATACGGAACAGGCGGTTTTTCAATACCTGACCGTGGAGATTTTATTGATGATGCCTTTTATACTTCTAAAAATATGAAGTTATATAAAAATCATTTTAGTGCTAATGAAGTTAAGGTAGTTCTGTCTTGGAACAAAATAGAAAAGAGAATACAGGAACTTATAGATGAAAATCAATATTTTATTCCTGAAAAGGAAACAGAAAATATTATTGAGAATGATGAAATAATATATCCTTATATAGATGAAGAAAATAGTAAAGATAATATTTCTAAAAATTTTAAAATTGCTGAAGAAATTCAGTCTGAAAAACTGTTACCATCAGAGCGTCTAAACAATAATATCGAAGCTATAAAAGTTTTAAAAAATTTGAAGGAAAGAAAAGCTGCAGATGATGAAAAGATAACACTTTCTAAATATGTTGGATGGGGTGGACTAGCTGATGTATTTGATGAAAATAAAGGTGGACAATGGGAAGAAGCAAGAAATTTTTTAAAAGAAAGTTTGACGCAGGAAGAATATGATAATGCTAAGGCAAGTACATTGACAGCCTTTTATACACCTAAAATAGTAATTGATTCCATTTATAAAGGAATACAGCAATTTGGATTTGAAGGCGGAAATATTTTAGAGCCAAGTTGTGGTGTGGGAAACTTTATAGGTAATTTGCCTGATGAATTAGAAAACTCCAAGATATATGGTGTGGAACTAGACAGTATCAGCGGAGATATTGCTAAAAAACTTTATCCTGAAAGTAATATTCAAGTAAAAGGATTTGAAAAAACAGAATTTTCCAACAATTCATTTGATGTTGTGATAGGAAATGTTCCTTTTGGAAATTTTAAGGTAATGGACAGAGAATATGAAAAGCAGAACTTTATGATACACGACTACTTTATTGCAAAATCATTGGATAAAGTGAAAAAAGGTGGAATTATGGCTTTCGTAACTTCTTCTGGAACATTTGATAAAAAGGATGACAGCGTGAGAAGATACATTGGAGAAAGAGCGGAACTTCTGGGAGCAGTAAGGCTTCCAAATGATACATTTAAAGGCGTTGCTGGAACTGAAGTAACATCGGATATTATATTTCTAAAGAAAAGGGAAAATATAAATAAAGATGAGCAGGACTGGTATGCGGTTAAATCTGACTCTGAAGGATTTGTATATAATCAGTATTTTGTGGATAATCCTAATATGGTTTTGGGGAAAATAGAGGAAGTTAGTGGACGTTTTGGGAGAACATTAACTTGTATGCCAAAAGAAAATAGTAATTTAAAGGATGAATTAGAACAAGCAGTTGGGAATATAGAAGGAAGTTATGAAAAAACTCTCGCTGAGGAAAAAGAAACTGTAATTGCTGTTGAAAATGAAGACTATGAAATAAGAAATTTTTCATTCTTCAAAAAAGATAACGATATTTATTTTAAAGAAAATAGTGAAATGATATTACAAGATTTATCAGATAGAGATAAGGATAAAATATCAAAATATATAGAACTGACATCTTCGTTAAGGAAAGTTATTCAGATTCAAAAAGATGGGGAAACAGATGATAGATTAAAAATCGAACAGGAAAAACTAAATAGAATATATGATGGATTTATTATTAAGCATGGATACTTAAATTCAAGAGCAAATTCGAGATTATTTACTGAAGATTCTAATTATTCCTTATTATCTTCAATAGAAATATTTGATGAACGTGGAAACTTTAAGAAAAAAGGGGATATTTTTTCCAAAAGAACTATAAAGCAATCAAAAGTTATACATAGAGTAGATACTCCGCAAGAAGCATTAATTCTTTCAATTTCTCAAAAGGCAAAAGTGGATTTTGAATATATGACAGATCTTACTGGTATGAAAAAAGAAGAGTTAATTAACAGTTTAAAAGGAGAAATATTTCTTAATATAAATCAAGATTTTCCACAGGAATTTCAATATGTAACACAAGATGAATATTTAAGCGGAAATATAAGAGAAAAAATAGAATATATTGACAAATTTAATTCTCTTTCTGATGAAGAAAAAAAAGGAATAAGCCCTGAAATACTAAATTTTCAAAAAGAAAAATTACAGGAAGTAATGCCTAAGCCACTTGAAGCAAGCGAGATAAATGTCAGAATAGGAGCAACTTGGGTTCCTAAAAAGCATATAAAGGACTTTATTGTGGAAACATTAAAGACACCAGCATATAAAAGTTCATACATTAAAGTTCATTATTCTGAATATAATTCTGAATGGAGAATAGAAAATAAGAATATGGATAATGATAATCCCCTTGCTGTTATGACTTTTGGAACTGAAAGGGTAAATGCGTACAAACTTATAGAAGATTCTCTAAATTTAAGAGATACAAAAATTTTTGACTATGAAACAGATTCGGAAGGTAAAAAAATAGCAATTTTAAATAAAAAGGAAACTATGCTGGCAGGACAAAAACAGGATATTATTAAACAGGCTTTTAAAGATTGGATTTTTAAGGATTTGGAAAGAAGAAATGAATTAACTAAGATATATAACGAAAAATTTAATTCAATTCGACTAAGAGAATATGATGGAAGCCATCTTACTTTTAATGGCATAAATCCTGAAATAAAATTAAGACCACATCAGTTAAACGCAGTTGCAAGAACATTATATGGTGGAAATACACTGCTTGCACACGTTGTGGGAGCAGGAAAAACTTTTGAAATGGTTGCTTCTGCAATGGAGTCAAAAAGACTTGGACTTGCAACAAAATCAATGTTTGTTGTCCCTAATCATTTGACTGAACAGCTAGGAAGAGAATTTTTAGAACTTTATCAAGGAGCAAATATTCTTATAGCGACTAAAAAGGATTTTGAACCTAAAAATAGAAAAAGATTTATTGGAAGAATTGCAACTGGAGAATATGACGCTGTAATAATAGGACATTCTCAGTTTGAGAAAATACCAATGAGTAAGAATTATCAAGAGAAACATATACAAAATGAAATAGATGAGATTATACAAAATATCCAAACATTAAAGCAGGAAAATAATCAGAATTTTACTGTAAAACAGCTTGAAGGTACAAAAAAGAAACTGGAAGTAAGGCTAAAAAAATTAAATGATGATTTTAAAAAGGATAATGTCGTTACATTTGAAGAATTAGGAGTTGATAAGCTGTATGTGGACGAGGCACATTCATTTAAAAACTTGTTTTTATACACTAAAATGAGAAATGTGGCTGGAATAGGACAAACTGAAGCATTAAAATCATCGGATATGTTTATGAAATGTAGATATATGGATGAAATAACAGGTGGAAAAGGAGTTGTATTTGCGACAGGTACACCAGTTTCCAACACTATGTCGGAACTTTATACAATGCAAAGATATTTACAGTATGATGAGCTTAAAAAACAAGGACATCAAAATTTTGATTCTTGGGCAAGCACATTTGGGGAAACAGTTACAGCTATTGAATTATCTCCTGAAGGAAATGGCTATAGAACTAAAACAAGATTTGCAAAATTCTACAATCTTCCTGAACTTATGAACAATGTTAAACAGTTTGCAGATATACAAACTGCCGATATGCTAAATTTGCCAACACCTGAAGTAGAGTACAAAAAAGTATTGACTAAACCGACAGAGGAACAGAAATTAATATTAGAAAGCCTTTCAGAAAGAGCAGAAGAAGTAAGAAACAGAAATGTAGAGCCAACAGAAGACAATATGTTAAAAATTACAAATGACGGTAAAAAACTTGCATTAGATCAGAGGCTTGTAAATGAAATGCTTCCCGATGATGAAAACAGTAAAGTAAATGCTTGTGTAGAAAATATTTACAATATATGGAAAGAAAATGTTGAAAAAAAATCTGCACAGCTTGTATTTTCTGATATGTCTACTCCCAAAAACGATGGAAGTTTCAATATTTATGAAGATTTAAAGGAAAAGTTGATTAATAAAGGTATTCCTGAAGAAGAAATAGCATTTATTCATAATGCAAATTCTGAAAAACAGAAGGACGAACTTTTTGCAAAAGTAAGAACAGGAGATGTAAGAATATTGCTAGGTTCAACACAAAAAATGGGAGCAGGAACAAATGTACAGACAAAACTAATTGCACTTCACGACTTAGATGTGCCGTGGCGTCCTGCTGATTTGGAGCAACGGGCAGGAAGGATAGTCAGGCAAGGAAATGAAAATAAGAAAGTGGAAATTTACAGATATGTTACTGTGAATACATTTGACGCTTATTTGTGGCAAACTATCGAGAATAAACAAAAGTTTATAAGCCAAATTATGACTTCAAAAACTCCAGTCAGAGTAGCAGAAGATGTTGATGAAAGCTCTTTAAACTATGCTGAAATAAAGGCACTTGCAACTGGAAATCCTTTAATTAAGGAAAAAATGGATTTGGATATGGAAGTAAACAAGTTAAGAATGCTTGAAGCTAATTACAAATCAAACTTGTATCGTCTTGAGGATAAAATAACAAAGGAATATCCTGCAAAAATTAGTAAAATGGAAAAATATATTGAAAATGTGAAGGAAGATATTTCTAAAATAGAGCCAAAATCAAATAATGAGAATAAATTTACATCTATTGAAATTAACGGAACCAAAATTTATGATAAAAAAGAAGCTGGAGAAGAGCTTTTAAAAGCTATAAAGGGTACTGGAATATCTGATGAGCTTCAAATTATTGGAAATTATAGAGGATTCAAACTGTCTTCAAATTTTGACTTCTATGAGAAAAAATATAAATGTGTACTGGAAAATAAAGAAAAATATTATACTGATTTTGGGAAAGATTCAATTGGAAATATAACGAGAATGGATAATCTATTAGATAAGATTGCTGAAAACTTAGAAAAAGAAAAGGTAAGACTTGAAAATTATAGAGAAGAATTTTCCAATGCAAAAGAAGAAGTTAATAAGTCGTTTGAAAAAGCTGACTTATTATTAGAAAAGATTAAAAGATTAAGTGAGGTTAATAAACTAATAGAAGTAGGGATGAAGGAGAAAGAAAGTGTTAAGGAAAAGGAGGATGTTCAAGATTTGGATAATGAAGATTTTGAGAGATAATATAAAAAAATATTTATAGAGATTAAAAATATTTGAGTTTGTATTTTTAGATTTAATTTATATTTTAGAACAGTAATTTATTTAGATTGAATAGAATTTATTATATATTCCCAAAATCAAGGGATAATTAATAGACACTAATAACATTGAATTAGATTGTGTTTTTGTGATAAAATTAACAAAAAACAGGAAGTGAAACAAAATTGTTTTATCTTCCTGTTTTAGTTTAAAAATACACACTATAACTACAATTACAGATTGACTATTTTTAGTAAATACGATATAATAATTACGAGAAATAATTGTATTGTGAGGTGTGTATTTATGATTAATCTTAATTTGTTTGCTAATGATACATATAAATTACTTAAATTTTTATATGATAATCAAATACAGGTAAAAGAAGATTATTATGTAGTTTTATCTCAACAGGAAATAGCAGATATACTGCATTATTCAAAACTAAAAACAAATAATATAATGAAAGATTTAAGGAATAATGATTTTATAACCACTTTTAACAATAAACGTGGCAAATATATGATTACTAATAAAGGTTATAAAGTTATTGAAATTTTAGAAAGGAAATATTAGATGTATGATTTCAAAAAATAGAGAAAAAATGAAAAAGAATATTTTTGAATATGTAGGAGATTTGCTAAAAACAGAGTCTAAATACACTTCAAAAGATGGTAAATTGTTAAAAACGTCTATTTATAATGATATAATGACAATGAATGAACAATTACTTTCGTTATTATTAAGTGATGAACTTGTTAAAGAAAGATTTTTTAAAAACCTTAATGGAATTTTAATTTTTGATAAACAAAAATTTGCATGGTTTATAGAGTCTAAAGAATTTTTATCTGATTCATACACAAGATATATAAATAAAATAGGGCTAACACATAATGGTAATTATATTTCTAAATCAAATGATGTAGTTTTAGACTTCCCTTACAAAGATTGTGTACTTGAAGGTGGGCAAGACAAGGATGACCAAAAACGAAAAGAAATTTTTTATAATGAAATTATTGCGAGTGAAGAAATAAACAGAATGTTAGCACCCAAAGTCTTTACCAAAGCTAAAAGATATTCAAAAAATGGTGTAGAAGAAAACATCACTTTTAATGATGATGACAATTTAATAATAAAAGGGAATAACTTAATTGTATTATCAAGCTTATTAAGAAGATACGAAGGTAAGGTAAAATGTATTTATATAGATCCGCCATATAACACTCGAAATGATAGTTTTAATTATAATGATAGTTTCAATCATTCTACTTGGCTTATATTTATGAAAAATAGGTTGGAATTAGCAAGAAAGCTCTTAAAAAATGATGGAGTTATTTTTGTTAGTTTGGATGACAGAGAAGCACATTATTGTAAAGTATTAATGGATGATATTTTTGGTTCAGACAACTATTTGAATGACATCATTTGGAATTCAACAAAATCAGTTACTAATACCGCTATTATATCTGTATCACATACACATACATTAGTTTATTTTAAAAATAAAGATTATTTTGTTAAAAATAGAACTGAATTTAGAGTTAAAGATAACGGAGAAGGATTTTCAAATCCAGATAATGATTCAAGAGGTCCATGGAAAGCAGACCCTTTTCAAGTAGGAGGTTGGCGTCCTAATCAACAGTATGAAATAGTGAATCCAAAAACTGGCAAAGTATATCTCCCCAACGAAGGTTGTAGTTGGAAAAATGATTACGATAAATTTCAAGAACTTTTAAAGGATAATAGAATTATTTTTGGTGCTACAGGAGAGTCGGGTCCCCAAAGAAAAAGATTTTTATACGAGGCAAAAGAAAGAGGTAAAGTTGTTAAAACTATTTGGGATGATGCAGGAACAACAACTAATGGTACTCAACACTTGAAAAAATTATTTGGTAAAAATGTTTTTAGTAATCCAAAACCAGAACAGTTTATTAAGAAGATTCTAGAACTTTCTACAAAAGAAGGCGATCTAGTTTTAGATTACCATTTGGGGTCAGGTACAACTTGTGCTGTAGCTCATAAGATGAGGAGAAAATATATTGGTGTAGAACAAATGAACTATATTGAATCAATAACTTTGGAACGTATGAAAAAGGTTATTTTAGGTGAAAAAGGAGGAATTTCAGAAGAGACAAAGTGGAATGGAGGGGGTACATTTGTATATTGTGAAATTTTAGAAGATGCTAAAAATCTTATGAAAATGATTGATGACTCAAACGAAAGTAATATTGATGGTTTAAAAAAACTTATATATACAGATGAAAGAATAATACCATATGTAAATAGATATGAGTTAGAGAATTTAGATTTAGAGTTTGAACAGCTTGATTTTGATGAAAAAAAAATAGTATTGAAAAAATTGATTAATAAAAATAAGTTATATGTTAATGATTCGGATATCGACGATTCAAGATATAACGTATCTGAAAATGATAAAAAATTTACCAGCTCATTTTATGGAGGAAAAAGAACATGTTAAGCAATAGTAAAAAAATATCTAAAATTGATGATTCTAGTAAAAAATTTATAATGGATTGTTTGGGTAATAATAATACGTACGGATTTGATATAGATTCAATTTATTTTGTGGATGGTCAATGGTATTTGTTTGAATATTTAAAATGTGAAAATGAATATATGAATCCACACACCAGCAACCCAAAATACTATCCTTGGAATTATAAGAAATTTTTGTCTTTGTATAAAATAAAGAATGAATTGAACGGAAAATTATTTTTAATAAACTATAGTGATCGAGAATCAGACCGTGATTTAGTGAAAGTTATGGAAGTAATTGGTATTAAAGAAGATTTGATAAATAATTATATTAAATCTACAACAAAGCCAAAACAATTAGAATATTTGATTATAAAAGAAAAAAATACTACAAGAAAAGAATTTGGATTATGGTTAAGAAAATTAAATGATAAAGCAGGGGAAACAGGAATTGTTTAGGAGGACTGATGGAATACTTATACGATAAAATAGAACAATATAGAGAGCTTGTTGGGTGTAAAGACGTTCCTAATAGCATTTTAACAAATCTTTCTAATAGAATATTATTACGTGATTATCAAGAATATGCACTAACTAATTTTATATCATATTACGAAGATGAAAAATTATTAAAAAATAAACAAATTCATACACTTTTTCATATGGCTACAGGAAGTGGAAAAACCGTCATAATGGCAGCTCTTATCCTTTATTTGTACACAAAAGGGTACAGAAATTTTTTGTTTTTTGTAAATCAGACAAACGTACTTGAGAAGACGATTGATAACTTTATCAACACACTTTCTAATAAGTATTTGTTTAATGATGTGATTGAACATTTAGGCAATAAAATCAAAATTAAAAAAGTTGATAATTTCAGTGGGAATACATTAGATGATGATATTGAAATACTTTTTACAACTACTCAAAAATTTCATATGGATTTATTTGAAGCAAAAGAAAATTCTATAACTTATGAAGATTTTGAAAACAATAAAGTTGTGTTTATTTCAGATGAAAGTCATCATATTAACTCACTAACTAAGAAGCCAACTAAAGACGAGGAATTAGTAAAAAGTAGTTGGGAATATTCAGTAATGAATGCTTTTCATAGAAACAGAGATAGTATTATGCTCGAATTTACTGCAACTTGTGATTTAAAAGATAACAATGTTCTTGCAAAATATCAAGATAAAATTATATTTAACTATCCTTTAAGTTCTTTTAGAGAAAGTGGATACACTAAAGATTTTCAAAATTTTGCAACAGATACGGATTTATGGACTAGAACTTTAATCGCATTAGTAATGAGTGAATACAGAAAATTTCTGTTCACAGATTTAAAGTTAAATATAAAACCTGTAATAATGTTAAAATCTCAAAAAATATCAGAGTCTGAAAGTTTTTATGTTGAATTTTTTAAAAGCATTAAAAATCTTACAACAGATGAAATTAAGAATTTGGAGTTAATTGGAATCAATATATTGAATAAAGCTATTAAATATTTTGAAAAAAAAGATGCTAGTTTAGAAATTTTAAAATGTTCTATAAAAAATTCATTTACAGAAGACACTTCTATTATTATGAATGGTTCGTCTGATAATAACAAAGAAAATCAGTTATTGGTAAATTCACTGGAAAACACAGACAATCCAATTAGAACAATATTTGCGGTTGATATGTTGAATGAAGGTTGGGATGTATTAAATTTATTTGATATAGTTCGTTTATATGATACTAGACAATCAAGTGGAAAAATTAGCACATATACAATCAAGGAAGCACAATTAATTGGTAGAGGTGCAAGATACTGCCCATTTATTGATGAAGATGAGGAATTGAAGTTTAGACGTAAATATGATGGAGATTTAGAAAATAAAAATAGAATACTAGAAACAATGTACTTTCATAGTAAAAATGATTCTAAATATATTTCAGAGTTAAAACAGGCTTTGATTGCAACTGGTCTTCAGGCACAAGCTCCTGTTACGATCGAGTATAAGATTAAAGATGATTTTAAAGATAGTGATTTTTATAAAAAAAGTTATGTGTTTTCAAATAAAAGAATACCTAAAGGAAGAGATAGTGTTACAACTATTGAACCAAGTATGAGAACAAAAATTTATTATTATACTGCTCTTTCTGGAAAAGGTAATGTAATTAACTTATTTGGAGATGAAACGAACAATCATAATTCAATAAATGCTAAAACAAAAAGAATAAAATTCAAAGATATAGACTTAAACATTTTATTAGGCACTAGCGAATATTTTGAAGAGTTACGATTTGATATTCTAAAGAAAAAATATCCCAACTTAAATTCTAAGACAGAATTTTTTACTTCTGATAACTTTATTGGAAATTCAATTTTAGAAATAACATATACTTCTGATGAACTTTCCGGAAGAGATATATTTTTAGCATTAAAAAAAGCATTTATTTCAGTTTCTTCTTATGTGGGTTCATTAAAACAAGAATTTGTTGGTTCTACAGAGTTTACACCTAGAAAGTTGAGAGATATATTAAAGGATAAAAAGATTTATATGGGACAAATAAATACTGATGTGGGCAAAGGGGCTTCACAAAATCATTGTACAAACGATGAATATAGACTTAATTTAAGTAATGAAAATTGGTATGTGTTTAACGATAATTATGGTACAAGTGAAGAGAAATTGTTTATAAAATATTTCAAAACTTCGATTGAACCTAAATTAAACGAAAAAGAATTAGAATATTATGTTATTAGAAATGAGAGAATACCAGAACTTGCAATTTATTCGTTTGAAGCAGGAGAAAGATTTGAACCGGACTTTTTACTTTTTGTAAGGAAGAAAAATAATGGAGTAAATTTAGCCTATCAAGGATATATTGAACCTAAAGGTACGCATTTATTAGACCATGATATGTGGAAAGAAAAATTTTCTTTAGAAATAGAAAATGTGGCGACAACTGATAAAACAGTTCCTGATAATTATAAAATAATAGGTTTTCCATTTTTTAATAAAGAAAACAGAATGGAAAAATTTGAAGAAGCAATTAACACATGGCTTAAGTTTAACGTACTAAAGTGAATAAAAAAACCGAATTGAAATTCGGCTTTTTTTACAATTTAAAATCAAAAATCAATTTATGAATTTTACTGTTAATATCTTCTTGTTTAAGTAATATAGTAACAATAGACCATTTAGCAAGTTTTTTGTATTTTGGTATTTTATATTCTTTTGCTAATTCATATAAATATTTGGTAGGAATATTTAACAAATATTCTCTTTTATTAAGAGAACTGATGTTTTCTTCATTATATTGAAATGTAGAATTAGTTTCTAATTGCATTTTGTTAGTTTCTTCTATTAATAATTTCATATATTTTCCATTAGTTTTAAATATTTCTAATTCTTTTTTCTGTATATCTTTTATTTTCCAATCAACTTTTTTAGTTAATATTTCAACGAATATACTCTCAATATCTTTAGAGGATGTAGGATAATGAGAGTTTTTTACTTTCCAATTTCTAATATAATTGAAAAATTTAATGTAATCAGTGGAGTGTACCCAAAATCTTGGACAAATAATTTGAAAACTAGTTTCCTATTTGTTAAAATATAGTTAAGGAGAGAAATTTGATTATGAACAAGAGAAGTAAAAGGTACACAGATGAATTTAAAATGTTAATTTTAGAATTGCTGGAAGAAGGAAGAACAAAAAAATCATTAGAAAATGAATATGGGGTAGCAACGACAACAATCAGAAAATGGGAAAAAGAATTTAAAGGAATCATAGATAAAAAATACAATGCTAACGAAGCTTTAAATGAAATTATGGCCTTAAAAAGGAAACTGCAACAAGAAATGGATAAAAATAAAAAATTAGAAAAAGAGCTGGAACCAAAGGAATTAGATATTGACATATTAAAAAAGGCATCAGCCATATTGATGAAAAAATAAGGACCGTTGACAAGTACGCATTAGTAAAGACTTTATTCAATGAGTTTAATGTTTCAAAATCAAGAATAATTAATTTAATAGGCATTAAAAAAAGCAGCTATTACTACTGGGTTAAAGAGGTCAAGACACAAAGGGATATAGAAAATAAAATTTTGTACGATATAATAAAATCAATATGGCAAGACAGCAGAAAAACTTACGGAGCAGTAAGAATTCATAAAAAACTAAGAAAGTTAGGATTAGAAGTAAACATAAAACGAGTCAGAAGATTGATGAAGGAAAATCAGATAAAGTCAATAATTCATAAAAAATTTAGAAATTATAACAAATCAGATGATATAAAAGAAGCAGCAAGAAATATTTTAAAGAGAAATTTTGATACAGAAAAATTAAATGAAAAATGGGTAAGTGATATAACATATATTTGGACAAGAAAGGACGGGTGGTGCTACTTATCAAGTATAATGGATTTGCACAGCAGAAGAATAATATCACATAAGGTTGGAAAATTTATGGATATAAAATTAGTTATCGATACCTTAAAAATGGCGATATATAAAAGAGGGGATATAACTGATCTGATAATACATACAGATAGAGGAAGCCAGTATATGAGTAAAGAATATCGTAAATTTTGTGCAAAAAAAGGCATAAGCATAATCTTACAGCAGAAAAGGAAATCCTTATGATAATGCATGTATAGAATCATTCCATGCAACATTGAAAAAAGAATATGTACATAATGAAAACTATGAAAATCTAGAAAGTTTAAGAAGTGGAATGTACGAGTATATAGAAATATGGTATAATAACAGCAGAATACACAGTAAAATAGGATTTACAAGTCCGAATGAATACGAAGAAAGCATAAAGAAAGGAAACAAAGAAATTGCTTAAAAATAGTCTAAATTTTGGGGGACACTCCAAAAACTTTATCAATATATGAAAAATCCAGAAAATATAGATATATATAGGAAAACAATGGAAAGTGAGTTTTTTGAGGAGTGGTTCAGGGAAATATTTTTAAAGGATATAAAAAAATTAAGGAAGAAAGTTTTAATAGTGATGGATAACATCCGATTTCATAGAAAGAGCATATTAGAAAAGATGGTTAAGGAAACAGCATCGTCTGTTATTTCTTCCGCCATAAGGTTAAAGTGGATGGCAAGATGAATAAAATAAAAGCTGTGCCAAAATTTTTAGACCTGATAGATATAAAAAGGTGACGCTATGGGAACACAGAAGGAAATTGTGAAAAAGATTGTAAGGAAGAATAAGGGGAGCATCATAGATTGTATATATATTTAAAATTTAATAATTATTTCATGCGTTTTTCCTGAATAAAATTAAAATTTCTTGACAAAAATATAAAAAATAAGTATAATTTACAAAAGATATGTTTGGTATTTGTAAAAAAATATGTATGAAAGGAATTAGGATAGATGACAACTAAAAATTTTATTAATCAGACAAATAGAACGATTCTATTTGAAGAAGTTAATCCAGAAAAAATGGATTTAATAACTTTGATTGATGATGCACGAGAGATGGATTCACTTGATGATGAAAGAATACTTGAAATTAATAAGCATTTGTTAGTAAGCAGTTTTGATGAATTTTTAGCAAAGTTTGAGCCAAAAGTTTACAGTTATTATAATGCGGAAACTCAAAGTATAAAGTATATTTTGAAAAAGCCTGAAGGAATACCAGAAGAACTGATAACTGAAATTAAAATTGATAACGGCAATACATTTTTTAAAATGTTAAATACTCTTATTGAAGCTAGAAAATCACAAGGAAATAGAAACGTAGACTTCAAATTTGAAAATATTTTAGAGTTAATATCTCCAAAAAAAGTAATTGAAGATATAAAACAGACAAGAAAAGAAATTGCATATGTATATAATAAATACGAGGAACTTGATGATGAAAATCCTAAAAAATTGGAATTAGGAGATAAACTTAATGAAAAGTTTGAAGAGGCTTCAAAAAATTATAGTAATGTTTTAGGAATGCTTCCGCTAGCTATTGAAGATATAAAAACAAGACTTCTTATTGGACATGATGAAAATAATGCAAAATCTGAAAAGATTAAATTGGGAATGCTTCAAGTTGGAGATAAGGGAGAACTTGAAGTTATAGAATACAAACAGGAAGAATCAAGAGCATTAACTTTAGTAGAGGAAAAACATACGACAGAATTAGTTGAAGCGTTTAGAGATGATTATGAAAGTATTTCAGAAGAACCAAACCAATACATAAGTGATTTAGTTGTAAGAACATTTGTACCTTTAGCAAAAGGAATTGTCGAAATTGATCCAGTGCAGGAAGTTGAAAATTATAATAATTACTTGGTTTTTTATAAATCAGCTCAGGAAGATTTTGTAAAAATTGCAAAACCATTGATAGAAAAATTGTTAGGTATAAAAATGTTCTTTGAACAGTATGATACTAAAGTGTCGTTAATGAAACCAACATTATTAATAACAAATATAAAACCTGAAATGATTGTTAAAGCTGGAAACAAAGAAAGATTGCAGGCATTCTTAAATACAGTCAATGCGAAAAATGATTTTGACAATACAATTTGGTTTGGAATATATCCAAATGTGGATTTAGATGTGGAAAAAGGTAAAAAGAAAGTAAGAGAAAGATTTAAAGGAACTAAGGCTGAAGAGAAAATTGAAAAGAATACAATAGAAACTTTAACAAACCTGATGACAGTTTTAGGTAAATATAAAATACAAGTATTTTTTAATTTTGAAGGAACTTATGAAACATCATTTGATAATTTGGCAACTATGGGTGTTGATAAATACATAGAAAAAACTAAAATTCTTGAGGATCAACCTTATTCAGAATATCTAATACCTTCAATTCCCAATTTTACAATAATACCAAAAGATAAATCTGGTGTAGTGCTAGATTTTAAAATGAAGTATCAAGAAGAAGTTGGTGCTGAATTATCAAAAGACAAGGAAGATTTGTTGAAATTTTGGATAGAGGGAGTATATGTTGATTCTTCTTATGTTGCGGCAGGAATAACAGCAGCCAGTCAATGTCCTAATTTCTTAAAAGATAGATTCAAAAATGTATCACCAGTATATCCAGGAGTGAGATTTGATATAGAAGCTGAAGATAATTCATATAAAGCAAGAACTACTATGTCAAAAGAAATTTCAGGATTTACAAATACAATAAAAGATAGAATCAATCAGTTTAATTACGGATTCATATTTTCATCTGATTCTGCACATATGCAAAAAGAAAAAATAAAAAATATTGTTGTTTATAAGGCAAGAACTTTAGCAAGAAATCCAGAAGGAACTTATGAATCATTGTATAAAACTTTAACAACAACATTTATTGAAAGAACTTTAAGATTTGTTACAACTGACTTTAAGGAAGATAAATTAAATATGTTCTTTAGTACAAATCCAGAAAGTCAAAAATCAATATGGACAAAAGACTTAAAATTTGTAAATGGAATAATGCAAAAAGGTGATGACATTACACATACAATTGATGAAGAAAACGGGATATGTCAGTTAAATATAACATTTGCAGGAAATGTTAAGAATTTGCAAGTTGAAATTAACAAAAACTAATTATGTTTAGTAACAAAAAATTATATATATAAGGAGGAATTTTATGGGATTCAGATTAAACGTAAAAGGACAAGGAGAAGAAATTTTGTTAGAAAAGGAAAGTATCTTGGATGTTAAATTTCTTTCAGAATCACCTGATGATTCAAATGCAAGAGCAACTGATTTAGGAATTATTCTTGAAATCAAAGGAAAAATTTTGGCAGCTGCAAATGGAGATGCCGAAGATGATACAAGAAAGGTTGCTCAATGGTCATTAGTACCTGCTGAATCTAGTGATGCGTACAGAACTGTGGCATTAGAAGTAATATCTGCAGGACAAATGGTAAGAAAAATTGATATGACAAATGCGTTTGTTGTTGATTACGAAGAATCTTATGGAGATCAGGCAGGGACTGGAACATTCTCATTGAAAATCAAACAGAAAAAAGAGAAAGTTAAGGAAGTTGCAATTGAAGGTGGATATGCTGCTCAGGAAGCATAATGTAACACAAGGAGGTAGACAATCCCGTCTATCTCCTTTTATTTTTATAGGAGGGAAATTACAGAAATAATGTTTATAAATAAATATCCAGTTTTTAAAAAAGGGAATGTGCTGGAAAAGGAAGATTTAGATTTATTAAGGGATAATCCGCTCGAAGTGTTGAGCTTGATGTATTCTGATAAAAGTAATGGAATAATAAAAGGATTTGACTTGATACCTAATTATAGTGAAAGAATAGTGATAATTACAAAAGGAATGGCAAAATGTAATGGGGAACTTTTTTGGATGAAGGAAGATTATATATTTGATATGCCAAAACAAGAGGAACGGTATATATTAAAACTTAAATTAGTGTCAGATATAGAAGAAAGAAAATATTATGTAAGGGAAGGACGTTTTGTGCTGGAACTTGGGGAAAATGTTAATGAAGATGAAATTGAGATAACAAGGTTTATCACAAGAGAAGGGGCTGAATTGAGAAATGACTATCAAAATTTCAGGGATTTGAGAAGAGATTTTAATTTGATGGAAATTATAAATACAAAATATTCTTCAGCACATAAATGGGGAACTTTTCATCCACATGTATTGAAACTATGGGGAAAGGAAGTTTCAAAAAAGGAAAATCTTGATATTTTTGATATAAATTTTTATGTAACTTGTCTACAGCAGGATGTTATAGAACGAGATGTCATAACTTCATATATAAATGCAAAACTTAATTTGACAGATGAAAATTATACAAATGAACAAATGTTTAGACATTTATTGACAATATTAGATAATTTAGGAACAGAAAGAAAAAAAGTTGAGAAAAAACGAATAATACCTAGAAAAATAATAGTAGAATAAAAAAATTTAAATAAAAGAAATAAACAGGAGGAAAATTTATGAAATTTAGAGTAAGTATAGCTGGAGGAAATAACAATACATCAAATAATCCGTTCGGAGGTTTAGGCAACGTTTCAGTTCCAAGTGTAGCAATGAACTTTGTATCAAATGGAGAAAATAAAAATCCAATTTCAAATGCAATGGGAGGACTGACACAGCAAGGCGGAGTAATTCTTTCAAGTGATGAAATATTGGAAGTATCTTACAGTACAAACCCAATATATGGTGAAACGATGAGTGCTTCTCAAAGCCAAGTAACATTAAGAATTGTAGGAAGATTACTTCCCACAGCTTCAGAAAATAATAGTCCTGAAGATGAAGGTGAAGGGATAGTTAGCGGAATAATGGGAACACTTGGTATGGGAACATTATTTAACCAGTATAAAAGTGTAAAACACTTATTTGACAAAGATAATGAAGCAGGAGAAGAACTTCCAGAAGCCTCATTAAGCAGCAACCTCTTATCATCAAGCGGAATTACTGAATCAGTCGCAAAAAAAACAAAAGAAAGCAGTAAAAGTAAACTTGTTTCTCAAGTATTAGGAGTAAGTTCAGCACTGCCAATGACAAATTCGTTTACAAATGGAATAGGAAACAGCCTGAAAGGAATGTTCGGAGGACTTGGAAATTTCGGAGAAAGCAATTTATATGATCAAAATAAGCAGAATGTGAAAGAATTATCATTGTGGGCAATGACTTACGGAGATGAAAAATCAACTAGGGATGTAATGGTGCAGACAGATTTAGGGGGAGGAAAGACGTTTGAATTGTATTTTCCTAAAATGTATGTGGATAGTTTTAATCAGGATTTTAGTGTTAGAAGTGGAGAAGGTACTTTTGAATTATTATTAAGTCAAACAGTATTTAATGAAGAAAATATTAACCTAAGATAGAAAGGAAGTTTAGATATGATTCAAACAATTATTATGGGTCAGATAGCAAAAATATCATTTGAAGTATCATACAGTATTAAACTAGCAAGATCAGGAGCTTATGAAAGGGCATTGGATACTTTGAAATCAGCAGATATAATTCATGGAATAATAATTCTTATGGTTAAAGGGAAAAAAATGTTAAAAGGTGATATGGGAGCTTTATTGAGAAAATATTCTGATTCTAAATTTGCTAAATTATATATAATGGCAGAATTATTTAAAGAATTTAGAGGAATTTTTGTAATTGAAAATCCGATTGATAGTGGAAAAAATTATATGAATGAAGCATTATATATAGATAAAAAATTTCCAAAAGAATATAAAAGAATAATGGGATTAACTATAGTAATAGACGGATTTAAAAAATTAGATACACAAGTAAAAAATGTTTTTATTTTAAATTATAAGGATAATAAAAATAGAAATAAAGCCTCAGGATTTTATCCTTTTAATGACAGGCATCAAAAGTTACATATTGATTTAACTCATAATGGCTCATTTGATTTTGGGAATACAAACTTAAGAGCAGATATAAAGAAGCAGAGAATAACAAGAAAAAATGGAAAAACTATCATAGAATATGATTACAATGTATATATGTATGATTATTTTGAAAAACCTCTTGGAGATACAAAACCTGATTTTGGAAGAAGATATATAATGAGAACAACTCCTATTCCTAGAACAGGAAAAGTTATTATATAGAATAATAAAACTATAACGTAGGGAGTAAAAATGGTAAATTTTTTAAAAAAATATAAATTTGATTTAATAATATTATTTTATATTCAATGTGTACAAAGTTTATTGATATTTTATGAAAACAAATATAATAAGATAATAGAAATAATATTAATTCTATTATTGTTTTTCTTTGTAAGGAAAAAAATAACTTATTACTATAAAATATTATTTTATGAAATAATAACAATGTTAATTGAATATTTTTATTTTTATAATTATCCTTTTAAAAAAGAATTTATGGCACTTATTGTAATTATAATACTTGTTGAGATAAAATATAAATATATAAAAAAAGTTTTCAGTCAAGGAAAAGAAATGATAATAAATTGCATAATTTTTTTGTTTATTGCGTATATTATAAAATATGGATTTAAAATACTTGTAATGTTAACGGTAGCTTTAGTCTATTCTATTTATATGTTTTTTAATGGAGGGATAAAATGATAAAAAGATTAAAAAAATTTATACTAGTTTTATTAATTTGTGCGTTAGGTTTAATAATTTTAAATTATATTACAACTAAAATACTCTTAAAAAATGGAAGGGTAGAGCAAAATGAAAATAGATAAGTATGTAGATGTTCTTGAAACTATGATTGTAAGTTTAACAATTGCTTTTTTTAATGATTTTTTTTCTGAAATATTAGAAGTGTTATTCCTAAAAAAAAATATACGAGAAATTACAGTATTAGGAATTTATATTATAATTTATATTTTTACCGAATTTTATAGAAAAAAAAATAAAAATATTGTTGAATATTATTATAAATTATTAATATTTCAAGTTTCAGGTTCAATATTGCTTTATTTTTTTTCTTATTCTGAGTTATTGTTATTTAAAAAAGAATCATTCATAACATTTATAATTTTATTTATAATTTCAGAATTAAGATTTAAAGTAAGTTATAAGTTTTTAAAAAATTTTAATTTAGAAAAAAATGCACTGTATTTATTATATTTTTGTTTAATGATATTTGTAGTAAGAGTTATATTTTTTCTTGTTATTAACACAGAACTTATATTTAATCAAAGATATGATATTATAGAATCTTTTAAATTATTAAAAAGATAAAATTATGAAAGAAAAAAAATATTATACTTAATGTTACAATTTATAATAATAAAATAATGAAAGTTTGTAAAAAAATATAAAAAGTTATTATGACAGGAGAGAGCAAATGACAGATTATTATAAAATACTAGGTGTTTCAGAAGATGCTGATGCAGCAGTAAAAGCAAACTTGTTTCTGAAGTTTTAGGAGTAAGCTCAACACTGCCAATGACAAATTCATTTACAAATGGAACAGGAAACAGCCTGAAAGGAATGTTTGGAGGGCTTGGAAATTTTGGAGAAAGCAATTTATATGATCAAAATAAGCAGAATGTGAAAGAGCTATCATTGTGGGCGATGACTTACGGAGATGAAAAATCAACTAGGGATGTAATGGTTCAGACAGATTTAGGGGGAAGAAAGACGTTTGAATTGTATTTTCCTAAAATGTATGTGGATAGTTTTAATCAAAGTTTTAGTGTTAGAGGTGGAGAAGGATATTTTGTTTTAAATTTAAAACAAACAGGATTTAATGAGGATGGAATAAATTTAAAATAGGGTGAGAATATGAAAAAAAACATATACAATACATTGTATATAATTACGTTAATTAGAAATATACAATTGCTTTTTAATAGTTATTCAAATACTTTAACAGGATTTTGGTTACTAATAAATTTAATTTTATCTTTTATATTTTTTACTAAAATTTTTACTAGAAAAGAAAAATTCAATGAATATTTTGTAGTTTTTATATTTGGATTTACATGTTTGTTAATAAATTATTCAAGTTTTAAGGATTGGAATAAAAAATTTAATACATATATTTTAATTATTTTGATAATATTAACTTTATTCGAATTTATAATTATCGTAAAACCTTTTATAAAAATAAAAGATTTTAGAAAAATATTTTTATTAATATTGAGTTTTTTTTGTGGGAAATTATTTTTATATTTTTTAACAAATTTTTATATGGAACCAAGAAAAATTGTATATAGCACAGATATTATTTATACAAAGAATAATAAGGAGTTAAGAAAAATAATAGAAAAAATGCCAATGGTTAATGAAGTAGAGATAATTGAAAAAGATGCAATAAATCCTTATAGTTCTTATTATGAAAATGAAGGGAGTCTAAAAGATTTAGATGAAATTATTAATGTTCAAATTAAAAATTCTATTGATAATGAAAGTATGGATTTATTAGCAAATAGAATAAAAGAATTTGTAAAATTACAAGATAAAGAAAAAAAATTTATAAAAATATATTTTACAAGTAAAAATGGTTATTACGAAGCATTAAAAATATATGATTTAAAAAATAACGAATTAAAACAAATTTATGTAAGTAAAAATTTACAAGTATCAGAAAGTCTTGGTTTTGTTTTGTTAAACATGTATGTAAAAATGTTAAAAGGTAATGAATTTTAATAAATTAAAAAGAGAGTGGAGTTTTTATTATGACAGATTATTATAAAATACTAGATGTTTTAGAAGATGCTGATGCAAAAGAGATAAAGGTAAAATATAGAAAATTGGCTATGAAGTATCATCCAGACAGGAATCCTGATGATAAGAAAGCTGAAGAAATGTTTAAGGCAATCAGCGAGGCGTATGAAATACTTGGAGATGAGAATAAAAGAAAAGAATACGATGAGAAGAGGAAGAATAAGGGAAATGCTGGAAGTCAAAGATTTGGTGAGAAGAAATCAAGCAGGGCAGAGCAGAACAGTGAATCAGCTAAAAGAGGGGCTGAAGCATTTTTCCGTAATTTTTCAGCAAATCCAAATGATATAAAGAACATGTTTGAAAGTGCTTTTGATGTGAATAATATGAGCAGTTCTGATAAGGATAAAATGAGGGAACATAAAAAAAGCATGGAACAAAGTTTTGAAAACTTTTTTAAGCCTAAAAAGAATAAATAAGATAGTTAATTGTAAATAAAAACTTTAAAATAAAATTAGAATTTAGATTTAATTTTAGAAAGAAAGGAAATAATAAAATGCTTTGGAGAATAAAAAGTTTTTTCAGTAGAATTAGAAGTCGAATTTTTAATGTATTTTCTGGAAGAAGCAGTTTATATCGAGTTGAAAGTTTGAGAAGAGGTGCGACTTCAACTTCAAAAAAGAAAAAGAAAATGCTTCAATGTCGGTTGATAAGGGAATTAGAAAATATGAAAAAAGACAGATGGCTGCCAGAGGGGAAAGACAGTACAACTTTTTTAATTTAAAAAATATAATAATTTTGATTATACTATTTTTTACTTTTGTGTATATTCATATGGCTGGATATTCTGTGAAAAGTCTATATATCGCAATTTTTATATTTATAGCACTAACATTGTATCTTCTTATAGTAGAAAGATTTAAGGAAAGAGTGGAAGTGCATGATGAGATAAAGGAAATAAAGCATGAGCGTGAAAGAGAACATCACGTATTTTTGGATAAAGTAAAAGAAATAGAGGAAGTTGAAAAGAATCAAATTGAAAATATAATTTTAAAAAATTCAGATGACTATGATATCAAAGTATGGAAGATTGGAAGAGCATCTTCATTGCTGATAGGGAAAAGAACGCCTAGAAACAAGGTGGATATAGACGTGAGTGAAGGAGTATATTCAAATTTGGTAAGCAGGGCTCATGGAATGTTGAACAGAGTAAATGGAGTTTGGTACTATGAAGATTTAGGTTCACAAAATGGAAGTGGAATAGAAAAGAAAGATGACAGAAGAAAAATAAAATTAAAAAGAAATGTACCTGTAAAGGTTGAAAGCGGAGATATAATATACTTAGCGACAACAAAAATACTATTGAAATAGTGATTTATAAAGGAAGTAGGTTAAAAAATGGAGAATAATTTAAATAATCAGAAACCAGTGGAATTTTTTTCAGCTGAAAGAATAAAGATAGAAATAGATGGACAGCAGATACTTTGGAGAGATATGAATCTTGAAATAGATTCAAAAATAGGGGAACATACGATTGGAAAAATAAAATACGTGGCATCACCGAACCAGTTAAGTTTATACGATGCCCTGATAGATAAAAAAGGCGACAAGACAATAGTAGTTACCGGAAGAAGCAACATATCGGATGAAGCAGGAAATGCTACAGATAAAATATTCTTAAATGGAGTGATAAGTAAACTTAGGATGAGGGAAACAAAGGCAGGAGCATTGGCAGTTGAGTTAGTGTGCAGTTCAAAGAGCATACTTCTTGACAGAATACCAAGATACCGTTCATTTCAGGATCCGACACTTACGTATAAAGACATAGCGCAGGAAGTGAATAAAAATTATAATGATGGGGAAACATTGGTAAATGTAGGGGAAGATATGAAAGAAGTTCCAAGAATGACAATCCAGTATAACGAAACAGACTGGGAATACTTAAAGAGAATAGCATCGTATACAGGACAGCCACTAATGGCAAATTCAAATAAAGTTCTGGTAGGATTTTTCAAGAATATGCCAGCACAGACACCAAACTTGACATATTCATATTTTGGAAAGGAAACAGAGGAAGAAAGAACATATTACAGGGTAGAAGGGACAGAAGTGTATTCGGTATCAACACCGATAAAGTTAAAAATCAGAAACAAAGTATCAGGAGAAGAAGTAGAAAATGACTACTATGTAATAGAAAGCAGAATATACAATGAAGGAAACACTTTAAAATGCGAATACAAGCTAGGAAAACAGACAGACTACTTTGTAGATCCAATACCGCACGAAAAGATAAGAGGAGCAGTGATAGAAGCTAGAACAGTACATATTGCAAGAACAGATGAAAGCAAGAGTGAGCATGGAAGGACTGATGGAAGTTCGGATAATCTTGAAGGTAGAACTATGGGAATAAAGCCTGTAAATATCTATGTTGCTGAAGAACAGGAAAAAAATAATAACAGAAGTCAGGAAGTGAAGGCAAGCGATATTGCAGTTATGACAGTTGACTTGACAGAAGGGCTGAGAAAACTTGGAGGAGCAGTGCAAAGTGAAGCAGATAAATATGCTGGAAAAAGTTATTTCCCATATGTAACTCCATACAGTCAGACAAATACAGGATTTACGCCTGCACCAGAGCCAAATGACAGAGTAGCGCTTTATTTTCCAAGTGAAAACGAAACGCATGCTTTGGTAATGGGAGCGGTAAATAATAATGGTAATGGGAGATTTACTAATCCAGATAAAAGGAACTTTACATTAGGACCAAGTCAGGCGGCTAGAGGAGGAACACCTGCGAACGAAGGGAAACCGATGTATAATTTTACTTTGGATAGTGAGAAGTTTATTGTCAGTGTTGGTAGTATAATCAGTTTAAGTTCAAGTGGCACAGTTAGCATAACAGGGACTTCAAATGTGGATATTGCTTCAACAGGAGCGAATGCGACGTTAAGCGCAGGGCAGAATATAGATATTACTGCAAATCAGGATGCAACGGTAACGGCTTCATCTGGAATTGCAACATTGAGTGGAAATACATATGCTAATGTAAAAGGAAATCAAAATGCAGAAATTGTTGGTGGGCATAATACAAATGTGGGATTAGGTGGTGGAAAATCTTCAAATAAAACGATTGTTGTTGGAAGTTCAAAAGTGGAAGTAAAAAGTGGAGAGGTAGAAATAAATTAGAGAAAGGAAGTATAGTGCAATGTTTAAAAATAATTATACATTGAAATATAATTTAAGAGAGAAGGATAAAATAAACTATAAGATAAACTCCAAAATAGAGTATGAAAATTTAATTGTAAAATCGGAAAAAGAATATGAATACAAAATAGAATTTCAACCTCTCTCAAAGGGAATTCAGAATGATTTTATAATTAGAAATACGAGGTATGACCTTAAAAATTTTAATGATAAAGAAAGTGATTTGGAAAAGATTTCTTTTGAAATAGATAAAACTTTTTTAGAAACAGATTATAGAATTGATAAAAAAGGAAAAATTATAAAAATAGAAAATCTATCAAAATTAAAAACAGATTGGTATAATAAAAAAAATGAAATTTTGAGAAAGTATGAGGAGCAGTATGAAGAAATACAAGATTTAGTAGATGGAATAACTAAAATTTTAAATAATTCAGATACAGTAGTTCAATATTTTCAAAATTATGGAGTTAATGGTATATTTTTTAGTGAGTTGTACGGAGAATTATATATTGAAGATAATGAGAAAAAGAAAAAAATATCAATACCTAATTTTATAACATTTTTTCCTTTACCATTAACGTTAAATATTATAACAAAAAAAATAAATAAAATGGAAGACGAGATGTCTTTAATAATACATGGTAAATTAGATGAAATGCGGTTAGATAAACTGAATATAGAAGAGATGGTAAAGGCTAATTTACCAGAAGAAGACATAAGAGGGTTAAAATATGAAGTTGAATATGAGCAAGATGTTTCTTTTTATTTGATAACTGGATTAGTAAAAAATTGTAATCAAATAATAGAAGTAAAGATTTACAACAAACTGGACAATAAGGAATTATTTAAAAATCGAATAGAGGTTAAACTAGAAGAAATTAAGGAGGAATAATGGGAAGCAAGAGATATATTCCTCAAGGTGCAATACTGATATGTGACAAGGGAAGAGACATGACACATTTGAGAGTAACGCATAATAATAATGTTAACTTGTATAAAGTTCCTTATGCAAATGAATTTGATAGAGTACCTGAAGAGAATATACCAAATTTTAAGAAATGTGAAGTTTGTGGAAATTGTCAAATGGATTTATTAGAATGGTCTCCAGTCCATGAAAGTGTAAAAATAGGTGGAGGAAAACTGATACATGAGGACTCAAGACTGAAATGTAAAAAGGGCGGAGAGATAAAAATATACCTGAATGAGAATGAGGCGAAAGAAGCTTTAAAACAAACAGCCTATAATAAATTGAGCTGGCAAGAAAAAGCCAAAAGAGTGGACTGGGGAACAGTAGGAAAAACATTAGCTACAGGATTGGTAGTGGCAGCAGTAGGTGCGGTATTATTTGCGACAGGAGGAGCTATAGTAGCGGCAGGAGTAGGAATATTAACAGCAAAGTGTGCGGCAGTAGGTGTGGTAGTAGAACTAGCAGGGCTTGCAATAAAAGGCTATGCGATGTACCAGACAGTTAAGGGGGTATATGAGACCTACAAAAGAATGGAGGCTGCAAACTGGGACATAGAGGAGGGGCTAGTAGTTCTGGCAGAACATATAGGCTCAGCGGCAGGAGCATTAGTAGGCGGAGCAATAGGAAATAAAATAGGAGGTATGCTATCCGATAAAATATATGCCAAAAGTTCAACATATCAAAAGATGAAAAATGGAACATTATGTTTTATAGCAGGAACGCTTGTATCAACAAGACTAGGAAGAAAACGAATAGAGAAAATAGAGAAAGGAGATGAGGTATATAGCTATGATGAACTGACAGGTCAGAAAGTACTGAGAAAAGTAAGAGATGTACATGAGCATATAACAGACACCTTCGTAAGAATAAAAACGAAGACAGAAGAAATACTGACAACTCCAGAACACCCATTCTACGTGAAGGGAAGGTATATATTAGCAGGTTTCTTGAGTGTAGGAATGAGCCTGACAAGTTTTGCAGGAGAACAGATAGAAATACAGGAAACAGAAATAATAAGGTACGAGAAACCCCAAAAAGTATATAATTTCAGCATAGAGGGTACAGAAAATTACTATGTTGGAGAGCAAGGAGTGCTGGTACATAATGCAGGAGGTTGTCCTTCAGGGAATGAGGTTAAGAAGAAGAATACAGAGACAGATGATCATATAGTGAAAGAAAATGGAAAAAAAGCATTAGCCAAAAATGCGGAATATACCAAAAATGGATATGATTATAAAACAGACAAATTAGGAAGAATAAAAGAAGCAAAAGCTTCGGAATTAAGATTGGAGAAAGGAGAAAGAAATTTATACAGTCAAAGAACAGTTGGTGGAACAGATAGATTAAAAGATATTGATGATGGAGGACATTTATTCGGGACACAATTTGGTGGTTCAGGAGATATAGATAACATGTTACCGCAAAATAGTAAAATAAATAGAGCAGGTGGAGAATGGTATAAAATGGAGCAAGAATGGGCTAATGCATTAAAAGAAACACCACCTAAAAAAGTTTCAGTGAAAATAAATCCTATTTATGAAGGAAAAAGTATGAGACCAACTAAAATAAAAGTTAAGTATAAAATTGGTAATGAAATAAAATTTAGAACAATACCAAATCCTGAAACGATATAAAATAAAAAATAAATAACAGAGGGAGATAAATTATGAAAAAAGAATGGCAAGAAGAATTTTTAGAAAAACAAAATGAGTTAATAAGAGCGATAGCACAACAGGTAAGCAATACAATACCAGATACTTGGGAGAAATTTTATTTTCATGCAGATATAAATGATGATTTTAGTGGGGGAGTATATTTTTTCTTTAATACAGAAAAAGATAAAAAATTAAATTATTCGCATGATATACCTGAAATATATAACATAAATGAAGATGAATACGATGAAAAATACGATAAATTATATGATTTGTCTGTGGATTTAAAACAATTATTTATAGATTGCGAACAAGAACCTTGGCAGGCGATAACAATAATAGTTGATGAAAAAGGATCATTGAAAATGGATTATGATTATGCAGACTGGTTAAGTAGTCCATATACTCCGACACCATTGATGAACTATTTTAAGTACAAGTATTTGGGGAAAATACCTAAAGATAAGGAAGAAGAAAAATTATTTAAGGAAATGGAGGAATATCAGAGTAAATTTAATAAGTAGTGAGGAAATAAAATGTTAAGAGATTTTAAAAAAGAAAAAGAAATGCCAACAGAAATTATTGAAAAATATAAAGGGCAAGTGCCAGATGAAATTATAGAAATTTGGAAAAATTATGGATTGGGAAGTTTTTTGAATGGGTATTTAAGAGTGATAAATCCAGATGATTATAAAGAATTAGTAGAAGAGACTTACTTTAGAGGAAAAGAGTCGATACCTTTATTTGTAACGGCTTTTGCAGATGTAATAACATGGCAAGAAAATAGATATATTGGAATAATTTTTTATAAGGAGGAGGACTTTGATATAATGGCTTCTGGAATGGACTTCTTTTTTTCAGATATATATACTGAAGAGAGCTTTAGAAAAGAGTTTTTTGATTTAAAACTATATGAAAAAGCTGTAAAAAAATATGGAGAATTAGAATATAATCAAAGTTTTTGTTTTGTTCCATTGTTAGGATTAGGCGGGAAGAAAAGCATTGATAATTTAGATAAAGGGGATACTTTGACACATATTTACTTGATTACGGAACTTGTGGGAAAAGTGGGAATAGATGATTAGAATTATTAAGATTGTAAAGGAAATTAATTTTTATGGAAACAATAAAAATATATGAAAAAGATGATATACGAGATATATTTTTAATAGAAAGAAAGGGAGAAGTTGAAATTTTTTATAAAGATGATAAGCCTTTTAATGGAAAATTAGAAATTTATGGATATGAAGAAAAACTGGAATTAAGAGGAGAATTAAGAGGGGGATTGCGCTCTATGACTTGGACTCATTACTATGCCAATGGACAGGAAGAAATAATTGAACATTATCTTTCAGGAAAAAGGAATGGAAAGTATGAAATGTTTTATGAAAATGGAACATTAAAATTAACGGGGTATAATAGAGAGGGAAAGGAGGAAGGAAATTGGAAATGGTATAGAAAAGACGGAACAATTGAAGGTGAAGCTGACTATGTGGAAGGAGAAATAAAAGGTATATGGAAACTTTATTATCCAAATGGAAATATTGAAAGGCAAACTGAAACTTTTTCAGATGGATATACAGAAATTTTAAAAAGTTATGATGAAAATAAAAACTTAATTTTTGAAGGATATATGTATAATGGAAGAAAACATGGAAAATATAAAAGGTATTATGATACTGGTGAATTAAAGGAAGAAGGAGAGTACAGGTATGGATTATTAGAAAATGAGGTAAAAACATATGATAAGAATAGAAATTTAAAATATATAACAACATATTCTAAAGATAAAGTTGTTAAAATAGAAGATTTATCTAAAAACATAACTGAAAATAAAGAAAAATTGGCTTATGAAGATAATAATATTTCAAAAGAGAAAAAGATAGACACCAATATATTTTCAAAAATAGAATCTATGTATCTTAAAAAGCTAGAGTTAAAGGAAATTATTAATAAAAAAGAAGTGGAAGAATTTTTAAGAAAAATTCCAGAGAGTGAGAAAATTGATATTTTAAATAAAATAGAGCAATATTTGGATGTAAATGAAATAGGACAAATAGAATTTGATACAGGTTCAGTATGGACAGGAAAAGATGTATTTTTGTTTTTTAAAGAAGGAATGGAATTATAATAAAATAAATAAAAAATGGAGGAAAAAAGATGAGATTAGACAGATGTAAAAATGGACATATGTATGATGTATCAAGATATGGAGAGAATTGTCCGTATTGTAAATCGGAAGGATTGAAACCTGAAATTAAGGAAAAGAAAGTTAATTTGGTAGAGGAATTGGATGATGATGACAGAACAACAGCGTACTGGGCAAAAGATAGCAGGGTAGATCCTGTGGTAGGTTGGCTGGTTTGCATAGCAGGAGCAGAAAAAGGAAAAGATTTCAAGATAGTATCAGAAAGAAATTTCTTAGGACGTGGGGAAGGTATGGATATTAGGATTGAAGGAGATATGAATATATCAAGAAAAAATCATTGTTCAATTAGTTATAATCCCAAAAATAGGGAATTCTATATTACTCCTGGAGATGCGAATGGATTAATATATCTTAGTGATGAGGCAGTATACAATACAAGACAGCTTCAAAGTTTTGATACATTGGAGATAGGAGAAAGTAAATTTGTATTTGTTGAGTTTTGTGGGCAAAATTTTGATTGGAGCAAGGATAAAACAAAAGAAAGTTAATAAATAAATGAGGAAAACAATATTAGAATTTAAAAATGTAAAATTTAGTTTTAATATTGTTTTTTTAGATAATATTAGTAGGAGAGCTTAATGAGAAAAGAAGAAGCAAAGTTTGAAACGAAATTTTTTAGTGAAGCTGGGACTAAGGGGAAAAATAATGATTATTTTGGATATACTCAGCTGGATAATTATGCGATATGGGTAGTGGCTGATGGATACGATGAAGAAGCTGGAGCTGATGTGGCTGCAAAATTAGCGGTAAGTTCTGCAATAGAATATTTTATGTTACGTCCACGCTTTAATCCAGAAGTAATTAAGGAAATAATGGAATATGCAAATTTAAAAGTAAAGGAAAAACAGGAGGAAACTGAAAAATATTCATTAATGCACACTTCCCTTTTAGTTGTAATAAGTAATTATAATTCATTTTTATACGGAAATGTTGGGAATACAAGGCTTTATCATTTGAGAGGTGGTTATGTGATTTCTCAAAGTAGAGATGACACAATAGCTCAGCTTCTTGTGGATGAAAATGCACTTGATATGAATGATATGAAGTATCATAGACAAAGAAATGATTTGCTTCAGGCAATAGGAGATTTTGGAAAGATAAAGCCAAATATTATAAAAAATCCTGTAACACTTCAGGAAAATGATATGCTATGTTTAACAACAATAGGATTTTGGGAAAATATTGATGAAAGGGAAATGGAAGTTGAAATTTCAAGATACCCAAACAAAGATAGCTTATTAAGATCATTGGAACATAAAGTTATGGCAACAACAAGAGAAAGTGTAGAAAACTATACTTTTGCACTAGTAAATGTGGAAAAAGTGGCATCACCTGAACCTGTTGAAAAGGATAAGAAGAAATTTTGGATAAAAGTTGGATTAATATCTTTAGCAGTTCTAGTAATAATATTGTCCTTGACATTTTGGAATATAAGTAAAAGGAATAATATTATAAAAAGAGCGGCAGTATACGAAGAACAGGCAAACGATGATATTGTCAAAAAAGATTTTAATAATGCGATAGAAAGTTTTAAGCTGGAAAAAGCGGAACTTGAAAAATTGAAACCGAAATCTAGAGGAATAATAGGATTTTTTACGGGAGCTAATGGTAAAAGAGCTGACGCTGAAAAAAGAATAAGTGCTGTAAACACTAAAATATCTCAGACTTCAAAATTGCAAAAGGCATTTCAGGACATAAATGAGGCAAATCAGCTATTTAATTCAGGAAATTATGACGAAGCGTCAAGAAAATACCAAGAGGCAAAATATGTTTTGGAAGAAAATACTTACAAAAAGGATGAACTTAATACAGATGAAGTTTTAACAACATTAAATGCAAGAATAGATTCATCTAGTAAATTAAAAGAAGCTTTAGCAATTGAAACAGCGGGAAACCAGGCTTTTTCAGCAGGAAACTATAATTTGGCAAAAGAAAATTATAAAACTGCTTCAGAACTTTATCTAGTAAATGGACGTGCAGACTATGTTGCAAATATTGAAAGAAAAATAGCTGAAATAGATGACAAGGCAAAAACAGAATATAATGGGGCAATGCTGACTGAAAACCAGGCTGACTTATTATCCCCAACAGATACGAATAAATCAAGACAGTCGTATTATCAGGCAAGACAAATGTATCAAAGTCTAGGAGATACTGCCAAGGCACAGGAAATAGACAATAAGATAAATGAATTAAATGCAAGACAGATGTCAAGCCTTCAAACAGCAAATAATATGGTTCAAGAAGGATTAAATCAAATAACTGCAAATAATCCCTCTGAAGCAATAACATTGCTTACAAAAGCCAAGAATATTTATCAAGGGTTGGGAGATAGCAATAATGTAAACAATGTAAATAAATTTATTTCACAAGCTCAGGAATTTATTAAGTTTGAAAGTAAGAAAGACGCTGAATTAAAACAAAAAGAAACTGAGATGAAAGAATTAGAAACAAGAAATGCAGAGGAATTAAAACAGCAACAAATTAAGGAACAACAGGCAATAGCGGCAAAAGAAGCAGAAATTGCGGCTAGGCAGCGGGAAATTGAACTTGAAAAACAAAGAAGAGAGAAAATTGCACAAAGTATAGAAAATGCTACGAATTTAGAAATGCAGGCCGATCAGATGTTTACCTTAAAAAGATATACAGAAAGTATAGCTAAATATAATGAATCTAAAAAAATCTTTGAAGAATTAAAATCAGCAGGAGATTTTGATGATCAGACTAATAAAATAGACTATTTAGGGCAAAAAATCACTAGAACAGAAGGATATTTATATGAAGAGCAGGGAGACGATGAATACAAGAAGAAAAATTGGCAAGAAAGCCAGAAAAAATATCAGCTGGCAGCAGATAATATGAAATTAACTAATGAATCAAATGAAATTCAAAAAGAAGTAGAAAAAAAACTAAAAAAAGCAACTTCAAAAGCTGGGAAAAAATGGTGGCAGTTCTGGAAATAAATACAGCTTTAAGAGGATTTAAAATATAAAAGTTGTTTGATTTAAAAAATTTGAGGAAGTGGTTTTATGAATAAAAAGGCAGTTCCAGTAGGGGTGGAAAACTTTGAAAGAATAATAAAAGATGGATATTATTATGTGGATAAATCATTATTAATAGAAAAAATGATTGAAAATAGAACTCCTGTAACACTTTTTACAAGACCAAGAAGATTTGGAAAAACGCTTAATATGTCAATGCTTAAATATTTTTTTGATGTTGAGAACAAAGAAGAAAACAGAAAACTTTTTGAAAATTTAAAAATATCTAATAGTAAATATATGAGTGAACAAGGGAAATATCCTGTAATATTTATTTCGTTAAAGGATTTGAAAGCGGATACTTGGGAAATGTGTCGTTTAGAAATAAAAAAAGTAATTTCAAAACTTTATCGTGAATTTCAATATATTACAGAGAAGATGGATGAAGATGATAAAGAGATATATAATTCCATTAAAAATAGAAAAAATGATATTGATCTCAATACTTCACTGGAACTTTTGTCTGATTTTCTTTGTGAATATTATGGGAAAAAAGCAATAGCTTTGATAGATGAATATGATTCACCAATAATAAATGCTTTCGATAAAGGCTATTACAATGAAGCAATAGAATTTTTTCAAGTATTTTACAGTTCTGCATTAAAGACAAATGATTCATTGAAATATGGCATTCTTACGGGAATAACAAGGATTATAAAGGAAGGAATTTTTTCAGGATTAAACAATCTTTATGTGAATACTGTACTCAGTAAAAATTATGCAGAATACTTTGGGCTTTTGGAAAGCGAAGTAATTGAAATGCTTGATTACTTTAATATGAAATATAAAATTGAAGAAGTAAGAAGCTGGTACAACGGGTATCTTTTTGGAAATGAGCAAGTATACAATCCATGGTCTATTGTCAATTATTTAAGAGAAAAAGAAATAAAATCATACTGGGCAAATGTTTCTGGAAATACACTTTTAGAAAATATGCTTGATAACGCTGGAGAAAGTGTTTATGCTGATTTAAAGAAATTTACTGATGGGGAAAGTGTTGAAAAATATATTTCGGATGGAACTACAATAAAAAGCCTTTTGAGCAGTAATGATGAAATTTGGCAGTTGTTTTTATACAGCGGGTATTTGACAAAAGCTGAGGAACAGATGGAAATTGATGTAATGTCAGAATACACGAATATTTATAATTTGAAAATACCAAACAGGGAAATAAGAAGCTATTTTGGAAGCCTGTTTCTTAACAGGTTTTTTGGAACAGAAGTGAAAACAAACACTTTAATAAAAGTACTTGAAAATGGAGACATTAAAAAATTTGAGAAAACATTAGGTGAAATAATGATAAATATGTTAAGCCATTTTGATCTGGATAGTGAAATGGAGAAAATTTATCAGGTGTTTATGATAGGGCTTGTCGGCTTTCTAATGGGAAGGTATGAAATTATTTCAAATAATGAAAGTGGATATGGAAGGTACGATTTGGCAATGATACCAGTAAAAAGCAATGAAAAAGCTTATCTTATGGAATTTAAAATTTCAAAAACTGAAAAAGGAATGAGAGCAAAGGCAGAAGAGGCTTTGAAGCAAATAGATGAGAAAAAGTATGATACAAGGTTGAAGGCTAGAGGAATAAAGAATATTTTGAAGATAGGGATAGCGTTTTATGGTAAAAGTGTGAAGGTTGTTAGTAAATGAAAGTGTGAAGTTGATTGATATTTTAAAAATAATAATTTTGAAAATAGAAAAGTGTAAAAGGAGATAAATGATTGAAATGAATGATAATTTAAATAACCAAAAACCAGTGGAATTTTTTTCAGCAGAAAGAATAAAAATAGAAATTGATGGACAGCAGATACTTTGGAGAGATATGAAACTGGAAATTGATTCGAGGATAGGGAAACATACGATTGGGAAAATAAAGTATATTGGTTCAGCAAACCAGTTAAGTTTATACGATGCCTTGATAGACAGGAAAGGGGATAAGGAGATAAAAATACTAGGAAGAAGTAATATTGCTGATAATACTGGAAATTCAACAGAAAAAATATTTCTAAATGGAGTAATAAATGAGTTGCAAATAAACGAAACAACAGCAGGAGCTTTGACAGTGGAAATTACTGCAATTTCAAAAAGTGTTCTTTTGGATAGAATACCGAGATACCGTTCGTTTCAAGATCCAACATTAACTTATTCAGCGATAGCGGAGGAAATAAATGGAAATTATGGTACAAATGATGGAAAAATTGTAAATGTTGGTGAAGATATGCAGGCAGTACCAAGAATGACAATTCAGTATAACGAAACAGACTGGGGATATTTGAAAAGAATAGCCTCATATACAGGACAGCCAGTAATGGCATACTCAGACAAGGTATTTGTAGGATTTTTCAAGAATATGCCAGCACAGATACCAAACTTAAAGTATTCTCAATTTGGGAAAAGAACAAAAGAAGAGAGAACATATTTTAAAATAACAGGGACAGAAGTATATCCAGTGGCAACACCAATAAAATTAAAGACTAGAAACAGAGTATCAGGAGAAGAAGTTGAAAATGATTACTATGTCCTTGAAAATAAAATTTATAACGAAGGAAATACGTTAAAATGTGAATACATACTTGGAAAGCAGACAGATTACTTTGTAGATCCGATACCACACGAAAAGATAAGAGGAGCAGTAATAGAGGCAAGAACAGTACATATTGCAAGAACAGATGAGAGCAAGAGTGAGCATGGAAGGACTGACGGAAGTTCGGATAACCTTGAGGGCAGAACTATGGGAATAAAGCCTGTGAATATCTATGTTGCCGAAGAACAGGAAAAAAACAATAATAGAAGTCAGGAAGTAAAAGCAAGCGATATTGCAGTTATGACAGTTGATTTAACAGAAGGGCTGAGAAAACTGGGAGGAGCAGTGCAAAGTGAAGCAGATAAATACGCAGGAAAAAGCTATTTTCCATATGTAACACCATATAGCCAAACAAACACAGGATTTACACCAGCACCAGAAGCAAATGACAGAGTAGCACTTTATTTTCCAAGTGAAAATGAAACGCATGCTTTGGTAATGGGAGCGGTAAATAATAATGGTAATGGGAGATTTACTAATCCTGATAAAAGGAACTTTACATTAGGGCCAAGTCAGGCGGCTAGAGGAGGAACACCTGCGAATGAAGGGAAACCGATGTATAATTTTACTTTGGATAGTGAGAAGTTTATTGTTAGTGTTGGGAGTATTATTAGTCTTAATTCTTCTGGAACAGTTGGGATTACTGGAGTAAAAAATGTTGGAATTACATCTTCAGCCGCTTCAATTGATATAAATGCAAAACAGAATATAAGTGAGACAGCAGATCAGAATGTAGTGATAACAGCAAGCAACGGTATGGCAAAGATGAGTGCAAATACATATGCAACAGTTATTTCTTCGCAAGATGCAGAAATATCGGGAAGTAATAGTACTAATGTAGGGTTTAGTGCAGGTAAAAAATCAGTAACAACAACTATAAGAGGAGATACTTTGACAGCTGAACCTACAGATGAAGGGACATTTGGTAGTGCAGGTGCGTTGGTTACTGTTGTTGGAAGTGATGTGAAGATAAATGGATAAATATAGAATAAGTGGTAAGAATATAATATTTTATAAAAATAAAACTTATACATTAGATTATGTATATAGTATAGGTATTAAGAAATATGAAAATAGAATAGATTTAGAAATCTATAAAATAAAAGAAAATTCTATGTTTTCATTTTTTAAAGAACTTAATTTTCTAAATATGATTGATAAAATAAGTTTTAAGTTAGATGAATTTGATAGAGTGGTAGGAGTTAATAATTATGAAGATTTAAAAATTAAAATAAGAAGTAAATTGATATTACTTGAAATAAAACGTCCGAAACTAGAGGAAATAATAGAATTTTTAGATCAAAAATTAGAAAAAGTAGAAGATTTTTTAGATTCAATATTTGAAATAGATTTTATAGATTTTTTATTTTGTGGGAATTTAGAAAAAAGAAAAAATAGAAATTTCTATGGAGTTAAGCCAGTAGAAAATTTTGAAATATTAATTGAAATGAAAAAAGAAAATTCTCAAGAAAATTTTATTTATAGTTTAGAAAAAGAATCCTTGAATAAAAAGTTATTAAAATATTATATCAATAATGAAAAAATACCTAATTATTTTGTAGAAGGTAAGGGGGTAAAAATTTATTTAAATAATGTACTTCAGTCTGCAAAACTAGAATTAAGAAGTGGAGAAGAAGAAAAATTTGAAAGAGAAATACACTTAAATATAGAAAAGGAATAGAAAATGTCTAAAAAAAATGAAGAAATAACAATGCCACAAGCATATATAGGAAATCAGATTCATATATGGTGTGAGAGAGGTGAATTTGGGCAACCATTAAATGTAACAAATAATAAGAATGTTACAATTCAAGGAATGAAAATTGCTACTGAAGGGGATAATACAGTAGGAGAAAATATTACAATTGGAGAAGATGGAACTGTATTTGGAAATTGTGAGAAAGGAGGGAAATGCCAACTATGTTTTGGACAAAAAATAAAATGGGAAGAAGTAAATGACAATGTAACAGTTGGAAATTTTAAAACATTAAATGGAGCGAGCTTCTTTAGATGCCCATACCATAGTGATGAAATGATAAAAATTTCGGAACATAATCAAAATCAGTTTGATGGGAAAAAAGCTCGGGAAGATGCAATGCAGGAAAGTGAAAAAACACCAAATCCAGCAGAATTAATAAAAATGCTATGGGATTGTATAAAAAATCCAGAGTTTTGGAAAGCAATGCGTGATGAAATAGGAAAAGAATTAGGACATTTAAAAGAGTTGTTTGATTTTCAGGGGCAAAAAGGGAATGAAATTTTACAAAATTTTGATAAATTTATGGAAAATCCTAATCTTGAAACTTTTGGATCTTTATTAAAATCAACAGGAGGACTTTTATTAGAAAGTTCTGGAATGGGAATACGAGGAACTGTAGCAATTTCAGAAGCATTAGGAAACAAAGTTCAAGAGTTGTTAAAACAGGGTGTTCCCAAAGAAAGCATTAAAGAACAGATGCTTTCGTTTGCAGAAGAAAGTGTGGACAATTATGTAGATCAAATGTATGTCGGCACTGATAGGAGATTATCTCCAGAAACAGATAAGTGGCTTAGAGATACCTATAAACAAATTGTATTGGGAGAAGGTGCTAAAAATAGTACCTTTGTAGGTTCTGGGATTGAAATAGGATTAGGAAGTGTTCCTGAAATAGCAGTAATTATGGATGCTAGAGATCTTGCTATTAACTTAACTGAAGATGATTTTTGGGGACAGGTTTATTCTTTTTTAGGACTTTTGGGAAGTTTGGGAGATCTTATAAAGAAATCACCTAAATTATTGAATAAAATAAAAGATTTACTGCAAAAATTAGACAAATTTGCGGATGCTAATAGAGGACAAAGTAAACTATTAGATGCCATTGCTGATGGGACAAGGGCTGGTATAAAAGGTGTGAAGGCAGCTAGAGAATTAAAGGCTGCAACTAAAGCGAGATTAATACAAGCAATAGCAACTTTGATTCCTGCTAAAATGATAGTTGCCAAAATGAAAAAAATTGAATATTTTCTACAGTACCTGTTGTGTAAATTAACTAAAAATGGTTGTTTTATTGCTGGAACATTAGTGAAAACAGAAAATGGATATAAAAAAATAGAAGAGATTCAGATAGGAGATAAAGTTTATACTCTGAATTTGAAAAACAAGAAATTTGAGTATAAAAAAGTTTTATATACTTTAAAAAACTATACAGAAACAATTAGAACTTTGAAGTTTAAAAATAATGTTAAAGTAAATTCTACAATTGATCATAAATATTATAAGTTAAATGTAGGTTTTATAGAAGCTGGTCAATTAAAAATAGGAGATATTATTTTAAATGATAATTTTAAAGGAACAAAAATAATTGATATTAAAGATGAAACTTTTTTTGAAAAAGAAGTTTATAATCTTTATATTGAAGACAATCATAATTATTTTGTAACAAAATTAGGGTTATTAGTTCACAATGAAGCAAAAAGTTATGAAGAATTTGAAGAATGGTTAAGAGATTTTATCAAAGAAATGATGGAAAGAAAAAATACAGGGAAACATAGAAATACAGTTACATTAGAAGATAAAATGAATGCCATAAAAAAATGTTTTACAAGTGAAACAAAAATTTTAGGTTTAGAGAACAAAAATATTTCTCAAATAGAACTTTATGACAAAGTATACTCTTTTGATGAAGAAAAAAATAAAATTGAGTTAAAGCAAGTAGTTAATTTATTTAAGCATAAAACAAATAGTACGATAGAATTATTTCTAAGTAATGGTGAAAAAATAAGTACAACGAAGGAACATAAATTTTATATACAAAATAAATATATTATTGCAGAAGATATAAAATTGGATACAAAACTATTTACAGTAAATAATGTAGAAATAAAATTATTGGAAAAACGAGAAATTTTTTATGAAAAAGAAATTTTTGTTTATAATTTTGAAGTTGAAGGAAATCATAATTATTTTGTTGGAGAAAATGGAATTTTAGTTCATAATGAAAAAGAATTTTTTGATGAAAATAATCTAGATAAATTATTTGATGGTGAGAAATTAACACCTCTTGGACGTGAACTTAAAGATAATAAGCCGAAAGGTTCTCCTGAAATAAAAGAATGGATAGAAAGACATTCTGAAAATAATCCAAAAAAATATAATAAAGGTGGATTTTTTGCAGTATCAGATGATAGAACAAAATATTTATATGGTTGGGATGATAATGGAGATATAACTTTAGGTATGGTGGATGTGAATGATGGTTATACAACAATTTCTGGTCATATAGGAGATCCTATTAAAGTTCCTTATGCTTCAAGAAATCATAATCGAGATTTTGGAAAATTCGCTGAAGATATAAGAGAAAATACAAAAAAAATTATAGAAAAAGACGGTATTAATTTAGCTGAATCTAAAAATGAAATATATTTAAAATTAACCCAAAGTGACAAAGATGATATTATTGATTATTTAAGAGAAGAAGGCATTGTTATACATCATGCAAGAGACAACAGAGATTTTGATTATACTTTTGAAATGCAAGAAACAAAAAGGCATAATGCTAACAAAGGTGGTGTGGCACATAAAGGGCCACAGGCATTAGATGGAATGAAAAGAGGAGAATAAAATGGAAATGAATAAAGAATTGAATTTTATAATAAGTAAGAAGTATATAGAAAAAAGAACAGAAAAAAGTAAATATTTCACAGAAGAATTTTTTAAAAAATGTGGAATTAAAAAATATAGATATTTATTAGAAGATTATAATTTTATTGAGTTTAATGACGCTACTTATTGTAGAAAAGGAGAAAATAAAAATCCTGAAGAAGATTATTATATTGATGGTTTATGGTTAAAAGATAAAAATGTTGAATCTAAATTAAATTTTCTTATGGAATTGGATGAATATTATCAGGAAACGGGGGAATATGAAAAATTAGGAAGACCTGATTATTATTTAACAGATAATTTAGTACCATTTTCAGGATTATGTGACTACATATTTATTGATAAGACTACATCAAAAATATGGACTGCAATTCAAGATGAAGACTTATCAAATATGATGGAAACAATATACAACTGGGAGCTAATAGCAGATAATTTTGATGAATTTATAGATAAATTATATTATATTCCAGATGAAGACACAAAAGAAAGAATTAGTGAAGAACAAGTAAGAAATTTAATTGATGTGTTATCAAAAAAAGAAAAATAAAATTATTGATTAAGGTACTGTAAATTTAAATTACAGTACTCTTACTTGAAAGAAGGAAAAAATGGAAATAAAAAGAGCGAATTATAATCAAAAAGTAGGAGAAATTTTTAATATAAAAGAAATAGATGGACAGTTAGTTTTATTTGATGATAATGAAATTAGATATAATGGGAAATTAGAATTAGAGTATGAAAATGGGCAACTACATTCTGAAGGAATGATAAGATTAGGGTTAAAAGATGGGCAGTGGAAAACTTATTATCAAAATAATCAAGTAAAAATAATTGAAAATTTTATATTAGGAAAAAGAGAAGGGATGTATGAAGAATTTTATAAAGAAAATATCAAAAAATTGGAATTGAATTATAAAAATGACGTTTTTTATGGAAAATATAAAAGATATTTCAAAACAGGAGAAATTGAATTAGAAGGATTTTATAGAGATGGCTTAAAAGAAGGAAAATGGATAAGTTATCATCAAAATGGAAATATTTATTCTAAAGCTAACTATGTTCATGATAAAATTGAAGGAAAAAGCATAATTTATTCGGAAAGCGGAAATAAAAAATATGAATTAAATTTTGTTAATGGTAAAAAGAATGGAGAGATGAAAGAGTTCTTAGAAAATGGTAATTTAAAATTAGTTGGAAATTATAAAGATGATTTTGAGGAAGGAAATTGGTTTGAGTATAATGAAGAAACGGGAAAAATAAAAGAAAAATATGAAATGAAAAATAATAAAAAAAATGGAATTTACAAAATTTATTATACTAATTTTGATGAAAAAGAAATAACTAATCAAGAAAATATTGATGAAACAGGAGTTATTTATGAAATTTATAATATGAAAAATGATAAGGAAGAAGGTGAATATAAACAATTTTATTTAAATGGAAAATTAAGAGAAAAAAAATTTTTTAAAGATGGAAAAATTGAAGGAAAAAGATATTTTTTTCCAGAAAATGAAAATTTTGTTTATGAAAGTTTATATGAAAATAATAAATTAATAAATGAAAAAAGATATTATAATAATAAAGAAAAGAAAGTTTTTTCAGAAGAGTTTTTTAAATATAACGGGAAAAATATTTTTAGAGTTATTTACCATTTTGATAAAAAATTAAATATAATAAGGAAAAATATATTTTTGAATAAAAACCTTTTAGAACAAATAGAATATGATGAAAATGGAAATATTATTTATTCTAAAAAATACAGAAAAAGATTTTCTAGTGAAGAAGAACTAGAATTTGATTTAGAAGCAGAAAAAAACTTTTTGAAATCTTTAATTACTTACCAAAAATAAAGCAGGGAAAAGATGTTGAAAAATTAAAATTAGAGAATATATTGCAAAGAGTAAGACAAATAGATAAAGATGAAATGCTTAGAAGAATAAAAGATTATCTAAAAGAAAATAAAATAGAAATGGTAAAATTTAATGACGGTTCATTGAGGACAAATGAACATGTCCTGGAATTTTTTGAAGAAAATTTGAATAAATATGTAGAAATTGAGAGAAAGAAAAATAATATTGAAAAAAAAGAAGAAATGGTTTTGGATAAAATAAGTGATGATGATAGAAAAATCTTGATACAACCTAAAGAAACAAAGATAACACAAGAACAGATTACTAAAAAAGAAGCCGATAAAAAATTTGATGAAACACGAAACTGGCTAGGTTCAAGAACAGAAAGAACTTTGTACAAAGGCAGTGTATTTCCAGTAAGCAGGTTTATCGAAAGGATAAAAGACTTTGATACAGATTTAAAAGAAAGGGTGTACAGGTTTATAGATTCGTATACAAAGGATTGGATAAGCACAATAACATTTGATACAGGAGAAACATATGAGTTGGAGGAAGCGTTGAAGAAGTTCAGGGAAATAATGGGATTGCCTAAAGAAGAAAAGTAAAAAAATCAATAATAGGATAAAATAAAAATGAAAGAAGTCTAAAAAATAAATTGCTAAAAATGAAGTGAGAGGAAGAGAAAATGGATAAAAAAAGTTTAGAGAATTTACTGAAGTCACGGGCATTAGAAAATATGTCGGATGAAGAGAAGGTGGCAATAAATCATGCAAGTTTTGAATTACTGCAGGAGCAGCATGAAAGAGTGAGTTCACTTATTGAGAGGGTTGCGGATTCACTAAATGGGGAAGTTATAGATTATAAAATTGGAACTGTGTTGCTGGACAGGGAGGAAGTGAGACTTTTTGAAAGGGAGATTTCTCCGATGTTTTTGAGTGATTTAAATAAGAAGGTTTCAAAAATACTGTTCGACGAGAATACTGAAGAAGAAAGGGTGTATAAGACTGTATTTCTTGATATGCCTTATGAAAAGTTGAAGAAAATTGATGAGGAAAAAATAGATGGGGAAGCAACAGATGAATTTGGAAACAAATATAAGGTTGGGTTTAGGTTGGTTAAAGAGGAGAAGTATATAAAAAAATTGAGGGAAATGTCTGAAGTTATACAGAGAAATAATATAAAATGGGAAAATATTTATTGTCCTTTTGCATATAAGGCATTTTCGCTAATAGTAGAAGATTTTTCAGAGAGTATAAATAACATAGAGAATTTTGATAAAGTAAATATAAAAGTGGATTTTCCTGAAGAAATAAGGAAAAGTATGATAGAAAAAATATTGTGCTGGAATATAAATGAAGAAACTGAATACCCTGAAATATTGGTGCGTCCATCGGAGGAACAGATTTATTATGAACATATATTGGAAGAAAGAGATGAGAATGTGCTTGTGGACAAAAGTACAAGAAATTTTGAATTTTTATACAGAGATGGGGAGTTTATAAAGATAATAACAAGCAATATAAAGTATGAAAGATTAAAACTTTATTTTATAAAAAATATTGATTTTAACTTTGCAAAAAAAGTTAGACTGTATGGAAATATAAAAAAATATAATAGGCAAAATAATCAGAATACTGAAATGGTTTTAATATTAAGAAGCATAGCGGAAATGAATAATGTATTACAGCAATATGAAGTATTTGATGATTACAGTATAGAGGGATTTTCTGATAAAAATAGCAAGATTATTGAAACATATGATTTACAAATTAAGAATAGGGATGAGTTTTTATTGAAAAATAAAAGAAAAAGATTGTATTTGAGATTGAAATATGTAAAATCTAAATATAGTTCGGATATAATTAGCTTTATGAAAGGAGTTTTGGAAGAATATCTAGTAGATTGCGACTGCATATTTACTGAGTTCTAATTGAAAATTATGGAAAAGATAGAAGAATTGCTGGAAAAATCATTGGTAAAACTTGTGGATGAAAAGGACAGGGTTTATTTGAGGGAAGAAATAAACGAATTTTATAATTATTTTATGGAAAAAATAAATTTGGATATGAGTGATGTGGAAAAGGTTGTGGAAAAGTATTTTGACAACAAAAAGGAATATCCGATATACACGATTCCTATTCATAAAGATGAAATAGCGGAATATGACGATGAAATGAGTCCAGTTTCTCTGGAACTTGAAAATGTCGAAAAAGATGAGCATATATTGGAAGAAATTTTAATAACATCAGACAATAAAAATTTGAAAAATGTAGAAAATAAACTATATTCTGCGACAGTAAAAATAAATAATGAGGAATATAAATTTAAGGTAAGATTAAAAAATACAGATAAATATGTAAAAAAGGAAAAAGAGCTTTATGAAATGTATGAAACAAATAAAATTCGTTGGAAGCCATTTATAATGCCATATAATACGAAATTTTACAATGTAATCTTAAAACTGGAAGATAATAAAGAACTTGATGAAAAGATATTGAAAAATATAAATCTTGGGGAGATAAATTATGAGTTTCCTGAAATAGAAAATGAATATTTTAGGGATTATGTCCTTATGTGGAATGTATTTGAGAATAACATAACGACAAATACTTATCTGCTGAGGGAAGATGAGGGAATGTATGTACATCAGACAACGATACTGCAAGAAGGACAGACGTTTATAAATACAAAAGACAGCAAAGGAGCAATAACCGAGATAATTTTTAAAGAAAATGGAATAGTGGAAATAAATTCAAAACTAAAAAATATAGAAAACTGGTCAACTTTAACAGTAAAAAATATTCGTAGTGAAAACAGGTACAATGAACAGAAATTTGAATTAATATCAAATAAAATGAATAAAAATATGCTTAACAGAATTAGACAAAAATATAAAAATAGAATTAGAAGTGAACTGGAGATATATAGATTGGCAAATGCTTATGAATATTTAGGAGAAATAAAATTAAAAAGAGTCGAAGTAAATGGATATTTAAAAGAATTTGATTATTTTGAAAATAAATATGGATATGTAGTTGATGAAATATCAAGGGAAATCGCAAAAACATTTTCAAAGGATAAGCTTGTTATTACGATAGATTTTCCTGAAAATATGACTTTTAAACAGGATAAGATAGACTATTTCTGTTCTGTAATAAACTTTTTCTTTCCAGAATATGAAATTATAGTAAAGTTTTCTTAAATTTTTTGAGAATAAGTAATAATTAAGAATAAAAAAGGAGTGATATGAAATGAACAGTATCTTGCAAAATCAGAAACCAGTAGAATTTTTTTCAGCAGAAAGAATAAAAATAGAAATTGATGGGCAGCAAATATTGTGGAGGGATATGACTTTAAAAATAGATTCAAGAATTGGGGAGCATACTGTTGGGAAAATAAAGTACATAGCTTCTTTACAGCAGATAAATATTTACGATGCCGCAATAGACAAGGATGATGATATTAAAATTATTATTTCTGGAAGAAGTAATATTTCCAATGAAAATGGGGATTCCAATGATAAAATATTTTTAAATGGAATAATTGACGATATTAAACTTTCTGAAATTAAGACAGGCTCTTTAGTAGTGGAAATTACCTGTATTTCTAAAAGCATTATTCTTGACAGGATACCAAGATACCGTTCATTTCAGGATCCTTCATTAACTTATTCGGCAATAGCTGAAGAAATTAATAAAAATTATGGGGCAAATGGAGAAAAAATAATAAGCGTGGGAGAAGATATGAAAGAAGTCCCAAGAATGACAATCCAGTATAATGAAACAGACTGGGAATATCTAAAAAGACTGGCTTCATATACAGGACAGCCAGTAATGCCTTATTATGATAAAGTCCTAGTTGGATTTTTGAAAAATCAGGCTGTGCAGACACCGAATACAACATATTCCCAATATGGAAAAAGCAAGAAAAATAAAAGAACAATGTATAAAATAACAGGAACAGAAGTATATCCTGTTTCAACCCCAATAAAATTAAAGACTAGAAACAGGGCAGGCGGAGAAGAAACTGAAAACGATTATTACGTTATAGAAAGCAGAATATATAACGAAGGAAATACCTTAAAATGTGAATACACACTTGGAAAACAGACAGACTACTTTGTAGATCCAATACCGCATGAAAAGATAAGAGGAGCCGTAATAGAGGCGAGAACAGTACATATTGCAAGAACAGATGAAAGCAAGAGTAATCATGGAAGAAATGATGGAAGTTCGGATAATCTTGAGGGAAGAGCAATTGGAGCAAAACCGCTTAATAAATATATAGAACAGACTGAAAATAATCAGAATGAAAATGTAAAAGAAAGAGTTAAAGCAAGTGATATAGCCGTAATGACATTAAATTTAACGGAAGGATTGCTAAAATTGGGAGAAAATGGGCAGTCGTTTGAGGATAAATATGCTGGGAAAAGTTATTTTCCTTATATAACTCCATATAGTCAAAGTAATACAGGATTTACACCAGCACCAGAAGTAAATGATAGGGTAGCACTTTATTTTCCAAACGGGAATGAAACACAGGCAATAGTGCTGGGTGCGGTTAATAATGATGGGAATGGTAGGTTTACTGATGTGGCTAATAGGAATTACCATGTTGGAGATTCGGACTTTAATATGATGTTAGCGAAAGATAAACTTTCAACAATAGCAGAAAGTTCAATTTCTCATACATCGAAGACCATATCCGAAAATGCAGATACTATTTTTGAAAGTGCAAAAAATATTGTAAATATTTCTGATGAATATTTGGAAATTATAGAAAAAGAAAAAATGATAATTGCTTCTGATATATCTCAAGTTGCACAAAATAAAACAAATATTATATCAAATGGAGATACAGAAATAACTTCAGACGGCTTTTCTGTAATAAATGGTGGTATAAATGTACTTCTTAATAAGTAGAAAGGATTTTTTATGGAAAATACTTTATATTATAATAGTTATAGATTTATTTTTAAAGAAAAAACTACAGGAAAATTAAAAACAAATATTTATGAATACACATCTAATATTTTTCTTGATGAAATAGAAATTTATGATGACAGTTTAGAGTTTGTATTATATGAAAAAGAAATAGAAATTTTATACAATAAAGAAAAACTTCGTTTTCCTCAAAATTTAATACCACGAATTTTTAGTACTTTAGTTTTATATTTTTATGCTAGAATTGGATATTGCAAAGTATTGAATATTGAAAATATATTATATAGATTAAGTATTATTGAAGATGCTTGTATAGGTAATCATAAATTATTAAATGAAATTAAGGAATATAAGAAAATTATTGAAATTGAAGAGAAATTATTTGCTTTTATAAATGAAACGGAAATAATAATGCTTCTATTTCGATTTCCATATTTTATAGATAAAAATAAAATTCTTATAAAAAAGGAGTTTTATTTAAAGACTTTGATAAATGAAATTTCAATTCCATTAATTTTAGATTCTACTACTAATGGAAATAAAGTTTTTATAACTGGGAAGATAAATACATTAAAACTTGGTAATTTTATTATTTTGGAAAAATTAGAAAAAATATATGGAATAAAGATTGAAGAATATCAATTGACATTTAATTATAAAATTATTTTTGGAGAAATAAATAATAAAATAGAAAAAATCAATAATAATATTACCTTAAAAATAAATGGCATAGAAAGAATATTGAAAGAAATAACGATTTTTAAAAATTAGAAAATAATTAAAAAAGGAGTATGAAAATGGAAAAAGATACGGACAAACGTTTAAAAAAATTTAGAAAAGATACTATGAGGGCTATGAAAGCTGAACTCCCTGATTTTATTGAATTAAAGGAATATTATTGTGGTATAAATTCATATGAAAAATATAGATATTTACAGGATAAAACACATGTCGCAATTCCTGTTGAGCATGTAAATGCCATAGTTTGTGATGACGCTAATCTTTTTTGTCCAATGGGAGAATATAAAGGTATGTTTGGTTTTGTAAAAAATTTAGGTAAAAAAATGATTACTTTCAATCCGACTCAGAAAAATGTTGCTCTTATGGAAGAAGATGTTATTGGAACGGTAGGAGATATAAATGATGAAAACTTTATTCCAGAAAATAATTTATATTGTAAAAAAACAGGAAGATTATGTGAAATAAATAAGGCAGTTGCTAAAAAAAGATGGAAACATGCCTCAACTATAAAAATTATAGGAGAAGATGCTCTTTTGACAGGAAGTATACTAGAATGTTCTATATGTCCTGAAGTGGATATTAAATTTACAGATAATGGACAAGGCGGGCATATTCAAACAGCTGATGTGAGAAGTAAATGGTTAATGTTTATAAATCCTACTACAAAAAGGATTCTAGATATTTACCTTACATTCAATCTTGTAAAAAGCATTGCTACGGGAGGAACTAAAATGGCAATTAATGTATTTAAAGGGGGTAAAATAGCTCTTAATTTTGGAAGTGTAAAAAAAGGAGTAGATTTTTTTTTGGGTGATGGAAGAAGTCTTATTCAAAAATTTTCAGGAATAGATGTATACAAGGAGTTTGTTGGTGGAGGAACCGATATTATGGTAAAAAATAGGATAGTTTCAAAAGAAGATGGAGAAGATTTAAAAGAATTTATACTTAATGTGACTGATAAAACACGAGAAATAGGTGATTATCATAAAAATATTGTTGATATAAGAAATAATAAAAAAATAGTAAATGAAAAATTTAATGTAGATAAAGAAAAAGTTAAAAAAGTAGTGAATTCTAAAGTTCCAAATGAGCCAATTGAAAAAAATAAGCCTGATGGAACTCCAAAAAGAAACGTCCAAATAAAATCTGGAACAGAACAAAGACAAAAAACAAAAAGGAACGCTGAAAAAAATGCAAGACAATTTCAGAGAGCCGAAGACAAATTAAAAAAGGAACAGGCAAACAAGAACATAAAAAAATCTAAAAAAGATATAATAGATTCTGCATTAGAAAAAGGAAGTGATGGTATAAATTACATTAAAAATTGGGGAATAAACTATTGGAATGATTATATGGAAGATGAAGCTAGAGTTCTTAGGATGATAGAATATTCGGAAAGGCCGTATGCTAAAAAAATGAAATAAAGGTATTTTTAGAAAGGAAGCGAGAAATGAAAAAAGTTTTTATATTCTTTATGACAATACTTATATTAAGCTGTTCTTCAGAAGTTGATAAAAAAATAGAGATAGCAAAAAAAGAAGTTTCAGAAAAATCTAACAAACTTACAGAAAATCAAGTTAAGATTTTTTTAGAAAAAGGAAAAGCAAATTATGAAGAGTTTCCAGAAGTATCCAAGATATATTTTGAAAAAATAGCTGATAGAAGTTTGGAAGCTAAGCGTTATCTAGCATATTATGAACGAGATTATAAAAAAAATCAGGAGAAATATAAAAGTATGTTGCTGGAATTATCATCAATGAATGATAGTGAAGCTATGATTGATTTAGGAAATCTATATATTAATACAGAAGAATATGAGGAAGCAGAAAAATGGTGTAAAATAGCACAGAAAGAGAATTATTATGAAGCAATGAATTGTTTAGGAAGAATATATAGTAGTAAAGAAGAGTATGATAAAGCTGAAGAGATATTTATTAAAATATTAAAAGATAGAAATGATGACAATGTAATGTACAATTTAGCTAATACTTATGTTCGTAAAAAAGATTATAAAAAAGCAGAAAAATATTACTTGAAAGCTATTGAAAATGGAGCTGATAATTCAGCATATAATAATTTGGGATATTTATATTACTATAAATTAAATAATTTGGAAAAAGGAGAAGAATATTTTTTGAAGGCAATTGAAATGAATAAGAGAGATACTAATCCTATGGAAAATTTAGCCAATTTATATTTTTCAGTAGGAAAAGATAAAGAAGTAGAGAAGTTATTGTTAAAGGTGGTAGAATTGGAGGAAAATGAGGAACATTTAAATAATTTGTTAAAATTTTACAATGAAATAGGAGAAAACAGGAAAGCGCAGAGAATTGAAAAAAGATTAGAAAAGATAAAGAAAAAGTAAACTTTAAAGGAAAAGGGATAAATAGTATGATTAAAGAATTTAAATATTATTCAGAGACATATTTATCAGAAAACGATATAATAACAAAAATTGATTCTGAAAAAGGAAAATTTGAAATAAAAAAATCTACAGACAATAAATGGGAAATAAATTATCATGATTTAAATAGCGAACTATTCAGTTCGGTAGATTTTTCTAAATATATTTATAATGAAATAAAAAATAAATATTTTTATCCTATGATTGTGGAATATAAAAATAAAATAATAAATATAGAAAATAAAAAAAATATATTAAAAGAATTAAATAATGCTACTTTTGAATATTTTAAAAAAATTCCACAAAAAATTAAAGAGACTAACCACGTATTAAAGACTTTAAAAAAAGGATTAGAATTAGAAAATCTTGAATATGAGATAAAAGAAAGTGTACTTTATTATTTATTTAAGTTTGATGATATTAAAAATAATCAACCTGCTAAAGAAGAATCAGAAACATTTGAAATTTATGATGGATGGCAAATACCTACTTTTATTGAATATAAAGTAGAAGAAATTGAAAATTACAGAAAAAAAATTTATTTTAACGAAAGTATTAATGAAAATAAAGTTTCGCGAAATGAGATTATAAGTATGTTTAGAGAATATTTATCTATTCCAATATATGAAATGTTTGAATTTAATTTTTTAATATCAGGATTTTATATTTTAAATTTAAATGAAGAAATTGAAAAGATAGAGGTAAATAAGGAAATCAAATTTTATAATATAATTACTTCTTCTAAGAGAGTATTAGAATTGAAAAAGTTTGATGAAAATATAAAAAACGATGGAAGAACATATGATGAAGCTGTTGGAGAATTATTTGAATATTTGGATAAGATGAAACATAAAAAGAAAATTAATAGACAGGAATTTGAAAATTTTGTGGATGAGATAGCGTTTTCAGAAAAACCTAAAATTTTTAAGACGTTGAAATGGTATATAGAAACAAATAAGATAGGATTTTTGGAATTTCTGGAAGGGGAAAGAGATAGGATATATATTTCAGAAAAAGATATTTTGAATACTTTGGGTGAATTATTTGAATACAGTAATTTAAAAAGATTGTCAGAGGAAACAAATAAAGTTGATAAAGTGAAAGAAACTTCAAAATTAGAATTTGAAAATGAAGAAAAAAAATTACCGAGAAAAGTGACAGAAAATCATAATGATAATATTTATAATTGGTTATTTTTTCTTTTAAAAAAAGATAATAACTCAATATTTCCTAAAAAAGAGTTTTTAGAAAAAATAAAATTTTTGGATGGATTTGAAAGAATGAGAACTTTTAATGTGATAAAATCGGCTGTTGAACATGATGGATATTGTGTAAAATTTGAAGAAGGCAAGACAATTGAAGGATACGAGGTTAAAAAGATTTTTGGGGAAATGCTGGGAATTGATGTTGAAGAGGAAGTTGTGGAAAAGGTGGAGAAAAAAGAAGTGGAAACAGAAGAAGAAAAGAAACTTACGCCACAGCAGTTGAGGAAGAAATATTTTCTTAAAAGAATGAAAGGGGGAGATAAATAGAAATAAGAAAGCGTGAAGGAATGGAAATGGAGAGATGGGAAGCGGTTGAGTTATAAAATATTTGAAAAAAAGTTTAATGAAAAGATAAGGGGAAAATTTTTAGAGGAAGTAAAGGAGATGGAATATAATGGATAATAAAAAACAGTATCAATATATATGGAATGTCATTTATGAAATGTTTCAGAAAGGAGAGGATATAAATAAGATAAAATATGTGTTGTCAAAGCAAATTTCACCATATATGGAGATAAATGACAAAGATATAAATTATTTTGATGAGGAGATGGAAATTGAGATAAATCCATTTTTGAGATTTAATAAGATTTTATCAAATATTATTGATATAAATATAAAAAAGGATTATGAGGAAGTTAGAAAGATAGTTTTTAATGTGATGGTGCATATATTGGCAAAACTTGATTTGTATGAGGGGATGAATAAAAAGATTATAATAAACCGTAAGATAGTTAAGGACTTGGAAGACGGAAAGTATGGGGATGAGATACAGAATTTGATAAAGGAGTTTGACAGGATAGAAAAAATAAATATTGCTAACACAATAAATGATATGTACAAACATTCAAACGGGATGTACGCTTTTGAGGAAATTATAAAGAAAATATACCCTGATTCGATAATATACAATAATAAGGTTTCAGAGGATAAACTTGTTATTTATATTAACAGCCAAAAAAATGAAAAAAACAGGAAAAAATTTAGACTGCTTTCAAAGTTATTTTTACCAATGGGATTAAGGACAAAAGTTTATTGGGAACATCATTTTGGAGTAATAGGAATAGAAGAAACAATGACAATTGAATCATCATCAATTTTTTAAAGTTGAAGAGAATTAATAGATAAAATGTAAAGGAAGGTAAATATTATGCAAATAACAAAAACTAAATATTCAACATATTTTTTTAGGGAACATCATAATACAGATCAGGAGGAAAATACATTTTCTGCATTTATTCCAGAAGGGAAAAAAGGATTTTGGATATTAACTGAAGATACTGAAAAGAAGGAAAATGTTGCAAAAATTGCAGTAATGGCTGTGGCTGAAGCATATTTTTCAAATAATAGCCTGTCAGAAGATAATATGACACATCTTCTTAATGTGGCAAATAAAGAAATAATTGAAAGCAAAATTAAGAGAAATATGGATTACTACAGTAAATTTTCAACATCAATAGTGGCTGCCGAAGATGATAAAATGATAGTTGGAAATATAGGAAATTCAAAAGTAAAGATTTTCCGTGATAATGAACTGATTGAAGAAATTGAGGGAGATACAATTGTAAGCCTTGATTTAAAAAAATACGATTATATATTATCGGGGACAGCTGAATTTTGGGAAATCGTAAATGAAAATGAAATATTGGACATGTTTATAAGAAATAGCAGCCGTTTTAGTTTTGAAAGTGAATTGAGCCAGAAAGTAAATAGTATAGAGGTACAGAGAAAAATTGAGATACCGTTTTTGTCTATTTTTATTGAAAATTTGGAAAAGGAAGAAGAGGAAGAATATACAGTAACTACTGTTGTGGAAAGAGTAAATCCACTTAATTACATACTTCCGATGTTAATAGCAGTATTTTTTGTCACAGCAGTGGGGAAGAGTATCTATAACAGTAGAATAGAAAAATCTAAAAAAGAAAAAGTGATTGTTCAGAAGCCATCTCAAAATCAACAATCAGAAAATATGGCAAAAATAAACACAACTGTTAAACCTGAAAATGTTCAACCACAAATTCCTGCTCCAGTTGTAGAAGAAAAAGTGGAAGAAACAGCTGTATTACCGCCACAAAACGAAGAAGAAAAAGAAATTGAAAAATTAGAACAGGAAAATCAAAGTAAGGCAGTGAAACTTCCAGAAATAAAAAGAGAAGCGAGAACATCTGTTAATCCTGTAAAAAAACAGCCAAAAAGAGAGAAAAATAATATAAATTTAAAACCAAAACCAAAATCAAAATCTAGAACAGCAAGAAAATCATATGATTCGCTTGATGAGGAAATTAGACAGAATTGGAAAAAATTGGGAAGAGATAATAACGGAAATATTATTTAATCAGAATATTTTATTGTATAGCAATTTTAGTTTAAAATAAGAGCAGAAAGTTGATTATAAACTTGTTAATGAAATAGAAATTTAATATTAGAAAAAGGAGTTTTTATGAATTATTTGCCAATAAATTATAAGTTGAAAAATAAATATGAAGTAAAACAGGTAATTGCAGAAAGTGATTTTTCAAATGTATATTTAACATTTAACAAGAAAAAAAGATATGTTATAAAAGAATGTTTCCCTTCACAGCTAGTTATTAGGGGAGCGAATCAGGAAGTTTTTACTAAAAAATATGAGGATAGATTAAAGGAAGTAAAGGAAAGTTTTGACAGGGAAGCGGAAATATTGGCTCATTTGCATAATGTGCTTGATTCAAACTCTAAAGGCAGAATAATTGAATTGTTTGATTATTTTGAGGAAAATAAAACAGTTTATATTGTCGAGGAATATTTTAATTTTCCAACATTAAAACAGTATATACTTAATGAAGAAAATGTGAAAGGTAAAGATATAAAAAAAATATATTTTGATATTTTAGATATATTTATAAAAATTCATAACGAAAAAATAATTCATAGGGATGTAAAGCCTTCAAATATATTAATCAATAAGAAAAATAAAATAAAAATAATAGATTTTGGATCAAGCATATATTTTGATGAAAAAAATGGGACATATATAAAAGTAACGGACGGATATTCTCCCCTTGAAATGTACTCATTAAAAGCTGAAAATGATGAAAGAACAGATATATATAGCCTTTCGGCATTACTATATTTTATGATAACTAAAAAGAAACCAGATGAAGTATTAAAAAGATTCTATAATCCTGAATTGATTTTTGATGAAGATATAAGTGAGGATATAAGAAAATTTATTGAAAAAGGAATGGAAGTAGAGATAAAGGATAGATTTAACAATGTTGTTGAAATGAAATCGGAATTTGAAAAATTAGATTTTAAGGACATTTAGAAATGTATGGAAGAAAAAATTTTTAAAGAGAAAGAAGTGATATGAAATGAATAATAATTTAAACAACCAAAATCCAGTAGAATTTTTTTCAGCAGAAAGAATAAAAATAGAAATTGATGGACAGCAGATACTTTGGAGAGATATGAGTCTAGAAATTGATTCAAAGATAGGGGAACATACAATTGGGAGAATAAAATATATTGGTTCGGTAAATCAGTTAAGTTTATACGATGCTCTGATAGACAGAAAAGGGGATAAAGAAATAAAAATACTAGGAAGAAGTAATATTGCTGATAATACTGGAAATTCAACAGAAAAAATATTTCTAAATGGAGTAATAAATGAGTTGCAAATAAACGAAACAACAGCAGGAGCTTTGACAGTGGAAATTACTGCAATTTCAAAAAGTGTTCTTTTGGATAGAATACCGAGATACCGTTCGTTTCAAGATCCAACATTAACTTATTCAGCGATAGCGGAGGAAATAAATGGAAATTATGGTACAAATGATGGAAAAATTGTAAATGTTGGTGAAGATATGCAGGCAGTACCTAGAATGACAATCCAGTATAACGAAACAGACTGGGAATATTTGAAAAGAATAGCATCGTATACGGGACAGCCAGTAATGGCATACTCAGATAAGGTATTTGTAGGATTTTTCAAGAATATGCCAGCACAGACACCAAACTTAAAGTATTCTCAATTTGGGAAAAGAACAAAAGAAGAGAGAACATATTTTAAAATAACAGGAACAGAAGTATATCCAGTAGCAACACCAATAAAATTAAAGACCAGAAACAGAGTATCAGGAGAAGAAGTAGAAAATGATTACTATGTTCTTGAAAATAAAATTTATAACGAAGGAAATACGTTAAAATGTGAATATATACTTGGAAAACAGACAGACTATTTTGTAGATCCAATACCGCATGAAAAGATAAGAGGAGCAGTAATAGAAGCGAGAACAGTACATATTGCAAGAACAGATGAAAGCAAGAGTGAGCATGGAAGAACTGATGGGAGTTCGGATAATCTTGAGGGCAGAACGATTGGAGCAAAACCGCTTAATAAATATATAGAAAAAACTGAAAATAATCAGAATGAAAATACAAAAGAAAAAGTCAAGACAAAAGATATTGCAGTTATGACATTAAATTTAACGGAAGGATTGTTAAAATTAGGAGAAAATGGGCAGTCATTTGAGGATAAATATGCTGGGAAAAGTTATTTTCCTTATATAACTCCATATAGTCAAAGTAATACAGGATTTACGCCAGCACCAGAAGTAAATGACAGAGTGGCACTTTATTTTCCAAACGGGAACGAAACACATGCAATAGTTTTAGGAGCGGTTAATAATGATGGAAATGGAAGGTTTACAGATGTGGCTAACAGGAATTATCACGTGGGAGATTCGGATTTTAATATGGTACTTGCGACTAATAGTTTGTCAACAAGTGCGGCAAGTTCGATTTCACAGACTGCTAGCAGTATATCGGAAAGTGCAGACAGTATTTCAGAGAGTGCTGGGAATATAAGTAATAATGCGAAAAGTTATACAGAAATAGTGGAAGGAAGTAAAACTCTTGTAGCAGGAAATATTTCTCAAACTTCACAAGGAAATACAAGCATACAGTCAAATGGGGATACTGAAGTAAATTCGAATGGCTTTTCTGTAGTAAATGGCGGAAGTAATGTGTTGATTAATGGATAGGAGGAGTTATGGAGAATACAATTTATATGGATAAGTACGAATTTGAGTTAAAAAAAGAATTTAGAGATAAATTTAATCGAATAAATAATAAACTTTTTGAATATGCTTCAGAAGTATATTTAGCAAATTTAAAAGATGACAGTGAAAAAAATGATAATTTCGAATTATTTCATCTTTTGGAAGAAAATATAGAGGTAAAAAGAAATAGTGAAAATATTGAATATCCAGATATTTTTATGTTTGAAATATTTAGTTCATTAATCCTTTATTTAGATAAGGAAAGTTTTTATTGTAAGGCGATAAATAAGGATAATATCTTATATAGATTTGGAATTATAGAAGAAGCATGTAAAAATAAATATCGCTTAAAACAAGAACTTAAAGAAATTAGAGAAGTTTTAGAAAAGGAAGATGATACCCAATTTTTTGCAGGAATAAACGAATCTGCATTAGTAAAATGTTTATTTGGAAATCCATATTTTAGAAATGAAGAATTTTCAAGAATAGAAAGAGGATTTTACTTGAATGGGTTTATAAATAATCTTAGTATTCCTGTAAAAATAAAGGAAAAAATAGAAAATGGTAATATTGAAATTATTGGTGAAATAGATACCTTGATAATGAATGAATCTAATTTTATTGAAAAAATTAAACTAGAATACGGAATTGATATAGAAGATTATGAGTTTTCATATAAATTAAATTTGAGAAAATCGAGAGAAAAAATAAAAACTATAGAAATTCAAATAAATTTAAAATTAGGAAAACGGTATGAAATTAATGAAAGAATTATGATTATTTAAAAATAGAAAATTAATTTATTAGGAGAACAGTTATGAAAAAAGAAAACATAGATAAAATTTATATTCCACAATCAGAAGGAATACCTGATATCAATAGTTATGAAGGATTAAATAAACACTATTTAAAAGTTTCGGAAAGTTTAAGTGAAATACATAAAAAAGAAGAAGAGGAAGCACAAAATCAACATAAACAAATTCTTGAACTTGCAGGTAGAAAAAGAATAACAGGAGAAGAACCAAGTACACTTGTATGTGATGGAGCTACTCTGATTTGTCCTCTGGCAGAATTTAATACTAGATTACTTCAAATGGGTGATGATGCTGTAGCTGTAAAGGAAAAATCAGCAATGGTAGAATTTAAAGTTCACAGAAAAAGCGGATATCTTATGGGAAAAGATCCAATTGGCACAATAAATGATAATTTGCCTGAAAATTTTAATTTACTTATGGAAATTAAGTGTTCTTTAACAGGAGATGTATGTAAAATCAATGAATATGGGGGTGAATGGACAAATTATTCTAAGAATTTTTTTGTGAATGGATATAATGCTTTAATAAAGACTTCGTCATTAAAGTGTAATATAGAAGAGGTAACCAAAAAATGTTTTATAAAAGATAAAGAACCTTTGTTAGATATAGTATATAATGGACAAAATCCAGAAATAAAAGATGCCTTTTTAGGAAGTCTCTTTTCGCCTTCAGATAGAAATTTCATAAGAAGTGTGGTAATTGTAGCAACTGTAGTGATAATAACCAAAAATATTGGAGCAGTCGTAACTGAGGGAAGATTATTGTTTTTGTATAATCAAGGGTATGCAGCAACAGGCTCTACATTAGGAGGAGTATTATACACGGAATTACAAACAGGGATAGGAGCAAAAACATTTGCTCTTGCTGAATCTACAAAATCTTTATTTGAAAATTCTGATGGAGGCATAATGCTAATTAAAAAAGCAAAAAGTATAGTAGGGGAACCAGGAATACAGATGTATGGTTTTGCTAAAGAAACTGTAGGGAATATAGAAACTGCTGGCTTTATAAGTAAAGGAATCTTTGAAGCGGATATGTTTTTGAAAAATAAAAAACTTGATAAAGAAATTAGTCAAAATAATATAAAATTAAAAAATTTAGAAAGAATTGAAAATAAGACATTTGAAGATGCTATAGTTCAAATTGAAAAATATAAAATAAATAAAAATAATGATGAATTAAGTAATAAAAAATTTAAAAACTTTACATTTATTTCAGATAGAGTTGAAGATATTGAAAAAAAAATAAATAACGATCCTAAAAATAGTGTAAAAAAAATAGTTATAAAAGAAATAAAAACTAGTATTCCTTCTGACTGGCTAAGCTACCGTTCACAGATAGAATATTCAAAACAACCATTTTTTACAGATATAGAAATAAAAGGAGTTAAATAAAATGTTAAAAAAAACAATAATACTATTAGTATTATCATTAGCAACAATAAGTTGTGAAAAACCTGAACCCCAAGAAAAAACTTATACAGTAGTATTAAATAAAGAAGAATATGAAAAAAGAGTTGCTGAAATAGAAAATGAAATTAATAATAAAAACTATAAAAAAGCTGAAGAAATGCTACTGGAAATAGCCAAATATAATAAAGCGGCATATGTAAAAATAGCGACTATGTACTATGAGGCAGGAAAAACAGATGAAAGTGAAAAATGGTTTAAAATAGCATACGATGAAGGAAATAAAGAAGTAGCAGGAAATCTAGGAGAATTTTATTATGAAAAAAAAGAATATGAAAAAGCAGAACAATATTACAGAGAATATATTAAATTAGGAAATTTAGAAGGATATAGGAATTTAGGATATATGCTTGAAGAATTAGGGAAAACAGAGGAAGCGATAAAACTTTACACTGAAGGGGCTAAGGTAAGGAATGCAGATTCGATATACTCTCTAGTAAGAATATATTATTTAAAAAATGATATGCAAAATATGAATTATTGGAAGAATAGATTATTAAATGATACTGAAGTTATTAATCTTAACTCTAATATAGAGAAATATTTGAATTATTTGAATGGAAATGAAAACGAAAGAAAAATAGCAGATTTGTATATGAAATCAGCACAAAATATGATAATGAAAAATTTTTTTGAAGCTGAAAAGGAACAAAAGAAAATGGTAGAATATTCTCAAGATGAATTAGTAACTTTGGCACGATTTTATGATGTATTTGGTGATAAATCTGTTGGGGAAAAATTATTTAAAGAAGCGTATGATAAAGGATTGAAAGATTCTATTTATTACATGGGAGTTATCGAATTTGAGAAAGGGAATACTGGAAAAGCGAAGGAATATTTTAAAGAATCAGCAATAAAGGAAAATAGGGCTGAGGCACAGACAGAATATGCGGATAAGTTGAAGGAAGAAGGAAATATTGAAGAAGCGGTTAAATGGTATAAAAAGGCTGCTGAACAAAATGAAGCAAGAGCATTGATAAAATTATGTTCCTATTATTTGGACAAACGTGATGTTGAAAAAGCTAATGAAATGGTAAGAAGATTAAAAACAACAAAGGGATTAAAAAATTATACTTTAGAGTACAAAAAATTTGCACATGAATATAAGGAAATGAAAGAATAAAAAATTTTTTAAAATAACAAATTAAAATTATATTTGAAATAAGGATGGAGAGAATGAAAATAAATAATTATATCTACACTGATTCAGAAATAATAAAAAATAATGAAGATATATTGAATACAAATGAAAATACAGGATATTATGAAATATCTATAAAAGATGAGAATTCATTATTGATTTTGAAAAAAGTTGATGAGAAAGCAGAGGAAAATATTCCAGATAATAATTTTAATATTTCTTTTTATAATAAACTTAAAGAATATTTTAATCCATTGGAAATAATACTGGAAGATAAAAAGTTTTATGTAGTAAATAAAGATGTTTTTTTAAAAAAGTTAAATGAAAAAACCTTTGATTATTTTAGAAAGTATCCAGCTAAAGCTGAAGCTGTTAATAAAATACTTTTTGCAATGAAAGAAAGTTTAAAATATGAAAATCTTGAACAGGAAATGGAAGAAACCAGTATATTTCCCTATCTATTTAAAATAGATGAAATAAAAGATATTGGAAATAAGACAATTGAATCTAAAACTCCTGAAATTTATTCAGGTTACAACGTACCTACGCTAAAGACTTATGTTACTAAAAAAGTCCATAGAAAGAAAATAAAAATTAATTTTGAAGAAAGGTTAGATGAAAGCAAAAGTTCACCTGAACAGATTAAAAGCGGATTTAAACAAATATTGGAACTTCCTGAAACAGAACCCTTTGATTTTGATTTTTTTATAAAGGGATACTATATTTATAATACTGAAACAGAAACTGTTGAAAAGATGGAAGTGGATAAGGAAATTAAATTTTATAATGTAGCTACTTCGACAAAAAGGGTGCTGGAATTGGAAGGATTTGATGAAAATGAGAAAGATGAGGGAAGAACGTATGATGAGGCTGTTGGAGAATTGTTTGAATATTTAGATAAGTTGGGACGCAAAAAAGAAATTGATAGACAGGAATTTGAAAATTTTGTGGACGAGATAGCGTTTTCAGAAAAGCCTAAAATTTTTAAGACTTTAAAATGGTATATAGAAACGAATAAGATAGGATTCCTGGAACTCATAGAAGGGGAAAGAGATAGGATATATATTTCAATGAAGGATGTGCTGAAAGTTTTTGAAGAGATATTTGAGATTTAATTTTTAAATGAAGGGATTTGAGGAGATAGTAAGGGGGTTATTGTATAAAAATTTGAATTGATGAAGAAAGGAAAAAATGAAAATGAGATTATTTTATGAAGATGAATTGAGAAGAAAGTCGTATAACGAGATGTACCAGATTGCTGTAGAGGAAAAACTTGTGGATATATATTTGGAGAATCCTACCAGGGAGGAATTGATAAATATTTTGTTAAAATTTAGAGGGGCAAGGCCAGATTACAGTATTAATAAATATAATGAAAATGGGCTTCCTATGGTTCAAGCTTTGTTTGATGACAAGTTAAGCGTTAGGATTCACCACGAAAATGAGATAAAGATACCGCACAAGATAATTTTGTATAAGGATTTGAATTTGACAAGGGAAGATAACTATAAAATAATTATTCCTGATAAAATTGGGAATGCAAATGTTTTTTTGGTAAATGCAAATAATTATGTTTGTGGAATATTTAATCTTGAGAAGGATCTTGAAAAAAATGATGAATACTATTTGACATGTAAGACAGAGTTTTTAAGGGTAGAAAAGTTAAGAAATAATAAATTTTCATTTTTATTTTTTAAGTCAGATGACTTGAAATATATCTATAAATTTTATAATACAAAAAAAGATGATGCTTTGCCAACATATCCGTACAAATTAAATTATTATAAAGTTGATATTGAAAATTTTGAAGTAAGGGAACTGGAAGAAACAAGTACAGTTTTATGTATAGATTTTGGAACTTCTAATACTGCGCTAGGAGCATATTTAGATACCAATTATGTAAGGGATTTACCGACAAATGATATACTGAACGGGAATATAAAAATAAATGAGATAAACTATGTAAAATTTAATGATGGAGAAAGAAGATACAGGGAAATATTGCCGACAATAGCCTATGTTGATGATTGCAGTGATGAGAATAATATAAAGTATTCTTTTGGCTATGATGTAGTTAAAAAACTTGAAATGAATGATTACATTGTAAACGGCTCTCTTTTTTACGGATTAAAGAAATGGGTGCATGATCATGATGAAGTAGAGAAAATAAATGATGAATTTGGAAATATAAGATTTGTGGAAAGAAAAGAAATTATAAAGGCATATTTGAAATACATTGTAAGAAGAGCCGAATATATGTTCAAGTGTAAATTTAAAAAAATACATGCTTCCAGTCCGGTAAGGCTAAAGGAGCAGTTTTTGAATATGTTTCAGGAAATATTTTCTATTGATGTGAAAAATAAGGATGGAAAAGTAACTGGCAAGAGGTATGAATATGAAATAATAACGGACAATGCTATGGATGAAGCGATAGCTGTGCTATACAATACAATAGAAAATCAGATAAAAAAAGGAAAATATATACAAGGGGAAGAATACAGTGCGTTAATTATAGACTGTGGAGGAGGAACAACAGATCTTGCGGCTTGTAAATATGTGATTGACAATGGAAAAATTTCGTATAAACTTGATATAAAGACAAGTTTTGAAAATGGGGATGAAAATTTTGGGGGAAATAATTTAACATACCGATTAATGCAGTATTTGAAAGTGGTACTTGCGGAGAAATATTCAGAAAATAATGAAATATCAGTTAATGACTTAATCCCATATGATAATGATATGATTTATAAAGTTATAGATGAATACGGAATAGAAGAAATATTTGAAAATTTAGACAGGGAATATGAAAAAAGTGAAAAAATAATTCCTACAAAATATTCGAAATTTGAAAATAAAATGAGTGAATCGTATAGAAAAATAAAGAATAACTTTTATATGTTATGGGAAGCTGCCGAAAATATGAAAAAAGAATTTTTTACATCTGACGGAAGGCTAAGAACAAGATTTGACATTCCTAAAATTATGGAAAGAGAAAAGGATTTACATATAACAGAATTGAAAACATGGAATATTCATATAATGGAAAATGATAAATTTAAAACAATAAATAAATTTCCTGATGAAATTTTTACTATAAAGGAAATAGAAAAAATATTAAAATCGGATATTTATTCAATGCTTAGAAAATTCTTGAATACCTATTACAAGGAAGGTATGTTATTTGAATATTCATTAATCAAGTTAAGTGGACAATCTACAAAAATAAGTACATTTCAGGAAGTTCTAAAGGAATTTGTGCCTGGAAAAATGATAGAGTATAAGGAACTTAGCCACAGGGATGATTATGAATTAAAATTAAATTGTCTTGACGGAGCGATAAAATACTTGGATTATAAGAGATTTGGACATATGGATGTAAATATAGAAAATGAAGTGCCGTTAGTACCGTATTCTGTATATGCTGAAAGATATGATGGAGAAAAAGTTGAAATGCTTAAAACTTCAAGAAAAGCCAATATACTTGTAAGTCATATAGATAAGTCCAGTTCCGCAATGGAGCTAAAATTATATGTTCACAATGCAGAAGACGAGCTGAAAAAAGAGGTGATTTATAAAAATGTTGATGAATATGAAGAAAAGGATGCGGAAGAAATATTGCCAAGTTATGCGGGAATATTCACTCAGAACGAAACAGATAATATTGAAAACAATGTGGTAAGATTTTTCGTATATACTGATATGAACAATTGGGGATTTTATGTAGTGCCAGTGCAAAGACATGGAGATCAGCTGTATTTAGGGAAAAAACAATATTTCCCTTATGAAGATAATCTTAATGAAATTTCATATTTTGATGGGGAACATTAATACTATTATTTTGTAAATAGAAAATCAGCAAAGTTTAAAAAGAGGGGGTAAAATTCAAAAAATTATATTTTGAAAAGAATAATTAAATATAAAAAGGAGGATACTTTGATAATAAATAAAAAAGATAATATAATTTGGTTACTACCTTGTATTTTAATTTTTGTAATTTTATTAATGGTTGGAATGTGTACTCCGAGAATAAATGAAAAATATATGGTAGATACTACTAAAAGAGAAACTTTAGAGATATTTACTAAAATGAAAGGTAAAGTTGAAGCTAAAGATTTTGTGTCCATAGGACTCGATGTTCAGCTACAAGTTGATGATGTTTTTTTTAAGGAAGGTGCTAGGATAAAAAAGGGGGATATTTTAGTTAAATTCAGTGATTACAAAGAAAGAGATTTAAATTCAAAAATGCAGGAGCTTAAACAAAATCTAGCTGTTAAAAATTCGCAACTAAGATTTTTGAAAAATCAATATGGTGAAGGAGCAGATACTACAAATGATATAAATAACCTTACTGGAGAAATTAAAGCATTGGAAGGAGAATTGATAAAATTAAACAATGAAAGTGGATTAGTACGAAGAGCTATAATAAGTCCAATTGATGGCTATATTGTAAAAATAAATGCTTTAAAAGGACAATATGCTGATTCGTTGACTCCAGTGGTAGTTTTAGCAAAAATACAGGATGTCAAGATTGTCAGTGAACCTGTAAGAGAAAATCAGCTACAATATGTTAATGTAGGAAATACAGCAAATATTAGTGTAATAAACAATAATAATTCATATGAAGCCATTTTGTATAAAATAAATAATATAGGTATAGAAAATTTGAAAACATTGGAATTTTTAACTTCAGATTTTAAAGATTTAAGTTTAAATCAGGAAGTAAATATAAGGCTGATTCATCAGAAGAAGGAAAACGTAATAACTGTACCATTAAATGCTGTAATTAAACGAAAATCTAAAAATGGAAAAATTGATAAATATTATATTTATTTGATAGATAAAAATAATAAAGTTACTGAAAAAGAAGTTCTAGTTGGTATGAATAATGGAGAGAAAATAGAAATTTCTGGTGAAAATATAAAAGAGGGAATGGAAATAGTAGTAAATCCTAATGATAAAATAAAAAATAATGTAATTGTGAAAAGAATAGACTATAAGCAAATAAAGATAAATAAAGAAAAAGAGCTTGAAAAATTACAAAGAGAAAATGAACAAAAGAAAAAAGATATAGAGAAAAATGAAGCTGAGATAATAAGGTTGAAAAGAAATGAAAAAAAATAATGTTTTAAAAATAGCAGGATATTCAATTGTTTTAATTTTATTTGCATTCTTTATAGGAAAAATTAGTCAAAATGAATATGAAGATGAGGATGATAAAAAGATTTTGGAAATAGAGCAAATTTTAAAGAATAGAGAAGAAAAAAATAATGTAAAAACAAATATTTCTTCTCAAAATGAAAATTTAGAAACATTAATAATAATGGATACAAATTCACAAGCACAAGAAGATATAAAAATGGAAGCTACAGAAAATTACAACACCCCTCAAAATATCCCAAAGGTATTAACAAATAAAAATAACAACAACAAAAATTATTCTGTGAATAAATTAAATATTTCCAAACAAGAAATTACACCAAATTATGAAAGTAATGATAATTATATTTCGGAAAATACAAATGAACTTTTCTGGCCTGTACTATCAACTGAAATAACAAGTAAATATGGAAAAAGAGTACATCCTATATCAAATAAAGAAAAAATTCATAATGGAATTGATATTAAAGCGGTAACAGGAGCTGCCGTAATGTCGTCAGTAGATGGAACAGTAACTTATGCTGGAAGGAATGGAGGATATGGTAATTTCATTGAAGTGAGAAGAAGAGATGGATTAACTGTGAGATACGCTCATTTAAATAAAATAAACACAGCTGTAGGAAATAACGTGAAAATGGGAGATAAAATAGGAGAGGTAGGAAGTACGGGAGTAAGTACAGGTTCCCATCTTCATTTTGAAGTTTTAAAAGATGGAAACTCAGTTAATCCGATGGATTTTGAATATAGATAAATTAGAAAAATAAAATAGGAGTATTGTTGACAAATTTAGTAATAGATTGAATTACAACTCTTTTAAAATATAAACTTTGAATGTTTCTGATAACAACACAGGCTCAATGATACTAGACGGCTTTAATTAGGAAGGCGGAAAAGTAATCAGAAGCATTGGAAAAGTGGAAGTTATCTCATAAACTGTGCCTAAAATCTTGGATATAGGATAAAAGGCACAGTTTTTTTTTTTTTTTGAACTATATTGATGTTTTTAAATAAGTTAGTACAATTCTTAAAATGATTGAAACTCCTAAATTTAAAATATTGTATGTGTTCTATCATTAACATTTTTTAACATTATAATCAACTGTTCTTTAAATTTTTTTAAATTAGTAATATTTAAATAGTTATGTCTGCTAAATATTTTAATTTTTCTGTTTCTTGTTAGATTTTTTTATTCAATTTCACTGCAAACACTTGAAATAATGTTGAAAAGTTTTTGAATTTATAATCTTTGCTCTCTTATAATTTTTATTTTAACATCTTTTTACTTCTCTACATAATATTATATTTATTTTCCTGTTTGTTTGTCATATTTTCAAAAAAGTATTGCACTTTAGAAAATTATATGTTAAAATTTTTGTGTGTACAAATATATGAAAATGAAAGGAAACTATGAAAAAAACAGAAATAAGAGGTGGGAAAAAGTGAGAACTAAACCTATTGGAAGTGGTAGAAAAGCAACGGGATTAGTAAGAAATAAAGCATTATCTTTAAGGTTGACAGAAGATGAACGTAAAGAGATTTATGAAATTTTAAATTTAGTTGGAAAAGGTAGAATAAATAGTTTATTATACATTTTAAGAGATTTTGAAAAAAGAACAAAAAATTTAAAATAGTTATACAATTTTTAATATTATCTAAAAATAAATTATCTGGAGGCAAATAAATTGAAATCGAATGTTGAAAAAAAGGTAGAAGAATTAATAAAAACGTGTCAAACAAAAAATATATATTATTTTTATGATATATTTAACATTAAAATTTTATATTGTAATTTTAAAGATAAAAAAAAAGGGAAATATTTTTGTATATAAAGGAATTTTTTTTGTTTCTTTAAATGTAAATTTACCTATTAACGAGAAAAAGAATGTTTTAATACATGAACTTGGACATTATATTTTACATCGAAATATTTTATTAAATCGAAAAATGTAATAGATTTAGAAAGAAGATGGAAGCGGAAGCAAATTACTTTGCTAAATATTTCATTGAATATAAATTAAAAAAATGAAAGGATAAATAAATGAGAACAAGGAAAAAAGGAAAAAAATGGTATTTTAGTTTCGATATCTATGTTAACGGTAAACGAAAAATTATAGAAAAAGTAGGTGGCTTAACTAAAAAAGAAGCTATTGAAAACGGGTTAAAGATTCAAGAAAAATTTTTTAACTCTAATAAGTTATTTGAATTGAAAACAATAGAAGATTTAATCAATGACTATGTTCAAAATTATATAAATCTTTTTTTAAAAGATAGTACAAAAAAAATAAGAATGTATTATTTTAATATTGTTAAAGATGAAATAGGAAAAGTAAAACTTGAAAAAATGAATAAAAAATTTTTTCAAAGTTATATTCTAAAAAAAACTGATCCAAGTAATTTTAAAAAATTTTTAAATTCTATGTTTAACTATGCTGTAGAAATGGAACTTATAACTAAAAATCCTGTTATAAATATTAAAATTCCAAAACCTAAAAAAAGACAATTTGATTTAATTACAGAAAATGATATTAAAATTATACAAAAAATGGATATACGAGAAATTACAAAAGATTTAATTTCTTTTATTTATTTAACAGGTACCAGAATTTCTGAAGCTTTAGGATTGAAATGGAGTGATATTGACTTTAACAATATGACCATTTCTATACGAAGAACAATAAACAAAAATAAAAGAAATACATTTGATACTCCAAAAACAACTACTTCAGAAAGAACTATTTTATTTAATAATATTATTGAAAAAATTTTTATGAACAGAAAAAAAGATATAGAAATTTTGAAAAAAAAATCAGAAGGTTATTACAACACTGATTTAATATTTGCTAACGGCAAAGGAAATACTTTTATGATTTCTGATTTCAACAAGGAAAAGTACAAAATAAAAACACGGCTAAACAAAAATTTTACATTCCATGCTTTAAGACATGCTCATACAACTTTATTAATAGAGAATGGAATAGATGTAAAAACTATTCAAGAAAGATTAGGACATGCAGATATTACTACAACTCTTAAAATCTATACACATACAACTGAAAAAATGAGGAAAACTGTTATTCCAGTTTTAGATAATTTATTAAAATAAATTATTTTCCAACATTTTTAAAAATGATGGAAAATTTGATGGAAAAACCACTTTTTCTAAAAATACTCTTATATAGAACTTTCATTCAAACCTTTATTTATCGATGGTGCGAATGATGGGACTTGAACCCATACGGCTAAAAGCCACTACCCCCTCAAGATAGCGTGTCTACCAATTCCACCACACTCGCATTTATAATCTACATTTATTATACACAGAAAAGCTGTAATTGTCAAATGAAACTGCTTGGTTATTTTAATTTTTAGATAAGTTTTTAAATAACAAATAGATTTGTAAATAAAGAAATAAGTTAAAATATGATAAAGAATAATTTGAGCAGGAAAACAGAATATCTAATTAAAAAAATAGATTCCTTAGGTCGAATTAATATTGTAATTTATGATTTATAAATTTTTGTTGACATTTTTGAAAAAAGTGCTATGATAAAAGTATATAAAGGGATTTTTAAAAATTCTGAATTTTAAATGAGGAGGACAGCTATGATGAACGAAAAATTGGAAAAAATGAGAAATGGAAAAGGATTTATTGCAGCATTGGATCAAAGTGGAGGAAGTACTCCGAAAGCATTGAAATTGTATGGAATTGATGAAAATGAATATTCAAATGATGCAGAGATGTTTGATTTGATTCATAAAATGAGAACTAGAATTATAAAGAGTCCAGCTTTTAACGATACAAAAATTTTAGGTGCTATTTTATTTGAGCAAACTATGGATAGAAAAATCGATGGAAAATATACAGCGGATTTCTTGTGGGAAGAAAAAGGAGTTTTACCATTCTTAAAAGTTGACAAAGGACTTGAAGAATTGGAAGATGGGGTTCAAACAATGAAACCAATGCCAGAATTGGATGAGCTTTTGAAAAGGGCAAACGAAAGACATATTTTTGGAACAAAAATGCGTTCTGTTATAAAAAAGGCATCGCAAACAGGAATTGAAAAAGTAGTAAATCAGCAATTTGAAGTTGCAAATAAGATTATTGCGGCAGGACTTGTTCCAATAATTGAACCAGAAGTAGATATTCACAATGTTGATAAAGCAGAATGTGAAACAATATTAAAAAATGAAATTAAAAAGCATCTTGATAAATTGCCTGAAACTTCAAATGTTATGTTAAAAGTAACATTGCCAACAGTTGAAAACTTTTATGAAGATTTGACAAGACATCCAAGAGTTGTAAGAGTAGTAGCATTATCAGGAGGTTACCCAAGAGAAAAAGCAAATGAAATTCTTTCAAAAAATAAAGGAATAATCGCAAGTTTCTCAAGAGCGTTAACTGAAGGATTGTCAGCACAGCAAAGTGATGAAGAATTCAACAAAGCTTTGGAAGCAACAATTGAAGAAATCTATGAGGCTTCTGTAAAATAATTTTGCATAAAAAATAAATTGAATATAAGAACTGGCTTGTTTTAAGGAAGATGAGTCAGTTTTTATTTTTGGAAATTGTATTGCTAAAATATTGTAAAAATTATATAATAAAGTTGATTTATTTAAATTAAATTTATTCTTTGTAATCAGTAATTAAGTTATTTTTTAAGTTATTTCTTTTATTTTTATGTTTTTTTATCTCTTTAAAGCAAGGGAAATCAATCGCCATTTCCCTTTATTTCGCAATAACAGTTATTTTAATATATTTAAATAATGACATATTAAAGAGAATAGCGAAAGTGCTATGCACTATCCCTGGCTCGTCTAAGCATTTTTTTGAAATATTCCCAAATTTTATTTGGGAAAATAGTCTAAACATTTATTATTTGGGTAAACCTGGATTACTATGAAATTGAAACTCGCTTTTTAATCAAAGTTATTATCAACTCTTAAACTGATTATAACTTAAAAGTTTTGAAAAAGCTCAGACAGTCAATTTCATTCCAAAAAAATCACGACAATTTTAGTTTAATTATAACAGGTAATTTTATTAAAATAAAAATTAATCCTATTTTTTCTTTAACAAAATAAACTGTTTTAATTTTAATAAACCGACGGAGCTTTTATTTGTTCAACTACGACTGTTTGACGACTGGAAGGAGGAGTTTCGGAGTTGGGCAAATAAAAGTCGTAGTCTAGCCATAGGTTGCAGGATTTGCGGCAATGAGCAATCCTGCGAAAATATAAAGAGAAGGAACAAATAAAAATAGTAAAAACTGTTATTAACAAACAACTTTAAAAAAATTTAGACAATAACTTAATTGAATGTTTAGGAATAAATTTATATAATTCAGTAAAAAGAAAGGAAAAATTATGATTTTTTTAGATAAGGCTATTTTATACTTAACGCAAAATATTGAAAAACCACGTGAAATAATTGAAGAAGAACTTGAATTTGTAATAAAGCAAAGTATTTTGAACTATTTAGTGAATGAAAAAGGGATAGATATTAGTGAACTTTCTGATTTGAATGTGACACTTGTTATAGATTTTGAAGATGATTTGACTAACAATCGAAAAAAAATGGTTGTGGAAGAATACATGTTTGAAGTAAATCATAAAAATAATCCACTGGTTCGTACTTTTAGACTTGGAACTGACAATGAGCATTATGTCCAAAGTGATTTAAAGGAACTGGAAAATGAAATTGATATGTTTGAAAACGGAATTGGAGTTTCAAAAAATAAAGGGGAATAATCCCCCTTTTTTATTGTACATATACTCCAAAATCTTTATTGTCCACTAGAATTTCAATATTCTTCTTTTTGTTTAACTCTGGATAAATTTCTGTCAAGAACCATTTTATAAGTTCTTCATCCCGCTCCACTTTTGTATCATTATTCACAAATACACTTAAGGCTATTTCATCAAAATACTCCTGAGCAAGTTCTATATCTCGTAAAATCATTTCTTTTGTCTGCCCTTTTATACAAATCATAAAAAGTCCCATCTTATATTCTTTTTTTATTTTTTCCAAAACTTTATCATTTGTAATAAAATTTTTGGTAAGCACTTTTGTTCTAAATTCATTATCAAAAGTTTCCATTCCAATAGCAAACCGTACTTCCTGCTCATTAAAATATTCCCTAATTTCATTAAGCCTGTTTATATACCCAAAATACGCTTCAAAATACAATATTTTTATATTTTTCTCACGACATACTTCCTTAATTTTAGAAAGCGTAAAATCGTTCAGTTCAAAAACAGATCCAGAATTTATAACCTGTAAAACTCCTGTTTCTCCAGTAATCTGATTAATCGCCTCCAAATTTACTCTGTTCATTTCCTCTTCATCATCTGTATTGTCCAAAATATAATTACAAAATGCACATTTTCCGTATGCACAGCTGAATCCTTTTAAAAGCACTATTTCTCTAGGATTTTTTTCTTTTATTACACTATATCTTATCATCTTTATTCCTTTTCATTAATCTTCACTTACTTTTCCGTTATTTTTCCAAATTGTCGCAATATATACAAACGGTGTATCCAATAATGCAATTACTACTTTTAGGAAATAAGTTGAAAATATAATTACAATTATTTCTTTCATTGAATAAACTCCTAAAAATGCCATAAACGAGAATACTATATTATCAAGTATTTGACTTAACATTGTGCTTGCATTATTTCTAATCCAAATATCTTTAAAGTCTGGACGCAATTTTCTGATTGCCTGATAAGACCAGATGTCAAATGCCTGTGAAGCCGCAAATCCAGTTACGCTCGCAACTGCTAATCTCGGCATAAACCCAAATACTTGACTTAAAGCCCCTTGCATAGTGTCAGACGGCGCTACCTGTATTTTTAAGACAATTTGCATAATAAAAGTTGTAAACAGCATTGAGGCAAATCCTAGTGAAACCACTTTTCTAGCATACTTCTTCCCTTCATTTTCAGAAAGAATATCTGATGCTAAATAAATCCCGCCGAATGCAATATTTCCCATTGTCGTATCCACACCAAACAAGGTCATCATCTTCCCAACCTGAATATTTGCAATAACTATTGAAAGCGGTACAATTGAAAGCAGTCCTGCCTTTCCCCAAAATCTATAAGCCAAGATAACTGCTGTAAAATTAAGCAGCAAGTAGCCTAACCACATTAATTCATTTACTCCAAACTGAAAGTTTCTAAAAAATTCCAAAATTTTTCCTCCTCATAATTTTTATTTTTTATTTAATTAAATTTTTCCCTAATTTTTTAGGCAAATAAAAAACACACACTATCCTTTTGAATAATATGTGTTTCCAAAAGGTTTTTTTTAGAGATGGATTTTCCCAAACATCTGAATTAATTTTAATTTATTATTTAACAAGCATAACTGTAGGAACACTAGGCACTCTAAATCCTTCTGAATGTCCAGGTGTTGAATTTCCTAACCAGTCATATATAAACTTAATCTGATCATCATAATGTCTTATACATTTATGAGATTCTGGATAAGTTCCTATTTTTTTAGCTGTCTCAGCTTTTCTTTGCTCTCTTGTATTTTTAGGTTCAAATAATGATGGAATACTGTGCATATAACCTCCACCACTAAATCTTACGGCATTTTTTGCATCCCCTACAACTGCCTTGTTATCTGAACCTGTGTACTGCATTACAGGTTTAGAGTAAGCAATTAGGAAAGTTCCATAAGGTGTGGCAAATGAATTTCCAGCGTCTTTTCCAGTAGTTACAAATGAAGAAGTTACTACATTCCAGTTATCTCCTGCTTTTTCTATAACCATTTCATTCTGACTTGCTCTGTCAACATAGATAAATCTTGTTATTTCACCAGTAATTCCAGCATCTTTCAAATATCTTTTTGTAGAAGGTTTTAAGTAATAAGTACCGTTATCATAAGCATCTATTTTAACTTTTACATATTTATCATTTTCTTCTTCCACAATCATAATAGTTCTATCTGGAATATTTATATAATCCTTAAAACTTTTATCTGTATAACCAAATTCACTTTGATTAGCACGATTTCCAAATTTATCTCTTTTACCTGATTCCCCTCCTCCAAGCGGAACATAATCATCTAAGACATATATTTTTTTATTGGCACTAACTGCTTCTTTTATAAACTTATTTGTCTTCTCAACTTTTGCCATCATGTCATTCCAGTCAAATTCTCTTTTTTCAACAGCTGATTTTGGAATATAACCTATTTGATTATCAAAAAATACTTCATACCATTCATCTGATTTATTTCCAGTATTACTTTTAACAATTCCTGTCGTTCTGTATTTATGAGAGTATGCTGCCGATTTTATGACTTTGGCATTAGAATTTGGTTCTTTTCTTATACTTGCCGCCATTTTTACGAATACAAACTCATCCATTTCCCTTGGAGAATGTTTATCATATTGAAAATTAAATGTCAAATTTTTTGGTCTGCTGGAAGAAAATTTCTTAATATATGTATAAGAGCCTTTTACGGTTTCACTGTTATTGTTTTTCTTATCTCCTTCAGGATTGCTCGTGCTTTTTTTTTTCGTTCTGCATCAATAGTTTGGTTATCAGTTGTTACTGGTGTCTCTTCAGGTTTTGTTTCTACAGCTGGAGTTTCTGTAACAGGAGCTTCCGCAACAGGTTCAGCAGGTTTTTGATCCTTTGCCACAGGTTGAGATGCGGCATTTTTCTTAGGATATTCAGCTATAAACGTCTTTATGAAAGTATCAAACTTTGTTTCAAAATCTGCTCTGTTTATAGTCTTTTCAATAGGTTTCCCCTTAACAAATTTTGCCTTGTCGTTGAAGATATATGGAATAAACGTGAGGTGTATATTGTTTCCGTCTTCTGCATATTCAACGTCTATCTTATCCTTAATTCCGTCTCCATCTAAATCTGGCTCTAGTGTAATCTGCTTCCATTCAATTTCCTTTTTAGCCTTTTTAGCTGAAAAACCATTAACAGAAACCATCGAAAGCATTATTAATGCCATTATTAAAAATTTAGATTTTTGTAATTTTACTTTTTTCATCATACTTTTTCTCCTTATTTTTTATTTTAAAATCAAAAACTGGTACTCAAACTCATATCTAATCAAGAATTCCCAAAAAAATCCTTTTATAAAACAACTGCTATTACAGGCTCTTCAGGTATCGTGTTATCCCTATCCTTGATTTTACTGTCTGCATTTATCCATCCAACAATAAACTCAATCTGATCATCAAAGTGTCTTACACATTTATGGGAATCTTTATATGTTCCTATTTTCTGAGCGGTTCCTGTATTTAATGTAGATCCTTTGAAATTAAGTCCTACAGGAATCCCGTGCATATAACCTCCACCGCTGAATCTTACTGCATATTTGGCGCTTCCTCCGATAGTCAGGTCAGATCTTCCGGGAAGCGTTTTATCTCCTGCTCTTGCATGTCTTGTAAAAGTCATGTAGGGTCTTGTGAAAGCTATTAAGAATGCCCCGTGCGGTGTTTCATAGGAACCCCATCCGTCTTTTCCGGTAGTTACATACGAATATGTTACGACTTCATATTTTTCAGTTTCAGGATTTCTTTGGAAAAGCACTTCAGTCTGGCTATGTGGATCAATTGCTATAAATTTATTAACTTTCTCTTTTATATTCTCAGCCTTTTGATATGTACCTTCTGTTTTTTCAATGAAATAAGGTCCTCCATAAAACGGTGTTTCAATTTTTAGCATATTATTTTCTTCGCCGATTATTTTAAAGATTGTCTGATCGGGAATATTTATTATTTCGCCTTCCTTATTTGCCTTTGTGTATCCTATGATGCTCTGATTGTTCTTGTTGCCAAATCTATCCTTTTTGCTAGGTTTATCACGTGACAGAGGCTTGTATTCTGTAATAATATATAAATCTTCTTTTGCCTTTAGCGCAGTGTCGATAAAATTGTTTACAATTTCAATTCTATTAATCATTTTATTCCAGTAAAAACCTCTTTCTGAGACATTGTCTTCACTACCTGCGATAAATCCTTTGATAGTTGTTGGATTTTCTGCTATTACTTTACCATTTTTATCTTTTTTTTCTTTTCTAGTTACATTAGTATCGCCTTTTTTTGTAAATTCTGTGAAATACCATTTTGTATTTGAATTTGCCACGTCTGATACCATATCAAACAATATTTCAGGCTTTTCACTGAATCCTAGATGTGCCACGGCATTTCCGTATGGCGCTTCCAGCAAGCTTGCCGAGTTTTTTATGAATAAAAAGTTATTTGTATTTTCTGGAGCATGATTATTAAATTTTACTTTATCAAAAATTATATCGTTATTTTTATTATCCCCATAAATTGTAATATATCTAGTTTCGTTAGGCTGAATATTTTTAGAATATTCAGGATAATATTCTTTGACTTTGTCAAACATTTTTTGCATTGCCTGAAGTTCCATAATACTAAACTTTTTATCAAAAGTTACCTGATATGTCAGCATATCCTTTCCGCCTTGATTTGTGTATATTGAAATTACAGCTCCTATTGCATTGTTCACTGAATTATACGTTACAACAACTTTTTCATTTATTCCGTCATTGTTAAAGTCGTAATCAAATACTTCATTTTCATGCCCTTCAACAGAAATGTTTTCAGAATACTCCTTGGGCAGGTTCAATGGTTTGGCGTTTATGTTAAGTCCTACAACGGTATTAAATAATGCAACTATTCCAATTTTTCGCCATTTTTTTGCTTTCAGTTTTTCCTTTCCAGCTTCAATAAGATTATCCAGCTTTTTTGTCACAATTTCCCCTCCTGTTCATCGTTCTCTTTTTATAATGTTTCAATTTACAAGCCAATAAGTTACTTGCCTTTCTCATCTTTTTTTCTCCATCCTTTTTATTATCGTTATAAGCAGAAAAAATCATCTTCAAAATTTGAAATTCATTGCCATATTATACCACAATATCTATAAAAATGTAAAACATAAATTAAATTTTGCTTTTACTTTCTAATAAAATTTTTATTTTACAGCAAGAATTCGCTAAAATTATTCTCTTAGAACTAAATAAATTATAGATTTTTATAAAAATTTACATTCTTTGAGCTTAATTTCTAAAACTTGTTTCCTTACTTGCAAAATTGTGGAAATTCTGCCTTTAACACTTCATAAAGTCTTTCCAGCATTTTCTCCAGATATTTCGTTGGCACAGCCAGATTTACCCTCTCAAATCCATCTCCAGCTTTCCCAAACGTATATCCTTCGCTGAAAAATATTTTTGATTTTTTATTCATAAATTCCTTGAGTTCTGTATTTTTAAGCCCCAACGCCCGAAAATCTAGCCATTGCAAATAAGTTCCTTGAATTAGCGGTGCCTTCAAATCTACAAATCTTTCTTCAAAAAATTTATTTACCAATTTCTGATTTTTATCAATTAACAGCAAAAATTCATCCAGCCATTCTTCTGATTCTGTATAAGCCAGTTCACATGCCTTATATGATAATGTTGAAAAAACATGCATCGACATTTTTTCCATCTCTGCCTTAAATTTTTTACGTAGTTTCTCATTTTTGATAATTATATTTGAGATTCCTGCTCCAGCTAGATTAAAACTCTTTGTAGGGGCGGTACACGTTATTGTAATTTCAGCAAGTTCCTCTGATAAAGTCTGAAAGACTGTATGTTTATGACCAGCCATGACAATATCAGAATGAATCTCATCAGAAATCACAATCAAATCATTCTCAACTGCAATTTTTCCAATTTTTTCCAAATCTTCCCTGCTCCACACAATCCCAAGCGGATTATGAGGACTGCACAAAAGCAATATTTTATTATTTTTATCTTTTGCAAACTCTTCAAATTTTTCAAAATCAATAGAATACTTGACTTCACCATTCTCATTTTTACTCTCAACTAATCCACAATCCACCAATTTTCTATTATTTGAAGTAATCGAACTATAAAACGGAAAATAAACAGGAGTAAACGTAATCACGCCTTCATTTTCCTTCGCAAAAGCCTTAATCGCAACATATATAGCTGAAACCACGCCAGGAGTACACAAAATCCAGTCTTTTTCTACCTTAAAACCGTACCTTCTCTCCATCCAGCCTATAACAGCCTCATAATATTTCGGATAAGTCCCCGAATACCCCAAAACCGCTTCATCAATATATTTTTTCATTCCTTCCGTTATCTCAGGAGCAATCTTTAACTCCATATCCGCCACAGAAAACGGAACAATATCATCTTCCAGCTCTGGAAGCACTTCATACATCTGCTCCCATTTGTACGATCCTTGCCCTTTTCTGCTTAGGATTGTTTCAAAATCATATTTTTTTGACATTTTTTAAACCTCTCGCATTTTATTTATCTTTTATATCTTCATTTGAATTTTTCTCTAAATTTTCTAAATCCAATAATCTGTTCATTGTTTCTGTTTCTAATTCACTAACTGAATATTCTTTTAATATATCTGGATATTCTTTTAGCACGTGCAATACTTCTGAATAATATTGTTTTGCGACTTTAATATTTTTATTTTCCTCATAGTAGTTTCCAACATTAAATAATGCTAACGGATTTGATTTTTCTGCAGCTTTTAAATAAAATTTTATAGCTTCTTTCTCATTTCCTTCTTTACTATAGATGTTAGCAAGATTATTCATAGCTGTTGTATGTCCTCTCTCAACTGCTTTCGCATACCATTTTTTAGAATCTTCCATTCTTCCTTGTTCAGATGCAAAAAGCCCTAACTCATACATTGCCACAACATGATCTTTTTCTGCAGCTTTTTTTAACCACATGTCGACTTCTTTTGTATATTCACCAGTTTCTGAATAGATTGATAAAGCATAATTATACATAAACTTACTATCGCCAAACTCACATCCTTTTAAAATATACTCTTTATATTTTCCCTTATTTCCCTTCTTTTTATTTAATATTGCTAAATTATAATAACATTCGTTTATTCCGTATTCTTTAATTAATATTAATAGATACTTTTCGGCATTATTAAAATCTCCATTTGTTAAATAAATATTTGCTTGACTGTTATAAACATTTATTAATTTTTTAATAGCACTTTCTCTAAGATGTGGGACTTTTTCTATCACTTCCTGAAAATACTTCTCAGCTTTTTCAAAATTCTCAATTTCATAATAAACATGTCCTAAATTATATTTTGCTTCTAAAAACCCTAACCTTTCAGATTCTAAATACCATTTCTCAGCCATTTTATAATCTTTTTTATGAAAATAAAGGTTTCCTAAGCTAAAAAAATCTTCTCCTCTTTTAGCTTCATCTCTTTCAATTAACTCTCTAAACTTTTCTATATTTTCTGTTGTTTGATAAAGATTAAATAATTTATCCTTTGAATCAGGACTTCCATTTTCCAAAGCAATTTTATAATATTTTTCAGAATTTTCAAAATCACCTTCAACAAAATATGCATCACCTAAACAATTTGGAGCATACTTATCATCTTTCTTATTTTTTAATATTGTAAAATTTATTTCTTTTACTTTGTCATAATTATCTTGAAACATGTAATAATTTGACATGTAGGCTAATACATCGTAATCTTCCTTATCATCAAGCTTATTGTACCATTCCAGCATTTTCTCTTCATTATTCTGTTTTGCATAAAATATAGCTAAACTTTTTTGTGCTACTTTTTCTCCCTGATTTGCAGCCTTTAAACAATATTTTTCATATAGTTTTTCATCTTTTCCCATGTAAAAAGTAGATAACATCGTTGAAGCTGTTGGAACATAATCTTCTATTCGTTCAAAATACAATTTTGAAACTTCTGGATAAAATTCCCATGTATCCATTCCCAGCTTCATCATTTCATCAATTTGTTCTTTTGTTAAATTTTCTCCTGCCTTATCTATATGTTCTCTTGCAATCTTTAAATATTTTTCTTCTTCGTTATCCTTATTCCGAAATTTATCTATTATTTTTCCAAATATTCCCAATTATTTCACCATCCAGTTCTTGCACTATATAAGTGCAATTTCTATTCATGTTCCTTACAGCTCATCTCCTCAACCACAAGTTTAAACACACAAACTGCCTTCAGCATTTTCTCATCAAATTCCCAGTCTGTTTTTCCAGTATTATGTTTCATGAGTTCCAGCAACGCCTTCATTTTTTCCTGCGAATCTTCAATAATCTCAACTTTCCCATTTCCGATTACACTTTGAAATCTAGCGGTATAATTGCAGGCTTTATCACCTTTTGTGTAAATTTTGTGATTTGTGTCAAGCTCAAATCCTGCATGGCTGTTTTGTTTTATTATATCGAGTTTTCGTCCTGTTCTTGCACCGTGAAAATAAAATGTGTATTTCCCGTTTTCTTCAGTGAAGCCAAAATTTAATGGGACAATGTACACTTTTCCGTTATCATTTAAGCCAAGACGGCAACAGTCACAGGCTTTTATAATTTCTTTTATTTTTTCATTGTCTGTAATTTCTCTGTCCCGTCTTCGCATTTTTACTTTTGTATTTTCCATTTTTATGTTTTTCCATTCTATTATTTCTGTATATTAAATTTAAAATAATCCTGAAATTATCCCATTCTCATCAATATCAATCAACTCTGCCGCGGGCTTTCTCGGTAATCCCGGCATATCAATAATTTCTCCAGCCATTGCTACTAAGAATCCTGCTCCAGCTGATAGTCTTACTTCGTTGATTGTAATTGTGAAGCCTGTTGGTCTCCCTAGCAGATTTGGGTTATCTGACAATGATTTTTGTGTTTTTGAAATACATATTGGCAATTTGTCATAGCCGTTTTCTACGTATTTTTTAATATTGTTAAGTGCTTTTGGTGCAAAGTTCACTCCATCTGCTCCGTAAATTTCTTTTGCAATTTTTTCAATTTTTTCCTGAATTGACAAATTCAAATCATAAAGTGGAGTGTATTTTTTATCTGATTTTTCATTCTTTTCAATGGCGTTCATAACTTTTTCCACAAGCTCTTTTCCACCTTCTCCACCTTTTTCCCAGATTTCGCAGTTGGCAACTTCCACATCCATTTTTGCGCAGAAGTCTTTTATCACTTGAATTTCAGCGTCAGTATCAGTTATAAATTTGTTAATTGCCACAACAACTGGCAAATTGTACTTTTGCATGCTTTCAATATGTTTTTCAAGGTTTACAAGCCCTTTTGTCAATGTTTCAATATTTTCTGACTTCAAATCCTTGTCTCCGCCGTGATGCTTTAACGCACGAACTGTCGCAACGATTACAATAACATTTGGCTCCAAGTTCCCAAGCCTAGCTTTTATATCCAAAAATTTCTCAGCCCCCAAATCAGCCGCAAACCCAGCTTCTGTAACCACATAATCAGACAATTTCAATGCCATTTTTGTAGCCAGCAGGGAATTACATCCATGTGCAATATTCGCAAAAGGTCCACCGTGAATAAATACAGGCGTATTTTCCAAAGTCTGTACCAAGTTAGGCTTTATCGCATCTTTTAGTAATGCCGCTACTGCCCCTTGAATATTAAGCTGCTTAACTTTGAGCATTTCTCCTTTTCTGTTGTATGCAAAAACTATTTCGCCAATTCTTTCCTTCAAATCAGTAATAGAGTCAGCAAGACAGAAAATCGCCATAATTTCCGAAGCAACTGTTATCTGAAACGAATTTTCACGAGGCACGCCATTCACTTTTGGCCCAAGCCCAACGACAATGCTTCTTAGATTTCTGTCGTTCATATCAAGCACACGCTTGAAAGTAATATTATTCACATCAATATCAAGTTCATTTCCAAAATGTATATGATTGTCAATGCACGCAGAAATCAAGTTATGTGCAGCCGAAATTGCGTGAATATCCCCCGTAAAATGTAAATTTATCTCTTCCATAGGCACCACTTGCGACATTCCACCACCAGCAGCTCCACCTTTCATCCCAAACACAGGCCCCAAAGACGGCTCTCTAAGTGCAGCAATCGACTTATATCCAAACTTGTTCAACGCCTGAGTCAATCCAACAGTAACAGTAGACTTTCCTTCCCCCGGAGGCGTAGGAGTAACAGCCGTCATTAAAATCAATTTCCCATCTTTTTTCCCTGCATTTTTCTTCAATACTTCCAAACTAACCTTAGCCTTATACTTCCCGTACGGCTCAAAATCATCCTCTGTAAGTCCAATACTTTCTGCAATCTCACCAATTTTTTTCAATTTCGCATTTTGAGCAATTTCAATATCCGTCATCCTAACATCCTCCTGTATTTTTTATTATTTATATAAAAATCGAAAAAGTCATGTTAATTAAAAGACTTTTCCGATATTCATTTATAATTTGTTCAGTTTTTATAACTTTTTCTTCGTAAATTATATCAAAATCAAAAATTTTCAAATTGAGATAAAAACTTTATTGACATTTTTTAATTTTTATGATAATATTTTATTAGAATCTAAGAAGTTCATATTAGCCCTTAATTTCCGCAAGTAGGGCTATTTTTTTTACTATAAATTAAATAAACTAATAAAACAAAATTTACAATTCCTAAAATAGCATTAAATTTTTCAATCATTTTTATCACTTCCCTTTTATTATATAAAACATAGAGAGGGAAGTGAAAAGCCCTCTCCATTGATTATTTTGAGTTTCTTTTGTTAATAAAATAATCAATAGTTACGATGATTGGCATATTCCCGCAAGTAACTGAACTATATCTAAGAAGTCTATATAATCACCTGCTCTCTACGAGTTATATAATATTATATCTTTTTATAATTGTCAATATTTTTAACAGCAATTCGTCTTTTTCATTTTAAAAAAAAACTATCTTTACAAGTATAAATATGAGACTTAATCTTCAATTTTGGAAGAATACAAAATAACGGAGAATTAAATTATATTAAAGATAACAGGCAAAATAGAGATGAAATTCTATAACAATTAATTTGGTAGTTTTGTGAATCTAATTTTTAAGTATCCATACAAGATTTTCATAATAGAGTTATTTAATAGCTAATTCATAATCATTAAATTATTTTTTAGATATTTTGATTAATAAATATTTTTTCATATTATTATGTTTTTTCTTTTTATTTCCGTAGGATTGCTCATTGCCGCAAATCCTACAACCTATGGCTAGTCTACGACATTTTTCTGCACTGACAAAAAACTCGCTATGCTCAGACAGTTTTGTCAGCACAGAAAAATGCTCCGACAGGTTATTTATACTAGGCTTTATTTGAAGAAAATTATATTTTAATTATTTGAAATTATTAGATTTATACCCCTTATCAGAAAAGTTTGTAATAAATCCGATATTTAAACCAAAAAAGACAGGAACACATTCCCCTCATCTAGAAAGCCCCCTGTCCTTCAAATTCATTGTTTTTAAATCGCCGTTATTCATTTCATCTGTTCCGTATAGCTAGTATGTTCTGTTTCCGTATCTATCCTTGCAGTAATACTCACCATTAGCCCTCCTATAACATGTTTCTCCTCTTTCAGCAGCTCTCCGATCTGCATTTCTCCAAATGTCTATATCCTCTGCAGTACATCCCATAATTGCCATAGTAAAAATAATCATCAGTAAAATTTTCTTAAACATCGCATATCATCTCCTTCTGTTTTAAATATCCATGTCAAATTATCATTTCATTTTATGTATTAACTGCTTATGTTTTTATATTTTTATTGTACAATATTTTATGTTGGAATACAAGGTGTTTCTGTATTTCTTCAATTTGTTATTTTCAAAATTTTATTTATATTGAAAACGGAATTGATTTTGTATTATTTTCTAAAATAATGTCTGTTGATTTGTTGCTGACAAATCCTTCAAACATCCATATTCTTTCATCAGTTCCACAATCGTCTTATTCAATTTTGTACGTTTTACTAAATCCTCGATTGATAAAAAGTCAACTTTTCGTTCAGAAACAATATTTTCAGCAACAGCTTCTCCCAGTCCATCCATTGCGATTAATGGCATTCTGATTTTACCATCCTGTATTGTGAAAAGTTTTGCTTCTGATTTATAGATGTCAATTTGTTCCAGTTCGATTTTACGGTAGTGCATTTCAATCAAAATTTCGTATAGAAATAATTCTTGCTTTTCTTTAGCGTTTAAGTTTCCTTTTCTGTCCATTTCCATTTTTGCCCTTTTCAATTCTTCTACTGGTCTGAACATTGCTGTCATTTTAAAATCTCCAACTTTTCTATTTAGGAAAGCTGTGTAAAATTCGATTGGATAATGCACTTTAAAATAGGCGATTCTTACTGCCATCATTACATAAGCCACCGCATGCCCTTTTGGGAACATATATTTTATTTTTTCGCATGAATCAATATACCATTGCTCTACACCGTGTTCTTTCATTGTTTTAGAATATTCCTGCCACTTTTCACGATTTTTCGTAGGCTGTCCTTTTCTTACAAATTCCATTATGGAAAAGGCTAATGATTTATCAAGTCCATCGTCAATCAGCTTATTCATAATGTCATCCCGCACCGTGATAATCTGACTCAAGGTTGCAATTCCACTTCTTACGTAATCCTGTGCATTATTCAGCCAAACGTCCGTTCCGTGTGAAAGTCCAGAAATTCTGACTAATTCTGCAAAAGTTTTTGGACGTGTGTCAACTAACATCTGTTTTACGAAAGATGTTCCAAATTCAGGTATTCCTGATGTACCTGTCGGAGAGCCGATTTCATCTGGAGTTACACCAAGTGCTTCTGTCCCGCTGAATAAACTCATTACTTCCTTATCATCAAGTGGAATCGTATAAATATCAACACCTGTCAAATCCTGTAAAATTCTAAGCGTTGTCGGATCATCGTGTCCCAGTATATCGAGTTTTACAAGCTGTTCGTCCATTACGTGATAATCAAAATGGGTTGTCTTGGAAGCTGATTTCATATCGTTTGCTGGACGCTGGATTGGACAAAAATCGTAAATTGACTTGTCCTTTGGAACGACTATCATTCCTCCGGGATGCTGTCCAGTTGTTTTTCTAGCCCCTTCACAGCCTTTTGCGATTCTCATAATTTCTGCTTTTCTTTCCTTTATTTCAGGCGTTCCTTCCACTTCTTCAAGATACTTTTTCACATACCCAAAAGCATTCTTTTCAGCAAGCGTAGAAATCGTTCCAGCACGAAAGACATTGTCACTTCCAAACAGCTCTTCTGTATATTTATGAATCTCCCCTTGATATTCTCCAGAAAAGTTCAAGTCAATATCTGGCACTTTATCCCCATTAAATCCCATAAACACTTCAAATGGGATAGCATGTCCATCTTTTATATATTTTGTACCACATTCTGGACAAGTTTTGTCAGGATAGTCAACTCCACTTCCTTCTTCATTCATAAATTCCGTATGCTTACATTTAGGACATCTGTAGTGCGGATAAAGTCCGTTCACTTCGGTAATTCCCATAAGATAGGCAACTATTGAAGATCCAACCGAACCACGTGAACCTACAAGATAACCTGCATCTACCGATTTATGCACAAGTTTCTGTGCAATCAGATAAAGCACCGCAAATCCATTTTGAATAATCGAATTAAGCTCCTTTTCCACTCTTTCCTTCAGGTTTTCATCAATATTTTCCCCATAAAGTTCCTCAAGTTTCTTGTAAGTCATTTCCCTTACTTCATCTTCTGCCCCATCAATTTTCGGCGGATAGAATCCAGTTGGGATTGGACGCACCTGTTCTATCATATCGCTAATTTTATGGGTATTTTCCACAACGACTTCCTGAGACGCTTCTTCTCCCAGATAATTAAACGACTCCAACATTTCTTCGGTAGTTTTAAAATACAATTTTCTATCAAAAAACTCGTATCCTCTCACACCTTCTGAAGTTTCAGTTTTCCACATCGTTCCACTTCCCAAAAGAAGAACATTCCTGTTAATTGCTTCACGCTCTTCAAGATAATGTGTATCCCCTGTGGCAACTACAATTTTATTCTGACTTTTTCCAAGTTCATAAAAATACTTGTTCATTTCCTTTATTATATCGTAACTTTCAATTTCCTTGCTCGTTCTTTCCACCATGTCAGCATAGTTTGTATGTGGATGAATCTCGATATAATCATAAAATCTCGCTTTTTCCTCAATGTCGTCTTTTTCTGCCCCACGTAAATATAGATTTACAAGTTCTCCCTTATTTCTTTCAGAAGCCGAAGCCGAACTTGCAATTAACAGATTTTCCCTCATGCTGTTTAACAAAGTTTTTGGTATTCTAGGTCTTCTCATTCCAAAAAATTCTATGTTGGAACGTGATACAAGCTCGTACAGGTCACGAAGCCCAGCCTGATTTTTTACCAAAATCATCGTGTTCAATGTCTCAGAATTTTGAATGTTCGGCTGTAAATCCGTATTAATTTCAATCAGTTTTAAAATCCCTTTACTTAAAATCATATTTAAAAATTTCTGAAAAACTTCTGCAGTAGCCTTCGCATCATCAACAGCCCTATGGTGAGTTTCAAGCGTAATCCCAAAATATTTTACCAAATTAGCAAGCCCATATCCTCTCGAATCAGGAAGCAATGTCCTAGCCAAAGGCAATGTATCAATCACGCTTGGAGAATACTCAAGTCCTTGCTCTATAGTTTTTTGCTTGATAAATCCCACGTCAAATTTCGCATTGTGGGCAACTACCGTTGTATCGGTACAAAATTCTAGAAATCTTGGAAGTACAGTTTCTATTTTTTCAGCATTTGCAACCATTTCATCAGTAATTGTTGTAAGTTCTGTTATTTTTGGCGGAATTGGAATTTCAGGATTTACAAATTCAGAAAATTCTCCAATAATCTCTCTTCCACGCATTTTCACAGCCCCAATTTCAATTATCTTGTCATTAAACGGATCAAATCCTGTCGTTTCAATATCGAACACAACATAAATTTCATCTTCAATCATCTTGTCCTTAGGATTGGTAATCAAGTCCTGCTCGTCATCAACTACATACGCTTCCATCCCAAAAATAACTTTAAAATCCTCATTTGCCTCCTTAAACGCAAACGGAAATGAATGCACTACTCCGTAATCTGTCACAGCAATCCCGCTATGCCCAAATTCTTTAGCCCTTTTCGCATAATCCTTGATTGACATAACTCCGCTCATTTCACTCATATTCGTATGTGCATGAAGTTCTATTCTTTTTTTGGGAGCATTGTCCTTTTTTTTCACATCTTTAGATTCTATAGCTTCCACTCTTTGCGTTCTCACATACTTTTCACCACTATACATATCCGCCTCAAAACTTCCAGTAACCTTTACCCACTCCCCAAGTTTTACCTGAATATCCTCATTTGTGTTAAAAAATATTCTACAACTAACAGAATCTGTATAATCTGTAATCATAAAATCACACATTAACTTCCCATTCTTAGTTTCCTTCATATCTACATTAAAAATTTTTCCTTCTAGTGCTACATCATCACCATTGTTCAAAATATCAAGTGTAGAAAATGGCATTGCATCTATATCAGGAATTTTTTTCCATTTGTAATTACCTTTATTGTTACCTCCATTAGCATTCCCACCATTTGAATAACCGTTTCCGTTATTTCCATTATTAAAATTTCCGTTCCCTCCATAATTACCGCCATTACCATTACTTGCACTGGAATTTTCATACTTTGGAAGCTCGCTTGCCTTTACCGAATTTAACTCATTTTGAGCCTTAATTTTAGCCTTCACTTCCTCAAAATCCCCATTTACAAACTCAATTTTTATCGAATTGTCCATACATTCATAAATTTTTCTTGTAAGTTCTTCCTTTGCCTCAGTTCTTTTGGCCTCTTCTATCAAATGGTGCGACGGTAATTTTATAAACACCGTATTTTCAAGACTTTCCACTTCATAACTTGCAAAAATATACTGATATCTCTTACTCTCATGTTTATAATTCTCAATTGCAAATTTTACAAACCCAACAACATCCTTCTGTATCAGCTCAGGATTAACATCCATCTTAATCTTCAATTTCAACCCATTCTCAAAACTCTTATAAAGCAGCTGCCTCAAGTCCTGTATCTCACTATGTGCAACCAGACTGCTTACCTTTATAAATATCTCCATCTCTTTTTTCCTAGAAAACAGATTAACATACTCAATCTCAAAATTTCTAATCCCATATTTCCTAAAGAAATCCTCCGATGGCTTAACCTTCAAATACTTCGTACTCATTTTTCTGTTTATCCCCCTAACTTATTTTTTTATCTTTATCTTAATTCTAGTTATTAAATCTTTTCCTTAAATTCTTCAATTAAGTTAATTTCTAAATTTTTTATATTTTTTGTTAATAACAGTTTTTACTATTTTTATTTGTTCCTTCTCTTTATATTTTCGCAGGATTGCTCATTGCCGCAAATCCTGCAACCTATGGCTAGACTACGACTTTTATTTGCCCAACTACGAAACTCCTCCTTCCAGTCGTCAAACAGTCGTAGTTGAACAAATAAAAGCTCCGTCGATTTATTAAAATTAAAAAAGTTTATTTTTGTTATAATCCAAGCCTTTTTAATAAAATTACCTGTTATAATTAAACTAAAAAGTGTCGTGATTTTTTTGGAATGAAATTGACTGTCTGAGCTTTTTCAAAACTTTTAAGTTATAATCAGTTTAAGAGTTAATAATAACTTTGATTAAAAAGCGAGTTTCAATTTCATTTCAAAAAAATGCTTAGACGAGCCAGGGATGCAAGGGAAATGGCGACTGATTTCCCTTGCTTTCAAAAGATAAAAAAACATAAAAATAAAAAGAAAAAACCTTTATTAACCAAAAAAATTTAAAAAATAACTTAATTTAATAAATTAACTTAATTGATGATTACTAAAGAATAGATTTTAAATAAATTATACAATAAAAAAACTTTAAAAACAAATTTTTTTAGTCTGTTCTTAAAGTTTTTGCAATAATTAGAATTTATGTGTGTAACCAACTGTGAATACGTTTATATTTTTGTCGTATTTTACTTTTGATTTATCAATGTAGATTCCTGGAAGTGATGTTTGTTCACGTTTTCCGTTGGCGGCGTTGTAGTTTACATGGGCGATTCCAAATTTCCACTCTGAGGATTCTGTAGGCTTGTATGTCAGTCCTGTTGCGTAAATTTGTGAATTTATCGCGTATTCCACATCAGAGAATGATTCTTTTTTGGCTCCTGTATTTGCGTAATTGAATCCAGCGTGCCAAGTGAATTTGTCATTTATTCTGTAATCTGCTCCGAAGTTTATTTCATATCCGTCGTTATACTTGAATCTGTCTATTTTTGCAGCTTTGTTGAAGTAATGTGTATATCCGCTGGAAAGTGTCCATTTGTTTATATCCTTTGATACTCCTAGAGCCAGAACTCCTGGCAAGTCACGTCTTGAGTGTACGCCGTCTGCGTATTCAGGATAGAAGAATGAAATTCCAAGAGGGCGTCCCGCAAGTAGCATTTTATCATCTTCCTGCGCTTTTGACTTAAATTTCAGCTTCACTGGAGTTTCGTATCTCAAGGCAAAGTTTAATGTGTCAGTGGGCTTATAGTCAAAGCCTATAATTCCTCCAACACCTTTTGCATTACGTTTTGAATTCATTGATAAATAGTTCCTGCTAAGTCCGATTGCGGCTCCTACACGGTCATTGTAGTCATATTGAGCTTCTCCGTCAAGTTTTCTGTGAGCGTAAACATATTTTAATCCTCCTGACATAGAGAAATTGTCATTAATTTTATATGCCCCTCCAAGCATTAGCTGATAGTAACGGTTTTGTCCAGTAAAACGGTTTTTTACAACTTTTGCTCCAAGTCTTCCGCCTGTCAGGTTGTTGAAAGTTTCCCCTGCAAGCTCGATTCCTGCGACACCCTCATTATAACGCAGAGTCGCTCCGCCTGCAATAACGCTTAAATTTCCAAAAAGTGAATAGTTATTCTTTTTATACAGAAGGTTAAATGAAGGGGCTCCTGCATATCTGTGGGATTTCAGTTTTTTTCCATTTAATGTCATCGACTCTTCGACCATTGAGTTCTGCATGTTTGCGTTGATATAGGTTCCGTCGTCTAAAAATGCAGTTCCGGCAGGATTATAGAATACTCCTTCCACAGTAATTTTACCAGTTTGAGACGGATTTTGAAAGTATGAGGCAGAATTGTTTGACAGATAGTCAATGCTTGCCGCATTTGCAAAAACTGCTGTTAAAATTGATATAATTGCTATTTTTAATTTCATAAGAATTCTCCTTGTCTTGATTACATAGATGAGTTTGTTTTAAAAATGTTACCATAATTAAAATCTAATATATAACATAATATAACATGCGTTATATGAAAAGTCAATAAAATTATTTTGGCTGTAAAACTATCTTTAAATATATTCTGAATGAAAAAAACTTATATAATAATAGATTTTTATGTAAATTTGTGATAAAATAAAAAGGATATTTCTTTTTAATTGTAAAAAATTAAAAAAAGATAAAATGAAAAATTAGGACAATGAAAATAATTATCCTTTTCAAAAAAACAGAAGAGGAGGTAAAAAACGTGAGATGAGATATATAAAGAAATCTTTGATTGTATTCATTTTTCTTCTAATATCTGTATTCGGAATAAAGCTCTATATTTCCACTCGGAATTTTAGAGGCATGCTGACTTCAATATTAAAATCCAGCGGGCTGAATGTTGAGTTCAAGAATGTCAAGCTGATTGGATTCAATACTCTTCAGATTGATGATCTGAAAGTAAAGGATATGGCTGGAAATGTCGTTATCTATGGAAAAAAGACCACGGCTGGAATAAGTCTTCTTATGCCGACACGGCTTAACAGGATAGATGTCTATAACGGAATTGTAAACTTGGAACGAAGGAAAAATAATGACTTCAATATTTTCCATGTCATAAAAAAAGACCTGAAAAAGCCGCAGACATACGATCCCACAAGCAGAATTGGAAAACTTTATATTCATAACGCAACCGTAAATTACACAGATATAAGTTTTTCCAAAAAAATATCAAAAACTTTGACAAAAGTGAATGGTAAACTGGAAACAGCAAAATCACGAGGTTTTTCAATCGTGGCAAAAGGGATTGGAAATAAAAATGAAGATGGCACAGTGGAAGCATTAAAGATTGAACTGAAACAGATTTTGAAATCAAAGCAGTCTATTTATTCAATGTTTGATAAAATAAAAAATAGTGATGCAAGAAGGAAGGATTTCCGTTTAAACTTCAGCTTTGAGAACGTTGGCATAAAAGAGGAATTAGGGCAGTATGTACCGCTTGAAATGATAAAGGCAAAGGGCGGAATATTAAATGGTGTCCTTAAGCTTGAAAATGACAAAGTGAAAAAAACTACACATGCTCTGGGAAGTCTGAAAATACGCAACGGAAAGATTAGCTATGTTGATCTGGATGGCGATATTGAAGGCGCTAATGCAGTAATTGACTTGAAAAAAGACAAAATTACCGTAAATGCCAGCACGAAATTGAAAGAAAGTCCAGTAACGTTTGCACTTGCCTATCTTATTCAGAATCAGAAGATAAATCTGAAACTGGCTGCTGACAATCTGCCTTTTGAAGAGGCTGCAAGATACAAGATTATAAAAAATGCAAAAATTGATGCGCAAGGCAAAGTGACGGCAAATCTTGAAGTAAATTCAGACATTAAAAAGAAAAAGACTACCGTTGATGGAAAATTTTCGTCAAGCAATATAAAACTTGCAAATTATAATTTTCAAAATATAAAGACGGCAATGAAAATTGCTGATGAAAAATTAACATTGACAAATACGTCGTTTGTGTTTGATGAAACAATTTCAGGATTTAAGATTAAGGAAGATGTGAAATCCGACAAGTTTGTCTATGACTTGAAGAATAAAACAGGGAATGGGAACTATATCCTAAATAATCTTGGTTCAGATTTTAGCATCGGAACTATAACAGGAAATCTCAAAATATCAGCTAAGAATATTATATCCGGAACTGTAAATTCCAACGTGCTGAATGGAAATTATACAATTAATCCAAGCAGACGGACTCTTGTGGCAAATGCCAGAAGCAAAGGCTATTTTACGGTAAATTACGGTGGCAAAAGTTACACAATCAGCCCTGATGTGGATAATCTGGTCGTAAATTTCAATGGGAAAAATATGCTCCGTTCAGGATTAATAAATGCGAAAATAAAGAATTTGTCAATTCCGCTTGTACATAGCGTAAATGCCCATGTGAAAATCCATAACGGGAATTATACGATAAGTGGAACAGCTGGAATCAATGGCGGCGGAACAGTAAGCATAAACGGGACTACAACTTCCGATATGAAACATTCATATTCGTTAAATCTGCCAAAAAACATTGACATAGCAAAGCTGCTAAGAGCCAATGGATATAAGTTCAAAGGGCTGGAAAAGGCAAAGCTGCCAGCAACGCTTACAGCCAGAATTAACGGAAGCGGAAACAAAATTTCAGGGACTTATGAGCTTTACAGTCCGTATGGAGAATATATCGGAGAATACGAAAAGCTTCATGCTAGTGGTAAAATCAATGATCTTGCCAATATGGATATAACTGTAAATACAAATATGGATGAACTGTGGCTTGGATACCAGCGTCTAAAAAATGTAAGTGGAAACTTGCATATAAAGGACAATGTTGTAAATATTACAGATATCCGCAATGAAAACCTTAATGCGGCTGGAAAGTTCAATCTGAAAACAGGAAGAATGGACATAAATGCAGGGCTGAAGGACTACAGGCTTTACAATACTTCAGGACCTAAGGTTAACCTGCAAGTGGGAACATTGGATGCAAATCTTTCAGGAACGGTTGACAAGCTTTCAGGAACAATAACTATGCCGTCTGCACCGACAACTGTAAATTCAAGATATGTTGGTGACACAAATGCACGTTTAAGCATAAAAAACGGAGTAATAAACTTTGAGGATGTGACTTTGCGTGAAAATAGCCTTTATGGAACTTATGATTTGAAAACTGGAATTTCAGATATTGGGCTTAGCTTAAATGAACCTGACATTCCAAAACTACTGGAAATGAAGGACTTAACATTTGGAACAAGGTCAAATCTTAGCCTTAAGGGTGACTTGAATAATTTCAATCTGGCAGGACAGGTAATTCTTGGAAATATGAGCTTTAAAACTTATAGGATTCCACATATTGTCGCAGAACTTGAATATTCCAATGGGGATATAGACAAGTTTTTCAAATACGGAACATTTGACTTGCAGAAACTGAAATTTGTCGGAGATAATGAGGAAACGCTGTTTGAGACACAGACAAAATTCGATCTTGCCAATGTAAATATTGATTATCAGATAGAAAAACAGAAGTTCTCGCTTGATTCGGTACAGGATCTGAAGGATAAGGGGTATAGTGGCGATATTGACTTTGGCTTCATGTATCGTGGAAGCTTTGAAAACTTCATAACGGGAATTCAGATAAAATCAGATGAAGTCAAGCTGAGTGGATTTCCAGTAAAAAATGTGGATATTGACTTGCAGGCAAATGAAAAGACTTTAAATATCGGGCAGTTCTACTTGGAATACGAGGAAAATCCGTTGCTTGTAAATGGATATGTGCAGTTTGCACCAGTAAAATACAACGTTTCAATGCTTGCCAAGGACTTTAACTTGAACTTCCTTGGAGTCAATAAGGATGTAGAGCAGGCAAGCGGAATTGCAAACATAGATGCGATTTTCTCAAATGAATCGACAACAGGGCATATTCTTCTGGATAACTTCAATTACAAAACGAAGGACCATCAGACCCTTGTGGACAGCATAAATGCCAACATTGATTTACGGAACAACAAGCTTGTTGTAAACCGTCTGGATGGAGGGTATAATGGAGGAACCTTTAAAGTAAGCGGAGATCTGGATGTTCCAAAAATACCGGCTGACTTTATGAAGACAAAGCGTCTTGAACTTGGAAAATTTGAATTGAATGCAAATCTTGACAAAGTTGGGCTGCATTATGGAAAAGGTATTGATTTTGCACTTACTGGCGACCTGGTCTTTACTGAAAACAGGCTGTTTGGAAATCTGGTTGTGGATAATGCAGAAATTCGTGAAATACCTAACTTTAATTCAAAAAATGCTGAAAATGGACAGGAAGCCGCGGCTTCACAAGAAGAAACTGCAAACTCCAAGGACAAGACAATTGTCGAGGGGGTAGTGGAAGAAGTTATCGATAAGATAATGAAACAGTATACAGTAAACGTGAATGTACGTACTGGAAATAATGTAAAAATTAAGATTCCAAGTGTAAGTGTTGTAAAAAATATAAAGGGAACTGTAAAGGGAGCTTCTGATATTACTTACGATAACGGAGAAATCGGAATAGACGGAGAGTATGCAATTACAAGAGGTTCATTTTCTGTAAATGGAAACGATTTTAAAATAGAAGGAGCAGAAATAAGATTTGTTCCATCTGCTAACGGAACTACGGCATCTGTATCGAATCCGTTTGTCATATTTGATGCAAGCACAGTAATAAATGGAGAAAGGATAGAAATAAATGTAAGCGGAAATGTAAGCAAGCCTGAAATAAAATTTACTTCCTCATCAGGTAAAACTAAAGAGGAAATTGTATCATTGCTCGCATTCAACACAGTAGTTGGAAATGGAGAGAGAAGACCTGGTAAAAATGGCAATGAAAATTCGGCTGACGGACTCGTCGTTGCAGGCTCTTTAGTTAATACTGCATTAAATGAGTTGATTTTTTCATCAGTAACTGGTAAAATTAGAGAGGCATTAGGTATGTCTAAAGTATCTGTTTCGACAAATGTAAACCGTTCAGACAAAACAGGAGAATACAGTGCGGCAACAACGCTTACTCTTCAGGACAATCTGTATAAGGACAGGCTGTTCTGGAACGCATCAGTTAAATTCCCATACCAGACTTCAAAATCTGAAGGAAAAAATCCAGTGGGATATAACGCATGGCTTAGCTATAACGTTACAAATGGACTGGATTTACGTCTTGGAGGTGAAAGTATAAATAAAAACAGATCTAGAACGAACATGGACAATGGTGCAAGAGTAAATTATTATTTTGGAGTTGACTTTTCAACAAGAGCTGATACATTTAGAGATATTTTAAGAAAAATATTTAGAAAGAAAAAACTTGATACATTAAAAAAATAGGAGGAAAAATGTCAAAACAAGAAGTGAAAAATAAGATTTATGCTTTAATTGTTGTAGTAACACTATTTGTATCTGTGAACAATGTGTCACAGGCGGAAGAAAAAGGCGGAACAATTGGAACAGCTGAACTGGCCGATAACAAGAATCTTTTAGCTGATGGAGAAACAGAAACAGGAATTGAGACATCTACGGCTGATGAAGCTGAAAGCCTAAGCAATTTTAATGAAGTTGAGCCAATCAGAGTTAAAGGAAGAAAAATTAAGAAAAGTAAAAGAAGCAAAAAAGAAGAACTGGAAGTTCAGAAAGCAATGGAACAGAAGGTTGAGCTAAAAGTTGGAACAATTCAAGTTTCAAACCTGAATGAAATATCTGCTGATGCAATACTGGAAAAACTTCCCGTGAAATCAGGAGACGATTATTCAAACAAGAGTTTAAGCGACATTTATCTTGCAGTAAAACGTCTTGGATATATCGCTGAGGCAAATGTGATTCCGCAAGTTGATGGAGATACGGTAAACATCCTGATACAGGTAAGCGAAGTGGAAAACGCCGAAGCAATCAGAAAAAAACTGCAATTACGTGAAGACATGCAAAAAGAAACAGAATTTACAGTTGCAAAAATTGGAATTGAAGGAACAAAAATAAAAAATGGAGAAGATTATTTGAAAGATCTTCCAATTAAAACAGGAGACCGTTTTATACCGCAAAAAGCTGTTGACGGTGCTCAAAAAATATTCCAGTCAGGATTCTTTTCATCAGTTGAGCCAAAAATTGACAGAAAGACTGACAATACAGTAAGCATTGTTTATGAAGTACAGGAAAATCCAATTATTCAAAGCATAAACTTTGAAGGAAATACACTTTACACAAATGATCAGCTTGAAAAAGCGCTTGGTGTGCAAAGAGGAGAAATCTTAAATGGGAATATGTTGAATCCTGATGAAAATGGAGTAATCAAGCTGTATGCAAAAGATGGATACACTTTGGCAAGAATAGAAACAATAAACGTTTCGCCTGAAGGAGTTGTAAATATAGGGCTTACAGAAGGAATGGTTGATTCTGTTGATTTCCAGAAAGCACCATCGAAGAAGGATAATGAAAGACAGTCGTTGAAAGCTACGACTTTAAGAACAAAACCTTATGTATTTGAAAGAGTGCAGGAAGTACGGCCTGGAGAAATTTTCAAGAGAGAAAATGTAGAAAGTACTATGAGAGAACTTTACAGAACTGGTATATTTACTTCAATAGAGCCTGTACTTAGCGGAAAAGAAGACGATCCAAATGCAAGAGTGGTTGAATTTCTTGTGGAAGAACGTCCAACAACTTCAATTAACGGAAGTATCTCGTACGGAACTTCTGTCGGATTAGTTGGAGAACTTAAATTATCTGACTCAAACTTCCTTGGAAGAGGGCAAGATGCTTCAATTACACTTTCGGCTTCAAATAAGGGAGATAAGACATTTGACATAAGCTGGTTTGATCCATGGGTAAAAAATACTGAACGTGTACAGCTAGGTGGAAATGTTTACTGGAATGAATCTGTTGATGACAATGCAGACAGAGATGAAGTTGAAAAAGTAAAAAAAGCAGGAACTCGTTGGACAATTGGTAAAGGACTTAACAGCAATCTTTACGTAAGACTTGCGGCAAGATATGATCACTTTAAGGAATTGCTTGGAAGCAAGGAAGTAAATGACAAGTATAACTTGCTTGCAATAGGGCCGTCATTGATTTATGATACAAGAAATAATTCGTATAGTCCATCAAAGGGAATTTATGCGACAATGTCATACGAAAGAGGTAAACTTATACACGATCCTAGAAAATATGATCAGTTTGAAACTGACCTGAGAGCTTATCATCCAACTTTCTTTGGGGATAAGAACGTAATGGCATATAGAGTGGCTTGGGGGTCTACAGGAAGCGGAACTCCAGAAGCGTTGAAGTTTAGTATAGGTGGAGCTGAATCAGTTCGTGGATATGACTACGGTGCATTTGATGGATATGACAAATTCCACGCAACTATTGAAAATAGAACTAAAATTAATGACACATTGCAATTGGTTGCATTCTTTGATATAGGAAACGCTTGGCAAAATGAGTCAAGAGATCCTCGTACTGGTAAGAAAATCTACAAGCCAAACAGAAAAGACGCTCATGACTTTAAAGACCTTAAAAAAGGTTATGGAGTTGGTCTGAGGCTGAATACTCCAATTGGACCATTAAGATTTGATTATGGTTGGCCAATGGATCCTGAGAAAAAAGGAGAGAAAAAAGATAAAGGTAAATTCTACTTTAGCTTTGGACAATCATTCTAGTTTTTTAAGAACGGTAAAAGTGTAAGTTTTATAATTATAGGGGGTGATTAATTCATCCCTATAATTTTATAGAAATAAAGAAGGAGAGATCCAAAATGTATGATATAAAAGAAATTGCACAACTGATAAATGGAGAAATAAGAGGAAATACTGAGTTAAGCTTTACAAGGATTGCTCCATTTTTTCATTCAACTGAGAAGGAATTAACGTTTGCGGCAGATGAAAAGATGTTAAAAAATATAGATAAATGCAGTGCAGGAGCTGTGATTGTTCCTGATTTGCCAAATTTACCTGCAAATAAGACTTTTATTGTTGTAAAAGGCAATCCTAGAGAGTTAATGCCGATATTGCTAAATTATTTCAAGCCTAAATTACAGCCGTTTGAAAATCAGATAGAAAATTCTGCACAAATTGATGAAAGTGCAAATGTATCAAAAATAAATACTTATATCGGGCATAATGTCAAAATTGGGAAAAATGCAGTTATTTACCCAAATGTGTCAATTTTTGAAGGAACTGAGATTGGAGATGACTGTATAATTTATTCAAATGTTACAGTACGGGAATTTACAAAAGTTGGAAGAGGGACGATTTTACAGCCAGGAGCTGTGATAGGGTCTGACGGATTTGGATTTGTAAAAATTAATGGAAATAATGTGAAAATCGAACAGATTGGACATGTAATTATTGGAGAAGAAGTTGAAATTGGAGCAAATTCCTGTGTTGACAGAGGAGCGATTGGAGATACAATTATAAAAAAAGGGACAAAAATTGATAATCTTGTACATATTGCCCATAATGACATAATTGGAGAAAATTGTCTGATTGTGGCTCAGACTGGTATTTCTGGAAGTGTGGAAGTGGGAGATAATTCGACTCTTGCAGGACAGGTTGGAGTGGCAGGACACTTGAAAATTGGAAGCAATGTAGTGATTGCCGCAAAATCTGGAGTAACTAATGATGTGCCGGATGGTAAGCAAATGTCAGGTTATCCGCTTCGTGAACATATAGAAGACTTGAGAGTAAAAATGGCGATGGGAAAAGTTCCTGAACTTGTAAAAAGAATGAAAAAGCTGGAAAAAGAATTGGAAAAAATGGAAGCGAAAAAATAAAAATATAAAATTTTGCACATTAAAGTTGTGAAATTTTAAAACTTCCTTGACTTATTAATTCAAATGATGTAGAATAAATAACAGATAATAAAAAATATTATAAATAGAGAGAGAAGGGAGTTATAGATGAAAAAAATACTTTTAGGTATCTTTATGCTTTTGTGCATAGTTAGCTGTGGGTCAGGACCTGACAAGACAGTGTCAAAATTCATTGACAGTGTGAAAGCTGAAAAAATGAAAGAGGCGGCAAAATATGCGATTGACGATAGTTTTGAGGGGAACTTGGATGTTAAGTACAACAATAAATTTCAAGAATTGCTTTTTAAAACATTATTAAAAAATCTTGAATATAAAATTATCAAGACAGAAAAACAAGATAATGAAACAACAATTGTAACAGTAGAAGTAACAAATGTGGATGTTGAAAAAATATTTTTACAAGTATTCAAAAAAATGACACAGGAGACTTTTTCAGGAAACGGTTCTCATTCAATGTCAGTTGATGACAGATTTAAAGAGGAACTTGAGGCAAAAGATAAACCAAAAACAAAGAATCTTACAAAATTTGTAGTTAAGAAAACAGCCAATGGAGAAAAAATAGTATTAACAGCAGAAAATATTGATGTATTACTTGGTAAATTAAATACAACATTGTCAAACTTAAACACACTTGGCGGAGCTGAAGAAGAAACAGCCGTAGAATTACCAGAAACAGGACCATCAACTGGATTAACACAAAAACCCGAAGAACTTAGAAATCAAAATAAATAAAATAATTTAATTATTAAATAAAACAATCATTCTTTTACTTTTATAAGTGAGTCTGGTTGTTTTTTATTTACAAAAATTTTTTATATTAATTAAAATAAAATTAAAAAAAGTTGATTTTTAAAGATTTTTATTGTATAATTGTAGTATAAAAATAAAAAAGGGAGGAATAAAAATGGCTACATCAAGTTTTTTAAGATTGCCAGAGTTTAAGACTGATAAAGAGATAGATGGTTTAATAAAGGCATTGGAGAATGATAGAAAACCAGAATTAACAGGAGTAAAGGCTGAAAAAATAACAGATGAAAAAAGAATTAGAAGAATATTGGATAAGAAAAGATGAAAATATCAAGATTGTCGATAAATGATTTGTTGAAGTATGATACAGAAGAGTATGTAAAAGAAAATATTTTGAATACATTTAGTAGTAGAAAAAATAATAATGTAGAAGATTTTTTACATAATAAAGCAATATTTTTTGAGGAAAGTTCTATTTCAACAACACATCTAATTTTTGATAATAATGATACTTTGTTAGGTTATTTTTCAGTAGCAAATAAAAGTTTAATATTACCGAATGAAAGATTTGAAAATTTAAGTAATAGTAAACAAAAGAAATTAATGCAAAGTGGACAGAAGGTTGGTAACGGATTTTACTTAGTGAACAGTTATTTATTAGGACAATTAGGAAAAAATTTTAATTTATCAGAAAGTGAACAAATAAAAGGTAATTTTTTATTATCGCTTGCTTTTGAGTTATTGCTGGAAGCAAAGGAATTGATAAATGCAAAATATGTCTGGCTGGAATGTAGAAATTCAGAGAAACTTATAGATTTTTATAAAAAATTTGGCTTTGAGAAGATAGATAATTTTATTTCTAAAGATGGGCTGGTTGTTATGATGATAAAATTGGATAGGAAAAATTGATTGGGATGAAAAATACTGCTGTTGATTTGGATAGGAGTATTTTTTTCAATGGGATTTAAAAATTTTTAATTTGTCTTTTAATAAAATATTTGAAATTATATTGCAATTTTTATATAAGCAAAGGAAATTAATCGCCATTTTCGTTGTTTTATAAAAAGAAAAAACATAGAATTATGGAAAAACATTTATTAATAATAAGCAGTTTTTCAAAATTTAAATAAAAGACTTAATGATAAAATTTAATTGAAGGATATTTTTATAGCTACATAGGTTATATAATAGCATAATTTTATAAAAAAGATTTTAATTCCATGAATTTTCTGATTTTTGTTATTTAAATGTCAAATAGTATCAGATATAATTTTATTTTTTATTAGATTTTCGGAAGAAATATAAAAAATTTGCATTCCAATTTGAAATATTATATAATGAAGATGTAAAAAGAACACAAATAGTTAATATATAAAATGGAATAAATATATTTGGTTATAGATATTTAAAATAAAAGGAGATGGTATTTAATGTTTAAGAAAATTTTACTGATGGTTATACTTGTGATGTCTGTAGTGGGGTGTGAGCTGTTTGATCCTAAAGGCTGGAAAGAAGCACGAGAAGATATGAGAAAAGAAGGTAGAAAATGTTATAAAAGGGCTAACGGTGATTATTACTGCAAGGACAGGTACGGAAATATTGTATATTAGCTATGTGTGATACGGAATAGATGAAATAATGGCAGTTTAAAAACAACGAATTTGAAGGACAGGGGCTTCCTATACAGAGGAATGTTTTCCTGTCTTTTTTCTTTTGAGCAAATATTTTATTTTTATTCTATCTACGTTCTATTTTTTCATTAATTTTCTGATGAAAGTCAATTTTGTTTTCAACATTAATAACATTGACTAACTATACGTTTAATGAATTATCTTGTTTTTTTGTATAGAATATGATATTCTAATAATGTAATTTTTAAAAATAAATTTTAATCAAATTGAGATTGAATTGATAAAAATTAAGTGAATTTAGATTCGAGTAGGAATAATTATAATTTTGGAATAAAGAAGGATGTTAGAAAATATGGGAAAATCAGAAATAATTAGAGGGACAAGCAAATGTGCAAGATTTTTTGTCTGTGATACGACAGATATTGTAAAAGAGGCAAAGAAGATTCATGGGCTTGATCCGATAGCGACAACTGTTTTTGGGAAACTATTGACAGCGACAGCTATGATGGGGAAAGATTTGAAAAACGGGAAAGATTTAGTGACAGTTAAAGTAAATGGAGATGGACCTTATGGAAATATGCTTGCAACTGGGAATATGAAAGGGGAAGTAAAAGGTTATATTGGAAATCCTGAAGATAAATTTCATCAGATAATTGACGAGAATGGAAATTTTATAAAAGATGAGACTGGGCAAGTGAGATTTATTGGAAATGGGACAATGCAAGTTATAAAGGACTTGGGGATGCGTGATCCGTTTTCTGGCGTTACAAAAATAAATGAAGAAGATATTGCAGATATAATTGCTCATTATTTTCTTTTGTCAGAGCAGATAAAATCAGTTGTCGCACTTGGTGTAAAGCTGGATGAAAATGGAGAAGTAAAAAGGGCTGGAGGATATCTAATACAGCTGTTGCCAGGTGTGGAAGACGGATTTATTGATAAACTGGAAAATAAATTACAGCAGATTAGGACGATTACTGAACTTCTGGAAGGTGGAATGAGCCTTGAGAAGATTGTGGAACTGCTCTATGAGGATATTTCGGTATTTGAGGAAGAGACTGATATTGATGGTGCTCATAAAAAGGTTTATGTGGAAGATTTTGAAATTTTGGAAAAATCAGAGCTAGAGTATAGATGTAATTGCACTAAAGATAAGTTTTACAAGGGATTAATCACGCTTGGAAAAGAAGAAATTGATAAAATTCTGGAAGAGGAAGGCAAAATTCAGGTAGAATGCCATTTTTGCGGTAAAAAATATGATTTTGGAAAAGAAGATTTTAAAAATTTATAAAATAGATTTGCTTGGAATTATATAGGTTTAAACGATTTTAAATAATTGTAAAAACAATAATAAAAAAACTGGAAAGGAAGAGAAAATGTCAAAATTAAGAGTAGGAGTAATACGTGGGGGAGTTTCAACTGAAAGAGAAGTTTCTTTAAAGACAGGAAGTGAAATTGTAGCAAACTTGAATAGAGATAAATATGAGGTTTTTGATATTGTGATTGATTCAGAAATGGAAGTTTTTGAAAAAGTAAAAGATTTGAATCTGGATTTTGTTTATATCGCTTTGCACGGTGTATTTGGGGAAGATGGGAGAATACAGGCGATTTTGCAAAGTCTGGGAGTGGCTTATAGCGGGCCTGGAGTAATGTCAAGTGCAGTCTGCATGGATAAGGAATTTTCAAAAAGAATTGTGGCTGGATATGGAGTTAGAATTGCAAAATGGAAAAGTGTACGTGTAGGCGAAACTGTTGACTTTGAAACAATAAAAAAAGAATTGGGGAATCGTGTTGTAGTAAAGCCAAATAACGGTGGTTCAAGCATTGGAGTAAGTTTTGTGGAAAATCAGGAAGAACTTGAAAAAGGGCTGGAACTTGTTTTTGGAATGGATAAGGAGGCATTGATTGAGGAAGTTCTGCATGGTGTGGAAATAAGTGTACCTGTGATTGATGGGGAAGTTTTTCCAACACTAAGAATTGAGGCTCTTGCAGGAGATTACTTTGACTACGAATCAAAATATGCAAAAGGCGGGGCAAATGAATATGTATTTGAATTTCCTGAAAAAATGCAGGCTGAAATTAATAAATTTGCAAAAGACAGTTATTATGGGCTAAAATGTGAAGGTTTTGCAAGAATAGACTTTATGGTTGTAAATGAAGAAACGCCATATTTTATGGAAGTAAACACATCGCCTGGAATGACATCTGCAAGTCTATTGCCAAAAAGTACAGCTTCAAAAGGGTATAATTACCCGCAAACATTGGATTTGTTAATACAATCTTCAATAAAAGTGGAAAGATAAAAGGATTAAAAATTTTAAAAAATAAAAATACAAAAGGGAAGTGGAAAAAATGGAAAGAATAGCAAGTTTTACAGTAGATCACATCAGATTAAACAGAGGAATTTATGTATCAAGAATAGACGAAGTTAATGGAAATTATTTGACAAGTTTTGATATAAGAATGAAATTACCAAACAGGGAGCCAGTAATAAATATTGCTGAACTTCATACAATGGAGCATTTGGGAGCAACTTTTTTGAGAAATCATCCAACTTGGAAAGATGAAATCGTATATTTTGGGCCTATGGGATGCAGAACAGGATTTTACCTTATCTTAAAAGGAAAACTGGAATCGAAGGACATTGTTGACTTAATGAAAGAACTTTACAAATTTATGGCAGAATTTAAAGGAGCAATCCCAGGAGCGACTGCTATAGAATGTGGAAATTACTTGGATCAAAACTTGCCAATGGCTAATTTTGAGGCTAAGAAGTATTTGGAGGAAACTCTGGAGAATTTGGGAGAAGAAAATTTAAATTATCCTGAGTAAAAAATACTATGACCATTTTTAAGAAGTATTTAAAAATAAGGTGGTAAAAGGATGGAAGAATTAAATACATTTGAAAAAACTTTACCAGATAAATTGGATTTTCTAATTAAATTGAAGCAATTCGTGAGTTTAGAAAAAAATAGTTTGAAAAAAATTAGTTTAGCAGTTATTTTTTTAGAATTAATGCAGAAAAATGGAAAAAGTGCAGAAATAAAAAAGATTAATGGACTTGAATATGTTTATGAAAGTTCAACAGAATATTATTTTTTAGTTAGTTCAAAAAAAGTAGGCGATTGTTATGGTTATATTATAAAAATTTTTCATGAAAAGTTATTTCCAAATGGAGTAATTGATAAAATAATAGAAAATTCTTCTTCTTTTGATTGTGTAAAAGAAAGAGCAGAATATTTGTTAAGTAGATGGATAAAAATTGGGAAATTAGATTTTTATGTTTCATTATTAGATTTTGAAAATATAAATTTAAAAATGGAAAAATTGAAAGTTGAAAATAAATGGAAATTAATTATATATGAAAATATAAAAACTTCATACATTAAAGATTATTATTTGGATACAGAAGAAACATTGTATAATGATATTCTTTTGGAAAAATTAAAAATAGAACCTTTGTATGATAAAATTCAATATAATGAATTTTTGAAAAATATATCTCCTTTATTGAAAAAGGAATTATCGGATACAGCTGAAAATTATGAAATTAAAATATTAGTTGATAAATATCCAATTACAAATAATAAAATGCAATTTTTAGATGATGAAATGGATATTTATATTACTAAAAATGATTCAAATATGCATCCTTTGGAAAGTTATCCTGAAATATATTTTAGAGATACAGTGAATTCTTGGAAAAAATGTGAGATTATGAAAAGCCGAAAGCAAAAAATATTTATTCTAAATATAGAGCTTAATGATGAAAAATGGGAAAAATTGTCAGAATTTCAGATAATGCCTAAGATAGAGCATAAAAATGTATTTCCACCTGTTTTTAAAAAAGTAGAAAATAACATTTTCGATATAGTTTATATTCCTAGAGACTGGGATGATGATGACTGTGGATTTAGTGTATCAGAAGAATTATTGAAGAAAATGATAGGATTGGGTTATGATGTTGAAATTATAGGTAATAAGGAGAGATTTTTCAATACACATTTGCCATATAAACTAAAAACGGAAAAAGATATTTTATGGATTTATGATTATGAAAATAATTGGTATATATTACCACTGCTGGATTTTGATACATTAGAACGAAAAGTTATAGATGGAGAAGTTGTGACGTATACAACTACTTCTATACAAGTGTATCATGAAAAACATTGTCCAGATGGAAAGTTGTATTTCCAAAAATCAGAGATAAGAAATTATGGGATAAGTGATGCGATTCATTTGGGATTTGGTGAGTGGGTCGTTAATGAATATCAAAAGCTGATTGAAAATTATAAAAGTAAAATTTAAGTGTCTAGATTATAATGAATGAGTAGGAAAAATACTAATCTTGTTGAGAAATTGAAAGATTATAATTTTTAACTTTGATTCTGAAAATGAAAAGGAGAGATTTTTTATGAAAAAAGTAATAATTTTGGTTGCAAGTTTAATGGTTACAATTAGCAGTTTTGCTGGTTATACGAGTGATATGATTAATAGAATGGAAACTAAAGAGAAAGGTGTAGAGGATTCTTTTGGAGGAAGTAATGCTGAAATGAAAGAAGCATCTTCGGTTATTTTGGACGGCTGGAATGATGAATTAAATAAAGTTTATAAATTATTAATGTCAAAATTGTCAAAAAAAGAACAAGAGAAACTTAGAAATGAAGAAAGAGCATGGATAAAAAGAAAAGAAAGAGTGGCAAAAGAAGCGGCAGATGAATTTTGTGGAATTGTAAATGGACAAAAACTTTGTGGAACAGGTTATGGTTTGGAATACACACAATCATTGATTAACTCGACTAAAAATAGAGCGATTGAATTATCTAAAAGATATGAAAAATTGAAATAAGTTTAGAAAGAAAATTTATATACAGTAAAACTGCTTTAAAACTGAACCTAAAATTTATGACTATTGTACTCAAACCCTAAATTCATATAATTTTTAATAGTTTTATTTTAAAAGAGTTTCAGTATATTTAGAATTTGATAAAACAAATATCCATTGTTGTTTGTAAAAAAGGAGATTTATGAAAAAAATACTGATTTTATTTTTAGTTGTTTTTTCATTAAATTTTTCATTTGAATTAAAAAAAGAAAATTTTGAAATTATGAAAAATAAGAGTTTAAAAATATCGGAAGAAGAAATGAAAAATCAAAGTGAAAAAATTGTTGAAATTTTTGATAAAGAAATTTCAGATAGGATAGAAAGTAAAAATAAGGGTATAGGATATTCGGAAAATACTAATTTGGAAACTGGTGAAAAAAATTTTAAAGTGAATGTACCTAATGTTTTGATGAATAACAAAGTTTATGAAAAAACAATTTATAAAATTGAAAAAATTAATTTTATTTCAAAAAATAAAGTAGAAATAATTTATACAGAAAAATCACCGAATATTTTTAAAATTATGTTTTCTGAAGAATTTAATAAAATGCTAGAAGACAAAGTTTCGAAAGAATTGGGATATAAATTGGATAATGAAAAAATTCAAAAATTATCCAATGAAGAAAGACTGAAAGCAAATGCAATAATTTTGTCTGAATATCAAAATGAAATAATAAAGATATTGGATAATAATCAGTTTGAGTATATGACTAATAAAAATAAGATGATTTTGGAAAGAAAGAAAAAAGGATGGGAATATAAAGATGAAGAGACATTAGAAACTGATGGACTTGATATTTTTGATTCTATGTTTGAAAATTTGGAAAATAATTTGAATAAATGAGAATGGGGTATGAGTAAATGAAGAAGATATTAATGTTATTTTTACTAACAACAAGTCTTGGATTTTCAGCAAATTACAAGGTTGAAGTTAAGCCTAATGTGAAAATTCAAAAAGCAGAAATTGAGAAAAATAATATAGAAATAGAGAAAAAATTTTTTGAAAATACAAAAGAAGAAATTTCTATTGGAATAAAAGAAATTGACAAGCAAATAGAGAGTCAGAAAGATGAATTGGGAGCAAGATTTTTTGGTGAAATTTTAAAAGAATACATGAAAAGTATGGAGTATAGGATTAAAAAGATTGATTACACTTCAAGTTCAAGTGCAAATTTAACATTTACCCTAAAAGCACCCAAATTAAATTTTAATTCTCTTTTAGGAGATGAAGATCAAAAAAGAATAAATAAAATATTTGAACAAAAAACGGGAAAATCAATGGAATATTTGTCTAGTGTTTCACGAAATGAGTTTGAAAAGAAATGGATGCCAATATTGATAGACATAGTATCAAAAACAGTTTCAGATAAAATTAAAGATATAAAAGAATTCGAAGAAAAAGAAGGAATTGTTGAAATAAAGAAAATTAATGGAAAATGGAATTTTTTACAGAAAAGGAATTAAAAAAATGAGAAAAATAATTGATACGCATACGCACATTTATGATAAACAGTTTGAAAATGATTTTGATGATGTGATGAAAAGAATTGAAGATGAGCTGGAAGGGATTGTGAGCATTGGATTTGATTTGGAAAGTTCACTTAAAAGCATTGAGCTTGCGAATAAATATTCGTTTGTGAATGCAGTAATTGGAGTTCATCCTGTGGATATAAAAAAATATAGTGATGAAGTGGAAAAAGAACTGGAAAGATTGGCATTGACTGAGAAAAAGGTTGTTGCGATTGGGGAAATTGGGCTGGATTATCATTGGATGGAAGATCCGAAGGATGTTCAGATTGCTGGATTTAGAAAGCAGATGGAACTTGCAGAAAGGGTAAAAAAACCAGTTGTTATCCATACAAGAGAAGCTTTGCAGGATACGCTTGATGTTTTGAAGGATTATAAAAATGTTGGCGGAATTTTGCATTGTTATCCAGGTTCCTTGGAAGCGGCAAAACCGTTTTTAGATAGATATTATCTGGGAATTGGCGGAACTTTGACGTTTAAAAATAATAAAAAGACGAAGGAGCTTGTGAAAGAATTGCCTTTGGAAAAAATTGTTCTGGAAACAGATTGTCCGTATTTGACACCTGTGCCTTTTCGAGGGAAACGGAATGAGCCAGTTTATACAAAATATGTAGCAGAAGAAGTGGCTAGAATTAAGGAAATTTCAGTAGAGCAAGTTATTAAAGTAACTACTGAAAATGCTAAGAAAATCTATGGAATATAATGGAATTTAGAAATTAAATAGGAGATAAAATGTGTATTGAAAAAGAAAATAAAGATTTTAAAAATCCAATAGAATATAAATTAGAAAAAAAAGATGGAAATGCACGTGCTGGAGTTATACAAACACCACATGGAGAGATAAAAACACCAGTATTTATGCCAGTTGGTACACAGGCGACTGTAAAGGCGATGACTCGAGAGGAATTAGAAGAGATTAATTCTCAAATTATTCTTGGGAACACGTATCATTTGTACTTGCGTCCTGGAGATGATTTAGTAAATGATTTTGGCGGGCTTCACAAATTTATGAGATGGGATAAGCCAATACTTACTGATAGTGGCGGATTTCAAGTGTTTAGTCTTGGAGATTTGAGAAAGATAAAGGAGGAAGGAGTTCATTTTCGTTCGCATTTAGATGGATCAAAGCATTTTTTATCGCCTGAAAAATCTATTTCGATTCAAAATAATCTGGGAAGTGATATTATGATGGTGCTGGATGAATGCCCGCCAGGACTGTCAACACGTGAATATTTGATACCATCCATTGAAAGAACTACGAGATGGGCTAAGCGTTGTATTGAAGCAAATAGAAATAAGGATAAGCAGGGGCTTTTTGCAATTGTGCAAGGTGGAATTTATGAGGATTTACGGGATAAAAGTTTTGAGGAGCTGTATGAGCATGATTATGGGTTTGCTGGGTATGCTTTAGGAGGGCTTGCAGTAGGAGAGCCACGTGAGGATATGTATAGAATTTTAAAATATAGCACACCAAAACTGCCTGAAAATAAGCCACGTTATTTAATGGGAGTGGGAGAGCCTGTGGATATGCTTGAAGCTGTGGAGCATGGAATTGACATGATGGATTGCGTTCAGCCTACAAGAATTGGTAGACACGGTACTGTATTTACGAAGTATGGACGTCTTGTCATAAAAAATGCGATTTATTCAAGAGATGACAGACCACTTGATGAAGGTTGTGACTGTTATGCCTGCAAAAATTACACAAGAGCATATATTAGACATTTATTCAAGGCTGGAGAAATTTTGGGACAAAGGCTTGCAACATATCATAATTTGTATTTTTTGCTAAAACTTATGGATAATGCACGTGAGGCAATTATTGATGGAAGGTTTAAGGAATATAAGGAAGAAGTGCTGAAAAACTATGCCATGGGGAAAGAAAGTGAATGGATAAAGCCAAAGTCGATATAAAAATTAGAAAATAAAATACAATAAAAAAGTGCTATTTATTTCATAACAAATATTTTTTTATTCCAGATAAAAAATATAAGTTAAAAGTAAATAGCACAAACATAAAATACTACATTTCTTTAAATGTCAATGTTTTTCCATCATCTGTCATAAAAGTCAAACGATTATTATCTAATTTAATCTTTTTTGAATTTTGTAAAATATTCAAATACTGGCTTTCAAGTCTCATAAAGTTATCTGGTCCTGCCATTTTTGTAGAGCCGATAGGTCCAACCATAATATTATCTGATGCCATTATGTAATTTGAAAAATAGTTGTTTACTCCTGAATCGCCATGTATTCTGTCTTCTGAAAAATTAAGAGTAATTCTTATTTCATTTGTTGTCAATATCTTTCTCATTTTTGTGTCAGAAATATCAATAAGTTTCCAGCTAGTATTCAATAATTTTTTTTTCAAATTTAAAAGAGAAAGTGAATCCTTGTCATTCTGATTAACTGTATTTGACTTTTTAAAAGTCCAAATATCGCCAGTCTTGTTAGTTAAAGTTAAAGTATCCTTGTTGTATTTAATCACAGGGTTGGATTGCAGAATATCAAAGAAATCCTGTTCGAGATTCATTAAATCTAGAGAACCTCCCATCAAAGTTGAAGTTACTGTGGCAGAAAGAGTAGAATTTCTGTTTAATTTATAACTTCCTGAATATCCATTGATTCCACCAAATCCATTAATCTTATTTTTTGAAAAATTAATAGTAACATTTGTATTTTCTGAAATATAAGAATTAAATCTATTTTTCTTAATCTGAGTTAATTTCCATGAAGTTTCATTTAAATTTGAAAGAGGAAGTGAATCCTTGTCTGTTTGATTAACTGTATCAGGATTTTTAAAAGTCCAAATCTCTCGCTTGTTAGTTAAAGTTAAAGTATCCTTGTTGTATTCAATCACAGGGTTGGATTGCAGAATATCAAAGAAATCCTGTTCGAGATTCATCAGATCTTGAGCACCTCCTGTTAAAGTTGAAGTTACTGTGGCAGAAAGAGTAGAATTCCTGTTTAATTTATAACTTCCTGAATATCCGTTAGTTCCTCCAAATCCGTTGATATTATATTTTAAGAAATTAATTGTAACATTTGCTTTTTCTGGAATACGGGAATTCCGTCCATTTTTCCTGATTTCTGTCAATTTCCACGAAGTTCCGTTCAAATTAGTGCTAACAGCGTCTCTTTTTTTCACAGCCGCATTCAAAAAACCACAGCATAAAAGAAGCATTGTAAAAATTCCAACTAAAAAAAATCTTTTTTTCATTTTAAAAACCTCTTTTCATTATTTTTTCTCTTTTCCTTTGTTAATTCAATATTATCATATTATCATTAAAGAATTATGAGAATTTTAAAAATTATTTGATTTTTATAAAATATTTTTATTTAGCTTGAAAATTTTTCAGTAATTTGTATATATTTTTTCATTTTTATTATCCGATTCCAGTTTATTAGAAGTGATATAATTATGGAATAAAGAAAAAACCGCCACGAAAATAATTTGAAAGAGTAAAAAGCATAACAAATATTTCACTCACAACAACTCTAAAACTTACCCATTCTAAATCAACCAGTCTTGGAAAACATTTTGCAAAAAGCTGAAAATAGTTAAATTCGTTACGGTATTCCTTGTAAAGCATATTTGTGACATCAAAAGTATTTATTATATAAACTATTGAAAATGTAACGATAAATAGTGAAAAGGCATCAAAAAAAGAGAAATCATCAGCCCCAAATCCCTCAAAACCATTGATTTTATGTGAAAAAAACATATATCCAATATAGGATGTAATTGGGATGGAAATGCTGAAAATCAAGGAAATAAAATTTTTATTAAAATAAAAAGCGATGTAATATATGATAATTCCTATCAACGAAAATAGAATTGCACCTAACAATCCAAATAGGATTTGTTTAAATTTATAATTAAAATTCTGTATAAGTTTGTTCATTGAGTATAGTGTATTCCTTTCAAAAATTTTATTGTCATGGAAAAACCTTCAGGTTGTAGTTTCCTGCAGATTTTTGGAGGTATAAAATGGTAATTTGTCATCTGTTTGCTAAAGATCAGATACAATCTTGAGGAGGTGAACCTCAAAAAATATTATAACATAAAAAAATACCCCAATCAATAATAGATAAGAGTATTTTTTTCACCTGTTTAGTCTGATATGGACGAATTCCATTATTTTGCTAATTATAGCACAAATTTTTCATTTTTCAATCATATAATTTTTATTTTTTTATAAATTTATGATAAATCCAGTCAACTATAATAGCGATTGCATTATCCCCAGATACATTTGCCGCTGTTCCAAAGCTGTCCTGTGTTATGTAAAGAGCAATTAGAAGTGAAGCTAAAGGACTGTTTGCAGCGATTCCGACCATTCCTAGAAATGGAAGTGCTGACATTATTGCTCCTCCAGGCGCTCCAGGCGCGGCTACCATTGCGACTCCTAGAACTAGGATAAATGGGAAAACTTTTGTTACATCGTAAGCCATATTGTTCATCATAAGAACGGTAACAACACAGCTTGTTATTGTAATGATACTTCCTGCTAAATGGATTGTGGCACATAATGGCACTACAAATTCACGTATTTCAGGCGATGTTCCATTTCGTTTTGCACATTCCAGATTTATTGGGATTGTGGCTGCTGAAGATTGTGTTCCAAGTGCTGTAAAATAGCCAGGAATCTGATTTTTCATACAAGTAAATGGATTTTTTCCTGAAAGTCCTCCAGCGAATACAAATAAAGCCGAAATATATAAAATGTGAAGAATTATCACACAAACAAATACTTTTAGGAAAATAGAAAGTGTTGTAAACATCTGTCCGCTGTAAGTCATGTTCATAAATGTTCCAAAAATGTAGACTGGAAGTAGAGGAATAACTGAAGTGCTCAGTAATTTTGTAATTATTTTTGAAAACTCACGAAAAAGGTTGTAGGTAGTTTGTCCTTCACCATTATTTCTAAGCCAGCTTATTGAAAGCCCCATTATAAAAGCAAAAACGATTGCTGAAGTTACATCAAACATTGGTGCGAGCGGAATCTCGAAATAAGCTGTTAAAAGATTTTTCTCAGGATGTTCTATTGCCGCAAAAGAGGCAAAATTAAGAATTTTTGGAAAAATATTAGTTGCCATAAGATAAGATAAACTTCCCGCCACAATTGTGGAAACATAAGCTATCAATGTAGTAATTCCAAGTAATTTTCCTGCTCCTTGACGCAAATCTGAAATTCCTGTCACAACAAATCCGATTATCATAAACGGAATAACAAAAGATAAATACTTGCTAAATAGCGACGAAAAAGTCACAAAAATCCTAATAACAGGACTTGGTAAAACTAATCCCAGTACTATACCAAGCGTTATTGCGATAATTAAACGTGGCACAAGCCCGATTTTTTTCATAAATTTTTCTCTCCTTATATATTTTTTGTATAACTAAAATAAATCCCGCAACCCAACCTCAATATTATTAATTAACATACGGTAGTAAAATTTACAGTAATTTGTACAAATGTAACAATACTGGGATTAATTATAATTCTTGTAATTTCCCCGCACTACTTCATCTTGTAAGATATTTTTTCCCTAATATCCAAAGGTTTATGTTCACCTTAATAATACCTACACCTAAAATTTATTTAAATTATATTTTTTTATTCTTCAATCAAATCAATAGTCCAGTTTGCCTGCTGTAATTTTGTATCAGTTTCACGAATTTCCTTAGACAATTTATCTAGCTGTTTTTGATGTTCTGGAACATTAATCGTACTAAAAACTTTTATTTCTGTTGTGGAATAAAGATTTATCTTTTGGCTTGCAATTTCTATAAATTCACGCAGGATTCCTGCTTTTTGTGAGAGTGTGTCCTTTTTTGCAATTAATTCGACTAATGAAATTCCATCAATTTTTGAAAGAGTATTTGTTTTGTTTATTTTTATTATTAAATCATTTAATTGAGAAATTAAGCTGTCTAATTCAGTTAATAGAAGTTGAGGATTTTCAGCAGGTTCTTCGTGTTCCTGAACTTTAGCATTATTGTTAAGTCTTGTTTTTAATTGTGCAATTCTTTTTTGAATATCTGCACGTAAAATAAGAGCTTCAGCAATTTTCATTTTATTTATCCTCCAATTTTTATTTATTAGTACTTAAAGTATAATGTAAAAATTATAAAATGTAAAGGATATTTTTAATATTCTTTTTGTATATATAAAATAAAAAAAACTTTAAAAGATATTTTTTTAACTTGCAAATATCTATTGTAATGGTTACAAAATTATGATAAAATTAATTGGAAAATTTTGAAAAACAAAATATTGATTATTAAAAATTTAAAAGATATAAAAATATATTTAATGGAGGGAATTATGGAACTATCAAAAGGTAAATTGCTGAATATTTATGAACGAATGCTTAGCATTAGAAATTTTGATTTAAAGGTAAATCAGCTTGTGAAAAGAGGAATGGTGCCTGGAATGACACATCTGTCAGTAGGAGAGGAAGCGGCGAATGTTGGGGCTATTGCGGCGTTGAATGCTGATGATCTGATTACATCTAATCATAGAGGGCATGGGCAAGTTATCGCTAAAGGGATTGACTTGAATGGAATGATGGCTGAGATTATGGGAAAGGCTACTGGAACTTGTAAAGGTAAAGGAGGTTCGATGCACATTGCCGATTTAGAAAGTGGAAACTTGGGAGCAAACGGAATTGTTGGTGGTGGACACGGAATGGCAGTTGGCGCGGCTTATACTCAAAAAGTTAAAAATACTGGAAAAATTGTAGTTTGTTTCTTTGGAGATGGAGCTACAAATGAAGGAAGTTTTCACGAAGCGATGAACTTGGCGTCAGTATGGAATGTACCTGTTATTTTTTATGCAATTAATAATGGATATGGAATAAGTACTTCAATTAATAGTGTTGCAAAAGTGGAGCATCTTTATCAAAGGGCTGCAGCTTATGGAATGCCAGGATATTTTATTGAAGACGGGAATGATGTTCTTTCAGTTTATGAAACTTTTGAAAAGGCTGTAAAGGATGTGAGAGAAGGAAAAGGACCTGTATTTATTGAAAGCGTAACTTACAGATGGTTCGGACATTCGAGTTCTGATCCTGGAAAATACAGAACAAAAGAAGAGGTTGACGAATGGAAGTTAAAAGATCCTAACTTAAAATTCAGAAATTACTTGCTTGAAAATAATATTGCGACAGAGGAAGAATTAGTAGAACTTGAAGAAAAATCAAAAAAACAGATTGAAGATGCAGTAGAATTTGCAAAAAATAGTCCAGAACCTACGTTGGAATCTGCATTTGAAGATATATTTGCGAATTAGAAAAGGAGATAGAAAATGGAAACAAAGTTGATGTCTGTAAAAGAGGCAATTATTACAGCAATGTCGGAAGAGATGAGAAGAGATGAAAATGTATTTTTAATGGGAGAAGATGTAGGAATTTTTGGAGGAGATTTTGGAACATCAGTTGGAATGCTCGATGAATTTGGGCCAGAAAGAATAAAAGATACTCCAATTTCAGAGTCAGCAATTTCTGGAGCTGCAGTTGGTGCTGCAATGACAGGGCTTCGTCCTATAGTTGATGTAACATTTATGGATTTTATCGTTTATATGATGGACAATATTGTAAATCAGGCGGCAAAAACTAGATATATGTTTGGTGGAAAAGGACAAGTGCCAGTAACATTCAGATGTGCGGCAGGTTCTGGAGTGGGTTCGGCAGCACAGCATTCACAGTCGCTTGAGTCTTGGTTTACTCATATTCCAGGAGTAAAGGTTGTTGCGCCAGGAACACCTGCTGATGTAAAAGGGCTTTTAAAATCAGCAATCCGTGATAATAACCCAGTAATTTTCCTTGAATATAAAGCACAATACAATATGAAAGGTGAAGTTCCTACAGATTCTGAATTTGTTATTCCTTTAGGAAAAGGTGAAATTAAAAAAGAAGGAAAAGATATTACAATTGTAACTTATGGAAGAATGCTGGAAAGAGTAATGAAGGCGGCGGAAATTGCAGAAAGTGAAGGGATTAGCGTAGAAGTGGTGGATCCTAGAACATTGATTCCGCTAGACAAGGAAATTATTTTGAATTCTGTTAAAAAAACAGGAAGAGTAATCTTAGTAAATGATGCTCACAAAACAAGCGGGTTTATCGGAGAAATTTCTGCAATTATTTCAGAAAGTGACACATTTGACTATTTGGATCACCCAATTGTGAGGTTAGCTGGAGAAGATGTGCCAATACCTTATAATCACGCTCTTGAAACAGCGATGGTTCCAAGTGTGGAAAAAATTGTAGAAGCAATTAGAAAAGTAAAAAATAAACAATAAAAAATATATAGGAAGAAATAAAATAGAAAGGAAGAAGCTATGGAAAATAATGAGTTAAGAGCTACTCCTGCAGCACGTAAATTAGCGCAGCAGATGGGACTTGATCTTTTTCTTGTGAAAGGCAGTGGAGCAAATGGACGTGTTCATAAGGAAGATGTAGAAACATTTAAATTTGAAAAGCAAGTAAGAATATCGCCACTTGCTAGAAAAATAGCATTAGACCATAATCTTGAATTGGAAAATGTCGTTGGGACAGGGCATAATGGGAAAATAATGCGGGATGATATTTTGAAATTGATTGCTAAACCGCAGGAAACAGAAGACTTGGCAAGACATGAAAAAGCTGTTGTTGCAGAAGAAAAAACGGTTGCACAGCAGGATATAGAAATTGTGCCAATGTCAGCAATGAGAAAAGTTATTTCAAAACGTATGACAGAAAGTTATCTAACAGCACCTACATTCGCACTTAATTACGAAATTGACATGACTGAAGCTATTGCACTAAGAAAGAAAATACTTGATACAATTTTAGAAAGTACAGGAAAGAAAATTACAATAACAGACATTATTTCATTTGCAGTTATAAAAACTTTGTTAAAGCACAAGTTTGTAAATTCAAGTTTGTCAGAAGACGGAACACAGATTATTCTGCATAATTATGTAAACTTGGCAATTGCAGTAGGATTTGACGGTGGACTTCTTGTGCCAGTTGTAAAAGGTGCAGATAAAATGACACTTAGCGAATTAGTTGTTGAATCTAAAAAGATAGTGAAAAAAGCATTAGATATGAAGTTGACGCCTGATGAACAAAGTGGAAGCACATTTACAATAAGTAATCTCGGAATGTTTGGAGTGCAAAGCTTTAACCCAATAATAAATCAGCCAAATTCAGCAATCTTGGGAGTTTCTTCTACAGTTGAAAAGCCAGTTGTTGTAAATGGTGAAATTACAGTTCGTCCAATGATGACTTTGACTCTTACAATTGATCACAGAGTGGTAGATGGACTTGCGGGAGCTAAATTTATGCAGGACTTGAAAAATGCTTTGGAAAATCCAATCGCTTTGTTAATTTAGCTTAATAAAAAAATTTAGAATAAAACTTATGGAATTAGAAAATAAAAAACGTAAAATTATTTGAGTATAAGGAGTGAAATTAAATGGCTACTGAAGTGATAATGCCTAAAGCCGGAATTGATATGACGGAAGGGCAGATTATAAAATGGAATAAAAAAGAAGGGGAAAAGGTAGAAGAAGGGGAAATTTTACTTGAAATAATGACAGATAAGACAAGTATGGAACTGGAAGCAGAAGAATCAGGATACTTGATAAAAATAGTAAAAGGAGATGGAGAAACTGTACCTGTTACAGAAATTATCGGATATATCGGTGCAGAAGGAGAAGTGGCTCCAGAAGCAGGTTCAGCAAATTCAGCACCAGAAAATACAGCTTCTCAACCAGCACCAGAAAAAGCGGCTGCGGCTAGTGAACCTAAAAAAGAAAAAGCAGAAGATGAATTTGATATTGTTGTAATCGGTGGAGGGCCTGCTGGATATGTAGCGGCAATCCGTGCGGCTCAGCTTGGTGCAAAAGTGGCAGTTGTGGAAAAAAGTGAATTTGGTGGAACTTGCCTGAACAAAGGATGTATTCCTACAAAAACATTCCTTAAAAACGCTGAAATTATCGAAGGTATCGAAATGGCAAGTAAAAGAGGAATTATTTTGGAAAGTGAAAAATACACAATTGACATGCCAAAAGTTGTGCAGTTGAAAAATGAAATTGTTAAAACATTGACAAATGGTGTAAGAGGACTTTTGAAGAGCAATGAAATTAAGATGTTTAATGGAGTTGGAAAAATCAATAAGGATAAAGATGTTGTTGTAAATGGAGAAACTGTTTTAAGAGCTGATAAAATAATCTTAGCTGGTGGATCGAAAGTTGGAAAAATCAATATTCCTGGAATTGAAAGCAACAAAGTTCTTACAAGTGATGACATTTTAGACATACAGCAAATTCCAAAATCACTTACTGTAATTGGTGGAGGAGTTGTCGGAATTGAGCTTGGACAAGTGTTCTTATCATTTGGAAGTGAAGTTACAGTTGTGGAAATGATGGATAGAATTGTACCAGGAGTAGACAGGGAATCTTCAGCTGTACTTAGAAAAGAGCTTGAGAAAAAAGGAATGAAAATATTAACTTCTACACAAATTAAGGAAATAGTTGATGATGGACACAACTTAACAATCAAAGTTGACGGACATGATGACATTGTTTCTGAAAAAGCATTATTATCAATCGGAAGAGTACCTGATCTGGAAGCTATTGGAGAAATTGAGCTAGAAATGGAAAAAGGTAGAATCAAAGTTGATAAATATATGGAAACAAGTGTACCTGGAATTTATGCACCAGGAGATATAAATGGAATTAAGATGCTTGCTCATGCGGCATTCAGAATGGGAGAAGTTGCTGCTGAAAATGCGGTTCAAGGAAACCATAGAGAAATCAGACTTGAAACAACTCCATCGGCAATCTACACAGTGCCAGAAGTGGCAATGGTTGGATTAACAGAAGATGAGGCAAGAGAAAAATATGATATTAAAGTTGGTAAATTCCAATTTGCGGCAAACGGAAGAGCGTTGGCTTCAGGAGAACCAGCAGGATTTGTAAAAGTTATAGTTGATAAAAAATATGACGAAATTCTTGGAGTACACATTGTAGGACCATCAGCAGCAGAAATGATTAATGAAGCGTCAGGGCTTATGGCAATGGAAATTACAGTAGATGAAGTGATTAAGACAATCTATGCTCATCCAACTTACTCAGAAGCTCTGTTTGAAGCATGTGCAGATGCATTAGATGAAGCGATTCATTTACCTAGAAAAAGAAAATAATAAAAAAGTGAAATAAATTGAAATTTTGAAAGGAATTTTAAACATATGAAATATTATGTTAGTAAGTCAAATGATCCAGCATTTAACATTGCTTTGGAAGAATATTGCTTTAAGCAGCTGCGTGATATTGACGAAATATTTTTACTTTGGATAAATGAGCCAACAATTGTTGTAGGAAAATATCAAAATACAATTGAGGAAATTAACACAGAGTATACTCGTGAAAAAGGAATCCATGTTGTTCGTAGAATTTCTGGCGGAGGTGCAGTTTACCACGATTTAAACAACTTAAACTACACAATTATTTCCAATAAGCAGGAAGATAAGGAAGGCTTTAACTTTAAGGAATTTTCAAAGCCAATTATAGAAACTCTAGCAGAATTGGGAGTAAAAGCAGAATTTACAGGTAGAAATGATTTGGAAATAGATGGACAGAAATTTTGTGGAAACGCTCAAGCATATATAAAAGGACGTGTAATGCATCATGGATGTTTATTGTTTGATGTGAATTTTGGAGAATTGGGAAATGCATTGAAAGTTTCAAAGGATAAAATTGAGTCAAAAGGTGTAAAATCTGTAAGAAGCCGTGTTACAAACATACTTCCTCATTTGAAACAGCCAATCACAGTAAACGAATTTGGTGAAAAAATAATGGAGTACATGAAAAAACAGTATCCAGATATGAAAGAGTATGTTTTTAGCGAAGAGGAGCTGGATTACATTGCCAAGAGAGCTGAAATTAAGAGAAGTTGGGAATGGAATTACGGAGAGTCGCCAGAATTTAATATAACTAGAGGAAAAAGATTTGAAAATGGTAAGATTCAAATTTTTGCCACAGTAGAAAATTCTAGAATCAAGAATATTAAGTTTTATGGAGATTTCTTTGGAAAAAATGAAGATTTGAGTGAAATTGAGAATTTGTTGAAAAATACTAAGTATACAAAGGAAGCTGTGAAGGAAAAACTGGAAACAGTTGATATTGGTGAGTATTTTTCTAGGTTTACGGTGGATGAAGTTGTGGAAGTTATTGTTGAATAAAGAGAAATTTTAATTGATAAATTTAGTATAAAATGATATACTAAATTAAAATAAAGTATTATAATAATTTGATAACCTTACATTTATTTTATGTAAGGTTTTTAAAATATATGTATAAAAAAATTAATTATGATATTTTTAGCGAATAGTTTTGCATTATAAACAATAAAGACTAAAAATATTACAACTGACATATTGCTAAAATTTTTTAAGTTTTACGACAGAATGTGTGAAAGGAAGTATCAATGAAAACAATATCACTTTTTTGTGGTGCTGGGGGATTAGATTTAGGTTTTAAAAATGTTGGTTTTGATATAGTTTGGGCTAATGATTCTGATAAGTTTGCAGTCGAATCTTATAAAAAAAATGTAGGAGAACATGTTGTTCTCGGAGATATAACTGAAATCGATTTAAATTCCATACCATTAACAGAGGTTATAATCGGTGGATTTCCGTGTCAACCTTTTAGTATAATGGGTTCAGAATTAGGTTTTGAAGACACAAGAGGAACACTTTTTTTTAGAATATTAGAAATTATTAGAAATCAAAAACAAAGAGGTAATCTTCCTAAAGTTATTGTACTTGAAAATGTAAAAAGGTTACTTACTCATGATAAGGGAAATACTTTTAAAATTATAAAAAAATCACTTGAAGGCTTGGGATATAATATTTTTTATAAAGTCTTAAATAGTGCTGACTATGGTATTCCACAAATAAGAAACAGAGTTTTTATAGTATGTTTCTTAGATAAAGAGATAAATTTTGAATTTCCAAAAGAAGTAAAATTAGATAAAACAATGCAAGATTTATTAGAAAAAAATGTAGACGAAAAGTATTTTTTATCAGAAAAAATAATTCCCACTATTCTTTCTTCGGGAACAAAAAATTATAAAGCAAAAACTGAAATTGATTTAAAAATTGCTAGACCTTTATGTTCAACAATGCATAAAATGCATCGTGCTTCACAAGATAACTATATCACAGATAACGGTAGGATTAGAAGATTAACTCCAAGAGAAGCAGCAAGACTTCAAGGATTTCCTGAAAACTTTGAAATTATTGTTTCTGATACTCAAGCATATAGACAATTTGGAAATGCAGTTACAGTTACAGTTGCTGAAAAAGTTGCTCTTTCTATTAAGGAGGCGATAGATGTTTAAAATAAATTATAAGAGTGATTATATCGAATTAAAAGAAATTTTAAAAATTATAAATCAAGAATATAAAATGAAATATTCTGAGAAGAAAGAAAAAGAAAATATCTCTTTGCTTTGTCAAGAGTCGGAAGATGTTTATTTAAACAATCGTTCAAAAGAATACATTAATTTTTTAGAAGAAGATAATCAATTTAAAAAATTATTTGGAACTCTTGATTTAGAAAACAAAGATCATTATAATTTAGTAAAAAAATATTTTAATAGTTTTTGTAATTTAGAAAGAAAAAAAGAGAGAAAAAAAAATAATTTTATTGATTTATTCTGTGGAGCAGGTGGACTTTCACTTGGGTTTGTTCAAGAAGGATATAATGTTAATTTTGCTTGTGATTTTGAAAAAGCTTGTATTGAAACTTATTTATTTAATCATCCAAACACAAATAGTGAATATATCAAACTTGTTGATATTAAAGAAATTGAACACAATATTTTAAATTTTTTAAGTAATAAAGAAGTAAGTGTTGTTATAGGGGGTCCTCCTTGTCAAGGTTTTAGCATAGCAAATCAGCAAAGAGTCATTGATGATCCTAGAAATGAATTATATAAATCTTATGTAAATGTTGTTAGACAAGTGAAACCTAAATTTTTTGTTATGGAAAATGTAAAAGGTATGTTAAAAGTAGCGAATCAAGTTGTTGAAGATTTTGAGAATATCGGATATAAAGTTGTTTATAAAATATTAAATGCTAAAGATTTTGGAATTCCGCAAAATAGAGAACGACTAATATTTATTGGCAATAGAATCAATATTGAAAATAATAAGATTTTTGAAAAAATAGAGAAGAGTAGAGTTTATAAAACTATAACATTACGAGAGGCTATATCTGATTTAAAAATTTTGGAAGCTTCGCGATTAAAAAATAAAACAAATATTATTTCTGAAAAAACTGGTGGAATTGTAATAAAAAATAAAAATTTCAATAACAATGATTACCTTAGTTCTATTAATTTAAATGAATTAAAGTCTATTGTAACATTTAATCATCAAGCTAGATACAATAACGATAGAGATATAGAGATTTTTTCAAGATTAAATCAAGGAGATAAATCAGATGATTCTAAAATAGCAGATATAATGCCTTATCAAAATAGAAGTCATATTTTTAAAGATAAATATTATAAACTTATTTACGATAATATTTGCAAAACAATAACAGCTCATATGAAATTTGATTGTAATATGTATATCCATCCAACACAAGCTAGAGGTCTTACTCCAAGGGAAGCTGCAAGAGTACAGTCGTATCCTGATGACTATGTTTTTAAAGGAACGTTTACAAAAACTTATATGCAAATAGGCAATTCAGTGCCTCCTTTATTAGGGAGAAAAATAGCTAGGGTTTTAAAAAAATATTTAAAGGAGGAGATTTAGATGAGTTTTAGTGATGTATTTAAAAGTATAAAGGATTTTCTTTTGAATCAAAATGGTATTGAGATTAAAGAAACTGATTATGACTCTCTTTTAGTAAAACAATTAAGTGGTAGCAATATACTAGGAGAGAAAGGAAAACAAACTCATATTGCAATAACAGGAGAATCAATGGAAATGTTTCCTTATATATATTCAAAAGAATTTATAGAACTTAATAATAAAGAAATGAAGAATTTTTTTGTTTTGAAAGCTCCTATGAAAATTTATCAGAAAAATTATAATTACTTTTCTGATATCAATAATATTGATTTTAATAATAAAGATTTTCTAGAAATAAATGTTTGTATTTATCCAAGAAACAAAGGTGATCAAGTTCAACTTTCAATGCTGTCACATGATTCAAAAGAATTTATAGAATATAGAAAATCAATAAAAACCAATGATTTTTTAGTAGTTTTAAAATATTCTAATAAACTTCAATATGATGTATTTGTAATTAAAAATAATGATGGCATGTCTTTTATTGATAAACATAATCTTTTTAAAATAAAAGACAATAAAAAAAATACTGATATGACATTTATTTCAAAAGAAAATTTTTGTTTTAATGATTTAGAAAATATAAATTTGACAAAGAATATTAACAAACCCCACCAAAGAATATTCTTTGGTGCTCCTGGAACTGGAAAAAGTTATTTATTGAATGAAGATGCAAAAAAATATTTTGGAAATAATTATGAGAGAGTTACATTCCATCCAAATTATATGTATGGAAATTTTATTGGAACATTCAAGCCATTTCCTGTTAAATTGGAAGATGGAAAAGAAACTATAATGTATAAATATATACCTGGTGTACTATTACGTTTATTAATCAAAGCAATCAAAAATGCTACTACAAACCATTTATTAATAATTGAAGAAATAAACAGGGCAAATACAGCGGCAGTTTTTGGTGACTTTTTTCAGTTATTAGATAGAAATGGTAATGGTGAAAGTGAATATGGAATAGCTGTTTCTGAAGATTTAAAACTATATTTAGAAGAAGAGTTTGATAAAAATAACTTAACAGGAAATGAAAAAAGGTATTTAGGAGAAAAACTGGATAAAATCACATTACCTCCAAACTTTTATATATGGGCAACAATGAATAGTGCTGATCAGGGAGTTATGCCGTTAGACACAGCTTTTAAACGAAGATGGGAATTTGAATATACTGGAATTGATGATGCTTATAATAAAAGTAAAGATGAAAGTGGTAAATCTGAATTTGATGATTACAAATTTAGAGCTAATGGAAAAGAATTATCCAACTGGAATGATTTTAGAATAAAAATAAATGAAATTTTATCCAAATGTCATGTTTCAGAGGATAAGTTAATAGGACCCTACTTTATTTCAAAATCAATATTGGCTAGTAAAGATATTGATAAAATAACTAATGCTATAAAAAATAAAGTTTTGATGTATCTTTATGAAGATGCTGGAAGACAGCATAGAAAGAGAATTTTTAAAGAAGGAAAATGGGAAACTTATTCTAAGTTATGCGAAGCTTTTGATGAAAATTGCGAAGAAATATTCAATGATAAAGTTGAATTGCCTGATAAAACACCAATAGAAGTAGGAGAAGAAATAATTAGAGGAACAAAAGAAGAAGAAAAAATTCAGGAAAATGAAACTGAAATAACTGAAAACACTGAATCTATTGATGAATAGAGGTAGTTTAGATGAAAGTAAAAAAAATTCAGGAATTAAAATTATATGATATTTCTAAATTACAATCTATATTTAATCTTACTGAAGATAAAACTAGGGAAGTTTTAAAAATACTAGCATATAAGAATATTGTCAGAAAAATTTCTAAAAACTTATCTGAAGTTGAATTAGAAGAATTAAATAATGGAGAATCTTTTAAAAATTTAGAAAAAGAATTTGAGGGAGACAAGTATAAATTTAAATTTGTTGGTATAATTACTGTAAAGGATATCTGTCTGATTATTTATCCAAAATATATTAAGGAATTTGATGAAAATTTTGATAGGGATAATAAGATAATAAAGCAGTTAATAGAAGTTATGAGAAAATATGAAAGCAAGGAGCAGAAACAATCCTTATCAAATGACAAAGAAAATAAAAATTATAACTTGCTGGCTTTAGCAATAGATTTGTATGATGATTATCACATTAATGGACTTTATAGTAATGAAAAAACAATAATAGAAGAAAATGGAGAAGGAGAAATTCTCTGGGAGAAAACAATAAATGAAAAAGATGCTTATTTTGTAAATAATGTCCCATTCTATTTGGATGTTTTTTCTGTAAATAAAGAAACAAATGAAGAAGAAATTCTCAGGAGATTGCATCGTTGCATAATTACAGAAAGCTACAATAAAATTAAGGAAATATTTGATATTCTCGATTATGAACCTATAAATATTTCAGATGATGAAATTGACTATTTTGGAGATAAGGATTATATTCAGGCAAAATTGGATCAGGAAATGAGCAGACAGTTTGTTGATAAAAAGCAGAAACAGTTAAATATGATGAAGAATTATCTATTGGAATCTGAAAATTCAAATGAAGATGAAGAAATAAAGTTTATTGGAACAACCAGTTTCAATTTAGTATGGGAAAAGGTATGTGCTGTTGTTCTGGAAAATTCCCTAGATAGAAAACTAAAGGATTTAGGATTAGGAACAACAAATCATACTGAAAACAAAACTTTGAAGGAAGTAATAGCTAAACCTGAATGGAGTGTTATCAATTCTGAAAAGAAACATAAATCTGATAAGACTTTAATCCCCGATTTAGTTGTATACAATCAAGAAGATAAAAGCATTTCCATTTATGATGCGAAATATTATAATATTATGTTTACAGAAGAGGAATTAAGGGGCTATCCTGGAGTACAAGATGTATCTAAACAATATTTATATGAACTTGCATATAAGAATTTTATCCAAGAGAATGGTTTAAAAATGAAAGAAAATGCTTTTATAATGCCGACAGATAATGAAATTGAAGGAGAACTTGAAGAAATAGGAGAAGTAAAATTTGAAATATTTAAAAGTATGGATTTACAGGATATAAAAGTAAAATTGGCATCTGCTACCAAAATGTATGAAAAATATCTAAAAAAATAAATATAAAATATGAATTTAAGAAATTTTTGAAAAATATATTTAAATTTATAATTTATTTTTTATGTAAAGAAAAAATACTTGACAATTTTTAAAAATTTTAGTATAATCATAACATACTTAAAATAATAAATTTTCAAGTTATTAAATAAATGAAGGTAAAATTTAATGTTAAAATTAAGATTAACTAGATTAGGAAGAAAGAAAGTTCCTTTTTATAGAATAGCAGCTATGGAAGCTTTATCAAGAAGAGATGGAAAAGCAGTTGCTTACTTAGGAACATTCAACCCACTTGCTGAAGAAGGGAAAACAAGTAGTATTAAAAGAGGAAGAAATCTTAAAATACTTATCACACGGAGCTCAGCCAACTGAAACTGTTAAAAGCATTTTAACAAAAGCAGGAATCTGGGAGAAATTCCAAGCAACTAAGAAAAAATAGTTATTTATAAAAAGGCACTTGTATTGGTGTCTTTTTATTTAACCAATTAAACATAGAAAGTATGTAAAAATAACAACTTGCTTTTGATAAATATGTATAAAGATTATTTAATACAAGATTTGAAACTTTAAACGGGAAAATAGTATTGGTTATAAATAATAAATATAGAAGATGCAGGAGAAATATTAAGAAGATTATATGAATAAAAGAGGGAGAAGGAAATGACATTACAACAACTAAAATATGTAGTAACAGTCGCTGAAAAAGGGACATTAAGTGAGGCTGCAAAAGAGCTGTTTGTTTCACAGCCAGCATTGACGAAAGCAATAAAAGAGCTGGAAGATGAGATGAATATAACGATTTTTAACAGGACAAATAAAGGAGTAATTGTTTCACTTGAAGGAGATAGGTTTTTGGGGTATGCTAGACAAGTTTTGGAACAGACGGATTTGTTGGAAGAAGAATATAAAAAAGGAAATAAGATAACTCGTAGGTTTTCGGTATCAACTCAGCACTACTCGTTTGCAGTGAATGCTTTTGTAGATGTGATTAAGAAATTTGGAGAGAATAAGTATGATTTTACACTTAGGGAAACACAGACTAATGAGATTATTGAGGATGTAAGCAAGAGAAAAAGTGAAATTGGAATTTTATACACTTCGGGAGCAAATAAAACTGTAATTGAAAAAATGATAAAAAGAAATAACTTGAAATTTATTGAGCTATTTACTGCAAAGCCACATGTTTTCATTAGTTTTAATCATCCTCTAGCAAAAAAGGAAAGCATCAGTCTTGAAGATTTGAAGGAATATCCGTATTTATCGTTTGAACAAGGAGATTATAACTCTTTTTATTTTTCAGAAGAAATATTGAGTACACTTGACAGGGATAAAAATATAAAAGTGAGGGACAGGGCGACTTTATTTAATTTGGCAGTTGGGCTTAACGGATACACGGTAAGTACGGGAATAATTAGTAAAGAGCTAAATGGAGAAAATATTATTGCAAAACCGCTGGAAGTGGATGAATATATGAAAGTTGGAATTATAATGCAGAAAAATATTGAACTAAGTGTTTATGGGAAAGTTTATGTGGAGGCTTTGAAGGAACATTTGAAATATACAGAAATTCCATAAGATTAAAGAACATTGGCATAAACAAAAGTTATAACAAACTAAAAAATAAATGTATTTTACAGAAAGCACATATTTGTATATAATAACTTCATAAAATAATAACAAATAAGGGAGTTGATAATATGTGTACAATAAATGCACCTCATAGACACGATACTGTAGGAAGTTTTTTGAGAACTGAGAAATTAAAAAAAGCTAGAAATGATTTTGAAAAGGGAAAAATTGACAAGAAAGAATTGGAAAAAGTTGAGGATGAAGAAATTAGAAAAATTGTAGATAAACAAATTGAATTAGGATATACAAGTGTTACAGATGGGGAATTTAGACGTAGTTACTGGCATTTGGACTTTTTCTGGGGATTCAATGGAATTGGGCATGTGCATGCTGATAAAGGTTATGAATTTAATGGTGTTGTTACCCGTGATGATACTGCGATTGTTACTGGAAAAATTAGTGGGGAAAATCATCCATTTGTGAAACATTATACATTTTTGCGAGATTTAGTAAAAGATAAAAAAGGTGTGGAAGCTAGATTTACGATACCTGCTCCAGCACAATTTTATGCAGAATTAGTAAGGGAAGATAAGCATGTGGCCGCACTTCTTAAAGTTTATCCTGATTTTATAGGATTGGAAGACGACATTGTCAGTGCCTACAAAACTGTTATAAATGACTTGTACAACGAAGGACTTAGAACTTTGCAAATTGATGACTGTACTTGGGGTTGTCTTGTAGACGATGACTTTATTGCTTCATTTATTGAAAAAAGTGATAGGGATAAAGAAATTATCAGACAAGAATTTGCAGAAAAATTTCTAAATATAAATAACAGGGTATTTCAAAATAATCCAGAAGATTTGGTAATTAATACGCATGTTTGCCGTGGAAATTATGCTTCTACCTGGTTTGGGAAAGGTGGATATGACAAAATTGCAGATGAGCTTTTTGGGAAAGAAGATGTAAATGCCTATTATTTGGAATTTGATACAGAAAGAGCAGGTACTTTTGAATCACTTGCAAAAGTTTCCGGAGATAAAAAAGTTGTTTTGGGATTAATAACTTCTAAAAATCCAACATTGGAAGAAAAGGAAAGTGTAATTGCACGTATAAAAGAGGCTTCAAAATATGTGCCACTCGACAGGCTTTATTTGAGTCCGCAGTGTGGATTTGCTTCGACAGAAGAAGGAAATAGGCTTACAGAAGAGGAGCAATGGGCAAAACTTAGATTTATTAAGGAAATTTCAGATGAAGTATGGGGAGAAAATTAATAATAATTTGATTTATATTTTTTATAAGGAAATTAAATTCATATTTTTTAGGTCTTTAGTGATATATTTGATAATTTTAAAAGAGGCGTCAGCCTCTTTTACTCTTCTTTTGCCAAATAAATATATAAATGTCTACGACAAAATATCCAACCTAGTTGGATTAATAAAATATTAATAGTATTTTTTGAGGGGCGGATATCTGTAATGATAAAATTCCCATACAATCATTTTAACCTTGCATGCTGGACAGTAAAAAGGATTCATCCCGAAAGTCTTGTACATCTGCCTTTGATAAAATGAATATCTTGACACGGCAATGTTTTTCCTGAAAGCATCAATTGCCTCTTTAAGCCTTTCAGAAATATGCCTTGAATAAAATCCGTAACGGTTTACCATCTTAAAGTTTTTAGGGGGCAGATGAATTAAAATATGGGAAACAAATCTCTCAGAAGGCATAGTAATGTAAGTTTCCTTTTTATCATTAGCCAGGTCGTTAAAAAAGAAAGTGACCTCCTTGTCAGTAATGTCAGTAATCTTGTATTCAGCAATGGGGGAACGCGCAAGGTATCGTCCAAGATATTTGATAATGCCTTCTGTGCTGTTAATATCGCCATTTCCAACGTTAAAGAAAAACCTTCTGTTTTCCTTGTAAAGCTTCGTAGCAGTATTTCTAGCGTCTTTCTCAATCTTCCTGCTGGGATAGCTTCCGTTTTCAATAATTTTAAGGACATGGTACTTCCATTGCCCGGCAATAGTGTCAACGTTGAAGTATCTCATTTTCTTGTAAAGAAGGTAAGATTGTATTTTTTATAGAAAAAATAAGGCTAGACAGCCCTATTTAAATATTTCCTGCATAGATATTTATAAAATTTATTCTCCACGAGGTATTTTGTCAAATTTGACATTAGAAATACCATTAGGAAATAGATTAGAAAATCTACATAACTTGTCATTTTTCCCATAAATTTTTCAAATACTATGTAGAGAGGTCTATGCAGTATGTATATTGAATAGCTGATTCCTCCCAGGTAGATAAAAAATTTGTTTCCTAGAAATTTACTGAAAAATCCGCTATCTAAATACAGAAATACGATTAAAGGGATGAAAGATAACGAAACAGCAGTGGAATTATATGGGAAAAACTTGTTGTATGGAGCAAATAATAAGAAAATAATATAAATTATTGCAAGAAAGGAATATATATTTCTTTTTTTCATATTTTTTATTTTATCATAAAGGAGCATTCCGAATGTAAAGGTGCTGATGTACATAAGAGGATTATATTTTATAAATTCAAGAACTGTTCCACTGCTGGAGTTTAGCTTGAAAAGATAATTGAAAAAATAATAGACGTAAAAATTGATAATTAATACAAAATATGTAAAATATTTATTTTTTCTAAATTGCAGCAGCGCTGGAAATAGCAAAAGCAAAAAAGCCAGTACAGAAAGATACCATGCAGATGAATTGTAGCTTAGGGATCTGTTAAAAATCCATGACTGCACTAGAAGCATGTTATATATTATTGTACCTTTAAATTTTAATGTCAGTATGAGCGATAGGAAGTAGACAGGATAAAATTTAAAGAATCTTGTCTTATAAAAAATCCGGGTGTCAAGATTTTTGTTTGAATAAACATACGTTAAAAGAAATCCTGAAAGCAGAAAAAAGAAAAATACCCAGGCAATTCCATGTTCCAGAATAAAAGGAAGCTTTAAAGAAGAAAACTGAGTATGTGTTACAGTATGATAGTAAAATACTGACAATGCTCCAATAAATCTAAAAATTTCAAACTGATTATATTTTTTCATAATCACGCTCCTTGCTTTTTTTGTATAGTAAGTCTATTATCAAAAGTATAATTACTACATTGTATCATATTATAGGAAAAAATTCAAAGAAATGGTAAAGTTTCTTTTTTTTATATATAAAGCTGAAAAAATGTATTTTAAATAAAAAAGTAGGTGGAAGTATAATTTGCTATATAAAAAGAAATCAAATTGTGATATAATAATGTTTGGAATATAACAATAAATAAGGAGAGGGTATAATGGCTAGAAAAAAAGCTGAAGAAAAAGAAAAAGAAAAAGACGATAAAGGGTTAAGCGAAAAGGAGAAAATGCTTGACTTGGCACTAAAGCAGATTCAGAAGGACTATGGCGACGGTGCTGTAATGAAACTTGGTGAAAATCAGAAAATGAATATAAGGGCTATTTCTACAGGGAGCTTGAATTTGGATATAGCACTTGGAATTGGAGGAGTGCCGAGAGGAAGAATTGTTGAGATTTATGGGGCGGAATCTTCTGGAAAAACAACGCTTGCACTTCATATTATTGCGGAAGCTCAGAAGGCTGGGGGAACAGTGGCATTTATTGATGCGGAACATGCTTTAGATCCAGTTTATGCAAAGGCTCTTGGAGTAAATATCGACGAACTTTTAATTTCACAGCCTGATACAGGGGAGCAGGCACTTGAAATTTCAGATATGCTTGTAAGAAGCGGAGCAATGGATGTAATTGTTGTCGATTCAGTTGCAGCGCTTGTTCCAAAAGCTGAAATCGAAGGAGAAATGGGCGATCAGCAAATGGGACTTCAGGCAAGGCTTATGTCAAAAGCACTTAGAAAATTGACAGGAAGTATCTCAAAATCTGATACAGTTATGATTTTTATTAATCAAATAAGGGAAAAAATTGGTGGATTTTCATTTGTTCCAGGAGTGCAGACAACTACTTCGGGAGGACGTGCTTTAAAATTCTTTTCAACTGTGAGGCTGGAAGTAAAAAGAGTAGGTTCTGTTAAACAGGGAGACGATGTTATTGGAAGCGAAGTTGTAGTCAAAGTCACAAAAAATAAAGTTGCGCCTCCATTTAAAGAGGCTAAATTCAACGTGATGTATGGAACTGGAATTTCAAGAATTGGAGAAGTTCTGGATGCGGCAATTAATCTTGGGATTGCTTCAAAAAGTGGAGCATGGTTCAGTTATGGCGATGAACGTCTAGGACAAGGGCGTGTAAATGTTGAAAATATGCTAAAGGAAAACAAGGAAGTATATGGAAGGCTTGAAAAGCAAGTACTGGAAGCTATTCGTCCAAAACAGGAAACAGAGCAGTTAAAAATCGTAGAAACTGCTGAAACTGAAAATAAAGAAGCAGGAAATAATGAAGATTAATAGAATTTATCGAAATAAAATATATCTTGATACTGAGGAAATTATGGATATAAGTCCGCTTATCAGGCAAAAATATGATTTGAAGGTAAATGACAGTATTGAAAGGTTTTATGATGAGATTTCGTATGAAGCCTCTCTTGAAAAAGGTATTTTTCTGATTTCATTAAAAGACAGGACAAAAAAGGAAGTACGGTTAAAGCTGGAAGAAAAATTTTGGAATAAGAACGCAGTTTTAAAGGCAATAGAAAAGCTGGAGGAATTTGGGTATCTGAATGACCTGAACTATGCGATTTCATACATTGAAAGCAAAACTTATGGAAAAAATCGTATTTCTTACAATCTTTTTCAAAAGGGAATTGACAGAAGTACAGTTGAAAAAGCGTATTTGACTTTGGATGAGGAAAAAGAAGAAAATATTGATGATGTAAAACTGGAAAAATTAATTGATAAAAATAGTAGGAAAATTAATTCAAGCAACAGTCGGGATGAAAAGAAACTGAAGGAAGAGCAGAAACTTATACAATATTTGGCAAGGCAAGGTTTTTCTCTTGATAAAATCTTTAAAAAGTTAAAAGAATACAAGGAAAATTACTAATAAACAGTAAGGGAGGAAAAGAACATGAGAACAATATTTTACCATCTTGTATTAGTGGGAACTTTTATTTATGGAAGTTTTGTTCATATATGGTATCTAATATTCAATAAAGGCGAAAAAAGATATAGATATGTATGCCGAGTAGCCAAAAATTGGGGGAAAAATCTAATCTGGGGAGCTGGAAGTAAAGTAAAAGTTATTTACAAGAATGGCAGTGAAGAAGAAATAAAAAAAATACGAGACACAAAAGAAGCAGTTATATTAATCTCAAATCATCAGAGTAATGTAGATATTCCTGCATTATTAGGATATTTGCCACTTGATTTTTCTTTCATTGCAAAAAAGGAAATGAAAAGATGGCCTGCAATTGGACGTTGGATGCGTTCCTTTGACTGTATATTTCTGGATAGAAAAAATGCAAGACAGGGAATGAAGGATATGAAGGATGCCATCAGTAAAATAAAAAAAGGACATTCTTATGTAATTTTCCCTGAAGGAAGCAGAAGTGAGGATGGTACAATTGGTGAATTTAAAAAAGGAAGCTTCAAACTTGCAACAGATACAGATGCTAGAATTTTGCCGATCACAATTATTGGAACTTATGAAGTGCAAAGTCGTAAAAGTTTAAAGGTAACGCCAAATAAAAATATAAAAATTGTTGTGGATAAGCCAGTAGATTTGAAGGCTATGTCAAGAGAAGAAAAAAAGGAAGTTCACAATATTGTAAATAAAATTATAAAAGATAATTATACAGAAGAAAAAAATCTTTAGGTGGGGGTAAGCATACCCCTATTTTGCGTAAGAAAGGAAAGTGATACAATGAAAGTATTTTTAGCGACGAAAAATAAGGGGAAAATAAAAGATTTTGAAAAACTGACAGAAGGGATGGATTTGGAAGTTGTAACGATTTTAGATGGGCTTGATATTCCTGATGTTGTGGAGGATGGAGAAACTTTTGAGGAAAATTCACGAAAAAAGGCAAAGGAAATTGCAGATTATACAAATATTGTAACAATTTCAGATGATTCAGGACTTTGCGTAGATGCTTTGGATGGAGGGCCTGGAGTTTATTCGGCAAGATTTGGAGGAGAAAATACGACTGACAGCGAAAAGAACCAAAAAATGCTGGAACTTCTAAAGGATGTGAAAAAAGAAAATAGAAAAGCACATTTTGTATCTGTTGTAAGTATTGCCTTTCCAAATGGGGAAATTCATTCATTTCGTGGAGAAATAGAAGGAGAGATTTTGTTTGAAGCAAGAGGTAACAATGGATTTGGCTACAATCCAATTTTTTATTCGTATGAACTGGGAAAATCATTTGGAGAAGCAGATGACGAAGAAAGAAAAAGTGTGAGCCATCGGGCAAGAGCGTTCAGAAAACTTATTGCATCAGGACTTTTGGAAGAAAAGTAAATATTAATTGTTTTTCAGACTAAAAAATAGATTTAGGTAAATTATAAATTTTGATTTCAGTTTTTAGTATTGTTTGTTAAATTAAAAAAAAGGCTGGAAGGGAGCTGTTTATTATGGAAATTACTAATGAAAAAATTGAACTTAATGGATTAATTCACAAGGGAGTGGATAAAATTCTGATATTAATGGCGATATTGTCTATTGTTTATGGAATAGCATTTACTTTGCTGGAAAAAATTCCAGTTGCAAGGATAATTTCAGCTTTTTTGCCAGTTGCTGCCATTGTTGTCTGGATTTTGTTTATTTTTTTGAGAATTGACAAGTTAAAAGTTGAAAATGGGGTGGTTTCATTAAATGGAAAAAAATTGGATAGTAAAAATACGACAGGATACATGGATAAATATGTGGGAACACCAAGAATACATTTGACAGTGAATGAAGAAAAAATATTATTCGAACCATACGTAAACCGTTACAGCAGAAGCGACACTTCTAATAAAATCACAGCAATCGGATTTTCACTAAAAGAAAAAGGAATACCCGAAATACAGTATCAAAAAATTTATCGTAAAATCCTGCTTTTGAGATTAGTTATCCTTTTAGGAATAATGGCTCCATTAATAATAACAGTTTAGGAATTTGTTAAGGAGAGAAAAAATAAAAAATGTTAGTAAATTTGGAAATAAATAGGGAAAATCTAAAAAGGAACTTAGAAAAAATACGTTCTATAAATAAAAATATCATTTGTGTAATTAAAGACAATGCCTATGGGCTGGGAATTGAAAATATTTTTCCTATATTGTTAGAAAATAATTGTAATTACTTTGCAGTGGCGTATATTGAGGAAGCAATAAAAATTGGTGAAATTCTAAAAAATTTTGAAAAAGAAAAAAAATTAAACTTTTTGGAAAATAGAAAAATAAAGATAATGGCACTTAATTATATTGAGCCTAAAAATTTGAAATATGTGATAGAAAATAATGTTGAACTTACAATTTTTAATTTTTCACAATTATCCGATTACTTAAAAATTTTGGATAAATCCTTTGAAAATACAGTTTTGAAAATCCATATAAAAGTAAACAGCGGAATGAACAGGCTTGGATTTGATGAAAATGAGATTTTGGAATTAATTGAAAAAATAAAAAAATACGAAATAAATTCTAAAAATAACAAACTGGAAATAATCTCGATTTTTTCTCATATTTCAGATGCAGAAAATCAAATTGAAACAGAAAAGCAAGTTGAAAAATATGAAAACATTTTAAAAATAGTTGATAAAAATGATGTAAAATACCAGTACAAACATTTGCAGGCAAGTCCGTTGCTTTTTAAATACGGAGAAAAATACAATTATGATTTCGCACGTGTGGGAATGGCGCTTTATGGAATGGAGCCTTTATCTTATGATGTGGGATTATTAGACGTTATAACAGTAAAATCACAAATTATAAACGTAAGAAACGTGAAGAAAAACGATAAAATTTCCTATGGAAGTAAAGGCATTGTAAACAGAGATTCTAAAATAGGCATTGTATCAATAGGCTATGCACACGGATTTCAAAAACAAATTGAAAATTCAGAAGAAGCGTATGTCTTAGTAAATGGTAAAAAGGTAAAAATTGTTGGAGAAATTTGTATGGATATGATTTTTATTGATTTAACGGATATAGAAAATGTGGAAGTGAATGATGAAGTTGTAATTGTTGGAAGTCAGAAGAATATTGAAAATGGAATTACCGAAAAAATAACGTTGAGGCAAGTAGCAAAGTGGGCTGGAACGATACAGGATGATGTGCTGACTAAGTTTTCGGGAATAAAAAAAACAGTAGATTGATTTGGATTTGAATTTTTTTATATTTATGTCACACGAATTATTAATGAAAAGAGGTGTTAGATGCCAAGTGAAAATGTGAAATGGAAACGGGAAAGCATTATAATGAAATGGACTGAAGTCGGATTTTTTCATGAAGATTTAGGCGATTGGATTTATAATGACAGGTATGAAAAAGAGATGATTCAAATTATGAAAAAAGATAAGGCTGTATTTTGGGGTAAAGAATATAATTTAAAGTGGAGAAATTATTATGGAGAAAACAAAAACGAGGAGAAATACAACTGGGAACTCGGTAATTGTGAGAATGTTTACTTACGTAGATTTGGAAATATGATTTATACTGTTCCAAATTATCTTGAGGCACACGAGAAACATTATTTTTTCACATCTATGGGATTTACTGTGGAAAATATGAAACTGATTTACTCTAATAAGGAAATATTGGAAATGGAAATTTTGACACTAAAGGATGTTATTTATCAATGGTTATTTACGAGTCATTACAGTGATGATTTTATAAATAACTTGAAAGAATATGCAAGTGCATTAATAAATCAGATTTATTTTGTTGACGATGAAAGAATAGATGAGAATATTGACAAAAATTTCAGGAAAATAGTTAATTTGAAAGAAAATGAAGTAAAACTTGAAAGAATAGATATTTCTAAATTTGAAACGGTTGATGTATATTTAGAAAATGGAACAGTTTGGCAGGCGTTTTTACGAAAGAATGAAAAGTTATATTTAAATACGGATGTTGATGTCAGCATTCGAATATTGTAGAGAATTTTGAAACAAAATTTAAAGAGAAAACTTTATTAGAAAAATAATAGAATCACGGTTTGAGTAACTGTGATTTTTTTATAATTTGATAATTTTATTAAAAAAATTAAATTTAATTCTTAAGTATCTATCTTAAAGATTTTTGTAATTTTATTTATAAATATTATGATTAATAAATGTTTTTTCTTATTTCATTTATATGTTTTTTTAACGTAAGGGCAACAGACACCATGCCCTTTTTCGCAATAACAGTTATTTTAACATATTTAACTGACTGCTACTTAAAAATAATGGCGAAACGTTCTACGAACTATCCCACTTTACGCAAAACTTTCTTATAAAGAAAAAATAAAACTCGCTTCGTAAAAACTATGCTCATTTTCGCAAACAAGAGTTATTTTAACATAAATAAGTTTTATCATTATAAAAATTATGGCGAAAGAAATACCTTTGTATTTAGTTATTTTTACTTTAACGAAATTTTGCTTATTTAATATTCCCAATTGCAAAAGCCTAAAATTTAAATATAATAATTTTTATAATTTAATATAGAATGTCGTGATTTTTTTGGAATGAAAACGACTAAACACATTTATGTGTTTCTTTCGCCAAAAGCTTTATAACAAATGTATTTTATAGAGTTTTTCTAATATTTATTTGCGAAAGTGAGCGTCAGCGAGTTTCATTTTCGTAGTAATCAAGGTTTATCCAAATAACAAATGTTTAGACTACTTTCCCAAATAAAATTTGGGAATATTTCAAAAAAATGCTTAGACAAGCCAGGGTTAGTGTGTAGCACTTTCGCCATTCTCTTTAATATGCCATTATTTAAATATATTAAAATAACTTTTATTGCGAAATGAGGGGAAATGGCGATTGATTTCCCTTGCTTATATAAAAAGAAAAAACATGGAATTATGAAAAAATATTTATTAATAATAAGCAGTTTTTCAAAACTTAAACAAAAATACCTTATATAGATACTTAATGATTAAATTTAACTAAAGGATATTTTATATATAATATATATAGGTTGCATAATAGAAAAAACGACTTTAATTTCATAATTTTTTTGATTTCTGCTCTTTAAATGGTAAGATGTGAAATAGTATTAATAAAAGTATTATTCTACATCTATATAGTTTATATTTTTTATAAAATTATTTGATTAGCATTGAAAAAAACTGTAAAAAATTGTAAAATAGGTTATAATTATAAAATATGGAGAAAGTAGGGAAAATAAATGGATTTGAACAAATATGAAACATTAAAGGATAGATTTTTGAAATATGTAAAGATTGAGACTAGGTCAGATGAGAAAAGTGAGAGTATTCCATCAACACCAGCACAGCTTGAATTTGCTAAAATGCTTGTAAAAGAGCTGGAAGAAATTGGGATGGAAGATGTGTATGTGAATGAAAATTGCTTTGTTAATGCAACTTTGAAAAGTAATGTTGATAAAGATGTGAAAACTGTTGGATTTATTGCACATATGGATACTGCTGATTTTAATGCAGTTAATGTAAATCCACAGATTGTGGAAAACTATGATGGGAAAGATATTATTTTGAATAGGGAGCAAAATACTGTGCTTTCTGTGGACGAATTTCCTAATTTAAAGGATTATGTCGGTAAAACTGTAATTACTACTGATGGAACAACTCTTTTGGGGGCTGACGACAAGGCTGGAGTTGTGGAAATTATTGAGGCTATGAAATATTTGATTAACCATCCAGAAATTAAGCATGGGACAGTAAAAATAGCGTTTGGGCCTGATGAAGAAATTGGGCGTGGAGCGGATAACTTTAATGTAGATGAATTTGGAGCGGATTTTGCTTATACAATGGATGGCGGACCCGTAGGAGAACTTGAATACGAAAGTTTTAATGCGGCTGGAGCTGTATTTAAAATAAAAGGAAAAAGCGTTCATCCAGGAACAGCCAAAGGAAAAATGATAAACGCAAGTTTAATAGCCGCAGAAATTATAAATAGCTTTCCAGCAGATGAAGTACCTGAAAAGACAGAAGGATATGAAGGATTTTATTTTCTTGAAAAAATCCGTGCAAATTGTGAGGATGCTGAATTATCATACATTTTGAGAGACCACGACAGACAGAAGTTTGAAGAAAAAAAGAAATTTGCTGAAAATGTTACAAAAAAAATTAATGAAAAATACAAAAAGGAATTAGTAACAGTTGAAATAAAAGACCAATACTACAATATGGGAGAAATTATAAAAGATCACATGGAAATCGTAGAAATAGCTAAAAAAGCAATGGAAAACCTTGAAATAGAACCAATAATCAAGCCAATCCGTGGAGGAACAGACGGCTCAAAAATCTCATTCATGGGACTTCCTACGCCAAATATTTTTGCAGGTGGGGAAAATTTTCATGGGAAATACGAATTTGTAGCACTTGAGAGTATGATTCTAGCAACTGATGTGATTGTGGAGATTGTAAGATTGAATGCTGAAGGAGAGTAAGAAATGCGAAAGGCGGCATTAAAAACTTATCTGTATGAAATAATTTTTATATTAGTTTATAAATTAAGCATGGACATATTTTTGAGAGTGTCTTATTTTGTATATTTTTTATTATGGATATTGTCAGTAATAATAATGATATATTTATTTCCGTATTTAATAATATTTTTGATAGGAAATCATTATTTATTTGTTAAATTAGATCCTGAAAAATATATTTTAATAGTAGAAAAAAAGTATAAAATTTTTAAAATTAATATTATGAAAGATTTTAACAGAATTAATTTATCAGTTTGTTATTGGCTGCTAAACGAGAAAGAAAAAGCGTTAAAGTATTTAAATGAAATAAAAATAACTAGATTAACGTTGCCAATAATAAAATATTGCTACTATAGAAATTTAATGGAATATAAATATTTTATGGGAGAAAAAGAGGAAGCAAGAAAAATATTTGATGAAAATTTTAGAAAAAGTGGAGAAAAACTTGAAATAGGGATTATGCTGGATTATGAAAAAAATCTGCAACAGAAAATTATTGAATTTGAAAAACTATTGAAGGGGAAAAGAAAATTGTATCAAATAGAGATAAAGTTCAATTTAGCTAAAACATACGAAGAAATTGGAAATTTTGAAAAAGCAATAGAATTTTATAAGGAAGTGGCTGAAAAAGGGAATAAACTTTATATGGGTAAAGTTGCACAGAAAAAAATTTTGGAACTAAGTTAAGAAGGAATAAAAAAGATGAAAAAATTTTTATTGGTTAGTTTTATTTTATGCAGTTTTTATGGATTTTCGACAAAGGCAAATACATCGAAAAATAATACTTCGGTAACTGAAAATAAAACTAAAAATATTGGTGAAATGACTATAAAAGAAACAATTGAGAAACTTAGCGAAAGTGATAAGAAAAAATTTAAAGAGATAGACCTGGAAAAAAAGGAACAGAAGGAAGTAGAAGATTTGACTAGAAAAGAGTTAAATGAACTTGGTATTAATAAAAAGTCTATTGAAACTACATTTAAGGCTATTGAGATACAGGATGACTATGAAGAAGCGAAAAAATTGTTTTTACAGGCAATAGAGGAGGACAAGAAAAATTATTTACCATATTATTATTTGGGAATATTAGTTTATCAGCAAGAAAATAATATTAAACGTTCAATGGAGTACTTTGAGAAAGCGATAGAGGCTAATCCCAAAAATCCGATGGCATATAATAATCTTGCAGTAAGATACGGACAAGTGAATATGGAGAAAGAACAGTTGGCTCTTGTTAAAAAAATGATAAAATTATTTCCTGATTTTCCAGAAGGATATTTTTCGCTAGCTGCAATACATTTTCGGAATAAAAATTATTTAGATTCGATAAAATATGTAAAATTAGCAATAGAAAAGTATAAAAAAATGAATAAGCTTGATTACTCTTATATAACAGAATCATTAAAAAATAAATATGAAGCAGATGCTTATTATCTTTTATTTTTAAATTATATTGGGATGGAAAAATATGACGAGGCATTTGAAAATTCTAAAGAGGCTTATATATTTATGGCACAGAAGGATAATGAATTGAGATACACTATGTATGATACGCTTGTTGATATTGCACAAGAGATAAAAAAAACAAATAAAATAAAATATAAGGAATACAGTGCTGTTTTAAACAGTTTACAATTTGCAGAGCAACTAGTAAAGGCAAATAAAGATTTGCAAGAAAGGAAGAGTGGAGATAAAACAATAAACTCTAATCCTTTGAAAATTGATTAAATTCAAAAATTTTAATTGAAAATATAAAATGAAAGGTGTGATTTGAATGTTTGATTTGGCTGGGGAAGTTGCTCTTGTCACGGGTGGATCAAAAGGTATAGGAAAAGGGATTGCAAAAGCATTGAAGCAAGCTAGGGCAAAAATCATTATAGGAGATATTGATAAAGAAAAAGGCAAGGAAACAGCAAATGAGCTGGATGGGGAATTTTATTATCTTGATGTTACAGATAAAGAACAAGTTGAGTATGTTGTTCAGAGTATTTACGAAAAATATGGTAAATTAAGCATCCTATGTTCAAATGCGGGAATTTTTCCACAAGTAAGCATTGAAAATATGACAGAAAAAGATTGGGATAAAGTTCAAGATATAAATGTAAAGGGAACTTTTTTTGTGTCACAGGCAGTACTAAAATATATGAAAAAACAAAGCTATGGGCGAGTAATACTGACTTCTTCGATTACAGGGCCTATTACAGGACTATCGGGATGGGCACATTATGGAGCTAGCAAATCCGCTCAACTTGGATTTATGCGAAGTGCAGCTATAGAATATGCAAAATATGGAATTACAGTAAATGCGATTCAACCAGGAAATGTTATAAGCGATGGACTTTTAAGCATGGAAAATTCTAAAAGCTATATGAATCAAATAAAAGAAATAATACCAGTATACACATTGGGAAAACCTGAAGATATAGGATATACAGCAGTTTTTCTAGCAAGCCGGGAAGCTGGATTTATTACAGGGCAAACAATAGTAGTAGATGGCGGACAAGTTCTTTTAGAAACTCTGACTTTTATTTAGTATCTAAATTAATAAAATAGAAAATCTTTTGAAAAAAGTATTGAAATTATGACTTATTTTGTGCTAAAATGGTATAATTTAAAAAAGAGTTTTTGTAAAATTTCACTTGGTTTACTAAACTTGCAGGATAAATAATTAAAATTTTAAAAATAAAACGAGGAGGATATTTAAAATGAGTCAAAAAGATAAAATTGTAATTTCTGAAGGATTAACGTTTGATGATGTACTGTTAATTCCACAAGCGTCAAGCGTAGTACCGCATGAAGTTTCTTTAAAAACTAATTTAACTAAAAAATTGGTGTTAAATATTCCAATATTAAGTGCCGCAATGGATACTGTTACAGAATCAAAACTTGCAATTGCACTTGCAAGAGAAGGTGGAATAGGCTTCATTCATAAGAATATGACGATTGAAAGACAGGCTGAAGAAGTGTCGAAGGTAAAAAGATATGAAAGCGGTATGATTACAAATCCAATTACATTGAAGGAAGATGCTATTTTAAAAGATGCAAATGACTTGATGAAAAATTATAAAGTTTCGGGACTTCCTGTGGTTGATGCTGAAGGAAATTTAAAGGGAATTATTACTAACCGTGACTTGAAATATAGAGAAGATTTATCATTAAAAGTTGTAGATATTATGACTAAAGATAACTTGGTAACTGCACCTGTTGGAACGACTCTTGAAGGTGCCAAATCAATTCTTCTGGAAAATAGAATTGAAAAATTGCCAATCGTTGAAGGTACAAAATTAAAAGGATTAATTACAATTAAAGATATTGACAATGTTATAAACTATCCTAATGCTGCAAAAGATAAGCAAGGTAGACTTAGAGTTGGGGCAGGAGTTGGAGTTGGAACTGATACAGTGAGAAGAGTCGCAGCTTTAGTAGAAGCTGGGGTTGATATTATTGCTGTTGATTCAGCACATGGACATTCAATAGGAGTTATTAACAAAATAAAGGAAATTAGAGCGGCTTTTCCTGATTTAGACATTATCGGAGGAAATATTGTAACTCCAGAAGCAGCGCTTGATTTGATAGAAGCAGGAGTAAATGCTGTGAAAGTAGGAGTTGGACCAGGGTCAATCTGTACAACTAGAGTTGTGTCAGGAGTTGGAGTTCCACAAATTTCGGCTGTAATGAATATTGCGGAAGTTTGTAAAGACAAAGGAATCGGACTTATTGCCGATGGTGGAATAAAATTATCTGGAGATGTTGTAAAAGCCATTGCGGCTGGAGCAGACTGTGTTATGCTTGGAGGAATGCTGGCAGGAACTGATGAAGCGCCAGGAGAAGAAATTTTATATAATGGAAGAAAATTTAAGACTTATGCAGGAATGGGATCACTTGCGGCAATGAAGAGAGGAAGCAGTGACAGATACTTTCAGCTTGAAGCGGCAACAGAAAAATTAGTTCCAGAAGGAATCGAATCAATGGTTCCATATAAAGGTGCATTAAAAGATACAGTTTATCAAATTTGTGGTGGACTCCGTTCTGGAATGGGATACTGTGGAACAGCTACAATTGAAGATTTAAAAGAAAATGGAAAATTTGTAAAAATAACAGGAGCAGGACTGAAGGAAAGCCACCCGCATGATGTTATAATTACGAAGGAAGCACCTAATTATAATAATTCAAATAATTAAAACTAAAGGAATTTGTGAAAGGATGAGAATGAATAAAGTAAAAAAAATAGCACTTTTATCAGTATTGGTATTTGGAATAAGTGTTTTGTCTTATTCCTATGAAGATTACTATCAAAAAATTTATACAGTGAAAATTTCTAAAAATGATTTGTTTAAAATCGTAAATGCAACTAAAAATCAGCAAAAAAAATTGTCAAAAATATTTGATGAATATCAGAAAAAGGCTGAGGGAGTAGAAAAGGATTTAGTCCAGTTTGATGGAAAAAAAGCTAAAATTGGTAAAATAGAAGAAGACAGATACAGAGCAATTGCAAGAGTTTTGTCAAATGAACAGCTGGAAGCCTATAATTCCTACATAAATTCCCAAAAGAATTTGTTTAACGAAAAAAATGATAAAGTTAAAAACTTTATTGACAGTATGGATTTATCAAATGAGCAAAAAGCACGTATTTTGAAATATGAGCGGGATTTTAAACGAGAAGTCGGTAAATTAAAGAATCAAAGGTTGACAGAAGAGAATTTTATTGAAAAATATAAGGAATTAAAACAGGAAAGAAACGAGAAAATGCGTACAGTTTTACTGGATGACCAGGTAAAATTGATAGAAAATTTTTAAAGTATTGACAAAAGTTATAAAAAAATGTTAAAATACAACGATTAATCACACTTTGTACTATTTAGAGATAGGGTGTTGCAATTTTATAGTTTATTTTTTAAAAATTTTTAATTTGTAAACATTAAAAAAATTGATTAAAATAAAAAATGGAAATTACAATCTGTCTTTTAAAGAAAAGTGGGAGAAAAACCAAAAAAATTAGGAGGAAAAACGTAATGGCAGTAATTACAATGAAACAATTATTAGAAGTAGGAGCACATTTTGGACATCAGGCAAAAAGATGGAACCCTAAAATGAAACCTTATATTTTTACAGAAAGAAATGGAATCCACATTTTGGATTTACACCAAACTTTAGGAGCAACTGAAGCGGCTTACGAATTTGTAAGACAAATCTCTGAAGAAGGTGGAAAAGTATTATTCGTAGGAACTAAAAAACAAGCTCAGGAAGCTATTAAGGAAGAAGCGGAAAGAGCTGGAGGATTCTATGTAAACCACAGATGGCTAGGTGGACTTTTAACTAACCTGGAAACAATCAAAAAAAGAGTAAAAAGATTAAAAGAACTTGAAGAAATGGATGCAGATGGAACTTTAGACGAAGCATACACTAAAAAAGAAGCAGGATTATTAAGAAAAGAAATGGCAAAACTTTCTAAAAATATTGGTGGAATCAAAGAAATGAACACATTGCCAGCCGCATTGTTTGTAGTTGACATCAAAAAAGAATTTTTGGCATTAGAAGAAGCTAAAAAATTGGGAATCCCTGTAATCGCATTAATCGATACAAACGTAGATCCTGATTTAGTAACTTACAAAATCCCAGCAAATGATGATGCTATAAGATCAGTAAAATTATTTGCACAAGTTATTGCAAATGCAGCAATCGAAGGAAACGGTGGAATTGAAAACGTTGTTGAAGGAGCAGAAGTAGAAGTTCCTGCAAACGAAGAAATCGTTGAGGAAGTAGTAGAAGAAGTTGTTGAAGAAACTACAGAAGCATAGTTAAAACATGATCCAAAAAAATTAAATAAAAATAATAGGGGAATAAAGCCATTCCCCTGTTCTCGTAAAAATAGTAATTAAAAAATTAAAAGAATAAACTCACATTTCTTCTATTGGTCAAGAAATAAAAAGGAAAGGATGAGAAAGTGTGAAAAAAGTTTTAATTGGTTTATTTTTAATAGCAAGTTTAAGTGTTTTGGGTGTGAATAAAGGAAAACTCCCAATGCAACGCGATATAGATTATGTGTGGTATCATTATGAATTAGATCCTAAGTATGAAAACCTATTTTCAAAACAAAAAAAGGAATTTAAGGATAAGTGGGATATTTACCAAGATAAGAATGATTATAAAAATTTTATTGTGCTACTAAAAAAATATATTGAGAAATATCCAAATGATGCTTATGCCTATGAAGCTCTGGGTACAATGTATATGGCAACGAATAATTTTAAGGAAGCAGAAAAAAATTATTTAAAAGCTATGGAGCTGGGAGACAATGATACGGCGAAATTTTCTTTAGTTGTTCTGTATAGCAAGAAAGAGTTAAACAATGATAAAGAAAAAACAAAACTTGGTGAGAAATATTATGAAGAACTGAAAAAAGAAGGATTCAAGTCATACGACAGCCTTGAAATTCTTAGAGGTTCTAAAACTGGGGCATTACTAGGAAGTGCTAAGGCGATATTTGGATTAGCGGCTTATTATGATAATTATGAAAATTATAAAATATCAGAAAAATATGCTACGGAATTTTTAGAATTTGATAAGGAAAATTTAGATAATTTAACGTTTTTAAGCAACGCATACATTGCTCAAAAAAAATATGCAGAATCAGAAAAATTATTTTTGCCACTTGCTCAAAAAGGGATGATGCAGGCACAATATCTTTTAGCACTTGGATATTATCACGCTGGAAATCTTAAGGAAGCAGAAAAATGGGCTAAAAAGACGCTGGAAAAACCTGAAAGAAAACAGTCAGATGATATTGAAGCAGCGAAAGAATTGCTGAATCGAATAAATTCAAAATTAAAAGAATTAAATAAAAAATAAAGGGAATGGTGAAAATTATGAAAAAAGTTTTAATTGGATTATTTTTGGTAGCAAGTTTAAGTGTTTTAGGTGCGAAAAATACAAAAAAAGCAGCAAGGACCCAAAATTATACTAAAAATGTAAATAATCAGTATTCTGTAGTAGACGGAAACCTTATGAATATGTATTCAAAAGAAAAAACAGAATTTAAGAATAAATATATTGCTTTATCTGAAAAAAATGACAAGAAAAATTTAATTGCATTACTGAAAAAATATGTTGAAAAATATCCAAATGATGCTTATGCTTATGAGGAAATAGGAACTGATTATGCGATATTAGATAATCCAAAAGAGGCAGAAAAGTACTATTTAAAAGCAATTGAATTAGGAGATAACGACACAGGAGCGTACTCACTGGCTTTATTATACAGTGATGAAGATTCTTTAAAATCATTAAATTTAACTGCTAAAGAGAAAAATGAAAAAAAGAGCATACTAGACAAATATGAAAACCAACTATCAGATGCTGGTTTTACACATGACAAACTTAAACAACTTAGAGAGCATAAACAGATGGCATTAGTTGGTAATGCCTATTCAATATACCGATTAGCAGTCCAATATTATGGTGCTAAAAATTATAAGATGGCAGAAAAATATGCGAAGGACTTTTTAGAATTTGATAACGAAAATCCAGAAATTTTAAATATGCTAAAAAACATTTCAAAATAATTTTTTGAATGCTAAATTAATCATTAAGTAAAATAAATAAAAAAATTAAAAATATAGGAGGAAAATAAAGTGGCAATTACAACAGCGCTTATTAAAGAATTAAGAGAAAGAACAGGAGCAGGAATGCTTGACTGTAAAAAAGCTTTACAAGAAAATGACGGAGATATTGAAAAAGCAATTGACTGGTTAAGAGAAAAAGGGATTGCTAAGGCAGCTAAAAAATCTGGAAGAGTTGCAGCAGAAGGATTGGTATTTGCAGCGATTTCTGAAGATAGAAAAAAAGGTGCTATCTTAGAATTCAACTCTGAAACTGACTTCGTTGCTAAAAATGATGAATTCAAATCTTTTGGAGAAAAATTGGTAGGATTAACTTTAAGCCATGACTTGACAAGCGAAGACGAATTAAAAGCATTTGAACTTGAAGGAAAAACTGTTGAAACTCATTTGACAGAATTAATCGCTAAAATTGGTGAAAACATGAATATTAGAAGATTAAAAGTCGTTTCAACTGACGGATTCATCGAAACTTATATTCACTTAGGCGGAAAAATCGGTGTATTATTAAATGTTAATGGAGAAGCTACTTCTGAAAACATTGAAAAAGCAAAAGGTGTTGCAATGCATATCGCGGCAATGGATCCAAAATATTTGGATAAATCACAAGTTACAGCTGATGATTTAGAAAGAGAAAAAGAAATCGCAAGACATCAATTAGAATCAGAAGGAAAACCAGCTAATATTATTGAAAAAATATTAGAAGGAAAAATGAGAAAATTCTACGAAGAAAACTGTTTAGTGCAACAAAAATATGTTAGAGATGACAGCGTTACTATCGAACAATTTATTGCCCCAAGTACAATAAATTCATTTGACAGATTTAAAGTTGGAGAAGGAATCGAAAGAGAAGAAGTAGATTTTGCTGCTGAAGTAGCTGCACAAATTTCTGGAAATTAGTTTTACTATAAGGGGAATAATCCCCTTATTTTTTCGCAAATTTTTAAATAATTACTTTTATTTAATACGAAACCCTGTTTAAATAACGAATTTATTACAAACTTTTTAATGAGGATATAAACCTTTACTGCAAGATAAGGATTTGCGGCAATGAGCAATCCTACGAAAATAAAAAAGAAAAAAGTTGAATGAATTATGAATTAGCTATTGAACAATTCTATTATAAAAATTTATTCTGATTTTTAAACGGTGTTTAGTGTAACTTATAAAATTTATGGAGGTTCCTATAATGCTTAAATATAAAAGAATATTATTAAAACTGAGTGGAGAGGCGCTTGCAGGGAACAAGGAATTTGGTTTTTCAAATGAAGTGCTTGAAAGTTTTGCAAAACAGATAAAGGATGTACATGAAAAAGGTGTACAAATTGCTATTGTTATCGGCGGTGGAAATATTTTCCGTGGGATAAGCGGGATGGAAAAAGGCTTTGACAGAGTGACTGGAGATACGATGGGAATGCTTGCAACAATTATGAATGGACTTGCATTGCAAAATGCAATTGAAAGCATAGGAGTACCAACGAGAGTTATGACAGCACTTCAAATGCCGCAGGTAGCTGAACTTTATATCAGACGTAAAGCAATAAGACATCTGGAGAAAGGAAGAGTTGTTATTTTTGCAGGTGGAACAAGCAATCCTTATTTTACTACAGATTCTTCAGGAGCGCTAAGAGCTGTGGAAATTCAGGCAGATGTACTTGCGAAAGGTACAAAGGTTGATGGAATTTATGATAAAGATCCGATGAAATTTGATGATGCTGTAAGATACGATACAGTAACTTTTGATGAAGCTATTTCAAAAAATCTTGGAGTAATGGATACAGCGGCACTTTCACTATGTAGGGAAAATCATATGCCGATAGTGGTGTTTAACGCTTTGGAAGAAGGAAATATATTAAAAATGGCTCAAGGCGATAATATAGGAACAACTGTAAAAAAATAATTGACGGAAAATATAATTTGATATAAAATATTTTAATAAAAAATAAAAAGGTGGTAAAAATGTTAGACGCAATTTTAAAAGAAGCTGAAGAAAAAATGCAAAAATCTGTAGAAAATACAAAAACAAAATTTTCTCATGTAAGAGCTGGACGTGCGAGCGTTTCAATGCTTGATGGAGTAACTGTGGAGGCTTATGGTTCTGCTACCCCACTTAATCAAGTTGGAACAGTTTCAGCTCCAGAAGCTAGATTATTGGTAATTGATCCTTGGGACAAATCATTAATTCCAGCAATTGAAAAAACGATTTTACAGGCAAACTTAGGATTTAATCCGTCAAATGATGGGAAAATCATTAGACTTGTAGTACCAGAACTTACAGAAGACCGTAGAAAAGAATATGTAAAAATGGTAAAGAAAGAAGCTGAAGAAGGAAAAGTCGCAATTAGAAACGTGAGAAAAGAAGTAAATAATAAATTAAGAAAGCTTGAAAAAGACAGTGAAATCACAGAAGATGAATTGAAATCAAGTGAAGAAAAAGTACAAAAATCAACTGATAAATTTATCGCACAAGTTGACGATGCCTTGAGTAAAAAAGAAAAAGAATTGTTGACAGTTTAATTTTTAGAAAAGAATTTATGAAGGCAATAAAAATAGGGAATTATGTCTAATTTTGTTAGAATTAGAACAGTTCCCTTTTTACATTTTTTATGCTTTAATTAATACTTGATATTTATCTTCATTTAATACTATTTCCCATTTAAATAGCAGAAATCAGAAAATTCATGGAATTAAAGATTTTTTTTATAAGGATCAAATCAATTATTCTAGAATTTTATTGCTATTTTTTTAATGGTGTTTAGTAGAAAAATATTATTTCCAAAATAATTTATCAAATAATGTTTTTCGAGGTGGTATTCCATCAAGTTTAGCTCCATTCCTAATCCAGTATGTTTTTTTGGAAATATCATAAAGAGGCTTGTCTGCTAGACTGTCAGAGTAAAATTTTATGATTTCGTACTCAAAATCATTTTGTTTTGCCCATTCATTCAATTTTTTTACTTTTTCATCGCCTTTATTATTTTCTCCATCAATTTTGGCAATGAAAGTTTCCTTGTTGTCGTTTACAAAATTTGTGCCAAAGACTTTGTCGTAGCCAAGTGACAATAAAAATTTTTCTATTAGGAATAATGGGCTTGCTGAAGACACAATAACCATTTCGCATTCTTTTTTGTTTTTTTCCAGCTCATCTTTTATCCACGGATAAATTTTATGTTTTTTTGTTTCCCAGAAATCTGCAACTAATTTTTCAATTTCTTCTGTTGAATGACTTTCTAAAAATTCAAAATATCTTTCTTTTAATGTAGTCAAATTTATTATCTTTATTAGATAAAAAAGTAAATCCTTTGAATATTTTATCAAAAATAAAATAGATTTTAGTGGATATTTTTTTAAATAAAATGTGGAAAAATTAACACCAGTTTCTCCATCGTAGATTGTCTTGTCAAAATCATAAACTATAATTTTTTTTTTCATTAATTAACTCTCTTTCTCTGATTATATTCATTTAAAATCAATGTTTGATATACAGTTAAGTTTCAGCAGATTTATTAAAATTTTTGCATAGAAAATTCCAATGTTTTTCCGTACAAAACATATTTTGTATTTTGTAATTCTTTAATATTTTTTGCATTTAAGGCGCACATTATCATTTTGCATTCAGTTTTCCAGTTTTCCACAATTTTGATTATGCTTTCAACATCATATTTTACAACTAATTCTAAAATCGTTCTGGAAAGGCCGACAGCCTTTGCTCCCAAAACTAAGCATTTTATCATATCCAGGGGATTTCTTACCCCGCCACTTGCGATAATTTCCACTTTGTCGGTATAATCTTTTAAATTTAAAAGGCAGGAAACAGTAGTCTGTCCCCAGTTATTTAGGTAATCAAGGCTATTTTCACGTCGCATATTTTCAATAAAGGCAAAACTTGTGCCACCCCGTCCGCTTATGTCAAAAGTTTTTATTCCCAGCTTAATTCCCTGTTTTATGGTATTTTCTGTCATTCCAAATCCAACTTCTTTTAAAATAATTGGAATTTCTATATTTTGGACAAATTCTTTTAAATTGTTTTCCCATTCGTTAAAGTTTCGGCTGCCTTCTGGCATAATTAATTCCTGCATTAGATTTACGTGAACTTGTAAAAATAATGGGTTTAGAGCCTTTATAGCGGCAATTCCAGCTGTATAATTTTTATCAATTCCAATATTTGTGGCAAGCTGTAGATCTGGATTTTCCTTTTTTACAATATTAAATGAATCATCATCAGAATTTTTTAGAGCGGCGCTATATGAGCCTGTTACGAAGAGTAAATTGCATTCATTTGCAACTTTTGCCAATTTTTGATTAATTTTTTTCGCATTTTCACTTCCGCCTGTAATTGCGTTAATAAAAAATGGAAATTCAAAATCGTGGCTTGCAAAATGAGTTGATAAATCAATTTCATCCAGATTATATTTTGGGATGGAACTGTGAATAAGTTCAACATCATCAAAGCTGTTATAATCACTTTCGTGTTCCAATGCGTACTTGATATGATCATCTTTTCTATTTTTCATATTTCTCCTATTTTTTATAATTTTTCAGCATACAGCAATTCAATTCCGAATTTTTCCCATCTGTCAATAATAGTTTTTGTATCATTTTTGTTAAAGGAAAGGGCAATTCCGCAATCTCCGCCACCAGCACCGCTGCTTTTGGCACAAATATCGAGTTTTTGAGCAGAATTTACTAATTTTACTAATTTTTTGCTATAAATATTTTCATTTAAGTTTTGAAGTAATTTCCCATTTTCATTAATACATTTTTTTATCATTGGCTTATTTCCATTATTTATGGCAATTCTCAAATCTTGTACGATATTTTCTACATTTTTTAAAAAGTTTTCATCAATGGAACTTTTTACAATGTTTATTAAATCACTAGAAATAGCAGGTTCCTTTGTCCAGCCGACTAAAAAATTACAATTTAAATTGTTTTTGTTAAACTGAAGTTCGGAAATTTCGTAATTCCAGTTAGTTTTTAGAATATTTTCCAGAGTTTCGTTTTTCATTAATTCACTAATTTTTTTTCTGTCAAAGGATTTATAAAAAATTAAGCTTTCATAGGAAATGCAGGCTATATCACCCATAGAGCCGTTATCTCCACGTTTTAGCAGCACATAGGAAGACAGCTTGAAAAGTATTTCCTTTGAAACTTGCAGATTGTAGAGGCTTAAAATGGATTTTATTGTTAAAACGACAACGCTGCCACTTGAGCCGATTCCTAGTTTTTTGTTATCTATTTCCATTTTTCCATTAATTTCCAGATTAAAAGGTTTGATTTCCAAGTTGTTTAACTTTAGATATTCAGTCATAACGGATATTGTTTCACAGATGAGTAAATAATTTTTGTCAAAATTTTGTGAAGCTTTTTTATCGAAAGCCGTTTTTTCAAGAGTTACGGTATAATCAAACATATCTGAAAAAATTGTATATTTATCAGCAAAATTTATTTTTGAAGTCATAAAAAGGTTTATGTTTTTTATGATTGCACTTTGTCCAGCTGTCAGAATTGAATATTCTCCAGCGAGATAGAGTTTTCCACAGGTTTGGTTAGTTATTATTTTATTTATTGACATTTTTTTCTCTTTCATATTTTTACAGGTTTAAGCAGCTGAGTTTATTTCCTAGCTTTTATAAGGAGATTATATCATAAAAAATCAGTATAGTAAAACCATTTGATGTACAGTAAATTTTAAATCATATTTATAAATTTTTAACGGAAGATTTCTTGCTTTTTTTTGCTGATTTTAGTATAATTTTAAAGAGTTGCATATATGACTTTGAAATTTGTTAAATGGAAAATCTTAAAAAATAGATTACATTTTGGGAGCAAAGTCGGAAGTTAGATTTGGAAGATTAGAAATAGAAAATAATTTAATTTCAAATATACTCTAAAGAAAAATTAAAAAAGCTGTGTTATAATAAAAATAAATTATTTTATAGAAGAAAAAGGTATGATGAATGGATATAAATAAAAATTTGGATTTAGGGGAAATTCGAGAAAGAATAGACAAACTGGATAGACAGCTTGTAGAATTGCTTGAGGAAAGGCTGTATATTGTACAGGAAGTGGCACAATTTAAAAAAAATACTGGAAAGAAAATTTTTGATGAGGAAAGGGAAAAGGAAGTTGTTAAAAAGAATCTGGAAAGAGTTAAAAATAAAGAGCTAAATCATTATATTGAACTTATTTTAAAAGATATTATGAATTCCAGCAAAGAGTACCAAAAGTTTAAAATTGGGATTTCGACTAAATATGTGAATGATTTGGAATTGGAAAATAAAAAACTGGGATATACCGGAGTACCAGGTTCTTATGCTTACGAAGTGCTTATGAACTTGCTCAAAAATAACAAAAATTCAAATTTTTCCAATATTGAAGAAAATAAAAATATCTTTCATTTTAATTCACACAAGGATTTAGTAGAAGCCGTGCATACTAATCAAATTGATCTTGCAATATTGCCGATAGAAAATTCTATCGTTGGAGAAGTGCGGGACAGCATTGACTTGATAAATACAAAAAATATCCACATAATCGGAGAAGTCAGACATAAGATTTCACACAACTTGCTTGGTGTAAAAGGAAGCAAAATCGAAGATATAAAGAATGTTTATTCTCATGATCAGGCTTTTATGCAATGTTCAGAATTTTTGTCAAAATACGAATGGCATCTTAATCGAATGACAAATACTGCAATTAGCGGAAAATATATTGCCTCAAAAAACCAAAAGGAAAATGCCTGTATTGCAAATATGAAAACAAAAGAAATGTACGATTTAGAACTATTGAAACAAAATATCAATAACGAAGAGGAAAATTATACAAGATTTTTTGTGATTTCAAATGAGAGCATTGTAATTGACGGAAGCGATAAAATTAGCATTGTAACGAGTGCAAAGAATGAATCAGGGGCCTTGATAGAGTTACTGCAGATATTTTATAAATATGGGCTGAATATGGTAAATCTAAAATCACGTCCGAGGGTAAATAAACCTTGGGAATATTATTTTTATATTGATTTTGAAGGTAATATGGCTGATGAAAAGGTAAAAATGGCACTTGAGGAAATGAGAGAAAAATCAAATTACTTACAAATTTTGGGAAATTACAAATTATATAATTTGAAAATATAAAAAAACGCGATAAATTAAGATTAAACGCAAAAGTTGTATTATTTGTTTCAAAATATGTGTTTATTTACATTTTGAGGTAATAAGATTAATTTTGAAGGAGTCTGAGTGCGAAATGAGATTGGATAAATTTTTGGCAAATTCAGGAATTGGAACAAGGAAAGAAGTCAAGGAAATACTGAAAAATAAGAAAATAAGTGTTAATGATGCTTTTGTAAAAGATGGAAAAATTCAGATTGATGAAGAAAAAGATATTGTAAAATATGAAGATAAAATTATTTATTACAAGCCATTTGTCTACATTATGATGAATAAGCCTGCTGGAGTGATTTCCGCAACGGAAGACAATCATCACAAAACTGTTATTGACTTGTTAAACAATGAGTACAGAACTTACGATATTTTTCCAGTCGGACGGCTGGATATTGATACAGAAGGTTTGATGTTACTTACAAATGATGGAATTTTGTCGCATAATTTACTTTCTCCAAAAAAGCATGTAGATAAAAAATATTATGTAAAAATTGCCAATCCTCTTACTGAAGAGGACATAAAAACGCTTGAAAATGGAATAAAATTGGAAGAAAACTTTGTAACAAAAAAGGCAAAAGTCGAAATAATTTGTAATAATGGTGAAAACAATGAATATTTTGCATATATAACAATTTCTGAAGGGAAGTTTCATCAGGTAAAGAAAATGTTTAAAGCTGTTAATAATGAAGTTCTTTATTTGAAACGGGTGAAAATGGGAAATCTTTTGCTAGATGAAAATTTAAAATTGGGGGAATATCGGGAATTAACAGTAGAAGAATTGGATAGTTTGAAAGTTTAATTATGTGGAAAAGAGGAAAATATGGAAAAATATGGATTATTAGGTGAAAAATTGGGACATAGCTATTCAAAAGAAATTCATGAAATTTTTTTTGAGCTGACTGGGAAAAAAGCAAGCTATAAGATGATTGAAAAGGAGATTGGCGAAATTGGGGAATTGATGGAAAGCATAAGAAATGGCGAATTTAACGGGATTAATGTTACAATTCCTTACAAGTTGGAAGTTATTAAATATTTGGATGAAGTATCAGAAACTGCTAAGAAGATTGGGGCAGTGAATACGATAACATTAAGGGATGGAAAACTGATTGGAGATAACTCTGATTACTTTGGATTTTTGAAAACGCTAGAATTAAATGACATTGATGTGAATGGTAAAAAAGTGCTTGTTTTAGGGACTGGTGGAGCTTCAAAAGCTATTTACAATGCTTTGGTTGATAAGGGGGCGGAAAATATTTATCTTGCTACAATTATAGAAAATGATCCCTTTGATGTAAGGACACAGGACAGGCTGATTCACTATTCGGCGATTGCTGGACTTAGGAATATCGAGCTGATTGTGAACTGCACTCCAGTCGGAATGTACCCAGCGGTTGACAATTGCCCGCTCGAAGGAAAAAATTTGATTAATGCGAATGCAGTTGTGGATATTGTTTACAATCCCGAAGAAACGGTTCTTATGGCCAAATACAAGTTAAGAGGCGTAAAAGTGGCTAATGGACTTACAATGCTTATTTCACAGGCAATAAAGTCTGAAGAAATTTGGCATAATGAAGAATATGGATCAGAAATTTTAAAAGAAATTCATAAAAGATTGGCAGAAAAATTATATAAATAAAAATAAAAAAAGAGTTGAGAAGAAAGGAAAATTTGATGTTAAAAAAGACAGTAATAGGAATATTTATTCTTGCGGCAGTTGGTTTTGCAAGAACAAATCAGGAAATTATAGATGCGGGAAATGAAAAGCAGAAGGCAATTTTTGACAAACATTTTAATTCATCGGCGAAATCTGGAACTATTGCCAATGCCGCTTATTCAGAAACAATGGCTAGCCTGTATGGAGAAAACCGTTCATATTTTGACAGGGAATTTGCAAGGCTTTCTGGAAATAGGAAATCTAATTTCAGGACAATGTACGCATATTACAGCGACTATGTGGTGGAGTATCCAAAATTCTTGAAAAATGCGTTTGGAAGCTTTCTTGCAGAAGCAGGAGAATTTCAATCCTATTCATATACAAACACTTATCTTGTGCTGGAAACATTTAACTTGAATATGAATACTTACCTTGAAGCTGAAAAGGATGCTAAAACTGTGGATGCAAATATTAATGCCATCTATGACTATCTGTACAGCGTAGGCGATAAAGTCTCGAAGGAAGATTATAAAAAAATGTCATCTGCCCAGATGAAAGCGCTTGTAAACGAAGAGTATGATAAGCTTGAAAGATTGCTGGATGTGAGGGGAAATGAAGGAAAGGACAAGAAAAAGGCCGCGGCCGCGGCAAAGTCAAGCCTGAAAAAACTTAGAAAATCCTACGGAAATTACGATAAATGGTTTGATGACTATGTGGACACATCATCATTGTCTTACGAAAACAAAGAAAAATTAAAAAAACTAGCAAAATTTGAAAATATTTCAAATATCAAATTTATAATTCAATCAATTAGTAAAAAGACAGAAAATAAATAATGATTCAATTTCAAAATTGAACGGCTAAAAATTATATAAATTAGGATTTGAGCAAGATAGTCATAGGTTTTGAGTTTGATTTTAAACAAGCTTTACTATAAGCTATAAATAAAAATTTTAAAGACGAAAGGAGTCAAAATGAGCGAAAAAAATATAGGTGGCAATGAAGGGATTGAAAATACAAAAGAAGGAAAAAATAATGATTCAAAGGATAAAAAGAATGCCAGCAACAGGATGAGACATCTTGATCTTACAATTTATAATGAACTTGATGATTTTGCTTCGGAAGTGCTGGATGGAGATAAATTTATAAAGTATGTGGGAGCTAGAAGAGAATATCTGTTTGAGCCTGAAGAAACCATAAAAAAATATCTGGGCGAAGAATTTCTGGATGGGAAAAATGAGGATGAAAGAATAGAAACTTTTTCAGATTTTTATTATCAATACATGATAAAGTATTCAGATTGCTATCTTTATGAATTTATGGGAAAAGGCTACACTGACGGATTTAGGGAATTGCTTGAAAAAAAGGGTATAGATCTTGACAGCCTTAATGTAAATTGGGAAAGCATCCGTTCCAAAGAGCTTGAATATGATGAATCGCTTGTGGATATTTTATATTCAATTGTGAATTACGAGCTTGAACACCGTGGATACTCTATTTTTGGAATAAATATGGGATATGAGTCAACATTGTATTTTGTTGTTACGCAAGAGGCATTTTCAAGAATTGACAACGAGCCTGAATTATTTACTATTTTTGACATTGGATTTTTAGAAACGATTTATAACGAAATTTATGAAGTGGCAGGAAATCTTGGAGCTGAAAATGTTAGAATTGGAGATTTCCTGGAAAAACGTGGAAATGAGTATTATACTTTATTTGCTGACGCAAGTAAAAATGTCATAATTGAAAATATTGATGAAAATGATGAGTCGAAAGTGAAAATAATTTTGTAAAAAAGGGAGCAAAGAATGATAAATTTTGAAACTAAAGATACAATGCTGCTTTATAGTCTTGTAAATATGAAGTTACGTGATGAATTTTTAGATTTAGATGATCTTGTAAATTATTATGGTGTTGATAAAAAAGAACTTTTAGATAGATTTTCAAATGATGGATATGAATATGTGGAAGGGGAAAATCAATTTAAGAAAATATAACTTTGGAAAGTAAAAATTAAAAATTCTATGAAAAAAGGTAGATAATATATGAAAAATATAGTATTGATTGGAATGCCTGCCTGTGGAAAAAGTACGATTGGGTACTGGCTGTCAAAAAAAATTAATTTCCCTGTTATAGATGCAGATAAATATTTGGAAGAAAAGGAAAATAGAGTTATTTCAGATATTTTTTCAAATGAAGGGGAAAAGTATTTTAGAGAGCTTGAAACAAAATATTTGAAGGAATTATCGGAAAAAGAGGGAATTATTATTTCGACAGGCGGTGGAGCTGTTAAAAATAAGGAAAACATTGATATTTTGAAAGAAAATGGAATTATTGTATTTATTAACAGAACAATTGATGACATTTCAAGGGAAAACCATAGGAATAGACCCCTTTTGCAGAATCCTGATAATATTCGGAAACTGTATGATGAAAGAATAAAGCTGTATAGACGATATGCTGATATTATTATAAAAAACGACGATAGTATAGATGTAATTGTAGACAGGATAATTACTTCATTGAAGGGGAAAATTTTATAAAAAGACGGATGGGGAAAAACAATGAAAAAAATATTAATTATAAATGGCCCTAATCTAAATTTTCTCGGAATTAGGGAAAAGGGAATTTATGGAAATGATGATTATAACAGCGTTTGTAAATACATAAAAGAAAAATTTGAAAATGAAGATGTAAAAATCGAGATTTTACAGTCAAATTCAGAGGGGAAAATTATAGATTTTTTGCAGTCGGCATATTTTAATAAAGTTGACGGAATTGTAATAAATCCTGGAGCGTATACGCATTACAGCTATGCAATTCTTGATGCGATAAAATCTGTATCTATTCCGACTGTGGAGGTGCATTTGAGCAATATTCACGAAAGAGAGGAATTTAGAAAAATTTCGGTTACAGCTCCTGCCTGCATTGACCAGATTTATGGAAAAGGCAAAGAGGGGTATGTGGAAGCTGTGGAAATTCTTTTAAAAAGATAAAAAATTAAAAAGGATAGAAAAATGGAAGAAAATAATAAAAGCGTCGAAATATGCAGAATAGCATTGAAAATGTCAATTTCTTCGCGTGATGAGGAAAAAAAATTGATGCAGGACTATAAAAAAGTTGGTATAAAGACAGCTGCAGTAAATGTGGGCGGTGCAATGCCTCAGTCCCGTTTCAAATTTATAGAAAGCGCATTAATGGCGGCAAAACGAAATAATCTGATTCAGGATGTGCATGCTCATGATGGTGCAGTAATCGGTGCAATGCGGGAAGCAATGAGCCAAATTGAAGCAATTATAAATGGACTTAGTGTCGGAGGGAAAATTGGGCTGGCAAGAGAGGGAGAACATCTGGCTGTGGCTATATTTTTAAGTGTTGGAATATTGCAATTTAATGAAGTGATAACTTCTGTTGCACATCGTTCAGTTTCAATACTTGAAAATGAAAAATAAAATTAAGGAGAAGGCTTATTATGGGAAAGAAATTTTTTGATGAAATACAATTATTTTTGTTTGATATGGATGGTTTGCTGTTTGATACTGAAACTATTTATGTGGAATATGGACGTGAAATTGCAGAAAAAATGGGATATACAATTACAAAAGATGTTGTAGAAAAAACAACGGGCGTTACAAATGATAAGGCAAGAATATTGTTTAAAGAAGCCTTGGGACAAGATTTTCCGTATGATGAAATGATGGGAACAGTTAAGGATCATATAATGGAAAAAGCTGAAAAAGGCGAAGTTTCATTAAAACTTGGCGCATTGGAATTGCTTGAATTTTTGAAAAAAAATAATAAGCAGATGATTTTGGCAACTTCATCGGACTTGGATATGGCTGAAACTTTGACTAAAGGAAAGGATATAAAAAAATATTTTTCCCATTTTGTGACGGCAGAAGATGTAACTCATGGAAAGCCAGATCCTGAAGTTTTTCTTATAGGAGCAGAAAAGGCTGGAACATCTCCTGAAAAAACAGTTGTATTTGAAGATTCATTCAATGGAATAAGGGCAGCTCACGCGGCGAAAACTTTTCCAGTTATGATTCCAGATAAATTGAAACCGACAGAAGAAATTGAAAAATTAGTTTATAAAAAATTTGATAATTTGCTGGAAGTGCTTGATTACTTTGAGGGAAAGTAAATTACTAAAAATAAAATAGAAATTGATTAATAGGAGTTATTTGTGGCAAATAAGATAACTTCTATTTTTTTTGAAAATTATTTTATCAAAAGATTTAAATCAATTGAAAAAAAATAGCAAATATAGTAAAATAAATAGTAAAAAGATAAAATTTTAGTAAGTTAGATTTTTTAGTTTTTACGGTTCAGTTTTTAAAAAAGTAAGAAAATTCTAAAAATTTGGGAGGAATGAAATATGGGAAATAATACTTTTGTAATTGTGGGAACGCAGTGGGGAGATGAAGGAAAAGGTAAAATTATCGATGTACTCTCTCCAAAAGCGGATTATGTAGTTAGATTTCAAGGTGGTAACAATGCTGGGCATACTGTCGTTGTAAATGATGAAAAATTTATTTTGCATTTATTGCCGTCTGGAATTATTAACTCGGCTGGAAAATGTATAATTGGGGCTGGAGTTGTTGTTGATATTGAAGTATTATTGACGGAAATTGATGAGCTCGAAAAAAGAGGGAAAAAGCTGGATAATTTATTTATCGATGAAAGAGCGCACATAATAATGCCTTATCATATCGAGATTGACAAGGCTAAGGAAGAAGCTATGGGTGAAAACAAAATTGGTACGACTCAAAGAGGAATCGGACCTTGCTACATTGATAAAATTGCAAGAAATGGAATTAGAATTGGTGATTTACTGGATCCTGAAAGATTTAGAGATAAACTTACTTGGAACGTGAATGAAAAAAACGATATGCTGACTAGATACGGTAAAGGAACTTTCGATTTGGAAGAACTTTATGAAAAATTTATGAAACTTGCTGAAAAAATAAAATTTAGAATAATTGATGCAGTTGTAGAAATCAATGAAGGCATTGAAGATGGAAAAGTAGTGCTTTTTGAAGGGGCTCAAGCGTTAATGCTTGACATTGACTACGGAACTTATCCTTATGTAACTTCATCATCGCCAACATCTGGCGGAGTAACAGTCGGAACAGGAGTCGCTCCAACAAAAATCTCAAGAGTGCTGGGAGTTATGAAAGCCTATACAACAAGAGTGGGAGAAGGACCTTTCCCAACAGAATTAGAAAACGAAGACGGAGAAACTTTGCGAAAAGTAGGACACGAATTTGGAGCAACAACTGGGCGTCCAAGAAGATGTGGATGGCTTGACTTGGTAATCGGAAGATATGCAGTTCTGATTGACGGATTGACAGATATTGTGTTGACAAAACTGGATGTATTGACAGGATTTGAAAAAATAAAAGTGGCTGTAGGTTATGAAATTGACGGAAAAGTATATCATTCTTATCCTGGAAACTTGAGAAAATCCAAAGACTTGAAAATAATTTACGATGAATTAGAAGGTTGGAAAGAAGATATTACTCAAATAAAAAATTACGAAGACTTGCCTGAAAACTGTAAAAAATATATTGAATACATTGAGAAAAAATTGAAATGTAAAATCTCGATGATTTCAGTAGGGCCTGAAAGAAGTCAGAATATTTATAGATATGATTTGGGAGAGTTTGTGAATTAATTTTTGAAAGCTGGAGGAAATTATTTAGGAAATGAAGTAAATTCAAAAGATAAGATTTTGGAATTTAGGAAAAGACTTTTGGATAGGAATTAAGAATTTTATAAAAGAAAAGCAAAATATTGAATTTGAGAAAAATTACAAAATAAAAAATTTGAATAATGAAATGGAGAGATAAAATGAAAATAAGAAAAATAATGTTGATGACAATGATTGGAGTATTTTCTGTGTTTGGATTTTCTTGTAGTAAAACAGGAAACGAAAAACAGAATTTAACAATGTCAAAAGAAGCGAAAGCTGGGAAAAAAGCAGAATATAAAAAAATAACTTCAGATGAAGCTAAAAAGATGATGGAAACTCAAAAAGTTATAGTTGTAGATGTTAGAACTTTGGAAGAATATAACGAAGGGCATATTCCAAATGCGATTTCTGTTCCATTGGAAACTATTGAAAATGAAGCAGAAGCAAAATTGAAAAATAAAGATGCTTTAATTTTAGTGTATTGCAGAAGTGGAAGACGAAGCAGGGAAGCAGCATTAAAATTGATTGAAAAAGGTTATACAAACGTGATTGATTTTGGTGGAATAAAAGATTGGAATGGGGAAGTAGTGAAATAATGCAAGCAGGGAAGAGGGCGTTATTGGTAAACTGTAAAATATAAAAAGATTATTTGAAAAAAGAAAGGAATGAGTAATGAAAAAAATATTAGTAGTGTTGATGTTGGCTGCAGGAGCAATTTCATTTTCAGCTCCAGCACAAAATGTAAAAAAATCTAGGGCTGATAAGTCTGTGAATGAAAATGCTGTACAAAATCTGTCTTTTGGTACAATTACGGTAAAATTGAAAGGTACTAAGCTTTCAAAAACTGATAAAAATAAAATAGAATTGGAATATGAAAATTTTAAGGCAACTGGAAATAATAAAAAAGTTTATACAGAAAAAGACTTTCAAGTAAATGGAAAAAATCCAAAAATTATTATAAATAAAACAATTTCAACTGCAATGATGGAAAATTTTGTTAATAGTGATGAAGAAATAGTTGTAACAGGGTTTTATGAAAATAATGAAGGAATTAAGTATAAACCATTTAATTTTAGTTTTAGTGTAAATAAAGATGAAGTGAAAAAGATTTACTTTAAGGATGGGGCAATTTACATTTGGGATAATTAAATTAACTGGAAGGAAAGACAGTATGGAATCTTTTTTTGAAAGACAAAGTTAAGGGAATAAAGAAAAATATATTAAGCTGCTGAAAATAACAGGTTCTTTGTCAAATTTATTTTCAGAAAGTGAAAATCCGTTTGATTATTTTTTGAATATAATACAGAAAATAACAAAACAGACTCTTTTGATGTGAAATTACCAAATGGAAAAATTTTGAGCATGAAAATTGCATAGCAAAATGGGAAATATATGTTAGATTTTTGTAAGTTAGCAACTTATGAAGATTTTTTTGAAAAAAACAACTGAAATAAAGAAGAAAAAGAGGAAACTGAAATGAAAGTAGCAGGTTTTTTTAGTGGAGTTGGTGGAATAGAATTGGGATTTGAGCAAGTCGGATTTAATGTGATTTATTCCAATGAAATTGATAAAAATGCCGCAAAAACCTTTTTAAAGAATAATAATTCAAAACTGGCTGTAGATGATATACATAATGTGAAAAGTACTGATGTACCTGATACAGATGTTATTGTTGGCGGTTTTCCGTGTCAAGCATTTTCAATAGCTGGATATAGAAAGGGTTTTGAAGATGAGAGAGGAGAAATATTTTTTCAGCTGGCTAAAATTATAAAGGACAAAAAACCAAGAGTAATTTTTATAGAAAATGTAAAAAATTTAGCAACGCATGATAAAGGCAATACATTTAAAGTTATAAAAGAAACTTTGGAAAGTTATGGTTATCAGTTAAAAAAATTAATTCTAAACGCAAGTGAGTATGGAAATGTTCCACAAAACAGGGAGAGGATATATATTATAGGTTTTCGTAAAAAAGAAGATTATGATAATTTTGAAGATATAAAGCCATTGAAATTAGAGAAAAAAATAGGCGATATTATTGATTTTGATAAAAAAGTTGATGAAAAATATTATTATAGAAAAGAAAAAAATATTTTTTATGACGAGCTGGAAAAAGAAATAACTAAAAAAGATACTATTTATCAATGGAGAAGAAAATATGTAAGAGAAAACAAATCCAATTTATGCCCCACATTAACGGCAAATATGGGGACTGGTGGACATAACGTTCCGTTAGTTTTAACAAAATACGGAATTAGGAAATTAACTCCGAAAGAATGTTTTTTATTCCAGGGTTATCCAGAAGATTTTGAATTGCCAGAAAATTTGGCACAGAGCCATTTATACAAGCAGGCTGGTAATTCGGTAGTTGTGCCAGTAATAAGACGATTAGCTAAAAATATAAAAAAAGCAATAGAAAAAACAGATAATAAAATTAAGTAGGAGGAAATGGAAAAATGGAAAATATGAGTATATATTCAAATCCGTTGGCGGAAAGATATTCTAGTAAGGAAATGTTACATATTTTTTCACCTGAGTTTAAATTTAGAACTTGGAGAAAGTTGTGGATAAATTTGGCTGAGGCTGAGAAAGAACTTGGGCTTGATTTTATTACGGATGAGCAGATTGCAGAACTTAAAAAATTTAAGGATGATGTGGATTTTGAAGTTGCGGCAGAATTTGAGAAAAAATTGAGACACGATGTGATGGCTCACGTTCATACTTATGGAGAACAGGCGAAAAATGCAAGAAAAATCATTCACTTGGGAGCTACGAGCGCGTATGTTGGGGATAATACTGATTTGATTCAAATTAAGGAAGGATTATTTATTGTTAAAAGAAGAATGCTTACTTTGATTGAAAAAATGAGAGATTTCGCATTGGAATACAAAGACTTGCCTACTTTAGGATTTACTCATTTTCAAGCGGCACAGCTTACAACGGTTGGAAAAAGAGCGACATTGTGGCTTCATTCGTTACTTCTTGATTTTGAAGAATTGGAATTTAGATTAGAAAACTTAAGATTTAGAGGAGTCAAAGGAACTACTGGTACACAGGCTAGTTTTAAAGAATTGTTTGAAGGAGATTTTGAAAAAGTAAAGCAGTTGGATGAACTGGTTACGGAAAAAGCTGGATTTAGTAAGAAACAAGGTGTTTCGGGGCAAACTTACGATAGAAAAGTAGATGCACAAATTTTGAATTTATTGTCGAATATTGCTCAATCTTCTCATAAATTTACGAACGATTTTAGACTATTGCAGCATTTGAAGGAATTAGAAGAGCCATTTGAAAAAAATCAGATTGGTTCAAGTGCGATGGCCTACAAGAGAAATCCGATGAGAAGTGAAAGAATTTCATCACTTGCCAAATATGTAATTTCAAGCTCGCAAACAGGAGCATTAGTTTTTGCAACACAATGGTTTGAAAGAACATTGGACGATTCGGCAAGTAAAAGACTTTCGATTCCGCAAGCATTTTTAGCAGTGGACGCAATTTTGATTATTTGGCTTAACATTATGGATGGAGTTGTCGTTTATCCAAAAGTAATTGAAGCAAATATTCAAAAGGAATTACCATTTATGGCAACCGAAAATATCATTATGGAATCAGTTAAAAAAGGAATGGACAGACAAGAAGTTCACGAAATCATAAGAGAACTTTCGATGGAAGAAACAAAGGAAATTAAATTGAATGGAAATCCTAACAGACTAATTGACAGAATTATAAAAGACGGAAGATTAGGACTTAAAGCGGAAGATATGGAAGGAATCTTGGTTTCAGCTAATTACACTGGATTTGCTGGGCAGCAGACTGAGGATTTTGTGAAGAATGAGATTAATCCGATTTTGGATAAATATAAAGATGAGATTGTGGAGGATAGGGAGGAATTGAGGGTTTAATGAAAAATAATATAATTGATTATGAAAATTCTTGGAAAAGGAAAAATGAAGAAAGAGAATATTTTAATTCAGAATTTTTGAATAAAATAAATATTAAAAAATATAAAGATGAAATTGAAAAATTTGATGCTTTAGCTATAAAAAATCGTGCAAAATATAAAATTTCTAAAAAAACAATTGACGAAATAAAGGATTACTGTTTTTCATATTTGCCAATGCTTACAGGAATGGAAAAGGAAGCAGTTGGCGAACTGTTAAATGAAAAATATAATATTGATGAAATGGAAATAGACATTCCAAATAAATTATTTTTTGAAGATGAAGAAGTAAAAAATGAGCAGAAACATTGGTTTCAAATGTATAAAATGTTATTTGGAGAAACAGAAATTGAAGAGTTTAAAAAAGAAGATTTGATTCCAATTGCGGAAGATGATGAATTTATGTTATTCATTGAAAGAAGGACTGGAGAAGTGTATATTAATATTTATGAATTATTCTTTTTTTGTGCAATTTCTGATAGTTTTGATGAGTTTTTAGATGCGATTAAAAAATAAGCAAAAGGTGATTTTATGAAATTTATGAAAAAATGGAAATTACTATTTTTATTGGTGTTTTGCATTACAATGTTAAATTCCTGTGCAGTGGTACTGGGAACAGCAATATTGGCACCGACAGCACTAATAGGAGGAGCATGTATAGTTGATCCGGGAAAATGTCCGTAAGGATGTGGAAAAATGAAGAACACAAAGAAAAATATCTGAAAATTTTGAAAGATAGGATTGAGAGGTTTTTTAATTATGAAGAAAAAAATATTTCAGTGCAGATGGAAGTTGCAGAGAAAAATAAAAAATATATGAAATAAGGAGATGATGCAGTGAAAAGCAAGTTATTATTAATTTTTTTAGTCTTGATATTGTCTTTTAACATTTTTTCAAATACAAATTCTAAAGAAAAGTTTAAATTGGCAAAAACATATTTAGATCAGAAAAATTATAGAGAAGCTGAAAAAATATACTTGGAATTGGCTAAGGAAAAAGATATTCATGCGATGTATAATTTAGGTTATCTTTATATGGAGCAAGGAAAAATAGTGGAAGGTGAAAAATATTATAAAATGGCTGCTGATATGGGGTATGATGATGCGATGTATAATCTAGCGATGTTTTATGATAGACAAAAAGATTTTGTTAAAGAAAAATTATATCTAGAAAAATTGGCTGTGAAAAATCAAAATGATGCAATATTCCAATTGGCTATAATTTACAGGCAGGAAGGAAACTATCAGAAGGCAGATGAACTTTATAAAAAATTATTAAAAGCAAAATATCAAGAAAGTGAAGTTTTTTATAATTTAGGGGTTTCTTGTTATTATCAAAAAAAATACGATGAAGCAGAAAAATATTTTTTAAAAGCAATAGAATTAGGTAATAATGATGATCCAAAATATAATTTAGGTATCTTATATAAAGTTCAAGGGAAATTTACACAAGCTAAAAAATATTTAATACCACTTGCTCAAAAAGGAAAAATAGATGCAATGATAAATACGGGAGCAATTTATCGAGATGAAAAAGATTATAAGAATGCTAAAAAATATTATAAAATGGCGATGGATAAAGGTTCACGAGAAGCAGAGGCGGAATACAGCACTATATTGATAATGGAAGAACACGGATTATAATATTTTATAAATTGCAATATTAATTGCGACATTTTACCAATTTTTTATATTCTTTAACAAGGGGAAATCCCCTTGTCTTTTATGTTAAACCAAAATTTTGAACATCTAAAATTTTATAAAAGACAGTATATTCTAATTTTTGTAGACTTTCAATAATAGTTTTAAAAGTTTTTTCATCATCAATGGTTACTAATTCCTTTAAAAATGCTTTAGGTAGTTTTTTTCATAAAATTAACCGATAAATGATTCTTCTTTACAGAAAAATAGTTTCATGTTATTATTTATTACATAATCTATTATTTAAAATATCTAAGAAAGTACTTATAGTAAAAATGAAAAAGAAAAAACCTCTCACAAGAAGCCAGAACATGGCAAGAATAAAATCTAAAAACACTAAGCCTGAGATTCATATTCGGAAATTGCTTTATAAAATGGGATATAGATACAGGGTTAATTATTCGGAGCTTCCAGGAACACCTGATATTTTTATTTTGAAATACAATACTGCGATATTTGTGAACGGATGCTTCTGGCATAGGCATGAAAATTGTAAAATTGCAACTTTTCCTAAGACACATGCTGAATATTGGGAAAAGAAGTTTAGGAGAAATGTAGAGAGGGATATTGAGGTTCGTGAGAAGCTTTTTGAAATGGATATTAGTGTTATTACGATTTGGGAATGTGAAATTAACAGGATGAGAAAAAATGAAGAATACAAAGAAAAATATCTGAGAGTTTTAAGGGACAGGATTGAAAGAGTCTTTAATTATGAAGAAGAGGATATTTCAGTGCAGATGGAGATTGCAGAAGAAAGCATGCAATAAAATAATTGAAATTTGGTTAATTTGTACTGAAATGGCTTTGAAATAATTTGACAAAAACTAGGAGGAATTTTTTGTGAATAAGAATTTAAGCGAGTTTGAAAACAAATTGCCTAGTGTATTAGAATACGATACACAGCAGCTTTTGGATTATTATTATGAAAGTCCAGAAAAAATGAAGATTGCAGAAGTATTTTCTGAATTTCTGACGGAAAAAGGAATAAAAGTGGAATTGAAGGAAATAGGAGAATATCAGTATATTTATGAGATTGAAACTAGATATTACTTATTGCCTTTATTTGTCGGAGGTGGAACCACTGATAAAAGAATGTCAGTGAGCATTAATGTTCATCTTTTTCACGAAAAATATTTTCCTGAAGGAATGAAAAATTGGAATGGATCTCAAATGAACCTTAATTATAAAGATTCCTTGGTACAGGCTTTTGAAAATTGGTTCAATTATGACAGGCTGAATTATTTAAAATTAGTAAATCCTGATAAAACAGATTTGAGAAGAATAAAAATTAATGGAAAGAAAAAAATCATTGTTTCTGGAAATGTAAAAACAATATATAACTATGATGAAGAAAAATATCAAGAAAAAGAAAGTGAAGAAAATTTTTTATCAAATATATTTTCACTTATTAAAGAAAAAATTTCATTAAAAGATTCTAAGATTGATATTTCTCTTTTAAAATATCCATATAATAATTATGGCAGCTATCTTGAAGAATTTGATAAAGGTGATTTTTATGTAGATTGCCGTATAGATGATAATCGTTTATCCGGTAATGAATTAAATCCAGAAGGAAATACTGAACTTTATTACAGAGAAATTCTGAAAAACTGGAAGGATTATGAATATAGTAAAAGTCAAACATTTTTCGTACTTGACAATAAATTCGAGAAAAGTGAGTGGTTAAAAATAACGGAATTTGAATTTTTACCTAAAATTAAGCTAAAATATGTTGAAAAACCTTCTTGGAAAAAACTGGAAGAAAATTTTGGTAATTTGAAGGAAATGGATAGAGGACATGAGGGAGATTTTGCCTTTACGATGGCTGAAGTTTTGTTTGATAAAATGATACATTGTGGTTATAATGTCAAATTAATGGATGATTGGGTGTATGATTTTGATAATGAGTGCTATTTACTTCCTTTGCTGTCAACGAAAGACTATAAAACTATTCCGCACGATGATATTTATCAGGTTGTTACTACGATACAAGTCCATAATAAAAAATATTTTCCAGAAGGGAAATTATATATTCAAAAATTGATAGGCGAACCGCTTTATGATGCAATTTGGATAAATTATAGAAACTGGATAAATAATGACTACAAAAAGTTGTGTGAAAATATTTAAATAGAAATAAACTTTTAAAGTACTAGTAACATAAGAATCATTGAAAAAGATAAATAATCAGAATAAGAAAGAAGGAGGGTTTAATGGCAATTAAAGGGAAAGAGGAATTAAAAAAACTGAATACTTTGCAAGTAAAGTTACAAAGTGAAATTGAAGCTATATATTTTTTCTATTTGCAATGGAGAAAGTGTATAGTTTTTTATTTTAATAAAATATGTTATAATTTTAAAAATAAAAATTAAACGAAAAGGAATGATAAATATGAATAAAAAATTTAATTACAAGCCATTAATTGAATATACAGATTATGCTGGGAGAAAATATATTAAACCTGAAAAAGCTGGGAATTTAAAGGAAGATATGGAGCTTTTTAGGAAAAATGGACAGGCTGCACGAAAGATTTTTACAGAAATTGCCAAGTCTGTGGAGGAAAATGTGGAAGGATTTCATTTGCAGAAAGTTAGCAGCTGGATGAATCAAGGACAGGTTGCAAGACCTTATCTTTGGGTGTTTTTGAAGCAGGATGGAGATACTGAAAATGAATCTGGAATTGCACTTAGAGTCTTTAAAAATGAGAAAACTAAAAAAGTTGGAATTTCGATGGAAGTGAGTTTTGTTGAACGTAAAATTGGGGAAAATACGCTTGAAAGACAAAATAAGGTTTTGGAATTACCTATTAAAAATCCACTTTATTATTTTGTGCAATTTTCAAAAAGTAAGGAAAACTGTATGCTGGATAGAATTGAAGGAAGTGAGAAAAATAGGAAAAAGTTAATTGAAGATATGAAAGAAGGGAACATCAGAAAAGTGCTTGTCAAATTTAATGTTGAAGAAATTGAAAAATTTGGAAATCTTGAAGATTTGACAAAGGAATTTTTAAAAGGCTTTAAATTGCTGATGCCATTTTATTTGAAAACTAAGGAAATTTAGGAGGTAATGATTTTGAATTTTGCAGAAGCATTTAAAATACTGGAAATAGAGCCGATGAGTGATAAAAAGAAAATAAAAGTTGCTTATTCCAAGATGTTGAAAAAGTATCATCCTGAAGATTTTCCTGAGATGTTTATGAAAATTAATGAGGCTTATGAAAAAGCTTTGAGATATGCAGAAAATAATTTTTCTGAAAATTTGTATGAAAATACTCAAAATTTTAGAAAAACGGAAAAAATGAAAGAGAGTGATTTTTCGGATATTTTTAATTCAAAAAAATTTGAGAAAAAAGAATATAGATTTACTGAAAAATCTGAAGAAAGACAGTCAAAGGAAAAGTTTTTTGAAAAAAAAGATAATAAAAATAAATATGAAAAACTTAATATTTTTGAATACTTAAAAAATTCTATGCGAACAGAGGATAGATTTACAGAAGCGTTTAAAATACTAGAAATGGAACCTACAACTGATAAAGAAAAAATAAAAAAGAAATATAAAGAGCTATTAAAGAAGTATCATCGCAACAATCCTGAAAGTTATGATGAAATATTTAGTAAAATTAACGAAGCTTACGGAATTGCTTTGGGATTTGAGCAATCGAATTTTAATGAATATGAAGGAGATTCTATTGAGGATATATTTGATAATTTTTTTAATTCTGGCAATAATTCAAGCTATAAAAGTTTTTTTGAAAAAACACAAGATTTTTCAAATGTTTTTGATCAAAATGAAATAACAAACAAATCAATATCTGCGTGGCTAGGACGACTTAAAAATCTTCTTTTATCTGAAAAACGTCCATTAACAGAATATCGAGAAATTTTACGTGATTTTCATTTTAATTTTGATGTTTCGGAAAAAAATCAAATTAGAGAAATTTTACAAAAAAATGGATTGCGTGATTATGCTTGGAGAAATATAACGAGAATTGAAATGGAACTTTTGATTTATAATCTAAATAATTCTAATATGAATGCAGATATTTTAGGAGAAACTTGGGTAGATACTGGTAAAAGTGAAAATATAAGTTTGGATGAAATTGTAAAAAATATTATAAGTGAAAATTTTTCGGAAAATGAAAAAGGATATGAAAAATTTATTAAGGATTATTTTAATATTAAAATTTTTAGATTATTTGGAAAGAATATTGCGTTATACCCTTACAGAGACATAGAGCAAGTAGGTGCAACTTTTAAATTTATAACTTATAAAATACGAAATGAATATGTTGATGTTAATAAGTATATAGAAATTTTTGATAGAGAACAAAAAAATAAAAAAATCGGAATAAGTTTACGCATAACGTCTTATTTATGGAGTATTTTTGGTGCGATAGTTTTATTTTTGTTCTTTTTAAATCCTATTGTTGACTGGTATATAGCGATTTTGGGGACTATTTTTTTCATAATTTTAGACTGGGTTAATATAGCTAGAGAAAAAAATTTTGAGTGGAGTATGCGATATGGATATTCAAGTTATTTGTCAATTTTAATGAGTATAATGTTTGTTGTAAATCTTATTGTTATTGGCAATGCCGAATATGAATCCTCAATTATATCATTTTTACTATATTCACAGTTAATATTTCAATTTGTATTTTTTAATATCATTTTGTTTGTAAAAATGGTAGTAACTACAAATATAAGATACAAACGATTAAGAGAATTTTCAAAAAAAGTTTTAGATGTGTTTGTCTTAAAAAAGTAAGGAGTGATAATTTTGGATTTTAAGGAAGCATTTAAAATATTAGAAATAGAGCCGACAGATGATAAGAAGAAAATAAAAGTTGCGTATTCCAAGATGCTGAAAAAGTATCATCCTGAAGATTTTCCTGAGATGTTTATGAGAATTAATGAGGCTTATGAGAAAGCATTAGAGTATGGAGTAGAGGATTTTCAGGAAGAGTTTTTTGGAAATGAAGAAGAATTTGAAGAATATGAATATGAAGGATTTTCTAATGAATATAATATAGAAATAACTAACGATGAAGATGAGGAGTTTTCTAATATTTTTAGCGGGGAATTGGAGAAAGTTGAGAAGAATGTAGATAATTGGATAGAGGCATTTGGGAAATTGTTGAATGGGGAGAAAATGTTTTTTGGAAGTTTGAGATTTTTGATGGAGGAGTTTGATAGCTTTGGTAAAGAAGAGAAAAGAAGAATTAAGGAAATTTTGAATTTGGAAAATGACAATTATGAGAATAATGTGATTTTACAGTCTAAAAATATTACTAAATTTGAGAAAGATTATATTTTTCTGCACTTGATAAAAGATAAAACAAAATTTCAGAAAATAGAGGAACTTTATAGAAGTAATGAGAAATCTGAAAGAAATAAGGCAGTTGAAATTTTTGTAGAAAATTATTTCAATGTAAAAAAATGGGGAATATTTGGGTTTTTTATATTTTGGAACATTTATCCTAAAAGCTGCAAGAACGGGAAATTGCATCATTTACTGTTTTTCTTAAAAAATAACGTGCCTTTTAAGAGAATTGCCTATCATTATGAAAAAATAAAGGAAATGCTTCATCGGATGGAAATTTTTCAGGATGATGAGATACAAAATCAGGAAACTGGGTTGTTTGGAATTGTATTTATTCTTAGCAGTTTAATGGTAGTTTTTATATGGATTTTTAGCCTGCCTGTAATAACGGATATGATGCCTGCTGAATATGAAGATGTTTTGACGACTTTTGGAATAGTGAAAACTTTTTCAATTATACTGGCAGTTGCTAGAAGTTATTATGATATTATGCTTGCAAAACGTGGAAACAGCATAAATATAGCGAGCATGCTTTATATTCAGATTCTGCTGCTAGGGATCTACCTTTTTAAAATTTATTTAAAATATGAAATAATTGATTTTACACTAAATGGAACACTCGTATTCTTGTTTGCAAAATTACTGATTGTAAATAGAATAAAATACAACAGGATAAGAAATTATGCAAAAGATATATTGGATAGTGTTTCTTTTGATATTTTATAAAAAACTTAAAAAATTTATTGTTGAAGGAGAATAAAAATGGGAAGAATGATTGGAATTGATTTGGGGACAACAAATAGTTTGGCGACATATATTGATGATAATGGGGAAATACAGTTTGTAAAAAATGAATATGGGAATATTTTGATTCCGTCTGTTGTGGGAATTGATGAAAATGATGGAATAATAGTGGGAGAACTGGCGAAGGAAAGAAGAATGATGAACGCTGGGGAAACTGCGAGCAATTTTAAAAGAAGGATGGGAACGGAAGCAAAAATTAAAGTAAAGAATAGAACTTTTGATGCACAGATGCTTTCTTCGTTTGTACTGAAACATTTAAAGGAAAGCGCTGAAAAGCAGCTGAATGAAAAGATAGACAGGGCAATAATAAGCGTGCCTGCATATTTTAATGATAAACAGAGAAAAGATACTAAAATAGCGGCAGAACTGGCAGGACTTACAGTGGAAAGGCTTATAAATGAGCCAACAGCTGCGGCATTGTCACTTGGAAGCCATATTTTAGATCAGAATTTGAAGTTTATCGTGCTTGACTTGGGTGGAGGGACATTTGATGTTACTTTGCTTGAAACATTTGAGGATATTATGGAAGTAATTTCGATAAGTGGGGATACGATGCTTGGTGGAGAGGATTTTACTACCAAAATATGTGAAATTTTCTTGAAAAATATAGGATTATCAATATCTGACTTGAGCCGTGATGAAAGAACAAATTTGTACACAAAGGCAGACAGGGCAAAAAAACTGATAAGTTTAAAAGATGTGGAAATTGAACTGGAAATTAAAGGAAAAGACTATAAAGCAGAAATTACACAGGCAGATTTCAGGGTGGCTGTAAAACCATTGCTTGTAAAAATAAAAGTTGCGATTGACAAGGCTTTGCAAGATGGAAATACAGATGCAAGAGAAATTGAGAAAGTTGTGCTAGTCGGAGGGGCTGTAAAATTAGGAATTGTGGAAGAATTTGTGGAAAAGTATTTTAATAAAATGCGTGGAGAAAAAACTTATTTTGACAATACTGATTTTATTGAAGGTAACAAACTCGTGTCAATAGCTCAAAATCCTGATACTGTAGTAGCTTACGGCGTTGGTGTAACTGTGGGAATGAAGGAGAGAAACAAGGCATTTAAGGAAAGAATTTTGACAGATGTGTGTCCATTTACACTCGGAATTGAAGTAATTGGACAGAGATTTGCACCGATTATTCCAAGGAATACAACGGTTCCTACAAGTAAGTCTGAATATTTTTCAACAGTAGAAGACAATCAGACAATAATAAGAATCGCAATTTATCAAGGAGAAAGCTTAAATATAAACGATAATCTATTTTTAGGGGAATTTGAAATAAATGTGCCAAGAAATAATGCAGGAAATGAAAAAGTGAACGTAAGATTTACTTATGATATAAATGGAATTTTAGAAGCAGAAGCAACTGCAATGAGTACGGGAGAAAAGAGAAATAAATTAATTATAAACGGCGATTTGTCCGAAGAAGAAAAAAACGAAAGAATTAAAACTTTGGAAGAAATAAAAATCCAGTCAGAAAATCAAAACAAAGATAAATTGCTGATTGAAAGGGCAAACCGAATTTATGCAGAAATAGTAAATACAGAAATTAGAAACTACGTTTCAGAATATTTGGAAAATTATCAGATGATTGTAAGAACTGGTGATAGAATCCGTATTCAAAAAGTAAAAAAAGAATTTTCAGCTTTTCTTGATAAAATAGATCCAGAACTGAACGACTTGAGTGTTGATGATATTTTGAGAGATATTGATGAAAAGGAAGAAGATGGGGCTGTGGAAGAGGAAGACGAACTGGAGTTTTGGAATTAGAAAAATGAATTTTAAAATATTGTGTTTATTGAGATTTGTGGACTTTTATAAATAATAAGCGTAACTTTAATAAGGAGAAAATGATTATGAAAATAAAAAAATTGTTAAAAATATTTGGGTTATTAATTTTGACAGGAAATATTGTGAATGCAGAATATATAAAAAGAAATGGAGAAATTTATTATCGGGAATGGATGTAACAAAAGCCAAAATTATTAAAAAATATAGATAAAAAATCATTTGAAATATTGGAAAATGATTTTGCAAAAGATAAGAATAATATTTATTATCAAGGGGAAAAGATTGAAAAAATAGATCCTAAAAGTGCTAAAATATTTGGAAGTCATTTTGTGAAGGATGAGAAAATTGTTTTTGATGCTTATGAAAAAAAGGAATTGAAAGAGGTAGATACAAAAACACTTAAATCGGTTGGAGATTATTATTTTAAAGATAAGAACAATGCTTATTTTGATATGAAAAAAATTGATGAAAAAGTTGATTTAGAGACATTTGTTTATTTGGACTTTTTTTATGCTAAAGATAAGAATAATCTGTATTTTTATGGACAAAAAGTGAAAGGTGTAAGTCCGAATAATTTTGAGTTTTGGACTTCGTTAAGCAGTGTTCCTGACAATATCATTAAAAGCGGGAATGATTTTTATCTTGTTTATGAAAATAATTCGAATGAAAAAATGTATGCCAAAAAAATGGATTTCACAATTGACAAGGATACTTTTGAAAGTTTTTCCATGAGAGTTTATAAAGATAAAAATAATTTTTATTATTATGACGAAACTGATGATATAAAAAAAGGAAAAACGCTTATTAAATTTAAAAATGAAGCTGATATAAAAATACTTAAATTTTTGAAAGAAAAAAATGGCGAAAGAAGTAATGAATATATAAAAGATGAAAAGAATGTCTATTATGTGGATGAAGAAAATGTAGAGATAAAAAAGATAGAAAATGCTGATTACAAAACGTTTCAAGTTATTGAATACTTATATGCAAAGGATAAAAACAATGTTTATTATAAAGGGAAAAAGTTAAATAATATTAATCCAAACCATTTTAAAATTGTAGACAATGAGATAAAATATAATAATGAGTTTTATAAAATTGATGACAATATGAATCTCATAAAAATAGAAAGAGAATAAAAAGTTGAAAAGTTAAAAAAGTATTTTATTTACTAAAAATTAAAACTTATAAAATAAGGAGTAAGTGTATGAAAAGAAAAAATTTATTAAAAATATTAATTTTATTTATCCTAGCAGGAAGCATTGCAAATGCCGAATATTTTAAGGAAAATGGTGAAATTTATTATAAAATGCCATATTATGAGATTAAGTCGAAAGTAAAAGATGTAGATATTGAAAGTTTTGAACCTTTAAAGGAAGATAGAGGGCTTATTGGCGATTATTATGCAAAAGATAATAAATATGTTTATTTTTATGGTAAGAAACTTAAAGATGTTTTGCCTGAAGGATTTGAAACAGTAAAAGAAAATTATGTGAAAGATAGTAAAAATGTATATAAAATTGAAGCTGATATTACAGATAGTATACCAGTATCTTCGGATAATAAAATAAATACGAAAAAAATATCTTTAGATGAACTTGATGTTAAAACTTTTAGAGCTTTAGAAAATGGCAAAGATGTTACGAGCATAGATTATTTTGTTGATAAAAATAATATTTACTATGCCTATGAGAATTTGGAAAAAATACAAGGAGCAGATAAAAATTCTTTTGAGGTTTTGAGTTATTATATCGCAAAAGATAAAAATAATGTTTATTATAACGGTAAAAAGATGGAAAATGTGGATTCTAAGAGTTTTAAAAATTTTGGTGATTTTATAGGAAAAGATAAAAATAGAGTTTTTTACATTACAGGAAATGAGGATATTAAAGATGCTGATGCAAAAAGTTTTGAGATAATGGGAGATACTTATTATTTTAGAGATAAAAATAATATTTTTGTTATTAAATACAGTAATGATTTTCCTGATGGAGAAGGTTTTATAAAATTACCAAATATTGATAGGAACAGCTTTATTACTTTGAGCGAGGAATTTGGAAAAGATAAAAATGGAATTTATTATATTGGTGAAAAAATAAACGGAATTAATCCGAATAATGTTAGAGTTATTGAAGAAATGGGACAGGATAATTATATTCTTCAAAGCGAAAATAATTACTATTTGACATTTAATAGCAATAGCGATTTGTATGACAGAAAAAACGATAAAATTGAAGCAAAAAAAATAAATAATTTGAACATTGATTTTAGTACATTTAAGTATTTTGGAATTTTGAACTACTATAAAGATAAAAACAGTTTTTATTATCGTTCAGATAATGATTTAAAAAAAATCAAAAGCGGAATTGATGTTGGAAGTGCTGATAAAGTGCTTGAATTGAATGATTTTGTAAAAGATAAAAATAATCTTTATTATTTTTCTAATGGAAAAATTGAGAAAATAGATTTGAATATTGATGTAAAAAGTTTAGAATTTTTTGATGACATTGATTCTTCTTATAGCAATTATATAAAAGATAGAAATAACGTATATTTTGTAGATAATAAAAACGGGAAAGTAAAAATAGTAAAAAATGCTGATAAAAATACATTTCAAATTGTAAATGGAAATTATGGGGTAGATAGAAAAAATGTTTATTATGATGGAGAAAAGCTAGATTCTGTTGGTATTGAAGGGCTTAAAATTTTTGATGATAGTTACTTAAAGGATAATAAAAATGTTTATGAGATTTATACGACAGATGATGGAAAAACTAAAATAAGAGCAATAAAAAATTTGAACATTGATGTGGCAAGTTTTGAGGATATTTTTAAAGAAGCATTTTATAAAGATAAAAATTCGGTTTATTATGTCGATATGACTGAAGATAAACAGGAATTAAAAAAACTGGAAGGAGCAGATGCTGATACATTTGAGCTGGGAATTTTTTCAAAAGATAAAAATAACGTATATGTTGATAAACAGAGATTGGAAGGTGTTAGTCCAAAAGGATTTGAAATATTAGACAATGATTTAAATTTTATAAAAGATTATAAAAATGTTTTTTATTTGGATAGAGCAGAGGATGGTATAACTTTCATACCAAGAGTGCAAAATACAGAAGGGGTAGATGTTGCAACTTTAGAATCTGTTGGAAAATCTTTTTTTAAAGATTATTTCAAGGATAAAAATAATGTTTATATTGTAGCAAGTGAAAGACCCGTATCAACTGATTCTATCAATACAAAATTGAATTTTTATAAATTAATCGGTGCAAATCCTAAGACTTTTGAATTGATTGACAATTTTGGAAGAGATGACAAGAATGTCTATTTTCTTGATAAAAAGTTAAAAGGGATTGATGCCAAAACTTTTGAAGAAATAAGTTTTAGTATTGTAAAGGATAAGAATGGTTTACATATTTTGTTAAATTCTGATGATTTTGGAATAAAGACACGAAACTTGAAAATAAGTGGACTTGATTTGAAAACGTTTAAAAAATTGGAGAATGGTTACTATAAAGATAAAAATAATGTTTATTATGATTTGGATAATAACCTTTATACAATAAAAAATGCTGATTTGGCGACATTTGAAGTTTTAAATTCACCTTACAGCAGTTCTATTTACTTTGCAAAGGATAAAAATAATGTTTATTATCAAAATAAAAAAATAAATGGGATTGTCGCTGACGGTTTTGAACAAATACAAAGTAATTTTATAAAAGATAAGAACGGAATTTACAAATTTGAGGAAAATGAAAATGAAAAAAGTTTAAAAATAACTCCAATTAATGCAAAAATCGATTTTGAAAATCTTAAGGAATTAGATTGGAAATATTTTGGCGATGATAAAAATATTTATTATTTTGACGAAAGTGATTTCAAAAAATTAGATAGAGCAGATATAAATTCATTTGAACGAATAGAGTATACTGGATTTTTTAAAGATAAAAATAACGTTTATTATGATGGAGAAAAAGTAGAAGGAATAGATATGAACAGTATCGAAGTAATAAATGGAATGTGTATAAAAGATAAAAATAGTGTCTTTTATGAAGGAAAAAAATTAAGAAATATCAGTCCTGACAATTTTAATATTTTTGATGGTGGATTATCATATGATAAAATTTTAGTTGATAAAAACGGAATTTATAAATTTATTGAAACTGAAGATAACAAAAAAACAATAGAAATAACTCGACTGGATAGTAAGGGCATTGATTTAGAAACTCTTGAAAGAATTACTTCTCCAATGGACAGTTCCAATTATTTCAAAGATAAGAATGGCGTTTATTTTATAGATGGAAATAAATTTGTGAAAATAAATGGAGCGGATAAAGATAGTTTTAGAGTAACAATGAGCGGGAAATATGGGAAAGATAAAAATAACGTTTATTTCGATGGGAAGAAAATGGAAGGGAAAAATCCAGTTGACTTTGAGGAGGAAATGGAGATTAAACAATAGAAATTATTTTATTTAAATTGTTAATAAATCAAAAACTTGAGAATAAAAAAGGAGAGTTGTTGTGAACATTAAAGGACATTTTTTAAAAATTCTACTTTTGTTTATTTTGGTAGGGAGTGTTGTAAATGCAGGGTATTTTAAAGAGAAAAATAAAATTTATTTTATTGACACAGTGGAAGATTCTGAGAAAAAAGAAGTTGTGAAAAATATTGATTTTAGGACTTTTAAAATTTTTGAAGAGAATGATAATTTTGCGAAAGACAAGGATAATGTTTACTATAAGAATAAAAAGCTGGAAAATATAGATGTGAATTCTTTTCAGATAGAAAATTCTTTTATTGCAAAAGATAAAGATAATGTTTTTTATATTGCAAATAATGAGATTATAAAAATTAAAGGCTTTAGTCCAGAAAAAAGCAAGGTTATTGTTCAGTTTTACGTACCAACTATACTAATTAATAAAGATGGTATTTATACTTTTGATAAATATGAAAATGGAGAAATTACGATAAAGTCAATAAAACCTGCGGGAATAGATATGAATACTCTAGAAGTCGTGGACGGAGAAAACATGACGATGCTTTTGTACTTAAAAGATAAAAATAACGTTTATTTTATTAATTATAAAGAAAGTGAACAGAAAATTTCAGATATTGATGTAGAAAATGCAGAGGATGTGGGAAATGATAACTATAATATCGATATTGAAATAAAAAAATTAGAGAGTGCAGATAGCGGCAGTTTTAAAATAGATTCTATATACGGGAAAGATAAAAATAACTTATACTTTTTAAATAAAAAAATAACAGGTGTAAATCCTAAAACTTTTAAAGTTATTGGCTCAAATAAACTTATTATCAAAGATGATAAAGGGGTTTATTATCTTGGAAGAGAAGAAGTGAAAAAAATCCAAAATGCTGATTTAAATACTTTTGAAGAAGTATCGAAAGAATATTATCGAGATAAAAATAATGTTTATTATTATGATAATTATGATGGCGATGTAAAAAGAGTTAAAGGAGTAGATGCAAAAACTTTTGAAGCAATAGAAGGCTATGCATTGGGAAGAGATAAAAATGCTGTTTATGACAAAGGGAAGATGATAAAGGGCTTAGACCCTGTGACATTTGAAGATTTAAACGGAAATTTTTACAAAGATAAGAATGGAGTTTACTACGAAGGAATGTTAATGAAAGGAATTGATTCAAAATCTTTTGAGCCATTCGTAAATTATACACATGTAAAAGATAAAAATGGAATATATTCCTTTTATCAAAAAGAAAATGAAGTTGTTGTTGAAAAAGTTGAAATTTCTCCAGAAATTGATTTAAAAACTTTACAACCTATCGAAAATTATTCTGAATATTCAAAAGATAAAAATAACGTTTATTATCATTTCAAAAAAATAGAAGGTGCTGATATAAAAACTTTTGAACCTGAAGGGTATTCTATTGGAAAAGATAAAATGGGAGTATATTATGAAACTCGTAAAGTAAATGGAGTGGATGTAAATAGCTTTGAAGTTTTGAAAAATGATTTTTTTAAGGATAAAAATAATGTTTATTATAAAAATAAAAAGTTAGAAATATTCAAACCTAAAAACTTTGAAGTAATAGACTATTCTTTAGTAAAGCAAAATGAAGATTTGTACTATTTTACTGAAGATGAAAATAATAACACAAAATTTGTTCCATTAGAAAGTAAAAATGTCGATATTGATACTTTTCAAATTCTTGATGAAGATTATGCAAAAGATAAGAATAATACCTATTACAAAGGTAAAATTTTTAAGGAAGCAGACGTAAAAACTCTTGATAAACATTATAATGAAAATGATAACGGGTACAAAATAAGGGATAAGAAGAAAGTGTATAAAATAAAAGAATTAGACTAAATAAAATAGTTATTTTATAAAAATGATAATAATTCAAATATAAAATATTAAAAAAATTTGCTAAAAAGATTCTGGATGTATTTACAGTTTATAAATTGTGTTATTGATGCATCCAGCTTTTTCATTGTAGTTGACACTTTTGTTAACACTTTTGTTACTAATGTTCGGATAAATGATGATATTATGAAGTAAATTTTAACTTTTTCATTTATTCTCCTTATGTTCTTTATATTTATCATTATTTTTATTGAAAATAATTTCCTCTTAACTTCTCCTATTTTTATTCTGAAATATAGTATAGCCATTATATTAGTTCTATCTTAATTTTGTAGTAAAAAATTCATATTATCGCTATTATTATTAATCTTTAATTTTTACTAATTTTTCGGAATTTCTGAGAATTAAGGTAGGAGAAACGATAACTATTTTCTTACTTCTGCTACTATTTTTCATCTCTTCAAGTAAAAGTTTCGCTATTTCCATTCCTGTTTCTTCTATGTCTCTATTTATTGCACTTATATTTATTCCTAATATTTCAAAATATTTATGATTGTCATAGGATACTATCGCTATATCATCGGGTATTTTTAGATTTTTTTCTCTTATTGCCTGTAATGCTCCTAAAGTCATTTCATTATTGCATATAAAGATTGCAGTTGTTTTCTTATTTTTTTCAAGAATTTTTTTTGTGTTTTCATATCCGCTATCAAAGTGAAAATTCCCTTCATATATATTTTCTTCAGATATTTTTTTGTTTTTTTCCAACATTGCTTTTTTGTATCCTTCTAACCTATTTAATCCATTTGTTGTAGAAAAAGGGCCTGTAATTATCGCAATATTTTCATGTCCTGAATTAATCAATGCTTCTGTTGCTAAATAACCACCTTTTATATCATCAAAAAATACTCCCGTGAAAGTTTCATCAAAAATTTGTCTGTCGAATAAAACAAAAGGAATACCTGAATCAAGCAATACTTTTATATCCTTTTTTTTGTGATACTGAAGAGATATCGAAAGGATAATACCACTTGGTCTTTGTTCAATTACATTTTGAAATACTTTTTTTTCTTTTTTTATATTTTCATCAGTACTGTAAACAAGCATATGTAAATTATTTTTATCCATTATGTTAGAAATTCCCTTTATTATATCTCCAAAATATGAATTTTGAATATCTGGTATAATTACAGCTACTGTATTTGACTTATTGCTAGATAAGGAACGGGCGATTCCATTTGGTATATAATTTACCTCTTCAATAATTTTTAATATTTTTTCTTTTGTTTCTTTACTAACATAACCATTATTTGAAATCACACGAGATACTGTTGATTTTGAAAATCCTGATAATTTAGCTATTTCTTCTATTTTCATTATATTACTTCCTTAAATCATAAATATTATTTTTTTTATTTCAATCATTAATAAATGTTATATCATATTTTACCATTTAAATATTAAATATCAGTTTAGAATTTTTTATTTTTTGAATATAATAAAATTATTTTTTCAGTTTGTCGCAATATATTAGACCTGTTCGATAACTATATATATTTAGAATTTAATAAAACAAATATTCTAAAGCAAGGGGTCTTGACCCCTTGTGAAAATAAAAAAACTTAGGTTATCGAATACATCTATTATACAATCTATGATTAAAAAATATTTAATAATTGTAATCTATAAAAAGAACACGATTTAAAGATTAAAATTTAAAGCTTAAAAATCTATAAAATCGTGTTCCCTTATTTTGATATTTGTTATTTATACGTTATTTTATAATTCCTTTCTTTAAAATAACATTTGCATAGATAGCTTCTTCAGATGTAGCAATTATGGCGTATGCCTTTTTTGCTCTTTCATAAAATTCAAATCTTTCTACAAATTCAAAGTCTTTAAATTCTTCATGTTTTTCTAAAGTTTTTCTATAAACACTCCATACTTCAGGTTCTCCTACATACTCGTTTCCTGTTTTCATTAATGAAACTGCACTTTCTACATACGTATCAAGGGGGAATATTTCTAGTATTGATTCTAGAAGCTCTGCTACACCGCTTGCATCTGATCTGACAAGTCTTTGTGCATGACTTGCAACGGGAAAGTTTCCATCTCCTATCACAATTTCATCTCCGTGTCCCATTTCACATAATATTTTCAGTAATTCTGGACTTAAATTTTTAGGTATATTTTTAAGCATTTTTTTACTCCTTCATTTAGATATTTTCTATTTACCTATTTTTTTATAAATTGGTCCAAAATTTTCACACGCTCTGTAATCAGCACCTTCTTCATTCATGTCTCCAAAACTTGCCCAAACTTTAGGACGGAATATTCTGTCAGGATTTACATTGTGCATACATACTGGAATTCTAAGCATAGATGCTAATGTTATAAGTTCATCACCTATATGTCCATAAGATATTGCTCCATGATTTGCTCCCCAGTTATTCATTACAGAATAAACATCTTTAAATGCTCCTTTACCAGTAAGTATAGGTGCAAACCAAGTTGTAGGCCAAGTTGGATTTGTTCTGCTGTCAAGTGATTCATGAATATCTTTGTCTATGTCAATTGCATATCCTTCAGCAATTTGAAGTACAGGCCCTTGCCCTTTAACAAGATTTATTCTGCACATTGTAACAGGCATTTCCCCTTTTGTAAGGAAACATGAAGAGAATCCTCCACCTCTGAAATAATCATAATCTGCTGCAGGCCAGCTTGTAGATTTTAAGGCATTGTTAACTTCTTCTTCTGTAACTTCCCAGTATGGTTTCATAACTCGTTTACCGTCTCTTATTTGATCTCCAGTTGCATCTAACGTAGCTGATCCTGAGTTAATTAAGTGGATTATTCCATTTTCAGCTTTTCCTGTCAATTTTTTACCTGTAACTCTTTCTACAGCTTCTGGACTCCAGTAAGTTCTAACATCTGCAAATATTTGCGCAGTTCCAGTCAAAAGATGTCCAAACAGCATAGATATTCCATTTAAAGCATCATTTTCAGTTGCAACTGTAAAAGCCTGTCTTATTCCATTCCAGTCAAAAGATGAATTTAATATAGCCTCAGAAAAGTCACCATTAGGCATAAAATCTGTCCATTGTCTTTGTCCTTGGAAACCTGACACTATTGCATTATTTCCTTCAGATTCTTCAACAAATCCCATTTCAGCTAATTTAGGATTTCCAATCATCATGTCTCTTATTATAAGAGTCATTTTCACAACTGTTTCCCATTCTTTATTTTTAACTTCCTCTGTTCTAGAAACTTTATTTATATCTAATCCTTCTTTACAATGTTCTTTGACCCATTTCAATGCTTTTTCATATTCTTCCTTATCGTAAATCTCATTTTGTATTCTTCTAGTAATTTCACTCATATCTTTAAATTCAGGACGAATTCCCAAATAATCTAGAAGGAATTCGTTGTTGACCATAGATCCTGCTATACCCATGGAAACTCCACCCACAGATAAATAAGATTTGTCCTTCATTGTTGCAACAGCTAATCCAGCTTTTGTGAATTTCAGTAGTTTTTCTTTTACATCATCAGGAATGGAATCATCAGATAAATCCTGTACATCATGTCCATAAATTCCGAATGCAGGAAATCCTAGCTGTGCATGTCCTGCCAATGCCGCTGCAAGATAAACAGCTCCTGGTCTTTCTGTTCCATTAAATCCCCAGATTGCTTTTGGAATGTCAGGTGTCATATCAATTGTTTCACTTCCATAGCACCAGCAAGGTGTTACAGTTATTGACAATCCTACATTCTGATCTTTAAATTTCTGATTACATTTTGCCGCTTCAGAAAATCCTCCAATTGTTGTATCAGAAATCACACATTCTACTGCTTCTCCACTAGGATGTCTTAATGTGGAAGAAATTAGCTCTGCAAGTTTTTGTGCCATCCCCATTGTTTTTTCTTCTAAAGATTCTCTAACTCCATTTCTTCTTCCATCAATGACAGGTCGAATTCCTACTTTAGGAAGTTCTCCTCTTAATCTGTTCATTAGTCTCACTCCTTAAATTTTTGTTTATTTATTTTCTTCCAAAAGGAAACATCTTTTTAGTAATATCTGGATTGTTTATATTTTCTTTAGTTACAAGAATTGCTCCTGTGTCTATTCTTTTTTCAACTTTTTCACCTTTTGAAAGTTTATATAATTGTTGTACTGTTTGATATCCCATATTGTAAGGATCTTGTATAACTAATCCTGAAATAACACCTTTTTCAAGGAATTTAGCTAAATCTTCAGATGAATCTATTCCTACTAGAACTACTTTACCAGTTAACCCTTTTTCTTCTACTCCTTTAGCAATACCGAAAATAGAAGGTTCATTTGTTCCATAAATTCCTGCAATATCTGGATTTGCATTGATAATATCAAGAGTTATTGCCAATGCTTTTGATTTATCTCCATCACTAAATTGTGTATTTAATATTTTAATATCTGGATATTTTGCCAACGCTTCCCTAAATCCAGCTTCTCTTTCTATAGCTGTTGTTGTTCCAGGGTTATGAGATACTATTGCCACTTTACCTTTTCCGTTTATAAGTTTTGCTAGTTGTTCTCCAGCCATTGCTCCTGCAACTTTATTATCTGTCGCAATAAAACTTGATGTAATGTCACCTTTTACATTTGAATCAAATGTTACAACTGGTATTTTTGCATCCATAGCTTTTTTCGCTACTACTGCCAATGCGTCCGGGTCAAGAGCTGCAATTCCTAATGCAGATACTTTTTTGTTAATTGCGTTTTCAACCATACCTACTTGTTTACCGATTTCAGTTTCTTTTTCAGGCCCAATAAAGTTTACTTCTACTCCTAATTCTTCTCCAGCTTTTTTAGCTCCTGCTTCTACTGATCTCCAAAATTCATGCTGGTAACCTTTACTTACCAATTCAATTTTAATTTTGTCTCCAGAATTTGCTGATTTTCCTGCTCCAGCATCTTTTTTGTCTTCACTTTTTCCACAGCTAAGAACCGCTGCAAATACTACTAAAAATAATAATAACTTTTTCATAAGAAATCTCTCCTTTAAATTAAATTTATTTTTTATTTTTTAAACTGTCTATATATACTGCTACAAGCACTACTACTCCTATGGCAAATTGTTGCCAGAATCCTGATACATTAAGCATATTGAGTCCATTTTTCAATGTACTCATTATAAAGGCTCCTAATATTGTTCCTAAAATTGATCCAGAACCTCCCATAAGACTTGCACCACCAATTACTACTGCAGCAACGGCATCCATTTCATATCCTGTTCCTTCAGTAGGCTGTGCTGAAATTAGCCTTGATGCAAGAAGAATTCCTGAAATTGCACATAGAAAACCACTTAATCCATACACAAATAATTTTACTTTATCTACATTTACTCCTGAAAGTTTTGAAGCGGCTTCGTTACTTCCAACTGCATAAGTATATTTTCCAATGACTGTTTTTTTAAGTACAAAAGAAAATATTGCTGTTATTATAATTAGATAAATTACTGGATTTGGAATACCTAATACTGTTCCACCTGATAATTTATCAAAACCATCATTTAATCCTGAAACTGGGATTCCGTTTGTTATTGCCAATACAAGTCCTCTAGTAATCATCATTAATCCCAAAGTAGTTATAAATGGAGGCAGATTAGCTTTAGATACTAATAGTCCATTTATTATTCCACATGCTATACCACTTATTAATCCTAAAATTATTGCTAGAATTGTAGGAATTCCAGCTTTCATTGCCATTCCCATTATAACTCCTGAAAAGGCTACAATGGAACCAACTGATAAATCAATACCTCCTGTTATTATTACAAATGTCATTCCTATAGCTATGATCCCAATGATAGCAGTCTGTAAAGCGATTGTCATAAAATTTGTTATTGAAAAAAACTGACTGGATGTTATTGAGAAAAATATTATCATTATTATTAAACTGGCAAATGTAACTAATTGCTGCATTATTTTATTCTTTTTCATATTTATTTATTCCTCCTGTCGCGAAATATAGTATTCTTTCTTCTGTGGCATCTTTTATATCTATTATATTACCTATTTTTCCTTCATGCATTATCATTACTCTGTCACTCATTCCAAGTATTTCAGGTAATTCAGATGAAATCATTATAATCCCTGCTCCTGTTTCGACCAGTTCATTCATAAGATTGTAAACTTCTCTTTTTGCTCCTACATCTATTCCTCTAGTAGGCTCATCAAATATTACTATTTTCTTATTTTGACAAAGCCATCTTGCCAATATAACCTTCTGCTGGTTTCCTCCACTCAGATTTTTTGTAAGCTGTTCTTTTGATGGAGTTTTTATTTTCATTTTTTCTATGTATTTCTTCGTTATATTTTCAGATTTACCTTTATTTAATACTGATTTATCTGATATTAAATTTAAATTAGCAATCATAATATTGTCTTCTATTGACAAATTAAGAAAAAGTCCATCTTTTTTTCTATCTTCTGTCAAGTATGCGATACCTAATTTTATCGCTTCTTTAGGATTTTTTACATGTACTTCTTTCCCCTCCATGAAGACTTTTCCACCTGATTTTTCATAAGCTCCAAAAATAACTTTTGCCATTTCTGTTCTTCCAGATCCCATTAATCCTGCAACACCTAAGATCTCTCCTTTTTTTACAGAAAAGTTTATTGCTTTTACATGTTTTTTATAAGACAAATCTTCAACTTCTAGTAAAGCTTCACCAATTTCAACATTTCTTGGCGGATATTGTTCAGTTATATCTCTACCTACCATCAGCTTTATTAAATCGTCATTTGTTGTATCTTTATAATTTAGAGTGTCTATATATTTACCATCTCTCATTACTGTTGCTCTATCTGCAATTATTTTAAGTTCTTCCATTCTATGTGAAATATAAATTATACCTACACCATTCTTTTTAAGGTTTTCAATGACTTCAAAAAGTTTTTCAATTTCCCTGTCTGTAAGAGCTGCAGTTGGTTCATCCATAATCAATATTTTTGCATTTGTTGAAAGTGCTTTTGCTATTTCCACCATTTGCTGTTCTGCTACACTTAAATTCATTACCTTTTCCTCAGGTGATATTTTTAATCCTAGTTGATTCAGGATTTTTTGGGCTTCTTCATTTTGTTTACTTTCATTTACAATCCCCTTCATCCCTTGAAATTCTCTTGTAATAAATATATTGTCTGCAACTGAAAGATGAGGCAGCAGGTTAAATTCCTGATAAATTATACTTATTCCATTTTCCTGCGCTTCTTTAGGATTTTTAAAATTTACATTTTTTCCATTGTAAATTATCTCACCTTCATCCTTTTGATATACTCCAGTAAGAACCTTCATTAATGTTGACTTTCCAGCACCGTTTTCTCCTAGAAAAGCATTTACTTCTCCAGCATACAAATCAATGTAAGCATGATCCAGAGCTTTTACTCCTGGAAAAGTTTTTACTATATTTTTCATTTCCAGTATTTTTTCAGCCATTTATTTTTCCTCCTTTCTTTTAGATTTATATTCTATTATTTCTACAGAATTTTTTACAATTTCTCTTCCTTCTTCTAAATTTTTAACAAGTCCAAGAGCAATAAACTGTGTTATTATATTTCCAAACGCTGACGCTTCTATTGGCCCTGCCTTAATTACTCTATTTGTTTCATCTGAAATTTCCTGACATAGGAATTTATCCTGTATTCCTCCTCCAATTGCTATAATCGAAGTGAATTCATTTCCAACCAGTTTTTCTAGTTCCTTTATACTCTTATTGTACTGTTTCTTTAAGCTGTTGTATGCTACTCTTAGTAAATCTTCATCTGTCTCTGGAACTTCTTGCCCAGTTTCCCTGCAATATTCTTTTATTTCCATGTCCATCTTTTCAGCGTGTAAAAATCTTTCATTTTCTAAATCGACAAATGAAATCAAGTTTGATTTCTTAGCCATATTTCCAAAATCTGAATAATCTATATCAAGATTTTTTTCATTAAATATTTTTTTCAGCTGCTGCAGTATCCACAAACCTGGTATCATTTTGAGCACTCTTGCTTTTTTTTCTATTCCGCCTTCATTTACAATATTATTTTTAAAAGCTTCTTCATTTACAACGGAAACATCTGATTCAAAGCCAATTATTGACCATGTTCCGTTTATTACATATAAAGAATTTTCTACTAACGGTGCTCCTGCTATTGCCGCCGCTGAGTCATGAGATGCAGTCAAGATTACATTCAAAGGTTTTATTCCCAGTTCCTTCTGAATAGTTTCCTTCAATGGTGCAAGGACTTGACCTCCATGTTCTATATCTCCAACAATGCTTTCAGGAATATCTAACTTTTCAAATATTTTTTTGCTCCATTTCTTATTATCAATATTTACCATTCCGCTAGTAGAACTGATTGTATATTCCCACGATTTTTTTCCTGTAAGAAAATATGCAAATAAATTTGGCATAAATTGAAGCTGTTTTGCTCCTTTTTCAAGAACTTTTCTTTTATGTATATCATAAAATATTTGATAAACTGAATTAAAAGAATAAAACTGAACTCCTGTTTCATTAAATATTTCTTCAAGAGAAACTTTACTGTGAACTTCTTCAAAAACTTCTTCCGTTCTTGTGTCTCTATAGCATATAGGAAGCGACAATAGTTCTCCTCTTTCATCAATCCATCCGTAATCTACTCCCCAAGTATCTACACCTAATCCCAGAACCTCAATATTTTCACTAGTAACAACACTTTCCTTTGAAAAAACTTTTTTTAATCCTTCTTTTAATTCATTGTATAAATAAGGGAAATCCCAATATTCATATTGATTTAGTTTAACAGAGCAATTTTTAAATCTGTGCATTTCCTTCAATTCTATTTTTTTTGTATCTTCATTTAAGATACCCAAAACTAATCTACCTGATGAAGCTCCGTAATCAAATGCCAGAACTGCTTTTTTTCCCAATGCAATCACCTACTTTATAGATTTTATTTGTCCGTATGTTTTAAATCTCTCAAGCATGCTGTTCATTTCATTGTCAGGTAATATAATAGGTTCTCCTATATTTCTCGCCTTTATATATAAATTAGAGATATACTCTACCTGAACTGTTATATTGAAAGCATTTGCTATATCCTTTCCAGCTGTTGTCAATCCATGGTTTGCCAGTATTACTGCAAGACTGCTTCCCATCGCCTTATAGGCATTTTCAGCCAGTTCCTTTGTTCCATACGAAGCATATTCAGCGCATCTTACTTTTGTTGCTCCTGTAACAGCAATCATATAATCAATTGCTGGTAAATCTTGTCTCAAGCATGCTAATACTGTAGTGTACACTGGGTGGGTATGTATAACAGCATTTACATCTTCACGATTTCTGTATAAAATCATGTGCATTTCCAATTCACTTGAGGGTTTCAATCCTTCGATAAGTTTTCCTTCCAAATCAACTATTGAAATCATTTCTGGAGTTAATTCTGAATAGTTTACTCCAGTTGGGCTTATTGCAACCAACCCCTCTTCTCTGTTAAAAATACTTACATTACCAGCTGTTCCATTTGTAAGTCCTTCTGATAATAATTTAAGAGAATATTCAATTACCTGCTCTCTTTCTTTTTCAAGAATCATAATTTCCTCCTTTTAATTATGGGAGCGTTCCCAGTTAATTATTTTGCTCTTTTCCACGAATTATAATCTCCTTCTTTTATTCATAGGAGCGTTCCCAGTTCCCTGTTTTACTTCTTTTTCAAGAATCATAATCTTGTCATCTACTTATAGAAACGCTCCCGATTACCTGTTCCCTTTCTTTTTTAAGAATCATACTTCCCTCCTTCTATTTATGAGAGCGTTCTCTTTAAATAGCGTCTTTTATAGCTTATTATAGGTATAATCTAATTAATTTAATTATGTGAGAACGTTCCTACATATATCTTACTACTAATATAACCTATTTTTTAAAAAAGTCAATACCCTTTCTTAATTTTTTTAATAAAAAATGATGTTTTGATTTAATTTTTTCAACATCATTTTTATATCTATTATTTATACTTGAAATTTTCTGCCTTATTCTTGTCTCCACCAATATAAGTTGCTACCTTCAGATATGGACAAAATGGCTGTTTCCGTATTTTGATCTAGATATCTTTTTCCAGCTTTTTCAACTAGACAATCTGGTATCATATTTTCTTCAGTCCATTTTTCAAAGAGCTGTTAAAGCATCAAAATTTTTCATTGCAGGAACTATGAATAAACGTGTTAAACTATCCACATTTCACATATTTTTGATGAATTTACTATTACTAATACAACAAAAAATATATATTTTGAAGTTTTAAATTTTTTAAGAAAATATTTTTTTGACTAATTGACTTTTTTTTAAAATATGATATAATTAAATTGTTAAAAACCCTAAGGGGAATTTATGATATGTAATAAAATTGGGATAAAAAGCTAGATTTTTCTAGCTTTTTTTGTTATAATTAACTTTGGGTATCCCAATGCCCAAATTACATATCAAGGAGGTTTAGAGCTATGAATAGCGATGAACTTATTAGACTTCTAGTTATTATGTATATTGTTTACAGATTAACTAGATAGTCGAAAAATCTCGAATTTCACCTCTGCCTCTACCCTTAGGGGATTTCGATTAATAAAATTAACAATTTTCTGAAGTCCAAATAAATCCTTTTCCCATCCGTATATCAGAATCTCCGAAATGATTTCCCTCATTCCAATCTAAAATACAGTTTTCAACATTTTCAGAATTTTTTAAAATTTCAATATATTCTCTTATATTGTCTCCTATTTTTGATAAAATCTGATGTTTAGTCTTCTCTTCTAAATCTCCAAGACTTAAATAAATATTATTTACTAAAGGTTTACTGTCCTTTACAAAATCCATCCAGTTTTTATACCAAACTGATGGTGAAACTCCAGCTATTCCAGCAAAAATATCTACCTTATAACCACTCCACAGAGAAAATAATCCAGCAAGAGAATATCCGCCTAAAATATATTTCACATTCTTATCTTGAATATCCATAAATTCTACCAAACTTGGAATTAATTTTTCCTTTATAAACTTCAACGTTTTACCAGCTCCATTTCCAAAGTTACCTTTTCCACGAAGAAGTGGCATCTCCCACGGAGTCAGTTCGCTGTTCCAGTCATTTATTTTAAATGCAATAAGACTAAAATTTTTATTTGTATTTTCAGAAATATATTTCACTTCATTATCTAAAACTTTGATATCATTTTCGTCTACAGGCTGTATCAAAACGTAGTCTGGATTATTATTTTCTTTTATATACAAAATACACTCTTTTTCTTCTATTCTTAAATTTAATTTTTTCATAACAGCTCCTTTTTAATATTTTTATTTCAAATAAATTTTGATTAATATACTTAATTATAGCATATATTTAAGAAATTTTATTTAAATTTCTCTATGATATTATTATAGTTTTTTTCTTTAAGTACATATATTTAATTTTTTTTGAAATTGTAGTAAAATAAATTATACAGTAAAAATTTTGTTTATTTTATGACTTTAGATTTGTTATACAATAAAAAATTATGAGTATCAGATACAAAATATTAAGATGGAGAGTTATTTTTATGAATAAGGAAATTATACAAATATGTAATATTACAATAGCATTAAAATTTGCCTTAAAAACAAATACTAAAATCGAATATTTTCCTTTTGAATATGAAAAAAGTATAGAATTTCTGTTTTCTAAAAATAAAATAGATTTTTTAGAAAAAAACTACAAGGCCGGAAATATTGAAAAATGGTTTGAATATTGTTTAAATTCAGGATTAAAAGATATAAAACTTTTATTACCTGTTTCTTCTAAAAATTTAAATATTCCCAACGATTTAAATACAAATAAGATTAAACTAATTTGCTATTTTAAGAATAATTTGATTCTTTATTTTACACCAAAATGGAAAGAAACAAGTCGTGGATGGAATGTTATTTATACTGCTAAAAAATACGAGAATTTTATCAATGGAAAACTTAAATTTTATGATAATACGGAAGATTTCAAAAATGTATTAAGTAAAATAGCAACTTTGGCTGATAAAATTAATTTTTCAAATTTTGGAAATATCTTTAGAAAAGCTTTTAGCATTTTAAATGGGGAAAGTTTTGAGAATATAAGAAATACTTTTTATGGACAAACTCTTTTCAAAATACCTGAAATAAATGCAAGACTTTTTTATTCAGCCAAAATTTCTAATGTTTTTGGCGGAATGGGTTCATGGAATGACAGCCCTCCTTATTATTTACACGAAAAAGGGCTTGAAATTGAATACGATAAGCTTTCGGAAGAGCTTTTAACACAAATCAGGCTTGCTCTTTTGTATTCTGTAAATGAATGGTAAATCTATAATAAAAATTTACACTATAAATTTGATGCCGTAATTAGTATTACAATTTATGTAATTACATTACAATTTAAAATATTATCATTTATTTTTCAAAAATTTACAAAGGCCGTATTTTTTGATATAATAAAATTATAAAAAAACAGAGATTTAGAAAGGGATGAGGGAAAAATGGAATTGCTTAAAATTAACGAGTTTTTAAAAGAAAATGTTGATAAAATTTATGATGAAATGGTAAAGATTAGACGAACTATTCACGAAAATCCTGAACTTGGGGATGAAGAAATTGAAACGAGTAAATTAATAAAGAAATTTTTGACGGAAAATGGGATTGAATTTTTTGAAATTATAAATACTGGAGTGGTTGCAACTATCTACAATGATAATAAAAATATGAAAAATAAGACAGTTGCGACTCGTGCGGATATTGATGCATTGCCAATTTTTGAAGAAAATGAAGTTGAATATAAGTCAAAAAATATTGGAAAAATGCATGCTTGCGGACACGATGCACATACAACTATTCAGCTTGGAGTAGCAAAAATTTTGGCAGATAACAAGGATAAATGGCACGGAACTGTGAGATTTTTCTTTCAGCCAGCAGAAGAAACAACTGGCGGTGCTGATAGAATGATAAAAAATGGAGCATTAAAATTTGAAAATGATACAAATCGAAAAATAGATGCCTTTTTTGCATTGCACATGGCTCCAGAAATAGAACTTGGAAAAATTGGGATAAAGTATGGAAAAGCACACGCTTCATCAGCCAGAATACACCTTACAATAAATGGTACTTCTGCCCATGCCGCATTGCCCCACAAAGGAGTTGACGCAATCTTAATCGGAGCAAAAGTTATGGAATTCTTGCAGTCAATAGTTAGCAGAAGAATTGATCCAAGAGAAGAATCCGTAATTACAATCGGAGCATTCAATGGAGGCTTTGCTGATAACGTAGTCTGCGATAAAGTGGAAATGAAAGGAACTGCAAGAACAATGTCCGAAGAAATAAGAACATTTATAATCGAAACTCTTGAAAAAGACCTGCCTAAATTTGTAGAATCACTAGGCGGAACAGTAAATGTGGATATTAAGCGTGGCTATGCTCCTGTAATTAACAACGAAGAAATGACAAAAAGAGTAGAAAATAATATTGTCGACTTATACGGCAAAAATGCTCTGGAATTAATAAAACAGCCTAGAATGGATGTTGAAGATGTTAGTTATTTCTTAAATGAAATCCCCGGATGTTTTTTCAGACTGGGAACAAGAGTGGAAGAAAAAGGCTTAATTTATGATTTGCATCATCCAAAATTTAATATCGATGAAGAAAGCTTGAAAATCGGAATGGGATTACAATTGAAAAATATTTTAGAATATTTGAAATAAAAAGTTTTTATTAAAGATTTACTTATTAATGTTTATTTTCCCTATTTATATTTTATATTTTTAAACTTTTTAACGTAAGGGTATCAAACGTCATGCTCTTTTTTGCAATAATAGTTATTTTAATTTCTTCAAATTATAATTTTAGATATTGGCGAAAGTGCTATGCACTAATCCCCATTTAAATAACGAATTTATTACAAACTTTTCTAATAAATTATATAAACCTGATGTTTTCAAGTAATTTAAGATATAATTCTTATTTTTTTAAATAGCGTTTATTATAAATTAATCCGTCGGAGCATTTTTCTGTACTGGCAAAACTGTTTGAGCATAGCGAGTTTTTTGTCAGTGCAGAAAAATGTCGTAGACTAGCCATAGGTTGTAGGATTTGCGGCAATGAGCAATCCTACGAAAATAAATAAAGAAAAAACATAGTAATATGAAAAAATATTTATTAATCAAAATATATAAAAATTAATAAAAAATAATTTATTTGGATATTTGAAAAGAATATTTGAAATAAAAAAGGAATGAGATGAATAAAATAAAAAATAATTATAAAATTGGACAAAAACTGGAAATTGAGATAGAAAAAATAGTGTTTGGTGGAGAAGGACTCGGAAGAGTTGATGGATTTACAGTATTTGTACCGATGAGTGTGCCAGGAGATAAATTGGAAGTGGAGATTATCTCGGTGAAAAAGTCGTATGCAAGAGGGCTTATAACTAGGATAATTGAACCATCAAAGGACAGGATTGAGGATTTGTCCAAAATTAGTTTTGAGGATTTTGATGGCTGTGATTTTGGAATGCTTAAATACGAGAAACAGCTTGAATATAAGGATAAGATGCTTGAAGAAGTGTTGACAAAGATTGCTGAAATTGATTTGAAAAAGGTAAAAATTAGCAAAATTATTGGAAGTGATAAAAAAATTAATTATAGAAACAAGACGGCTGAGCCATTTTTCAAAAAGAATGGAATTATTCAGACAGGATTTTATTCAAGAAAATCCCACAATGTATTTTCAGCTAAAGAAAGTCTTCTAAAGTCAGAAATTGCCAAAATAATTATTGATAAATTTTTGCAGAAAGTAAATAGTTTCGCAGGTACAAAAAAGGAATTTAAAGTTTTTAATGAAGTGAATAATACTGGATTTTTGAAGCAGATAATGGTTAGAAATAATGAAAAAGATGAAATTATGATAGTTGTTGTCGTGAATAAAAATTCGCAGTATAATCAGCTTTCAAAAGTGCTGGAAGAAATGTATGATGAAAATAACTGCATAAAATCAATCTATATTTCTGTAAAAACTGAGCAGAATAATGTAATTTTAGGTAAAAATGTCCATTTATTTGGAAGCCAGTATTTGGAAGAGGAAATGGAAGGATTAAAATTCAAGATTTATCCAAATTCATTTTTCCAAATTAATAAAAAACAGGCACTAAAACTTTACGATGTTGCAATAAACTTTTTGAATGAAGAAAATAAAAATATTGATAAAATCTACGAAAAAACAGTAATTGACGCATTTTCAGGGACTGGAACAATTGCGATGATGCTTTCAAAAAATATAAAGAAGGTTATTGGAATTGAAAGTGTAGAAAGTTCAACACTTGCCGCAAAACTGACTTCTTATGAAAACTCCATTCAAAACGTAGAATTTGTAAATGAAAAAGTTGAGAAGGAACTGCCAAAAATTTTGAAGAGAGAAGATGTCGGAGCAATAGTTTTCGATCCGCCAAGACGAGGAATTGAAGAATCGGCGTTAAAGAGTGTTGTACAGAATAAAATTGAAAAAATTGTCTATATTTCCTGCAATCCTGCCACTTTTGCACGGGATGTGAAGATTTTGGCTGAAAATGGATATTTGCTTAAAAAAATTACACCTGTGGATATGTTCCCGCAGACTGGGCATATTGAGGTAGTGGGATTATTGGAAAAAGTTGAAGCAATATTATTGAAGTAGGAGGCAGAAATGTTATTATCAGTAGGAATATACAAAGAAAAGAAAGAAAAAAATTTTAGAATGGTAATATTACCATCAGGAAAAAATAAAATAGGATTAACTATGTACAAAGATTATGGAATAATTTCCTATTTAGGTAAAAATAGCAATGAAAAAATAGGACAGTTTATATTTTGGGCATTAAATGAAACTGATGAGAAAAAAATTGAAAATGAAACTGATGTAGAATGGCATAAAAAATATTTTAATTATTCGTCTAATTTAAAAATTGTTAATTTATACAATAATATTGGATTTCAATTTTTTGAAAATAAATACAGTTTGTATTTGATGAAAAAAGATGGAAGAGGTTATTCACCTTTTAAAGATGAGAATGGAAATATAGTTGAACATATATTTCTAGAAAAACCAACAAATTTGGAATTGGGAACAAAAGTAATGGAAATGTTTGAGTTTAAAGAAAGATATGATGGAATTATAGAATAATTAGAGAAAGTACAACTTGTGTTATTAAAAGTAGTCTAAAGTTTTGAGTATAGTCCAATTATTTATAGATTAATTAAAAATTAAACTGAGAAAAGGAAGTTGATATTTATGAAAATATACACAAAATATGGTGACGAAGGTTTTACAAGGCTTGCTGGCGGGGAACGTGTGAGTAAGACTCATGTGAGAGTGGAAGCGTATGGAACGATGGATGAAGTCTGTTCACTGCTTGGAGTTATTGTGGCAGAAATTCGTGAAGATGAAAAATTAAATAGCGTGCTTGGGGAAATCCGTGAAGAATGTGAAAATATACAGCAGCAGCTTTTTGACTGTGGAAGTGATTTAGCAGTACCTGAAGGGATACGAGAATACAAGCAGCAGATTGGTGATGTAGAGTGGCTTGAGCAGAGAATGGATGAATATATTCCGTTGCTGCCTAGATTAGAATGTTTTATCATTCCAGGAGGAAGTAAAATTTCGAGCCTGTTTCATATGATGCGTACAAGTGTGCGTAATTTGGAGCGAAAAATGATAGCCGTAATTGAAGCAGATGAAGGAATAAATAAAATTGGACTTCAGTATATAAATAGACTTTCGGACTATTTTTTCGTAGTAGCTTGTCTTGTAAATTTGAAATTGGGATTTAGTGAAACAGTATATAAAAAAAGTGCTAAAATTTTTAGAAATAATAAATAATGTATATTTAAAATTTTTTAAGATTATTTGGATATTTCTAAAAGGGCTTTTTAAAAAAATATAAGGACAAGGAGCAGAATTAAATGAAATTAGGAATTATTGGAGCAGGAAATATGGGAAGCTCTATATTGAAAGGCGTTACATCTTCAAACTTTCTTGAAAATAAAAATGTAGCTATTTTTGATTTAGACAAGGAAAAAATTGAAGAATTATCAAAAGAGTACGGTGTAAAAAAAGCAGAAAATGAAAACGAACTTGCAAAAGAAAGCGATATTCTCATTCTTTCTGTAAAACCAAATATTGTTCCAAAAGTACTGGATAAAATAAAAGATGATTTGTCAGAAAAAACGATTGTTTTATCAATTGCTGCTGGAATTAGCATTGATTTTATTGAAAATATTATTGGAACTGACAAAAAAGTTATTAGAACTATGCCAAACACGCCTGCTCAAGTGATGGAAGGAATGACGGCAGTTTCTTTTAATCAAAACATTCAGGAAAATGAAAAAAATATGATTTTTAAATTGCTGAATAGTTTTGGAAAAAGTATTGAAATTGAGGAAAAACTTATGCATGCCTATACAGGAATTAGCGGCTCTTTGCCAGCGTATGTTTACGTATTTATGGAGGCTCTTGCGGATGGCGGGGTACTGGAAGGAATGCCAAGGGACAAGGCTTACGAAATCATTGCCCAAACGGTTTTAGGCTCAGCTAAAATGATGCTTGAAACAAAAAAACATCCAGGGATTTTGAAAGATGAGGTAACTTCTCCAGGAGGAACTACAATTGCCGCCTTGAAAGTACTGGAAGATGGTAAATTTAGAGGAACTGTAATGGAAGCCGTTAAGGCTTGTACGGAAAAGTCAAAGGAAATGGCAGGGGATTAAAATCCCCTCTTTTGTTATATTTATAAATATTTTAATACTAAACCCCATTTAAATAATGAATTTACTTTTACATAATCTGATATTTTTCCACATATTTTAATTTATGATTTATCCAGTATTCTAACTGATTTTCAGCCTGATTTACACGGAGTTCAAGATTATGCTTTGCCATGTCAACAAATAAAGAATTATCCTTTTGATAAATAGTTAAATAATGTTTTCCTTTTTTATCCACAGCCACTATTTTTCCATTTTCAACTGAAAATGTATATTGAATACTGTTATAATCACGATTTGGACTCCACACCAGACTTTTATCGCCAGTCATTTTTATATAGAATGCCGAATTTGTGGGAATAAACGCCAAGTTTAACCAATTCAGCCCTTTACTGTCAATTCCTCCAGAAATTCCCTTGTTCCCATAAGCAGTTATCTTATATTCTCCTGTTCCTACATTTTTTACTCCTGCAAAAACCATTCCTAGTGATTTTAGTTCAGCTTTTTCAAAATTTACATTATCTTTGTAGTTTAGAAAAAAATCATTTGCAGAATATTTTATAATTTTAGATTGATCCGTTATTTTTCCCTTTTTATTTATTTTTATAATTTTAAAATCTTTTTTCAAAATATCAGATAAAAATTCATAAACATTGACTGCAGCATATCTTGAAGGCATAAAAGCCAGATAGTTTCCTACATTTAGCTGAACAGGGTATTTATCACCATTTCCCGATATTATTCTGTAACTTATATAGTCAGGATTATTTGACATCCTAAATGAAAATTTCTCAAAATTGTTAAAACTTTCTTTATTTCCAGCGTTTAGTGTAAAACCTAGTAAAATTCCGATTAACAGCATAAATTTTAATAATATATATTTTTTCATAAAAATCTCCTAAATTTAAATTCTAAAAATTCGTAAAAAAGGGAGCTAGTTCAAAACTTAATTTGAAAAAACTCCCAAAAAATCTTTAATTATTTTGATTTGCGATTATAGCAATTTCCACTCTTCTGTTTTGAGCCCTTCCAGCTTCTGTTGCGTTACTTGCAATTGGCTGTTTGCTTCCAAAACCACGTGAAGTTATTCTTGAACTTGAAATACCTTGTGACTCAAGGTAAGATTCTACTGAACTTGCACGGTTTATAGACAATGGGTTGTTAATTGCGTCATTTCCTGTTGTATCTGTGTGTCCTGATACTACGATTGTTGAGTCAGGGTAAGTTTTTAATACAGTTGCTACTGAATCCAACGTATTTTTAAATTGTGGCTTAATTACGTAGCTATTTAAATCAAAAGTAATATTTTCAGGTGCTGTCAATTTGATTTCACCTTCTCCAGTTCTTTTTACATCCACTCCTGTTCCTTTTAATTTATTTCTTAATTCTTTTTCCTGTCTGTCAAAAATATTTCCAATAGCCGCTCCAACTGCAGCTCCTCCAGCTGTACCAATTAATGTACCTTTTGTATCTTTTCCTATAGCCTGTCCAATCACAGCTCCCGCAGCCGCTCCAATTCCTGCACCAACTCCAGTTTTGCTAACTTTTCTCGTTCCATCAGTAGCAGTTGTACAAGAAACTACTGTTAATAATGATAACAGAATAATTGCTAATACTTTTTTCATATTGACTCCTCCTTAATAAGAAAATATTTATTTTCAATATATTGTACTATATTATTCTATTATTTAAGTTTATTTTCACTTTGAAAATATTTTATCTTGAGGAATTAAATGTTTTAGTAAAAAAAATTGATAAATTTAAATTTCGAGTTATAATAATAATGAAATTTGAAACAATGTAAAGAAATGATGAAAATGACTGAAAAATTCAACAAATTATTTGAAACAGTAAAATTTCCTAATGGAGCAACTATAAACAGTAGATTTGTAATGTCGCCAATGGTTGTTAATGGTTCAAGCTATGAAGGGAATGTAGGTGATGATATAAAATATTTTGAAAGACGTGCTGATTCCGCCTCGCTTCTTATTACAGGTGCGACAAGTGTTACTCCAGATGGAAATACTTTTGGTTATGGGCTGGGATTATATGATGACAGCCAGGTGGAAGGCTGGAAAAAATTAGCGATGGCTATGAAATCTAAAGGAAATAGAGCTTTAGTTCAAATTTATCATCCTGGTTACCAGGCAAGATGCACTTACAAGGACAAAGGTGTAGTTTATGCTCCAAGCAGCATAAATTTGCCTTTTATTCCATATCCAATAACAGCGATGTCAAAAGAGCAGGTAGAAGAAACCATTGAACGATTTGTACAGGCAACAAGAAGAGCCATTGAAGCAGGTTTTGATGGAGTAGAAATTCACGGAGCTATTCATTACCTTATACAGCAATTTTTTTCAAAGACTTCTGATACAAGAATAGATGAATATGGAGGACGAATTGAAAACAGGGCAAAATTTGCTCTTGAAATTGTAAAAAGAGTAAAACAATACGTTAAAGAAAATGCTAAAAATGATTTCATAGTTGGGTACAGGTTTTCACCTGAAGAAATTCACGGCGAAGAAATTAGTTATTTACTTGACGACAGTTTGTATTTAATCAATGAAGTAGTAAGATTAGGAGTAGATTACATTCACACATCCCTTTGGGGAAATCGTGCCTATGCCAGCAAAGCCTATTTAGGAGAATGTAAAGGGCAATCAATCAACAAAGTTATAAAATCCATTATAGATGGACGTGCAGTACTAATTGGAGCAGGAGATATTACAAGTGCCGATAAAATGCTCGAAGCAAGTAAATATGTAGATTTATTGGCAGTAGCATCATTAATATTGACTGATCCTGATGCCAAAAATAAAATCCTTTCTGGAAAAGAAAATGGAATAACTTTAGACGTAGAAAATCGAATCGAAGACTTAGCACTTCCAAAAAACTTTCCGCCAATGGTAGTGGCAATGGAAGGAAATGGCTCTGTACCGCAAAAAACAATTGATTTGTTAAGAGGAGATTATCAAGGGAAAAAATAAACAATTCTAATTTTTAAAAGAAATGAGGCTGTCTAATTTAGGCAGCCTTTTTGAAAATACTTGTTATTTTTTATTTCTTTTTTGATTTTACAAATAATCAGTATCAAACATAGAATAGATTTTTTAATAAACACTGTTGTAATCTGATACAAAAGTATTATAATTAAAACCATATGAAAGGACATCAGTATAATTAGTAATATTTTGTACAGATGTCAAAAAGTTAGAAGTATAAGTTTTTATATCAGGATTAAAAGGATCATAAACATATGCTTGAAGATTATTAGTTTTAGAATTATATTTTAAATAATTATAACTTATTCCATATGCTAATCTTTGACTAAAATCAACATTTGTATTAAGAGTACCTCCTTTTTGCACAACTGTTACATTTCTAACAATTTTTTCTTTAGAACTTGTAGTAATTCGGCATAATCCAGCTTTAAAAGTATAATCAGAATGGTTTGATTCCGAAACATTTCCTATTTTCAAACAATACATTGAACCGCCTTTACTAGTAAAATTTGAAAAACTAATACTGCTTAGTAATAAAAATATACCAAATAAAATCTTTTTCAATTCTATTTCTCCTTTCTTTAATAATTTATTATTTTTCTTTGAGTTTTATTATATCATATAATTTCTATAAAGTCATATACAATATATATATATATATATTATTGATATATTTTGTGAATGATTAAGTTTTGAAATATATAAGAAAAACACCTTTATTTAATGAACTTAAAGCAAGTAATATATAAAATAGCAAAAAAGATAAATCTAATTTTTAAATAAAAAACAGGAACAAATTTTTCTCTGTACCTGTTTTAAAATCAAATATAAAATAAATTAGAATGAAACACCAAGTCCGACACCAACGTGTGAATTCTTATCCTTCGTATCATATCCACCATTTACTGTGAAATTAAAGTTTCCTGCTTCAAATCCTACTTTTACGTCGCTCTTGAAGTTTCCACGTCTTTCGTATTTTGCACCTTTTAAGTTGATTTTAGTGCTTGTATTCGCAAATTTAGCTTCGTTTGCCTTGCTTTCAACTTTTCCTAGTTCATGTTCATAGCCAAGTCCTAAAGATGCCTTGAATTTAGTGTTTTCTGTAATTGGAGCGGAATATCCAACTTCAACTCCTGCAGATGGTTTTACAGAATAGTAATTGCTTCCTTTAACTTCCATATTTAAAGTTCCGTCTTTTTCCTTAATTTTTGAAAATTTACCATAGCCAAGTTTTAGACCAGCGTAAGGTTTAACTGTAACATTTTCTCCAACTTGGAAAGTTTTTCCTAATTCGTTCTTGATTGCAAATCCGTAAGCATTGTAGTTAGCCTTGTTTTCATAAACATTATTTCCAATTACAAATCTTCTCTTCATATCGTTTTTAGAAACAAATCCATCTCCGCTTAAAGTCCACTCAAGATTATTCAAGTCAAATGTCTTGTAAGCACCTAATTTAAACATTGTTACATTTTCTTTTGATTTTCCACTGTCTTTAAATTTGAAGTTGTTAATAACTGTTCCAGCATAAATTCCTTGTTTTGCATCAGCATTGTTGAATAAATATGAAATTCCGTAAGCTGAGCTGTTTGAATCTGCTAATTCTGGCGTTCTTGCCTCATATTTATCCCTGTTAAAGAAAGTAGAAACATGATGTCCAGATTTATCAGCATTTTCTTTTTGTAAAGCAGAAAGTTTGCTGTCTAAAATATCATCAGTCTGTGCAATTCTCTGCTGAACATTGATATATTGATTTCCGTTAATTTCACGGTAAGTTCTTGTCAACGCCTTTCTATCGCTCAATGTATTTAAGTAGTTGAATACTTGCTTATCTTTTGAATCTGCACTAGTTCCAGTATATTTCTCATCCAGTCCATCAGCTACTTCTGTAGAAGTTTCACTATCTGCAAATTTCGCATAGGATTGTTTTTTCAAAGTAACTTTTTCCACTTTGTTATTTTTAATTTCTGAATCAGCTTCCCATACTAAAGAACCTGTTTTTACATTCCAGTTCGCAATATTACTTGCCTCAATAGATTTATTAAATGGATCAAGCACATCATTTCCAACAGTTACTTCAGTAGCGTTAGTTTTTTCAGTAGCTTCTGCACCGATTAATAAATCTGCACTTTGTAATCCTAAGTTTGAAAGACCTTCTATTGGTTTTGTTTTTCCTAATGTGTCTACGTAAACTCCTAAATCCCCATTAATTGGTTTTGTTTTATTTGAGAGAACTTTAATAGTTCTTGTGTTGTCTACACGGTCTCTTACGGCACCGCCACTAACTTCAATATCTCCATAATTCTTAATTATTCCACCAGCGATAACTATTCCCGCACCATCAGCAGAATCAATATGAATCGTTCCATTATTTGTAAATTCTGAATTTTTTCCAACGACTACACCAATTGCATCTTTTGGAGTTCCAACAGTTGTTATCGTACCGCTGTTTGTACCTTTAGAACCATTTGCTAAGTACATTCCGATACCGCCATCCTTAGTGATGCTGATAGTTCCTTTGTTTTCTAAAGTATTTCCGTTGATTCCTGCCATACCGATTGAATCTTTACCGATTTCTATAATTCCGTTGTTTATCATTTTTGCATTTGGATTATCGCTGTACATTCCCATGCTTGGGTTGTTTCTGTCAGATGAATCACCTATTCTAATTTTTCCAGTAGAACCAAAATATTTTTGATTTTCTACATTATAGGCACCATCTCCGCCAGCATAGATTCCGATTGACTTATCTCCGTAAAGATTGATTTCTCCAACGCTTCCAATTACATCTTGTGGAGTATCTGAAGCTGCAGGATCTTTCTTCTGGTTACGGACATTTGACCACATTCCGATTACATTTGTTGCTGTACTTTCAATTTTTCCGTTGCTTAAATTTGTAATAAATCCTTTGTTATCAAAGTAAGGCTTGTCCATATACATTCCTGTAGAATTTTCTCCGAGCAGAATATCTCCGTCGTTTCTTGCAGAATTGTGCGGAATAGGAGCAGAAGGTCCAAGCAGTCCATAGTCAAATTCAGATTCTGCACTCCAGTAAACCGCAACAGAGTTTTTATCAACAGAAATTTTTCCACGGTTATCAAAGTTTGACGCAGTACCGTATGCTCCGATTGAGTTGCTACCTTTCATATCGATAGTACCACGGTTATAGTTCATATCGTTTGGAACAAATTCATATTCAAATCCATACAATCCTTTAATTCCAATTTGATTGTCTTTTGTTCCAGTAATTGTTTTACCAGAATTAATAGTGAAAGTAGAATTTGTAACATCTACTTTATTATACAAGTCGTTAGGATCGTCCAAGTTTACATCCTTGTCTACAAAAAGTCTGGAATTATCAAATTTAACTAATTTATAGCCAGTACCATTAATTGTTGGTCTTTGATTCGCAGGAATTTTTGAAAGAAGATCTGAAACATTAGTTTTAGATAATTCTACCTCAACACCTTTAAGTACGAACAAATATGAATTAGGCTCCATATTGAATGTCAATTTATCAGCATTGTTTATAAGTTTTGTAAAATAATGCTTAACGGCTTCCTGAGGATCTGTAAAAAAGTGTGTGTTTCCACTGTAAACGCTATTTCCTTCAAAAAATGCCATTGCTCCTCCACCTGCTTTTACATCCATTGTTGTTGGAACAGCTATAGTAAGCGGTTTTGTAGCTGAACGGCTCAGGTAAAATCCAACTTCCCTGTCTTTAACTTCATAATGATTCCTGCTGGCAGTTTTAGGTGCGTCCAGTTTTTCTCCAGCAATGTTATATGCAAAAATGTCTAATTCTGAATTAGGAATTGCACCGAGATTTACCTTTTGGAATCTCGCATCAGTGCTTACTGTTGGAGCGCCGGGAGTTGACGGATTAGCAGGATTAGCAGGGTTTGATGGCGTAACGGACCCGTTATTTCCACCGTTTCCAGGAGCAGACGGATTGGCGGGGGCAGCAGGGGTATTTTTGTTTTTGCCAATAAGCCTGTTTCTTATGCTTCCTACATCATTTGCACAGCTTACAATTGCTAGAAGCGATATTACAAATAGCATTAATTTTTTGGTTTTTTTCATAAGAACCATCTCCTTAAAAAATAAAATTTTTTCATATTTTAACAGTAATACAATTTCTGTTATTTATCTACAAAATTATTATAACTCATAAACTATAAAAAGTCAACACTTAATTATATACTTTTTTAAAGTAATACAATTTCTGTTTTTTTTTAGAAATTTAGAAGTTGTTAAAACTTCCTGAAATTCAGCAAATAAAAAAAGCTCCCTTACTTTGAATAAAACAGCTAATTTTTGTATTTATTAATTTAAGATTTTAACTTCAGAAACAGAAATTAAAACAGGTGTAAAATGATGCCCTGTATGAGAATGGTAAAACGAACCTGTAACTTGAATACGTTTACCGTAAGCATTACGTGATTTTAAATAGTTTATGTGTTCTTCTGAAGGAGCCATTTGAATTATGCTTTGGTTGGTTTCTGTTTCATTAAATTCGTCCCCTCCATTTGCTACGACTGTAATTGGCGAGCTTAATTTTAAAACATACGGTTTTTGAATGCCCGTTTCTGTTTCAAATTCCTTAATTCCAAAAGTTCCGACAATTGTAACAGGCTCATCATATTTGTATGTAGATTTATTAGGATTTTCAGAAATATGCTTTTGTTTATTTTCAGCATTTTTATCAGAAATCAAATCACTTTCCAAAATCAGTTTCCATTCGCCATTTACATTTTCAAAAACAAGATAGGAAGGATAGTCCTTTGTACCTTTTTTGGTCGTAACTTCCTTGACAAATTCAGCTTTTGCCTGCTTATTGGAAATTTGCGTAACAGTAATATCTCCTTTTATTTTTTGTCCATAAACAGAATTGTTTGCAAAAAATTTCTTTTGATCTGAAATATAGTATGCTTTAGTAACAGAGGACTGATAATATTCAATTTTATCTCCTAAAATTTTTTCTAAGGTATCAAAGTCAGCATTACTTGAGGCTTCGTTCCAGACATTAACCATTTTTTTAATTTGTTCTTCGCTTGTTTATTCCGTTTGTATAGGTTTTTCGATGGCAGATGAGGAAATGTTATTTTCTTTTTTTTCACATGAGAATAAAGATAGAAGTACTGCTAGTAATAATAAAATTTTTTTCATCCATTGCTCCTTTCACGATTAAATTTTATTGAAATCAATAATCTTAAAGTTGTTAAATAGTTAAAAAATTTTTAGTTTATAAAATTATTAGTATTTCTTCTATTATATTCATTATACTATGATTTTTATAAATGTCAAATTTTAGCTTTACTTAATTTTAAAGGAAGTAATAAAGTTCTTTGGCAAATCCTTTTATGACGTTCAAAAATAAAAAACACTCAGAGAATAGCTTTTAAGACTATTTCTCCAAGTGCCTTTTAATTTTATTTCTTACAAGAGTTTTCTATAACATTATTTTATAAATTTTTTATTTAGTCAACAAATTCTGCATCTTCTAAATATAAATTGTTATAACCATTTCCATAAAATTCAACTGTATAAGTATAACCTTCTTCAAGTCTATCAAAAATACCATCTGTAAATGTAAAGTATTTACCAGAATCTAAACTTCTACATGTTGAAGAGTTATAATTAACATCTGTAACCCTACAACTTACAACATATCTTGAAAATCCTAACATTCCACATACTAAAAAGATTCCTAAAATTAATTTTTTCATCTTAAATCACTCCTTGTTTTTTATATTAAATTTTTTTAAATTTAGTAAGCAATATAATTACTTTTTAATAGAATAATACTTCTAAAGTTTAATTGTAACAGTTTAATTTTACAATTATTCTTTTTGAAATTTTGTGTTCTATAATTTTATGGTAAATTGCTTTCCTCATTTTTACAATCTAATTATACAACAAAAAAATTAATATGTCAACTATTTTTTTAAAAAAATTATGTTTTTATTTATAGTAAACTAATAACTGTTGTTTTTAGAAGTTGTTTACAGAATAAAAAAACATAAATTTTAAAATGCACTAAGACTTTTTTTAATTAAATATTAGGTAAAAAGTATAATTTGGTATAGTGTTGGAGTTTAGTTTAAGATACACTCGGTTCATTTAAAATGGAACTGCTAAAAATTATATAAATTTAAGGTTTGAGTAAAATAGTCATAGCTTTTGAGTTCGGTTTTAAAGAAGTTTTACTATGTAAGTAATTTTTTCAATTTGCTTTTTTATAATTTTGAGTATATAATATAAAATAAAAAAAAGTAGGAGAAAAAATGAAAATATATACTGCCCCAATGGCTGGTACTACAGATTATTCTTTTAGAAAAATACTTGAAAAATTTGATCCAGATTTTTTGTTCACAGAAATGGTAAATGCTAATTTATTAAATCGTGAGGATGACACTACAATAAATGAACTTTTAAAATGTGACTATAAACAGCGAACTGGAACACAAATTTTTGGCGGAGATAAAGAAGAATTGATTTCAGGAATTTTAAAGCTGAAAAATTTGGGATTTAGAAAAATTAATATAAATATGGGATGTCCACAGCCTAAAATTATAAAAAATGGGGCAGGTTCAGCACTTCTTGAAAACGCTGACTTAGTTGATCAGGTTCTTTTGGAAACGCAAAATATTGGTGCTGAAATTTCGATAAAAATACGTGTTGGCTATAAAGATTTTGACAATCCTGAAATATTTTTGAATTTGGCAAATAAGCATAATCTTGATTTTATATGTGTGCATGGACGGACTCAAAAGCAAATGTATTCTGGAACTGCCAACTGGGAAATTGTTGAAAAACTAAGTAAAATGCCAAGAAATGTTGAGTTTTTTGGAAACGGCGATTTATTTGAGCCTTCTGAAATACAGCAAAAAATAGCCTCCTGCAACCTTGACGGTATAATACTTTCACGAGGAATAATTGGAAATCCTTGGTTAATTTCACAAGCAAGGGAATTTCTACAGACTGGAAAAGTAAACACTATTCAAACTTTTGATGAAACAAAATCACTTGTTTTGGAACATTTGCAAAATATCGTGAAAAATAAAGGGGAAATGAAGGCTGTGCTTGAAATAAATAAATTTCTACGTCCATATTTTCAAAAATTTTGGGATAAAAATTTGAATAGAAATAGGGAAATTGCAGTAATTGAAAACTTTTATGATGAAAATTTAAAAAGTAAAATTGATAAAATTATTTTGGAAAAAGAAATTGTTCAAAAAATAAAGATGATTGAAATGTTGTAAATAAAGTTTTAAATAAGTTTTTTTATTGAAATTCTTAATAAAAAAGGGTATAATCACAGTTGAGAATTAACTGTGATTTTTTTAAAGGAGAGTGCAAAAATGATTTTTACAAATGTGAATGATGAAGTACAAAACCAAAATTTGGCAAAGGATATTCAATTTTGTATTGAATATGCGAAAAAAAACGAGAACAAAATTTTATCACTTGTACATGGAAGTTATGATGTGGAATACAATGATATTAAGATGAATGTTGGAAAATATTTTACAAAAGGGGAAAATGAGAAATTCTGGGAAAGTCATAAAAAATATCTAGATGTACAAATTATGATTAATGGAACTGAAAGAGTTGCAATTGGTAATATTCAAAATATGAATGAAAAAAGTTTTGATTTTGAAAAAGATTTAGTAATTCTAAAAGGAGAAAAAGCATTTGATGTAATTATGAAAAAGGGAGATGTGCTTGTACTTTTTCCAAATGATGTTCACAAGCCTGAACTTAATGTTTCTGAAAATGATGATTCTGGGAATATAAGAAAAATTGTTACAAAAGTTGTTTTTAAAATTGAAATCAATAAAATGAATATTTAAAACAAAACTTTATAACTAAAGAAAATAATAAAAAAGGAGTTTAAAGATGTATTTTCCAGAGCCATTGAAACAAGGAGATAAAGTGTTTTTAGTTTGCACTTCTTCACCTATTTTTTCAGAAGATATTGAAAAATGTAAAGAAACTGTGAAAAACTTAGGTTTTGAGCCAGTCTTAGGGGAAAGCCTTTTTGAGAATATTGGAGGATATATGGCGGGAACGCCTGAAATTAGGGCAAAAGATTTACACAAGGCTTTTTCTGATGATGAAATTAAAGGAATTTTTTGTGTGAAGGGCGGATTTAGTGCTTCACAACTTTTGAATAAGCTGGACTATGAATTGATAAAGAAAAATCCTAAAGTTTTTGTGGGTTATAGTGATGTTACAAATTTGAGTATTGCTTTTAATCAGAAGTGTAATTTGGGAGTTTTTCACGGTCCTATGGTAAAATCGAATATGTTTAATGATTTTAATGAGTTTACAAAAAAATCTTTTTTTAATGCTTTGGATAAGAAAAAAGGTGAAAAATGGTTATTTAAAAATCCAATAGATGAAAAAACTGGAACAGAAAAAGAAACTTCACTTCTGTATAAAAAAGATTTTGAAAATAAAAAAATAAACGGCAAATTAACTGGCGGAAATCTTTCAATAATTGTTACAACTTTAGGAACAGATTATGAAATTGATACAAAAGGAAAAATATTTTTTATTGAGGAAATTGAAGAGGAAATCAGCAGAATTGACAGAATGATGACACATTTGAAATATGCTGGAAAATTTGAAGACTGTAATGCGGTTTTGTTAGGTAATTTTGCGGGCTGTGAAAATACTTATGGGGAAAATTATGAGTTAATGGACTTTTTAAAAGATTTTTTCAAGGATTATGAAAAGCCTGTAATTTATGGACTTGAAAGTGGACATGAAAAGCCTGACTTGGTAACAATGCCGATGGGAGCAAAATGTACTTTGAAGATTAATGAAAATATAAATGAAATTTATTTTGAAAAATAGAAGTACAGAAAATAGTATAAATAAATTTACATAGAAAGAAGGAAAAAATCAATGTTTTTTGATATGCATGCAGATGTGTGGACAGATAATTTTTGGGAATATCAGAAGGGAAATAAAGATGTTATTAGAAATAAATATAAAGAAAAATTCTTAAAAGGAGGTCTTTCTGGAGGAATTTTTGTTATTTATTTGAATGTAAATGAAGTGGAGAATGCTGAAGAATATTTTTTTGCAGATTTGCGAGCAATGACTGAGGAATTGTATCATGCAAGAGATTTGATAAAGGTTATAAAAGAGCCATCTGATTTTAAAATTTTTGAAAATTGGAAAACTACTAAGGAAGAAGATAAAAAGTTTGGGGTTATGCTTGGGATAGAAGGGCTTCCAGGGATTGGAGATAAACTTGACTATATTTATTTATTAAATCAGCTTAGTGTGCGACATATTGGAATGACTTGGAATGAAACAAACGCTTTTGCAACAGGGCAGAGCGGAGATAAAAACAGGGGATTGACTTCACTTGGAATTGATGCTGTGAGAATAATCAATGAATTGGGAATCCTGCTTGATGTTTCCCATGCCAACGATAAAACATTCTGGGATATTGCCAAACATTCTAAAAAGCCTTTTTTTGCTTCACATTCTAATGCCAGAAGCCTTTGTCCGTCAATGAGAAATTTGACTGATGATCAAATTTTATGTATTGGTGAGCGAGGAGGAATGGTCGGAATGAACAGTTACCACAATTTTGTCAGTCAAAATGAAAATGAGAAAAATCTAGAAATGCTTTTAAATCATTTAGAGTATGTAGCTGAAAAAATTGGACTGGATAAAGTCGGATTTGGACTTGACTTTGCGGAATACTATACTCCAGAAGGAGAAGAGGCTGATGGACTTCTTGGTCTTCACGATGTTACAGAGTTAGGAAATGTTAAGAACGCCTTGAAAAAAAGAGGATATTCCGAAAATGAGATTGAGATGGTAACGTATAAAAACTTTATTGACTTTTTTGGAAGAGTGAGAAATTCCAAATAAAAAATAATAGTAAAATTGAGAAAAGAAAGGAACTTAATAAATGAACAATAAAAGAAAACCAATTATAGGAATTACTACTTCGCTGGAATTAAACCCCAAAAGACTGAATGATCATAAGACAATAGTTTCTGTGGATTACAGCAAGGCGATTATAAACGCTGGAGGAATACCGTTTATTTTGCCAATAACAGAAAATATGGAAGTTATAAGGGAACAAATTCAGCATTTAGATGGTCTTTTGCTTTCTGGAGGAGGAGATCCTGATCCGATTTTATATGGAGAGGACTGTCTGCAGGAAGTTGGGAGCATTACGCCAGAGCGGGATAAATTTGAGCTTACAATTTTGGATGAGTTTATGAAAACTGGAAAGCCTATTTTGGGGATTTGCCGTGGATTGCAAATTGCAAATATCTATTTTGGCGGAAGTTTGTATCAAGATGTAAAATATATAGACACAACTGTCAATCACATGCAAAAGTGGCTTCCTGACTTGCCTACACACGATATAAATATTGAAAAAGACAATATTTTATTTGAAATTTTTGGTGAAAAAACAAGAATTAATTCTTATCATCATCAAATGATAAAAGATTTGGGAAATGATTTGACTGCTATTGCAAAAGCAAATGATGGGATAATAGAAGCTTTTCAAAATAAAAATCATAAATTCTTTTACGCAGTACAATGGCATCCTGAAATGATGGCAGTTCGTGGCAATGAGAAAATGCAAGAGATTTTTGATAAATTTATTGAAAGTTGTGGGAAATAAAAAATATTTTAAAATTATATAATGGAATTCTAATCAAAAAAAAAAAAAAAACGATAATGAAAGCATATTATAAAAAATATCTAGTATAATTTCAACAACTAAAATATTTTAAAGGAAGTGTAAAAAGGTATGAAAAACTTGATTAAAATTTTAACAGTAATTTTGCTGGGATTAAGTTTGACTGGATGTGAATTGTTTGATCCAAGAGAGTAGCAAAAAGCTACAGAGTATCGAAGAGAAAGAGGTATACACTGTTATGAACGCCGTAATGGAAATGTTCGTTGTGAGGATAAAGATGGAAATGACGTAACGTATGGAATGTAAAAAAATATTGAAAGGAATGTTATTAAGAAATATATGTGCAGGACAGAGGAATAGTATTATTAGCATAATATATTTAAAAAAAAGTGAAAAACTAAAATTAATTAGTAATTCACTTTTTTTCATTTCAGATTTTTTATTTTAGTACCATAAAAGATTAATTCCATTTTCTTTACATTCTTTTACGATTTCAGGAGTCCAAACTGAAGCCTGAACTTCCCCAATGTGAGCTTTTTGTAATAAAAACATGCAAATTCTTGACTGTCCGATTCCTCCACCGATTGTCAATGGCAATTCATCATTTAAAAGCATTTTATGAAAATCAAGATTTTTTCGTTCTTCTAAGTTCAATTCCTTCAATTGACGTTCTAACGCCTCTTTATCTACACGGATTCCCATTGATGATAATTCTAACGAACTGTCAAGAATTGGATTCCACATAATCAAATCTCCATTTAGTTCCCAATCATCATAGTCTGGAGCACGTCCATCGTGTTTTTCTCCTGATTCCAGCACTTTTCCAATTTGCATAATGAAAATTGCACCTTTTTCTTTTGCAAACTTGTCTTCTCTTTCATTTGGAGTCAATTCAGGATATAAATTTTCCAGTTCTTGTGAAGTAATGAATGTTACTTCCTTTGGTAAAAATTTTTCAAATTTATTGAATTTGTCTGTCAATTCTTTTTCTGCATTTAAAAAGACTTGATATATTTTTTTTACAGTGTCCTTTAGAAAGTCCAAATTTCGATCTTCTTTTGAAATAACTTTTTCCCAGTCCCACTGATCCACATAAATTGAATGAGTGTTATCCAGATCTTCATCTCTTCTAATGGCATTCATATCTGTATAAATACCTTTTCCAGCCTCTACACCATATTGCTTCAGTGCTATTCTTTTCCATTTTGCAAGTGAATGCACAATTTCCAATGTTGTGTCTGGCATTTCCAGCATTTCAAAAGAAACAGGACGTTCAACGCCATTTAAGTTATCGTTAATTCCTGCTGACTTTCTAACGAACATAGGTGCAGAAATTCTTGTTAAGTCCAATGCTTTCGCAAGCTCTCTCTCAAAACAGTCTTTTGCCACTTTTATAGCAATTTCTGTTTCCATAATCCCGTATTTTGGATCATAATTTTTTGGAATTATAATACTTGACATATACTCTCCTTCTTTCACAGTTTTTTTATTCTACCTGTAAATGTTATCAAAATTCTTATTTATTGTCAAATTTTTTCTTTTTCTTAAAAAGAATATTTATAAATACTCAGATAAAAGATTTTTTTAACTTAAATTGCAATATTAATTGTGCCAATTTTTTCTAAAACAACACCTCTTATCTTAAAGTTGAGAATGAAAATACTGTTTTATCTATTTTCTGAATGTAATACAATAAAATCTGTTATTCCATAAAAAGTCTGTCTTCTTTTCTTTTACACTTTCAGGTATGCATTCCTGAATTTCACTTAAATCAAAATCTGTATTCCTGTAGTAATTTTTTGTAAAAATACTTTTCTTATATTGAGTTCCAATAAAATCTGCGGTTTCATCTGCTATCATTATTTTTGAACCAGGTTTTGATACACGGATCATTTCTTTTATAGCTAGAGCCTTATCAGTAAAAAAATTAATTCCTCCTACATGAAAAACAATATCAAAAACATTGTCCTTAAAAGGTAAATCTTCTGCACAGCAATTTACTAGTGCGAGATTTGTTTTTTTTCTCCAAATTGAATGACATTTTTTTAACATACCACGGGAAATGTCTATACCTGTAAAATCTAAAGATTTTAAATCAACATTCTGTGGAATAAAATTTAAATCCTTTCCAGTACCGATGGAAACGTACAAAACAGAAATACCATTTTTCCATTCCAGATGTTCCATAAGATTTTTTCTCATTTCAGAAATTGTATTCCCATATCTGAGCAGTCCTATCCATTTTTCACCAAAATCATACCAGAATGATAATTTATCATACATATTCATATATTTTTTATTATCTCCTAAAAGATAATTCCTGTTTACATATGAAAAAATTTTTTCTTCTCCTTTTAAGCTTTCAATATTGATATTTTCTTTCAATTTTTTCAGAAATTTTTCCTCATTGGTTCTTATCATAGTGCTCTCCTTTAATTTTTTATTGTATAAATTAAATATATTTATAGTGAATTTTTTTTTAAATTAAGTAGATGATTACTATATAAATAAAAAAATAGATATTATTTTTAAATTTTGTTTTAAAACATTATGATTATATTATTTTTATTCTAAATTACAATATTAAATGATCAAACGAGCTGGGATTAGTGCATAACACTATCACCTAAACATTTAACTCATAAACATGTAAAGCATATAGGAATAACTGTTATTGCGATGTGAAAGGGACGATAACTGATACTCTTTATGCTTAAAAAAAGGAAAAATCTAAAATAAAGTTACCCTTTTATTAATTTAACTGAATAATTAGATATAAATTGAAATTGTTTTAGTTTGTCAAATAAATATTAGGCTGTTTGTAATAAAAAAACTATTTAAGAATTTAGTGAGAAATCTTTTTTATATTATTTACAATATTTTCTATATCATTCATTAATAAAGATTGATTTTCTTCTGAATACATATGTGAAAAAAGAGAATTTAGATTTTCTTCAAAGTTTTCAGGCAAGATTTTGCATTGTTTTTTGCAAAGTTGAATTAAACGTTTTTCACCAGGGTGTGTTATCTCGTTTATTGCGAATAATAAGTCAAAATATGAAGCTAGAAATTCTGTTATTCTGTGATTTATACTGACAAAATCTTTTCTTGAAATTGCTTTTTTTATTTGGTTTGGGTATGCTGGCATTGAAGAGTCTATTAATTCCAGCTGTCTTTTTATAATATTTTCTTTTAGCTGTTTTGGGTAATTTATGGTATATTTGTTTTTGTATTTTTCAAGAGTCCCGTTTTTATCATATAAAATTTTGCAAGTAATTAGATTGTGCCACATGCAAGTTGTGTAAGAATTGCTTGGGTGATATTCAGCAACAACCCTTTCGATACCTTTCATAAAATCTTTCATGTCTCGGTAAAGAATGTCTATTTCGATTCCGTTATTTAGGACACAATTATCTTCGTATTCCCAAAAGCTGTTTCCAATTTCCATATAACTGCAGAATTTTTTTAGAATATTTTTTCTTTTTTCTTCGCTAATTGGGGAATTTACGTAAAGATACACATCGTAATCTGATTTTTCATCATAGTTTTCTCCCGCTCGTGAGCCTCCTAATGCAATTGCTTCAACTTCTTCCAATAAAGACAGTTCTTTAAATAATTGTTCTACCATTTTTCCTCCTAGTTTTACAAATTTAATTATGTTAATGTTTGTATTCTATCATTAAATATTAGATTTTTCTATAATTTTTTGATAGATAGAAATAATTAAAAGGTGTTTTGAAATTATTATTTTGTTTAAAATTGAAACTTTAACAAGTTTTATTATTTTAATTTAAGATATTTACAACAAAACGGAAATAATTTGATTGTCAAAATAAATAATGATATAATATTTATGCATTTTAAAACAAGTGTTTAAAGTTTTGAATAAAATATTTCCAAAAAAATCTAATCATTAAGCAAAGTAATTTTTAAATGAATTCTTTCATTCTTCGATGTTATATTTACTAGACAAAAATATATGTATGAGTTATAATAATACAAAGAATATATGATTGGAGAGAAATAAGTGTGGATGTACATCATTTAAAAATTTTCTTTGAGGCGTGCAAGGAAAAGAGTTTTACGAGAGCTGCAAAAAATTTATTTATAAGTCAATCTGCGGTATCAATACAAATAAAAAAACTGGAAACAAAACTTGGAATCCAGCTTATTGAAAGAAATTCTAAAAATTTTAGGTTGACTTTTGCGGGAAAAGAGCTTTATCGAATGTCAAAGGATGTTTTTGACAAGATTTTGCGAGTGGAAAAGGAAATGGAAAAAATTTCGCATTATGGCAAAGGGAAAATTTGCATAGGGGCAACTCATAATATTGGAGAGCCTGTACTGCCAAGAATTATGGTGGAATTTAAGAAACATAATCCTGAAATTGAATTTGATTTGTATATCAAAAATCGTGAATCCCTTGTAAAACATCTGAAAGAAGGAACAGTTGACATTGCTTTAATGGAGGAATATTTCATTGAAGATAAGGAAATAAAAGTTATTGAAACTGAGGAATATCCTTTTGTCGTTGTGGCAGGGAAAAAAATATCAGATTACAATGAATTAAAGGAAATGCAGCTGTTAAAGCGGGATACTGTATTGACAAGCAAATACTTGGATTTATTTGAAAAAATAATAGGATTTAATTTTGAAAACAGAATTGTCATAAATGGAAGTATTGAAACGATGAAAAACCTTATAAAAAGTGGGCTTGGTTTTGCCGTTCTGCCGTATTACAGCGTTTATGAGGAAATCGAAAAAGGCACATTAAAAGTAATTCATAACTTTGAAAAATCTGAAGATAAGTTTCAAATTGCCTATATCCGTGAAAATGGAGAAAAACCTGGAATTTCCAAATTTGTGAAATTTGTTAAGGATTACAAAATTACACCAGCGTTATTTTCAGTAAAAAATAAATAGTAATTTAAACAGATAATTTATAAATAAATTTTAGGAGGAAAATTATGTTAAAAGAAAATATCAGAAATTCGTATTTAACAGCTTTTGAAACTGTGAAGGCATTTGTGGAAAATGAGGAAAATATTGAAAAAACAGAAAAAATTGCACAGGAGCTGGCACAAGCGTACAAAAATGGTAAAAAATCGCTTATTGCAGGAAATGGTGGAAGTAACTGTGATGCAATGCACTTTGCTGAAGAATTTACAGGAAGATTTAGAAAAGACAGAAAAGCATTGCCGTCTATAAGTATTAGCGATTCTTCACATATTACATGCGTTGGAAACGACTATGGATTTGACTTTATTTTTGCAAAAGGAGTGGAAGCGTTTGGACAGGAAGGTGATTTTTTCTTTGGAATTTCAACTTCGGGAAATTCTAAAAATATAATTGAAGCTGTTAAATCAGCTAAGGAAAGAAATTTAAAAACAGTGGCATTACTTGGAAAAGATGGTGGAAAATTGAAGGGAGCATGTGACTATGAATTTATAATTCCTGGAGAAACATCAGACAGGATTCAGGAAGTTCACATGATGATTTTACATATTATAATTGAAGGTGTAGAAAGAATTTTATTTCCTGAAAATTACTAGAAATAACAATGCTTTTTGTAAATTCAAGGAGGAAGATGAAAAAAAGTGTAAATATAGAAAAAACTAGAAATTGGGAATATTTGAAATTAGCATTTGGATTTACATTATCAACGCTGACAGTTCCTTTGCTAAATTCTGTTGACACAGCAGCTGTAGGAAATCTTTCAAATCCAGTCTTTATAGGTGGGGTAACACTTGGAGGAACGATTTTTAATACAATTTATTGGCTTTTTGGATTTTTACGTGTCAGCACATCGGGATATTCTGCAAAAGCTTTTGGAGAAAGTAACAGAAGGGAAGAAATTACAGTTCTAGTACGTCCAGTGTTAATTTCCGTTTTATTGGGAATTTTCTTTGTTTTGTTTCAAAAACCTATTTTATGGGGATTTACACATTTTTTTGATGCTGGCAGGGAAATTACGGAATATATAGCAGTCTATTTTAATATTTTGATATGGGGAGCACCGTTCGTGCTCCTAAATTATACATTTTTAGGCTGGATAATGGGACGTAAGGAAATAAAAAAATGCCTGGTTTTGCAGCTTATGACAAATTTTGTAAATATTGCTCTGGACATATATTTTGTAAAAGTTCTGAAAATGGATGTTGCAGGAGTGGCGGCCGCTACTTTGATTTCTCAAATAACAACAACTCTTTTATCAGTTTTTATAATTTTAAAGACTTTTTCATTAAAGGAAATTTTACATAATATAAATTTAAAAGAAATTTTTGACAAAGCTGAAGTAAAAAAGGTTGGAGCGGTAAATTTGGATTTGGTATTAAGAACAGTGTGCCTTTTGGTAACAACAAATTTATTTTTGGAAAAAGCTGCACACAATGGAAAAATTATATTGGCTGCAAATTCCATATTATTTCAGGTTCAGTATCTGATGTCATACATTTTTGACGGCTTTGCCAACGCTTCAAGCGTATTTTCGGGTATAGCAGTCGGAGAGAAGGATTTTAGAAAACTAAAATGGGTAATGAGAAAGTCAATTCATCTTTGTATCATAATCTCAGCATTTTTAAGTACAGCATTTATTTTAGGTGGTGAAAAACTGCTATTATTTTACACAAAGAATACAGAAGTTATAAACACTGCAAATCAGTATAAAATGTGGATAGCTGCATTTCCAATAGTTGTAAGCTTTGGATTAGTAATTTATGGAAATTTTACAGGTGCTACAGAAACAGCATATATAAGAAATTCAATGCTGCAATCGTTAGTAATTTTTCTAATAGTGTATTTTACAGTAATACCAGCATATCAAAATCATGGATTATGGTTATCTTTCATAGTTTTTTCATTTGCAAGGTCGTTATTTTTAATGAGATATGTTAAAAAATTTTTGGAAAAATATAAATTGGAATTGAATGTAAAAACATCAATAAATAGTGGTATTTAGCTAGTTTTTACAATTATATGCTAAAGAGATTTTCATATAAGGAATTTTATTATGATTTCATTTTGAATAAATAGCTTTTTATAAGGAATTTAACAGTTTTATGTGGTATATTACTGTTGAAACAAAATTTAAAGAAAAGGAATGATGAAGATGAAATTATTGAAAAAATCAATGCTAGTATTGTCTGTAATGACATTAATTGGAGGAATGAGTTTTGCCGCAACAGCTAAGAAAAGACCTGCTGCAAGAAAGGTAGCTTCAGAATCATATACTTGCGGTTCTGAAAGAATAACAGTTTCTTATCCAGCAACAAATACTGCCAGAGTAGTTACTAAAGCAGGAAATGTTTACAACCTTAAGGTAGCAACATCAGGTAGTGGATCAAGATATGTTTCTAAAAATGGAAATGTAGAATTCTTCAAAGGCGGAAAAGATGCTATTTATAGAGGACCTAATGGTATTGAAAAATCTTGCACAAGAAGATAACAAAATTTATTCTTAATTAATTGAAAAACATAGCTGACAGATTAGAAGAAAGTCTGAAGGCTATGTTTTTTATGTTTCATACTGTTCCCCATTTAAATAACGAATTTATTACAAATTTTTCTAATCAAGGGATAAAACTTAATATTTTCAAATGATTAAAACATAATTTTTACTTTTTAAACAGATTCTAGTATAAATTAATCCGTCGGAGCATTTTTCTGTGCTGGCAAAACTGTCTGAGCATAGCGAGTTTTTTGGCAGTTCAGAAAAATGTCGTAGACTAGCCATAGGTTGTAGGATTTGCGGCAATGAGCAATCCTACGGAAATAAAAAAGAAAAAACATAGTAATATGAAAAAATATTTATTAATAAAATATCCAAAAAATAATTTAGTTGAATGATTATAAATTAATTATCAAACAACTCTATTATAAAAATTTATTCCTATTTTTAAAAGGGGTTTAGTATTAGTTTGATTTCAGGCAATATTAAAAGAAGAACTAAAGATGTGGATTTATTTCAGGATTTTCAATCTGAACTGTTACATGCTCTATTCCGTATTCATTTTTTAGAAGTTTTACCACATCATTTACAATTTCATAATCATTTACACCGTTGTACTCATCTAGTAAAATATGGAATGAAATACTTATATTTTCTTCAGAAATATTCCATAAATGGAATTCATGAATATCTTTTATTTTATCAATTGTCAGAATTTTAGCATGAATTTCGTCAATGTCTAAATCACTGGGAACAGCTTCCATTAAAATAAAAAACGCCTCTTTTGCAATTTTTAATCCGCCAGTAAAAATAACAATGCTTATAATCACACTTATTATTATATCAAAAATAACAAGGTTAGTTAATTTCAAAATAATCGCCGCAATTATGACTCCGACAGAATTTAACGTATCGCCTAAAAAATGCCACAAAGCGCTTTTTACATTAAGATTATTTTCTTTTTTCAAACTTTTCATAAGCACAAACATAAGTATTATATTAACCAAAAGTCCGATTACTGCAATTGTAAACATTGTAAAAAAATCAACATGCTCTGGATTGAAAAGCCGTTTTACAGCTTCAATAACTATTCCGACTGAAATTATCATAAGAGCCAGTCCATTTATGAATGCAGAAATTATCTCAATTCTTAAAAATCCGTAAGTAAAATTCTTGTTTGGCTTTTTGGCTGAATAAAATACTGCTACAATGCTGAATAAAAGTGCAACGACATCTGAAAACATGTGAAATGAATCTGAAATAAGCGCAAGTGAGCCGCTAAATATTCCGCCAAATAATTCAACTAAAGCAAAAAATAATGTCAGTAAAATTGAAGTTATCAAAGTTTTCTTTGATTGAGCCTGATATTTATAATGCTTTATATGATGATACTTAAAATCAATTTTTTCTTTATTCATCTTATCTTTCCTTCTTTCCTCTAAAAATATTTAATTTATTTTTATTATATAATAGGAGTTTTTTTATTTCAACAACATAATTTTATTTTATAGTAAAACTGTTTTGAAATCTTAAAATTATTTTTAATATTGTTGCAGATTGCAATTTTGTATGGTAAACTTTTGTTAGAAATAATAAATTTAAAATTGAAATGTATTCAAATTATATTTTTGCAATACCAAAGTTAAGCAATAAATTCTAAGATAAAGGAGAAATATAAAATGTCAAATATATTTGAAAAAAAAGTCAGAATAAACGAATTGACAAACTTGAGAAAAGAACTTATGCAGCAGGGGAATGTTGTGGAAGAGGTTAAAGTATTAAAGGAATTAGCAGAACTTACAGAAGATGTTTTTGGTGAGGAAAGTGATGAAAATATTAAAATTTTGAATGAAGTTGGGGGGACTCTTAAATATGTTGGGGAGTTTGACACGGCGAAAGATGCTTTGCTGAAGGCACAAGGCTTTATTGAGAAAAAATATGGCAAGGACAGTATTCCGTATGCGACTTGCAGCCTGAACCTAGCTGAAGTTTACAGGTTTATGAAAAAATATGATGAAACTGAAGATATGTACCTTAATACCATGAAAATTTATGAAAGTAATAATTTGCAGAATGACTATGTTTATGCAAGCGTATGTAATAATTTGGCTTTATTTTATCAGGAACTTGAAAGATATGAGGAAGCGATTGAATTGCAGGAAAAAAGTCTGGAAGTATTGGAAAAAGTTGGAGAAAATCCTATCCAGTATGCAATTACGCTAAGTAACCTTGTACAGCCTTATTTGAAAGTGAAAAACAAGGAAAAAGCTGAAGAATACTTGCAAAAATCACTGGAACTAATCGAAAAGGAAGCTGGAAAAGCTCATAACTTGTATGCAGCAGTCCTTAACAATATGGCGACTTTTTATTTTGCAGAAAATGAATACGAAAAAGCATTGGAATTATTTGAGGAAAGTGCTGAAATTTGTGAAAAGACGTTTGGTAAAGAAAGTAATAACTACAAAAATATTTTGGAAAATATTGAAATTGTGAAGGAAAAAATGGTTTAAATTTTTGGAATAAGGAGAAAAAATGGATTCAAATAAAATAAAAGGACTGGAACTTTCAAAAAGATATTTTGAAGAAATTTATCTTCCAGTTATAAAAAGTGAATTTCCAGAAGTTTTTGAAAAAATGGCGGCTGGACTTGCGGGAGAAGGTTCAGAATGTTTTGGGTTTGATGATGAAATTTCGCAGGATCACGATTTTGGGCCGTCCTGCTGTATTTGGCTGAGTCCAGAAGATTATGAAAAATATGGACTAAATTTGCAGAAAAGGCTTAATGAATTGCCAAAGGAGTTTTTGGGCTTTAGAGCATTAAATGCGAGCGAGTTTGGAGATGGACGGCGTGGTGTCCTTAATATGGATGACTGGTTTTTCAAGTTTTTGGGAGATGTGAAGGCACCTGAGAATTTGTATGATTGGCGGTTAATCCCAGAAGAATTGCTAGCAACGGCGGTTAATGGAGAAATTTTTATGGATAATTCAGGACAATTTACAAAGATTAGAAATGATTTGGAAAAATATTTTCCAGAAGATATACGGCTTAATAAAATTGCCACAAGATGTATGAAAATGGCACAATCTGGGCAGTATAACTATTTACGATGTATGAAAAGAAATGAAATTGTGGCAGCAAGGCTGGCGGAAACTGAGTTTATAAATGAAGCGATACATATAATTTTTTTATTGAATAAAAAATATAAACTTTTTTACAAATGGATGCCAAGAGCTTTAAAAAATTTGAAAATTTTGGGAGAAAAAACGTATTTTTTAATTGAAGAGCTAGTAAAATTACCAGTTAGTGCGGTTAATAGAAAATTTCAAATTATTGAAGAAATAAGTGCCGATGTAATTTTGGAAATGAAAAATCAAAATATTGTTCCAAGACAATTAACAAGCGACTTTTTACAGGATTATGGGCCTTTTGTGCAAAATAAAATTGAAGATGAGAAATTAAGAAACTGGAATCCTGCGATGGATTAAAATAGAAAATTTAAAAAACAATCAACAAAATTAAAGAATATTGGATTTTAAAATAGGAGAATTGAAAATGGAAAGAGAAATTAGCAAAAAAGAAAGTTTTATTAGACAAATTTTAAAAAGGGAATGGGAATTTTTTCAAAATGTGCATCATACGGAAGGAAGAGCAGAATGTCAGGATAATCCTCAGGAATTTGAGATTATGAGAAGAAGCCAATGGGAAACATTGCCTGATGAAATTCTGGAAAGTTATCTGGAAGACTTGATTTTGGCAAAACATCGTGGTGAAAACATTGTTCAGGACAAATATGCCAGAATGATGAAATACAGTTCTCCAAAAGAATACGAAATTATTAAGGAGTATTTGCCTAAAATTTCACAAGAAAAGGAAGAATTGGTACAAAAAATAGTAGAAATTTATTTGCATTGGGAAGAAGAAATAATAAAAAAATATCCAAAAGTTACTTCAAAAGGGCGTCCTTTATACTCAAAATACGACACACCAAACTATACTTCAATTGAAACTTACTTGAAGGGAGAATTATCATCATATTCAGTAAAAACATTGAAATTATATTATGAGTATATTCAGAGCTGTGTTACAAATAACATAAACTTAGCAGAAAATAATTTGGAAAATATTGTACTAGAAAAAGGATATAGCTCTATCGAGGAAGCAGAGAAAAGTTTGTAAATTTATAAGTTGGAGGGAAGATAAATGGCAAAAGTGAAGGAATTAATAGAACGTGGATTAGAATTATTTTCAAAAAATAGTGTAGGCAGACTAGAAAAGTTTTTTGAATCAGCAAAACAAGAAAATCTAGATATAAGTTCAATTGATAAAAAATATATGAAATTTAAAAGAACTAAAAAGAAAAAACGATTTACAACAATTTTTAATTATTTTACTTTCGGGTTTTCAGCAATAGGAAGAATGGCACACATGGCTTATGATGCCGAAAGAAAGGAAGAATTTAAAAATGAAAGAATGAAATTGCAAGGGGAAATAAAAGATGTGTTAGCGAATGAAAATATAGATGATAACTCTAGGGAGCTATTACAAATAATGGATTTCTATTTATATGATTAAAACTACGAATCAGGTATACTGTCAAATCAAGTGAAACAAAAAGTAAAAATTAATTTTTAAAGTTTTTATGTTAAGATTAGAGTGTAAATAAAACAAAATTTAAATGACTAAAAAACTACGAAAAAATTCCTCTTCATTGAATGGGGATTTTTTTATTTGTAAAAAATATTTGATTTTTTGAGAAAATGATGTATAATAATATTAATTAAAAATTAAATTTTGTATAAAAATAGTTTTTTAAAAGGGGGAAAAATGAGAATAAAGGGGAATAATGATGGGTTTACACTCATTGAGGTTTTGTTATACATTTCAATTATGGCGATTTTGTTTATGGTAGTTTCTGTGAATTTACAGAAACAGAGGCAGAATCAGGAGTTTGCAATTCAGAAGAGGAATATTAGCCAGTTTATTAGAAAAATTCAGCAGTATGCACAGCACAACAGGAAGGAATATGTGCTGGATTTTAAAATATCTGAAAAAACAGCTTATTTTCTGGACGAAAAAAATGGGAAAAAGGATATTGTTGATAAAATGGAGATTTCCAAAAACTTATCTTATATGACAAATAATTCTAATAAAAATGCTGATTTTAGAAGACGTACCACAAATGAAGGGAATTTTGAAAAAGGATTTTCCGTTTATTTGCTGGATAAAAAGGGAGAAAAAATTTATTACAGGATTTCTACAAACACAATAAATGCGGCAAAATATCCGATTATAAGTATTTACAGGGCTAAAAAGCCGATTAATCTTTCGGATGATTATTCAAAGGCTAATTTGTGGGAGGAGGAAATTTAGATGAAAAATGGGGGAAATTTTGAAAATAATGAGATAATTGAGGAAAGAAATAAAAAAATAGATTTTGAGAATATAAAATTTCGTAAAATCGTGAAAAAATCTAATAAAAATGAAAATATAAAAAATTCTGGAAATACAAAAGTGAGTAAAAATAATGACAATAGTCAAACTCAAGAAAACGTAAATAAATTTGAAAATAAGGAATTTGACAAATATATTTTGGAAATGCAGAAATTCAGAGAAAAAGAAGCTAGAAAAAAATATATAAAATCTGAACTTTCACGCAGGAAACAAAATTTAGTAAAATTTTTTAATATGGAAATAGGAATTGAAGAAGTAAAAAGAACTTGGCAATTTGGAATTTTAATTTTGGCAGGAATTTTTTTGTTTGTGTTTTATCTGAATTTTGTTACTTTTAAGGGGGAACTTTCTGGAGAAAAGACATTTTATGTGAAGATTGATGGAAATCGTGGAAGTGTCCTGAAAGTTAATAATAAATATTTGAAAAGTCAGGCGAGCATTGAGAATAAGAAGGGGCTTGAATACGGATTTTACCTTATGCGGTACAAAATTAAAAAAGCTGTAAATAAAAATGGCAATATTAAGATTGAAGGGAAACTGCTGGGATATAAAGAATCACGATTAAATGGAGTCCGTAAATATATTTTGGAGATTTTTGATAATTTGTTTATAACTGAAGAAAATTTGTATGCTTTTTCACGCGCTGCAGTTTTGGGAGAAAAGGCGGAGGTTTCTAAGGATATGAAGGATAAGTTTAAATATACAGGACTGGCTCATTTGATTGTAATTTCTGGGACTCATATAAGTCTGGTTGTGATTGGGATTGTGAAAATTTTGGATGGGCTGTCGCTAGGGTACAGGTTTAAGTATTTAATGGCACTTGCGGCACTTACTTTTTACTGTGCATTAATTGGATTCTCGCCAGGAATTTTGCGTGCCTATATTATGGGAGCAATGATGATTTTGGCAAGGATTTTATTTGAGCAGGAAGATAGTAAAAAATCTTTGTTAATATCGTTTATTGTTATAATTGTGCTAAATCCATATTCACTTTTTGATATTTCGATGCAGCTTTCATATGCAGCTGTTATAGCAATAATTTTTGTCAATCCTGAATTTAAGAAATTTTATGAAAAAAAGATTTTGGATAAAATAAAAAACGAAGTATTGAAAAATACTGTAGATTTGATATTTTTAAGTTTAACAATACAAATTACGAGCATTCCTTTATTTTTGTATTATTTTGAAAAACTGCCATTATTTTCATTTTTACTAAACATTGTGGGAATACCGATTGGAACAGTTGTTATACAATGTTTATTTTTTGCAGTGCTTTTAAATATTTTTAAATTGTCTTTATTTAACAGTCTGATTGTTTTTGTTACAGAAATTATTTTTAAAGCTTTTGAAGGATTTATTTACGCTGGGAGCAAAATTCCGCTTTTACAGATTAGTATCAATGGAAAAGTACCGTTATGGACGATTTTTGCATATTATGGAATGTTATTTTTTATAATATTTTTTGTAATGCCCTTGTTTACTGCAAAAATTGATATATACTCAAGTTCTTTTAATACTGAAACAATAAAATAATTATAGAAATAGATTTAAGAATGTTATTAGCAGTATAAATGAAAATTATGATAATAAACATATTTTATAAGTTCCTGTTTCGTGGTATAATGATATGATAAAAAAATAATAAAATTTGAAAGGAAGATAGAATATGAGTTTACCAAATTGTCCAAAATGCGGATCAGTATATGTTTATGAGGATGGAAATATGCTAGTTTGTCCAGAATGCTTTTATGAATGGACTGAAAATGGGGAAGAAAGCAGTGATGAAAACGTTGTAAAAGATTCAAACGGAAATATTTTACAGGATGGAGACAGCGTTACAATTATTAAGGATTTGAAAGTAAAAGGTGCATCGTCAGACTTGAAGAGAGGAACAAAAGTTAAAAATATAAGATTAATTGATGATGGGATTCATAACATTGAGTGTAAAATAGACGGTTTTGGTGCAATGAAACTGAAATCGGAATTTGTTAAAAAAATATAAAAAATAGAATTGGAGAAAGAATGAAATCAGGATTTATAACAATTGTTGGGCGTCCAAATGTTGGGAAGTCCACGCTTATGAATAAGCTTGTGAAAGAAAAAGTTGCGATTGTGTCGGATAAGGCTGGAACGACTAGGGATCAGATAAAAGGGATTGTAAATATTGGAGAAAATCAGTTTATATTTGTTGATACGCCAGGGATTCATAAACCTAAACATTTTCTTGGGGAACACATGACAAATGTGGCGTTAGAGGCACTTGAAAATGTGGATTTGATAATGTTTATGCTGGATGGGACACAGGAAATTTCAACTGGGGATATGTTTGTTAATGAAAATGTGCGAAGTGTAAAGACACCAATTGTACTTGTTATTAACAAAATTGATAAAATGTCGGATGAGGAAATTGAGGAAAAGAAAAAGGAAATTCGTGAAAAATTGGGAGAATTTGATGAGATAATAACTCTTACGGCGGAATATGCGATTGGAATTCATAAAATATTTGAAGTTGCCGAGAAATATTTGTCAAATGATGTATGGTTTTATCCAGAAGATTACTATACAGATTTACCAGTAAATAAAATTGTTGTGGAAACAGTCAGAGAAAAAATTTTACATCATACAAAAGATGAAATTCCGCATAGTGTAGCTGTGGAGATTATTAATGTGGAAACAAAGACTACAATTAGAAAATATGATATAAATATTTATGTTGAAAGAGATAGCCAGAAAGGTATTGTTATTGGGAAAGATGGGGCTATGCTAAAAAAAATTGGGATAGAGGCTAGACGTGAAATTGAGCATTTAATTGATTTGAAGGTTAATTTGAAATTGTGGGTAAAAGTTAAGAAGAAATGGAGAAAGAATAAGAAATTTCTTGATGAAATGGGTTATAAAATAAAATAACGGTTATTTTAGATTCTATTTGATTAATAACAATTTCTTTTAATTTTTATAAAAATTTTGCTTGGAAATACATATTTATGGGAGAAAGTAAAAATATGAGTTTAGATTTTGGCAATTAAGTTTAATATTTTAATAATAAAAGAGAATTTTGAAAAAAAGAAAGAGGAAAATAGAGATGGATTTTAAAATACATTCAAAATTTAAGCCTACTGGAGATCAGCCTCAGGCTATTAAAAAGATTGTGGAAAACTTGGAAGATGGTATTACAGATCAGATTTTGCTTGGGGTTACGGGATCAGGAAAGACATTTACAGTTGCGAATGTTATTGAGAAAATAAATCGTCCAGCTTTGATAATGGCACCGAACAAAACGCTTGCAGCACAGCTTTATAATGAATATAAGCAGTTTTTTCCTGAAAATGCTGTTGAATATTTTGTATCTTATTACGATTATTACCAGCCTGAAGCATATATTATGCAGACTGACACGTATATCGAAAAGGACTCTTCAATTAATGATGAAATCGATAAATTACGGCACGCGGCGACAGCGGCACTTTTGAATAGAAGAGATGTTATTATTGTGGCTTCGGTTTCGGCAATTTATGGATTGGGGTCGCCAGAGGCTTATAAAAAGAGATCGATTCCGATTGATGTGGAAACTGGGTTTGAGAGAAATGAGCTTATAAAAAGGCTGATTTCACTTAGATACGAGAGAAATGACATTGCATTTGAGCGTGGAAAATTCCGTGTGAAAGGGGATATTCTTGATTTGCATCCATCTTATCAGGATACAGGATACCGTTTTGAATTTTTTGGAGATGATTTGGAAAGCATTTCAGAGATTAATACGCTTACTGGACAGAAAATTAGAAATATAAAAAGAATCACAATAATGCCTGCGACTCACTATTTGACAAATGAAGATACAAAAGTGATGTTTGAGGCAATAAAAAAGGAAATGGAAGAAAGAGTGCATTTTTTCCAGAAAGAGGGAAAACTGCTGGAAGCACAGAGAATTGAGCAAAGAACAAAATATGATTTGGAAATGATTGAGGAAATTGGGTATTGTAAAGGTGTGGAAAACTATTCTAGATATTTGACAGGAAAGAGTGAAGGGGAAGCGCCTGATACGTTAATTGACTATTTTCCAGAGGATTTGGTTGTATTTCTGGATGAGTCGCACATTTCAGTTCCACAGATAAATGGAATGTATAAGGGAGATAGAGCAAGAAAGCAGTCTTTAATTGACAATGGATTTAGGCTTCCAAGTGCTTATGATAACCGTCCGTTAAAATTTGAGGAATTTTTTGGAAAAATCCCGCAAGTTGTGTATATTTCAGCCACTCCAAGCGATTATGAGCTGGAACATTCAAATGGTGAAGTTGTAGAGCAGCTTGTCCGTCCAACAGGAATTGTAGAGCCAAGTATCGACATTCGTGAAACAAAAAATCAAATTGATGACTTGATGGATGAAATAAAAACAAGAACAGCAAGAAAAGAACGGATTTTAGTTACAACCTTGACAAAAAAAATGGCAGAAGAACTGACAGATTACTATTTGGAATATGGAATAAAAGTAAAATATATGCACTCTGACATTGATACGCTAGAAAGAACAGAAATAATAAGAGGTTTGAGAAAAGGTGAATTTGATGTTCTGGTTGGAATAAACTTGCTGCGGGAAGGGCTGGATATTCCAGAAGTTTCATTAGTGGCAATTTTGGAAGCAGACAAGGAAGGGTATTTACGTTCGAGAAGATCTTTAATTCAGACAATGGGACGTGCCGCAAGAAACGTGGAAGGACATGTTATCCTGTATGCTGACAGAATAACAGGCTCCATGCAGGAAGCCATTGATGAGGTAAACAGACGGCGTGAAGTTCAGGAAAAATACAACTTGGAAAACAATATTAATCCAAAATCAATCGTAAGAGAAATTGCAGAGTCAATCGTAGACTATGAAATTGAAAAAGAAAATGAAGCGAACAAAGCAATCAAGCAGTATAAGAGCGAAAAAGACGTGGAAAAGGAAATTAAGAAACTTGATAAGCAAATTAAAAAACTGGCTGAAGAGCTTAATTTTGAGGAAGCTATTAAATTGAGGGATAAAATGAATGAATTGAAAAAGTTGTTAATTGAACTGTAAATTATAAAAAATTAATTAAAAAAATGATTGACAATTGAAAAATTCTATACTATAATATGCATAGAAAATAACTTGGTCAGATGTAATTTTATTACAGGACTATCTAATCCACTATGCGTAGTGGATTTTTTTGTGGAGGGGAAATGGGAGACATTGTGTATGATAAACCTTTTAAAACTTATAAAGAGCAAATAGAAATATTAAAAAATAAATATAAACTAAATATAAAAAATGAAAATTTTGCTTTAGAACTTTTAAGTACGATTTCATATTATGATTTGATTAATGGTTCTAAAGAATCTTTTTTTGAGAAAGATTCTGAAATATTTGAAGAAAACACAGATATTATAGATTTGTTTCTTTTCAAAATATTAGATAAAAATATTCAAAATACATTGTTTAAGTATAGTGTCTATGTAGAAAATATATTTAAAACAAAAATGGCATATCTTATATCAAGGAAATACGGAATTTCAATTGAACAGTATTTAAATGAAAAAAACTACTATTTGCCTATTAATTTTCAAAGAAGAGAAAAAAGAAATCAAACCTTAGAAGCAATTTTGGCAGTAGCAACAGATAATAAGTATAAAAATGATCCTACAGAATATTATAAAAAATATCATAATCATATTCCAGCTTGGATATTATTTAAAAATGTTAATTTTACAGACATTATTGATTTATATTCCTTTTTAAAATTAGAAGATAAACTGGAGATAGCAAAAGAATATTGTAATAATGCGAGTCAACTCAAAGATGAAGAATTAGTAGAACTATTAAAAAATTCAATTACTATCGTAAGAAAGTTTAGAAATAGAATTGCCCATAATTTAAAAGTAATAACCTATAGAGCTAAAGGTAACAATTTGAAATTGAAGAATATTAAAAATTTTCTTCCAAATCAATTTATAGGAAAAAATGATTATAAAAATAAAATAGGAATTAATGACTTGTTTTCTATGATTTCCTCAATAACTTTTTTGTTAAAAAATGAGACATTGATATTTCAGATGTTTAGTGAATTAAAGGCTGATTTTAATTTAATATCCTTACAGAAAATGGTAAAAAAATATAAAAAAGTAACAAATTTTCCTCAAAATATTGAAAAAAGATTTGATATAATTTTAGGAAAAGAAAAATAATAGCAAGAAGGAGTTGAGATGATGTTTATTTTGAAAATGCTATTAGAAATAGTAATAATGCTTATTTTGTGTGTAATTTTAAATTTAATTTTTGTGAAGAAGATTCTTAGAGTAAAAAATAAGAAGAAAATACCTTTAAAAAAGGTAAAAGCCGTTGTGTTTGATGTCAAGAAATTGAAAGAAGATGTGGCTATGCCGGCATTAAAGGGGAAAGAGAAATTATCGTATTATCAAATATTGCAAGGATTAAATAATCTTGCGGAAGATAAGAATATAAAAAAAGTGATTGTTGATGTAGATAAGTTAAATTTGACACTTTCACAGTTGGAAGAGATTTCTAAAATTTTTGACAAGATTAGGAAAAATAAGGAAGTAGTGGCAATAGGAACGCTTTTTGAGGAAGGTCGATATAGACAGGCTTTACTTGCTGATAAAATTTTTGTGTTTGACACAAGGCAGTCAACTCTTATTTTTAGGGGATATTTTCATAAAGAATTTTATTTAAAGTCGTTTCTGGAAAAGTTTGGGATAAAGATGAATGTGCTTCATATTGGTGATTATAAGGTGGCTGGAGAAAAATATAGCCATAACCAAATGTCAGAAGAGAAAAAGGAATCAATTAAAAATATAAAGGATAAAGTTTTTGAAGATTTTGTGGAACTGGTAAAAAGTAAAAGAGGCGTTGATATTGAAAATGAGATATTGAGTGGAAATCTAATTTTTGCTGGGGCGAAAAAGGCTTTGGAATATAAATTGATTGACGGTGTTGCTGATTATGATGAAATTGGGATAAATTACAAGGAAGACACCGTTTCGATTGAAGATTACATAGGAATGTTGAAAGAAAAAAAAGAAAAAGCAAAAGATACGATTGCAGTAGTGAATCTTGAAGGTGTTATTGATGTGAAAAATCCTAACAAAAATATTACTTATGAAAATGTATGTGAAAAATTGGAAGAATTAAAAGAAATAAAGAATTTGAAAGGGTTGGTGTTAAGAATAAATTCACCTGGTGGAAGTGCTTTAGTTTCTGAAAAAATATATAAGAAATTAAAAAAATTGACTGTGCCAATATATGTTTCAATGGGAGATGTCTGTGCAAGCGGTGGTTATTACATTGCCACAACTGGAAAAAAATTATTTGCGAATAACTTCACTTTGACAGGCTCAATCGGTGTTGTTATGATGTATCCTGAAGTTGCAGGAACAGTGAAAAAGTTAGACATTAATTTGGAAGGATTTGGAAAAGGTGCTGGCTTTGATATGCTGAATCCGTTTGAAAAACTAGGAGAAGATTCAAAAGAGAAATTAATCCAGAATATGAATGAAGTTTATGGCGAGTTTAAGGAACATGTAATGGTAGCCAGAGGAATGAGTGATGAGGAACTTGAAAAAATTGCACAGGGAAGAGTATGGCTTGGAAGTGAAGCCAAAAATATCAATTTAGTTGATGAAATTGGAACTCTTGAAGATTGTATAAAATCAATGGCAAATGATTTGAAACTGGATAAATATAAAGTGCAGATAGTGGAGTTAACACAAACTTTAAAAGAAACTCTGTCAGATATAAAAATGCCGTTTGTATCTGAGGAAATTAGGGAAAAGGTTGAATTTTTGCAAGGAAATATGAATCAGGTTTTGTATTATGAGAGTGATTTTGAACTGTAGGAAGTCTTTTAATTTTCAAAGAAACGAATCTGTTCAGTAATTGTATAAATTTTTAAATATAATGAAAAAAATATTATTCGGAAGTAATTAAATTCCTTTGTTAAAGATAAAGTATATTGAATCATTAAACAAGTATAATGGATCAGAAATGCAAATTTTTAATAGGAATTTTGTGAAGTCTAGATATTTTTTATATTTTTATTATAAATTTAGCTAAAATATCTAAAAAAGACTATATTTTTGATTACGCTAAACTTTATGGATTAAAAAACGAAAAAAAATATAAAATTTTCAATTATAAAAATATAATTTTAGCATTAACTTGAAAAAACTTTATTTTTTTAGAAATATAAGGTATAATATGATAAATATTTGGAAAATAGGAGTTTTTTTATGAATAATTATTTGGAATTGTCAAAATTATACTATCAAAAAGCTAATATTGAAGAAGAATTGAATAAAAGACTTGAACATCCATGTGTTTATAAAACATCTTTATATATTTCGCCAATTTTACGGGGAGAAAGAGTTTCAAAGGAAGTAGAATTATTTTTTTTACCAATAAAAAATGTATTAATGTTACAAGATGAAATAATCCAAAATAGTAGAGATATTTTAAATTTGTCTAACGAACTGCCTGAAGTGGCTTTAAATTATTGTGTAAGAGAAATTATGGTTAATGAAATAATAAAAAGTAATGGGATTGAAGGAGTTCATACAACAAAAAAAGATGTGTATGATAGCATAAATTCCAATAAAAAATATAGATTTTCAGGAATTGTAAAAAAATATAAGCAAATAACAGAAAATAAGATTCAAAAAATTAATTCTGCAGAAGAAATACGAAAAATATACGATGAAGTTTTTAGTGAAGAAATTGTAATTAATTCAGAGAACAAATTAGATGGGAAATTATTTAGAAAAGGTATTGTTCATGTCACAACGGGAATGAAAAATGTTCATTTAGGCGATACAACGGAAGAACTAATATTAGAGCATATTGAAAAATTGATAGAATTTATGAATAGAAAAGATATAAATTTTTTATTAAAAGCCTGTATTACTCATTATTATTTTGAATACATTCATCCATTTTATGATGGAAATGGACGATTTGGAAGACTAATTTTCTCAATGTACCTGGCAAGAAAATTAGATGTATTTACGGGATTGTCATTGTCTTACTCAATTTTTTCTAAAAAGGAAAAATATTCAAAGTTATTTCTGAATACTTCAAATTCTAAAAATTTTGGTGAAATAACATTTTTTCTCATAGGCATGTTGGAACTAATAAAAAAAGGACAAGAAAGTATAATGAAAATGCTGGAAGATAAAATAGAAAAATTGAATTTTTCGAGAAATTATTTGAATAATCTCAATTTAAGCGATTTGGAGAAAGATATAATGTTTGTATATATTCAAAATCATATTTTTTCTAATTCTGATTTAGAAGATAAAGAATTATGTAAAATAATAAATATGAGCAGACCTACACTAAAAAATAATATAGAACAATTAATAAAAAAAGAATACTTGACAAAAATTTCTAAAAAACCAATAACACATGTTTTAAGTGACAAATTACAGAAAGTTATTGACTAAAAAAACCAGTAAATATTGATTAAATTAATAAAGTTTAGATTTTAAAAATTAAAATTGAAAGAGGAGATAAAAAAATGAACAAAGTATATTGCTATCCAAGATGCACAACTTGTAAAAAGGCTATGAAATGGCTTGAGGAAAATGGGATTGATTATGAATATAAGCACATTGTGGAAGAAACACCGTCGAAGGAAGATATTAAGAAATACTATGAGAAAAGTGGATTGCCTTTAAAAAGATTTTTTAATACAAGCGGAAATGTTTATAAAGAACTGAACTTAAAGGAAAAATTGGCAGAGATGTCAGAAGATGAACAGTTTGAGTTACTTGCAAGCAATGGAATGGTATTAAAAAGACCACTTTTGGTAGGGAAGGATTTTGTGCTGGTTGGATTTAAGGAAGCTGAGTGGGTTGAAAAATTGAAATAATTTAAAAAATTGGAAATGATAAAAAAACTTCCACTAACAGGAGAGCATTATGAATTAGGATATGGAAATATTATTAAAAAGGATACATGGTTATTTATGAATGAAAAAGGTAATTTAAAAGAGGCTCCTTTTGAAGGCTTAGGAGATCTAGACTCGGTAGAAGAGTATAGGACGGTTGGTATAGGAAAAACTACTGAAGATGAGGCTAAAAAAAGTCCAGGACCAAGATTAGATGGTAAAGGAAAATATAATTTGGATGGCGATATCACAGAAAATATGCTGAGAATAGAACATAAATTAAGATTGAGAGGTATATATCACAATGAATATTAAATTGATTAAATTAATAATATTATTAATATTTTTTTCTGTAAATACAGGCTATTCTTCTACAGGAGAAATAAAAGAAATAGATGAAAATGATCCAAATGTATTAAAATTTTTAAATAAAAGAAATATAACTGCTGGAGATACCTGGAATAATACTGGAATATTCGAATATTCATTACATTCTACCGGACCAACAAAATATAAATTTTTGATGTATTTTAAGACTTTAAAAAAAGTTGATTATTCTAGATTAATACAAAGTCATGGACAAAATTTTTCTATTTTAAAAAGTATAACCTTCGATAGTTTGACAGATGCAAATTTTTTGGATACTCTTTATTCTAATATACCACTAAAGCTAAAAAATAAAAAAAGATTCTTGTTTGGAAAAGTATCCTCAGTAGGATATGCTGAAGAAAATTTAATGAGAGTACTTAAACTTGAATTGTATTTTATAAATCCTGATAACACATTGGAGACCAAAGTATTTTTTAAAACGGGAAACTTAGAAGGTTTATTAAACAAACATGACGATGAACAGGAAAAATTAAAGGAGGGGTTTGATTATTCTTCAAATAGCCCAAAAGACATGATAACAATAATAACTGAAAATAACGTAGTGCATAAAGTCAGCGAAGATTTAGAAGGAACAGAAAAAGAGTTATATGATTTTGTTATGAAACTTTTTAAGGATGAAATACCAAGGGAATATTTTGAATACAGGGATAAAGGTTATATTAAATAACACTAAATCAATCTGATAACCTATAGCTTGAAATTTATAATTAAATATTGAATAAATGTAGTAATTTGAGAGTTATAATTTTTAAGTTTGAAATATTTAGATTAAAAAAAGAATTTTAGGAAAAGAATATTATTTTAAAAATTTAAAAAAAATTGAAAAAAATTTTGTAATTGTATTGAAAATTAATGGAAAATGTGATAAACTTAATAAGTTATTGAATAAAAGGATATTCCGCTTTTATTGTTGCTACCAGTTTTGTAAAGGATTTATAAGCAAGAAAAGTTTTTGAATCGGTAAGATTGGTATAGATAGAAAGAATGTCTTAGAAAGAAGGGAGTGAATTTCTTGAAAGAGAAATTAATCGAATTAGTAGAAAAAAATTACTTAAAGGCTGATGTGCCTCAATTTAAAGCAGGGGATACAGTTGCAGTTCACTACAAAGTAAAAGAGGGAAACAAAGAAAGAATACAGGTTTTTGAAGGTGTAGTTATCAGAGTTTCTGGTGGAAGTGTTGCTAAAAACTTCACAGTTAGAAAAGTATCTTCAGGAATCGGTGTAGAAAGAATCATTCCTTTAAATTCTCCATTAGTAGAAAAAATCGAAGTTAAGAGAATTGGTAAAGTAAGAAGATCTAAATTATACTACTTGAGAAACTTATCAGGAAAAGCTGCTAGAATTAAAGAAATTAGAAAGTAGCTTCAAGGCTAGCAAAATGCTAGCTTTTTATTTTTTATGCAAACTAAAAATTTAATATTTTAATAAAAAAATAAACTTTACTGTATTAAATCTATTTTAGGCAAATAAAAATTTTAGAAAAAATAAAGTTTAATTATGTATAATTCAGTAATTGCTGCTTTAAAAGTGAACTTGAATGTTATAATTTTTATTGTTTCAGTCTTAAAGAGAGTTTTAAAATTTAAAAATTACAAATTAGGAGAGGGAAAATTATGAATATGTTATTATGGGGAGCATTTTATATTGTTGCATCGCTATTTCTATTATTTTTCTTTTTTAAAGAAAAGCAGGTTATCCATTGGATAAGAGTGAAAGAGGATGAAATATTGCAAAAAGTCTCACTTGAGAAAAATCAAAAAAATGCTATGATTGGGAATTTATTAACAGTTGTAGCGTTGATTGTATCGGCAGTATTTTTTGTAATTGTGGATAAAACTGAAGATCCAAATATTTGGATCAAGGTTTGGGGAATTTATGGAGTTTTTGGATTAAATGTTGCATTTTATATACTTAGAATGCAGCATGAATGGATTTTTTTATTGGATTTAATTATGTTATTTTTAGGGAAATTGATGTTTAATATTTTGGATACAAATTTTTATATTTATTTGATAATAAATGTTGTAATTTCGTTGATTCTTATTTATTTATTTAAAGATTTATCGAAGGAAAAAGTTACAGAACACTCGATTTTAAAAGAAGCCACACATGATAATAAGAAATTGGAAAAAATATTGACAGAATCGAGAGTAAAACAAGAAAGTACAGAAGAAATATTTAAAAAGATATTTCCAAATGACAATCTTTCAGTAGATGACAGAATTGCAAAGGAAGAAAGAAAAAGAAGCACATTTGGAAAAGCATTAACAAGAATTGATAATGCGTTGATTGCTGTTATTCTGGTGGCTGTTATCCAATTGTTCTATATTGGTAATTATGTTATTCCGACAGGTTCGATGGAGCCTACGATTTTAGTGAAAGATAGAGTTTTTACAAATATGGTGAAATATCATTTTTCAAATCCTAAAATTGGACAAATAATTGCGTTTAAAGAGCCGATGACTGATAAAGTGATGTATACAAAAAGAATAGTTGGAGAGCCAGGAACAACGCTTCAAATTGAAAAAGGTAAAATGAGTATTAATGAATTTGAAATTGCCAATGTTGATAATAAGCCAAGTTATCCAGTTTATTCTAATGACAATCAACAATATAGGGAAGATTTGAAAAAATATAATCAGGAAGTGGATAAGTTTAATTCAAATAAAGTTCAGACTGTTGGTGGAGCTATATTGATAAACGATAAAAAATCAGAAGTTTTGGACAAAGTAACGCCACAAAAAGTATATTTGCCAGAAGGACTTCTTATGAATAACAAAATTTATATTCCTAAAAAAGGAGATAAAGTAAAACTAGATAAAATTGTTGCAATTGACAAAATATTTGGAGAAATGAAAGACAAAGACCATACTTTAATTGGACAAGTAGACTGGGAAAGCTACTATGATGGAAAAGGATTTAAAAATTTGACTGGTAAAGAGTTTTTAGATTTAATAAAAACTGATAAGAACTTTAAAGATATAATTGGAAATGATGATGAATTTAACTCAAATCCTAGAGATACACTGACAAATAGATATTATACATTTACATTGAAAGTGGAAGGCAGAGATGAGATGGTTATGCCAATTATGGACTTTAAATATGATGATAAATTGTTTACAAGATTGCTGAATGGCGAAACCATAACACTTGATAAAAATTATTATATGGCTATGGGAGATAACACTTCAAACAGTAAGGACACAAGATATTTTGGACTTGTGGCAGAACCTAGAATTAAAGGTGAATTACTTGTAAGATGGTGGCCGTTGACTAGAATTGGGCTATTATAATTTGAGAGTATTTACAAATGTGTTCGTTTTTAATATTATAAATAAGAGTTTGATAAAGGTAAAGAAAAAATGGAGAATAAAATGGAAAATATTGTCAGTGAATTGGTTAAAATTCATAATGGAAACTTTAAAAATAAAGTTGGGGATAAATATTTTTCTGAAATGATGTTAAGTGAGCAGTATGAGATATACTGCTTATTTAATTATACGAAAGAAAATATTTTTGTGGAGAAATTAAAAAAAGAAGATAAAAATAAAATTTTAGAAAAAAATCAAAAAGAAAAAACGGATTTGGATAAAAATGAAAAATTTGAGAAAAATGTGTTGGGATATGTCGCATTTTATGGTACAATAGGAAGCATAGATATTTTTGAAATTGCAATAAAAAAAGAATATCAGGGGCAATGTTTTGGTGAAAAATTATTAATTGAAAGCATGGGAAATTTACTTAAAAATAATAAAAATTCAGAAATTAAAAATATACATTTTTCAGAAAATAAGTTTTTGCTGGAAGTTAACGAAAATAATATAAAAGCACTAAAACTTTATAAAAAAATTGGATTTGAACAAATTTCTGTAAGAAAAAATTATTATGGAAATAATGAGGATGCAATAATAATGATGAAAATCATTTAGTTTGAGCATAAATAAAAGTAAGGGAGAGAAATGGGACAGAATAGTATTTCATTAGAATTAAAAAAACAGATAACACCGAGTATTTTTATAATTGGAGAGGAATATTATAATAAAAATTTGGGGAATATAACAGCACTTTTTGCCGATGGGAATTTTATGACGGTAGAAGGTGAATACAAGGAAAATAGCCTTTGCAAGACATCGATTACGGTGGAGCAGAAAAAAGGAGAATTTGTTGAAGCAGACTGTGATTGCATGTTTTTTAAGAACAATAAGAAAAATTGCTGTAAACACGTTGTAACATTGGGAATGATGGCGGACCATTCAGAAAAAATTTCAAAAGTTATTGGAACTGACGATATTGAAATGATGTTTGAAGATGACTTTGAGGAAGATAATAAAAAATTAGCTAAAATTAAAGAAAAAGAGCAAAAAGCTAAAGCTGAAAAAGTTGCTAAGCAAAATTTAGAAAATGATAAAAAAAATAAATTACGACAAAGCCAAAAATTAAAAGCCGAGAATATAAATATAAAAAAATTAGATAAATCAAATAAAACCTCTGAAAGAATAGAAAATATTAAAAATGAAGAATTGAAGAATTTTGATAAAAAAAGTAAAAGTGTGGAAGTCAAATTTGAAACTATTGAAGGGGATACTGAAAATACTTTAAAAGATAATAGTATAAAAGTCGAAATAGATTTCCAGAATACGCAAAAAACTAAAAATAATGAAGAAATAGTGGAAAATCTTGAAAGTGTTTCTGCAAAAATCAATGAAATTTATAATTTACATTTGGAAAATCAAAATATTGAATCGGAAGAACAGCAGGAAATGCGACTTGAAGTTGAAATTGACGAGGGAAGTTACAGTGACTATAAATATGGATATGACTATAACCAGGAAAATAATGCACGGGGATATATTTTAAGACTAAAAACAGGGCTAAAGAAAACTTACTATGTGAAAGATATTTTAAAATTTATCGAATCGGTTGTAAAAGACAGAGAATATGAAGTAACTTCTAAAATTACTTATAATCCAAAAACTTATTTTTTCAATGATATAAATAAAAAAATAATCCATGCAATTTACGAATACAGTAAAGAAATTCAAAGCGTAATTGACAGCGGAATTAAGGATAAAAAAGGGCTAAAAGTGTATGAAATGCTCTTAAATAGACTGCTTATAGCTATGGAAAAAGGAAAAAGCCTAGTTCTTTTGGGAGAGCAAAAGCAGATAATGAATTCGTATGAACCGTTATTTGTATTGGAAAATGAAAAAATTACAATGAGAAATATCGAAAGAATTTCTGAAAATAGTCCATTTTACACTTTTTCAAACGACACAACGAAAGTTTTTAAAATGGATAAAAATGAAATAAAATTTTTTGAAAAATTTGATTTTTTAGATACGGAACTGTTTAATCAGCTTTCCAGTGATGAAAATCAGAAGTTAAAGGCAGTTTTGGGATATGAAAATATTAATGTTGCCGAATATGCTGATGAGGATGGAAATATTGACATTTTTGTTACAGAAACTGATGAAAAGGAACTTGTAAAAATTAACTTGTCAAATACTGTTTGTGCGTTGGAAAAAAATGGGAAATATTTTATTCCCAGAAAAAATGCACAATTATGTGAGGAATTGAAAAAACTTGTGAAAAGTTATTCTTTTATGTATTTGGAGTCGATGGAAGGCAGTTACAATGTAAATTATGAAGGGCTGGGTAAGATTTCCGAATATATTGATAAAAACTATCCGGATAAGGTAAAAATTCATCTGGATAACAAAATAAAAAATGCCCGAAATATAGATGTTCATGTTGGAATAAAAAAGGTGGAAAATAATTTTTTGAATGTTAGCTTTGACATTGAGGGGATAAAAACTGAAGATGTGGAAATTGTGATGGAGGCAATTAAAAATGAGCAGAAATATATAACGCTTTCAAGTGGGGAACTTGTAAAAATTGCCAATAAAAGCATTGAAGAACTGGTTGGAATTACAGATTCTATTTCTAATCTGAAAGTTGGAGAAAATAAAATTTCTAAAATAAAAGCTTTACAGCTTGCTCAAATTTCAAAAAATATTCAGGAAGAACTTGTAAAAATGGATGAATTTAAGGATTTGTTCCATAAAATAAAAAATCGGCAGGAAATAGAGCCGCATAATATAAATGTACAATTATTTCCGTATCAGAAATTAGGTTTTAATTGGCTGAAAAATATGTATGATATTGGATTTGGAGGAGTTCTGGCTGATGATATGGGGCTTGGTAAGACTTTACAGACAATTTCGCTGTTAAATGAGATTTATCAGGAAAACAGAGATTTTTCGGCTTTGATTATTGTACCGAGTTCACTGCTATATAACTGGAAGGAAGAAATTATCAAGTTTACAGGGATAAGTCCAACTCTAATTGAAGGAACGGCAGTTCAAAGAAAGGAAATTATATCCAAAAAATCAAGAGGATTTATGATAACAACTTATCAGGCTTTGAGAAATGATATAGAAGAGTACAAAAGCAGAGATTTTGATGTAGTAGTGCTGGATGAGGCTCAAAATATAAAAACAACAACTTCTCAAATAAAAAAAGCTGTTATGAAAATCAACAGCAAAGTAAATTTTGCATTGACAGGAACGCCAGTAGAAAATAATATTTTAGAACTATGGTCAATTTTTGATTTTGTAATACCGGGATATTTAGATAATTTGACAAAATTTAAAAAAACCTATAAAGAAGCAATTGTAAATCCAAATTCTTCCAAAATACACAACTTGCGTGAAATTATCGCTCCATTCTTGTTAAGAAGAACAAAAAAAGAAGTACTTACAGAATTGCCAGATAAAATTGAATCAAATATGGTTGTAACATTGAGCAATGAGCAAAAACAGCTATATATGTCGTACATAAAGAAAGCTAAAAGTGAAATGAAGAAATTTAACGAAAATGAAAACAATCGGATGAAAATACTGGCTATATTGACAAAATTGCGTCAAATATGTAATTCTCCAACTTTATTTAAAGAAGATTATAAAGGCGAGGTAGCCAAACTGGAAGTATTGCGTGACTTAATGCCAGATATAATTGAAAATGGGCATAGACTATTAATATTTTCTCAATTTGTGGGAACTTTGAAGGAAATTGAAAAAGAACTTGAAAATATGGGGATTGAGTATTTTTATATTGATGGAAGTGTGAAATCTAAGGAAAGAGTTGATATTTGTAACAAATTTAACGCTGGAGAGCGACAAGTGGTTCTAATTTCGTTAAAAGCAGGTGGAACTGGACTAAACCTCGTTGGAGCTGATGTTGTGATTCATTATGATCCGTGGTGGAATATCGCTGTGGAAAATCAAGCTAGTGACAGGGCATATAGAATCGGACAGAAAAAAAGCGTGCAAGTTATAAAACTTGTGACAGAAGGTACAATTGAGGAAAAAATTATAAAAATACAGGAAAGTAAACGTAAGTTAAGTGAGAATCTGCTAGAAAATAAAGACGGGGAAAAAGTCTTGTTTGAGATGAGTGATAAGGAATTAATGGAATTACTTAGTTAAAGTTGAAAATTTTAATTATTAATAAATTTTAGTTGCATTTTTCAAATTCATTTGGTATAATAATTTTAGAAAATAAATATGGAGGTGGCATTATAATGCTAGATAAAATTAAATCAATAGTAGTAGATCAATTAGGAGTAGACGAAGATCAAGTAACTGAAGATGCATCTTTTGTTGATGATTTAGGAGCAGATTCGTTAGATACAGTTGAATTAATCATGGCTTTTGAAGAAGAATTTGACATTGAAATTCCTGATGAAGATGCACAAAAAATTAAAACAGTTAAAGATGTAATTGAATACATCGAATCTAAACAATAGATAAAACTTTTGGGGGAGTATTCCCCCTTTTTTATTGAAAAAAAAATGAAAAAATGTTAAAATAATCTTATTGTAAAAAAGTTATTATTTAAAATAATAAAATAAATAAGTAGTTGTTTGTAATTTTTATAAAAACAAGATTACTATTAATAAATACTTTTTTTATAATATTTATGTTTTTTCTTTTTTTTAAGCAAAGGGGAACAGTCGCTATCCCCTTTGCAAACCCAGCTTGTCTAAGTATTTTTTGAAAACAAAATCGAAACTCGCTATGTAAAACTACGCTCACTTTCGCAAATTACAGAGTGAATTTAATTCTATCAAATGAATTTATTATAGAAGTTATGGCGAAAAAAACACATAAATGTGTTTAGTCGATTTTATTTCCAAAAAATCACGACATTTTTAGTTTAATTAAAACAGTTAATTTAACTAAAACAAACAATAAGCAAAATTTCGTTAGAAGAAAAATAGCTGTTTGAGCTTTTGCAGTAAATTTTAAATTGGATAAAGTTATTTAAATTAAAAATAATCTATATTCAAAAGCGAGTTCTATTTTTCTTTTATAAGAAATTTTGCGTAAAGCGGGAGTGCAGAGGTATGGCGTTTGATACCTCTGCTTAAAATAAATAATATAAGGGAAAAATTAAAATATTATCTCAATAAATTAAATATATTTAAAATAAAAAAAATAAAAGATGAGAGGTGTATTAATGAGAAGAGTAGTTATTACAGGAATAGGACTGGTAACACCATTAGGAACTGGAAAAAATAAGGCTTGGAAAAATTTGCTGGCTGGAGAATGTGGAATTGACAAGATTACGCAGTTTGACACTTCGGAGCATTCAGTGCATATTGCGGCAGAAGTGAAGGATTTTGTGCCTGAAAATTACATTGAAAAAAAAGAATTGAAAAAAATAGCCAGATTTTCACAATTTGCGATTGCGGCTTCTAAAGAAGCGTTGGAAGATGCGAAATTGGAAATTACTGAAGAAAATGCGGATAGAATAGGAGTAATTATTGGTTCAGGAATAGGTGGGCTGGATGTAATTGAGCAGGAAGTGGAAAAACTTGTTACAAGAGGGCCTAAGAGAGTATCGCCATTTTATATTCCAGCGGCAATTTTGAATATGGCTTCTGGAAATACTTCAATTTATATAGGCGCAAAAGGACCTAATAAGACTGTTGTTACAGCTTGTGCTTCAGGAACAAATTCAATTGGAGATGCTTTTCAGGCAATCTTGTTAGGAAAGGCTGACGCAATGGTAGCTGGAGGAACAGAAGCAACAGTAACTCCATCAGGAATAGCGGGATTTGCAAACTTGAAAGCATTGTCAACTAATCCAGATCCAAAAACTGCATCACGTCCATTTACAGCTGATAGAGATGGATTTGTACTTGGGGAAGGTGCTGGAGTGCTAGTGCTGGAAGAGTTGGAACACGCTAAAAAACGTGGGGCAAAAATTTATGCAGAAGTTGTTGGATATGGGGAAACAGGAGATGCTTTTCACATGACAGCGCCATCTGACGGTGGAGAAGGTGCCGCAAGAGCTTTTAAAATGGCTTTAGAGCAAGGAAATATCAAACCCGAAGAAGTTGGATACATTAATGCGCACGGAACATCTACACCTGCTAATGATAAAAATGAAACTCAGGCAATAAAAACAGCATTTGGAGAACATGCATACAAACTTTCTGTAAGTTCTACAAAAGGTGCGACTGGGCATTTATTAGGTGGAGCAGGAGGAATTGAAGCGGCGTTCTTGGCGCTTGCAATTTCAGAAGGAATTATGCCTCCAACTATAAATTATGAGAATCCAGATCCATTATGTGATTTGGATTATGTACCGAATAAGCCTGTGGAAAGAGATATTGAAGTAGGAATGTCAAGCTCGCTGGGATTTGGTGGACATAATGCGGTTCTAGCATTTAGAAAATATAAATAATAAAAATATTTTGAAATAACTAGGGGGAGAATAAACATTGATTTTCCCCTTAATTAAAGCGTAAAAAATAAATAATAAAAATGAAGGAGGTGAAAACATGGAAACGGGTGCAAATAGGGATGCTAAGGAATTGATGCAGAAAATAGGATATGAATTTAAAAATGAGGAATATTTAGAAGAGGCGTTGACACATAGATCGTATTCTAATGAAACGGAAAAAGATAGAAGATTTAACAATGAAAAACTGGAATTTCTAGGAGATGCAGTTCTAAATCTTATAACAACAGAATATATTTATGAACTTTATGAAAAAAAGACGGAAGGTGAACTTGCAAAACTAAAAAGCCAAATTATAAGTGAACCTGTATTTTCTACTATTGCAAGCGATATTGAACTAGGAGAATATTTGTATTTGAGCAATGGCGAAATTATGTCTGGCGGTAGAAATAGAAGGTCTATTTTAGGTGATGCCTTTGAGGCTTTGATTGGTGCGATTTTTAAAGATTCAGATTATTATACTGCGAAAAATGTGGCATTGAAATTACTGCTTGGAAAAATAAATAAACTTGAAGAAATAGAAGGAACTGGTGATTATAAGACGGTTTTACAGGAATTTGTTCAAGGAAAATATAGGAAAATGCCAGAATATAAGCTGCTTAGTACAAAAGGTCCTGACCACGATAAAGTTTTTGAAATTTCTGTAAGCTGGAATGATAAAAGTTACGGAGTAGGAACAGGGAAAAGTAAAAAGGAAGCTGAAAAACATGCGGCAAAAGAGGCATTAGCAAAATTAAAAAAACAAAAGCAGTAAAAATAGGAGAACAATATGGAAAAAGTGGCGTTATATCCAGGGAGTTTTGATCCAATAACGAAGGGACATATTGATATTATAAAACGTTCTTCACATTTATTTGATAAGTTAATAATAGGAATTTTTAAAAATTCTACAAAATCAAAAGCCTGGTTTTCAGATGAAGAAAAAGTTGAGATGATAGAAGAAATCTTGAAAAAAGAAGATGTTGATGCTGAAATAAAGATTTTTAACGGATTGCTAGTTGATTTTATGTATGAAGAAAAGGTAAATATTTTAATAAGAGGGCTTCGTGCTTTATCGGATTATGAATACGAGTTACAATTTACGCTTACAAATAAAACACTTTCAAAAAGTGAATTTGAAACAGTGTTTTTAACGGCTTCAAGGGAATATTTATACTTGAGTTCAAGTCTTGTGAAGGAAGTCGCATTAAATAAAGGTGATTTACATTTTTTTGTTACAGAAAATGTAGAAAAGCGTTTAATTAAAAAAGTTGAAGAATTACAAAAAGACTAAATAATTTTAAATACCTTGCTAAATTACTAAATTTCACAGTTAATAAAAAGGAAAAAAACATAATTTTGTTAAAAAAATTTGGTAATATGAATAAGAAACGATAAAAGAGGAACTTAAAATGGCTGTAAAAAAAACAAAGGTAAAATATATATGCTCAGAATGTGGTTATAGTTCATTAAAATGGCTTGGAAAATGTCCTAACTGCGATTCATGGGGAACTTTTGAAGAAGAAATTGATATAAAGAGTACTTTTAGAAATGTAGAATCAGGAGATGTTTCAATTAGTAAGATAACGGATATTGAAATTGAAAAGGAATTTCGAATGGTAACTCCATTTGAAGAATTTGACAGGGTTTTAGGAGGCGGACTTATAAAAGGGGAAGTTGTACTGATTACGGGAAGTCCTGGAATCGGAAAATCAACTTTTTTGCTTCAATTATCGCAGGAATATGCAAAAATTGGAAATGTATTCTATGTTTCTGGGGAAGAATCGCCACGACAAATAAAGCAGCGTGCAGAACGTGTCAATGTAAAAAGTGAAAATTTGTATATTTTGAATGACACAAACATTGAAAAAATCGAAAGTGTAATTTTGAAAGATAAGCCTAAAGTCGTGGTAATTGATTCAATTCAGACACTTTATTCAGAAAATGTTAATTCCATTCCTGGAAGTGTAACTCAAATTCGTGAAACAACTTTAAAAATCATTGAAATTGCTAAAAAAAATGAAATTGCATTTTATATTGTGGGACATGTTACAAAGGATGGGAAACTAGCGGGACCAAAACTATTGGAACATATGGTAGATGCAGTATTGCAAATTGAAGGGGAAGAAAATAATTACTACAGGATTATCCGTTCTATAAAAAATCGTTATGGATCCACAAATGAAATTTCAATTTTTGATATGAAAGAAAATGGAATTAGTGAAGTGAAAAATCCATCTGAATTTTTTATAAGCGATAGAGATGAAAAAAATATTGGAAGTATTATTGTACCAATTTTTGAAGGAAGCCGTGTATTTTTATTTGAAGTGCAGTCGTTACTAGGAACACCAAATTTTGGGATGCCTAGAAGAACAGTTGAAGGATATGATAAAAATCGTGTCGAAATATTAAGTGCAGTTTTATCTCGTTCATTAAAGGTGGATGTAAACTCTAAAGATATTTATATTAATATTCCAGGTGGAATTGACTTGAATGACAGGAGTTCTGATTTAGCTGTAGTTTTCTCGCTTTTATCTTCAATAAAAGGCATACCGATAAGTCAAAAAATAGCTGCTATTGGAGAGCTTGGATTACGGGGCGAAGTGAGAAAAGTTTCATTTATCAAAAATAGAGTAAATGAACTGGAAAAACTCGGATTTGCAGGAGTGTACTTACCAAAGAGCCATCAGGCTGATTTTGAAAAAGAAAAAACAAAAACAAAAATAAAGCTTAACTATATAAGCAATATAAGTGAACTTGTCGAGAGGATAAGGTAAGCCAATAGAGCAAAAAGGCGAAAGGATAAGAAAATGTTAAAAAAGGTAGTGAATAAGAAGAAAATATTGGAACACATATTTGAGAGAATAGCACCAGGAACAGCTTTGAGAGAAGCGGTAGACAAAATTCAGGAAGCAAAGCTTGGGGCATTAATTGTATTGGGAAATCCAAATAATTTGAAAGATGTGATGGGTGGTGGATTTGAGCTAAATACAGTATACTCACCACAAAAAGTTTATGAACTGTCCAAAATGGATGGTGGGATTATTTTGTCAGAGGATATAAAAACAATTTATGGAGCAAATATCCAATTACAGCCGAATTATTCCATAGAAACAGATGAAAGTGGAACAAGACATCAGGCAGCACACAGAATCGCTCAGCAAAAAGGAAATTTAGTTGTAGCAGTTTCTGAGAGAAGAAATAAAATAACGGTATATTATGGTAAATTCAGATATTTACTAAATGAAATTGGAGATTTACTGACAAAATCTTCACAAGCAATAACAGCCCTTGAAAAATATTCTCTTGCGATTGAAAAAAATCATGTGAATTTGTCAATTCTTGAGTTTGACAACATGGTAACACTTTATGATATTGTAGAATGTGTGAGAATGTATGGGCTGCTTTTCAGAATGTCGGAAGAATTGATTGAATATATGGCAGAGCTTGGAAGCGAAGGACGGCTTATAAAAATTCAGTATGAAGAAATAATGTTAAATAAAAACGAAAGTTTTGATGCTCTTATAAAAGACTATAAAATAAGCGAGGAAACAGCGGAAAAAATTGGTTTAAGAGTGAAATCCTTAACGAAAGAGGAATTGCTGGATGATGAAAAAATCGTGTGTTTACTTGGATTTGATACAAATATTATAAATTTTGATGAAAAGATAGAGCCACGTGGTTATGGACTTTTGAGCAATATAACAAAAATAAGCAAAAAGGATAGAGAAATTCTTGTAAAGGAATTTTCAAACGTTCATTCAATCTTGATGTCAACAGCTTCAGATATTGCTAAAATAAAAGGAGTTAGTAAATATAAGGCTGAACACATTAATAAATCACTAAAACGTATAAAAAATAGAACTGTAATTGACAGGGAATAAAATATTAATCGAAATTAAGAAAAATTATAAAAATAGAAAAAATTAAGAAAGTAGGTAAAAATGAAAGATAAAAGAGTGACTGTTGGAGGACAGGCTGTTGTGGAAGGGGTTATGATGAGAGGGCCTAAAGCGATTGCAACAGCTGTTCGTAAGCAGGATGGAAGTATTGTTTATAAAAAAATAACACTTACTGAGAAAAATAATAAATGGTTAAAAGTACCTTTTGTTAGGGGAGTTATAGCACTTTATGATGCAATGGTAGTTGGGACGAAAGAACTTATTTTTGCATCAAATCAGGCTGGACTGGAAGAGGAGAAATTGACAGATAAACAGGTTGGGTTTACTGTTATGACATCGGTTTTATTAGGAATTGCCGTATTTATGTGGCTGCCATCTGCTGTTGGAGGTTTTTTCTTTAAAGATAATGTTTTAAAAGCCAATATTGTTGAGGCTGTGATAAAATTAATTCTTTTCTTGGGGTATATTTATGGAATTTCGTTTTTGAAGGATATACAACGAGTTTTTGAATATCATGGGGCAGAACATAAAAGTATTATGAATTACGAAATGGAAAAGGAATTAACACCAAAAAATGCAAAAGAATGTACAAGATTTCATCCAAGATGTGGTACAAGCTTTCTTTTACTTGTAATGTTTATAAGTATTTTAGTATTTTCAACAGTTGATTTATTTTTTAAAGTTCCAACTGGACATTTTACAATGCTTCTTTATAAATTAGTAACAAGAATACTGTTTGTACCATTTGTTGCTGGACTTTCTTATGAAATACAGCGTTGGACAAGTTATCATTTGGATAATGTTTTTGCAAAAATAATAGCTGTTCCAGGAATGTGGCTACAAAAAATTACTACAAGTGAACCTGATGAAAGCCAGCTGGAAGTGGCGATTGTGGCTTTGAATGTGGCGTTGGGGAATGAAGTAACGAATGCGACGGAAGTTTTTGAATAGAAATTTGGATAAAATTATTTTGGATAAGGCTGGATTTTCCAGTCTTTTTGTATACATTAAATTTACTTGTTAATTTTATAAATATAAAATTAGAAAGAAAGAGTTGCGAGAAGTTAATAATAACAGTATTCGTATAGAAGGAATCAGAAATTGAGAAAGTTTGAAGTTAAAGAATACCATATTAATAAGAGTTTATAAACTTTATAAATTCTGTAAAAATAAATTTTAAGGAGATAACATTGAACAGAAAAACAATCGCAAGTTTAACTATCTTGATTGCTTCATTAAATGTTAAGGCTGCTAAACTTGTGTTTACTTCAGAGAAAACACCAACATATAATAAAATAGATGAAAAATTTATAAAATATGTAAAATACAAAAATCAGGCTGTAGAATATAGCGATGGAATAGGAATAACAGATGGAACATTGGATTTTGAAAATCTTGAAATATACGCAGGATTAGAGTGTTGTTTTACAATTTATTTTATATTTATTAATGTGTTAGCAAGGGCATTCAAAAGGATGCCCTTTATAAATATTATATTGAAGGTAATATTATTTTTTTAATTTATCAACTTCTTCAATCAGCCTATCTGAATTTATATAGGAATCATCTTTTTTATCACTGTCTTCAATAGCCCCAAGATAAGTTTCCACGTCTTCTTCTCCTAGAATGCCATCAAGCAGTTGATATAAGATTTCTCTTCTTCTGTTTGCAGGTATTTTTTCATATCCTTTCATATAAACTGAAATGTTTAATATTTTCTCTTTTTTACTGTCTATTTTAAAATAAAGGTCGTCAGAAGACATATCTATTCCGCTTGACATTCTTATCCTAACTTTCTTCATTCGCTGTTTAAAAGGTTTTACAATCCATTTTTCCATTTTTGGTGCATTTGCGGCTAATTTTCTCACAGCGGGAAATAAGTCAACAAGACCATTTGCTGTTATTATTAATTCTCGTTTTCCATTTTTTGGAACAGCTGATATTTCAACTCCCAAAGCTTCATTTATAACACTTAATCTTATATGAATCTGTCGCCAGATTTTCTGTTGCTCATCCTTTGAAAGTTTATCGAAATTATAAATTTTATCTTCATTTTCCTTGAAATAATCCCAAAAGAATTTACTCTTGCTTTCAAAAGCTTCTATTTTTACATCTTCATTTTTAGTTATTTCCTGCTGATTTTCAGTAACATTTTTTTGTTCAATTCTTTCTTTATCGTTTTTATCTTTTTGACAACTTAATATTGTTAAAGCGAGTAAAATTAAAATATTTTTTTTCATAAAAAATTCTCCTTTTTTCATAGTAAGATTAATTTAAAATCTATGATTATATATTCTAAATTTTGGATTTGATACCTTTTAAAAAAGTTCAAATTATAATTATTTTATCGTAAAATTATTTTAAAATCAAGTTTATCTCAATTATATGCAAATTTTTCAAAAATTAGAATAAAAAAATTAAATAAATATATTTGACTTTTAGAAAAAATATAAATATAATGTGATTAATAATAAATAAAAAAGAGAGGAATTGAGGGGATATGATTAAAAAGGGAAAAAATGAGAAAGTGGAAAAAAAGAAAAATTTGCCAGTTGGAATTGACAATTTTGAAGTGATGATACAAAATAATTACTATTATTTTGATAAAACTGGGCTAATTAAAGAAATTCTGGAAAGTGGAACGACAAGAATTTTGTTTACAAGACCACGCCGGTTTGGGAAATCCCTAAATATGTCGATGCTGAAATATTTTTTTGATGTGAAGAATAAAGATGAAAATAAGAAACTTTTCGAAAATTTAGAAATTTCTAAAAGTGAATATTTTGATAGACAAGGACAGAATCCAGTTATTTTTATCAGTTTTAAGGATTTTGAGGAAAAAAACTGGGAAAATGGTTTTAACAGTATAAAAGAGGAAATAAAATCCTTGTACAATGAATTCAGATTTTTGCGGGAAAAACTAGAAAAAAGCGATTTAATGGATTTTGATAATATATGGCTAAAAAAAAAGGAAGGTAATTACAGCCGTGCCTTGTCAAACTTATCAAGATATTTATTTGAATACTATGGAAAGAAAGTCGTTTTATTAATTGATGAATACGATAAGCCAATAATAAAAGCACATGCTAATGGGTATTATAATGATGTGATAAATTTTTTCAAGACTTTCTTTGAAAATGCATTAAAAGGAAATGATTATGCAGAAATCACAGTAATTACAGGAGTTTTAAGGATTGCTAAGGAAGGAATTTTTTCTGGACTTAATAATTTGGAAGTTCATACCATATTAGAAAAAAAATATAATGAATATTTTGGAATCTTGGAAAATGATGTTGAAAAAGCTCTGAAACATTATAATTTAGACGCTGAACTGGATGAAATAAAAAAATGGTATAATGGTTATTTGTTTGGAGATATAAATGTATACAATCCGTGGTCAATTATTAATTTTTTGAAATACAGGGATTTAAAAGCCCATTGGGTAAATACTTCAAGTAATGATGAAATTATGAACTATTTGGAAAATTCAGACGAGAAAATTATTTTTGAACTGGAGGAACTGCTTAGCCATAAGAGCATAAGAAAGGAAATTTATGATTTTGTGACGTTTCAGGATATAGATTATGCCTTGAACTTGAATAAAAATAATTACGGATTTGAAGTTAGGGAAAATGGCAAAAATTATGAAATTGAACGGGATTATTTTGTGAATGATTTTGGGTATGCGAATATTTGGCAGTTTTTCCTTCACAGTGGATATTTAACCATCGAAAAGAAGCTTGAAAGAAACGTTTACGACTTGAAAATTCCAAATGAGGAACTATTTGATTTTTTCAGAATCAGATTTTTGTATAGAACTTATCGGGGACATTACAGATTTTATGGACTTGGAGAGCATTTGATTAATGGAAATTATGAAAAATTCAGATTGGAAATAAGGGAACTTTTAAAAAATGCGATAAGTTTTAGAGACTTGAAGGAAGAAAATTCTTATCATCTGTTTGTAATTGGGTTAGTCTCAATAATGTCAGAAAATTATTTCGTAAAATCAAATGTAGAAAGTGGAGATGGAATTCCTGATTTGGTATTGAAGCCAAAAAATAAAACTAAAAAAGCATTTATATTTGAATTTAAGTATTCAAGAGCAAAAGATAGCAAAAATTTGAAAAGAACTGCAAAAAGCGCCTTGAAACAAATAAATGACAGGAATTATTCTGAAGGGTTAAAATATGAAGGTTATAAAGAAATTGTGAAAATTGGGATGGGATTTAGGAAAAAGGATGTGGAGGTTGTAGTAGAGGAAGAATGATTTATTATAAAAAAGGGTATGCTGAGTGATACCCTTTTAACTTATATTCAAATCGGTTTTTAGAAAACTAAATAAAATAGAAATTTGAAAAATAATCATAGATTTTAAACTTATTTTATGATTGATTATAAAATCTCAAATTCCTTAGTATTTTTAACATCAAGAGTAACAGTTGCTTTTGTAAAAGATACTTCATATAATTCCATAAAGTTTTCTCCTTCATCAATATTCTTTTTTACTTCTGGTATTTTTTTTATAAATTTGTTTTTTAAGTCTTGAACAGATTTTTGGCTTTTTCTTATAATTCCTTTAGCTTTAATGTGTTTTAGACCATCTATAGGAATTGTTGTAAAAGCTACTTTGTTATTTTGTTCAAATTCTACTGTTTTTTGACTATTCTTTAGTGTTAAAAAATATAAAATTTTCTCATCTGAATTATAATAAAATCTTACAATTCTTACATTAGGCTGATTACTTGAGTCTGAAGAAGCTATTGCCATATCAGTAGTTTTTTCCATAATTTCTAAAAAGTTATTTGTTATATCCATAATTTCCTCCTTAAATTTATATTTTGAATTATACTTCAAAATAGTATCAAAATATGGTACTATTAAAATAAAAAAATTGGGAGAAAAATGAAAAAATCAGAGCGAATTAATGATATGATGATATATCTTAATAATAAAGAGACTTTTAATTTAAAAGATATTATGGAAAAATACAATATTTCAAAAAATACAGCTTTAAGAGACATAAGATCTCTTGAGGAAATTGGAATGCCAATTTATTCTTTCAGCGGGAGAAATGGAAGGTATAAAATTTTAAAAAATAAACTGCTCTCTCCTGTTTTGTTTAATGTAAATGAAATATATGCGTTATACTTCACTATGCTTACGTTAAAAGGCTATAAAACAACACCTTTTCATTTAGATATTGAAAAATTGAAAGAAAAATTTAAAAGCTGTCTTCCACAAAAGCAAATGGAAGAAATTAATAAAATGGAGGCAATATTAAATTTTGAAGTTTCAAAGCATCAAAAGGAAAGTCCGCTTTTAAAGAAAATTCTTGAAAATTCAATAGAAGAAAAAGTTTGTAAAATTTTGTATAAAGAAGAAAAGAAAGAGAAATATTATTTTGTTCAGTTTTTCAAAATATCATCTGCTTATGGACAGTGGCTTGCTTCGGGATATGATTTTGAAGATAGGGAAATTAAAAATTTTCAATGTGATAAAATTATCTACTTAGCAGAAGATGATAAATTTGAATCAATATCTTTTCAAAAGTTTGTTAATTTAAATTCAGATATGTATAAAATTCATAATTGCAATATGATAAATTTTGAGCTTGAAATATAGTTTTAAGTAAAGTATCATAGTTTTGTAATTATATATGGTAAGGTAGTTTTAAAATTGAGTTCAAAAGTTATGACTATTTTACTTAAACTTTAAATTTATATAATTTTAGTAGCTTAATTTAAAATAGATTTTAGCATATATTATAAAAATTTTAGAAAATATTTAAATTAATTGTGTAAAAAAATTTCATCAGTTGAGAAAAGATATGAAATATGTTATTATTAAAGAACAAAAAATGTAAGAAATGGGTGAAATTATGGAACAGACAGTATTTTCCGTAAGTGATATAAATAGGGAAGTTAAAATGTTTTTAGAGGGGACAAATACTTTTAAGAACATTTTTATTGAAGGGGAACTTTCTAATATTACGTATTATCGTTCGGGACATTTGTATTTTACGTTAAAAGATGCAAGTGCAAGTGTGAAATGTGCTATTTTTCGTTATAAATATAGAGGAGTGCCTGAAGACTTAAAGGAAGGGGATTTAGTAAAAATTCGAGGTAGCGTTACGCTTTATGAAGCAAATGGAAGTTATCAGATTGTAGCGGATTTTCTTGAAAAAAGTAATTCTCTTGGGCTGCTTTATGAGAAAATGGAAATGCTTAAAAAGTTGTATTTTGAAAAGGGATATTTTTCTGATGAAATAAAAAAACGATTACCTAAATTACCTATAAATATCGGTGTTGTAACAGCTGATACAGGAGCAGCAATCAGGGATATTATAAATACAACGCATAAAAGATTTCCAAATGTGAATATTTACCTTTACCCAGCAAAGGTTCAGGGAGAAGGGGCAGCAAGGGAAGTTTCGGCAGGAATTGAGTTTTTTAATAGAATGAACGAAGAAAAGTACCTTGAAATAGATACGCTTATTGTTGGACGTGGTGGAGGAAGTATTGAGGATTTGTGGGCATTTAATGAGGAAGCTGTGATAGAAGCTATTTATAAGTCTGAAATTCCCGTAATTTCGGCGGTAGGACATGAAATTGATAATCTTCTTTCAGACTTAGTCGCTGATAAACGGGCGGCTACACCAACTCAGGCAGCAGAAATCTTGATTCCTGAAAAAGATAAATTAACAGATGAACTGGAAAGTAAAAAGAATCTTTTGAGTAAATTACTTTTAAACAGGGTTGCAATGATGAAAAAAGAGCTGGAATACAGAAAAAATAATTATTATATAAAGAATTTTGCAAATATTCTGGATAATAAAAAATTTGACTTGATGGAAAAGGAACAGAAATTATCAAGAGAACTTAGAAGAATTGTACAAAAATCACGAGAACAGCTGGATTATCGAAAACAGAGATTTGACAGAATTAATTTGCAAAAAATAATTTTAAGTGAAAAAGAAAATTTGAAGAAAAAATCAGCGGAGCTTAATCAAATAATACTGGAATTTTTTGAGAATCGAAAAAAGGAACTCAAATATAAAAAGGCACAGCTTTCAAAATATTCAGTAAGTGATATTTTGAAACAAGGTTATACAATAACTCGAAAAAATGGGAAGATTGTTAAGAGAGGGATTGAACTTAGCAAGGAAGATAAGCTGGAGATAGAGTTTTCAGATGTTAAGAAGAAAGTGGTTGTTAAGTAATTATTATTAAAGAAAAATATTGATTTTTTCAACCTTTTGTATTAAAATATACAAAATATATATTTTTTAAAAGGAGTGGTTTAGGATGGAATTTTATCTTTTAGAATTTAGATTAAATGGAATAAAAAATATTGAAAAAACAATTGAAATTAGTTTTTATAAGCAGGATATTCGCAATTTTAATAGGGAAAATTATAATGTTAAAGGAATTTTTGGAAGGAATGGAATTGGGAAAACTGCTGTTATAAAAGGAATTGAAATTTTAAGAAATATTGTATTAGACAGTGACTATTTGATTTTAAAAAGTAGTTTGTTAAATGAAATAATAAGTAAAAAACTTAAAGAGTGTTATTTGTCTGCTGAATTTTTAGTTGTTGATAAAAATAATAAAAAACATATTTTTGAACATTCAATAAGTTTGAAAATAGAAAATGGGAAAATTATTATTACAAAAGAAATAATAAATAAAAAAAAGCTAGATAGAAAAGAGATATTAAAAACATTAATTATAGAAAATGGAAAGATAAACAAAGAGAAGTCAAATTATTTTAAAAATTTAGATGAAATAGAAAAGTTATCAATGAATTTGCTGGATAGAAAAAGTATAATAAAACTGGTTATTGATGATGTTGAAAAAAATATTGAAAAATATGAAACAAATGAATTAAAATCTGAAAAATTTGGAGTTATATATTTATATGTAATGTATTCAAAAATTAATGTCTTTACTCATTTGGAAGATAGTCATTATAAAATGATTTATATCAATTTTAAAAATCAAAATTGGCTTGATAAAATATATATTGATTATGTAAATCAAGAAGCTAAAAAGAGAAATATCTTATCTAAAACAAAAGAAGAAATTGAAAATTTGAATAAAAATTTAAAAAGAAAAGAAAGATTTTTAAAATTATTTAATCCTGAACTAAAAAAAATAGAGTTTGAAAAGAAAGATTTTGATGAAAATTATTATGAAATTGAATATGTTTTCAACTACAAGGATTACAAAATAAATTTTGAATATGAAAGTATGGGAATGAAGTCACTGTTTAGATTATTTGATGTTTTAGATACAGTTAATAATGGTGGAATTGTGTTTGTTGATGAAATAGATATGAGTATTCATGATTTATATTTGAATAGGTTAATTGAGTTTTTTGCTGAAAATGGGAAAGGACAGTTTACGTTTACAGCTCATAATACAAGTATTTTGGATACTTTAAAAAAATATAAAAATTCGATAGATTTTATGACTGAATATCAGGAAATAAAGCCTTGGATAAAAAATGGAAATTATTCTCCAAGAAAGCAGTATTTGGAGGGAATGTTACCCAATATGCCATATAATATTGAATATTATGATTTTTTTGAGATATTTAATACGTTTGAAGAGGAGAATTAAGGGGGAATTATGAAACTGTGGCTGTTTTTGGTTGAGGGAAATTCAGATAAAATATATGTTGATAAAATTATCAAGTATTATGTGAAATCTGAAAAATTGAAAAAAGAAATTAAATTAGAATGGATTATTCTTGACGGGAAATATAATTATAATAAAAAAGATAAACAAATTAATCAGAAAATAGATAAATTTAAAAATCAAAATAGAGATTCTGATTACGAGATTATCTATGTTATTGACTTAGATAAATGTAGAAATAATGAGAAAGACAGAATATTTTTAGTTGATATAAAGAAATTTGTTCAAAAAAATAAATATAAATTAATAAAAAATAATGAAAATATCGAAATGATTTTAAAAATTGATAATAAGTCTAAAAATAAAAAGGAAAAAGTTAAAATCGCTGAAAAATTTATAATGAAAGAATCAATTGAAAAATATTTAAGGATTGAAGAACTTGAAAATGTAAGTATTGGAAGTAATATTTTTAAAATATTGGATATTTTAGAAAGTGGGGTATGAAGAATGTCTAAAAGAGATAACTATTTATCATGGGATGAATATTTTATGGGAATTGCGTTTTTGTCTGGAATGAGAAGCAAAGATCCGTCTACACAGGTGGGAGCATGTATTATTGACGAAGATAAGAAAATAATAGGAATTGGATATAACGGATTTCCGATGGGAAGTTCTGATGACAGTATGCCTTGGGGTAAAGAAGGGGAGTTTTTGGAAACGAAATACCCCTATGTTGTGCATGCTGAACTGAACGCTATCCTTAACAGTATAAAATCATTGAAGAACTGTACTATTTATGTAACACACTTTCCATGCAATGAATGTGCAAAAGCAATCGTGCAGTCAGGAATAAAAAAGGTAATATATTTTTCCGATAAGCACAAGTCGCTTGATTCTACAAAGGCTTCAAGAAGGATTTTTGAAAATGCGCAGGTAGAAACGATACATCTTGAAATTGACAAAAAAGCGATAAATATCCAGTTTAAAGATTAAATATAATTTAATAAAATTTATGAAAAAGTATTGTTATTTTTAGTTGAGAAAAAAGTAATATTAGTATATAATGTATTTAAACTTTTGAAAATTTTAAAAGAGGTGAGACTAATGGAAGCAACAACAATTAAAAAAGTGGTAGCAATGGGAATCGGTGCAGCGATTTATATTGTATTATCAAGATTTGTAGCAATTCCGACACCAATTCCGAATACGACATTGCAAGTGACTTTTGCTTTTGTGGCGTTGATGGCATTTATATATGGACCTGCAGTTGGTCTGGGGATTGGATTTATTGGGCATACGCTTAATGATATTTCGGGATACGGAAGTGTGTGGTTCAGCTGGGTTGCAGCGGCGGCATTTTTTGGGCTGGCAACTGGATTTTTAGGAAAAATTGTTAAAATTGAGAATTTTAATGGAGCAAAAATTGTAAAATTTATAGTGGGAGAAGTAATTATAAGTTTGATAAGCTGGGTAGTTTTAGCTCCAATTATTGATATTGCAATATATAAGGAACCACAGGCGAAAGCATTTGCACAAGGAGTTACAGCGGCACTTGGAAATATGATAGTTGTAGCAATTTTAGGTACAATTTTAATATTTGCATTTTCAAAAACAATAGTAAGCAAAGGAAGCTTAAAACAGGAATAATTTAAATAACCCGCATTTTTCAAGTAGCTTTGATGGCTGTGAGAAGATTAGGCGGGTATTTTGTTTAAACTTTATAAAATAAAAATTTACAATTTAGATTACTGAATAAATTTAAATGAAAATATATTCCTAACTTGAAGGGAGGAGAATTTGGAAGAAAATAGAAAAATTGCTGTAAATTTTGAAAATTTTACATTTAAATATGAAAGTCAGTCGGAACCTACATTACATAATATAAATTTGAAAATTTATGAAGGGGAGAAAGTCGTTATAATAGGGCCGTCAGGCTCGGGAAAAAGCACTTTGGGACATTGTATAAATGGACTTGTTCCTTATTTTTACAAGGGGGAAATAACAGGAAAGTTTGAGATTTATGGGAAAAAGTGTAAGGAAGTATTTGAACATTCTAAATATGTGGGAACTGTTCTTCAGGATTCGGATGCACAGTTTGTGGGGCTTACTGTTGCGGAAGATATAGCGTTTGCTCTGGAAAATGATGAAGTAAAGACACAGATTATGAAAGAGAAGGTAAAGGAAATAGCAAAATTTGTAAAAATTGAAACACTGCTTGACTTGAAGCCACATGATTTATCTGGGGGACAGAAGCAGAAAGTGTCACTTGCTGGAATAATGGTGGAGGATACCAACATTGTTCTATATGATGAACCGCTTGCAAATCTTGATCCTTTGAGTGGAAAATACGCTATTGAACTGATAGACGAACTTCATAATAATAAAAAACTAACTACAATAATTATAGAGCATAGGCTTGAAGATGTGCTGCACAGGGGAATTGACAGGATTATTGTTGTGAATGAAGGCAGAATTATTGCTGACGATAGACCAGATAATATTTTAACTGGAAATTTGCTAAGCAGTATGAACATAAGAGAGCCTTTGTATATTTCCTTGCTAAAATACAGTAATGTCAACCTTGAGAAATATAGCAGTATTTCTAATATTGAAAAGATTGACTTTTCTGAATCAAAAGACGGCATTTTAAACTGGATAAAATATAATTCTCCCAAGGCAAGGGAAAAATCTGAAGAAACATTATTAAAACTTGAAAATATATCATTTTCATACAATGAGAAAAGAAAAATATTAAAAAATATAGATATAGATGTAAAAAAAGGTGAAATGATAAGCATAGTTGGTTCAAATGGAGCGGGAAAATCGACGCTGTCAAAGGTTATCGCAGGATTTGAAAAGCAGGATGAAGGAAAGATTTACTATAAAAATTTAGATATAAGTGATGAAAATATAACAAAAAGGGCTGAAAAAATAGGTTTTGTACTGCAAAATCCGAATGCAATGATTTCAAAAGTTACAGTTTTTGATGAAGTAGCATTAGGTCTAAAAACTAGAGGAGTTTCAGAAGATGAAATAGAAAAAAGAGTTATTGAAATTCTGGAAATATGTAAATTAAAGCCATTTAGAAAATGGCCTATAAAAGCACTTAGCTATGGGCAGAAAAAAAGGGTTACAATAGCATCTGTCCTTGTATTACAGCCTGAGATGATAATAGTGGATGAGCCGACAGCAGGGCAGGATTTATTTCATTACAGGGAAATAATGGAATTTTTGAAACAGCTGAATGAATTAGGGATTACAATTTTATTTATAACGCATGATATGCATTTGATGTTAGAGTATACTGACAAGGCATACGTTTTTAATGAAGGTAAAATTATAAAATCAGGAAATCCAGCACAGATTTTGGCAGATAGGAATGTGTTGGAACAGGCAAATTTGAAGGAAACTTCACTTCACTATGTGGCGGAAAAGGCTGGGATAAATTCGGAAGAGCTTATAAGAACATTTGTGCATTATGAAAAAGAGCAGAAAAAGGCGGGTGATTAGATGGCAGGTACATTTTTACTGGAATATATCGAAAAGGATTCTGTGATTCATAGACTAAATGGAGCGGCAAAACTGATTTGTTTCATATTGTGGACTGTTGCGATTATGTTTACTTACGATACGAGGCTTCTTTTAATTTTGACATTTTTAGGATTTGTACTTTTCAGAATTTCCAAAATAAAGTTTAATGAAATAAAAATTGTATTTTATCTAATTACTATTTTTCTTGTATTAAATTTAATTATGATTTTTTTATTTTCTCCGCTTGAAGGAACAAAAATTTATGGAACAAGGCATGATATTTTGAAAATTTTTGGAAATTATGTAATAACAAAGGAACAGCTGTTTTATGAGTTTAATATATTTGTCAAGTATTTTTCGGTTATTCCTGTCGCTTTGCTGTTTATAATTACAACAAATCCAAGCGAGTTTGCGTCTTCATTAAACAGGATAGGTGTGCCGTACAAATTTTCTTATGCAGTTTCAATTGCACTAAGATATATTCCAACTGTGCAAGAGGACTTTGTTACAATTAGCAAGGCACAGCAGGCAAAAGGAATAGATATTTCCAAAAATGTAAAATTAATAACAAGAATAAAAAATATATCCTATACATTAATGCCGTTAATATTTTCAAGCATTGAAAAAATAGATATTATAAGCAATGCAATGATTTTAAGAGGATTTGGAAAAAGAAAAAAGAGAACGTGGTATCAGGCAAGAAAAATGAAAATGCCAGATATCATAGCAATCGTTGTAACAGCAATATTTGTAATTATTTCAATTGTACTTATAAAAATAAATGGTGGAAGATTTTATAATCCTTTTGTAAATTAGGAAGATTTGACTGTGAAATAAGATTTGAATTTTTAAGGAGAGGAATGATGGGAAAATGGTTAATATCGGAAATGACTGGGATGAAATTTTTAAAAAAGAAAAAGAATTTGAAAAAGATTACTATTTGGATTTGAGAAAATTTTTAGTGAAAGAATATAAGACAAAAACAATTTATCCTGATAAAAATGAGATTTTTTCTGCATTTAAGCTAACTAGTTATAAGGACTGCAAAGTTGTAATTCTAGGACAGGATCCGTATCATGGTGAAAATCAGGCACATGGAATGGCATTTTCTGTAAAGCAGGGAGTTGCCTTGCCACCTTCCCTAAAAAATATTTATAAAGAAATTGAAAATGAATTTGGGTATAAAATGAGTAAAAATGGATTTCTTGAAAAATGGGCAAAACAGGGAGTATTGCTTTTAAATACGGCACTTACTGTAGTTGCTGGAAATGCCAACTCACATTCAAAAATAGGCTGGGAGATTTTTACAGATAATGTGATAAAATATTTGAATGAACGTGAAGAGCCAATAATTTTCATACTTTGGGGAAATAATGCCAAAAGCAAGAAAGCCTTTATTGATACAAATAGACACTATATTTTGGAAAGTGTTCATCCAAGCCCATTATCTGCAAGCCGTGGATTTTTTGGCTGTGGACACTTTAAGAAAGTTAATGATATTTTGAAAGAACTAGGGAAAGAGGAAATTGACTGGCAAATATAAAAATAAAAAAACTATAAAAATTAAGCAACATTGCTATATGAGTCAAGTTCTCTTATATTAAAAATATAAAATTACCGTATCAACAAGATTCTACAGAATTTTTTAAAATGATTATTTAAATTTTATGAAAGGGAGGAGTTTTTGTGAATTTTAGAAAATCAACTTTTGATGATGTGGAGAGAATTTTGGAAATCATCGAAAAAGCAAAAATTGAACTAAGGAAACTTGGTTTAGATCAATGGCAAAATGGATATCCAGATCGAAAAGTTATTGAAAATGATGTGAAAAATGGGATTAGTTATGTTTTAGAAGAAATTTCCGAAAAGAATGATAAATCCGAAAATCAGATTTCTAAAAAAATTATCGGAACTATTGTATTGTCGCCTAAAAAGGAAGAGCCATATTCTAAAATTGAAGGAAAATGGATAACAAATGATGATTATATTGTAATTCACAGGCTGGCAGTTGATTCTGAAATAAAGAATAAAGGGATTGCAACAAAGATATTAGAATTTTCGGAAAAAGAGTGCATAAAAAACAAAATGCTCAGTATAAAAGCAGATACACATGAAAACAATGAACCAATGAAGAGATTTCTTGAAAAGAATGGATTCAGCTACTGCGGTGTGATTTATTTGGATAGAGAGCCTGATGTTGGGGAAAAGAGAATTGCCTATGAGAAAATAATAAAAATACCACATAAATTATTTTAAGTATTCAAATAAAAGACTTTTTAAATTTTAGATTATTTTTTCATTAACAATAGTTTGCTTGATAATTTTTAATCAAAATAACAGTTTGTGATTAAATTAAAATGTCGTGATTTTTTGGAAATGAAATCAATTGTTTGAGCGAAGTTGCACGTAGCGAGTTTCGATTTTGTTTTCAAAAAATACTTAGATAAGCTGGGATTGTAAAGGAGATGGCGATTGATATCCTTTACGTTAAAAAAAAAGAAAAGATATTAAAAGAAATAAAAAAATAAATATTAATAAGAAATCATTAATTAGGATAATAAAAAATAAAAATTAAATATTTTAAGATTAGAATAATATCAAAAGTTTAGATGGTAAAATAGTAAAAAAGAAATGGAGTGTGAGATTGTTATGAGATTTGAAACAAAAACGATACATGGGATAAGAAAAGAAAAGAAGAAGGAATTATGGGGAACAAATGTTAATTTTGCTTCAACTTTTCCTGTGGCAGAATTTGGAGTGACGCAGGAATTTGAATATTCAAGAGTTTCGGCTCCTACGAGAAATGAGCTTGAAGAAATACTTGCTGCATTGGAAAATGGGAAATATGGATATGCCTTTTCATCTGGAATGGCGACTACAACGTCTGTATTTACAATGTTTAAAGCTGGAGATCATATTATTTTAGGCCAGGATATTTATGGTGGGACTTATAGGATTGTTCACGATATTTATTCAAAATTTGGATTGGAATACACTTTTGTCGATACAACTGACCTAAATAATATCCGAAATGCAATTAAGGAAAATACAAAGGCTATTTTTATTGAAACTCCGTCAAATCCATTGCTTGATGTTACGGATATGAGAGGAGTTGCAGAGATTGCAAAAGAGCATAGCTTGATAACAATTGCAGACAATACTTTTATGACTCCGTATTTACAGAAACCGCTTGATTTTGGGATTGACATTGTAATTCATAGTGCAACTAAATTTTTGTCTGGGCATCATGATTTGCTGGCTGGAGTTGCGATTACAAATGATGAGGAGCTTGCGGAAAAAATTAAGTTTTCACAAGTTGCGGCTGGAGCCTTAATTTCTCCATTTGACAGCTGGCTTTTGATGAGAAGTCTTAAAACATTGAAGCTTAGAGTGGAAGCGGCACAAACGAATGCAGAAAAACTGATAGAATTTTTTCAAAGCCATGATGCAGTTGATAAAATTTACTATCCGGCTTTGGATACAAATAAAGGTAAAAAAATTCATGAAAGTCAGGCAACAGGCGGAGGTTCAGTATTCTCATTTACTTTAAAGGACGATTCAAAAGTAAAAACATTTTTTGAAAGCTTGAAAGTGGCGCTATTTGCAGCGAGTCTTGGTGGAGCAGAAACTTTGGTAACTCATCCAAGTACAATTACGCACGCCGAAATGCCTGATGAAGAAAAAGAGGCTAGAGGATTTACAAATTCATTGATAAGAATAGCTGTTGGATTTGAGAATATTGATGATTTGATTGAAGATTTTAAACAGGCATTGGAAAAATAAAGAATAAAGGAAAAAATAGATGGCAACAAAAAGAAGAAGAAAAACTGGAAGAAGTTCAAAAGTTGGAAATGAAAAATTAATTGCCGCGATAATTACTGTATTATTAGCAATATTTGGATTTGCATACAATGGAGTTAATTCAAAATCGAGTAAAAAAAGAGCAAAAACAATCAATTCCAAAAAAAGTACAGCTGCAAAAAGTACAAAAAATAATTCTTCAAATGCTAAAGTTCTGCAAAATCCAACTATTCTGAAAGGTTATCAGGCTGTAAAAGTCAGCGATGGAGATACTATGAATGTTCAGAAAGTGGAAAATGGAAAATTTACTGGGGAAGTTATAAAAATCAGGATGTTTGGAATTGATGCTCCTGAAAAGACGCAGGATTATGGTAATGAAAGCAAACAGGCACTGGAAAAGCTGGTGAGTGGAAAGACACTTGAAATTGAGGAGAAAAACAGGGATAGATATGGCAGAACAGTGGCTGTAGTCTATGCTGACGGAAAAAATGTAAATGAGGAAATGGTAAAGGCTGGGAATGCGTGGTGGTATCAGGAATACGATAAAAATGATACTAGAATGCAGGCTTATCAGGAAAATGCCAAAAAGAATAAACTTGGACTGTTTGGGAAAAGAGGATATATAGAGCCGTGGAATTACAGAAGAGAGAAAAAGGCGGCAGCAACGGGCAGAACTAAAAGTAAATAATGAGTTTAAGTAATTTTGTTAAATGAATAAAAAGAAGTGAAATAAAGAAAAGGATGATAAGATGTTTATAGATGAAAGTGTAATTACGGTAATTTCTGGAAACGGAGGAGATGGAGCGGCTACATTCAGACGTGAAAAATTTGTCCAGTTTGGAGGGCCTGACGGTGGAGATGGCGGAAAAGGCGGAGATATTGTCTTTATCGCTGATCCGAATATTAACACTCTTGTGGATTTTAAGAGCAGTAAAAAATTTAAGGCACAAGACGGGACAAAAGGGTCTGCTGCACGTTCTACTGGAAAATCAGGGGAAGACTTGATTATAAAAGTTCCAGTTGGAACAATGATTAGGGATTTTGAAACTAATAAACTGCTGCTCGACTTGGATAGTCCAAATGAAAAAGTAATATTTTTAAAAGGTGGAGACGGCGGACGTGGAAACATTCATTTCAAATCATCAGTAAAAAAAGCTCCAAGAATTGCAGAAAGTGGGCGTGAAGGTGTAGAGTTAAAAATAAAGCTGGAATTAAAACTGCTTGCTGATGTGGCTCTCGTGGGTTATCCAAGTGTAGGAAAATCAAGTTTTATTAATAAAGTGTCAGCTGCCAAATCAAAAGTTGCAAGTTACCATTTTACAACATTAAAACCTAAATTGGGGGTTGTCAGAATGGGAGATGAGGAAAGTTTTGTGGTGGCGGATGTGCCAGGACTTATTGAAGGTGCTCACGAAGGAGTGGGACTTGGAGATAGATTTTTAAAGCATATTGAAAGATGTAAGCTGATTATTCATATTGTCGATATTTCAGGCCTTGATGGGCGTAACCCTAAAGAAGATTTTATAAAAATAAATCACGAATTAAAAAATTACAGCGAAAAGTTATCTCAAAAGAGGCAGATTGTAGTAGCAAATAAAATTGATATGCTCTATGAAGATGAAAAATACGATGAATTTGAAAAATTTGTGAAGGAAAATGGAGCAGAATACGTGTATCCAGTTTCTGTAATCGCAAATGACGGATTAAAACTAGTTTTATCAAAGGCGTGGGAATTAATTCAGGAAATACCTAGAGAAGAGCTGGAAGAAGTTTATTCGGTTGAGGAACTAATTCAGGAAAATAACAGGAAAGAAGACTGGATTGTTAAGAAAACAGCTGACAATGTATTTGAAGTGGATGGACGTATTGTGGATGATGTGCTTAAAAAGTATGTGTTTATTGGAGAAGAAGGAATAATAAATTTCCTTCAGAAGATGAGAAGTCTTGGAATGGAGACAGAGCTTGAAAAGGCTGGGGTTGAAGAAGGAGGTATTATAATTATTGCTGGATACGAATTTGAATATGTGATTTAGTAATAAATTTTTATAAAAATATTTACAAAGAAAGAAAAATGTGGTTTACTTATAATGAGGGAGGATAAAAAATTAGAAAATGCAAAAAAAATTAAAAGGGATTGTTATTGCAGGTGCGACGGGAGTTGGGAAAACGGATTTGTCAGTAAAACTTGCAAAACAGCTAAATGCAGTGATTATATCGGCAGATGCATCTCAAGTTTATAAGGAACTGAATATTGGAACAGCAAAGATAGCTCATGAAGAAATGCAGGGAATACCACATTATATGATTGACCTTGTAAACCCTGATGAAGATTATTCTGTGGGAGATTTTGAAAGAGCTGTAAATGCTATTTTGAATGAAAATTGTCAAAATACTGAAAAAAATGTTATTATTGCAGGTGGAACAGGACTTTATATAAAATCAATTACAGATGGATTTGCACAGTTGCCGTCAAAAGATGAAAAAATTAGAGCTGATTTAGAAAGCAGGAATATAGAAGAATTACAGGAGATGCTAAAAAGGCTCGATAAAAAGTCTTATGATGAGATTGATTTATCCAACAAATTACGATTAGTCAGGGCTATTGAAGTTTGTCTTTTGACTGGTGGAAAATTTAGTGAACTGCGTGTTCAAAATGTCAAGAATAATAGCTATGAATTTCTCAAAATCTTTCTTACGCGGGATAGGAAAGAACTTTATGAGCGTATTAACAAGCGAGTGGACATTATGATTTCAAAGGGGCTTGTTGAAGAAGTGCACAAAATATATACGAAATATAACAAAGGTTGTTTCAAAATATCGTCGATAGGCTACAAGGAATTATTTTGCTATTTTGATGGGAAAATAACGTTAGAGGAAGCTATTGAAGAAATAAAAAAGGAAAGTCGAAGATATGCAAAAAGACAAATGACATGGTTCAAAAAAGAAAAAAACTATATTACTTATAATTTGTCAGAATTAACTGAAGACGAAGTAATGAAAAATATTTTTGAAAAATGGAAAAAATTTTAGAAAGGAGATTACAGGCTGTGTCCTGTATAAAATCATGAAAATATTAGAATATTTGACACCAGAAAGAGTAAAATTACATTTGACTGGGGAAACGAAAAAGGAAATTATTAAGGAAATGGCACAATTATTTGTGAAAAGCGGAGAACTTGCTCCAGAAGATCTGGAAGAGTTTGTAAAAGAAATAAATGAAAGGGAAAAATTGACACCTACAGGAATGCAGGATGGAATAGCAATCCCGCATGCGAGAACACCATTTGTAAGCAAACTTTCCCTTGCTTTAGGAATCTCTGATACAGGCGTGGATTTTGAAAGCATGGATGGAGAACCTTCAAAATTAATTTTTATGATTGCGGCTCCCGAAGAAACAAAAAAAGAACATTTAGATTTATTAGCTGAGATTTCAAAATTATCTTATGAAGAAGAATTGATTGAAAAAATTGAAAAACTTAATAGTGTGGAAGAAATTTTTGAAACATTAAAATTACAATAATAATACTATAATCAATGTATTTGAAAATTAAGCTAAAAAATGAAGCGTTTTCTTTTAAAGTAACGCTATGAATATCTGTTTTCTTTAGTTTGAAGCAATTATGACATACTGCTTAAACTGATTAATACTTAAATTTTAAATTAAAAATATTCGTTTTTTTGCTTATTTTAAAGGAATAATTTTATATAAAAAAAATATTTTTGTATTTTATTTGAAAAATTAATTGTATTTTTTTATATAATTTGGTATAATAAGAGCAAGTGATGATAAGTAAGTGATATATTTAGTGATTTCATATTCATTTGTTGTTATGAAATTAAATAATTAGGAGGAAGATCGAATGAAAAAGACAATATTCTTTTTAGTTGGAATAATGATGGTTTCGTCAATAGGTTTCTCTGCTGAAAACAAAAGTATCGAAAGTAGTTTAGATTCAATTGATAGCCAATATGAAGAATTACTTAGAAAAGAAGAAGCGCAAAAAGAAAGCTACAGAAACCAGAAAGCACAGTTGGAAGCTGAATTAGAAAAATTAAAAGCCCAACAAACTGATAAAGAAAAAATAGTTGAAAAACTAAGAGTAGATTCAGAAGTAAGATGGCACAGAGACAAATACAGAAAAATTCTTAAATACAACGAATCTAACTTTAAAAATCTGAACAAAAGTATAGCAGAAAAAGAACAAAAAATCGCAGAACTTGATACATTATTATCAATAATGAACTAATGAAAGGGATGGTAATATAAAGATGAAAGCAAAAAAATTATTATTGTGCGGAATAATGGCCGTATTAGCTGTGCCAATGATGGCAGATTCTACACAAGATGTATTAAGACAAGCCAGAAAAGAATATTACAAAAGCTTGAATACATCTGATGCGCAACCTGAAGTAACTAGAGAAAAATTAATAACAATAGATGAAGAAGGTGTAGTAGACGAATCTGACAGAATTAAACCAAAATCACCAATTGAAAAATTGGAATATAACGCAGCAAAAGCTATGGACAGAGTAGACTTCTATGAAAGAGTAGTAAGAAGTGTACAAAGAGAAGAAAAAGAACTAGGTGAATTTGACAGTGTTCTAGCAAGAGATGGCGTTAAAAAAGCTAAAAGAGTTAGAAAAACAGCTAAATAAAACAGTATATTAAGACAATTTAGTTATAAAGAAAGACAATATTTTTTATAAAATATTATCAGGAAAGGAAAATCAATGAAAAAAATATTAGGATTAATGGCTATAATGGCATTAGCATCAAGCCAAATATCATTTTCTGCTAAATCGGATACTGATGCCGCAGTGCAAAGATTAGTTAAAGTTGCTAAGCAAAGACAAGCACAAAAAGCTAGAAACGCATCAAAAGGTGTTGTGGAAGAAGTTATCGTTGTTCCAGTTGATGAAACAGTAACTACAACAACAGTATCTCCAGATTTAAATGATGCTGCGCGTCAAAGAGTTGAAGAAGCAAGAGCTCAAGCTGCCGCAAGAGCTGCTCAAGCAAGAGAAGAAGCGCGTCGTCAAGCAGAAGAAGTAAGAGCTCAGGCAGAAGCAAAAGCTGCAAAAGCAAGAGAAGCTGCTCAGAAAAAAGCAGAAGCTAGAAAATTAAGAGCACAAAGAAAAAATATGTCTGAAAGTAAAATGATGGACGTAGAAATTCAAAGAATTAAGAGCAGAGTTGAAAAAATCAACGATAATATTGAAAAATATCATAAAACTAACGAAATGTTAGATCAAATGGAACAAAGATTAGACAACATCCAAAACAAAATGAACTATTAATTTAGAGTTTTGTAAAAAATAAATTCAGATATATTTAGAAAGGAAATGAAAAATATGAAAAAGTTAGCATTATTATTAGTAGGATTAGGAGCATTGTCTTGTACAAATGCAAAATTAGTAGATTACAATACAACTAGATTAAATCATATTGAAGATTATTTGAATGAAAATAAACCAAATCCTGGTAGCCAAAGATACAGATCTTTAGAAAGAGAGGCTGAAAAATGGGTAGAAGAACAACAACAACAAGAACCGCAACAATAATTGCATTAGGGTTGTTAGTTGCTTCACCATTAATGGCGAGAAGGCTGACAACTACTCAAATGAGAGAAAATACAATCAGAATTAATGCTCTTGAAATTGAAGAACCAGCACCACAACCAGTGCCAGAACCAGTACCAGAACCACCAGTAAATGAAGAGTTTACACTTGATTCTGGAAGATTGAACTTCGACTTCGATAAGTCAGTAGTTAAACCTCAATACTTTGAATTGTTAAGAAACGTAAAAGATTACGTTGAACAAAACAACTTAAACTTGAGAATCATTGGACATACAGATTCTAAAGGTACAGATGCTTATAATATGGCATTAGGAATGAGAAGGGCAAATGCAGTTAAAGCTAAATTGTTAGAATTTGGATTAGATCCTGCAAGAATCGTAGGTGTAGAATCAATGGGAGAATCAGATCCAATCGCTCCTAATGATACTGAACAAGGAAGATTTGAAAATAGAAGAATCCAGTTCAAAGCTACAAGAGATTAATTTTAATCATATTAAAATTGATAAAAACATTTTTATAAATTGTCTAGTTATTTCATTATTGAAACAATTAGACAATTTTTTTAGTTTGTTTAATAATGGTTATTATTATTTTTATTATATTTTTTTTTCGCAGGATTGCTCATTACCACAAATCCGTAAAGGTTTATTATAATTTTGGAATGTGTAAAATGACTTTAAAACCTCCATATTGACTGTGTTTTACTATAATTTTACCGCTATGGACATCAATAATTTGTTTTACAATGAGAAGTCCTAATCCATGTCGCTGTTCAGTAATATCTGTATTACAAACCATATAATGTGGAGTATTATTGAGTTTTTTCAGTTGCTCATCAGAAACTCCTGCTCCGTTATCTTCAACACAGATTATACAGTTATCTTTGTCTTCTTTTACTGAAACATAGATTATACATCCGTTTTCGTTATGATTGATACAGTTTTGAATTAGATTCGACAAGGCACGCTTTATTAAGTTGCTGTCAACATTGACAAAACAGGATGTGAATTCGCTGTCAGTTTTCCATTCTATTGGAAATTTTTCATCAATATCCATATTCAAAAAATCAACGAGAACTTGTCTAACGAGTGCTATCACATTTTCTCTTTTTTGTTCAAAAGGTTGCATATTGTATTCCAGTTTGGAAGCAAGGTTTAAATCGTTTATTAAGTTTTTTATGCGTTCACTCTGTTTTAAAATTACAGAAAGTTTTTTATTTGTATCGTCTGATAAATTTGAATATGCCTTTAACTGGCTTGTGTATCCCGTTATCATTGATAAAGGGGTACGAATATCGTGGGAAACTCCTGCAATCCAGTTGGCTCTTGCAGTATCTTTATTTCGCAGTTGTTCTCTTTGATTTTGCAAGATTTCAGAAGTTTTATTTATACTTTTTGCGAGTTCTGACAAAACCCCTTTTTCTTTAACATATACAGGCATATCTTTAGGTAAATTTTGTATACCTTTTATTATTGGATTTACAGAACTTAAAAGTTTAGAGTTGGAAATAAAGTATATTAAAAATATGAAAATTATGTTTAGACACAGAAGTACAAGTAAAAATTTTGGAATATTTTTAATGATTCCATATTTCCAGCTGGCTATTGGATGTTTCCAATAACTGTTTTTAGGATAGCCCAGGACAAGTAAATTATTTTTAACTTTAGAGGTGAAAACAGGATAATTTTTTATATAGGCATGTGAAAATATGGCAATATCAGATATAGAGTATTCTTTTGGAATATCATCAGGTAAATTGTCAGTTTGCCATATAACTTTTTTTGAATCATTGTCAATTAAGATTGCCCATATATTTTGTTTTTTTAAGTCAGTAATCATTTCACCAGGCAAAGTGTATCTGTTATTTTCAAATTTTAGCATACCTGCTACTTTAAAAGTATAGTTCATAGGAGGCTCCTTTGACACATATTTAACAATCCATAGTCCGTATAGAAAAATATTTAAGAATAGAAGTAAAATAAAACTTAATATTAATGTTATTATAAAACGGCGTATGAGTTTTAGTATGCTTTTCATATTATTTTTCCTCCACAATTAGTTTATAACCTAACCCTTTCATTGTTATTAGTGATACAGGATGGGAAGGGTTGATTTCAATTTTTTCTCTAATGCGTCTTATATGTGTCATCAGAGAATTTGTATAAACATAGGCGTTTTCACCCCATACAGCTTCACACAGTGTATCAATAGTTACAATACGTCCAGCGTTTCGGTAAAGAGTTTGTAATAATTCATATTCCTTTGCAGTTAATGATATATTTTTATTATCTTTTATAATTTCTCCACAGGAAAAGTCAATTTGACAACCGCTCAAATTTACAATCGGACTTTCTTCTTTGTAAGTTCGCCGTAAAATAGCAGTAATTCTAAATAAAAGCTCTTTTGGTAAAAAAGGTTTCACAATATAGTCGTCCGCCCCCAATCCAAAGCCCTTAAATTTATCCTCATCCTCTCCACGTGCTGTAAGAAATAATATTGGATAATTACTATCTTTTCTCAACTTTTCCAGTAAGTCAAAACCGTTCCCGTCTGGAAGCATAACATCCAGTATCGCTAAATCAGGCTGTTTTTCTGCAACACATTTCATAGTATCTTTCACATTTTTTGCAGTCTGTATATTTTTATACCCATAATCAGCAAAAATTGATACAATCATATCCAAAATTTCCTGTTCATCATCAACAATTAAAATACATTTATTTGTCAAATATTTTTCAATCATTTCAACTCTCCTTCCGTTGATACTTAAAATTATATAATTTATTATACCATATAAATTGATCTCAGTTTTTTATTTTTCAAAAAAGTAAGGTAAATGTAAAGTAAAGAGAATGTTGCTGTAAGGTTGATGTGGTAATATATAACTGTAGGAAAGGAAGAAAATATAAAATTAAATTTAATGGATGAGAGGAAGGTTTTTATGAAAATGGAACTAATAAAAAAATTAAGCAATGATATTTTTGCAGATAAGAAACAACATTTGATCGCTAGTAGAACAGCATTAATTATGAGCTTAATACCTATTTTAAGTCAAATTATGTCAATATTCAAGGTAAATTATGTAATATCACATATGTTTGGTGCAGTAAATGCCTTGTGTATTCTATGTTCTTTTGTATTATCTGTTTTATGTATTAAAAATCAAAAAAATCGTAATTTTATGAATATTTGCTCAATAATAATAAGTGGATTTTTTATGCTTGTTGTTGCAGTAATGATAGTTATAGGAATAATTTACACTATTGCCTATGTAGCAAAACATTAAAGGAATTGTTATAAAAAATAGAAATTATAGAAATAGCTCTGTTTTTCAGGGCTATTTTTTTGTTCTTTTATTAAAAATTTTATTTTAATATATGTATAAGTTATTAAATACATTTAAATTTTTTATACTGAATTGATAAAATTGAATAATTTTGAAGAACTTTTCACATATTTGTAACTTTGAAGTTCAAGTTTAATTTTATTGTAATTAATAAATTCAAGTTATATAAAAAAAGTGAAAAAACTTTAGAATTATAGTGAAATAAAATTAATTTTAGTGTATAATATAGGAAATATTTTTTTGAAAATGAAGGAATTTAATATTGAATGTAGTTAATTTATACAAAATTCTATTTTAAGCGGAATAAAAGATATACAAAAAAATTTATTTGAAATTTAAATAAAAAAAGTAAATAAAATTACAGAAAGAGGTGTAAAAATTATGTGGTTTACAAAATCACAAAATGATGTGTTAAAGGAGCTGAATGTTGATCCTAAAGTTGGTTTGACAACTGATGAGGTTAATGCTAGGCTTCAAAAATATGGACAAAATAAATTGAAAGGAAAATCTAAAAAGACATTATTACAGCTATTTATTGCACAACTTCAGGATATGCTAATTTATGTATTAATTGCCGCGGCTGTAATAAACTTGATTGTGGATATTAAACATGGCTGGACGGATGCTTTGATTATAATGGCGGTAGTACTTATAAATGCGGTAGTTGGTGTAGTTCAGGAATCTAAGGCTGAAAAGGCACTCGAGGCATTGCAGCAGATGACAACTCCTAAGAGCCTAGTTCGTAGAAATGGAGAAGTTATAGAGGTTAATTCGGAAGATTTAGTTCCAGGAGATATTTTGGTAATTGATGCAGGTAGATTTATTCCAGCTGATGTAAGACTTATAGAAAGTGCTAATTTACAAATTGAAGAGTCGGCACTTACGGGAGAATCAGTACCGAGTGAGAAAAATGCTGATTTTATTACCAAAGATGAAAAAATTCCTGTTGGAGATAAGGAAAATATGGCATTTATGTCAACTATGGCTACTTATGGACGTGGTGAAGGTGTCGTAGTTGGAACTGGAATGGAAACTGAAATTGGTAAAATTGCGAAAATACTTGATGAAGATGAAAGTACATTGACTCCGCTTCAAATAAAGCTGGATGAACTTGGAAAAATACTTGGTTATATTGCAATGGGAATCTGTGCTGTGATATTTGTTGTTGGAATTATTCAGAAACGACCTATTTTAGAAATGTTTATGACTTCAATAAGTCTGGCAGTTGCCGCGATTCCTGAAGGGCTTGTTGCAATTGTTGCAATTGTGCTTGCAATGGGTGTAAATAAAATGTCAAAGAAAAATGCGATTGTAAGAAAATTGCCTGCAGTTGAGACATTGGGAGCAGTAAATATAATTTGTTCAGATAAAACAGGAACATTGACGCAAAATAAAATGACAGTTGTAAAAACTTATACACTTGATAATTTGAGGAATATACCGTCAGAAGGCAGAGATTTTGTCGCAAATAAGGACGAAGCTGAGTTAATCCGTTCGTTTGTTCTTTGTTCAGACGCTTCAATTGACAGCGGACAGGATATTGGGGATCCGACAGAAGTGGCACTGGTTGTACTGGGAGACAGGTTTAATCTTGAAAAAAATACTTTGAATGCAGAGTATAAAAGAGTTAGTGAAAATCCATTTGATTCAGACAGAAAATTAATGTCAACCTTAAATGAAGAAGGGGATGGCAAGTATAGAGTCCATACAAAAGGTGCTATTGACAATATTCTGGTAAGAGCGGATAAAATTCTGTTAGATGGAAAAATTATTGAACTGACAGAAGAAATGAAGGAAAAAATATTAAAAGTTGCGACAGAAATGTCGGATGATGCGCTTCGTGTGCTTGGAGTGGCTTTTAAAGATGTGGATGCTGTGATTGGTCCAGAGGAGATGGAAAAAAATCTGGTTGTAGTTGGAATTGTTGGAATGATTGACCCTCCAAGAACGGAAGTAAAAGATTCGATAACAGAAGCGAAAAATGCTGGAATTACTCCGATTATGATTACAGGAGATCATAAAAATACCGCAGTTGCCATTGCAAAAGAATTAGGAATTGCGACAGACATAAGCCAAAGTTTGACTGGTGCTGAAATTGATGAGCTTTCAGATAAGGAATTTTCTGAAAATATTGGTAAATATAGAGTTTTTGCAAGGGTTTCTCCTGAACATAAGGTAAAAATCGTAAGAGCATTTAAGGAAAAAGGTAATATCGTTTCAATGACAGGAGATGGAGTAAATGATGCGCCGTCGCTTAAATTTGCCGATATTGGTGTCGCTATGGGAATTACAGGAACTGATGTTTCCAAAGGTGCAAGTGATATGATTTTAACAGATGACAATTTTACTACAATTGTTCATGCGATTGAAGAAGGAAGAAACATTTATAACAATATCAAAAAAACGATAATTTTCTTACTTTCATGTAATTTGGGAGAAATAATCTGTATTTTCCTTTCAACATTGCTAAATTGGGATTTGCCGCTTGTTGCAACACAATTATTATGGGTAAACTTAGTTACTGATACTTTACCAGCGTTAGCACTTGGAATTGATCCGGGGGATAAGGATGTAATGAAACGTCAGCCAAGAAATCCTAAGGAAAGTTTCTTTTCTGAAGGTGCAGGAATGCGGGCAGTAATTGGTGGAACATTAATTGGTTTGCTGACATTAGCTGCATTTTATATTGGAATTAACGAAACTGGAATGATTGGGAACTTAGGACAGCTGGAAGCAATGGCAAAAAATGGAAATGAAGCTGCAAAACATGCCTTGACACAAGGTAGAACAATGGCATTTATCGTACTTACAGTATCGCAGTTATTTTATTCATTAACAATGAGAAATAGCCAAAAAACAATATTTGAAATTGGAATTTTCAAGAATAAATATTTAATTTATTCAATTATAATTGGTATTGCTTTGCAAATAGGATTAACTTCATTTGCACCAATTGCAAAAATATTTAAAGTGACAAACATTTCATTTGGAAATTGGGATGTAGTGCTAATATTTGCATTAATACCATTTGTGGTTAATGAAGTGATAAAGCTGGTTTCGAGAAAGAAAAGCAGCAATTAGTTATCTAATAAAATCAGGCAGGGATGCTCTTGTCTGATTTTTTTATTTATAAGGAAATTAAATTCATATTTTTCAGGTATTTATAAATATAAAAAAATAAAATATCGACTTATTAAGAAATTTCAATCTAATAAATCGATATTTTTCATTTGTATTAGCATGAAGTTTGCTTTAGCATACAGTCCCGCCAGTTTCTTTGATGTCTTCAGTATTTTTTACAATAGCTTCAATTGCTGCAGTCAGACCTTTTACAATGGTATTTAGCTCCATTGAAGGTGTATTTTTTTTGTCGATAACTTGCTGTGGCAAAAATGGGATATGGATAAATCCAGCTTTTTTACCTTTATATTTTTTGTTTACAAGGTAAAGTGTACCATAGAGAACGTGATTGCATACAAAAGTTCCTGCAGTGTATGAAACTGAAGCTGGAATTTCATTTTTCTGAACATTTTTTACCATAGCTTTTACAGGCAGATTTACGAAATAGGCATTTTCTCCGTCTGGAAAAATTGGCTCGTCAATAGTCTGATTTCCTTCGTTATCGGGAATTCGGAAGTCATCAAGATTTATTCCCACACGTTCGATGGAAATGTCAAATCTTCCGCCCGCCTGCCCAATTGACAGGATAACATCTGGATTATGTTCTTCGATAGCTTTTTCAATTTTTTCAATAGATTTTTTCTTGACTGTCGGAATCTCCAGTTTAATAATTGTGGCTCCTGCAATATTGTCAGGAAGCTTTTTTACTGATTCGATGGCAGGGTTTATTGGCTCTCCTCCAAAAGGGTCAAAGCCTGTAACAAGTATTTTCATATATTTTTTTGCATGATATTACAGTAATTGATAATTTCATGCACTCCTTTCTATTAATTTAATTTTTTCAAATTTATTTTATTCCAAAAAGAAACAGCATAAGTATAATATGTGTTCCGAGCAGTAATAGGGCCATTGGGGCTTGAATTTTGATAATTCCGTATTTATCTTTTATTTCAAGTATTGAAGCTGGGACAATGTTAAAGTTTGCCGCCATTGGTGTCATAAGAGTTCCGCAATAACCCGCAGTCATTCCCAAAGCACCGATAACAGCTGGATTTCCACCATGCTTTATGATAAAAGGTATACCAATTCCTGCAGTTATTACTGAAAATGCGGCAAAGGCATTTCCCATAATCATAGTAAATACAGCCATTCCAATAGCATAAATAATAATTCCTATAAAAATATTTCCTGTCGGTACAACTGAAGAAATGCTCGCAGCTATTACCTTTCCAACCCCAGCCTTTGTGAATACGGCACCTAATGCCGCAAGAAGCTGTGGCAGGATGGCAGTCGCACCAATTTGCATAAGAAGTCTTGAAGTATCTTCACTCGTTTCTTTAAATTTTGGCTTTATAATAATCGCAGCCGCCAGCAGCGCAACAAGTGAGCCTCCACCGATACCTAATGCAGGCGGTATTGCAGTTTTTCCAATTTTAAACTGAAGTATTAGAAAGGCGGCAACTCCAATTAATACAGCAGGAATAAATACTTTATTTTTTAGCCTTTCACTTTGTGCGATTTTAAATTGTGATGGAATATTTTCAAATTTTCCTATATGAAGCTGTTTTGTTACAGTAATTATAGCAAGAACTATAAGGAGTCCGCCAGTGACCTTATATGGAATGACTGGTCCAAAGATAAATATTATTCCAAGAATAAACCAAAATAAAAATGTTCCTATTCTTGATTTTTCATTCCTTAGACCTCTGATTGCAGTACTAATACTGACAAGACCGCAAAGGATATAAATAATTTCTGTTAAAATTTTTAAAAGTGCTTTTATTTCCATTATTTATTACCTCCTTTACCTGCTATTATCTTTTTGTCATAAATATAAACTTGAATAAGAGTAAAGATTATTGCTATAATTCCCATTGGTATTGAGAACAATGCCAATTGTTTTAGTGACACATTGTATCCATTTTCCTGTAATGTAGTCTGAATCAAAAGCAGTCCTGATGCACCGACAAATATGTTCTGGGCAAAGAAGTTTCCGTAGTTTTCAATTGCGGCGCTCAAGCTTTTTAGCTCTTCAGTTTCTTTTTCTGTAAGTTCCTGTTCTTTATGAGATTTTGCAGCGGCTTCAGCCATTGGATAAATAAGTGGACGTATAAACTGAACATGACCTCCAATTCTGATTGATAGCGCACTTGCAATTGAACGGATAACCATATAAAGTCCTAAAATTCTACCAGCAGTTGCATTTTTCAGTTTTTCAATTAAAGCTGCACTTCTTTCTCTCAGTCCATATCTTTCAAGCACTGCTATAACTGGCAAGCTGATTAGAAAAATAGACATAAGCCTGTTATCTACAAAAGCTTTTCCAATAATTCCAAGTATTTCTAAAAAATCTATTTTCGCGGCGATTCCTGTAGCAATACCGGCAGTAAGCACCACAGCCAGCACATCAAGTTTTAATGTAAATCCCACTACGATAATGACAATACCAATAAGTATCCATAAATTCATAAGTATTCCTCCCTAATAAAGTTTTCATAATATGATTTTACCTTTAAAATAATAGAAATGTAATAGTTTATGAAAAAAATTGTATTTTTTTTAGTCAATTTTTAAATAATCATACTATTAATTAAGTTTTTTAAGCTTTAATATAAAGTTCTAGATAAGAAAAATTAAACTGTAATAAAAAATATACAGATATTTTATTTCTTTATTATACAAAATTTGTATTTTTAAAATTTATAGGCTATACTCATATTAATAAAAAATTATGTGATTATTAATTTAGGAGGATTTGAAATGGGAGAACAAATGAAAGCATTTGCAATGAAGAGAATTGGGGAAGTTGGATGGATTACAAAGGACAGGCCCAAATGCGGACCGACAGATGCGATTATCAAACCCCTTGCATTAGCGCCTTGTACTTCGGATATACATACAGTTTATGAAGGTGGAGTTGGAGAGAGGTTTGATATGGTATTAGGGCATGAAGCCTGTGGAGAAATAGTTGAAGTTGGGGAACTGGTTAAGGATTTTAAAGTTGGAGATAGAATTTTAGTTGCAGCTATAACTCCAGACTGGAATTCGGTGGAAGCTCAGTCAGGGTATCCAATGCATGGTGGAGGAATGCTCGCTGGATGGAAATTTTCAAATGTTAAGGATGGTGTTTTTGGAGAATATTTCCATGTTAATGACGCAGATGGAAATTTGGCATTGATTCCTAAAGGAATGGATTATGGGACAGCGTGCATGTTAAGTGATATGGTGCCTACTGGATTTCATAGCGCTGAACTTGCAGACATTCAATTTGGAGATGTAGTTGCGGTATTTGGATTAGGACCTGTTGGACTTATGGGAGTTGCCGCCGCGGCACTAAAAGGAGCTGGAAGAATAATTGCCATTGATTCAAGAGAACAGGTTATACCAATTGCAAAAGCGTATGGAGCGACAGATATTGTTGATTTTAATAAAGCGCCTGTGGATGAGCAGATTATGGAACTGACTGGTGGAAAAGGTGTTGACAGGGTGTTGATTGCGGGAGGAGACCAGAGAGTGTTTGCTACGGCTATAAAGATATTAAAACCAGGTGGACGAATTGGAAATGTAAATTATCTGGGAAGTGGAGAATTTATACAGATACCTAGAGTTGAATGGGGAACTGGAATGGCTCACAAGCAAATTTTTGGAGGGCTTATGCCAGGCGGAAGATTAAGACTTGAAAAACTGGCAAGATTGATTGAATTTGGTAAATTAGATCCGAGCCTTTTAATTACCCACAGATTTGAAGGATTTGAAAATGTCGAAAAAGCCTTGGAACTTATGAGAACAAAAGCTGATGGAGTAATAAAACCTGTAGTTTATATGACTTCACAAAGAATAAATGAGTAAAAAAGATAAATAGAAACAAAGAGAAAAGGTGAAAAAATTGAAAATACTTGTTATTTCGGGCTTTCTTGGAGCAGGAAAAACTACATTTATTAAAGAGATGGTTAGATGCACAAAAAGGGAATATGTAATTTTTGAAAATGAATTTGGAGATGTAAATATTGATGGTGAAATATTGAGAAATAATAGCGAAGAAATGAACAGAAATATGGAGAATGGAATAGAAAGGGAAGATGTGGAATTGAATGTCTGGGAACTTACAAGCGGCTGTGCCTGCTGCAGTACCAAGGCAGATTTCATATCCTCGCTTCTTGTCATAGACAATACCTTAAATCCTGATTTTTTAATAGTAGAGCCGTCAGGAATCGCTATTTTGAGCAATATTTTAAATAATGTCGCAAATGCCAGTTATGAAAGGATAAAAATATTTCCACCAATAACAATAGTAGATGCCAGAACATATTTCAAGTACAGGAACAAGTATGCTGAAATATTTATGGATCAAGTGAAAAAGGCTGCACATATACAACTTTCAAAAACTGAAAATATGACAGATGATGAAATAAATCTAATCTATGAGGATATAAAAGCAGTTAATCAAAATGCACATATTCACACGGCTGATTATCATAATCAAAGTATGGATTATTGGAACAGCCTTTTTAGCGGAGAACTTTTAAAAACAGGAAATTCAGATTTAATAGATGTCAAAAATAAAATGCAGAATGTTACCTATAAAAATTCGTATGCTGATAATCCTGCGATTCTTGTATCTTTTCTGGATAAGCTGATTTTAGGCTATTATGGAGATATAAACAGAGCAAAAGGGGTATTTAAAGCATTTAGCTGCAATATGCACTTTGATGTGGCAGATACAAGTTACAATATTGCGATTTTGAAAGATAATGCTCCTAATAATGCAGTTTTTATAGGGAATCAGATTGATAAGGAACTGCTAATAAGAGAGCTTGATGAAATGAGAAATTTAAAATAAAATTTTTCAATGATTTCTGTTAAGGAAATTAAGAAATGTAAGAAACAACAAATAAGGACTGGATTTTTTTCAGTCTTTTTTGTTTATGATAAATGAATATTTGTTGAATATCAAACAGTTTTAGCATTTTATTTTTTCAGAAGTAGAAAAGGTGAAATTTTATAGCTCAGGTCATCTTGTTAGCATGGATAAATATTTTTTTCATATTGGAATATGATATTCCTTTAAATTTTTTTGGAAATAAATAAATGTATGTTCACAAACATTTGCAATATTTTCATGAGTTTTTATATGGCTCTATAATGGAAAGCAGAATATTCATAATAAGATTACAAAATATATGTTTTACAGTTTTTATCCATTACATCTTTTGTTAATTGTGTTGTTAATATACTAGGCTCCGTTTAAAAATAGGAATAATTTTCTATAATAAGGCTGTTTGATAACTAATTTATAATTATTCAACTAAATTATTTCTTATTATTTTCCAGCTTTTATTCCTTTCTTCCAGTCAATAACTTTGACTAAAATAAAGAATATTATTCCAGCCAGTGTATTTGAAAATAAATTTCCCCAGAATATTGAATAAAGGCCAAGATATTTTTGTGTCAATAAAATAAAGATGTATCTTAACAGCCAGATTCTTAAAATTGACATAACTAACGGAACTTTTGTTCTTCCAAGTGCTATAAAAACTCCCTGTGCTATCATAAAGACACTGAATCCGATTACTGAGTACGTGTAAATATGGAGAGCCTTGTCAGCAATTTTTATTACTTTTTGAACCTTTGTAAAAGTTAATACGAGTGGTAATGAAATAGGCAGGATTAAGGCAATAGTCAAAATTGAAATAGTAACGCCAGTTATCCAGCCCACCTTGAACACATCCTTAGATTTTTTTACATTTCCAATTCCCATATTTATACTAATCATTGAGGAAACGGTGGTTCCTATTGAGGATGGTAAAATAAAGCAGATTGCATTGATATTGGAAGCAATTCCCTGAGCATTCAAGGCAACAGCTCCAAATTTTTCCATTTCCTTGTTTATAAGAAAAAATCCAAGATACAAGAAGGCGTAATTTAACATTGAAGGAAAACCGATTTTTAATAATCGTTTTATAATTGGCAATTTTATTGTGTAACTTCGTAAATTAAGTTTTATATCTCCACTTTTTAAAAATAAATCGTAAAACATCCAGATTGTAACAACTATGTAAGAAAAGAGTGATGCCATTACTGCACCCACAATTCCCATTTTTAAAACATATAAAAAAATTGAATTAAAAATAATTTTTAAAATTAATAAAAGAAAAATTCTAACAAATGTAACCTCAGGACGTCCAATCGCATTTTTTGAAGAATTGTAAATGGCAGCTAAAAATACAAAGGGCATTATGAGTGAATAAAGCGAAATATATGTATAAACATTGTTACGAATTTCAGAGGTTGTGTTATTTGAAATTAAAAAAGCTGTAAACATACATACAGGAATTAATAAAAGTCCAATAAAAAAACTGAATACAAAGATTTGTAACATCGTTTCCTTAACAGCCAACATACGCCCTTTTCCATACAGCCGCCCAAGCATAACCAGTGTAGCCACTCCCAGCCCTTGTGATAATGCAATCATAATATTCAGTACAGGCTGGCTGAACGTGACGGAGCTGGCAACTTCCACACTTGTGAGCCTATTTAAAAATAGACTGTCTGAGAGTGGGATAAGTGCTTGAATAATTCCGACAAGCAATGTTGGAATAGATAAAAAAAGCAAAGTATTAATAACTTTCCCATTTAAAATCATCTGACGGCGTTCTTCATTCGATTGAGCTTTAAATAACATTTTAATTTTCCTCCCTTTAAAATTTATTGCATTTTTTCATTATAGCACTTTTTTGTGAAATTTAAAACAATTTTATAACCTTTATTTTTTGATATGCAGTAAAAGTATATAGATTTGATAAAATTAAAAAAATAGTAGAAAAATGGGTAAGAAAATTGGTATGTTAAATTTAGATGACTGAAGTAAATAATAAAAACGTAGGCTATTTAAAAAAATTGGTAAAATGTCGCAATTAATATTGCAATTTATGATAAATTCACTATTTAAATGAGGTCTAGTATTAAAAAGGAAATATTAGATAAAAATAGGGTATAATATTACTGGATAAAATTTAAAATATAAATTTTGTTAATATTGAAAAAATATAGAAAGGGCAAGTTATGAAAAAGATAATTTTAATTTTGGTAAGTGTATTATTTTTAGTGAGCTGTAGTAGGGGTATTCCTTTCTCGGAGGAGGAAAAAGGAGCTTTAAAAAAGGCAAAAACAGAAATTGCTGAAATGAAGAAGAATCCGACAATGGCAGAAAAAGAAAAAATTTTGCAAAAAGGGCTGGAAGTTCAGAAAAAATATTTACGAATTGGGGTAGTGTATTTTAAAAGTGTGGAAAAGGATATTCCAATAGCAGATTATTATCTAGCAAGAAATTATAGTGCGAGAGGAAAAAATGAAAAGGCACTCAAATGGGCAAGAAAAGGCTCGGATAGAGGAGTAAAGGAAGCAAGTGCATTTGCAGGACAGATTTATGCTAATCAGAGAGATGAAATAAATGCAAGAAAATATTATATAAAGGCAATGGATCAGGGAGATTATAGGGAAGATACATTGTTTAGAGTGTGGGTATATGGAGAAAGGAAAGAAATTAATAGCGAAGTGGTGGAAGCGTTTAAAAGAAATTTAAATAAAAATATTGATGTAAAAAATGCTTTGGCTTTTTATTATCAGAGGCACGATTACTTTGATGAAGCTGAAAAACTCTACAAGGAGCTTGTTGATGAAAAATATCCGAATGCAGAAAGACTTTTAGGGGAGCTTTATATGTCGAAAAAAGATTATGATAAGGCGGAAGAATGGCTGTTAAAGGAATCAGAAAAATTGTTTTCACATTCAGAAGACAATGTAAAACGGATTGAAGAAAAAAGAGCAAGATTATTGCGTCTGTTAGCAGAAGTTTATGAAATGAAAGGAGATTACGGCAAGGCTGAAAATAGTCTTTTAAAAGCAAAAGAACTTGCACATAAGGAACTTGCATTAACGAGTTTAGCCAAATTATATGAAAAGCAAGGGAAATATAGTCAAGCTTTAAAAATAAATGAAGAATTAGAACAATTGAAAAAAACAAAAAACAGAAAAATTAAATCATAAAAGAAATAAAAAATGGAGAGTTTTATGAAAATAGAAAAACTGGAATTTGTAAAAAATATTGATAAATTTGAAAATAATTCTGATGAATATGTGGATATTAATTTAAATAGGAAGGTAACGGAACTTTCAAGCGTTTCGTATGAAAAAAAATTATACAGTTTTTATTTATTAATAGGAGAAGATGGGAGAATAAATTCGCTGGAAATTCTCAATATATTGAAAATGGCTAAATTTACACATAAAATAGAAATTCCTGAAAATATAATAGAAGGCGATATTTATTTTAAGAGGGAAGAATACAATGAAGCTGGTATAAAAGTTAAAGAATTAGATTTTTTGGAGATTGATATTTCCAAAAATATTATCGGATGTTATTTTACTGATAACAGGCTTAATATTTATTTTGGAGTAAAAATTTGCGAAAATATAGTAATCTTAATAAATAGGAATAATTATGCAGAAGGAATTTTGATTTATGGAAAATTTGAAATTGAAGATGATAGATTTTACTGGAAAAAGTGAGAATGTGGTAAGCGAGCGAGATATGATTTTTTCTTTTAATAACGGAGAGATAAAAATATATTTGTCTTATGTAACAGGAGAACTGAAAAAAATAAAAATAGTTAGTGAAAATGAGAAAATTGAAAAAGAAATTGGAATGAAAGCAGTATTAAAATTTAAGGGGAATTCGGTTATTTTGGATTATGAATATGGATTGTACGAGTATGTGGAAATAGAAATTGAGGATAAGCTGGAAAAATATTGGGCTGATGGAAAAATAGTTTATTTAAAAGAAGGGAAGAAAATTTTTTTAGAAGTTGAAATTTGGGAAGGATATTTGCTATTTTTTGATGATGAATATAGGATGGCAGGATTTGGTATAAAAATCGGAAGGAATAAAAACTTTGAAAAGGCGGAATTATAAATGAATAAATGTATTTTACTGATGTTACTTTGTCTGTTAATAGGATGTAGAAATCAAGGAAATGATGTGGTAATAAAAGATATTGATGACGTTAATTTTTATCTGGAAAATAAGAAAGATCCTGAAAAAGCTCAATTAATGGCAAGAATTGCCTTTGAACTGGAAAAGGAAAACTATGAAGAAGCAGAAAAGTATTTTTTAAAACTGGCAAAATACGATAAAACCGCTTATGTTTCGCTTGCAAATATGTATTATGAACATATTGATAAAAAAGAAGGGGAAAAGAGATATGAAATAGCTTTTGAAAAAGGAAATAAAAGGGCAGGTACAATTTTGGGGATGATTGCTGAGGATAATAATGATTATAAAAAGGCAGAAGAATGGTACAAAAAATCATTGGATAAAGAGAATGTATTAGGATATAAATCTTTTGCTACGTTTTTATATAAAACAAATAGAAAAAATGAGGCTGAGAAATATTTTATAGAAGCTGGAAATCGTAAGGATGCGGATTCGATGTTATATTTAATAAAAATGTATTATATGAAAAAAGATACAGAAAAATTGAAATACTGGCAAGATAAAATATTAAATACAAAAGAAATTTTTAGATTTGATGATGAAGCAAATGATTTACTGGAATACAGTTTATCAAAAGATAGAATGGATAAAGAGTTCTTTGAGTTGTATATAAAAGGAGAGGAAAGTATTTTAAAAAAAGATTATGATACAGCAGAAAAATATTTTTTACAAATGGAGAAGTTAAAAAAAGAAGGAATTTTGTATACAGCTGATTTTTATTATCGTTTTAAGGATGAAAAAGAAAAAGGAATGGAAAAATATAAAAAAGCATATGAAAATGGTTTAAAGAAAGCTGCTGTTTTTATAGGAATTATTGAGCATAGAAATAGAAATATTGATGAAGCAAAAAAATGGTATAGGATAGCAGCGAATGCAGAATACACTGATTCACAAATATATTTAGCACAAATTTTGGAAGAAGAAGGTTATAAACTCGAATCTTTTGATTTGTATTTAAAAGCGGCTGAGCTAAAAGATTATAGAGCAATAAATTATTTATTAAAATATTACTACAGAGAGAAAAATTTGAAAGAAATAAAAAAACGGGTAGATGTAGTTAAAAAATCAAATGGATTAAAAAATTATAGTGAAGCTGACAGTGGAAGAATAAGAGAATATGAAAAATTTTTAAAAGAAAAAGAGTAAAATGCTTAATTAATTGTGAAACAAAATTATGAATAGAGGTATTTTGATATGAAAATGAAAAATGGAGATTTTATGTTTGATGAATATGATGTAGTAAAAGCAAAAAGAAAATTATCTGATAAAGTTTTAAAGAATTCGATTGGAACAGTTGTGATGATATTTCCTGAATTTCCAAATGATTATACGGTAGAGTTTATGAAAGACGAGAAGACTTTGGATATTTTAGATATTAAGGGGGAGGATATTAAAAAAATTAATATAAATTTGTAAACACAAATACTCTTGTTTTTTTATAAAAAATGTGGTATTCTTAAGACAAGGAAATCTAATTTTATAATGAATACAATTATGTAACTAATTGTATAAAATGGAAAGGACGAAGAAAATGAAAAAATATGATGCAGTAATAATTGGATTTGGAAAAGGTGGAAAAACTTTGGCAGGATTTTTGGCTGGGAAAGGTCAGAATGTGGCGTTGATTGAGAAATCGGACAAGATGTACGGAGGGACTTGTATAAATATTGGGTGTATTCCTACAAAAAAACTTGTTGACAGTACAAAAGTTCTTAAAAATAAAGGATTAAATGGTATCGAGGAAAAGGAGAGATTTTATACAGAAAGTATAAATAATAAAAATACATTAATTGGTGCGTTACGTGGAAAAAATTATGAAATGCTGGCTACAAAGGAAAATATTGATATTTATGATGGATTTGGAAACTTTGTTTCAAAAAATGTAGTTAATATTGAAAGCAATGGGGAAAATGTTCAGATTGAAGGGGAAAAAATATTTATAAATACAGGTTCAACTACAATAATCCCTGGTATAAAAGGGCTTAAAGAAAGTAACCACGTTTATACAAGCACTTCAATTATGGAATTAAAGGAACTTCCTAAAAAATTGACTATTTTGGGAGCAGGGTACATTGGACTGGAATTTGCTTCGATGTATGCTGATTTTGGATCAGAAGTTACAGTGATTGATTTGGCACAAAGACTTATGCCTAGAGAAGATGAAGAAATTGCTGACAGGGCAAAGGCAATATTTGAGGCAAAAGGAATCAAATTTTTACTGGAATCAAAAATTGAGGAAATCATTGATAAAAATGGAAAAGGATATGTGCAAATTTCACAAGGGGCGAGCAAGAGCGAAATTGAATCAGACGCAATTCTTGTGGCAATCGGAAGAAAACCTAATACAGAAGGTCTTAATTTAGAAGCGGCAGGAGTAAAAACTGACGAAAAAGGTGCTGTTGTAGTTGACGAAACATTGAAAACGACAGCTGATAACATTTGGGCAATGGGAGATGTGAAAGGCGGACTTCAGTTTACATATATTTCTCTTGATGACTTTAGAATAATAAGAGATAACCTTTATAATGGAGGAAATAGAACAGTAAATGATAGAAATGTAATTCCATACAGCGTATTCATAAATCCACCTTTATCAAGAGTTGGAATGACTGAAAGCGAAGCAATTGCTAAAGGATATGAAGTAAAAACAGGAAGACTTGAAGCAATGGCAATTCCAAAAGCAAAAATAGAAGGTGTAACAGATGGACTACTTAAAGCAGTTATAGACGCAAAAACAGATAAAATACTGGGATGTACTTTATTATGCAACACTTCCCACGAAATGATAAACATTGTTGCAGCGGCTATGAAAGCTGAACAAAAATATACATTCCTAAAAGATATGATATTTACTCATCCGACAATGAGCGAGGCTTTGAATGATTTATTTGGGAGCGTGAAATAAAAATGGATAATTCATTTTCTAAAAAAGATAAGGAACTGTGTACGGAAAATTCAAGAAAAATTTATGAAAAAGCTAAAGAGTCAATACCAGGCGGAGTAAATAGTCCAGTTAGAGCATTTCAGTCAGTGGACAAGGAGTATCCCATTTTTATTAAAGGTGGAAATGGGAGCAGACTTTATGATGAGGATGGAAATGAGTATGTGGATATGATAGGTTCCTGGGGGCCTATGATTTTGGGGCATAATTATCCGAAAGTTTTGGAGGTTGTAAAGAAAGAGCTTGAAAATGGTACTTCTTTTGGACTTCCTACGAAAAAGGAAGTGGAACTGGCAGAACTTGTAAAGAGCTGTTTTCCTTCGATTGAAAAATTAAGATTGACTACTTCTGGGACAGAAGCGGCTATGGCCAGTGTGAGAGTTGCCCGTGCGTTTACTGGAAAGAATAAGATTATAAAATTTGAAGGATGTTATCATGGGCATTCGGATTCATTGCTGGTTAAAGCTGGTTCAGGACTTTTGACATTTTCACATCAGGATAGTAACGGAATTACCGAAGGAGTTGTGAAGGATACGATAACATTGCCTTTTGGAGATTTTGAGAAATTGAAGGAAACTTTGGAAAATGATGATGATATTGCGTGTGTGATTATTGAGCCAATTCCAGCAAATATGGGACTTATCGAAACAGAAAAGGAATATTTGGAAAAAGTGCGTAAAATCACGAAAGAAAAAAATGTGGTGTTAATTTTTGACGAGGTAATTTCTGGATTTAGGGTTTCGTTAGGCGGTGCTCAAAAAGTATTTGGAATTACACCTGATTTAACTGTTCTTGGAAAGATTATTGGCGGTGGCTATCCAGTTGGTGGATTTGGTGGAAAAAAGGAAATTATGAACTTAATTTCGCCAGTTGGTAATGTTTATCACGCTGGAACGCTTTCCGGAAATCCAATTTCAGTTGCTGCTGGGATAGAAACAATTTCGATTTTGAAGGAAAATCCTGAAATTTATGAAAATGTAAATAAAAAAACGGAAAATTTGGTAAATAAAATTAATGAATTAATAAAAAAATATGATATTCCAGCAAGTGTAAACCATTTTGGAAGCTTATTTACAATATTTTTCTCAAAGGAAAAAGTGAAAACTTTGGAAGATGCAATTAATACGAATGATGAATTTTACAGCATATATTTTGATACAATGCTTGAAAATGGAGTAATTGTGCCACCTTCAAAATATGAGGCACATTTTGTTTCTTATATTCATAATGATGAGGATGTGGAAAAGTTGTTGAAGGGTGTGGAAAAAACTTTTCAAAAAATTGCTGAAAAATTAAAATAAATTTGTAAATAGAGGAATATGTATGGAAATCAGAAAAAGTGAAAAGACAGGAGAAATTTTATTTGATACAATAAAAAAAATAACAGCTTTAGATAGAAATAGAATGAAAAAAAAAGAAAATGAACTGAATTCGTTGCTAAAAACTCCAAAAGGACTGGGAAAACTGGAAGAACTGGCAATCAGGCTTGAGGGAATGAGTGAAAATTATAAACCTTGCAAAAAAATGGTGCTTGTAATGGCAGCCGATAACGGTGTGGAAAGAGAAAAGGTCAGCAAATCTAAAAGAGTAATAACGCAGTATGTAGTGGAAGCAATGTTAAATGGCAAATCATCAATTAATGCTCTCTCAATGCTGTATAATGCTGATGTGAAAGTGGTAGATCTGGGAATTGATGAGAGTTCAGACATTAAAAAAGAAATAGATTTGTCGGGAATTATTAACAGAAAAATTATGGAATCAGGTACTAATAATATTGCTAAAAATGCTGCAATGGAGTATGAAGATGCTGTGAAGGCTATAGAAACTGGGATTGAAGTGGTTGATGATTTTGTGAGAGAGGGATACAATTTATTTGCAACTGGAGAAATGGGGATTGGAAATACTACGACTAGCAGTACGGTTTTGAAGGTTCTGACAGATTTGTCGCTGGATGAAATTGTCGGTTATGGAAGCGGCATCGATGATAAAACTTTGGAGCATAAGAAGAATGTTGTTAAAAAAGCAGTTGAAGTAAATGGATTGTCAAAATTTTTTGAAGAAAATATAAAGGGAACGAAAAAGAAAGAAAAATTTGAAAAAAATAAAATAATAGATGTACTGGCAAAAGTTGGGGGACTTGATATTGCTGGAATGGTGGGAACTTATCTAGGATGTGCAAAAAATCGTGTACCTGTTGTGATAGATGGCTTTATTTCATCAATTTCCGCCCTTGTTACTTATAAAATCTGTCCAGATTGCAGGAATTTTATGATTGCTTCCCACTTGAGCGAAGAGCCTGGAATGAAGTATATTATGAAAGAACTGGATTTAGAGCCAATGCTCTTTATGAATATGAAATTGGGGGAAGGTACTGGGGCTGTTATGATGTTCCCTGTGATTGAGGGAGCTTGTAATATTACCGAAGTTGTAAGAAAATATCCTGACATATAACTAAAAGATGCTGTAATTCTTTAATTATTTTTTATTTAATATGGCTTATATACAGTTTTGTCATATTAATATTAAAAAAACAAATAAAGAATAAGCTTCCTGATTTTTAAAATTCTTAATAATGTTAACTGAATAGTCATTTTAATAGATTTTTCCAACTGCAATACCATATATTTTTCAAATGAAAAAATTAAATTTTATAAAGTTTTTTTTAAGGTTATTGTTGACAAAGTAATAAAAATTTGATAAACTTTAAACAGTAACAAAATAATTATTAAAAATAAGAAATGGAGGTAATTTTTGTGAAAAAAATATTGTTATTATTGGGACTAGTTGTAAGTGCAACTGCTATGGCCGGTGTTGCTGAAGTTAGAGTAGGTGGTGACTTGTCAAATCGAGCAACATTTAAGGATACAGATAACACAACATGGAGAATCAACAAAGATGCATTAAAAAGAGGATTTGAAATTACAGGTGAATATAGAACACCAGTATTTAATGAAAATCTTGAAATGGGTGGAGGAATTGCTTATAAATATAATAAATTAAGCAGTAAAAACTTAGAAGGAGTTAGTGTAAAAGGACTTAGTTCAGTACCTGTATACTTTACAACAAGATATAATTTTAAAAATGATTCTGAAGTTACACCTTACGTAAAAGGTAACTTAGGAGTTGCATTCAACTCTGGAAAAATAGAAGCTAAAGGCGGAGCTTCTAGTGTTAAATTCAAATTTGATTCAGGAATTTATTATGGAATTGGAGCTGGAATTCAATACAAAAACTTTGTAACTGATTTATCATATAATGTAAATAGTCTGAGAACAAAATTAGATGTGGATCTTCCTGGATATAAAGCAAACAGTAAATTCAATACTAATCACGGAGCGCTTACTTTAGGAGTAGGTTACTCGTTCGGATTATAATTAAATTAAATAAAAAATTAAAATATTTCAACTGTCTTTCAAAATTGAAGGGCAGTTTTTTTATTTTTTATAAAAAATAGAATAAATAAAAATCAAAAAAATATAGGTATCCTCATAAATTTATTTGAGAGTCTTTTGAGATAATAAACTTTTTCTGAATATATTATACAATCTATGAAATTAAAAAGATTTTTTTTAAATAATTTTATACAAGTAATCAGCAATTATACATTTACTAAAAATTAATCTAAAAGTATTTTTTATCTCAAAAGTAAACAAAAATAAATTGATAAAAAATTAAAATATTGACAAATAAAAATAGGTGTGATACTATAAAAAAAATAAATTGATAAAAAATTTATTTTTAAAACATAAAATTATGGAGGTAACTTTAATGAGAAAAATATTATTATTAGGAGCAATAATAATCAGTGCAAATACATTTTCCATGTCATTTAATGGAGTAAGTAACGGCTCAGGATCCAGCTATTCTGGAGGAAGTATGAGTGGAGGAAAGTTTAGTGGAGATGTCAGAATTAATAACGGAGATTTCACGTTGACATTAAATCCTTCGGAAGAAATATCTGCTGGAACAAAAGTTACTGTAGCACCGGGAGCAAGTTTTAAGGTTGTAGATACTAGCGGGAATGTGATAGGGACAATAACATCAGGAAACTCATTCACGTTTAATGGAGTGGTAACAGGTACAAGTACGTCATTTTCAACAACGCCAACACCAACTCCAACGCCAACACCGAGTACTCCTGCTTCGACAACTCCAACAAACCCAACAACGCCATCAACTCCTGTAGCACCAGTTACTCCAGCTACATCAAGTGCTTCATTGCCTGTCGTTGAAGGAGCAAGATCAAAAGTTGATTATGAGTTAACAAAAGCAATCACTGCAAACAGCTTTAGAGACTTAGAGCAAGTTAAAAAAGATAATGGAACAAACTTTAATATTCAATATCTTGGTAGTGCAGGTTCATACGATAAAACAGGAAAATATAGTTCAAAAACTAATGGAGCAGCTATTTCTGGAACTAAGAACTTTGGAAATTTTACGTTGGGTGCTGGATTTGGATATGAAAGATCTGATGTAAAATATAAGAAAAATTATGTTGGAACAAAGGAAAAATTAGATTCATATCAACTTTCATTAGGTGGAAGATATGATTTTACAGATAATGTTGATTTAATATCTGTTCTTACATATGGAAACAATAAACATAAATTTGATAATCATTCCAATATAAAATATGATTCTAGTGTAATTGATTTTCAAACTAGATTGGGGTATAAATTTATAAGTGGGGTAGATGAAAACACATATATTAAGCCATATATTGGATTAGGAGTGACAAGTGTTCAAGAAGATGCATTTAATGTTGCAAATATTCAATATGGAAAAGCAAAAGGAACTAATGGAAATGGAACAGCTGGTATTTATGGACAAACTAAGGTTGGACCAGTTGATTTATATGGAAATCTTGAATTTCAACAAAGATTTGGGAAAAAATCTTATCACGGAGAAAGAATTGTATCATCAAATGGTATAGAATTATTTAAACAGGCAGCGCTTGATTATGATAAAAGTTCATTTAATTTAGGACTTGGAGCAAATTACAATATTACAGACACATTTAAATTGTCAGGTGGATATGAATTGCAGAATAGTAAAAATAGCGTATTTAAAGTAGGTTTAGGAATGCATTTCTAATTTATCTGTTAAATAAAATGTAATCTAAATAAATTATTTTTCATTTCTAGATAATAATAATGACAGTGTTAATAGAGCACTCAAAATATTTTTGTAGTGCTCTTTTTATATAAGATAAATTGAAAATTTTTTGGAAAAAAGAATTAACGAAAAAAGTATTTATTAAAATTATAAATCAAGGATGAAAAAAGGGCATTACAAAATATTTTAGAACAAATCTATCTTACTGAAGGAAATCCGAAAGAAGCATAAAATGGTATAAAGTATCTGTTCAAAAAGGTATCCGTGGGTATATTACAATCTTACAAGCTTTTAAGCTGGACTAGGAGATTCTGAAACAGACGAAAAATGGCTAAAAAAAGGAATGGAAGTAGCCAAAAAAACAGATGATGAAGAATTAAAAAAATATTTTAAAGAAGCATTGGATGTTATTCAAAGATCAAAATAGATTTTATTTAATTTGAAATTATAAAGATTAATAAAATATATAAGTCATATATATAATATATATTTTACAAAATGATTGATTTTTGATATAATAATTTCATACAGATAAATGAATCAAAAAATTGAAAAACTGGAGGAAATTATGTCATTATTAATTTTAGTCTTATCATTATTACTGATTATTGAAATTTTAGGAATTAAAGTTGTACAAAATAGAAAATACGTTGCCTTAAAAGTTTCTAACAATGATTTTGTTGTATCGGTAAATGATAGAGAAGTAATGACTAATTTTACTGGGAAATAATTGATAGAATTATATGGAATAATAAAAAACTGTTATTGTTTTTATAACTTTGAGGCGATTTATATACAAATCGTCTTTTATTTTTTTTAAAAATTATTAGAAATAAAGTGTTCAATGGAATTTATAAAGAAAAATAAGTAAAAATTTTATAAAATATGTGATAAAATATAATCAAATAACTTTAAATGATTATTTTTAAAGTTTGCTGATATTTTATAGATAAAAATATATAGGGAAATCTTAAAAATTGAGATTAACTATGTATGAAAAAAAACAAATTTTAGGAGAGTGAAATCAATGACAATGAAAGGAAAAGGAAGAAGTAACAACTTGACAAGAGGAGAGGCTAGAGCTCCACACAGATCGCTTTTGAAAGGGCTAGGATTTACAAGTGAGGAAATGGATCGTCCAATTATTGGGATTGCTAATTCATTTAATGAAATTATACCGGGGCATGTTCATTTGAAAAATTTGGTTCAGGCTGTGAAGGATGGTATAAGAATGGCTGGAGGAGTTCCAATGGAATTTAATACAATTGGAATTTGTGATGGACTTGCAATGAATCATATTGGGATGAAATTTTCACTGGTAACAAGAAACATAATCGCAGATTCAATTGAAGCAGTTGCAATGGCTACTCCGTTTGATGCGATTGTATTTATGCCAAATTGTGATAAGGTAGTGCCTGGAATGTTAATTGCAGCTGCAAGACTAAATATACCTTCAATATTTGTAAGTGGAGGAGCGATGCTTGCGGGAGTGTATAAAGGTAAGAAGATAGGGCTTAGTAATGTGTTTGAAGCAGTTGGAGAATATGAAGCTGGATTAATAACTAAAAGAGAACTTAATTCTGTTGAAGAAATGGCATGTCCGACTTGCGGATCTTGTGCAGGAATGTATACGGCAAATACAATGAACTGCCTAACAGAAGCGCTTGGACTAGGGCTTCCAGGAAATGGAACTGTACCAGCGGTATTTTCAGAAAGAATACGGCTTGCTAAAAAAGCTGGGATGCAAATTATGGAAGTATTGAAAGCAGATGTTCGTCCAAAAGATATTTTGACAAGAGAAGCATTTGAAAATGCTGTTGCAATGGATATGGCTCTTGGTGGATCATCAAATACAGCTCTACACTTGCCAGCGATAGCACATGAAGCAGGAATAAAATTGACATTGGAGGATTTTAATGAAATTGCAAAAATAACTCCGCAATTGTGTAAATTATCGCCATCTGGTGAACATTTTATAGAAGACTTGTATAGAGCAGGTGGAGTAACAGGAGTCATGAAAAGACTGCTTGAAAATGGAAGATTGCATGAAAATACAAAAACAGTAGCATTGCGTACTCAAGGAGAACTTGCAAAAGAAGCATTTATAAATGATGATGATGTAATCAAGCCTTGGGATAAGCCAGCCTACAAAACTGGTGGAATTGCAGTATTAAAAGGAAATTTGGCACCAGATGGCTGCGTTGTTAAAGAAGGAGCAGTAGATCCAGAAATGTTACAGCATACAGGGCCAGCAAAAGTATTTAATAGTGAGGAAGAAGCTGTAGAAGCAATTGTTGGTGGAAAAATCGTAGCAGGAGATGTTGTAATTATTAGATATGAAGGACCAAAAGGTGGGCCTGGAATGAGAGAAATGTTATCGCCAACAGCTATGATTGCTGGAATGGGGCTTGATAAGGATGTTGCGTTAATTACAGACGGAAGATTTTCTGGAGCGACAAGAGGAGCTTCAATTGGACATGTTTCTCCAGAGGCCGCTTCAGGTGGAAATATTGCTATAGTTCAAGATGGAGATATTATTGAAATTGATATTCCAAGCAGAACAATAAACATAAAAATTTCAGATGAAGAAATTGAAGCAAGAAAAGCTAAATTGGAGCCATTCAAAATTGAAGTAAAAGGGTATTTGAAAAAATATGCAATGCACGTGTCTTCTGCAGATAGAGGGGCTATTGAAATATTGGATTAATGTGCTTTTGCAAAGGAGGAGATTGAAATGGGAAATGGTGGAGAAAGTAAAGTTTTAAATATTGAGCTGTCACAGGAAAAAATAAAATCAATAGTGAATGTTACTTATTCACAGCCAGTCAGCTATTTTAGAAAAAATATAAAATTGGAAATGGATATTTTGAAACCTAGTAGGGAAGGGAAATTTCCAACAGTGCTGTTCGTAACAGGTGGCTCATTTGCACATAGCTACAAGGAAAATTATTTACAGCAAAGAATTGAAATTGCAAAGGCTGGTTATGTGGTTGCAAGCATGGAATATAGAACTATTCCTGATGGAGTATTTCCACAAAGTGTAGAAGATGTAAAATCAGCAATCAGATTTTTGAAGGCTAATGCTGATGAATATGGGGTAGACAAGGAGAGAATAGCTATAATGGGAGATTCTGCTGGTGGATATCTTGTAGCAATGGCTGGAGCGACAAATGGAACAAGAAATTTTGACAAAGGTGAAAATTTATCTGAAAATAGCGATATAAAAGCAGTTATTGATATTTATGGAGTAACAGACTTTGGAGAAGTGGATTTTGAAATTCCAGATGACATTGATGAAGGTTATAGGGCAATATTATTATCAGTGAAATTTTGGCTAAATGATGTAAGAAATGATATAAAAGTAACAAATCCAATATCATATATTTCTTCCAAAACCCCACCATTTTTATTAATGCACGGAGATGCAGATACTTTAGTGCCTCCAGTTCAAACAGAAAAACTTCACAAGGCATTAATTGAAAAAGGGATAGAATCAACAAGATATGTAGTAACTGGGGCAGGACATTCTGATGAATATTGGTTTCAGCCAGAAATTGTAAATATAATAATAGAGTTTTTAAATGAAAAGATAAAAAATGTCTAATATTTAAATAAAAAATAGTTAATGGGTATTTTTTCTGTAATTTTTATGTTTTTTCTTTTTTATAAAGCAAAGGGGAACAGTCGCCATCCCCTTTGCAAACCCGGCTTGTCTAAGCATTTTTTGAAAACAAAAATTAAACTCGCTTCGCTCAGACATAAATTTTTATTTCCAAAAAATCACGACATTTTTAACTTAATTCTACCAATTGTAATAGTAAAAAGAATAAGCAAAATTTCGTTAAAGGAAAAAGAACTGTTTGAGCTTTTGGAATATATTTTGAATGAAATGCAGTTGCTTTTATTAAAACAATTGAAATTCAAAAGCGAGTTTTCTTTTTTCTTTATAAGAAAGTTTTGCGTAAAGCGGAGATGTAAGGGCATGGCGATTGATGCCCTTACGTTAAAAATATAAATAAAAAAATATTATATAAAAATAGATGTTTAAAATAAATAAAAAATTTTTTGAAGAAGGTGAAGAGATTGCATAAACTTTATGATTTTATAGAAGCAAGAGAGAGATTAAGCACTGTGATAACAAAAACTAAATTGATTCACAGTTCAGTGTTCTCGAAAGAAACTGGAAATGATGTTTATATTAAGCCTGAAAATTTACAAAGAACAGGTTCGTTTAAAATTAGGGGAGCATATAACAAGATTGCAAAATTGACTGAAGAGGAAAAGAGAAAGGGAGTTATTGCTTCATCAGCAGGGAATCATGCTCAGGGTGTGGCTCTTGCGGCTCAGAAACTAGGAATTAAGGCAGTTATTGTAATGCCTAAATATACACCGCTTATAAAGGTGGAAGCAACTCGTCAATATGGAGCTGAGGTTATTTTAGCAGGGGAAGAATATGATGATGCCTATAATTATGCGAGAGAATTGCAGGAGAAGGAAGGGTATGTGTTTATTCATCCGTTTAATGATGATGATGTTGTGGAAGGACAGGGAACGATTGCACTTGAAGTGTTAGAAGAATTACCTGATGCTGATATAATTCTTGTGCCACTTGGAGGTGGAGGACTAATTTCAGGAATTGCACTTGCGGCAAAACTGAAAAATCCTATGATAAAAATAATCGGTGTGGAGCCAGAAGGAGCAGCTTCGGCAATTGCGGCTCTAAAAAATGGAGATGTTGTGGAACTGCCTGAAACTAATACAATTGCTGATGGAACAGCAGTTAGGAAAATTGGGGAATTGAATTTTGATTATATAAAAAATTATGTGGACGATATAATTACAATTTCAGATTATGAACTTATGGAGTCATTTCTTCTATTAGTTGAAAAACATAAAATTGTTGCAGAAAATGCAGGAGTTCTTTCGGTTGCGGCACTTAGAAAAATTAATGAAAAAGGAAAGAAGATTGTATCAATTTTAAGTGGAGGAAATATTGATGTGCTGACTATTTCTTCTATGATAAATAAAGGGCTTATTGTAAGAGGTAGAATATTTAGATTTTCGGTTGACTTGCCTGATAAACCGGGGCAGCTGGTTGCTGTGTCACAAATTCTTTCTGAACAGAATGCAAATGTTATAAGGCTTGAGCATAATCAATTTAAAAATCTTAACAGATTTCACGATGTAGAACTTCAGGTAACAGTAGAAACGAATGGCGAGGAGCATATTAACAAAATAACAGAGGAATTTAGTAAAAGAGGATATGTAATAAAAAGGTTAAATTCTCAGGAAATAGAATAATAAAAATAAAATTTTAAAAGAAAAGGTGGTTGAAAAATGAGTAGCGAAATGATAAATGGTGCAAGAATGCTGTTGGAGTGCCTGCATAAAGTAGGTGTGACTGATATGTTTGGGTATCCGGGTGGAGCAGTAATACCTATTTATGATGAAATTTACAGTTTTGACAAGATTAAACATTACTTTGCAAGACATGAGCAGGGGGCAGTACATGCGGCAGACGGATATGCGAGAGTTTCTGGAAAAGTGGGAGTTTGTCTTGCAACTTCGGGACCTGGAGCAACAAATTTGGTTACAGGGATTATGACAGCACACATGGACTCTATACCATTGCTGGCAATAACAGGGCAGGTAAGAAGCAACTTGCTTGGTAGAGATGCTTTTCAGGAAACTGACATTGTAGGAATTACCGTTCCAATAACAAAAGGGAATTATCTGGTGCAAAATATTAAAGATATTCCAAGAATCATAAAAGAAGCTTATTTTATAGCTTCAACAGGAAGACCAGGACCTGTACTGGTAGATATTCCAAATGATATTCAACAGCAGGAAATATCTTATGATGAATTTAATAAGCTGTTTGACAAAGAAGTGCAGCTGGAAGGATACGAGCCGACTTATGTTGGGCATCCTGTACAGATAAAAAGAGCTTTATCATTGATAAAAAAAGCTAAAAAACCATTAATTATAGCGGGAGCAGGTGTCATGAAATCTGGAGCTTCAAAGGAACTTTTAGAGCTGGCAAATAAAATGGATATTCCGGTAACTACAACTCTTTTAGGACTTGGAGCGTTCCCTGAAAATCATGAATTATCACTTGGAATGCTTGGAATGCATGGTACTGTTCCAGCAAATTATGCCACAGACGAGGCAGATTTGGTAATTGCGGCTGGGATAAGATTTGATGATAGAATCGCAGGAAATCCGAGCAAATTTTGTGAACATGCGAAAATAATACATATAGATATTGATCCTGCTGAAATTGATAAAAATAAAAAGGCTGATGTGCCGATAGTTGGGGATTTAAAAAATGTACTTTCTGAAATCAATAAGGAATTGGAGCCACAGGATCACAAAGAATGGACAGATAAAGTAAAAGAATGGAAAAAAGAATATCCATTGGCACATAGAGATGTTGGTAAGGATAAATTGCTTCCACAGGAAGTGTTAAAGGCAATTAACGATATTCTGGATGGGGATACAATTGTTGTAACAGATGTTGGACAGCATCAAATGTGGGCTGCACAATATATGACTTATAAAAATGCAAATAGTATTGTAACTTCAGGTGGAGCTGGAACAATGGGATTTGGAGTGCCAGCAGCAATTGGAGCTCAAGTTGGGGCGAGAGATAAGAAAGTTGTGTTAATCGTTGGAGATGGCGGTTTTCAAATGACGCTTGAAGAAATTATGATGATTAGACAGTATAACTTGCCAGTAAAAGTAGTAATTATAAACAATTCATTCCTGGGAATGGTTAGACAATGGCAGGAATTATTTAAAGATAGAAGATATTCTTTTGTTGATTTGGAATGTAACCCTGATTTTGTGAAAATTGCTGATGCTTATGGGATAAAATCAGAAAGATTGCAGACAAAGGCGGATTTAGAAAATAAATTAAAAGATCTGATTTTATCAGATGAAGGCGTGATACTGGATTGTATCGTTGAAAAGGAAGAAAATGTCTTTCCAATGATACCAGCAGGAAAAACTGTAAGTCAAATGATAGGTAAGAAAGGGGTACTGGAAAATGATTAAGGAGCATGAAATATTAATAATTACAAAAAATACAAATGGAATTGTATCAAGAATAATGTCTATGTTTAATAGAAGAGGGTATTCAGTAAACAAGATGACTGCTGGAGTTACAAATAAGCCAGGTTATGCAAGATTGACACTTACAGTTGATGGCGACGACAAGGCATTAAATCAGATTCAAAAACAAGTTTATAAAATCGTTGACGTTGTAAAAGTAAAAATTTTTCCATCGGAAGGCGTTATAAGACGTGAACTTATGCTTATAAAAGTAAAATCTGATGCTCAGACTAGAGCTCAAATCGTTCAAATTGCAGACATTTATCGTGGGAAAGTGCTGGATGTGGCACCAAACTCGCTTGTAATAGAACTTACAGGAAATGTGAAAAAATTACGTGGATTTGTGGAAATGATGAAAAGTTATGGAATACTTGAAATCGCCAAAACAGGGGTTGTAGCAATGAGTAGAGGCGAAAAAATGTAATATTTAAAAAAAAGTATAGAAGGAAAGTAATAAAATGAAAATAAGTCAACATTGGGAAAAAGAAAAATATGAGAAAAATGCACGTTTTGTATCAACTTATGGAGAAGACCTGATTGAATGGTTAAATCCTCAAAAAGATGAGTATATCTTGGATTTAGGTTGTGGAGATGGAGTATTGACTAAGAAAATCACTGAATATGGGTGCAAAGTTTTAGGACTTGATGGAAGTCAGAAATTTGTTGAAGCGGCAAGAAAAATTGGGATTGAAGCCATACAGGGAGATGCGCAGAATATGAAATTTGAAAATGAGTTTGATGCGATTTTTTCCAATGCGGCGCTACATTGGATGACTAATCCGGAGAAAGTAATGGAAGGAGTATCTCGAGCCTTGAAAAAAGGTGGACGTTTTGTGGCCGAGACGGGTCGTAAAGGAAACGTGGAAAAAATAGAAAATGCTATTTTTGAAACTGTAGAAAAACATAACTTGAAAGCTAAAAAATGCTGGTTTTTTCCAACTCCGGAAGAAAAAACAGAATTACTTGAAAAATATGGATTGAAAGTCAAAAGAATGATAAGCTTTCCCCGTCCTACTTTGCTTCCAACTGGAATAAAAGGATGGCTTCAAACTTTTTCTGCACCTGCTCTTGTAAACGTTCCAGTGGAAATGCATGAAAAACTGATTGATGAAATAACTGAAAAAGTTGAAAAAGAACTGGAAAGAAATGAAAATGGACAAATTCTGGCGGATTATGTGAGATTGAGATTTGAAGCTGTGAAAGAATAGAAAATATTTATTTTGAAAGGAAGATGAATTTGAAAACAATAGGATTAATAGGAGGAATGAGCTGGGAAAGCACAGTAACTTATTATAAAATAATAAATGAAACAATTAAAGAAAAACTAGGAGGATTACATTCAGCTAAATGTATATTATATAGCGTTGATTTTCAGGAAATAGAAGAATGTCAGGCAAATGGCAACTGGGAAAAAAGTGGAGAAATCTTGGGAGAAGCTGCTAATAATCTTGAAAAAGCAGGAGCAGACTTTATAGTTATTTGTACAAATACAATGCATAAGGTTGTTAACCAGATTGAAGAAAAAATCTCCATTCCAATATTGCATATTGCTGAAATGACAGCAGAGAAGATATTAGAAAAAGGATTAAAAAATATAGCATTGCTTGGAACAAAATATACAATGGAACAGGATTTTTACAAATCAAAACTTATTGAAAAGGGTATAAATGTTATAATACCTGATAAGAATGATATAGAAATTATAAATGAAGTAATATATGACGAACTTTGTCTTGGAACTATAAATTCTGATTCAAAAAAGAAATTTTTAGAAATTGTTGATAAGCTAAGAAGTAAAGGAGCAGAAGGAATAATATTAGGTTGTACTGAAATAGGGCTTCTTATAAAAAATGAAGATACTGATGTCCCGTTATTTGATACAGCGATTATTCATGCGGAGCAGGCAGCAATGCATTCCATAAAATAAAAATAAAATGAAAAGTATTACCTATAAGGAGGAGACAATGAAAAAACATATTAAAATATTTGATACAACGCTAAGAGATGGGGAGCAGACACCACGTGTCAATCTTAATACACAGGAAAAATTGAGAATTGCAAAACAGCTTGAAAGTCTTGGGGTGGATGTGATAGAAGCTGGATTTGCAGTGGCATCACCAGGAGATTTTGAATCAGTTAAATTAATTGCTGAAAATATTGAGAAATCTACAGTTACAAGTTTGGCGAGAGCTGTGAAAAAAGATATTGAAGTAGCGGCAGAGGCAGTGAAAAATGCGAAAAAACCAAGAATACATACATTTATTGCAACTTCTCCAATTCATAGGGAATACAAACTAAAAATGACAAAAGAGCAGATTTTAGATAGAGTAAAGGAAATGGTGTCTTATGCAAAATCGTTTATTGACGATATTGAATTTTCTTCAGAAGATGCGACTAGAACTGAAAAGGAATTTTTGGTGGAAGTATATGAAACGGCTATAAAAGCTGGAGCCACTACACTTAATGTGCCTGATACAGTAGGTTATAGAACTCCAAATGAAATGTTTGAACTTATAACTTATTTGAAAAAAAATGTTAAAGGGATTGAAAATGTGGATATTTCTGTGCATTGCCATGATGATTTGGGACTTTCTGTGGCAAATTCGGTTGCGGCGATTCAAGCTGGAGCAACTCAGATTGAGTGTACAATTAATGGACTTGGAGAAAGAGCTGGGAATACTTCACTTGAAGAGATTGCAATGATTTTGAAAACGAGAAAAGACTTATTTGAAGAATATTATACAAACATTGATTCAAAGCAAATCTACCCAACAAGTAAATTAGTAAGCCTTTTGACAGGAGTTTCAACACAGCCAAATAAAGCAATTGTCGGAGCGAATGCCTTTGCACACGAATCAGGAATTCATCAACATGGAGTATTAGTAAATCCTGAAACTTACGAAATTATGAGTCCAGAATCAGTTGGAAGAAATCCAGACAGCTTAGTACTTGGAAAACATTCAGGAAAACACGCTTTTGTACAAAAATTAGAATCACTAGGATTTAATCATGTCGGAAGTGACAGAGTGGAAGAATTATTTGCACAGTTTAAAAAATTGGCAGACAAGAAAAAATATGTTTTAGATGAAGACATTATCGCATTAGTTGCTGGAGAAGCAGCAAAAATAGAGGGAAGAATAAAACTGACTCACTTTGAAATTTCAAGACAGGAAGGGAAAAAGCCAAAAGCAACAGTTACCATTGAACTGGATGGAGAAAAACTGGTTAAAGAAGCTCTTGGAGATGGGCCTGTTGATGCGGCTTACAACGCAGTAAACTTAGCAGTGAGCGACATTTTTGTCTTGGAAGAATACAAGCTGGAGGCAATAACTGGAGATACTGATGCACAGGCACAAGTAGTTGTGATTATCGAGAAAAATGGAAACAGATTTATCGGTAGAGGACAAAGTACGGATGTAGTTGAAGCAAGTATAAAGGCTTATATTAACGGGATAAATAGATTATACAGTAATTAAATAGAAAATATTGGAGGATAAAAGATATGATAATGATGCAGTATAAAGTAAAACTTTCGAAAGATTTTGATATGAATAATATTAGAAAAAGAGTGCAAGAAAATGGATTTAAAACAGATGGATTTGAAGATTTATTTTTTAAAGCCTATTTAATCTCTGAGGAAAATAAAGAATATTCGCCATTATACTTTTGGAAAGATAACAAAGGAATGAATAAATTCATATTCGATGGTTTCTATGATAATATTTTAAATTCTTTTGGCTGGCAGACTATAAATATTGGAATACCATTGTTGCAAGAGTTTAATGAAAACTTTTCTAAAGCAAGATATTTATTAGAAATAGAGAACAAAACAAAACCAATGGAAAAAATGAAAAGAATGGAATTTTCTATATCAAATGATAAAATTGTTGGAAGAGCATTAGTATATAACCCTGAAACTTGGAAACATACAGAGTATTATTTTTTTGAAAATGCTCCTAAAGAAGTAGAAAATTCAAAAGTGTACGAAGTTTTGCATATTTCTCAATAAATTAAGATAAGAGTAATAGATTTTACAGTAATCAAAATTGATTTAGGAGAGATGAAAATGGAAATAGATTTATTGGTAAAGGACAAAGTACGGATGCTGTGGAAGCAAGTATAAAGGCTTATATTAATGGAATAATAGGCTTTATAATAAATAATTCTGAATGATTGAGGGGAAAATTTATGCCTAAATTGATTATAAATGATAAATCAAATATTAGACAAAATATTTCAATGAATTTTTTTCTAGATGATGAAATTATAACGTTTAAAGGAACAAAAAAAGAAATTGAATATGTAGATTATGGAGAACATACAATTAAAGCGAGTACACTTTTTGTTAAAAGTTCGGAACAAAAAATAAACATTGAAAAAGAAGTTATGGAAATTGAAATAAGATTTAATTGGAAAAATTGGTTATTTGCTTTGATATTTTGGCTTTCAATTACAATTTTATTATTTAAAACTTTAAATGGAGAAATAGAAACAAGTAAATTCCTTTTAAGCGCTTTGACACTTGGTGTATTGGGTAATTTGTGTCTTATTATAGGAAAGCCTTTAGTTTTGAAGGTAAAAGAATAGATAAAATACTAATGTTAGTTTAGGTAGAGATGGAGGGAATTTTCTGATTTTTTAAATACAAAAAGTGTGAACACCGTTCGCATAATTTAGAAAACTTTTATTGTTTTATGATTTTGGGAAATGGCGAACACTGTTCGCCAAATTAATTTCAAAGATTATAGGTTAAAAATTTTTTTAATATGGAAATTGCTAATTTTTGTATTAAATTTAAATGTATCCAAAAGGTTTTAATAAAGTATTTTGAAAAATTATTTGTAGAAGAGAGGAAGTTCAAAAATGAAAACAATAGTTTTTGCACACCCATGGAATGGAAGTTTTAACAAGGCAATTTTAGATAAAGTAGTGGAAAAACTTGATGAAACAAAAGAAAAATATACAATTATAGATTTGAATAAGGATGGATTTAATCCTGTAATGACAGATGAAGAATTGTCTTTGTATTCACAAGGGAAAAATATTGATCCTTTAGTGGAAAAATATCAGGAAATTTTGAAAAATACTGATGAATTGATACTTGTATCTCCAATTTGGTGGATGTCAATGCCTGCAATACTGAAAGGATTTTTTGATAAAGTTATGATTAAAGGCTTTGCGTACGAAAATACACAGAATGGAATAAAAGGTCTTTTGACTAATGTAAAAATAGCAAAAATGATTACAACTGCTACAGCACCAAAATTTTTGTTAAATATAACAGGTTTTGGGATTACGATGAAAAAGGCTAATCTTGGTGGAATTGGGATAAAGAAAACGAAGTGGATTCATTATAGTTTGAGAGCAAAAGGTAAAGATGAGGATAGAAAGAAATTTCTTGAGAAAGTTAAGGAATTTGTGAGTAATTAGGAAGAAAAATAGAAAATACTCGTATTTAAAGTAAATGAAAAATACGGAGTTTTATTTTAAATAGTTAAATAAAAAATTAGATGGAGAATAAAAATGAAAAAAGGATTTTTTTGGTTATTCTACTTGTTGTTTTTAATATTTTTTGACATTGTTTTGGCGGTTATAAGGTTTAATAATAGCATTTATGAATTTTTTATAAATCTGAATATAAAAAATGAGTGGATTTTAGAAAGATTATTTTTACTAATGGAGATTGTTTTCATTATAATTTGTTTAACTTTCTCTTATTTAATTTCAAAAATAAAAGTCAGTAAAAAAAGTTTGTTAATTCCACCATTAGTTATAGTGACGATAAAAGTAATAATATTTTTTTGCATATTTGGATTTTTTATGTCGATTCCTAAAACAGAGGATGCAGGAGCAGGAGGATTCGTTTTATATCTTATATTCTTCGGATTTGGAGCTTATATGGGAATGCTAAATTTATACTTTTATTTAGGATTACTGTTCAACTTATTTAGAAGGAGAAAGAATGAAAAAAATAATTCTTAGAAGTTCATACTTTGTTCATTTACTTTGTTTTAATGTTTTGGCATCAATTTTATTGCCAGAATTACTAGAATCGGTTTTAAGCAGTTTTAAAATTGATGAAACCGCATATTTTGGAATAAGTTATCTTTTATTGGCTTTGCTTAATATATTTTTATCATATTTTTATGCAAAAGCGAGAATAGGGAAAAAGGCCTTGATAATTTTGACAATAGTTGGAGTAGTAATAAAAATATTGATATTTTTTGTATGGGTACAGATTATATTTTCAGACCCATCGCTTGGAGATGATAAAGCAGGAATATTCATCATATTTATTATTTATGGCTATTTTGCTTATGTAGGTTCATTGGATGTAATATTTCTTATAGGGTTAGGGGTAAATTTATTAATAAGGAGAAAAAATGAAAGGAAAAAGTTGGATTCTTAATGTTTTGTATATTTTTTTAACAATAATTATTGTGTTTTTGATTGATTCACATTATGAATATAAACAAATAAAAATTAAAATGATTGAGATAAAGTCTAAGGATGTGCCAAAGGAGTTTGATGGCAAGAGAGTGCTGTTTGTGGCTGATTTTCAGTATGATACGATGGCACGGTATAATAGAAAACAGCAGAAAAAGGCGATTGAGCTGATTAATGCACAGAAGAAGGATATGATACTTCTGGGGGGAGATTATGCGACTTGGGAGAAAAATATTCCTAAGTTTTATGAGGATGCGAAGGATATAAGGATTCCAGAACTTGGAGTGTATGCGATTTATGGGAATCATGAGTATCCAGGAGCAGAAGAAACGGCTGAAAATATGAAAAAACTTGGATTTAATCTGCTCGTAAATGAAAATAGGAAAATAACAATAAATAATGAAAATATATATATTGCTGGAGTAACAGACTTGTGGCATGGAAAGCCTGATGCGAAAAAGACTCTTGAAGGATTGAAAAAAGAGGACTTTGTATTATTTTTGACTCACAATCCAGAATATTTTGAGGAAATGACAGAGAATGAGAAGGAAAAAGCGGATATGACACTTGCTGGACATACACATGCAGGACAGGTTACTTTCTTTGGAAAAATTATTATGTCGGCTATAAAGGATAAGAAGAAATATGGCTATGGAATGAAGGAATATAATAACCATAAAATATACATTACCTCGGGATTAGGAGGGGCTTTCCTTGAGATGTTTATTAGATTTTTTGCACAGCCTGAGATTGTGATTTTTGAGTTGAAGAGAATTTAGATTTAGAAAGAGAGAAGAAATGGGAATATTTGATTTTTTTAAAAAGAATAAGGAAGAAGAAATTCCTTTAAGGATAGCTAAAGATTTTTATTTTCATTCAGTTGTTGGAAAAAATGGGGATGGAATTGCACGAAAAATTGTTGAGTATTTTGGAGATAAAGTGGAAGAAGCGGTTGATATGCATAAAAATTTCGTGGATGAAGATGTTCTATCATATTTTGAAGGGGAAGACACTGAAAAAGAGTTCCCAATACAAGACTGGACACGAATTTTTAGAATAAAATTAAAAGATGGTACCGAAATCAACGGGGAAATTGATGATAGTGAAATGGCTGCAAAATATGGCGCTGGGCTTGCAGAACATTTTTCAGATGTGAATATAAAAGATGAAAATTTGAAGCAGATGTTATTGACTCAAATTGCATTTTTCAATTGCAAAACAAAATTAATGGCAACTTTTGATTTTTACAAAAGTGGAAAAAAGAAAAACGAAAAGGTAAAATTATTGGATTTTATTTTGGGAGCAGGAAAAAGTTTTGATGGTTATCCGTTATTTAGTACAGAAACTCTATATTCGCCTGATAAAAAAGTATTTGTTTCAAAAAAGATAGGAACAGAATTTAAAGAGTTTACGCCGTTTATTCCTAAAGAATTAATTGACAATTTTGAAATGACAGATGAAGATAATGCTAGAATGGCTAGAAGTATTGAAAAAATAGAGGCTGATGGATTGCCATATCTTGAGAATATGCATACAAGTATTTCGGAGGCGAGAGCTGTTATTCCTGATAAAGAATTGATTATAAAAAGAGCAGCTGCAATACAGATGACAGGAATTGCATCAGAACTTTATAATGAAATGCAGGAAAATGCCAAAGAAAAAATCAAAGAGTTTTTGGAAATCTTTGAAAAGCAATACGGGATTAAAGAAGTTTTGACTAATGAAGAAAAAAATTATCTTGAAAAATACGCAGATGATGTAAGAATAAATTCAGAATATAATTGGCGTTATGAATGTCCACCAGTACTGCTATGGGCTTTATCATTACAAGAATTAACAGATTTGAGTACAATTTGCAATGTTAAGGGAACAATAGAATATTTTATGGAAAATGATTTAGAAACGTTGATGAATAAAGCAGAATTACGTTCAAAAGATGAAATAATGGATATGCTTGATTATTTGTACAGACTTAACTGGAGTGCAGTGGAACTGAGAATACGTCCTGAAAATCATAATAACAAGAAATTCCCTTATGATGAAAGTATTATTCATTTCAGAAGATTGGCACTAGAATGGCTTGTACAGCCTGAAAAAAGTATTGAGGATGTTGAAGCGGAGATGCACACTTAGAAATTTTATTACAATCTTTATTGAAACACAGAATATGAATGTTATTATTGAAAAAATAAGAGAAATATGAGAATTTGAAAGGAATTAAATTAATGAGAAAAAATATAAGCGGAAATTCTCCATGGGAGGACACTGTAGGATATTCGAGAGCAGTAAGGATAGGAAATATTTTTGAAATAGCAGGAACAACAGCTGTCAAGGATGGAAAGCCTTATGCAGCAGGAAATGCCTATGAACAGACAAAATATATTCTTGAAAATATAAAAAAGGTTCTTGAAAAGGAAGGATTGGGGTTAAAAAATGTTATTAGAACAAGAATGTTTGTTACAGATATTTCAAAATGGGAAGAATATGGAAAAGCACATGGAGAATTTTTTAGCGACATTAAACCAGTTGCAACAATGGTAGAGGTGTCTTCATTAATTGATAAGGAATTGATGATAGAAATAGAAGTAAGTGCAGTTGTTGATTAAGAAATAAATAGAAAAGTTATAAATCTCAAAATTAGAGAGAAAATAAAACAATTGAAAAGGAAAATTTTATGATAACTAAAAAAACAGTATTTTCAGTTTTAGGAATTTTAGCAATATTTTTTATAATCTGCTTAATTTATGCACATTATGAATATACACAGCTCAAGGTGAGAACAATAGAAATTGCTTCAAAAGATATTCCAAAAGAATTTGATGGGAAGAAAATTGTGTTTGCGGCGGATTTTCAGCTGGATACTTATGCGAGATTTAATCAGAAGCAGCTTGACAGGATTATTGATTTGATAAACAAGCAGGAAAAGGATATTATAATTCTGGGTGGTGACTATACTAACTGGACTGGTAAAATTCCACGATTTTACAAAGGAATGGAAAAGTTGGAAAAGCCTAAATATGGAATTTATGCAGTTTTGGGAAATCATGATTATAATTCTGTGGAAAAAAATATGGCTGGACTGAAAAGCCTTGGGTACAAAGTGCTGGTAAATGAAAATGACAAAATAACAGTAAATAACCAGAGTATCTACATTTCAGCAGTTGACGATTTACTAAAAGGGAAACCTGATGCAAAGAAGGCGCTTAATGGTATAAAAAAAGATGATTTTAATATCTTCATAACACATAATCCTGATTATTTTGAAGAAATAACAAACGAACAGAAGGAAAGGTCAGATATGACTTTGGCAGGGCATACTCATGGTGGACAGATAACATTGTTCGGATTGATATTATGGGCGGAAATTAAGCATCCGTGGAAATATGGGTATGGCTTGAAGGAATATGACGGACATAAAATTTATACTACTTCAGGTGTTGGTGGCGGAGCTTTTGAAATGTTTATAAGATTTTTTGCACAGCCTGAAATTGTGGTGCTAAAATTAAAAAAAATAAATTAAGAAAGTTTATACACAAGGAGGAAATTTTTAATGGATATTATGCTGGAGGATTTAAATAAAGAGTATAATCTTAGGTATGTAAAGGAGAAATTGGGCGGAGTTGGTAGCGTTGAAGCGCTTGAAGGCTTTATGGACGGATTTTATGTAAGTATTCAGGAATTTAGTAAAAAGTACAGAATAAAGATAAATGTTGATAAGGAAATCGATCAGGAAAGACTGACAAAACTATTTAATAGGTTAAAAACAGATATCTATGATTTTAAAGAGGCAAAATTTGAAAAAAGTTACATTGAGTTAACAGTAAAAAATTCTGAAAGAGATATAAAACAAGCAATTGAAACAGCAATAAATTTTTTGACAAAGGAAGAAAGCAAGAGCAAGTGTGCTTTTTGTGGAAAGAATGAAAGTAAAATATCATATACAACATTATTAAAATCTGATTATAGTGAAGGATTCCATTTGTGTGAAAACTGTGTTAAGGAGATCGAAAATGAATGGAAAAAAGAAAAAGAGGAAAAACAGAAAGTGCAAATGAATTTTGTTAAAGGATTTTTAGGATCCCTGATAGGAGCCTTGATTATGGGAGTATCGTGGATAATAGTCGGAATGTTTGGGAAATTGGCGATTTTTACAATAATTCTAATTTCAGCTGGTGCTGTGGGAGGATTTACAGTACTAGGTAAAAAAATTAATTCACTTGGAATAGCTGCAATATGTGTTTCAACTGTAATAGGTATCTGGTTTTCACATTTGATGCTTTTTTCAATAAAATCTAAAATGGGAATATTTGAAGTTCTTTCAGACAGAATTTTAGTTAACAGATTATTAATAACGGGAGATATGATAACAGCTGTTGTACTTGGTATTGGGATGTCAATATTTGGTGCAAGGATGTCTTCAAAGGAACTTGAAGGAGTATACGAAATAAAAAGATTTTAGATGGGATTTGAAAAGATGGAAGAAACGCTGAGAGTACGGGAAGATAAAATGGCATTAAAATATTTTCGCATTGTAAAAGAAGGAAATGTGGATGTTTATTTTAGAAAAGGGAAAAGGTACACAGGAATGGTTGAAATGACAACCAAAGATGATGTTGTTACTGGAACAGAAAAAATAGTTGACGGATATAAGGAAGGCGAGTGGAAGTTTTTTTATCCAAATGGAAAATATTTGGGTTTAAATGTATTTTTTGAAGGCGAAAAAAATGGTAAAATTGAGAAGTATTATGAAAATGGACAACTGGAATTTGAAGGGCAGTATAAAAACGACAGGAAAATTGGGGAATGGAAGTGGTTTGATGAAAGCGGAAATATTATTGATACCCAAACTTATGATGGAACTCAGATTGAAAAATCAGACAGTGTAGTTGTGAAAAAGAGTGGAAGTGGATTTTTGAACATATTGGAAATAATTTTGAGAATTATAAGGGTATTTAGATAAAAAATAAATATAAAAAATAATGAAAGTAAAGAGAAAATATGAAAAATTTTGGATTGACAAGGGAAAGCCATTATAAAAGTAAGATTAATTGGGCTAGGAAATTAATTGATGTGGATTTGAGTCTGGAGGATTATGACAATGATGAAGGTATAAATTCAAGTTATTTATTATTAGATATTTTAGTAAAAAATAGTGAAAAATTGGCAGAAGAATTTAAAGAAAAAATAATTGAAGAAGTTAAAATTGATGATTTTGAAAAATTGGATATAAAAGTTTTAATTTTGTATAGTACGAAGTTTAAATTTTTTTATGAAAATGGAAATAATTTAATTTCTTTGTCAGGAAGAGTTAAGGAACTTTTTTCACTGGAAGAAGATAAGGAAGATGAATATTTAGAGCAGATTGAAGAAAGTGTCAAAATTGAAATTTTGGAAAAAAATAAAGATTTTATTGAAGATAAGATATTGGGATTACTTATAAAAGATGAAGATGACTTGGGATATGCAGGAAATATTGAATTGCCGGATGGGAAAAAGGTAAATTTGTGTCTGAACTATGATGAAGAAGAAAATACAATGGAAGATTTGGAAAAAACTATTCAAAATGGCAGAAAAGTATTGGAAAATATAAAAGATTTGTATAAAAAAATATATGATGGATACGTTGAATATACGCTAGAAATGGCACAGGACTGGTGGAAAGATAACGGTTTTGATGACGATGTGCTAAGTTATTTGGACAGATTTTTGGATAAAGAAAGTGCCGAAAAAATGAAAAATGGGGAATTAACGGAAAAGGCGTATAGAAAAATGATATATTTAACAGATATTTCCGTTGATTTTGAAGAAACTTTATCTGTGATAGCTTATGACGGAGAATGGATTTTTGGAGGACATTATATTTATTTGGAAGGGAATATTGAAGGAGAATTTAATTACGGAGATATTTAGCGAGGATAAGTTTTTATATCTACATAGATTTATTAGTTTGATTTAAAAAATTAGAGAATAATTTTTGCAAAATAGACTAAACTTAAATGGTATAAAAATCCAGAAAGAGGTGTAAAATGGAAGAGAAAGAATTAAAAATTTCAGCAAAAGATATTTTTAAGGAAATAGAGAAAAAATATCAGGAAACGGCAAAAGAAATGATGGTTGCAGATGCTTCGGTCAATGCTTCAAAAGAAATAAAAATAACGGATAGCAAAATTGAAGGGATTCCGTATATTCCAAAAGGGAGAAAAATTCCAACAAATTCAAAAGGACAACAATTTATGTTCCTTGCACAGATAAATTGTGAGGATTTGAAGGGGCTTGAAGATTTCCCGCAGGAAGGGATTTTGCAGTTTTGGATTTTGGGAGAAGATTTGCTGGGATTGGATTTTGATGATTATACAAATCGAGATGGATTTGATGTGATTTATTATGAAAAAATTGAAGATTACTATTCGGAAGATGAGTTTAAGGAAATGTACAATCCTTATAAATTTGATTTAAAGTATATGGAAACTTTAATAGCAAGTGAACCTTGTAAAATGAAATTTTCTTTGGAAAAACAGAAAGAAAGTTTTAATTATGAACTTTTAGATAACTTGTTTAAAGAAGTGCTGGAAGAAGAAAGTTTAGGATTTAATGAAAAAGATAAATTATACGAAGAAGTAGAAAAATTATACGATGACGAATTCTATGAAGAAATTGTTGGGACAAAATGCAATGGATTTCCATATTTTACTCAATGGGAACCAAGAGATGATAAGCAGATGAAAGAGTACGATACATCATTGTTTCAAATTGATAGTGGAAAAGAAGTTATGATTGGAGATAGTGGGGTAATGCACTTTTTTATTAATCGTGAAAAATTGAAAAACAAAGATTTTTCAGATGTTTTTTATCATTGGGACTGCTATTAATTTTATAAGAATAGAAAGTTGGAGAAAATGGATATAAAAAATATAAATTATGAATATTTTTTAGATTTATCAGTAAGAATGACATATCATTCAAATGCCATTGAAGGAAATACATTGACATTGAATGAGACGGCTACAATTATTTTGGATAGCATAATACCAGATAGCAAGAGTGTTCGTGAAATTTTTGAAGTTTTGAATCATAAAAGGGCGATTGACTATATGATAAGTGAACTTGAAAATGATAAAAAACTTGATATTTACGTGATAAAGAGTATAAATAAGGAAATTTTGGATAGGTTAAATGATAATGCAGGAAATTTTAAAAGAAATAGTAATGCCATAATTGGTGCAAATTTTGAAACTTCTGCACCAAGTCAAGCACCAATCCTTACAAAAAATTGGATTGAAAATCTTAATTATAGACTTGAATTATGTAAAAATGATGATGAAAAATTATTGGAGATATTAAACTCTCATATAGAATTTGAACGAATTCATCCTTTTAGTGATGGAAATGGACGAACGGGAAGACTGATTATGATGTATCTGTGTTTTCAGGAAAAAATAACTCCATTTGTAATCGAAAAGGAAGATAGAGCCTTGTATATGAGTTATTTAAGGGAACAAAATGTAGATATTATTTTTGAAAAAGTAAAGGAATTACAGAAATTTGAACAAAAAAGAATAGATAAATTTTAAAAAAATTTATAAATAAAAAAATTTGGAGAGAAAAATCGGAGGATAAAAAGATGTCAGAAATAAAAAATGAAATGAAAAAACCAAAAACTTTGTTTGATAAAGTTTGGGAGAAACACGTAATTACAGGAGAGCCTGGAGAAGCACAATTGCTTTATATAGATTTACACTTAATTCACGAGGTTACTTCGCCACAGGCGTTTTCAGGATTGAGACTTGCTGGAAGAAAGGTTAGACGGCCTGACTTGACTTTTGGAACGATGGATCATAACACGCCTACTATAATGTCGCAAAGAATGAATATTAGAGATAAGATTTCTAAGGCACAGCTTGATGCTCTTGCTGTCAACTGTAAGGAATTTGGGATTGAACTTGTTGATATGTTTAATGAAAATAATGGAATTGTGCATATGGTAGGGCCTGAGCAAGGACTTACGCAACCTGGAAAAACTGTAGTTTGTGGGGATAGCCATACTGCGACTCATGGGGCATTTGGAGCGATTGCATTTGGAATAGGGACAAGTGAAGTTGAGCATGTTCTGGCAACACAGACAATTTGGCAAAAGAAACCTAAGACAATGGGAATTGAAATTACTGGAAAATTACAAAAGGGTGTATACGCAAAAGATATTATTTTACATATAATCAAGACTTATGGAATTGGACTTGGAAATGGATATGCCTTTGAATTTTTTGGAGATACGATAAGAGGGCTTTCGATGGAAGAAAGAATGACAATATGCAATATGGCGATTGAAGGTGGAGGAAAATCAGGAATTATCGCACCTGATGAAACTACATTTAATTATGTGAAAGGAAGAAGATTTGCACCAAAAGGTGAGGAATTTGAGAAAAAGGTGGCTGAATGGAAGGAATTGTATACAGATTCTGTAGAAGCCTTTGATAAGCATATAAAAATAGATGTTACAAATCTTGAGCCACAAGTTACCTGGGGAACAAATCCTGAAATGGGAATCAATGTTACTGAAAAATTTCCAGAAATCAAAGATCACAATGATGAAAAAGCATACGAATACATGGGCTTAAAACCAGGACAAACTCCATTTGACATACCTTTAAAGCACGTATTTATCGGATCTTGTACAAATGGAAGATTGAGCGACCTGGAAATTGTTGCAAAAATTGTAAAAGGAAAGAAAGTTGCGCCAAATATTACGGCAGTTGTAGTTCCTGGCTCACAAGTTGTTAAAAAAGCGGCTGAAGAAAATGGAATTGCACAAATCTTGAAAGATGCGGGATTTGAATGGAGAGAAGCTGGATGTTCAACTTGTCTTGGGATGAACCCTGACTTGATACCAGCTGGAGAGCATTGTGCCTCAACTTCTAACAGAAATTTTGAAGGACGGCAAGGAAAAGGTGCAAGAACACATTTGGTAAGTCCAGCGATGGCTGCTGCTGCTGCAATTTATGGGAAATTTGTGGATGTAAGGGAATTGGATGAGGTAAAATAAGAGAATAGATACTGGTTAATGATAATTAATAAGAATAAAAAAATTGAAAGAGAGAAAAATACTATGAAAAAGATAACTTTTTATACAAATCCATATTCAAGAGGAGTATCTGTAAGATGGATGTTAGAAGAATGTGGAGCAGAATATGATGTAGTACCTGTTCATTTCGGTAAAGAAATGAAATCTGAAAAATATCTTTCAGTAAATCCAATGGGAAAAGTACCAGCACTAAAAGTAGATGGAAAAGTAATTGTAGAAACAGCGGCAATTTTGACATTTTTAGCAGATATGTACCCTGAAAAAAACTTGATTCCACCAGTTAATTCTTTAGAAAGAGGAGAATTTTATCGTTGGATGTTTTTTGCACTTCATCTGGAGTATGCTTTCATGGATAAATTCTTTGATGTTCCGTCAAGTAAAAAGAAAAGAAGGAGCATAGGATATGGAGATTATGATACAGCTTTAAATACATTAACTGAATTTTTAAAAGATAAAAAATATGCAATAGGAAATAGATTTACTGTGCTAGATTTATATTTGACAGGATTATTGAGATGGGCGATATTTGCGGCTGGAGTTCTTCCAAAAGAGGGTATGCTCGCAGATTACATGAAACTGCACGGAACAAGAGAAGCTAATATAAAAGGACAGGAGCTAGATCAAGAATTAGCAAAATCAATGGGATTAGATTAAAAAATTAATAAAAGCAAGGAGAGAAAAATGAAACCATTTACAAAATATGAAGGAACAATCGTTCCAATAATGAATGACAATATTGATACGGATCAATTAATTCCAAAACAATATTTAAAAAGTATCGAAAAAACAGGATTTGGGCAATATGTGTTTGATGAGTGGAGATACAATGAGGACAGAACAGATAATATGGATTTTAATTTAAATAAGCCTGAATATAAGACAGGGACAATTTTGATTACAGGAGATAACTTTGGCTGTGGTTCGAGCAGGGAACATGCGGCTTGGGCATTGCAGGATTATGGATTTCATGTAATTGTTGCAGGAGGGTATTCAGGAATATTCTACATGAACTGGCTAAATAACGGACATTTGCCAATAACTTTGCCAGAAGCTGATAGACTGGAACTGGCTAAACTTCCTGGGGATGCTAAAGTGGTAGTTGATTTGGAAAATAACAAGCTGACTGCAAATGGAAAAGACTATTTCTTTGAACTGGAAGAAAGCTGGAAACAGAGGTTGCTTAAGGGGTTGGATTCGATTGGGCTGACATTGGAGCATGAGGATGAGATTAGGAAGTATGAGGAGAATCTTAGATAATTTAAATAACTTAATTTGTAAAAAGGAAGATTTTAAAAATAGTCAGAAAAGTCAAAAAGACAATTAAAAATGGAAGAATATTTTAAATAAAATGGGATAGAGTATGATAAAAATTTTGTTTATGGTATTAATAAAAAAGAAAGAAATTTTGAATTTGTAACTGAAATTTTTTGTATTTTGCGAAGGGAGAATATTGATTTATGTTTTCAATATTAGGTGCAGTATTATTTGGAGTTATAGCAGCTATGACAGTTCTTGTTGCTTGCGGTTTACCTTTGGGGGAATTTACAATGGGTGGACAACATAAAATCTTACCTAAGAAATTTAGAGTTATGGCAGTCATTTCAGTGGCTATCCAAATTTTTGCAATGATAATTATTTTGCAAGCTGGAGGTTTTATTCCCTTGTGGCTGTCTTTTAAGGTTACTAAATATATTTGTTTCTTCTTTGCCGCTTATCTATCTTTGAATACTATTATGAACATGATTTCAAAAAGTAAGAAAGAAAAATATGTTATGACTCCGTTTTCACTTATAGCCGGAATATGTTTTTGGATAACGGCATTTCAGATGTAGTATGTAAGATAAGGATAATTTATAGTGCATCAAATTAAAAATTTGGGAGAGTAATTATGGAATACAATTGTGGTTTTATAGAAGGAAATAAGTGGTTTAGATACCGAGCGGCAGCAATCATTGTAGAAGAAGGATGTGTACTATTTGCCGGAAACGAAATAGAAGATTATTTCTATTCTATTGGTGGAGCCGTTCATATGGGTGAAACAGCAGAAACCGCCGTTAAGAGAGAAGTTCTTGAAGAAACAGGTGTTGAGTACGAAATAGATTATCTTGCTGTAATCCATGAGAATTTCTTTAATGACGATAAAGGTTCGCACAAAGGAATGGACTGTCACGAGATAGCTATGTACTTTATGATGAAGCCTAGAGGTACAAGAGAACTTAACAGTGAAAGCTATGTAATGGGAGTTAAAGAAACAATGCATTGGATTCCTGTTGAAGATATTAATAAATATAAGGCTTTCCCGTCGTTTATGAAAGAGTATCTGCAATCAGGATACAATGGAATTAAACATATTATAACTGATCAAAGAGTTTAATAGTTCCCAGTTTACAAAGAAAAGAAAAAATAGATTTCTGAGAAAATATCTACAATAAAGCTGGAGGTGTATTGTTAATTTGAAAAAAACTATGAAACAAAAATTGACTAATTTAGCTGTTGGAGAATTAGTGGCGGTAGTAGTATTCTGGATAAATTTTTTTCTGTTCAAAAAATTGATTATTACTACAAAATCTCTAATTTCTATTTCTTTCTCCTTATTTATACTAAGTTTTATTCTTGTACAGGGCTCTATTTTTTGGTGTATTTTGATAAAAAGAATTTCAAAACCAGGATTTGCTGCAAAATATACAGGCAAGATTTACAATAAACTAAAGATATTAGATGTAATTTTGCTATGCATGGGAGTCCTAGTGATAATATTAAATTACAGTACGTTTTTTACAATGATTCTCTCTTTTGCTATTTGGATATTTGCTGTGATAGAGTGGGTAAATTACTATAAATTACAATTATCGTATAGCCTTAATCCTGTCGTTTTATTAAAATACATAATACAGAGAAAATTAAGAAAAAGTAGAATAGCAAATGAAATTGACAATAGTTTTGATTTTGAAATATATGGAGAAACATTGGAAGAGGCTCATAAAAATTTTAAGACAAAGATTGTCGATGGGCAAAAAACGGAATTTGAGCCAGATGGAAAACCAGGTATTCCGCCTAAAAACAGTAAGTTTTCATTGGTAAATTATCCATCAAAATTAGGAGAAATGCCAATGTATATTACAGCAAAAGAAAATAACGGGAAAAAATATCCAGCGATCATATATTTAAATGGTGGATTTGGTGGAATTGGAGATAGTGAGTTTGGCTGGGATGAAGAATCGCCTAAAAATAATTATCAAGGGGCAGGTGCATTTAAAAGAGATGATTTTGTACTTGCAATACCAAGTGCTAGAGGAGAAAATGCAAATGCTGGAAAATATGAAATGTTTTATGGGGAAATTGAAGACTTGGAAGAAGCTAGAAAATATGTGGCATCACTGCCTTATGTTGATTCAAATAGAATTTATCTTGTTGGACACAGTACAGGTGGGACAAAGGCGTTGCTTCTAAGCGAATATTCAAAAGGTTTTCGAGCAGTTTTTGCAATAGGTGGCTTGCCAGATTTCTTTTGGGCAACAGAAAAACCGGATGAATATGGCGGAGTTCCATTTGATTTGACAAATCCTAGAGAAATAGCAGTAAGATCATCACTTCGATACGTCCGTTCAATAACAGCACCAACTTTCCACTTTGAAGGGCAAGAAGAAAGAAGAGATATTTTATTTGAGCCTATGCAAAAAGCCGCAGACAAATACAAAATACCATTCAAGAAATACCAAATTGCAGGTGGAGATCATTTTAATATACTTTATCCATTAACAACAATGATTGCACAAAAAATACTAGCTGATACAGGGGCGAAAACGAATATTCAGTTTACAGCAGAGGATTTGGAAAAAATTTCAAAAAATATTGTTAAATAGCAGATAATTTAATTTTAGAAATTTGATTGAAAATGAAAAATTGTCGATATAAAAGTAGAAGATACGAGTTAGAAAATAAATTTCAAGTTTCAGATATAATCTGAAAAAAAGGAGATATCTATGTGGTCAAAAGGAATTGAGTATAGAAAGCGGGAAAAAGAAAAACTTTCTAAAATAAGTTCAAAAAATTTACCGTTTGATGTGTTTGTAAAAAATGGAGAACTAGTCAGCTGGAGAAGAAGTGGCTGGTGTAAGAGAGCTTATCAGTTTTACAAAAAAAGCTGTAATCGGAATTTTAGAAGAAATAAAAATCTTGAAACTTCAGTTAAAGGGAATTATTATAGAAAGTGCTATGAGTTGCAGTATGCTTGGATTTAACAAAAAATTTTCAGATGACTAGGAGATAAAAAATTATGCGAACTATCAAAGAATGGAATAAGATAATAGAAAATTATTTTAATGAAAATAATATTGAGTATGACAGAAATTATTTGTGTTTTTTTCCTGAAATCAATTTTATAAAAGTATTTTTTGATAAAAATCTTTTTTATGATTTTAACAAGGATTTGAAAGGAAGTATCATAATTTTGTTTAAGAAAGATAATATAGAAATATTTTCGTGTGATGTAACATTTAAAATATCTTCTGGAATGGAGCTTTCAAATATAGGTAAAATGAGGAAAATAATCCCACGGGAAAAAGTGAAGGTTTTAAAATTAGTAAAAAAAATAATGAGATATAAATTATATTTTAAATTAGATAATAAAGGTAAAGTTTTTAGAATTGAGAAATTTTTTAGATTTAATAAAAGTTGGATATCTGAAAATATAAATTATTTGATAGAAAATAAACTGATATAACTTCATAATGAAGAAAACGGCTGAAAAAATAAAATTTACGATAGGGAGAAAAATTAATGAAAAGAAAAATACTGTTTTTAATTATGTTATTAACATTTGTAATGTCTTGTGGGAGTAAAAAAAATAGTGATAGTAGCGGCAATGACTTAAAAGATGTTGGAAAGTTTAATTATTATGCGAGTGTCTATAATGATATGTCAGAGATTAATGCAGGAATTTCTGAATATTTTAGGGAAGCAGGAGAAGCGGAGAAGATTAAAAAGTCTGAAACTGTGAAAAATATAACTGTCAATGAAGGTACGATTGAGAAACTTCAAAAAGGGATTTCTATAAATTATAGAATGGAAAATCTGGATAAGGTGGCGAAGGAATTGCTGCCAGTATTGAAAGAATTAAAAATTGTTACAGATGATATGAATAATTATTATTCTGGAAAAGATTATACAAGTGATAATTTTTCAAAGGCACAGGAGTTACATACCAAATTTCTTGCAATTATAAAAAAATATGAAAAACTTGATAATGAATTTGGAGCTGCGCTTGTGGTACGGGAAAAGGAAAATTTTGAAAGCAGCTTGAACAAATATAAGAAAGACAATAGTTTGATAAAGTATAATATGCTTGTACTAATAAATGAGTCCAAAAACTTTATTGGAGAAATGAAAACTCAAAATCTGAATACAGCAAACTATACTCAAGGCGACTTGACAAAGTTAAAGCCAATACAGCAAAAAATAGTAGAAACTTCAAATAATCTTCAGAAGCTGATAAAGGATGAAAAGCAGCTAAAAAAAGAGAAATTTAGAGCTGAAGAATTTACAACGTTCCAACGCAGTCTTGCGAGTTACAAGGCTTCTGTAGCTTCATTTATTTCAAGAATAGAAAGAAAGCACCCAGCCAATCCTGGAGAAATTAAACAGCCTTGGATGACAGAAAGTACAGAAGGCATGCCTAACAATGTCTTGAGGGAATATGGAAATCTGGTTGATGATTATAACAGCATTATGGGAAAATCGAATTAATTTACTGAGTTAGAGTTTTTTTATGAAAATATAAATAATTTAAAATATGAGGTTGATTTTTACACTATTTAATAATATAATTACGTTGTATAACAAAAGTATTACAAAGGAGTGGTGAAAATGGCTACAGTAACAGCTAGAGTTGATGAAAATGTGAAAAAAGAAGCGGAAACATTATTTAAAAAAATGGGTCTTAATATGAGTACTGCTATGAATTTATTTTTGAAGAAGTGTATTTTGGAGCAGGGGATTCCGTTTGAATTGAAAGTTCCAAATGGAGAAACTAGAAAGGTTCTGGATGAAGTTGAGAAAGGTGTTGGATTAAGTAAAACTTTTGATAGCATAGATGAGCTAATAGAAGACTTACAAAAATGATGAGAAAATTTCAATTAAAGAAACACTTGAGACAATGTAGGAAATCTCAAGATATTTTTAAGAGGGTACAGCAGAATAAAGTTAGTCAAAAGAGGTGTAAATGGAAAATTATGTAGATTGGAAATCAACAGAAATATTTGAAGATGGAGAAGAAAATTATTTTAAAGAAATTATATGGAGAAATCACAAAGTAAAAGTTTTTGTATTTTGGGACAATGAGTCAAAATTTACAAAAAAAATTATAATATCGAAAACAAATAACTTATTGGAAAATGAGATAGATTATTATTTGGAAAAAACTAAAGATACAATTATAGAATGCCTTATGAATAATTCTGAACCCTCAGAAGATATGCCAAAAATAATTTTGAAACATATAGAATTTTATGGAATAGAAAATGTAAAAAAGAAATTATTGAAAATAATTGGAAAAAATGATACAGAAAAAATCTTGCAGAAAAAAATTGTTACAAAAGAAATGTTAAAAAAGTTGTTAGAATCCGAAAAAATTGATATTGATGTGGAATATGAGGAAATAATAGTCAATATGTACGAAGGTAAATTTTTTATACATGAGTTATTTACTGTTGTCTGGGATTCTTTAAATAAAAAAATAAAAGAAATAAATATTTGTTAATAAAAGAAAGGAAGTGCAAAAATGAACTACAAAATTGCAGTATTAAATGGAGATGGAATTGGACCGGAAATAGTGGCTGAGGCGATAAAGGTTTTAGACAAGGTTGGAGAGAAGTTTGGACATCAATTTGAGTATGTTCGGGGGTATCTTGGAGGGGAGTCTGTGGATAAGTATGGAGTTCCTTTGTCAAGTGAAACTGTGGAAGTTTGTAAAAATAGTGATGCTATTTTGCTTGGGGCTATTGGCGGGCCTAAATGGGATAATATTGAGCCTGAGAAACGTCCTGAGAGAGGGCTTCTTGCGATTAGGAAGGAACTTGGAGTTTATACGAATTTACGTCCTGCGATTTTGTTTAAATCGTTAAAAAGTGCAAGTCCTTTGAAGGAAGAAATAATTGGAGATGGGCTTGATGTGATGATAGTAAGGGAACTTACTGGAGGGCTTTATTTTGGGCATAGGGAATATTCTGATGAAAAGGCGTTTGATACACTTCCTTACACAAGACCTGAAATTGAAAGAATTGCGAAAAAAGCATTTGAAATTGCAAAACTTAGAAATAAAAAACTTACGAGTGTAGATAAACACAATGTTTTGGATACTTCAAAATTGTGGAGAAAAGTAGTGGAGGAAATTTCAAAAGATTATCCAGAAGTGGAAGTTTCACACATGTATGTGGATAATGCCGCAATGCAGCTAATTGCCAATCCTAGACAATTTGATGTGATTTTGACTGAAAATATGTTTGGAGATATTTTGTCAGATGAGGCTTCAATGCTTACAGGATCGCTTGGAATGTTACCATCAGCTAGTCTTGGAGATGGAAAAGTCGGACTTTATGAACCAAGTCACGGTTCAGCACCTGATATTGCTGGAAAAAATATTGCAAACCCAATAGCGACAATACTTTCAGCAGTAATGATGTTAAGATATTCATTTAATCTTCAAAAAGAGGCTGATGCAATAGAAAAGGCTGTGGAAGAAGTACTGCAAGAAGGATTTAGAACAGCTGATATTTATACAGATGGTATGAAAAAGGTTGGAACTGATGAAATGGGAACTGAAATTGCTAATAGAATTTAATAAATTTTACATTAAAAGAAAGGAATAAATATAAATTTATGAAAAAAATTTTATTATTTTTATTATTGATTTTATCTTTTCAAATTATTGCAAAGGAAGAAGAAGTAAGAATTTGGTATCAAAATGGTAAAATAACTGAAGTTGGTATAACGATTGAAGAAATAGTTGATTTAAGAAATATAAAAATTGATGAAAATAACAAAGTAGAAATAGAAATGAAAAATTATAAATTTTTTGTTGATAAATCGGACTTAATACAAGAACATAATAATAATAAAGAAAATATTCGAAATAAAGTTCCTAAATTAAGTAACTTAGGAAGTAAAATTGATAAGAAACAACTTAAAGATATTGATTTTAGAGAAACTTTATTTTCATTAATAAAGAATAAAAAAGTTATTATTTATGATAAAACGAAAAAGAAAAATTTACAAGAAGTAGCTATTTGTAGTGGTTATTCTGAAGAAACAAATCAAAAAAGACAAGATTTTTCGGGAGTTATATATGAAAAACTTATTTATAGCGTTGATTTAAAAGATAAAATAATTATTCCTGATTGGAGATTTCACTATAGTGGAGTGGTAAATAATAAGCCAAAAGATAATACAAAACGTAGTGAAAAATCCGAGAATGTAAAAAAATTTAAAGAAGAAGCTATAAAAAATCCAGGAAAAGAATTTAGATTTCATGTGACTAAATAAATTATAAAAAGAAAACGAGGGATATTTTTATGGAAGAAATATTACACTATGAAAATGTAACTTTTAAGCGTAATGGAAGAGAAATATTGAAAGGAATTGACTGGCATATAAATAAAGGTGAGAATTGGGTACTTTTGGGACTTAATGGTTCTGGAAAGTCAACCCTTCTTGGAATGATACCAGCCTACATTTTTCCAACTTCTGGAGAAGTGAGAGTTTTTGGTCATAAATTTGGTAATTATTCTTGGAAAAAAATAAAGAATCGAGTCGGATTTGTAAGTTCCACATTAAATAATTTTTCAAGCACATTAAATGGCGAAAAACTGGAAGATGTTGTAATTTCTGGAAAGTTTAGTTCTATTGGGATTTATGATGAAGTTACAGATGAGGACAGGGAAAAGGCGGATAAGATTATTGAGGATTTTAGGATTTCGTATATAAAAAGTAATCATTTTGGCACTTTGTCACAAGGAGAGCAACGACGGACATTGCTTGCAAGAGCGTTTATGAATGAGCCTGATTTGCTTATACTGGACGAGCCTTGTTCAGGGCTTGATGTAACTTCGAGAGAGTATTTTTTGAAAGTGCTTGAGGAAAATTCCAAAAATGATAATGCAATACCATTTATTTACGTAACTCATCAGATTGAAGAAATTATGCCGTCAGTAACTCACGTGGCACTTCTTCACGATGGAAAGATTTTGGCAAAAGGGCTTAAAAAGGATATTTTAACAGGTAAATTGCTTTCTCAGATGTTTGGTTTGGATGTGAAGATTGTATGGGAAAATGAAAGACCTTGGATGATTGTGAGATGAATTTAGGATTTATCTAAAAGGAGATGATTTATTAAACATGGATAAAAGCAGAAAATTTATGGCAGTAATTTTAGCATTGCTTGCGGCTATTTTTTATGCAATAAATACACCGTTTTCTAAAGTACTTTTAAATAAGGTTCCTCCCACATTGATGGCATCTTTTTTATATTTGGGAGCTGGAATGGGCGTAGGTATTATGTACTTGTTTCGTAGGAAAGCCGAAGAAAAGTATAAAAAGTTGAATAAGGAAGATCTTCCTTATACTATTGGAATGATTGTCCTTGATATTGCGGCACCTGTATTCCTGATGATTGGTATAAATATTGGTTCAGCCTCAAATGCTTCACTGCTTGGTAACTTTGAAATTGTAGCAACAACAATTATTGCTCTTTTAATATTTAGGGAAAAAGTAACATCAAAGTTATGGATTGCTATTGGCTTTATCACAGTGTCAAGTATAGTTCTTTCAGTTGAAGGGGCTGAAAGTTTCAAGTTCTCATTAGGTTCATTGTTTGTTATACTGGCAACTTGCTGTTGGGGACTTGAAAATAACTGCACTAGAAAAATTTCAGATAAAAGTACTTATGAGATTGTTTTGCTGAAAGGCTTTTTCTCTGGCAGCGGCTCATTTATAGTCGCCCTTATTTTGGGAGAAAGAATTCCTGAAATCAAATATATAATAGCTGCTTTGTTACTTGGATTTGTGGCATACGGACTCAGCATTTTTATGTATATCAGGGCACAAAGGGATTTAGGCGCTGCAAAAACTAGTGCATATTATGCTGTAGCTCCGTTTGTAGGAACTTTTTTAGCATTTATAGTAAATGGAGAAAAACTTACTTTGGTATATTTCATTGGTCTTGTTTTTATGATAATCGGCAGCGTAATTGTTGTATATGATACAATGGTTAAACGTCACAGTCATAGTCATTCTCACATAATTGTTCATACGCATGATGGGAAAACACATACTCATATTATCACGCATGAACATGAGCATAGTCATTTTATATCAGAGAAAAAGCATAATCATAAACATAAAGATTATATAAATAGCAAAGAACATAAATTGATACATGAAAAGGAATTGTAGATTTATAAAAATTCTATATTTAAAACATAATAAATTAAAGTTTAAAATAAAAGAAGTATTAGAAAAAATAAAAAAATTTTTAAGCAAGATTAAAACGGCTTAAGAAATTAGAATTTTGTAATTAATAGAAATTAATGTTTTTAATAAAATAAAAAAAGAGGAAACTTATGAATTTTAATAAACTTTATGAAGAAATGATTCAGCATAAAAATGAAGAACAGGCTCAAAGAATGTCAAAATATATGCTTAATAAATTTGAATACATTGGAATCAAGACACCAGAAAGACGGGAAATATTTAAAAATTTTTTCAAGGAATACAAGAATGGAGAAAAAATCGACTGGGAATTTGTAAATAAATGCTGGGAAAATAAGTGCAGGGAATTTCAGTATATTGCAGCAGATTACCTAAAGAATATGAAAGATAAGTTGACAATAGATGATATTCCCAAGTTTAAACAGTTAATCTTGGAAAAATCGTGGTGGGATACGATAGACAATTTAGATATGACAATAGGAGCTTTGGCATTAAAAGATTCAAATGTGAATAAAATATTGCTGGAATGGAGTCTTGATGAAAATATTTGGCTCAGAAGAATTGCGATTGATCATCAGCTTTTGAGAAAAGAAAAAACAGATATTGAATTGTTGGAAAAAATTTTGAAAAACAATTTGGAACAGACGGAATTTTTTATCAATAAGGCGATAGGCTGGGCTTTGAGAGATTATAGCAAGACTAATCCTGAGTGGGTAAAAACTTTTATTGAGAAAAATAGAGAAAATATGGCAAAATTAAGTATTAAAGAAGCTAGTAAATATTTGTAAGTATTAAAGCAAAAAATATTGAAAGGATTTATAAATTATGAAAAAAATAATAATGATAATGGGAACGGCTCTTGTTCTTTCATCTTGTGGAGTTGTTGGAGCGGCAGGAAGTATTGCTGGAGGGACAATTAAAGCGGCTGGAACTGTTACAGGAGCGGTAATTAAGACAACTGGAAATATTATTGGCGGAATAATCGGCGGAAATGATGGAGAAATTAATGCGAAAGGTGTTAAGTATAAATTTTCTAAGGCAAAAGTTGAAAATGATGGGAATACGACAATTGTAACAGGAGTTTTAACAAATAGTGGAAGCAGAAAGGAAAATGTTACTATTGAAATCCCTTGCTTTGATAAAAAAGGAACAAAAGTCGGAGATGCTGTGGACAGCACTGATTCCATTGATAAAAATAAAAAATGGGAATTTAGGGCTGTTCTAAATTCGGGAGATGTAAAGGCGTGTAAAGTGAAAGATGCTTATGTAAATGCTCAGTAAAAATATTAAATAAAAAATTGCTGTATGTATTGTTCTAAATCATCCAAAGAAAATGGGGAATCGAACCCCTTTAGAAGTAGGAACAATTTATTGACAGCAATTTTTTTTCCGTATGTGTTATTCAAATGGAGCCGATAATTTTATGGGCTATCGGCAGAACCCTTCCAAATAGCTAGAAGTAGGAATAACTTTTTGACGGAATGTTATTGTATGTAATGTTCATAGAGCGGGAGTCGAACCCACAAGGGAAAATCCCATTACCATAATAGAAGTAGGAACAACCTTTTGACAATAATTCTTACAATGATAATAACATAAATTTTAATAAATTTCAAATAAAAGTTAAAAATAATTTGCTAAAATATCATTTAAAGGCAATGGATTATCATTATCAAGTTTATCGAAAATAATATCTGCATTTTCTTTTTCAAAAACCTGTGTTCCTCTGGCTATTGCATTTAATTGTAAAAGTTCATACATTGTAACATATTTTTTATTCACAAAATATTTAAGCACATCTTCCAAATGGGCAATATCCGTTTGATTCAAATAATTATTGGAAGAAAAGTTTTCAGAAACAGGCATATTCATATCAATCCAGATATATTCATTTTTTTCAAAATCAATCAAAATTGTATTAGTTGTTCTTGTATTTGACAAAATTTGAAAACCTTGTGTAACTGCTGATGAATAAAGATTTTTGTCACTCATAGCCTCTTTTTTTGTCAGTTCAAGCACTCCAGCATACACACTTCCAATTTCTTCAAAAGAAAATCCATTATATGAACGGATTTCCATAAGAACATAACGAGTGTCAGAATTTTTCAATTTTTCCAAATTATAAACATCAATAAATTCCAAAGCTCCATTTGGTGCATTTGTAATATCCCCACTAAATACAAAATTAGGTTCAACTTGATTATAATAAGCGACTGTTTTCAAAAATTTGAAATTTTCATCAAAACAAATAACCGATAAATCAATATCAACTCGTATATCATTTTTCTTTTCTTTAATATTTTTCCAGCCAACAAAAAATCTTAAAACTTCCGCATCATTATTAAATGAAAATCTTGATCCTCTTGTCATCGGTTTAAGGGAAATATTACTATCTTTTTCACTTGTTGTAATTGCAATATTTTTATAGCTTTCATCAATGAAAATATTTTCTAGCGGATTTTTTAATTTTAAATTTTCCAAAATTCCATTTTTTACAGTTTCAAGTAAAAATTTTAGTAAACTTTCATTCAAAAATACAGTTTCATCTAATTTTCTCCAAGTTCCTTTACTATTTACAATTCTTGGAATAATTTCGGTTTCTTGCTCAATTTCATTATTTTCAATTTCTTTGTTTTCTAAATTTTCATCCTTATTAATGGTACTTCTAAAAATATTTCTAATCTTAAAAAAGTTTTTACTTTTTTCTTCGCTTATTTCCTGTTTTTTAACAATATTTTTCAAATTTTCTTTTTCCAATAAATTCAAAATTCTATCATAAAGTTGAAAAAGAATACGATTATTTACATCTTTCATACAATTTTTTAATCCGTTTGTAATAATTTCATATTGAGTTTCGCTGGCATTATTTAAAAGGGATAAAACATTTCTGACATAATCTCCAGAGTATTTTGAAAATTTGGTAATAAAAATTTTCAATTCATCATTGTTCAGATTTTGAATATTAACGCTCATTTTATTAAAATACCCTTTTTCTGTTTCAAAAAAAAACTCTCCAAACAGCATATCAATTGCTTTTTTAACATTTTTATATTTTTTCAAATTAATTTTTTTCGCATAAAACATAAAAAACTTATGCCAAACTTTTCTGTATCTTTTAATATCTGGTAAAATATTTGAAATACTATCCAATTTTTCCATAATTAAATTTAATTCGGTTCGATTAAAATATTTAAAATGTATATGTTTTGTATTCAAAATATTATTTTCATTAAGTTTATCATTTGAAATTTTCGTAATTAATCGTAAAATATCAGTTGCAGTGTTAAAATTTCCAGCCAAAAAATTTCTATGTTTCAAAGTATGACTGGCAAGCGTTGTCAAAGTTTCTTTCATTTGAATATTATCACAATATTGTTCAAGTTCTTCATCAGAAAATCCGTCAGATAGAAAACAAACATCATCTAAATATTGCTGGGAAAGTGTAATATTACTTGAAAGTAAGTTCACAAAAAGTGTTTCAATTTCTTGATCTCCTACAAACTTTAAATGAGAAAGTGTAAATAATTCAGCTGGTTCTGATCCTAAATCTTCTTTTTCAGTATTTTCATATGGTAAATATCCAAACCAGTAGTGTAAAATCTGATTTAAATAAATATCGGCTTTTTCCATATTTATCACTTCGTTTGGAAAATTTTTATAAAAAATAGTATAATTTTTATCAGATTTAAACTCTTTTATATTTTCCAATACTTCTTCACATAATAAAATTGCATATTCTCTATCCAATCTAGAGATTATATAAGCCAAGTCTTTTTCAAAAGTATAACCAAATCCTTGAAATTTTTTTACGATAGTTGCAAATTCACTAACAGACAATGTATTTCTATTTTCATCAAAGAAATTCCTGTTATTATCAATTTTTTTTAGTTCATCTTTTTGAATATAAATACCATTTAAATGTCTTAAAGTTATATTATTTATAGATTTTATCATAAAAATCGTCTCCTCTAGTTAGATTTTTTTTGTTTATTATATCTTATTATCTGTGTTTATGCAAGAATATTAAGTAAGATTTATAGAAAAAGAAAAATAAAATTCAAAAATATATAAAATATATAGTTACATTAAAAAGAAATATTTGCAAAAATTTTTAAAAAGTGTATAATATATACATATAAAATTTAGGAGGATAAAAAATGGCAGGAAATATTTTAGGAACAACAGTTTATTATGATGCTGACTGTGATTTGAGTAAATTGGAAGGTAAAAAAATTACTGTATTGGGATATGGTTCGCAAGGGCATGCGCACTCTCTAAATTTAAGAGAAGGTGGATTTGATGTAACTGTTGGACTTAGAAAAGGTTCAAAATCTTGGGATGAGGCTACTGAAGCAGGGTTTACAGTAAAAGAAACTGCAGATGCTGTAAAAGGTGCAGATATAGTTATGATTTTGATTCCAGATGAAATTCAGGCTGATGTATATGCATCTGATATTGCACCAAACTTGAAAGAAGGAGCTTACATTGCATTTGGACACGGATTTAACATTCATTTTGGAAAAATTGTTCCAAGAGAAGATATAAGCGTATTCATGGTTGCGCCAAAAGGACCTGGACACTTAGTAAGAAGAACTTTCCAAGAAGGAAGTGGAGTACCTTGTCTAGTAGCTGTTTATCAAGATGCTAAAGGAGACACAATGGAAGTTGCCAAAGCATGGGCATCAGCTATTGGTGGAGGAAGATCAGGAATCCTTGAAACTACATTCAAGCAAGAAACAGAAACAGATTTATTCGGTGAACAGGCTGTATTATGTGGTGGAGTAGTAGAACTTATGAAAGTAGGATTTGAAGTATTGACAGAAGCTGGATACGATCCTGTAAATGCTTATTTTGAATGCTTGCACGAAATGAAACTTATCGTAGACTTGATTTACGAAGGTGGACTGGCAACAATGAGAAGTTCAATTTCAAATACTGCTGAATATGGAGATTACATCACAGGGCCAAAAATTATAACTGCTGAAACAAAAGAAGCTATGAAACAAGTATTAGCAGATATTCAATCAGGTAAATTTGCAAATGACTTCTTAGCAGACTCAAAAGCAGGGCAACCGTTCTTGAAAGAAAAGAGAGCAGAATTTGCAAATCATGATGTAGAAAAAGTTGGGGCTGAATTAAGAAAACTTATGCCTTGGATTAAAAAGTAAAATTAGAAAATAAAAATACAACTTAGAATTTTAGCAGTCTTTTAAATAAGGCTGCTATATTTTTGAAAAATAAAGGAAATAAAAATGGGAAAATTGATAATTATAGAAGGCACAGATGGCAGTGGAAAACAGACACAGGCGGAATTGCTTTATAAAAAATTAAAAGAAATAAAAGGGGAAGGAAAAGTAAAAAAAATATCTTTTCCAAATTATGAAAGCAGAGCTTCTGAGCCTGTAAAAATGTATCTTGCAGGCGAATTTGGAAAAACAGCCGAAAGTGTCAATGCTTATGCGGCTTCTGTACTTTATTCAGTTGACAGGTTTGCCTCGTTTAAGACTGATTGGGAAGAGTTTTACAATGATGGGGGAATTGTGATTAGCGACAGGTATACAATTTCAAACATGATTCATCAGGTGCCAAAAATTTTGGATAAATCTAAACGTGAAATATATTTGAACTGGCTAATAGACTTGGAATGGGAAAAAATAGCGATACCAGAGCCAGATGTTATATTTTTCCTGGATATTTCTTTTGAATTTAGCCAGCAGCTTATGAAAAACAGGGAGAATAAGATAACTGGAGAAAAAGAGAAGGATATTCACGAAAAAGATAAAAATTACTTGAAAAATGCCTATGAAGTGGCAAAGGAACTATCGGAAAAATATAAGTGGAATGTAATTTCCTGCGTTAAAGATGACAAATTAAGAACAATAGAGGATATAAACGATGAGATAATGAAAACAACTTTAAAAAAAATATAGTGTAAGGAAAAAAAACTTGACAACTTGAAAAAATTTTAGTATAATCATATTATACTTAAAATAATAAATTTTCAAGTTATTAAATAAATGGAGGTAAAATTTAATGTTAAAATTAAGATTAACTAGATTAGGAAGAAAAAAAGTTCCTTTTTATAGAATAGCGGCTATGGAAGCTTTATCAAAAAGAGATGGAAAAGCAGTTGCTTACTTAGGAACATTCAATCCGCTTGCTGAAGAAGGAAAACAAGTAGTATTAAAAGAGGAAGAAATCTTAAAATACTTATCACATGGAGCTCAACCAACTGAAACTGTTAAAAGCATTTTAACAAAAGCAGGAATCTGGGCAAAATTCCAAGAAACTAAGAAAAAATAGTTATTTATAAAAAGGCACTTATACTGGTGTCTTTTTATTTGCCCTAAATTTAAGAAAATTTATTATAAATTTTTAATTATACACTATTTCATAAGAGGAAATCCTTCTCGTTGTTAAAAAGATTTTATTTTTTAATAAGGTATAATGTTAGAGTGAAAGGAAAAATTAGATAATGAAAGTAGATGAAGTTCTAGAAAAAATTTTTAATATGAGAACAATTAATAAAAGAATAACCAATGAATCTTTGAAACAAAATAATGAAAAGTTGAGAAAAATTTATGAGTTGCTGGGAAAGCCGTGTAAAAATAAGAAAATTATTCATATTGCAGGAACGAATGGGAAAGGTTCGACGGCTACATTTTTAGAGGGTATTTTTTTTGCAGCGGGATATTCTGTTGCAAAGTTTACTTCGCCACATATTTTACGGTTTAATGAGAGAATTTTAGTAGATAAAGAGATGATTTCTGATGTGGATGTTGTGAAGTATTATGAAGCTGTTATGGATATTTTGGAAAAAACCTCGTTGCAGATAAATTTTTTTGAGATAACGACTTTTATGGCTTTACTTTATTTTGAGGCAAAAAATCCTGACTTTATATTTCTGGAAACTGGTCTTGGTGGAAGATACGACGCTACAAATGTTGTAAATTCGGCAATTGCGGTTATAACAAATGTGAGTTTTGATCATATCAGCCTTTTGGGAAATTCACTTGAAAAGATTGCAGACAGGAAAGCGGGGATTATAAAGGACGGACAGCTGTGCATTTATGCCCAGAATTTGGCTGAATTGGAGAATGCTGTAAAAAAGGAAACTAATAATTCGGTAAATGTCTTGAAAAAGTATGAGAATTTACAAGTTGAACTGGATACTCAAAATTATAAGACAATTGTGAAGATTTTGGAAAATGAAAATTTAGATGAATCTGAAAATATTGAAGATAAAAAAAATAAACATAATTTGGAAAAAATATTTAAATTGCCACTTTTTGGAAAATTTCAGGCAAACAATTTTTTGATTGCTTACGAAATTGCTAAGATTTATGGTATCAGCGATGAAATTATTCAGAAAGGGCTTGATGAAATTTCGCTGGCTGGGCGGTTTGAGATTTTTTCACAAAATCCAGATACAATACTGGATGTGGCTCATAATGATGATTCTGTACGAGTTCTTGTAGAAAATTTGAATGAACTTTTTAAAAATGATGAAGTAATTTTTATTCTTTCGATACTTGGAACAAAGGACATTGCAAATATTTTTGAGAAAATTTTGGAAAAAAATTACAAAATCTTTATAACTTCTCTAAAAGACGTTACTTACGGACTTTCTGCCAATGAAATAAAGAAAAATCTGGAAAATGCAAATATTTTGACAAATAATATTATTTTTGAAGATAATATTTTAGATGCCTATAATCAAGCAAAACAAATGGTTTTGGAAAAGAATAGCCGGTATAAGGCGATAGTGGTTTGTGGCTCTTTTTATGAAATTGCGAAATTTAAGAAGCTTTGTGGCAAGAGGGATGAGCATTTAAAAGGGAATTATTTCACGCCTGTATAGAATTGTTTTACAGGACGTTGAAAAATAGACACACAATGAAAGATTTGAAAAGTTAAGGGATAGAATGTACGAGTATATAGAAATATGGTATAATAACAGCAGAATACACAGTAAAATAGGATTTACAAGTCCGAATGAATACGAAGAAAGCATGAAGAAAGGAAACAAAGAAATTGCTTAAAAATAGTCTAAATTTTTGGGGACACTCCAATAAACTATCCCCAAAACATAAAGGACCTAAAATGCCTCCAAATGCAAGTCCCGATTCAATTCCTGATATTAAAACAGGTAATGATTTATTAAAAAATCATTCTTATAATTCGGCGACCAAAAAACAGAGGTTTGCTATATATGAAGGAAAAATGATAATATTTCAACCAACTGGTGGTACTAAAAATGAATGGCATGCTTATGAAATAACAGAAAATTTAAGAAAACATGTTCCTAATGATACTCTAAAACAAATGTTAAAAGACGGAAAAATTACAAAAGTGCAATATAATAAAAATAGAATGAAATAATGAAAGGAAAGAAACGTGAAAAATAAAAAATTTTATTTTGATTTTGAATACTTCCCAGAGATTTCGTATGAAAGTTATATTTTGAAATTTTATGTAGATGGGAAAGATTTATGTGAATTAAAAAATGAAAAATATAAATATGATAAATTGGGAGATATATATTTCACAGCATACTTACTTAAAGATAAACTGGATAAAGTCTTAAATGAGCCTTTTCCAGATAAAGAATTGAAAATAAAAAAGGACAGAAAAGATACTGCAATCGAATTAGTAAAGAAAGCTAATGAACTTTATAAAGATGTAGCGTTTAATTTAGATAGCACGGAATTTTGGCTTTTGTACGAGTGGGCATACAATCATCAATTACCTCAAGCGAGTGGAGAAATATATCCAAGAGTTTTTTTTTCTGTAACAGGAAACAAAATTGAAATTACATGGGAAAGTGATAAAGAATTTAAAAACAGAAAAGGTGTTTATTATATCTCAAAGAAACTTTTTGAAGAAGAAGTTTTAAAATTTATAGAAATAATGTTTGAGAGAAGAGAAATTGTGGAACAAAAATTAGATCTTGTAGTAATAAATGGTAAAAAAATTTCTGCTAAAAGAAATTATGATACCGAAATGGAATTTGAAGATCAAATGTTGGAAGAATTGAAAAATGTAAATTATAATTTAAAAACAGTTTATGAATTAATTCATATGACGGAAAAAGATAGAATAATAGTGCCTATTATTTTAAAATATATAAAATTGACGAATAATATATATGATAAAGCAAATTTAATTAGATTTTTGGGAATAAAAGGGCTTTTTGAAGCGTTGCCTGATTTGGAAGAGCAATTAAAAGGGGAGGATAATTTGGATATAAAAGCGGCGATTTTGAATACAATTTCAGTAATAAAAAAATGATAATAAAGTCTCAAAATTTTCATCTATGAAGTAAAAAAATATTTAGTAAAGTAGCAGCTTTATTTAAAATGAGAGTGTCCAGAATTTTGTGTAAACTAAATATGAACTAAACGATAAACAAATAAAATCTAAACAAGTTACAACAGATAGAGGAAGCCAGTATATTAGTAAAGAATATCGTAAATTTTGTGCAAAAAAAGGCATAAGCATATCTTACAGCAGAAAAGGAAATCCTTATGATAATGCATGTATAGAATCATTCCATGCAACATTGAAAAAAGAATATGTACATAATGAAAACTTTGAAAATCTAGAAAGTTTAAGAAGTGGAATGTACAAGTATATAGAAATATGGTATAATAACAGCAGAATACACAGTAAAATATGATTTACAAGTCCGAATGAATACGAAGAAAGCATGAAGAAAGAAAACAAAGAAATTGCTTAAACATAGTCTAAATTTTTGGGGACACTCCAAACAAACTATAAAAACAAGAGATGAAGAAGGTAATATAGTAGATAAAAAAGTAAAGTATGTTTATTTCGAAGATCAAGTTAAAATAGAAAAAGATAAAAATACTGGAAAAATTATATATAAATTTTTTGGAGTTCCTGTATATGAAGCTAACTCAATTTATATGGAAAATGTAGGAAGAAAGAATCAAGATAAGCGAAGATTATATATGCCTGATGATTCTCAATTTATAATAGAAGTTCAAAGTGATAAAGAAAAAGAAAATCTTTTTAAAGGAGTGAAGTAAATGAATAAAATAATAATCTTATACTTATTGCTCTTTTCTTGTATGTTGTCTAAAGGAAAAGAATTATTAGATGTGGAAATAATAGACTTGCGAAATCAAAGATACGCCTTAACTTCAAAAATTAAGAGTTCAGATTATAAATTACCTTTTACAAAAATTATTTATAATTCAAATGGAATAATTAATATAAAAAAATTTACAAAAGAAAAGAATGGAAGTTTTAAAAGCTATATAGAAAATAAAAACTATGATTCAACTGAATTAAAAGAAATTTTAAAAAATGTTTTTGATAAAAATTTTTCTAATAAAAAATTATTTGTAAGTTGTACAATTTGTAAAATATTACAAAATGATATAGAATTAACTACAGAAGCTATGGTTCAGCCTCCTAAAAATATAGTTAGACTTTATAAAAGAATTCTGGAAGAAGAAGGGAAAGAATTGTTTTTAAATAATGTATCAGTTAGTGCCGAAGGAAGATTATACAAAGTAGAATATGAAAATACTGCAATAATATTATATGAAGATGAAAATTTCTATAAAGATGAAACTATAAAAAATCTTATTATTTTTATCAATACTTCCTTGAATTATACACCTCAAAGAGAATATATGAAAAATTATATAAAAAATATGTCCAAATAAAAGAATGTATTGAATGTTTTTTCGAGACTTTAGAAAGAAGTAGCAACTTTGAAAAATTTCAAATTAGATTGCTACTTCTTTTTTTATTTATACCTTTTTATATATTTACTTTTTGTGTTATAGCTTTTTATCTCCTCGCAAACACTTATAATTAATGTATTTAAGCATATTAAAAAAGTAGTTTTTCAGTAAATAAAAACAAGTAAATCAGTAGATTTAAAACTAGGAAATCAGTAAATAAAAACTAGGTTTTCAGTAGAGTATAAACAAGGACTTGTTATTATTTTTGGTTAATGATATAATAAGAAAAAAGGAGTTTTTTATGAATGAAGTTTTAAAATACAATAATAATTTTAATAACATAAGTCTTCGTAATTTTAATGCCAATGAACTTGATATTTTGATGGCAATTTGTAGCAGAATGAAAGAAAAAGGTGAAGAGGAGATAACTTTTCATTTTGATAAGCTGAAAAAACTTGTTAATTATTCTGATAATACATCAGCAACTTTTATAAAAGATCTTGAAAGCACTTATGATAAATTAATCAGTATTAAGCTGAAAGTTGGAGATGAAAGACGCTTTATAAAATTTGTGCTGTTTACTCGATATTCAGTTGATGTGGACGAAAAGACAGTTGAGATAGCAGTTAATAAAGAATTTGCTTGGGTTCTAAATGAATTGAATGTTGCTTTTACAGCATTTGAATTAAAAGAGTTTATCAGTTTAAAATCAAGTTATGCAAAAGAATTTTATCGAAGAATGAAACAGTTTAAGTCTACTGGAAAATGGAATATATCACTTGAAGATTTTAAAAGAATAATGGATGTTCCTGTGAACTATAGAATGTGTGATATTGATGTTTGGGTTTTAAAGCCAATACAAAAAGAACTTGGGGATAAGTTTAAATTAAAAATCAAAAAAATATACAGCAAGAAATCAAGAGGTCGTCCAAGCGTTTCAGGATTTGAATTTACTTTTTCAAATGTGAATTTGAATATTCCGTTTTTTGATTATCCAACTAATAAAGAAGAAATTAACACAACGGGAATAAAAGGTAGTAAATATGAAAAATCATCCACTCCAAACTCTACTGAAGTTAAAATTATGATAAATCATGGTAAAGAAAATTTAAAAAGAGGTGTATACTAATGAACTATTTAAAAAAAATAATTATTTTTTTTCTGATTGGTATCAGTGTAAATTGTGAAGAAATAACTAGAATAAATAATAATGTAAGAGATGATAAAAATTGGTTAAGTATGGAAATAGAGAAAGATGAAAAAATAAAAATATTAAAAACGAAACAAAAATTATCTTTATGTCTTAAAAAATATAATTTATCAAATTTTTTGGTTTCAAATTGCTCCCTTTTGATAGATAAAGATAAAATAAAAGAATTTACTATAAAAGAAGATGAATTAAAAAATTATAGTGATGAAATTAAAAATTTAGTAAAACAATTAGATAAAAAAATGTATTTATCAAAGGGTATATCAGTTATTCCATTTAGAAATACTTATCTTCCTGAAACAACATTTTTTAATAAGATAATTGATTCAGAAGTAATAATATATTTATCAAAAGATTTTAATTATTATTTAGATTTGCATGAATATGAAAAAATGAAAAAAAAGATGGAAAAAATAGATGATTTTCAAGATAAATTAAAAAAAATAGAAAAAGTAGCAGAATACATTTATTCTAAGAAAGAAGAATATAAAACTATAATTAATTTCGATTCTAATTTTAGTATTTATTCAGATTTAAGCGAATATTTAAATTTTTCTAAAGAAGTATATTTTGAAGATTGGTTTCTAGATACTTATTACTATTCTTTGAACGAGGATTTAATAAAATTGTATAATTTACTTGAAAATAATAAAAAATAGAAAAAGTTAATACAGAAAAATTTTAAATTAGAAATTGAAAGTGAGAGTTGAATTATAAAATTTCAAATAATCGTTGTTGTAAAAGACAGCGGTTATTTTTTTTGTTTGTAATTTTAAAAAATTTATTTAATAAAATCTCCAATCCCTTTTCTTTCATAAAAAATATGTTATACTTATAATGAGAAAAAGTAAAAGTTCAGGTATGCAGTAAAGAGGAAAATATGGAAAAATATGTGATGTTTCGAGGAAAAGTTATAGATAAATGGTACGACTTTGATAAAAGGGCACATTATCATATTGTAGCGATGGATGATGAGGGGAAAAGATTTGATTTGGCGGTTAATATTGGGAGTATTTATGAGAAGATGAATGAGATTGTTTCTTCTAATTTGAAGGTTTATTATGATGAGAATTATAATTGCCGAAAGAGAATTGTCCGTAAAATGCTGTCACAAAAAAATGGTATTACAGAATGTCACAAGGGTTTATATCTGGATTATATTAGAATGAAACTTTTTCCACACGAAAAGATGATACAGATGAAGGGGTTTGATGTAACAAGTATTTATTTGACCGGGATTATTGAAAAGAATGTTGTGCAGGCTATGAATAATGATGATTTTGAGGTAATTGCGTTTGGAAGGCTTTATGCGAATGGGAAAGGTTTGCACGATATTCATATGAATCAGGGAAGTGTGGATAAATTTAGGAAAAATGATGCATCGTATTCTGATGGAGGGCTGTTTTTTAGAAATAGACGAGATAATAAGATTACAGTTGTATTTATTGCATTTATTACTCAAAGTTTGAATATGCCTGAAAGTGTTTAGAGTCAGATTAATAAAAATTAGACGGAATTTATGAGATGGATTTTAAAATAAATTTTTATAAAAATAATTAATAAAATATGGGGAAATATAAAAGTTGGAAAAGAGGTGTGACAAAAATGTCTATAAGAAATTTTGCTACAAAACTTAAAATGAAACGTGAAGAGTTTTGGAAATACATTTCCATATCGCATAAAAAAGCCAAAAATAATAATGAGTTTGTAGACTATTTAATAGATATTCTATCAAAAAAAACAGATGAGGAAATTTTTGATTTTGAAATAATTACATTTGAATTAATGCGTGAAAGTTACAATGAAAAGTTGTGGTGTGCCTCGTATCTTGTGAACGGTGACACAGCGAGCTGGAGCTTTGATTTTTTTAGGCTATGGTTAATTTCGCAGGGGGAAAAAATATATCATTCAATTATAAAAAATCAGGATAATTTATCAAAATATATAAATATATCTTTTGGAGCGAAATTTATGACAAATTATTTTGAAAATGAAAACTTTGCTTTTATCCCAGCCTATGCTTTTTCAAGAAAAAACTGCTCACACAATATTTTAAGCAAGGAAAGTTACAAAATTAATAGTAAAACTATTTTTCAGGATGATTTTATCGATGATTATAATAAAAGATTGAATACCTATAAGAGAAAAATAGGATATATTAATAAAAAATATCCAAAAATAATATTTCACTGGTGTGCACAATTTCCAAACAGCATGAAAGAAGTGTGTCCAACATTATTTAAAAAAATGTATTTTTAAAAAAACAAGGGAGTGCCTCAATTTACGGGACATTCCCTCTTCTCTAATGAGATTTAGTATTGAATTATTTTGTTTAATAACAGTTTTACTATTTTTATTATATTTTTTCTTTATTTATTTTCGTAGGATTGCTCATTGCCGCAAATCCTACAACCTATGGCTAGTCTACGACATTTTTCTGCACTGACAAAAAACTCGCTATGCTCAGACAGTTTTGCCAGCACAGAAAAATGCTCCGACGGATTAGTTTATGCTATACTCTGTTAAAAAATGAAAATTATATTTTAATTATTTGAAAATATTAAGTTTATATCCTCTATCGGAAAAGTTTGTAATAAATTTGTTATGTAAATCGAAAATAGAATTAACGCAAAATAATTAATTCCTTATTACTTTTATTTAATATTTCTCTGCCATCTTTTTTGACTACAACATCATCTTCAATTCTAACTCCACCCCATCCGTCAAAATAAAGTCCTGGTTCAGAAGTTACAACCATATTTTCTTTCAGTTCAATATGTGAAGCAGTTGATAAGTAAGGTAATTCATGAATTTCCGCACCAATTCCGTGTCCCAGTCCATGTCCAAAATACTCGCCATATCCTTTTTCAGTTAAAAAGTTTCTAACAACTTTGTCAACATCATCTGACATGATTCCTTCTTTTATAGTATTTACACCTAGTATTTGCGCTTCTAAAACAGTATTATAAATTTCTACGTGTCTATCAGAAATATTGTCTCCATAGTAAACAGTTCTTGTCATATCTGACACATATCCTTCATAATATGCCCCAAAATCCATTGTAATAAATTCTTCCTTTTGAATTTTTTTGTCAGAAGCTACTCCGTGTGGCATAGCTGAACGGTATCCGCTGGCAAAAATTGTAGTAAATGAACGGTCATCAGCACCTAGTTTTCTTTGAATGTATTCCATATATGAAGAAACTTCCTTTTCAGAAACGCCTTCCTTTATAATTTTTAAAGCCTCTGAAAATGCTACATCACTAATTTCTACAGCCTTTTTAATAAGTGCAATTTCTTCTTCTGATTTTACCATTCTTTCCATTACAAGTTTATTTCCAACTGGTACTAATTCTACTTTAAAAATGTCTTTTATCGTTTGATAAAGGGAAAACGACACATTTACATCTTCAAATCCCACATTTTTTAGCCCAAATTTTTTTATATATTCTCCAACTGTCTGCAGTGAGCCACGTGAGACTTCCACAAATTCAAATCCCATTTCACTAACTTGTTTAGTCGCTTGCGTCTTGTATCTAAAATCCGAAAAGAAAAAATTCCCGTTTTTTGTCGCAAGAGCAACTCCAGTTGTCCCAGTAAACCCAGTAAAATATCGAAGGTTATACAAGTCTGTAATAAATAATCCATCAATATTCAGTTCATTTAAAATTCTTGATAATTTTTCAGTTCTTTTTTCCATGTTTTTTCCTCTTTTTTATTAAAATTTTTTTACTTTTAAAGTGTAACATAAATTCAAAATTTTTTCTATTTATTTTTTGTAAGAAATTTTAATTAATATTAAATTGCAATGTAACTATTCCAGAAGAACAGTTGTTTGTCAAAAAACTTACGTGTACATTACTGGCAGCTCTTCTCGCAGCTGCTTGAGACTGACTGTTTCCTCCTGTAACAGACTGGATAGCGACAGAGCCGCCACGGGTAAATCTGATTGTAGCAACAATGGTTTCTTTCCGTTTTAACCGTTGATTTGCAGTTGGTACTTCCAGATGGCTATTGTAAGAAACAGAAAAATCTACGCCACGTCGACATCCACCACCTCGTGTACTTCCAGACTTTTTATCATTTCCATTTCCAGAACTAGTTGAATTTGCGCTTGTTCCTGTTCCATTTCCGTTTTTGTTACTTGTAGAGTTTCCGTTAGCAGTATTTCCATTTTTATTTCCATGTGAAGTTCCTGAATTTGAGGGAGTGTTTTTATGTCCAGAATTATTGGAAATAGTGGAGTTTGAAGCAGTTATGGTGTTTTGTACTGGTTTTGTACTGGCAGAATTTCCTGTGGATTGTGAAATTACTGGTTGTGTAGCATTTTTAGGGGTGGAGGTAACTGGGGGGATAATTGGGTGTGATGTAGGTTTTGGTTGTTCTTTTGGTATGGTCTCTTGGGGTACTTTGGGAGGTTGTGGTAATGGTTGCTGTGGTTGTTTTGGCTGTATTGGCTGTGATGGTGAAAGTTCGGGCTGTTTTAGATTTTTAGGCTGTTTACTTGGTTCTATGTTTTGAGTTTCGGAAATTGCATTGTTTTTATTTTGCGGATTTCCCTTTTGTAACCCAGACGTTCCGTTACTTTCCTCATTGCTATCCGTATCAACTGTGCTTTTTGTCTTATTTTCTTCCAAAATACTATTTTTTAAGTCAACAACAATAGTCTGCTTTTCTTTTTTTTCTTCAAGTTTCTGTTTTAAAACTGGAGTTGCAATTGGAATAAGAAGTATTCCCAAGTTTATTGCAGCTGAAATTATGTAATATTTCATTTTTCACCTTCATTCGTTTTCTTTAAATATCTAATTTTATATAGTTTTAATTTTTATTTTGAATATTTAAACTTATATTTTCTATGTTCATATTTTTTAAAATACTCATCGTATCCACAATGTCCTTATATTCCAAATGTTCGTCGGCAGTTAAAGTTATATTTTTTAATGCTTTCTTTGGTAATTTTGAAAATTCGGAAGCTATTTCATTTTGGGAAAGTTCCCTAGTTTTGTCGTCTATTTTTAAGAAGTATTTTTTGTCTTTATTTACGATTACTTCTATTTTTGTATCTTCCTTTTTTTCAAGCTGTGCTGATGTTTTTGGAACAGACAGCTGAAATTGTGAATAATTGTTAAATGTAGTTGCAAGCATAAAAAATATTAGCAGCATAAAAATTACATCAATTAAGTTTAACATTGATATATCAACGTTTTGACGTTTTCGTCTGTTAGAAAATTTCATATTTTTCTCCTAAGAAATTTGATTTGTAAATTTTACTTAAATTTGTTTGAAGTTAAACTAATCTAAATCGGATAAAATTAGTTTGAATTTTAAGTATAAAATTAGAATAAAAGGTTGTAAAAATCAATCTTTTACTCGGCTCAAAAACTGCAATGCCGCCCTTTCCATCTCGGCTACAATAACATCAATTCGTCTGTTAAAATAATTATAAAAAACTAATGCAGGTATTGCAACTATTAATCCAAATGCAGTTGTGTAAAGTGCTTCTGAAATTCCGCCAGCTACTATTTTTGCAGTGCTTGTACCGTTTCGGGTAAGGGCTGAAAAGGCTGCAATCATTCCTGTAACAGTTCCCAGAAGTCCAAGTTGAGGAGCAGCATTTACAACTGTTCCCAATAAGCTCATACCTTTTTCAAGTTCAGTAGTCTGCTCTAGAATACTTTCACTTATGATGCCCTCGATAACCTGTCTATGTGAATTATCAAGCTCATCAAAGTTAATATCCGTATTGGAAACAATTTTTGTCACACTCTTAGAAACAGAATCAGTCTTATCTTTGCAAAGTTTTAAAATTTCTTCTCTGCTGCCTGTTCTAAGTGCTTTATAAAGCTGATTTTTCTCGTTTTCTGACAATTTCTTCTCTTTTGATAAAAAAGTATACAATTTTTCAATAATAACAGCAAGTCCAGATATTGAGGCAAGTAAAATTACCCACATAAATATTCCGCCGTCAAAAAGGTATTTTAGCATAGTTCTTCCTTCTTTCCATATTATTTCGTTAATAAAATTATTTTACTATAAAAATATTTCTGTGTCAAATTTTATTTGATAAATTAGTAAGCCACTATTCATTGTGGCAAGATTATTTGAAGCCAAATGCTGAAAAATAGGATATTTTATTTAAATACTAATATTTTTTGATTTTAATAATTTGCTAAAAAAGTAATAGTTACAGCTCATGACACATAAAAAATGATATAAAATTTTAAAAATTTAAAATATTTAGGTTGAATATAATTAAAATACCTGTTATAATAAATTAGAGTATTATAACAGGTGATATATTTTATAAAAGAGTTAAAATTGTAATTATAATAAAACTATATTATTTGAAAAGCCAAAAAAATAAAACTAATTTATAAGGAAAAAAACATGATTTATAAAAATTTATATGGTATTATTATAATATAAGTGGTTTATTTTAAAATTGATTTTATGTTCAGATAACTTAAAAAATGGGATATTATAAACATTTATCAACTATATCATACTACATGTTTAAATATAAAAAATATCTTTGTATCTGAAAGGAAAAATATGAATAAAAAAACTAAGAGCAATAATTCACTCAATGATATACATAAAAAAGCTGAAAATTTTTCGCGTGGAGAAGAAATTGCAAATTTTGTAAGTCATACTGTGGGTGCAGGGCTGGCCGTGCTGGCATTTCTGATACTTACAATCCGTGCGAGCTGGACGCGCGATATTGGAACTGTTGCTTCATTTATGGCATTCGGATTTGGACTTATCGTTCTTTATACGATGTCATCAATATATCATGGCTTAAATCCTGGAACAGCCAAAATGATTTTTGAAATCTTTGATCATTCGGCAATTTACATCCTTATAGCATCGTCGTATACGCCTTTTCTCTATTTGGTAGTTAATTCTCCAATGAATAAGATTATACTAGCTATTCAGTGGACGGTATGTGTGCTGGGGATTGTATTTAAGGTGTTTTTCACAGGAAAATTCAAGATGCTGTCAACATTGCTGTATCTAATTATGGGATGGATGATTGTATTTGCGTGGAATGATCTTGTAAGTAATATAAATCGTGTTTCATTGATTTATCTGATTGCGGGAGGTGTGCTGTATTCACTTGGAACAATTTTCTATTCATGGAAAATATGTAAATTTAACCATATGATATGGCATATTTTCGTAATACTTGGAAGTATAGCTCATTTTTTTGCAGTATATTTTCTAGTATAGCAATTTATTTATTTTTAAGCAGTTTCATTACTATCATTAAACAAATTAAAGAATATATATTTTATTTATAGAAAGGGAATTTTAATGGGAAGAAAATCAAAAGTATCTAACGAACTAAAAATTGAACTAGTAAAGAAAGTATTAGATGGAAAAGCAACTATTCAAGGATTGGCAAAAGAATATGGAATTGCTAAATCTTCAATAATGACTTGGAAAAAGAAATATCTTGAGCTGGGGGAAGAAAGCATAGTTGTAGGAGATAAAAATAGACATTATACTCGTGAGCTTAGGGAAAAAGCCATTAAGAGCTATCTTAACAATGAAGGTTCCCTATTTGATATCTGTAAAAAATACGATATTGCTTCTGTGAGCGTTCTGAACTACTGGATAAGAGATTACAGAAGAAGCGTGGATGCTAATGGAAACTACACTGTGATAAAAAAACACGTAAGAAAAACAATAGAAGCAAAGGTAGAAGCAGTAACTTTCTGTCTGAACAATAATTATGACTATAATCAGACAATTAGAAAGTTTGGAGTTTCTTATCAGCAAATTTATTCTTGGGTAAAAAAATATGAAAAAGGTGGAATCGATGCATTGGTGGATAATCGTGGAAAAAGAACTTCCAGCCGAAAAACTATAATTACTGAAAATAAATAAAAGCAATAAAAAAACTGTCAGTCCTGAATATGGATATGACAGTTTTTAATTTCCTATTTATTATTTGAATTTTTAACAGGTACAAATTTTCTTTCCGGACTGCTAAAGAATTTTATTCCGATAATTGCAATTATAATCATGGCAATGCTTATCAGATACGGAAGACGTATTCCTAAAATCAGTAAGTCTTCTGCCCTGAATGTACTTACAAATGTTCTTATAACCGCATACATAATTAGATAAATCATTGAGAGTACTCCGGGATTGTATTCCTTTTTTCTGAAATAGAACCATAGTATTATAAATCCAATCAGATTTAAAGCGCCTTCGTAAAGCATGGCAGGATGCAGAGGTATATTTGGAAATTCCGATCCTGCAGGTGTATCTAGCGGAAATGTTATTCCCCAAGGTACAAGCTGTTTGAACTGGGCTTTGGCAGAAAGGCTTAGAGTCTGGTATCCAGCCCACCATTTGCTAAATGTTCCTGAAAAGATTACGTTAAACGGAGTAACAGTTGGAACACCGTGAACTTCCCCGTTTGCCAGATTTCCAAATCTTCCTAAAAACTGCCCAAACAGTAAAGGTCCTACTGCCATATCTGTAAGTACCCACAAATTTCGCTTGTTTTTTTTAGCATACAGATATGAGCCTATAAATGCACCGATAATTCCACCATGAATAGCAAGTCCGCCTTCCCAGATGTAAAAGATTGATAAAGGATTTCCTATGTAATCTGAGAATTTGAAAATAACATAATAAAGCCTTGCTCCAATTAATCCAGCCAAAATTGTTGTAAATGCAAAATCTTCAATAATTTTTCTATCATCAACGCCTCTTTTTTCAGCAACATCATCAGCAAGTGCGATAAACATTCCAAAAAGAAAGGCTAAAATATACATTAAACTATAAATCCTAAGTTCAAAACCTCCAATTTTAAATAAATATGGTTTCATTTATGCTCCTTTTCAATATTTTGCAACAGGAACTGCCAAAGCATTTTATTTTTTATTAGGAAATAAAACCTTTAAAGCAGTTCCAGCACTTCATTTATTTTTTTGTAAATTTTATAATTGTTTTTTTAGCTCTTCTTCAAAGATTACAAAGAAGTCATCAATCTGCTCTTTTGAAATTTGCCCTAAAATTCCAATTCTCATAAGGCTTTCGGCGTATTTACCTTTTCCACCTGTAACAGTGTATCCTTTTTCTTCAAGAGCGGCAATAATTGATTTTATGACAATTCCTTCTCTATACACTGAAATTAATGTATTTGTCCTATTTTCTTCATTTTTTACTAATAGTTCAAATCCTAATTTCTGTGCTTTTTCTTCAACATATTTTCTTAAATCGTGTTTTTGCTTAATTGTGCTTTCAACTCCATTTTTAACTAAGTCTTTTAGCGATTGATTCAATGCCAAAATTAAAGCGATTGCTGGAGTGTATGGCGTTTCTGCGTTAGCATCAAAATATTTTTCATATTGTTTCAAATCAAAATAGTATTTTGGCAAATCAGATGTTTCCATAGCTTTTTTTGCCTTGTCACTTACAGCAACAAAAGCAAGTCCTGGTGGTATTAAAAATGCTTTCTGGCTTCCTGCGATTGCTACATCAATGTGCCAAGCGTCAAAATCAAAATCATTTACTACAAGTCCACTAATTGTATCAATAACTAATAGAATATCAGTATTTTTTGTTAAATCCCCAAGCGCTTTTATATTATTTAAAATTCCAACTGAAGTTTCGCTATGAGTTGCTAAAATTCCTTTTAAATCTGGATTTTCTGAAATAACTTTCTTTACATCGTCCAAATTGTAGCTTTCTCCAAATTCATACTGTAAATTAATTACGTTTAATCCATAAATTTCAGCAATTTTTCTAAATCTGTCTCCAAAATATCCAGTATTTATTGCTAAAACTTTATCTCCTTTTGAAAAGAAATTTACAATGGCAGTTTCCATTGAGCCTGTTCCAGATGAAGTTATGACAGCAACATCGTTTTTAGTTTTGAATACTTTTTTCAAGTTTTCATTGTTTTCTTTCATAATTCTTCTAAATTCAGGTGTTCTGTGATGAATAATATCATTTCCCAAAATTTCTAAATATTCTTCGGGTATGTTAGTTGGCCCGGGTGTTAATAATAATTTTGAACTCATAATTATAATCCTCCTAAAAATTTATTAAAATAGATATTTTTATTTTATAATTCTTTTGTCAATTTATCATACTGTAATAATTTTGTTAAAATATCTTCAACATTGTCAAGTTTTAACATATTTGGTCCGTCAGATAATCCTTTGTCAGGTTCAGGATGTACTTCTGCAAAAACTCCATCGACTCCAACAGACACAGCTGCTCTGGCAAGTGGATAAACATAGGCTCGGTTTCCACCTGAAGTTTCTCCTTGTCCTCCTGGAATTTGTACTGAATGTGTTGCATCAAACACAACAGGGTAGCCAAATTTTCTCATTTCCAGAAGTCCACGCATATCTACGACTAAATTATTGTATCCAAATGAAGCTCCACGTTCGCAAAGCATTATATTTTCATTTCCAACTTCCTCAAATTTTCTTACAACATTTTTCATATCCCAAGGTGCTAAAAACTGCCCTTTTTTTATATTCACAGCTTTTCCAGTTTCTGCGGCGGCAACAAGCAAGTCGGTCTGTCGTGATAAAAATGCAGGTATTTGAAGCAAATCAATTACTTTGGAAGCTTCTTTACATTGCCAGGGTTCATGAATGTCTGTTGCAAGAGCCACACCGTATTTTTCTTTAACTCGTGCCAAAATTTCAAGTCCTTTTTCAAGTCCTGGTCCTCTAAATGAAGAGATGGAAGAACGGTTAGCCTTGTCAAATGAAGCCTTAAAAACATATTGGATACCTAGTTTGTCAGTAATGTCTTTCATTTTTGCAGCCACTTCCATAACCAAATCTTCTGATTCGATTACGCAAGGTCCGGCAATTAAAAAAATCTTGTCATTACCAATTGTAATGTTATCAGTAATTTTAACTTTTTTCACTTTATCTATTAACATATCCAATTCCTTTCTAAAAAGTTTTCTTATACTTTCATTTTATCATAATATTACTTTTTTTGCTAATATTTTTCTAAAATATTCCTTTTGATAAAACAAATAAATTATGTTATACTTTTAATTGAAAAAACAACTGAAAAATAACAAAGCAGAATAATAAATAAATCGAATTGAAGAACAGGAGAAAGATATGAATAAAGTAGCTTTAATTATGGCTGGAGGAAGTGGAACAAGGTTCTGGCCGTTATCTACAAATGATAAGCCAAAGCAGTTTTTGGATCTTGTATCAAAAAAGACTATGATAAAGGAAACAATTGACAGGATAAAGAAACTTATTCCAATAGAGAGAATTTTTATTTCCACAAACATTAAATACTTTGATATAATAAAAAAGGAACTTCCGGAGATTGCTGACAGGAATATAATTTTTGAGCCGATGGCTAGGGACACGGCGGCGTGTATCGGATATGCGGCCTGTATTATCAGGAAAATTTATGAGAACAGCATTATGGCAGTTTTGCCGTCAGATCATCTGATTAAGAAGGAAAAGGAATTTTTGGACAGCTTGGAGTTTGCATTTAAGGAGGCTGAGAAAAATAAGATTGTTACGCTGGGAGTTAAGCCTACTTATGCTGAAACTGGGTATGGATATATTGAGTATGTGGATAGAAAAAAAGCAAAAGATGACAAAAATAACTGCGAAAATAAAGAAAGATTCAAGTCATATAAAGTGAAGAAATTTAGGGAAAAGCCTAATAAGGAGCTGGCTGAAAAATATATCGAGCAGGGAAATTATCTTTGGAATAGCGGAATGTTCCTTTGGAAAACGGAATTTATTCTGCATGAAATAAAAAAACACATGGAAACACATGGCATTATTTTGGAAAAAATTGAAGAAATGCTGGAAAATGTGGATTTAAATGAGATTTATGGTGAAAAATTAAGTGATTTTGTGAAGGATGAATTTGAAAAATTTGAAAAAATTTCGATAGATTTTGGAGTGATGGAACATACGAAATCTGTAAGTGTGATTCCTGTTGACATTGACTGGAATGATGTTGGAAACTTCAAGTCGCTTGAGGATATTTTTCCAAAGGACAAGGACAGCAACGTTGTGCAGGCTGATTACTTTGAACAGATTGAATCAGAAGGAAATATCGTAATTAATAAGGAAAATGACAAAATTATTGCTACAATTGGGATAGAAAATATTGTCATTGTAAACACAAAAGATGCCTTGCTTGTCTGCCATAAGGATAAAAGTCAGGAAGTTAAGAAAATACTGAATAAAATTGAAATGAAAAAGTAGTATTCCAAAATAATATTTGACTATTTTGAAACGCTGATAATTTAATTTAAATAGACAGATGTTAAAAGAGGATAGGTGTAACTAAAAGTATCAATATAAAAATATTGTGTGAAAAAAGGAGCAGAGTTAAAAATGGAAATAGATATTTTAAAGGAAGCTAAAAATGTATTTGACATTGAAATTGCAGAACTGGAAAAATTAAAAAGCAAGCTAGGAGATGATTTTCAAAAATTAGTCCGAATGATTTTAGAATTGAAAAACAACAATAAAATTGTTGTGACAGGGATTGGAAAGTCTGGAATAATTGGTAAAAAAATTACAGCGACACTTGCCTCAACTGGTACAACAGCAGTATTTATAAATGCCACAGAGGCACTTCATGGTGATTTGGGAATGCTCAGTGATGGAGATGTCGTAATTGCCATTTCAAACAGTGGAAATTCTGACGAAGTACTAAGCATTTTAGCGCCAATAAGAAAAATTGGAGGAAAAATTGTTGCATTTACTGGAAATCCTAATTCTACATTGGGGAAATATGCCGAACTTACAATAAATGTGGGAGTGGAAAAGGAAGCGTGTCCGCTGGGGCAAGCTCCGATGAGTTCGACTACAGCGACACTTGTAACTGGGGACGCTCTAGCTGTGTGCCTTATGAAATTAAAAGATTTTACAGAAAATGATTTTGCCAAATATCACCCGGGAGGAAGCCTTGGAAAACGGCTGTTATTACATGTTTCAGATTTAATGCACATTGGAGAAGAATTGCCAGTTGTAAAAGAAGATGAGAAAATTGAGAATGTATTAATGCTTCTTACAAAGAAAAAATTAGGAGCTGTGTGTATCTCAGATACAGGATTTGAAAATGGTAAGTTACTTGGAATTATAACAGAAGGAGATATTCGGCGTGCATTGGAGCATAAGGAGAAATTTTTTGATTATGTGGCTTCTGATATTATGATTTCTACGCCAGTAACGATTGAAAAGGATGCGATGGCTCTCGATGCACTTCATCTGATGGAAAACAGAAAAAGCCAGATAAATGTATTGCCTGTTGTGGAAAATGGAAATGTTGTGGGCTTAATAAGAGTGCACGATTTAATAGGATTAAGATAAGGGGAATTTTTTTGAATGGATAATAAGAATTTATTGAAGGGGACAATGGTTTATTCTCTTATGAATTTGGTTACAAAGATGGGGTCGTTTATATTTTTGCCGATAATAACGAGGTTATTGACACAGGAAGAATTTGGGATTGTGGGAACATTGGCTCCGATTACTTCGCTATTTACGGTAATTTTAGGGCTAGGACTTTATAATGCTCAGATGAAGAAATATGTAGATTTGAAGGAAAGTGAAGATGAATTTGGAAGCTATATGTTTTCCTCAACTTTGATTATAATAGTTTTTAACGTATTCACTTATGTTTTTCTATTTACACCAGCATCCAAAAAACTGTTTTCATATATAGTTGATTTAAGCAAGGTAAGTTACTATCCTTTGATAATTGTCAGCGTCTTAATTGCCACAACGAACGCTTTTAACAATCTTTCGACAACTTTGTTTAGAATGAAGAGAATGTATATGAAGGTTGCGATAGGGAGTGTTGTAAGCCTTTTTACAACTTATATTCTGGCAATTTACTTTATAAAATACTTAAAATGGGGAGTTTTTGGAAACCAGTTTGCAAATTTAATTGCGCTGATTATAGTATTTCTGTTCTATTTTAAGGATTATTTTGGAAATTTTAGATTTAAGCTGAATTTTGATTATGTGAAATATTCGCTAAGAAATGGATTGCCATTAATTTTTATTGAACTTACGGATCAGGTTGTGAATTTGAGTGATAGGCTTGTTTTGGCAAAATTTGTTTCTCTTGCGGTAGTTGGGGGATATACGCTTGCATTTACTGGAGGAAGGGTTTTGTCGGTTGTTACAGGTTCTTTTGTGAACAGCTGGACGCCAGAGTTTTATGAGGCGATGAAGGAGGATAGAACAAATCCGAGAATAACACGAAGCGTGGAAAACTTTATTGCGATTATTTCCTTTGCCTGTGTAATCGCACAGTTATTTGCTCCAGAAGGAATAAAGCTGATATTTCCAAAAAGTTATTATCAGGCGATAAATTATATGCCTTTAATTCTAGCTGGAATTGTCGTTCAGGCACTATTTTGCCTTGATTATTTTTTTCATTTTCACGAAGATAGCATATACATTTTTTATTTTACAATGTTTGCAATGATATTTAATTTAGTTGGAAATATAATTTTTATACCGAAATTTCCAGAAATTGGGCCTATTATTGCGGCGTGGACTACGTTACTTGCCTTTTTGTTTAGAGCGATAATGGAAATGATGATTATAAGAAAAAAATACAAGATTTCGTTTAATTATAAAAAATTATTTTTATATTTCATAATTATTGTAAATCCTATAATATTCTATTTGTCAAATGATCAGCTTTCGTGGATGAAATTTGGCTTGAAAATAGTTTATTTGGCGATAGTGACAAAATTGCTTGTAAATAGTGAAGTTTACGCTAAAATTGCAAATCTTGTAAATGGAATAAAAAGAAAAATTATAAAACGTTAAATTTTAAAGCTTTGGAAAATAAGGGGAAATAAAAAATGAAATTTACGATTTTTACACCAACTTTTAATCGAAAGGAACTGCTTGAAAAATTGTATAAATCACTTCAAAAGCAAACGTACAAGGATTTTGAATGGCTTATTGTCGATGATGGCTCTGCTGATGGAACTAAAGAGAAGGTAGAAGAATTTTTGAGTGAAAAAAAGCTGGATATAAAGTATTATTTTAAGGAAAACGGAGGTAAACAGCGGGCGTATAATTTTGCAACTGATAAAGCAAATGGAGAGCTTTTTATCTGTCTTGATTCTGATGATGAATATGTTGAAAATGGCCTTGAAACTATTTTGAAATATTGGAAAAAATATGAAAAAAATAGCAATATTGCGGGAATGGGGTATTTGTCAATTTATCCAAATCGAGAAGTTATAGGCTCTAGTTTTCCAGAAAAAGAGATGGTTTCAACACAGTTTGATATTTACAATAAATACGGAGTTAAGGGCGATAAAGGGCTTATGTTTCGGACTGAAATTATAAAAAAATATAAATTTCCAGTTTTTGATGATGAGAAATTTATTACAGAAGCTGTTGTCTATAACAGAATTTGTGAAAAATATAAGATGGTTTATGTAAATGAGAAAATCGAGATAAAAGAATATCAGGAAGATGGATTGACAGCCAAATACAACAATTTATTGCTGCGAAATCCGAAAGGACAGGCACTTTATCATAATGAAATCAATTCCCAGAATTTATCTTTTAAGCAGAAAATTCTAAATAATGCTGTTTATTACAAATTTTGCAAGGCAGCAGGATATAAATTTGGAAAAATATTTAAAGAAAATAAAAATAAATTGTTTTTAATTTTTGCTTTAGGAATTGGGGAATACATGTGGCAAAAAGAGAAAAATAAAAAATAAGATTTTAAGTTTTGAAACATAGAAATTAAAAATTTAGAAAAGAGAAAGAAATACGAAATGAACAAAAAATTAGATGATAAAAAAGTAGTAGTTGGAATGAGTGGCGGCATAGACAGTTCTGTCGCTGCTCTTTTGTTGAAACAGCAAGGTTATGAAGTTATAGGGGTTACGTTAAAGCATTTGCCTGACGAACTTTCAGAAAATCCAGGGAAAACGTGCTGTTCCCTTGATGATATAAATGATGCCAGATACACTTGCTACACATTGGGAATCCCTCATTATGTCCTAAACGTCGTGGAAGAATTTAAAAAGGATGTAATGGATTATTTTATAAAAATGTATAATGCTGGAAAAACCCCTTCACCTTGTGTAATTTGCGATGAAAAGGTAAAAATAAAAAAACTCGTAGAATTTGCTGATAAAATGGGAATAAAATACATTTCGACAGGGCATTATTCAAAAGTTAGCGAGAATAATATGCTTTTATGGGACAAAAATAATAGAAAAGATCAGACTTATATGCTTTATCGGCTGGATAAGAATGTTGTGGAAAGATTTTTGTTTCCGCTTGCAGAATATGAAAAATCAGAAGTTCGTGAAATTGCAAGACAAAATGGCATTCACACTCATAACAAGCCTGACAGCCAAGGAATCTGCTTTGCTCCCAACGGATATATTCCATTTTTGAAAAAAGTACTTGGAAATGATGTAAAAAAGGGGAATTTTGTGGATAAAAATGGTAAAATTATTGGAGAGCATATAGGTTATCAGTTTTATACGGTTGGTCAACGGCGTGGACTGGGGCTTAATTTAGGAAAGCCATTTTTTGTACTTGAACTTCGCCCTGAAACAAATGAGGTTGTTGTGGGAGATTTTGAGGAATTGCTAATAAAGGAAATAGAAGTGATAAATTGTAAATTTCATTATGATTTAGAAGAAATGATTGGAAAAAAATTAACCGCACGTCCGAGATTTTCTTCAAAAGGACTGGCTGGGGAATTGAAACTTTTGAAAAGTGAAGAAAGTAATGAAAATAGGATAATTTTTGAGTTTGATGAAAAAACTCACGAAAATTCAGAAGGACAGCACATTGTATTTTATTTAGATAATGAAATTGTTGGTGGCGGGGAAATAAAAATATTTGACAAAATTTAAAAAATATGATAAACTTATCAAAGTCAAGTGGCGACATGGTCGAGGGGCTTAGGCAGAGGTCTGCAAAACCTTGTACACCGGTTCGAATCCGGTTGTCGCCTCCATTAACTGATTACTGATAATAATTAATAGTTATAACTACTGAATCCTTAGTAGTTATTTTTTTATTGAGAAAAAGGCATGGCGTCTGATGTCTTTACATTAAAAAATAGAAAAAATATTATTTATCCATAACGCTTATAAATAAAATTATAAAAGTCTTTAAGATGTGCACTTAATGATTAAATTTAATTAAAGGATTTTTAATAGCTATACAGGTTGGATAATAGCATAACCCTATAAAAAATGACTTTAAATTCATAAATTTTTTGATTTCTACTCTTTAAATAGAAAATAGTATTAGATGATTTTTAAGCAAATCAATATGATAAATTATTTCTTTAATACAAATATAACTCGTTTCCCAAGTCCTTTTCCAATTCTAAAATTTCTTTAGTCAATTCTGAATAAAAATTAGTTTCATAAATTTCTTTTTCCATAAATTCATTATACTTTTTTTCTGGAATTTTACCATCTTTATCCGTATTTTTTGCTATAAACTGCTTTAAATATTTATTCAGTTCATCTAAATTTCTCCCTGCATACTCTTTCACCATAACTGCTGTATCAACATTTCCATAATCAAAAATATAAAAATACGGATATGATAATTCAGGAATTTTTATTACAATGTAATCTGAAAAAACTTTTGTTTTATGCTCTCTGCCAAATAAATAATCATCCCCACCTTCTGGTGAAACTATTATTTCATCAGTAACAATATTTTTTATTGCGTCATGAATTATCAGCATCTTCTTAATTTTTTTTATTCTTTCTTTAACAAAATCTTTTAACGTAACATCTGATTCTTTGTTAAAGTACAGTTTATCATCTTTAAAACTAATATCCCAATATCTCTTTGCTTTAAAATTTGATAAATCGGTATTAAGTTTAACTAAAATACCTATATTTCGTTCATCCCAACCCAAGGATTTTGGATCTGTGATAAACAATGAACCTAGACATTTTCCTGTGGTAAATTCACAATATCCTCTTACTTTTTGGATTTCAAATCCAGTTTCTAATTTTTGAACAAGATTTTGAGCATAGTGATAGTAAACTCTTTTATCCATTTCTATAGACTTAGAAAATATTATTGTTTGTAATATAAAAAAATATAAAATAATTTTTACTGCTCTCATTTTGTCTCCTTTCTTTATTATATATCATAAATTTTAATTAATAACATTAATGTTTTTTATTATTTTAACATAATTTATATATAAATGTAAATGTTAAAATTTTTATTAGGGAAATAAATTTTTGAAATATAAGTTTAGTAAACCGATAAGATTAAGTAATCTTGTTTTTTTATAAAAAATGTGGTATTCTTAAGACAAGGAAATCTAATTTTATAATGAATACAATTATGTAACTGATTGTATAAAATGGAAAGGACGAAGAAAATGAAAAAATATGATGCAATAATAATTGGATTTGGAAAAGGTGGAAAAACTTTGGCAGGATTTTTGGCTGGGAAAGGTCAAAATGTGGCTTTGATTGAGAAATCGGACAAGATGTACGGAGGGACTTGTATAAATATTGGGTGTATTCCTACGAAAAAACTTGTTGACAGTACAAAAGTTCTTAAAAATAAAGGATTAAGCGGTATTGAGGAAAAGGAAAGATTTTATGAGGAAAGCATAAATAATAAAAATACATTGATTGGTGCATTACGTGGAAAAAATTATGAAATGCTGGCTACAAAGGAAAATATTGATATTTATGATGGATTTGGAAGCTTTGTTTCAAAAAATGTTGTTAATATTGAAAGTAATGGGGAAAATGTTCAGATTGAAGGAGAAAAAATATTTATAAATACAGGTTCAGTTACAATAATTCCTGGTATAAAAGGGCTTAAAGAAAGTAATCACGTTTATACAAGCACTTCAATTATGGAATTAAAGGAACTTCCTAAAAAATTGACTATTTTGGGAGCAGGGTACATTGGGCTGGAATTTGCTTCAATGTATGCTGATTTTGGGTCAGAAGTTACAGTGATTGATTTGGCACAAAGACTTATGCCTAGGGAAGATGAAGAAATTGCTGATAGAGCAAAGGCTATATTTGAGGCAAAAGGAATTAAATTTTTACTGGAATCAAAAATTGAGGAAATTGTTGATAAAAATGGAAAAGGATACGTGCAAATTTCACAAGGAGCAAGCAAGAGCGAAATTGAATCAGACGCAATTCTTGTGGCAATTGGAAGAAAACCTAATACAGAAGGACTTAATTTAGAAGCAGCAGGAGTAAAAACTGACGAAAAAGGTGCGGTTGTAGTTGACGAAACATTGAAAACGACAGCTGATAACATTTGGGCAATGGGAGATGTGAAAGGCGGACTTCAATTTACATATATTTCTCTTGACGACTTTAGAATAATAAGAGATAATCTTTACAATGGAGGAAATAGAACAGTAAATGACAGAAATGTAATTCCATATAGCGTATTCATAAATCCACCTTTATCAAGAGTTGGAATGACTGAAAGCGAAGCAATTGCCAAAGGATATGAAGTAAAAACAGGAAGACTTGAAGCAATGGCAATTCCAAAAGCAAAAATAGAAGGTGTAACAGATGGACTGCTTAAAGCAGTTATAGATGCAAAAACAGACAAAATATTGGGATGTACTTTATTATGCAATACTTCCCACGAAATGATAAACATTGTTGCAGCGGCTATGAAAGCTGAACAAAAATATACATTCCTAAAAGATATGATATTTACTCACCCAACAATGAGCGAGGCTTTGAATGATTTGTTTGGGAGCGTGAAATAAATTGAAAGAACTGATTGTACTTATATTTTTAAATTTATTGATGTTTTATAGCTTATTTAGATTACTTTTTTGTTTTATAAAAGTTTTTCAGAAAAAAGAAATTAAGAAGTTTTTATGGGGTGATTTAGTTTTTGGAATAGTGTATTTGTTTTTCATAGAAGTTTTGGGTAAGGATTTTTTTTCACAAAACCAAGGCTTACATGTAATAGTATGTATTTTGGTTGTTTTATTGTTTATGCTAATGAAAAGAAAAACTAACAAGTTCTTGTCTTATGTTGCTTTTTCTTTAGTTTTTATTGATTTATTAGGATTGATTTATCATGGAAATATGCAATTTTATGGAATTATAGTTTTACAAATGCCGATTTTTATAATTGCAAATTTTGTAAAAGATGATAATAGGTTAAATAAATATACATATTCGGCATTAATAATGGCTAATTCACTCAATATATCTGCAATTTCACTTAAAACTTTAATGTTGTTGGAAAAGACAGGAAAAATTTGAATCAAGGAGAAGGTAAAATGGTATTAATTTTAATGACAGTTGTAGTACTTTTTTACGAATTATTCAAAATTCTCTTTAATATTATAAGGTTTTTTTTTTTAAAAAAAGGATAAAAAAATTTTTGGAAATTGACTTGGCTGCTGGGATGATTTGTTTCATTTTATGGTTAGCGGCAATGGGAAATTACTCTTATTTGTTTCCTAATCAAATATTTCATTCAATATTTTATGTTGTTGCTGTTTTAATATTTTTAACAAATGAAACAGAGAAAAAAGTTTATAATTATTTGTTATTTGCAATAACGGTGATTGATATAATAATCTTTTTAATTGCATTATTCAGTATATTTGGTTTGTATCCTGTTATGTTTTTTCTACCTGTTATATTGATTTGTATAGTATTAATTCTAAGAAAAAAGAATGATAAATTGGATTATGGATATTTAATGTTGTCTTTAATTAATATTGTAAATATTTTATTGCCATATGCAATGATGATTGCTTATATAGCTTCGGAGTTATAAAAAAATTGTTTTTACTTTTTGTTAATTAATGTTATAATTATTTATAGATTTTTTACTGTACTTTTTGGCATAAATTGGAAAAAAAGATAAAAAATAATCTCAACACTAAGAGTTTAATATCAATAAATTTTATTTTATATCATATTTTAGATAAAAATTAAGATAGAAATTAGAAATGAAAGTAATATTTTTTAGAAAGGAAATTAGAAAAATGGAAGATATTATTAAAAAAGTAAATGAATTTTCAAAGTTGGCACGTGAGAGGGAATTGACGAAAGAAGAGAAGAAAGAGCGTGAAAAATATAGAAAAATGTATATTGAAAAATTTAAGGAAAGTGTGAGAGGGCATTTGGACAGCATTAAGGTTGTTAGAGTGGATGACGATGGAAATCCAATTGATGATGACGGGAATGTTATTGAGCCTGAAGCGTAAATAAAACAGTAATAATAGCATTTAGAGATTAATCTTTTAAAATCTTGAAAGTTGGATTGATAAGATTTTGGTAATTGTTTAAAGTGGATTAGGAAGGGAATGAGTGGAAATTTATGAAATATGATTTAGTTATATTTGATTTGGACGGAACGCTTATGGATACGTCGAAATCTATTACAAAGACTGTAAATTCAGCGATGGAAGAACTTGGGAAAAAGCAATATTCTGCTAATGAATGCGTAAAATTTGTTGGTGGTGGAGTTTCAGGGCTTGCACGGAATATTTTGGGAAAAGAGAAATATGAGGATGTAACGAATGAGGAAATGGAAAAAGTTATAAGAAAATATTATGATATTTACTTTGACTATGGTGTTGAGCCTTATGAAGGAATACCTGAATTGCTTGATTTTTTGGAACAGAATGGCGTGAAAAAAGGTATTGTAACAAACAAGGATCATGAAACAGCCTTATCTGCAGTTGATAAAAAGTTATCCAAATGGAAATTTGATGGAATATTTGGCTCAAATGAAAAGGAATATCCAAATAAGCCAAATCCGTACAATGTTTATAAAATGGCACAAAACTTAAATATTTCAAAAGAAAAAATATTATTTGTTGGAGATATGCTTGTGGATGTAAATACAGCTAAAAATGCTGGAATTGATATTGTTTACTGCAAATGGGGATTTGGCGAAGTAAAAGGCGAGGATGGAATTGATGAAGATGTGAAGGTGTCTGATGTTCAGGAAATTATTGAGAGAATAAAAGGTGAATAGAAAGTTTTTAGAGAAATCGTTTTAGTATTTTATATTAAAGCGATTTTTTTTGATTTGTAAAGTGCTATACATTTACTAGAGAAAATGATAAAATAAAATCAAGATAAAAAAGTTTGGGTAACAAATGAAAAGCAGAAGAAGGAACGGTGGGATGTATGAAAGAGCAGAGAAGTCAGAAGATTTTGGTAATAAATACAGGTGGGACAATCAGCATGGTTCATTCAGATAAAGATGACAATAAAAGTGCATTGAAGCCCTCTTCATCTTGGGAGGAAGTTATATATAACTATCAATTTTTAAAGGATATGAAAGTTGATTATGTTCAGACAAGCAAAATCATTGATTCTTCTGATATGAATTATGAAATTTGGCTGGAAATTGGTAAAATAATTGAAGAAAATTACGATAAATACAAAGGTTTTGTAATACTGCATGGAACGGATACAATGTCCTACACTGCAAGTGTTCTTTCTTTTATGTTAAAAAATCTTGGGAAAACGGTTATTTTGACAGGAGCACAGCGTCCGATTCAGGAAATAAGAAGTGATGGACTGCAAAATTTGCTAACTTCTATTGAAATAATTGAAAAACAGACTCAGGTAAATAGTGAAATTTGTAATTCAGAAAATGAAATACTGCCTGTAATTCCAGAAGTATGCGTATTTTTCAGGGATCATCTTTTTAGGGGAAATCGTTCAAGAAAGCTTGATTCTACGAATTATTTTGGATTTTCTTCCCCAAATTATCTTCCATTAGGGCAGGCAGGCTCAAAAATAAAAATATATGAAAACAGGCTATTATCAAAGCCAGAGGGAAAATTTTATGTAGATTACAAAATTAATCCAAATGTACTGATGATGGATGTATTCCCTGGATTTAATCCTAAAATTTTAAAACGGATATTCCAAGATGATGATAGTATAAAAGGACTTGTATTACGAACTTACGGAAGTGGAAATACTCCACAAAATAAAGAATTTTTAGAAACAATAAAATATATAATTGATATGGGAGTTATAATTCTGAATGTAACTCAATGCACAGTTGGAAGTGTGGAAATGGGACTTTATGAGTCAAATGCAATACTTACGGAACTAGGTGTTGTAAATGGATACGATATGACACCAGAAGCTGCAATTACAAAATTTATGTGCCTTTTAGGGAAATATGATGTGGAAAAAGTTAAGGAAAGATTGGTAATGAATATTGCGGGAGAGCTTACTAAATAGATTTTATACTAAACCCCATTTAAAAACGAATTCGTTAAAAACTTTTTTAATAAAGGATATAAACCTAATATTTCAAATAATCAAAATATAATTTTTTATTTTTTAAATAAAGTCTAGTATAAATATAATCTGTCGGAGCATTTTTATGTACTGGCAAAACTGTCTGAGCATAGCGAGTTTTTTGTCAGTGCAGAAAAATGCGTAGACTAGCCATAGGTTGTAGGATTTGCGGCAATGAGCAATCCTACGAAAATAAAAATGAAAAAAATTTATTAATTAAAATATCTAAAAAATAATAAAAAACAATTTAGTTGAATGATTTATGAATTAACTATCAAACAATCCTACTATAAAAATTTAATGGGATTTAGTATTAGATTTAGAATTATAATATTTATTATGTTAGTAAAATTGCTTTTAACTTATGAAGTATTCTGGTGTTATAAAGAAAAGTGAGTAATAAATTGATAAAGGATATAAAATGGAAAATATTAATACAGAAAAAATAAAGCTAGATAAATTAATAAGAGATTTTGAGAATACAAAATATTTTGGATATATGTTTTTTGTAGAATATGATGGACAGAAATTTGAATCTTTTGATGAAAATCCTAATAAAAAGAGTGTTAAATCAGAATTCAGAAAAATGTTGGAAAATAACAAAATCAAGATTTTTAAAGGTATTCAGCAGGCTGGAAGGACTGATGCAAATGTGAGTGCAAAAGAAAATATACTTTATATAAATTCCAAAGAGATAATTGATTTTTCAAAATTAAAATTTTTGGAAACAGAAGGGCTGAAAGTCAATAAAATAGTGAGAACATTGCCATTTCTTGAATTTCCACAAATGATTGAAAAAAGATATTATATTTATGAATATCCAAAAAAACTTAAGAAAAACGATGAAGAGAGAATAAATCAGATTTGCAATAAAGTATCTGGGAAAAAGAATTTTTACGAATTTACTTCAGAAAAGGGGAAAAAATTAAAAAATCACACAAGAGAAATTTTTGTGAAATATGAAAATGATAAACTGTATTTTGTGGGAGATGGATTTTTGCCACAGCAGGTGCGGATTATGAGCAATTTTATTTTAAATAATACAAAATTTGATATTGAAAAATTAAATGATGAAAATTTTGAAAATAGGAAATTGGGGATAAAAGATAAAACGCTTGATGGGAAATATTTGACACTTGTGAAAGTTGAATTTTCAGAAAAATTAGAGAAAATCAGTTTTTTTGATGTGAAAAATATTGAAGAATTGATAAATTTGAAAAAGAATAATAATGAAATTTTTGAAATAGAAAATTCTGAAATCAAAATAGATGATTTGAATGAACAATTAAAAAGCATTGATAAAGTTAAAAAAATTGAGAGAAATAGTTATTTTACAGTATTTTTCATTGAGAAGAAAGATAAAGGGGAATTTATTGGAAAAAGAGGGAAAAATATTAGGAAGTTAAAGAAGATTTTGGGGGATATAGTTGTAAAAGAGATTTGAAAAAATTGAAAAATATTTTATAGATTATGTAAAAATTTATTGTTTTTAAAAATTTTTAGATACTGTTTATAGAAAAATATTGAATGATGAGATTTGATAGCAGGATATTAACATATTTTGTCAGAAAGTGTAGAAAAATGAGAAAATCAAGATTAGGAAAAGAGTGGAAAAATGTATATAATTAGAAAAGCAATGGAATATTTTAAACCGAAAATTAACAGGGCTTATATGAATGAGGCTTTGAAAAAATTGACAGAAAAAGAAAAGAAAATATTTTTGGAAATGTCCGATTACGATAAGTTTCATTCGCTTGAAGTTTATAAAAAAATAAAAAAAACGGAACTGAAAAACAATGAGAAATATTTGAAATTGGCACTTCTACATGACTGTGGAAAAGAAAATGTGTCGATTATAACGAGAGTTTTGCATAAATTAGGATTTAAAACGCAGTTGCAAAATCACGCACAAAGAAGTTTTGAAAAGCTGGAGAAAGTCGATGAGGAAGTAGCGGTTTTGGCGAAAAATCATCATAATAGAGGTTATTCTCAGGAAATGGATATTTTTCAGAAATGTGATGATGAGAGTTAAGAAATTGATGAAAAATTTTTAGAAAAGAGTGATTTTATGGAAGACAAGTATAAAATGACATTGGAGGAGAATATTTTTGTCGCAAAAAGAAATATAGTGGATTCAATTTGGAAATCGGCAAATCTGGAAGGAATAGCTGTAACTTATCCTCAGACAGAAACGATTTTTCAGGGACTGGGAGTTCAGAATATGAAAGTTAAGGATATAAATGCCATTGTTAATTTAAAACATTCGTGGGAATTTATTTTGGAAAATATTGAATATCCTCTTGATTTAAACTATATTTGCAAAATTAATCAGCTTATTGGAGAGGCAAATGTAAATCCTTTTCCTGGACAATTAAGATTTTCTGATGTAAGTATGGGTGGAACAGATTGGAAGCCTGAAATTCCAAATAAGGAAAAAGTGAATGATAATTTGAATGAAATTTTGGAAAGTGAAAACTCTGCAACAGAAAAAGCAATAAATTTAATGCTATATTTAATGAGAAGCCAACTTTTTTATGATGGAAATAAAAGAACAAGCATGATGACAGCAAATCACGTAATGATTCAAAACGGTGCTGGAATTATTTCTGTACCGATAAAACAGCAGGAGAAATTTTTGGAACTGCTTGTCAAATTTTATGAAACTAATGATACGAGTGAAATTAAGGAATTGATTTATAATCATTGTATTGATGGAATAAATTTTAAAAGAGAATAAAATTTTTGGAAATAAAAAATTATAAAAGAAAGAAAAATAGATAATTATGAATGAAAAATATGAAGTTGAAAATGAATTTGAAGATGAAATAGATGTTGAAAATAGTGAAAATGAGGAAAATATTGTTGTTTTAAATGAAGAGGCAGGGAGCAGGATTGATAAATTTTTGTCGGAAAGGCTGGAGTTGACACGGACACGCATTCAACAGCTTATAAAAGATGAAAATATTTTGGTAAATGAAAAAAAAACAAAGCCTGCTTATAAAATTGAAGAAAATGATACAATAAAAGTTGTAATTCCAGAACTGGAAACTGTTGAAATAAAACCTGAAAACATTGATATTGAAATAATTTATGAAGATAATGATTTGGCAGTTATAAATAAAAAAGCTGGAATTGTCGTACATCCTGCAAACGGACATTATTCGGGAACGCTTGTAAATGCAATTTTGTATCACATCAAAGATTTGTCAGGAATAAATGGAGAAATCCGTCCTGGCATTGTGCATAGGCTAGACAAGGACACAAGCGGACTTTTAATAATCGCCAAAAATGACAAGGCACATCTAAAATTGTCACAAATGTTTCACGATAAAACTGTAAAAAAAACTTATCTTGCAATTTTAAAAGGAAAACTAAACAAAAAAAGCGGAAGAATTGTAACACAAATTGGGCGTGATAAAAACGACAGGAAGAAAATGACCGTAATAAATGACTTAAATTCAGGAAAAACTGCAATTACAAATTACGAAGCAATTTCACAGACGGAAAAATTTACGCTTGTTAAAGTTCATATTGAAACTGGAAGAACTCACCAAATAAGAGTTCACATGAAATATTTAGGATACCCAATTCTAGGTGACAGTGTCTACGGCAGAACAGACACCGAAAAACGCCAAATGCTTCATGCCTACAAATTGGAATTTGAACATCCAATTACAGAAGAAGAAATAGAATTTATTGCAGAATTACCTGAAGATTTTGAAAAGGCATTGAAAAAATGTGGGCTAGAATTTGAAATTTTTTGATTTTTTTAAATATTCATTCTAATTAAATGAATAATTATAGTTAAATTAAAAATATCGAATTTATAAGTTATTAGTATTAGATAAATTAATTAGAAATTTTTGTGTCAAGTGGGAGTGTAGAGGTATGGCGTTTAATACCTCTGTGTTAAAAAAACTAATAAAAATATTAAATTTGAAATAGAATTTGAGAAACTAATTTAAGATTATCAAATTTTAAGTTTAGAAATATTATAAAAAGTAAAGGAATATGCTTATGGATAAAAAAAATGAATTAATGGAATTTGACGAAAAATATAATAAGATTGTTGTTGGGGTTGATGAGGCTGGTAGAGGGCCTTTGGCAGGGCCAGTCGTGGCTGGAGCTGTAATTGTGATTCAGGATTTCCCAGAATTGCAGGAGATTAATGATTCGAAGAAGTTGACTGAGAAAAAAAGGGAAAGATTGTTTGAAGCGATAGAAAAGAATTGTATCGTGGGAATCGGAATCGCTTCAGAAAAAGAAATTGATGAGATGAATATTTTGAATGCAACATTTCTAGCAATGCGTCGAGCGATAAATCAAGTGACTGAAAAATCAGCATTTGATATAGTTCTAGTTGATGGTAATCATTTGATTCGAGAGTATGAAGGAGAGCAGGAATGCATTGTAAAGGGAGACAGCAAATCATTAGCTATTGCGACAGCTTCGATTGTGGCAAAGGTTACAAGAGACAGAATGCTTTGTGAGATTGCAAAGGAATTTCCTGAGTATGAATTTGAGAAACATAAAGGATATGGAACTAAGAAACATAGGGAGATTTTACTTGAAAAAGGGGCTTGTAGGTATCATAGGAAGATGTTTTTGAAGAAGATATTGGGAAATCAGTAAAATAATCATATTTAGGAGTAATTTATGGAAAGTGAATTAAAAAAAATATTAAATACAATTTACCAAGAAGAAAAAAAACTAACTATAGAAGAATACATGAATTTAAATAGAGGTATTTGTATTAATCCATTAAGAATATGTGGAATAAAATATATAAAAGAAAATATTAATAAGGTAACGTTTCGAGAGGAAATTGTCAATTTACAAAAAGAAAAATTAGAGCAACAAATACAAAAAGAAAAATTAAAAAAAATTGATATAAAAAATAAAGAAATATATGAAAAAAACATACGAAGAATAGAAAAAGAGAAAAAAGAAATTGATTTCTTAAAAATGATTCATAATTTTAAAATATATTATGAAGATGCAAATTATGAAATGTCAATAGAGGAATTTGTGTATAATGAAATTTTAAAATTGTTGTATGAAAAATACAGAAGTATTGTAGAAGAACCAGATTATAAAATAAATGAAAAAAATAATATGTTAGAAAAAACTTATGAGTTTATCAATGATGACACGCAGTATAAAAAATATAAATTATTGAAGATAAATAAATACAGAAAGCTAATAAAAATACGTTTTTTTTGTTTAAAGGATGTAAGAATGAAAACTAATAATTATATCATGTTAGATAATCATTTATCAGAAAAAATTTGTGAAAAATTAAAGCAATTAAAAGATAAAAAATATATAAAAGATTTGTCTTTAAAACCTAATTATTATTTAGGAATTTTAGAAAAAATTCCGAGTGCAGAAGATATAAATTTTGGAAAAACATTTAAATTTGAAAATTTAAAAGAAATTTTACCAACTAAGTTAGTTTCTTATGAAAAAGGTGAAAATTTATGGATTAATATTGAAAGAAACAGTATCACTTTTGAAGAAATTTCTGAAAATTTTGAAATTATAGAAGATGATATTATAAAAACTCAAGTAATACATTGTGAATATTTTGAAAAAGCAGGGAAATTTTATATCTCTCATATGGATCATGAATATATTTTTTACTCTATTGAAGAATATGAAAAAAGACTATGTGATATAAAACAAAAAGGAAAAGCCTTAAAAAAAGTAAAAACATTTAAAATTGATAATTCTGAAATTCCTTTTATATTAGATGACGGAACAAATATCTTGTTATTTTTTTTAAATGAATATTTTAATTCTGAAAAATTATTGCTAGAATATTTTGAAAATATAAATTAAAAAAATTATCAATATTTAGATATTGTAATATTATTAAATTTATAATATAAATAAAGACTTTTGTGTATAAAAATTTTTCCTTTATAAATCCCTTATTTATTTGGGAAAATAAAAAAATTAACTTTTTTAAAAATTTTAAAATAAATAAAATTGAGAAAATATTTAAAGAAAGTGGATTAGAGTGGAAAGATAAGGAAAAAAATTAAAAAAATCAAATAATAAAAAAAGAAGAGGAAATTTTCCAGTCTTGAAAAATAAGTAAAAAATTGGTATCATATAATATAAAATTAAAAGAATAAATATAGATATTTGTGATACAATATTAAAAAAGGGGATGGGACGAGAAATATTATGAATAAAAGGGAAATTGGGTTTAAGTATGAGAATGTGGCGAAGGAATATTTGATTTTGCAAGGGCTTACGTTTGTTGAGAGTAATTTTTATACCAGGTTTGGGGAGATTGACTTGATTTTTTTTGAAAAGAGGAGTCAGACGCTGGTGTTTGTGGAGGTCAAATATCGGAAGAATGATTTTTTTGGATCAGCGATTGAGATGGTGACGGAGGATAAGCAGAATAAGATTCTTGCAAGTTCACAAATTTATCTTTTAAAAAAGGAATGGGATAAAAATGTAAGGTATGATATTGTCGGAGTAAGTCGTGGCTCTAACAGTATTGAGTGGTTAAAAAATGCGTTTTGAGGTGATTATATGAGAAATGATGAGAAATGTTGCAAATGTGGAGAAGAAATGTTTGAAATGAAAAAGGTGGCAATTCCTACAAAAAAAGTTGCTGGAACTCAGATTGCCATTGATACATTTTATTTAAAAATATGTAAAAATTGTGGATATACAGAAATGTACTCAACTAAAATAGTTCAAAAGGTTGAGGATCCTGTTGAAGGATATTAAATTTTTTAAGGAAATAATATTTAATTTTAAAGGAATTTTATTTAGAAACCAGGATATAATTTCAGGGGTGGAATTAGTTGAGTACGGTATTGTATCGAAGGATACGAAAAATATTCTGAAAAGTTTGAAAAAATTGCGAAAATTAAATAATATTTATTATGTATGGGATTACAATAAGGAGTTTAAGAGGTTAATTTATTCTTATAAATATAATCATAGAAAAATCATGGCAAAGTTGATTGCTGAATTGATAAAGGAAGAATTTTATTATGTCTTGAAACGTGAAAAGATAGATATTGTCGTGAGTGTGCCTGTCAGCAGAAAAAGAAAGAATGAAAGAGGGTATAATCAGGTTGATGAGATTTTGAACTGTCTGAAAGTGAATTATGTTCGGATTGAGAGAATAAAAAATACAAAAAAGATGGCTGAAATTTTGGACGAAGAAGAAAGAAACAGGAATATTGAGGGAGCTTTTAGGGTTTCTAAGAATGTTGACTTGAGTAATAAAAAAATTTTGATACTCGATGATATTGTAACGACAGGAGCGACACTTAGGGAAATAAAAAATAGCATTTTAAGGCAATTTGATAATAAAGATAAAAAAAATGGAAATAATATAAAAATTACTGTTTTTTGTCTGGCTGCGGCTAGGGAGATTAAGGTAAATAGAGGAGAAATATGAGTTTTAAATTAAAAATGAAAGTTTTATTGTTTTTGGTAAGTTCAGTTGTTTCATTTTCTGCACAAAATGAAAATTTTCAAATGAATATTAAAAATAATGATGTAAACAATCGTGAAGGTTATTTGATTAGTGCAGTAAAAAGAAAAAATAAGAATAAACAGGAAAATATTGAAAATTCAGAGAATAATGAAACAGGGCAAAACGAGGAAAATTCAACAGAATCATTGAAATATAGCCAAAGAAATGATGGGGTTATCGACTTGAATTCGTTAGTTCATAAGGAAGATTCTGAATTCAGGGTACTTAATGGAAATAATGTAAAGATTATGTTAAGAACGAAAAATAACGATGTTTATTCTGCGGAAGTTGTCTACAGTGGCGGGAAAAAAATGATGCGTGGAATTGGAAATTATGGCGGTAATGAAATTTTTATGGCTGAAATTCCAAGCAATGTGTCAAGTTATTATTTTGTATTGACTGATGACAAGACTAAATATTATATGGGAAGAAATATTGCGAAAAATCCTGCAAATGTAGAGAAATTTGAATATTCACGTTCTACAAAGCTTACAACAATTCCAGAATGGGCTAGAGGCTCAGTTGGATATCAGATTTATATTGATTCATTTAGAAATGGCGATGTGGATAATGATGCGATTTTTAACGAATTTGGGACAGATGACTTTTCAGAGCCTACTGGAGAAATTCGTTCAGGAACATCTAAGAAAGACTTAGTGCTGGCATATTGGGGTGGAAATGAAAAACCGCAGTTTTCTTTGAATGAATGGAACAGTAACTATGAGGAAAAAAATGAATGGGAAGAAAATACGCTAAATGACGTGCAAAACTACACACGTTACTATGGTGGGGATTTACAGGGAATAATTGACAAACTTGACTACATCAAAAATCTTGGTGTGGAATACATAATTCTATCATCGCCATTTTATTCGCTTTCAAACCATAAATATGATACGATTTATTTTAATCATGTGGATCCGTATTTTGGCTACATTGAGCAGACTGGAACATCAAAAGGGCTTGATATAAAGGCAAAAGTTCATAATAACAACGGGGATAAGGAATTAAACTTGCTTATTTTCAATCCTGAAACGGATAAAAATTTACTTGACGAGGATTTACTTAATGTAAAAAGCTGGATTTGGACAGATTCTGATTTGCAGTTGGCAAGCCTTGTAAAACAGGCTCACCAGAAAGGTCTGAAAGTAGTTCTGGAAGTGGCTCCTGATACAACATCAAGCAGATTTTTTGCTAGAAATAATAAAGAATTTTCCAACTGGTATTTAAAGGATACTGTACTTGACTTAAAAAATCCGCAAGTTAGAAATTACATTGAAAATGCAATGAAAAAATGGATTTTAGGGCCTGATGAGACTTTTAAAAAAGATGTATATGATGACGGAATTGACGGAATAAGATATGTTTATTACGACAACGAGAATAAAGAATATCTTGCACAAATTACAGAAAATTTGAAAAAATATAAACCTGACTTGCTAATTACAGGAGAGGTTTCAAATAGTATTACAAAAGATGTTGAAGATGGGATTTATGACAGTGGGGCAGATTATAATATTGTCAATAATATTATAAAATATACTGTAAATACTAATCCAAATTACCGAATTAACGGTGTAGAATTTGCAACAAAATTAAATGAGATTTATAACAGATATTCAAGCAATCGTTTTAATATGACACAAGTTTTTATTGGGTCGCTTGATACAGATAGAATCTTTAGTGGAATGATAAATCCGAATAGAGTTTATGATAGAAATAATCAGTCGGATCAGGGATACTTGAATATTCGTCCTGATTTGTATGACGGAACAGCTGTAAGTAAACTTAAAAGAGTCGTTGCAATACAAATGATGCTGCCTGCAACACCAGTTATATATTATGGTGATGAAAAGGGAATGTGGGGAGCAGATTCGCCACGAAATAGAAAGCCTATGCTGTGGGAAGATTACGCGCCATACGACCCTGAAACAGATAACATAAGCAAATATAAAGACAGACTTAGAAGTTTTCCTAGTGTTGTGGAAGTAAACGAAGTGCAAAAATGGATTTCATATCCTGTAAACAGCAATGCAGATATAGAAAACCATTATAAAGCATTGCTAAAAGTCAGAAAGGAACATAAAAATCTGTTTAAAAACGGGAAATTAAGAATCCTTGAAGTTTACAGCGATCCAAAAACACAAGGTCGTATTGATTCAGAAATATCTGCTTATTTAGCAGATCAGAACAGACGGGCAAAATTGTACCAAGGACGTGATTTTACGCCAGCAAGACCAAATACAGACTTTATTTCCTATGAAATTTCAGCTGGAAATGAATCAATGATAATTGTAGTAAATAACGGAGCAGACGAATATCCATTATCATTGCAGGTACCAAAATTATTTGGATTTTATCGAAATCAGCTGAATTTAAAAGAAAATTACGCAATTTCTGATAAAAAAATTCAAATTAACGTAAAACCTTATGAAGTTAAGGTTTTATATAGTAACGCAAAAAACATGTTTGATTCATTTAGACAAAATAAAGATTAAAAATATGGGGGCAAGTCCCCCTTTTTAAAACGTAAATATGCTAAGCAAAAGGGATATTTTTGTTCAAAAAATTGTGGCAATGAGAAATCTGTAAAAAATAAATAAAAAAGGAAGATAAAATGATACAAAATTCTAAAATAGGAACGTTGGAAGTTGTTACTGGAAGCATGTTTTCAGGAAAAAGCGAGGAACTTATAAGAAGGCTTAGAAGGGCTGAGTATGCGAAGCAAAAAATTGTAGCATTTAAACATGCTATTGATAACAGATATGGGGAAGAGGGAGTATTTTCGCATGGGAATGACAGTTTTAGAGCTTATCCCGTGAGTGATGTTTCTCAAATGGAAGAAATTATGGAAAAAAATGTTGATGCGGAAGTAATTGGTATTGATGAAGTGCAGTTTTTTGGGGAAAAAGTTGTTGAGTTTTGTAAGAAGTATGTAGAATATGGGAAAAGAGTGATTGTCGCAGGGCTTGATATGAGCTTTAGGGCAGAACCTTATGAGCCGGTGCCAGAACTTATGAGCATTGCTGATCAGGTGGATAAGCTTCACGCAATTTGCATGGTTTGCGGAAAGACTGCTTATGCGAGCCAGCGTCTTATCAATGGGGAGCCTGCTTATTATGACGATCCGCTGGTTATGGTTGGTGCAAATGAAAATTATGAGGCAAGATGCCGAAGGCATCACATTGTAAGGCATAGAACTGATAAAAAAGGAAAAATATATTTTGTAGTTGGAACAGAAATTAACGTTGGCAAGAAATTTGTTGAAAAAATGTATGAAGAACAGCTGTTTGAAAATAAAAAAGTGTCAACAATAGTTATAAAAGGGCAAATGGAGGAAAATGAAAAAAGTGATTTAATAAATTTACGTGAAAAAATAAATTTGGCATTGATTGAAAACGACTATATCTTTGTCAGAATTACTGGCGGACTTTTGTTAAAACTGGAAGGAAGCTACAGTATTCTGGACTTTATGTGTGAATTTAGAAAAAATTCAGAAGTTATCATTGTTTCAAAAAATAAAAAAGGTGTACTTAACCAGATTTTATTAACAGTGGATTTACTAAAAAAATCGGATTTGAACTTGAAGGAAATTGTCTATAAGAATGGGAGTAGTCACGCTGGGGAAGAAAAGGAAGAAAATGGCGTTATTGAGAAAATATCGAAAATAACGGAAGTTAAATATAGAGAATTGTAAAAAATAATGAAAAAAAAGGAGAAATATGAGCAGTATTTTAGATGAATTAAATGAAGAGCAGAGAAAAGCTGCAGAAAAAATAGAAGGGCCTGTATTGATACTGGCTGGAGCGGGAAGCGGTAAAACACGGACAGTTACTTATAGAATTGCACACATGGTAAAAGAGATAGGGATTTCGCCGCTTAATATTCTGGCACTTACTTTTACGAATAAGGCGGCAAGAGAGATGAAGGAAAGGGCTGCGGCACTTATTGGACATGAGGCGAATAATCTTGTAGTTTCTACATTTCACTCGTTTTCGGTAAGACTGCTTAAAACTTATTCTGAAAGAATTGGATATGGGCGAAATTTTAATATTTATGATGTGGATGATCAGAAGTCAATTATTACAAAGATAAAAAAGGATATGGGAATTAAGGATAATGACAATGTTCAGCCAGGAAAACTTGCAAACAGAATCAGTAAATTGAAGGAACAGGGGATAGGAATTAAGGAGCTTGAACGTGAAATTGATATGAGGATTCCTGCAAACAGGCTTTTCGGCGAGATTTATCAGAAGTATGATGAAGTTTTGAAGGCAAATAATGCGATGGATTTTTCAGATTTGCTTTTGAATGCAAGAAAATTGCTGGATGATGCTTTTGTTCTCGAAAGAATTCAGGAAAGGTATCAGTATATTGTGGTGGACGAGTATCAGGATACCAATGATATTCAGTATGAAATGATTAATATGATTGCAGCAAAGTATCGAAACATCTGTGTCGTAGGGGATGAGGATCAGAGTATTTACGCATTTCGTGGAGCAAATATTAATAACATTCTGAATTTTGAGAGAGATTACAAGGAAGCATTTACGGTAAAACTGGAAAGAAATTACCGTTCTACAAAGAAAATACTGGATACAGCCAATGAGCTTATTAAAAATAATAAAAGTTCAAAAGGGAAAACACTTTGGACAGATGGCTCAGATGGAGAAAAAATCAAGATTTATAATGCAATGACTGTTTATGATGAAGCAGATTTCATTGTGACAGAGATGAAAAAAAAGAAAAGAGATGGTGCCGATTACAAGGATATGACGATTTTGTACAGGACAAATGCACAGTCAAGAGTTTTGGAGGAAAAACTGCTGTCTGCAAATATTCCATATAAAATTTATGGCGGAATGCAGTTCTTTCAACGTAAGGAAATAAAGGATATTTTAGCATACTTGAGTCTTTTAAATAATAAAAATGATAATCACAATTTTTATCGTATAATTAACGTTCCAAAACGTTCGGTGGGGGAAAAGACTCTTGAAAAAATACAGGAAGTTGCAAATGAAAAAAATATTTCGATGCTTGAAGCACTTCATTACATTGATGAAATTCCAGTAAGAGCAGCTACAAAACTAGCATTAAAGGAATTTTACAATTTAATGCAAGGCATTTACTCAAGCCTTGAAGAAATGTCAATTAAGGAAATATTTGATGAAATTCTTATAAAAACACGTTATATTGACTCAATTGAAGACAATAAGGAAGACAGGGTTAGAAATATTGAGGAATTGTTAAACAGTATTACTGAAATTGAAAAGCAAAATCCAAGCATGTCCTTGAATGAGTATCTTGATATGATTTCGTTAAGTTCAGCAACTGATCAAATGGAAGATGATGAAAATTATGTAAAACTTATGACAATTCACAGTTCAAAAGGGCTGGAATTTGATTATGTCTTTCTTGCGGGAATGGAAGATGGGCTATTTCCGTCAATTTCTTTTGACGCTCCTGAAGAAGAGCTGGAAGAAGAGCGTAGACTTTGCTATGTTGCGATAACCCGTGCTAAAAAAGAACTGTTTATTTCCTATTCTTCATCAAGAAAAATTTGGGGAAAAGATGATAATTTACGTCGTCCATCAAGATTTATCTACGAAATGAAGCAAGATAATCTAGAGTATGTGGGCGGAAAATACGGAAGCCTAAAAGGGCAATCTTCATCTCCAAGAAGTTTTACACCGAAAATAGAAAATTTTAATCCATTTTCTAAAGATAAATTATGGACATTTAGCAAAAAATCAGGTAATTCTCAAGATTCTTCAAATGTAAATTCAAAATATAAAGTTGGGGATGTTGTTAATCACAAGAAATTTGGACGTGGAAAAATAAAAAAAGTGGATACAAAAAGCATGATTGTGGAATTTATGGTTGGAGAAAAGAAAATAGCATTGGTTTTGGCGGATAAAATTTTGGAAAAATAAAAAAATCTTATTACAGTAAAAATCTTTTGTTTAATTCAAAGAGGTTTTACTGTATTTTTTGTATATTTTCAAAGGAAAAAGAGTTATAATTGGGCATACAAATTAAAAGTATATAGATGATTTAAAAGTATCAAAGATTGACTAACAGCAGTGTCTACAACTACAAGAATTTTTGTTTCTTTGTCAAAGATGGAGAAAATAACAAAGCTAAAAATTTTAAAATATTGTATTTGGTGAAGTTTTTATACTTTTACGAAAGGCTAAAAGAGTATAGGGAAGGAGAGTATGATTTTTACATGATTTGTAATTATCATACAAAATAAAAATGAAAAATTTAATATTATCGACAGATTCTTATAAAATTACACATCCATTTCAGTATCCAGAAAATATGACGTATATGCACGATTATATCGAAAGCCGTGGTGGCTTATACGGATATGTAAAATTTTTTGGACTTCAATATTACTTAATGGGATATTTAACAAAAAGAATTACAAATGAAATGATAGATGAAGCTAAGGAAATTTGCGAATTGCATGGATTGCCATTTTTTGAAGAGGGATGGAGGTATATTGTAGAAAGACTGGACGGGAAATTGCCACTTAGAATTAGAACCGTTCCAGAAGGCAGTGTTGTAAAAAATCATAATGTGCTGGTTACAGTTGAATCAACTGACAAAAATGTGCCTTGGATTGTGGGCTGGGTGGAAACATTGCTGTTAAAAATATGGTATCCAATTACAGTTGCGACATTTTCATACAAGGCAAAACAGATTATAAAATACTTTTTAGAGGAAACAAGTGATAATGTGGAGTCAGAATTGAAGTTTAAATTGCATGATTTTGGTTATCGTGGTGTTTCCAGCGAGGAAAGTGCCGGAATTGGCGGAATGGCTCATCTTACAAATTTTTATGGAACAGATACCTTAAATGCACTTGTCTTTGCCCGTAAATATTATAATGAAAAAATAGCCGCTTACAGCGTGCCTGCTTCTGAACATAGCACAATGACTTCATGGACTCAGGAATATGAAAAAGAGGCATACGAAAATATGCTTGATAAATTTCCAAAAGGAATTGTTTCAATCGTTCTTGACAGCTATAATTTTTTTAATGCGGTAGAAAATATTATTGGAAAAGAGCTGCGTGAAAAAATATTGGCAAGAGATGGAATGGTTACAATACGTCCAGATAGCGGAGATGCAATTACAAATATTTTATTTGCACTCGAAAGTCTGGAGAAGAATTTTGGGTATACTGTAAACTCCAAAGGATATAAAGTGATTAACAAAGTCCGTATTTTACAAGGCGATGGAATTAATGAAGATACAATCTGGGATATTTATAAATCTTTAAAGGATAACAAATATTCTGCCGAAAATGTTACTTTGGGCTGTGGAGGATCGCTTTTGCAAGGAAATGAAAAATCTAGCATTAACAGGGATACTCATAAATTTGCCATGAAATGCAGCTGTATAAAAATTGGAAATGAAGTTAGAGATGTTTACAAAAATCCTGTTACAGATAAAGGAAAAGTCAGTAAAAAAGGACGGCTTGACTTGATAAAAAATAAAAATGGAGAATTTGAAACAGTAAATATTTCAGATTTACCTGAAAATCAATATCATGAAGATTCCGTAATGGAATGTGTTTTTGAAAATGGAAAAATTTTAAAAACATATACTTTTGAAGAAGTAAGAAAAAATGAAAGTTTATTGTATAATCCGAGTTTAATTAGAGAAGTATCAAAATAGAAATGATAAAATTAGATAAAAATAGTTTAAATTAAAACTGTAAAAATCATACAATTTAAATTTTTACAAACAACAGACAAATTACGAAAGAAGGGAAAAAATGAAAAAAATATTATTATTAGGAGCAGCTGCAGTAGTTCTGGCTGCCTGTGGAAATAAGCCAAAAACACAAAATGAAACAGGAAAGGCAGGACAAGATGCCGAATATGCACAATATTTAGACACTTTGAAAGCTGATAATAATTTAAAAATCACAATGGGAAAAGTTCCTGTAACAATTGTTGGAAAAGAATTAAAAGTTGGAGATAAAATAAGGGAAGTGCCTTTAGTTGTAAATACGAAATTGGAAGAAAAAAATATTTTTGAAGATAAAAATATAAAAGTAATTTATACAGCACCGTCACTTGATACAAAAGTTTGTTCACTGCAGACAAAACAGTTAAATGAAGCTGCCAAAACTCACACAAACGTGAAATTTTACTCTGTGACAGTTGACACTCCATTTGCTCAGGAAAGATTCTGTACAGCCAATGAAATTAACGGATTAAAAGCGGTTTCTGACTTTAAATATCATCAATTTGGTATCCAAAATGGATTTTTCATAAAGGAAAAAGGGCTTTTAACAAGAGCATTGATGATAGTGGATGAAAATAATAATGTGAAATACATTGAATACGTGTCTGAGGAAGGAAAAGAGGCAGATGTCGATAAGGCATTGAAATTTTTGGAAAATAAGTTGCTAAAAAAATAATATAAAATTGAAAATAGATTAACTTAGAATACAATGAGAAAAAAATTGACACACAGAGAAAAATATGCTAACATATAGGAAAGTGAATAATTTGGATGAAGGTATGAGGAGAGATTTTATTTCATTTATAAATTTTGTAAATATGTAATAAAACACCGAAGAAGTAACTCTTTCAGGTAAAAGGACTCATAGTGGACGAGCCTCTGGAGAGACTGTCTTAAATGACGGCACCGAAGGAGCAAAGGAATTTTATTCCCTAAACTCTCAGGTAAAAGAACAGAGAATGATACATATAAAATTATGGATTTTATATTTCTTTTTTAATATAAAAGAAATTTTAAGAGGTTGTCTTGACTTTATTTAAGTAAAAGACAGCCTTTTTCTTTGATTTATAATAAAATTTGTATTAAAACGCTTTAAACTTTTCTATCCATTCTAAAATTCAGAAATAAAAAACGAAGGAGAAGGATTTAGATGTTAGAAATTATTAAAAATTTTAATGAATTTTTTTGGGGAGTTATTTTAATTGTTTTGTTAGTTGGAACGGGAGTATTTTATACATTTCGACTAAAATTTATTCAAGTTAGGGAGTTTAAAAGCGGTTTGAAACAGTTGACGAGCGGATTTGACTTGAGCGGAGAAAAGGCGGATAATAATGGAATGTCGTCGTTTCAGGCTTTAGCAACGGCTATTGCGGCACAAGTTGGAACAGGGAATCTCGCAGGAGCGGCAACAGCAATTGTATCAGGAGGACCAGGGGCAATATTCTGGATGTGGGTAAGTGCATTTTTTGGAATGGCAACTATCTATTCAGAAGCTGTATTAAGTCAGATTTTCAAACAGAAAAAAGATGGAGAAATGACGGGAGGCCCAGCCTACTACATTGAAACATTATTTAAAGGAGGAAAAGCGGCCAAATTTCTGGCAGCATTCTTTGCGGTTTCATGCATACTGTCTTTAGGATTTATGGGAAATGCGGTTCAGGCAAATTCGGTAGGAGATGCTTTTCATAATGCTTTTCATGTTCCGACAGTTATAACAGGTATATTTTTGGCAATTTTATCTGGATTTATATTTTTTGGAGGAGTAAAAAGAATTGCTTCAGTTACTGAAAAAATAGTTCCTATTATGGCAGTTCTTTATGTTGTAATATGTCTGTTCATTATTGTGTTAAATATTGGAAATGCAGGTTTGGCATTTAAAGCAATTTTTGTGAATGCTTTTTCGACAAAGGCAGTTTTAGGTGGATTTTTAGGAATGGGAATAAAAAAAGCAATAAGATTTGGAGTGGCAAGAGGGCTATTTTCAAATGAGGCTGGAATGGGTTCAACTCCACATGCTCACGCAATTGCAAAGGTTAAAAATCCTGAAGATCAAGGGCATGTTGCAATTGTTACAGTTTTTATTGACACTTTTGTAATTTTGACATTATCGGCATTAGTAATTTTGATTGCAGATGGAAAAGCAGATGGAACTGGGATTTCATTGACACAACAGGCATTTCACGCAGTATTAGGTCATTTTGGAGTGATTTTTGTTGCAGTTGCATTATTCTTTTTTGCGTTTTCTACTATAATTGGATGGTATTTCTTTGGGGAAGCTAATGTGAAATATCTCTTTGGTAAAAAAGCGCTTAACATTTATAGAATTTTAGTAATGATTTGCATAATTGCCGGTTCACTTCAAAAAGTTGATTTAGTGTGGGAACTTGCGGATATGTTTAATGGACTTATGGTAATTCCAAATTTGATAGCATTGATTGGATTGCATAAATTGGTAGTCGAGGTTACGAAAAAGGATCCGTTGTTGCAGATTAGTGATTAATACTAAATCCCATTTAAACAACGAATTTTTTTAGCAATGGATAAAAGCCTAGTATTGCTAAATAATTAAAATATAATTTTTGCTTTTTAAACGGAGAATAGTCTATAATAAAAATATACCCAAATTTTTGATTGAAAAAATTCGAGATTGGGTATATTTTTTATATTAAATTAATTCAAATTCAGATTGTGCCTTTTCCATTTCGATGTACATTTTATAATATCGTCCTTTATTTTTCATAAGTTGATTATGATTTCCAATTTCTTCGATTATTCCATCGGACATAACTATAATTTTGTCATAATCCTTTATTGTGTTGAGTTTATGGGCGATTGTAATTACAGTCTTGCTTTTTGTAAGAATACTTAGTGATTTTCTTATTTCGTGTTCGTTGTCGGCATCAAGAGAGGCTGTGGCTTCATCGACTAGGATAATTGGGGTATTTTTTAATAAGGCTCTTGCGATTGAAATTCTCTGTTTTTCTCCACCAGACAAAGTAGAGCCGCCTTCTCCGATTATAGTGTCGTATCCATTTTCGCTTTCCATTATAAAATCGTGACAATTGGCATTTTTAGCCGCATTTATCACTTCTTCCTTTGTAGCCTTTGGTTTTCCCAGCCTTATGTTATTTTCAAAAGTGTCATTTACCAAGTAGACATCTTGAAAAATCATGCTTATATTTGTAAGCAGCTCTTCAGGGTATATTTTTTGGATATTTATTCCACCAATGGTAATTTCACCGGACTGGCAGTCCCAGAATCTTGCAATAAGGCTGGTAACAGTTGTTTTCCCAGAACCTGATGAACCGACTAGAGCAGTTTTTGTCCCCTGTTTTGCTTCAAAAGTAATGTTTTTTAAAACAGGAGTGTCTTTTTCATAAGAAAAATTTACATTCTGAAATTTTATATTATAATTTGGTAAAGTAACTTTTTCAAGTTCATAGGAAATTTCCTTTTCATTATGTACATTTATCAGCTTATCTGTGGCAAGTTTCAAGTATTGGATAAAAGTATATTGTGTAGAAAAGGCTTTTAGCACGTTTGAAAGTGAAAGTCCAATAATTATGTATGAAAAAAATTCCACTTTATTAATGGAAGAAGCCATAAAAAGTTGTGTAGACACAAGCAGAAGCAAGGCAAAGGAAATATCCGTAATAAGCTGAAAAATCATAACATAAGGGGCAAGAGCAATTTCAGTATTTATACTTTCCCTTTTCAAATCATTAAAGCTGTCTTTTAACCTCTTAAATCGTTCCCCAGTCAGATTATATGCTTTAAAAAGTTCCATTCCAGCGATATATTCCACCATCCGTGAAACAACATTATCCATAGTATGCTTCTTTTTCAATGCTATTTTTGCACCTTTTTTCGTTCCCAGAATGACAAATACTAATCCAGCCAGCGAGATTATTAGTTGCAGTATGGCAAGCAAGGGAGAAATTGCAAATATAATTAACAGAAGATAAATTGTCAGTATAGATAACTTTATAATTTCTGATGTGCTGTGAGTTATAACCTGCTCAAAATCTTGTAAATCATTTGTCATAATATTAATAATATTCCCAATGTTATGACTGTTAAAGTATCCCAGATTCAAATTTCTCAAATGATCCCCCATCCTGATTCTCAAATCCTGAATAATTTTAGCTCCCTCGGTTTGAATCCCAATATATCCGATACGATTTAATATAAATCTACAAATAATTGCAAAAATCATAATAAAAGTATAGATTATTAATTTTTTCATCGTAAAATTATTATTCATCAAATCAATAATTGTAAAATAAAACATTGCATAGTTCATCATATAAAATAAGGCGTCTATTGTTAGAAAAAATATTGGATTTTTCAAATTTTTATATTTATTTCCAGCAAGAGTTTTTATATTTCTAATATCGTTAATCATTATCTGCACCCCCTAAATTTCCTTATTTTTCATCAAATCATTATCGCTATATAAATTCCATAAATGCCAGTATTCAGACTTGTTTTGCAGAAGCTTTTTGTGAGTACCTTGCTCGGTAATACGTCCTTTATTCATTACAACGATATTATCGGCATTTTTTATTGTGTAAAGCCTGTGAGCGATGATAATGGCAGATTTTCCTTTTAGTAAAGTACGTAAAGCCTCCTGAATCTTGGCTTCGTTTTCAATGTCGGAGTAGGAAGTAACTTCGTCTAGCACAATAATTGGGGCATTTTTTAAAATGGCACGAGCTATTGAAATTCTCTGCTTTTCCCCTCCGCTTAACTTAATCCCGCCTTCTCCAATCACAGTTTCATATTTTTGAGGCAAAGACATTATAAAATTGTGAATTTGTGCCTTTTTTGCTGCATTTTCCACTTCTTCCAGCGAATAATCCTTCCCCATTCTTATATTTTCAAAAATAGTGTCGTGAAGCATAAATGTATCTTGAAATACGAATGAAACATTATCAGCCAATCCTGTGTAAGCGAAGTCCTTAATATCAGTTCCGTCAATCGTTATTTTCCCGCTATTTATATCCCAAAATCTTCCAAGCAGAAGTCCTATCGTTGTTTTTCCTGAGCCAGAAGACCCGACAAGTGCAGTTGAAGTTCCAGCCTTTATTTCCAAGGAAAAGTCATTTATAACATTTTTATTTTTATATGCAAAATTTACATTTTCATATTTGATAAAACCTGAAAAATTAGAAGGGAAATTTGTGTTTCCAGATTTTTGCTCCTGTTCCCCATTGATTTCCATAATTTTCCCTAACCCTTTAGTTAATGCGGAAAGATGGTGTGCCAAGTCAAATAATGCCTTTAATGAGCTTAAAAAAATTGTACTCATTAAAATAAATAAAATATACACAGATACTGAAATTTGATTATAAAACAGCATAAGTCCGCCAACGGGAATAATGAAAAGCAGCCCCGAATCAGTTAGACAGAGAAAAATCGAGTAAAACGGCACACTTAGTTCTGTAAGCTCAATCCAGTAATCTGCATATTCCTGAGTAATATCCCGATAATCCTTGAATGATTTAGCAGTAAGATTAAATGCTTTCATAACGTTCATTGCATTTATGTATTCCATAATAGTAGCGTTTAAGTTTGCAAGAAGAGTGTAATAATGTTCAACACGACTTCCATAACTTTGAAACATTTTTCCCTGTGCCATTATGCTCAAAATAATTGGAATAAATAAAACAAGTGTCAATTTCCAGTTAAAGTAAATCATAATCCCTAAAAATATTATCGGAGTTACAAGTGCCGATGATAAATCTGGAATCTGATGTGCAATAAAGAGTTCCAATTTTTCAATATCCTCATTAATAATCTTTTTCAGTTTTCCAGTCATATTTTTCTTAAAAAACCCCATATTCAGCTTTGACAAATGCTCAATCAAATCAATCCGAATCTTATACAAAATTGAAAAAGCCGCAATATGTGAAAAAACACCTGATAAAATTTGCATAATTATTTTTACAATTATAAAAAATATTGCAATAAATACACAGAACTTTATTTTCAAATAATCAATATTTGTTTTAAAAAGCTCCAAAACAATCTGATACACAAGAAGATAAGGGACAGCAGATAATGTTGTACCAATTATACTGAATATTGCTGAAAAAATCAGCTTTATCCTATGTTTACCAGATAGACTTAGCAAGTATTTCAATTCTTTCATAATAACTCCTCCATTCATTTGTTTATAAAGGACTTTTTTTTAACAGAATTTTACTTGAAAATCATTTTAGTTGAATTAATAAATTTAGAAATGTGGTGATTTTTGGAATAAAAACGATAGTTTCCTCTTTTTTCTAATTAAGAGAAAAAACTAAAAAATATAATAAAAATTTTTATTAACAAAGAATTACTAAATTTAAATGAAAACCATAATCTAAAGACTGAAGAAAAAAATTAAAATTTTTCAAAAGTATAGATTCCTAGTCTGTTATTAACAATATAGAAGAACGGAATAAATAATTTTTTCCATCCAGGAAGATGCAATTTCATTTCATCGGTAAAATTAATAAGTCCAGTTTGCTTTAATTTTGGATTTAATTTTACAACTTCACTTCCGTCCTTTACTCCCCACTTAAAAGTTGCGTCCATATTTTTTAGTACGTCGTGATGTTTTGTCGCTTTTACTGTTCCTTTATAAAGCAAGTCAAATTGGGCTTCAAAAGAATCAAAACTGTCAGTCAGCATTTCCAAAAACTCTTTAATCTGTTTTTCCTCAAAATACATGAGAACACCTTCTGAAATGATAAGCAGTTTTTTACCATTTAACTTAATTTCCTTAGTCCAGCTCGAATCAAATGCCGATTTTGAAATGTCAGTAACCCTTTCATTAGGCCCAAAGAATAACTTTCTTTCTTCAATCACTTCAGGCAAGTCAAGGTTATACCATCGTATTTTCCCATTGTCAACTCTTAAAAATCGAGTATCAAGACCGCTTCCTATGGAGACAATCACACAATCTGGATATTTTTCCATAAATTTTCTTACTTGATTGTCCATGACTTTTGCACGTGACAGAATTCCATAGTATGAAGCCCAGGCCTTTTGAAATTTTGAAAAATCATAATCCAGCTGTGAAAAAATCTCGAAAGATTTTTTGTCATTTAAAATTGGATTTTTGCTGTTAGCATCTTTTGCACGTGCATATAAGGTAACAAGCATAGTTTCAGAAACATTGTCAAGTTTTATTCCCATAACACGTTCCTCCTTATCATAAAAATTTTGATTATCAAACTATCTAATAGAATTATACCCGCATTTATTCAAAATGCAAGTTTTATTTAAAAAATAAAAATAGCTATTAAACTGTTAAAATCATATAAATTTGGTATTTGAGACCAATAATTATAATCGTAAGACTATTTATATAAAGGAAAACTGATTGAAAAATAGCCTGAATTATGGTAAAATTAGTTATATTTTTATTGAGGGAAATTGATAAATTTGGAGATTTATAAATGGTTAAAAGTAAAGACAGATTTTTTAATTTTGATATTTTAAAATGCATTGCAATTAGTATGGTTTTATTTATTCATATCGTTGCAAGCGAGCTATATAATTATGGTAAAATATCTGGAAACAGATGGATGATGGCAAATATTGCAGATTCATTTAGCAGAATGTGTGTGCCGATATTTGTTATGGTTAGTGGATTTTTTCTGTTGAGAAAAGATGAGGATGTGAAAATATTTTTTAAAAAAAGATTTGCAAAAATTCTTCCTAAGTTTTTTGTATATTCTGTTATTTTTTTTATATTTACAATAATTTTTAAAGGTGTTAAAGATAATGAATTATTTTCAGTTTTTTTTAGAAAATCAACTTATAAGACTATAATTTTGATTTTTTTCCAGAAAGAAAGTTATAATAATTTTTTTTCAAACTTTTTTCAAGGAAAAATTTACTATCATTTGTGGTATATTTATATGATATTGTCGCTTTATTTGATAACTCCGTTTTTACGAAAAGTTGTAGCAAAAATTGATAGAAAAAGTATTAATTATCTAGTTTTTATATGGATAATATTTATGATTTTAGTACCATTTCTAAATGTGATTTTTAAGAAAAATATAAAAATATATTCTCCAGCTGGGCAATATGTAGGTTACTTCTTAATTGGCTATTTACTTGCAAAAAAGCCTTTGAATATGAAAAAATGGAAAAAATATACAGGTTTTTTAATAGCAGTGTCACTAACTGTCTTTTTAACATATATATTTACAAAATCAAGTGGAAAATTTTTTGACTATTTTTACGATTATCACTCAGTTAGTGTATTTATAGCCACAGTTTTTCTTTATGATTATATTGTAAATATTTTTGATGGAGAAAAAGTTTTAGGCAAAGTAAAAGGAATTATAAAGCCTATATCAGCAAAAACTTATGATATTTATTTAATTCATCCGATTTTTTTATTTTTTTGCGAAAGAATATTAAAATCCAGAATGAATTATTTTTTATATATAATTATTACGTTTTTAATAGTATTTTTACTATCATTTTTTACAAGTGAAATATTAGATAGAATATATAATTTTTTAGCTGGAATGAATAAATGGAGGGAGAAATATGGCAGAAAAAAAGACTAGAAATAGAAAGCCTTTGCCAATAGGGGTGTCCGATTTTAAGGAAATTGTAGAAAATAATTATTATTATATTGATAAAACAAAGCTAATTGAAGATATTTTACACTACAGAGCAAAAGTAAACTTATTCACACGTCCAAGAAGATTTGGAAAAACCCTTAATATGTCAATGATTAAATATTTTTTCGATATAGAAAATAAAGAAGAAAACCGAAAATTATTTGAAGAATTAAGTATTTCTGAAAGTGAACACATGCAGGAGCAGGGGCAATATCCTGTTATATATATAAGTTTTAGGAACATGGAAGAGGTTAGTTGGGAAAATTCTCATATTGCAATTAGACAATTAATAAGTAATATATATGATGAATTTAAATTCATAAGAGAAGAAATGGATGAAAGAGAATTATTTTATTTTGATAATGTCTGGTTTAATAAAAATATAGCAGATTGGAAAGGCTCATTGAAAGCATTGACAAAATATTTGTATGAATATTATGGGGAAAAAGCTGTTGTGCTGATAGATGAATATGATACGCCGATAATTCAGGCTTATCAGGAGGGATATTATAAACAGGCAATTTCTTTTTTTAAGAAGTTTTATGGAGATGCAATGAAAGATAATGAATATTTGCAGTTTGGAATTATGACTGGAATATTAAGAATTGCAAAAGAAGGAATTTTTTCAGGATTAAATAATTTGAAGGTAAACAATATCTTTAGCGAAAAATATTCAGAGTATTATGGACTTACTGAAAATGAAGTTGTTGAAGCTGTGAAATATTATGGGCTGGAATACGAGATGGAAGATGTAAGGGAGTGGTATGACGGTTATCAGTTTGGAGAAACTGAAATTTATAATCCTTGGTCGATTATTAACTTTTTGGATGAAAAAAAATTACGTCCCTATTGGATAGGCGTTTCAGGAAATAAGACAATATATGATTTATTAGGAAAAGCAGATAAAAAAGTAATAGAAGATCTAGAAAAACTTTTTGTGGGAAAAACAGTTTATAAGGCAATAAATGAGTATATGGAATATGTATTTAATGCAAGTGATATATGGGAATTATTTTTGTACAGCGGATATTTGACAACTGATGGCGAGAAAAAGGGGGAACTCTATCCATTAAGGCTTCCAAATAAAGAAATACAAACTTTTTTTAGAAAAATTTTTATAGATAGATTTGTTGGAAATTATACACAGTTTTCAAATATTGTAGAGAATTTAAAAAATGGAAAAATAGAAGAGTTTGCAAAAGGGCTTCAAGACGAGATACTTTCCTCACTTAGTTATTTTGACACGGAAAAAGATGAAAAGTATTACAAAATATTTTTAATTGGAATATTTATAATACTTGCAAATGACTATATTAGACTATCAGAAAGAGAAAGTGGCTATGGAAGGGCAGATTTAGTTTTAGAACCAAAAAACAAAATAAATCCAGCGTATATATTTGAATTTAAAGCTGTAAATAACGAGAATGAGCTGGAAAATTATGCAAAAACTGGGTTTGAACAGATAAAAGAGAAAGAGTACGATGTGGAATTAAGAAATAGAGGAACAGGCAGAATTGTCTGCGTTGGGCTCGCGTTTTATAGAAAAAAGATTAAGATGAAATATGAAATAATGGAAAAATAAATTTTAAAAAATGATGAAGATTTTAGTAATTGAATATATTTTTAAAAAAATAAAAAAAGGAAGTGTAGTGTAGAATGGCAGTAAGTGGAATGAAAAAAAATTATTCCTATTTATTTGGAATATTGATGATTTTAATGTATTTTATAGGACTGTTGCTTATAAATCGTGGACTTGGATTTACAAATGTTATTGTGATTATTTGTTCTATGGTAATTTATTATGTGGCGAATGTTTATAATATGGCAGGAAGATATAGATTACGGGATATTGTGATTATTGTTGGAATTAACTTTATTCTTGTTATGATTACAACATTTTTGCGTATATTTATTTTGAATGAGGCGATAATTCTGTTTGGGCTGATTACAATGTTTCAGATTATTTATCGTTATATTATAATGATTGGATTAGCTGAAAAGCAAAGAATTGTATTTGTTGGTGAAAATGGGTATACACAGGATCTATTGGAAAGTATAAAGAAAGATCGTCAGTATAAATTATCAGACTTTTTAAAAGAAGAAAAGACTATGGATATTTTAACAGAAAAATTATTGAATTTATGTGAAAATAAAAAAGTTGATATAATTGTGGATTTTACAAGCAATCTTTTATACGATACAAAGCTTGTGGATAAACTCTTGCAGTATAAACTTGGGGGAATACAGTATTATAACTATCTGGAATTTTATGAAATATACGAAAATAAATTGCCAGTTTCAAACTTGAGTCCAAAATGGTTTTTGGAAAATACAGGATTTGAAATTTACTACAACAGCTTTAACTTGAAGGCAAAACGTATTCTCGATATAATTTTCGCACTTTTAATCGGAGTTTGTGTGATTCCGATTATGATTATTGCGGCAATAATAATAAAAATAGAGTCAAAAGGACCAATATTTTTTATACAGGAAAGAATTGGAGAAGGAAATAAGCCATTTAAAATAGTAAAATTTCGTTCAATGACAACTGATGCCGAAAAAGATGGACCAAAATGGGCTACAAAAAATGACAATCGTGTCACAAAATTTGGAAAATTTATGCGTCTTACAAGAATTGACGAATTGCCACAACTGTGGAATGTGCTACGTGGAGAAATGAGCTTCGTGGGGCCACGTCCAGAAAGAGAATTTTTTATAAAGCAGCTGGAAAAGGAAATTATGTACTACAATTTAAGACACACTGTGAAACCGGGGCTTACTGGCTGGGCACAAGTTATGTATCCGTATGGAGCGAGCATTGAAGACGCTTACAGAAAATTGCAGTATGACTTGTATTATATAAAAAATCACGATATTTTGTTTGATGTGAAGATATTGTTAAAGACAGTTACGATTGTGATTTTTGGAAAAGGGAGATAATGATTTTAAATTTTTGAGAGAAAGTAATGAATGTTATTTTTTACATTTATTAATGGAGCCATGAAAATGAAAAAATTTATTTTAATCACTTTGTTTATTCTATTTGTTTTATTCATTTTGCTATATGTAATAATATTTTATGATTATAAAACTTCTGAAAAAACAAAAAAATTTATTATGTCCCATTATAATAATAAAAATAAAACTATAAATACTTTTTGTACAGATTATTATCATCTTGGAAAAGTTTATATTGAAAACGGAATTGAGCATAGTGAAACATTAAATTTACGAAAAGTAGATAAAAACAAATGGACTGGAAAGTATTATAAATCAACTAATGAAATAGGGGTAGAAACAGAAATTGTATATGAAAATGAAAAATATTATGATTCTAAAACAGGAAAAGAAATAAAAGATTTTATACCGTATTTTCAAAGTGACATAATAAAATATGATGAATTGGAGACAACAGAAGAAGTAAGTATGGGAATTATATCCGATTATACCCCAAATGAAGGATATTTTCGTGGAAAATATTTAGATAAGAAATCATTCAAGGAATTTTTTAAAGATTCAGATTGGAATTTAGAAGGAGATATAAAAATAGATGTATATTATCAAAGTATAGAGCCGTTATATTATCAAATGCGACTTGAAACAGAAAATGGTGAGTTGGTTTTAGGTGAAAAGTGTAGGTATATAAAATAAAGTTTTAAAAGGAAATGATATGAAAAAAATACTGCCAATATTAACAATTATATTATTACTGCTGTTTTTATTATTAATTTATTTTATATATAACGAAACAAAAATATCAAATGAAATTGCAAAAATAGAAGAAAATATAGAAAAATTATATAAAAAAAATAAATTGAATGATTTTTGTGAGAAGGATTACAGGCTGGAAATTCGTAAAAATAATTTTTTGATGAAATTGATTTTGGAGAAAAAAAATAATGTTTGGGAAGGAAAGTATAAATTAAATGATAAAATTTTTGATATTGTATACAGAAATGATAAATTTTATTATAAAAATACCGAAAGAGAAATATCAGAATTAAAAGATTTTAAATTTTATTTTCAATATGGTAAGATTGAGAAGGGAAAGTTAAAGGATATGCACTTTTTTAACGCTTTTTTGGCTCCAAAAGATTCGTTTTATTATAAAGAAGGGATAACTGGGAAGTATACTGAACGTAAAAAGGTAAATTTTGATAATAAAGAAACAGAATATGTTACAGAAAATACTTCAACCATTTATATTCGTTATGATGTAAATGAGCGAAAAAGCAGTGTTGTAATTGAAGAAATTGGAGAAAATATTAGGGAAGAATGTGGCTTAGGAGAGGAAAGTATGATAAAATTACATTAAATAAAAAAGAGTTAAAAAATTAGGAGAGAAAAGATGTACTTAAAAGCATTGGAGCTGACAGGGTTTAAATCATTTGCGAATAGGACTGTTGTGGAGTTTGATAATGGGATTACTTCAATTGTTGGGCCTAACGGGAGTGGAAAGAGTAATATTCTGGATGCGATTTTGTGGGTTTTGGGAGAGCAGAGTTATAAGAACATACGGGCGAAAGAGAGTTCGGATATTATTTTTTCTGGCGGGAAGAATAAAAAGCCAAAGTCTATGGCGGAAGTCAGTCTTATTATTGATAACGGGGATAGATATCTGGATGTAGATTTTTCAGAGGTTAAGATTACTCGAAGAATTTTTAAGACTGGAGAAAATGAGTATCTAATAAATAACAAGAAATCCAGGCTTAAAGATATTCATAATCTTTTTATGGATACTGGGATTGGAAAGCAGGCTTACTCGATAATTGGGCAAGGGCGTGTAGAGAGAATTATTGGCTCTTCTCCAAAGGAGTTAAAGGAGATTATTGAAGAGGCGGCTGGAGTCAAAAGGGCTAAGATTGAGAAGGAAGAGTCTGAGAAAAAGCTGCAGGACTTAAAAAATGAAATTGAAAAAATTGATTATGTAGAAAAGGAATTAAAGCTGCGAGTTGACTATTTGAAGGATGAACAGGCTAAGGCCAGGCTGTTTAAGGAGTATACAAAAAAGATTGATGTTCAAAGGTTTATGGTACTGGAATATAATGTCAATGAAAAAAGTTCGCTAAAATATGAATATGAGGAAAAAAGTCAGGAAATACAGAAAGAATTAGAAAAAAGTGAAAAGAATTTTTCAGAAAAACAGGCGGAACTTCAAAGAACTAATGAAATTCGGGAAGAATTGTACAAAAATTTGGAAAGTCAAAAAAATGAAAATAGCGAAAACTTTAAAAATTTGGAAACTTTAAAAGACGAGTATTCAACGCTAGTGAATCAAAATTCCAATTTGGAAACGGAAGCCAATGAAAAAGCTAAGAGAAAAGATATTTTGGAAAAGGATATTGCTGAAAAAGAAGAGATTTTAAATAAGTCTAGAAATGAGCTTGAGCTTATAACAAAGGATTTGATTGAAAAAGAAAAGGAAAAGGCTGAGTGGGAAGCAAAAGTTGGAGAATTGAAGCAGAAAAGTGATAAAATCACGCTTGAACTGAGAGAACGGACACAAAAGAACTCTAATTTTGAAGTGGATAAAATAAAAGTCGCTGGAGAAAATGAGGATTTGGAAAAAAGAGTTCTGGCTGCGAAAACTGAAAATAAAAGGCATATCGCTGAGAAAAGTATTGCAGAAGCCGAGTTTAACAAAATAAATAAAGAAAAACAGATTTTTGAAATGCAAAAATCAGAAAATGAGAAGCAGAAACTTGAAAAAGAGCTGAAAATTCAGAAGCTCAATGAAAAAACAGAGGAATTGAGAAAGGAATATTCTGGAATTAATAAACAGAAAAATGAGATTAGCTACAAACTTCAGAATTTTGAGGTTAAACAAAAGGCGATTTCAGATGCTATTGAGAAAAATGAAACTTTTAATCGAAGCATAAAACATATTCTGAATGAAAAAATTGATGGAGTAATTGGTGCTTTTGTCAATTTGATTGATGTTCCAGCGGGATTTGAGGAAGCAGTACAGACTTTATCCGGTGGAATGTTTCAGGATATTGTCGTAAAAGACAGTGAAATTGGGAAAAAATGTATTGAAATCCTGAAGGAAAGAAAGCTGGGACGAGCTTCATTTTTACCGATTGAAAATATTCGTGTTTCTAAAATGAATGATTTCCTGCCTACAATTGATGATGTTTCGTGGCAAAGCGACTTTAAAAATAAAATGTCAGAAGAGGAAATTCAAAATATAATTTCAAGCGCAAAAGGAAAAAATGGAATTATTGATTTTGCAAGGAATATTGTGAAAATTGATAAAAAATTTGTAAATAAAAATATAGAAAAAGTTATTCAGTTTGTGTATGGAAATTCAGTTGTTGTGGAAAATCTGGAAGTTGGAACACAGCTTTTGAAAAAAGGATTTAATGACAGAATTGTTACGCTTGAAGGGGATATTATCACTTCTCGCGGGAGAATGACGGGAGGGCATTCGTTTAGGGGTAAGGATGAAATTCTCGAGAGAAAAAAGGAATTGAAACATCTGAAAAGCGAAATTGAAAAAAATAAAAAGAACTTTGACGAATTTGAGAAAAAATTATCGGAAATAGTTTTGGAAGCTGAAAAAGTTGAGGCAGAAAGGACAGAAACAGAAAAATTATTTGAGAATTTTAAAAATGAATATCAGGTGTTTAATGAAAACTACGATGATTTTAATATTAAATTTAGTCGAAAACAGCGGGAAATCAATACTTTAAACTATGAAATTTCTGAAAATGAGAAATTTATTTTGGAAAAAGAAACTAAAATAAAGGAAAATCTGGAATTAATTCAAAAAATCGAAAAAAATATTGAAGAAAATAATCTTAAAATTGAAAATTTGAATCAAAATTTGAAAAATTTTGAAAATATTGATGAATTTATTCAGAAATTGAATGTTGCCGACAGAGATTATGAAATTTTGAAGGTCAGAACAGACAATAATAAAAATCGTTTTGCAGAAATTGAATCTGATTATAAGAAGCTTTTGAATGAGAAGGCAGAACTGGCTGAATTTGAAAAGAAAAGGGAAATGTTAGGAAAAGAATTATCTGTAAAAATTTCTGATAAAAAAAATGAAATTTCTGAAAATGAGAAATTAAATGAGAATATTTTAGGCGAAATTCAAAAAATTGAAAAAAATATTCATGAAATTGAAGAAAAAGAGCGAAAATTTATTGGTGAAATCAAAGATATTGAAGTAAATATGTTAAAACATAAAAATGACTATGAAAAAATCATTGAAAAAATAACACGAAACGAAAGTGAGCTGGAGTTTCAGCTGGCTGAATTTAAGGAACTGGAAAATGAAGAAATTCTTGAAAACGAGGAATATTTTGAAATTGCTGATGAGAATGAGCTGATGGCGACAAAGAAAAAACTGGCAGTAAATGAGAGAAGCAGAACTGACATTGGAGCAGTGAATCTTGCCTCAATTGAAGAATTTGAGCATGAAAATGAGCGGTATCAGAATATTGCCGCACAGAAAAAAGATTTGCTCGAAAGCCGAGAGGCATTGCTTGGGTTTATTCAGGAAATTGAAGAGGAAGTTACAAGTAAATTTTTTATGGCTTATGAACAAATAAATAAAAATTTTCAGTATATGTGTGAAACTATTTTAAATGGAGCAAAGGGACTGATAAAGATGACAGATCCTGAAAACTTGCTTACAACTGGCTTGGAACTTAGTGTAAAATATAAAAATAAGCCGGAACAGACTTTACTTTTACTTTCAGGTGGCGAAAAATCAATGCTTGCAGTATCCTTTATAATGGCAATCTTTATGTTTAAGCCGAGTCCATTTACTTTTTTTGATGAAATTGAGGCGGCTCTGGATGAAAAAAATACAAAAAAAATTGTAGAGCTTCTGCATCAGTTTATTGACAAATCGCAGTTTATATTAATTACTCATAATAAGGAAACAATGAAGGGTTCTCATAGACTTTACGGGGTTACGATGAATAAGGAAATTGGGGAAACTAAAATTGTTTCGGTGGACGTGTAATTTAATAAACTTTTTTACTGGAAATTTTTTGATATTTTTGATAGAATATAGGTAAAATAAATAAAAAGTATAACTTTTGAAAATTGGAAAGGAGAAATGTGAAAAAGTTTTCACATAAATTGGAGATTATGTTAAAAAAATTATTAGGTTTAATAATGATGCTTGTGTTTTCGGCTATTGGGGTTGCTGAAACAGATATATCACAAATTGCAAGCGATTATCCATATAAGGATAGCGCAATAATGGCGACTGTTCTTGGAACGCCTTCAGAACAGCACTACAAGTTCAAAAATCCGAAAGGACCTAAAGTAAGGAAATTTAAGACGACAAAGACAATTCCAGAAATACTTAGACAATGGAGTGACTATGAATACGGTGTCTGGACTCAAAAGAAGGAAGCGCCGTTAATGATTATAATTTCAGGAACAGGGTCGCTTTACAACAGCGGAATGTCACTTTACATGGCAAATGTATTTTATGACAGAGGATACAACGTAATCGCCTTCAGTTCACCAACAACAATGCCCTATATAGTAAGTCAGAGTAAAAATGCATATGCAGGCTACATAAAAGATGAAACTGTGCAACTGTACGATCTGGTGGAAAAGGCTATTTCAAAGGAAAAGGCTGATGGCATGAAATTAAATGGAAGAGTGTATATCGGAGGTTACAGCCTAGGTGGATTCCAGTCACTTCAAATTCACGAGCTGGATTCCAAAAAAAATAGAAGAATAGGAATAAATAAGTCGCTTATGTTAAATTCGCCAGTTAGCATTCTGACTGCGACACAAAATTTGGACGGCTTTTTAGTAAAAAATGGAATTTACGATGCAAGAAGCTTGGAAAAATATTTGGATACAATATTTAGCAGACTTATGTATGACAAGTCAATTCAGATAAAGGACATCGAGTTTTCAAACTTGACATCCTCGTTAGGAAAGCTGGGGCTTGAGGAAAAGGATTTTGAAGTGCTGACAGGACTTCTGTTTAGATTCTATTCAGCAAACATGACTTTTGCGGGGGAAGTTTTTAGCGGAAATAATGCTGTTGGAAGGCTATCCGATAAAAAGTCATATAAAAGATTTGATTCAGTTACTCAGGAATTTAGGGAAGGATTGTCTGTTTCATTTGATGAGTATGCTAAGGAAATATTATATCCATATTTAAAAAAATATAAAAATCCTAATCTTGATTTTAATGATTTTATAAATGAATTTGATTTGAGAAGCAATCAGGATTTTATCAACAGAAATAATAAAAACATCATATTTATAACATCAACAAATGACGTTCTGTATTCAAATGATGACTTGGATTATATAAAGAACACGTTTTCAAACAAAGTTTTAATACCGTTTGGAGGGCATACTGGAGTCTTGTGGCATGCTGACGTGGCAAAATTAATGGTAGATAAATTGGAGGAAAAATAAAAAATGGCAGGGAAAAATAAATTTATATTGCTGATGGCGTTGCTTACTGCCACGGCAGTTTCTTATTCAAAGGGAAGTGAACTGAAAAATGAGGAAACAGTGATGTTTGCTGAAGAAACTGAAAGAGAAGCAAATGACGATATTTATATTGAATTTGTAGATGGAAAGGTCGCTGAAGCGTCTGGAAAAAATCTTGACAAAGTTTCACGTACAAATATAGCTGTAAAGAAAAATAAGATAGATACCAACAGATATATTGCCTTTGAGCAGGATGGATACGGAGTTCTTGCAACAAATCTGGAAGAACTGAATGAAGATTACATTGTTTCAAGCCAAGTGTTTCAGCTAACAGGAATCAATGATTCGCTGGAGCCTTTAAATAGAAGGATGTATGCCTTTAATACGCAGCTTGACAGAAAAGTGCTTTATCCAGCTTCACGTGTATATTCGGCAGTAGTGCCAAAACCAATTAGAAAGGGAATTTCAAATTTCTATCAGAATTTTAGTGAAATACCGACATTTGTAAATTCACTGTTGCAGTTAAAACCTGGAAAGGCTGCAAACGCGCTTGGAAGATTTGTGGTAAATTCCACTGCTGGTATCCTGGGAGTGGCTGATGTCGCTAAAAATATGGGAATGAAAAGAGACCCAGAAACTATGGGAGATACGTTAGGACATTACGGAATGGGGACAGGATCATACTTAGTGCTGCCCATGTTTGGACCAAGCAACCTGAGAGATGCCTTTGGAAGTGCCATAGATTCTGCTGGAGAAGGTGCGGTACGTGGTATTGCTGAAAAAAAACTGTTTTTTGATACAGGCGTATTTGACAAAAATGTTTATGGATTTACAAGACCTGTTGTGACAGGACTGAATGCACGTTCTATGCTCAGCATAAAGTACGGAGATTTGAATTCGCCGTTTGAATATGACTTGGTAAAAGCGCTTCATTACAACTATAGAAAAATACAGGTTATAAAATAAAACGATAAAAAGTTAAAAGCTATATTTTGTCTAGCAGAAGAACTGCTTGATTTTCAATAAAATTAGGAGGAAACTAGGATGAGCTATATAAAAGATGTGGATTTAGAAGTGTACAATGCAATTGTGGAAGAAGAAAGAAGACAGGAGGAAGGAATTGAGCTAATCGCTTCTGAAAATTTTGTTTCAAAGGCCGTGATGGAGGCGGCAGGTTCTGTATTTACAAATAAATATGCAGAAGGTTACCCTGGAAAGAGATATTACGGCGGATGTGCAAATGCTGATGTTGTAGAAAGCCTTGCAATTGAAAGATTGAAAAAAATATTTGGGGCAAAATATGCAAATGTGCAGCCACATTCGGGATCCCAAGCAAATATGGGAGTTTATGTTGCACTGCTTGAAGCTGGAGATAAAATTCTGGGAATGAGCCTTAGTGCTGGTGGACATTTGACACATGGCTATAAAATCAATTTTTCAGGAAAAAATTACATTGGACTCGAATACGGTCTAAATCCTGAAACAGAACTGATTGATTATGAGGCAGTCAGAGAAATTGCATTAAGAGAAAAGCCTAAAATGATAGTTGCAGGAGCAAGCGCTTATTCAAGAACAATTGACTTTAAAAAATTTAGGGAAATCGCTGATGAGATTGGGGCATATTTAATGGTAGATATGGCTCATATCGCTGGACTTGTAGCTGCAGGACTCCATCCAAATCCAATAGAATATGCAGATGTGGTAACTTCAACAACCCATAAAACTTTAAGAGGGCCTCGTGGTGGAATAATTTTAACAAATGATGAAGAAATTGCTAAAAAAATTGATAAGACAATATTTCCAGGAATACAAGGGGGACCATTAGTTCATATAATTGCGGCAAAAGCGGTTGCATTTAAAGAGGCACTTAGTCCAGAATACAAAAAATATCAGGAACAAGTGGCAAAAAATGCTAAAATTCTGTCAGAAGAATTGGTAAAAGGTGGGCTTAGAATTGTAAGCGGCGGTACCGACAACCATTTAATGCTGGTTGATTTACGTCCAATGGGAGTTACAGGAAAATTAGCCGAAGCAAAATTGGAAGAGGCTGGAATAACTTGTAATAAAAACGCTATTCCAAATGATCCTGAAAAACCATTTGTTACAAGTGGAATAAGACTGGGAACACCTGCAATCACAGCTCGTGGATTTAAGGAAGAAGAAACAAGACAGGTAGCGAAATTTATATTAACTGTTTTAGGAAATATAAATGACAGTGAAAAAATTGCTCAGGTAAAAGAGCAGGTTTTAAAGTTAACGGAAAAATTTCCACTTTATAAAAATAAATAAAATGGAAAATAAATTAGGAGAAAATGTGAGAAAAAATAATAGAAAAAATGATGAAATGAGAGAAGTAAAAGTGACAAAAAATTACATTATTCATCCAGAAGGTTCAGTTTTAATGGAATTTGGGAACACAAAAGTTATTTGTAATGCAACAGTTGAGGAAAAAATACCTAGGTGGCTGAAAGGAACAGGCTCAGGATGGGTAACAGCAGAATACAGCATGCTTCCAAGAGCAACAAATGCACGTGTCCAAAGGGAATCAACAAAAGGAAAACTTTCTGGAAGAACTATGGAAATCCAGCGTCTAATCGGAAGGGCCCTAAGAGCCGCAATAGACTTGGAGAAATTAGGGGAAAGAACAATAATGATAGACTGCGATGTAATTCAGGCAGACGGCGGTACAAGAACAGCCTCAATTACAGGAGCTTATCTTGCTTTGGAACTGGCAATTGAAAAACTGATAGACGAAGGAAAATTAAAAGATATCCCAATAAAATCAAAAGTTGCAGCAATAAGCGTCGGGAAGGTCCGGAATGAATTGCTTCTTGACTTAGAATACGAAGAAGACTCAAGAGCCGATGTGGATATGAACATTGTAATGAATGACAAAGGTGAATTTATTGAACTGCAAGGTACAGGGGAAGAAGCAACTTTTACTCATGCAGAACTATTGAAGTTTATTGAATTATCCAAAAATGCCTTTGATAAATTATTTAGTTTATAAATTAAAATTAATTTTGAAGTATTTAAATAAGAGCTTATCAGTTTAATTATGGTAATCAATATACATAAAATATAATGTTAAGCAAAATTTTGTCAAGAAGTTTTAAAGATATGAATAAAAAATATAAAATTTAGAAAGGATGGTGAAAGATATATGAAAAAAAATGGGATGGATAAATTGCTTGAGAAGTATATGAAAAGGATACAGGCTGGGGATACAAAGGCTATGAATGAAATTGGTCTGATTTTTCAAAACAGTTATGATAATGAAAATGCCAAAAAATGGTTTTTGAAAGCTATTGAGGCAGGGGATTATGAGTTTGCGAATAATCTGGGGTATCTTTATGCCAGTCAGCATGATTTTGAAAATGCTGAAAAGTATTATTTGATTGCGATTGAAAATGAAGATTACGACGCTTTAAACAATTTAGCAATTTTATATGAACAGAATGGGAAAACTGAAGAAGCTGAGAAATATTACCTTATGGCGATTGAAAAGAACTGTGAAGGCGCAAAGGAAAATCTTTTGACATTTTATAATTCGACTAGACAGACAGCAAAGGAAAAAGACATTTATTTGCAAATGGCGTGGAAAGACGATATTAATGCAATGAACCATCTAGGAATGATTTTCGGAAATGAAGGAAATTTTAAGGAATCGGAGAAATGGTTTTTAAAGGCTGCGGCGCTTGGAGATAAACATGCGAAAAGTAATTTGGAAATATTGAAAAACAGCTTGAAAAAATCAAATTGACAATAATAAAAAAATTTTATGGATTAAGAAGAAAAATTTGACTAATTTGATTATATATGGTAACATAAAATTAAGATAATTAAATATAAAATAAATAAATTGGAGGAATTAGAATGGGATTATTTGATTTATTCAAAAAAGGGAACAAAGGTGAAGAAGTGAAACAGGAATTTGAGGGAAAAGTAATAGCTCCTATTTCAGGAAACTTATTACCTTTATCAGAAGTGCCTGATGAAGTTTTTGCTCAAAAAATGGTAGGAGATGGAATTGCTATCGAACCAACTGCATCAGGTGTAATGTTAGCGCCAGCTTCTGGAAGAGTAGAAAAAATCTTTGATACTAATCATGCTTTCAGTATAGTAACGCCTTCTGGAATCGAAATTTTTGTTCACTTTGGAATGGATACAGTTCAACTGGAAGGAAAAGGATTTGAAAGAATCGCTGAAGAGGGAGCAGTAGTAAAAGTAGGAGACCCATTAATCAAATACGACTACGATTTCTTAAAGGCAAACGCAAAATCAATTATTACGCCAGTAATTATTTCAAATTACGAAAGTTACAGCGCATTAAATCCGCTTGAATCAGGATCGGCAGTAGCTGGAGAAACAGCAGTTCTAAATGTTGAAAAATAGTTTTAATCGAAAATGCCTTTAATAAAAGAATCTCTATCTAAGCATAGCGGTATATATGCTTTTTTAGAGATTTTTTATTTCTATGTTTAAATAGTAAATATTATTATATTAATTTTATAAGGAAAAATAAATGCTTTGATATGAAAAAAATATAAATTTTTAAAAAAGGTATTGACATTTTTTTTAAATTTGATAAAATATATAGGTGATGAATTTTTTAATAAATTAAATCATTTCCTTTGTTAATGAGGTTATTTCATAGTAACTAACGAGTGGAATAACCTTTTTATTTGTATTTATTAATTAAATGAAATAGAAATATAAATAATATTATTTAAAAATTATAATAATTATAAAAAATATGGATGTATAATTTTTAGATAATTTTATTTGCTGTTAGAAACAGTATTCAGGAATAGATGATTTCGATTGTAAAAGATTTCATCACGGCTAAGAAAATTAGAAAAATTAGAAAAATTAATAAAAAAGGAGAAGAAATGACAAACAATTTGAGAAGATTTTCGCAGGATTTACGTGCGTTTGCAAAAAGAACAAAAGATTTCAAATATACGGAATCAGCATTAATCACATTTTTAATAACAGGAATGATATTTTCTGCAGGAAAACTGGATGCAGCTCCGAAAGAGCCTACTATAGAAAATCAAAGAAGATCTATTTCTACATCCATAACAGATATGCGCCAGAACTTTAAAAGAGTGAAAGCTGAAACTAAAAAATTAATAAAAGACAGCAACATGGAATTGATACAATTGATGGAACAGGGAGATCATGTAACAAAAAGTCCTTGGAGCAGCTGGCAATTTGGACAAAACTTTTTCTATGATGACTGGCATGGCGCTTATAAGGGAAGAGGAGATAAGAAAATAAAATATCCTTATGAAGGAATTTTTGAAAGAGGGGACAGATACGAAAGGGCAATAAATCCTTTAAGTGACAAGTACGAGGAGATGCCTCTGGCTTCAAGAAAAAATGCCGCTTCAAGTTCGCAAAGAACAGGGCTTGTTTCAGATTCGTACGGACTTGTGGGAGTAAAACCTCTTTTAGAACCGACAGTAGGATTTAATGTAAGCGTTGCAATTAGACCAAAACAGGTTGTAAAAGGAGCAATAACGATTGCAGATAAAACGCCTGCAACACCTGCACAGCCAGAAACAATAATTTTTAACGCTCCTAATATAAGCGTAACAGCGCCAGCGGCGCCACAAGTGGAACCTGCACAAGTTACAATAAGCTCGTTGACGGTAACACCTCCGATGCTGCCTAGTATTACGTTGCCAACGCCACTTTCGTTTACACCGGCTTCACCAACAGTAAATGTAAGTATTCCAACTCCAAATTCTTTGCCAACGCTAAATTTTACAGCGACAGGTAATGGAGATGAATCATATATGCTAGGTGGAGGTCCTGGGACATGGACTTATACAAAAGGGGCTTCATATTATGCTCCAAGTGACAGGGCGGCAGTTGCGCTTATGGGTCAGGTAAGTATGAGTTCGGGAACAGTTAGCTACACGGATTCAGGTATTACTATAAATGGAAATTTGACTGGATCAGGTTCAATGGGTGGAAGCTGGAGTTTTAGTGGAACTCATAGCGTAACAGGATTTACTGGACATGCGCTTATAAAAAATACTGGAGATTATACTTCAAATATAGACAATACAACTATAACCTTCAACAGATCGGGAGGTGCTAATTATGATGCATGGCTATTTCACACGGATGCCCATAATAGCAGCGTAGTATCTGCATTTGTCCTAGGAAGTGGAACAACAATTAATACAACGGGTAATAAATCTGTTGTATATACTTCTCAATTTCATAATGGAAATTTAAATGCTGAATTTACAAATAATGGAACTATTGATATGGGAGGTACTGAGAATATTGTATGGGTAGCATTGAATGAAAATGCAAGAAGCAGACATAAAGACAATATTTTCAGAAATGGCGGAACAATAAAGCTGAACAGTTCTAAAAATACGTTTGCATATATAGATATGCCGACTACTATAGGAGCTATTGGTGGAGGCTGGGCTGGAAAAGGAGTTCCAGCAGGCGGTTCTGCAGGTGGAACTAACGCAGGTAATAGTAACGGTTGGGAAATAATAAGTACAGGAACGTTAGATATAGGCGGGACTCAGAATACAGGAATATTTATAAATGACAGCTGGAAATACTGGAAGGCTAAGATTGAGCTTGCTGCTGGAGATAAAACTAAAATTTCAGGAACTAAAAATATAGGAACATATTTTAAAGGCTGGGCAGATGTCTCTACTTCAAAACTTAATATGCAAATGCCTGGAGATGAAAATGTAGGAATATACCTTGAATACGCAGGTACAGCAACAGATGATGAGTTTAAGTTCACAAGCGCTTCAACATTAGATTCAGAAGGCAAGAAAAATGTTTTGATATACAATAAGGCCAGTAAAGCTAATTTTGGAACAAATGTTAATTTAAAAGTTAATGGAAAAGAAAATGTTGGGATTGTTAATGAATCTGCACAAGATTTAGTAACTGCCGCAAAAATTGAAACAACAAAAAATTCTGGGGAAGAATCAATTGGAATATACTCAAAAGGGACAGGTGCAACTACTAATACTGGAAATATAACTATGAAGGCTAAAAAAGTAAAAGGTATTGTAGCTGATAACTCAGGAACTATTAACAATAATGGTGGAACTATTGCTGTGGAAGGAGATGAAGTTGCAGGTGCAATTGCGATGGGGAATGGAACTGTAAATATTTCGACAGCTTCACCAAGCAATGCAACAACGATTACAGTAAAAGGAAAATCAGGACTCGGACTTTATGCAGAAAGTGGCGGTACAATTAATGCAGGCGATGCAACAATTACAAGTTCTGGAGGTGCCGTAAATGTTTATTCTAATGGTGGGGATATTCATTTAAGCAAAAACAATAAAAAGACTACAGTAAATGTAGGAGCTGATTCACTTGGATTTATGAGAACGGGAGGTAACCAGATAATATTTGACAGTGCTACAGAACTTAATGTTGCCACAGGCGGATCAGGATTTTATATAACAACATCTCCAGTTCCAACTTCAGTTTCATATCCTGTAAACATTGCGTCAGAACTTACTGCTGGATATTCGGGACTGAATAAATTGACTGCAAATATGAGTGCAGACTCGAACTTGGTAGTTGCTTCGTATGCACAAGCTAATTTATCTGATTTGGATCTTTCGGGATATGGTATGACTATAAATGGTACTGGGCATAAAGAATTTTTACTGTACAGAAGTAAATTGACTCTTGATTCTCCAAAGACTTATAATGATTATAAAAAAATAGCATTATCCAGTTCATCAATTATTAATGATACAGCTATACAGACAGATGATGACGGTGTAAAGCTTATGGCACAAGAAAATGATGGCGGTACTGATAAATGGGTAAAACTGGAAAATAAGAAAACTATTGAACTAGGTGGAAAAAATTCAGTTGCGATGTATGCGAGCGATGGTACTATAAAAAATCATTCAGGTGCAACTATCACAATGAAAAAAGAAGGATCTGCCGCAATCTTTGGTAAGAATACAGGAAAAGGTGATACAGAGATTATAAATGATGGAGACATCCAGATTGGTGAAAAATCTGTAGGACTTTTTGCTGAAGATTATACTGAAAAAAATCTTGAAAATGCAGGTAAAATTGCTATTGTTGGAAACAGCGGAATCGGAATGTACTACAAGGCAGGGGCTTTGACGCAAGATGTAACAATGGAAAATAAAACTGGAGCTGAGATTAGTGGAACTGAATTGGGTGGAACAACTCCAGCAACATCTGTAAAAAGAGTTGGAATGTACTCAGAAGCTAACAGCAGCAGCAAAAAACTGACTGCTAAAAACTCGGGAGACATAAAGATTCTCGGAGATGGTGCAAGTTCTATAGGCGATGCTAACATCGGAATGTACACGAATGCAACTGCAGCAGGAACAAATCCATTGGAAAATGCAGGAACGATTGAACTTGGAAAATATGGAATCGGAATGTATGGATGGGATTTGGATACTAGCGGAGATATAACAGTCGGAGATGGCGGAGTTGCCATTTATTCACAAGGTGGAGATGTCAATATGACTGCGTCTGGAACTAAAAAGATAAAAGTTGGGAAAGACGCAAGAGGAATTCTTGTTGTAGGAGACGGTCAGACTGTTACAGCCACTAACTATGAATATGAAATTGGAGATGGGTCTTACGGATTTGTTAATAGAAATTCGGGATCAACAGGAAATACATTTACAATAAGTGGCGGAAAGGCTACATTAGGAAACAAAGGTAAATTTATTTACTCAAGTGATACAAAAGGAAATATTACAAACTCAACAGACATGGAAATGCTAAGTACTGCAACTGATGGAGAAAACTACGGTATTTATGCTACAGGAACTGTAATTAACAGTGGGAAAATCGAATTTACTAAAGGTAAAGGGAATGTAGGTATTTATGCTACAGAAGATGGAAACATTACAAACAGTGGAAATATTGAACTTGGAGAATCTGATGCCGCAAACAAGAAGTACAGTATAGGAATTATAGCAAAACCTGGAAAAGTTACAAACAGCGGAACTGTCAAGATTGGAGATTCAGCTAATTCAATTGACGGAAAAGATGGAATTGGACTGTTTGCAGACAGTGAAAATGGAAAAAATGGAGAAATCATAAATACAGGAGCGGTAACTACCGAAGGAGATTCAACTATCGGTGCTTATGCAAATGCAAGTTCAAAAATTAGCCTTGGTGCAGGCGGAGATATTACCGTAAAGGGAGATAAGACTACTGGATACTATATTGATCAAGGTACAGGAAGCAGCATTGATTCAGGTGTAAGCATAGATGTGACAGGAGACAATGCTAATGGTGTATTTGTAAACAAAGGTGGACTGACATACGAAGGGGACACGACTGTAACAGGTGATGGAGCTTACGGATTTGTAGCAGGTAAAAATTCTTCTGTAACTGCTAACGGCGGAAGCGTTACCGTGTCAGGCGCTTCAGGATCTTCAAAAGCTACAACTGGAACTGGTGGAAGAGGAACTGCAGGAGTTGTCGCGTTGGCAGGGGCAAATCTGACTGGCGGAAAAATGAATGTAGATGCAGATGTTACAGATGAAGGCTCTGTAGGAATATATTCGGCTGGAAAAATTGAAATTGACAAGGCTGATATAAAAGCATACAATGGAGCAGTAAACTTCTTTGCTGATAATGGAGGAACTATCTCTGTTGGAAATAATGGTGGCTCAAGCACAGTCGTAACAGGAACTGGTACTGACAAGGGCTCACTTCTGTTCTACACTCCTGGAGGAAAAGTGCTTATAAACGGTCCTATGACTGCTACTATTGAAGGTGGAACTAAAGCTACTACACGTGGTACTGCATTCTACTATACTGGTGGAGGGACATTAGGAAATATCGCTTCTTATACGGCATTGACACCTGGGAACGTTGCAGCTTGGGCAAGAACTAACTATGGAAACGGTACAACAAGTACGCTTGGTAACTTGACATTAAATATGCAGGCTGATTCAAGACTGTTCCTGACTCAAAAAGTTAATATGAATTTGTCAAATACGTCAGTTTCAAACTTGTTTAGCGGTCTTGCCTCAACAGAAAAGCCGACAGTAGGAGGAAGTAACGATTATAGAAGATTTATGCTTTATCAAAGTCATCTGAACGTGGATCAGGCAGTAAATCTGGATAATCCAAGCGATGACTACAACCTGCTTGAAATCTCAAACTCAAGCATAACTAACAATAGCACGATAACAGGAACTCAAGATGGGCAAATTGGTATTGCGCAGGAAAACTCAGACCTTGCTACGCCAAAATCTACAGTAACACTTATAAATAAAGGGACTATAGACTTGTCTGGTAAAAACTCGGCTGCAATTTATGGGAAAAACGCTATTGTCGTAAATGATACTGCAGGTATCATAAAGATAGCAAAAAGCTCGACAGGGCTATATGGATTGAGAAATACAGAGATTTATAACAAAGGAAATATTTCGGTAGGAAATAAATCGACAGGAATGTTCTATTCAGACGTATTTACAGATCCAGTAACAAGTGCTTTAACAATATACGATACAGAAACAGGGCTTCAAAATACAGGTACAATAACTCTTGATGACGAAGAAGGAGTTGGAATGACATACGAACCTGGAAATATAACTGTTGCGCCAGTATTTGAAAATGCAGGGACAATTACAAGTACAAAAGATAAGAATGTCGGAATGTATGCAAAAGTCGCAAAAAATAATATTTCATACGACACAGTAAACAGCAAAGTAATCACATTTGGAGATTCTGCTTCGCTTGCTGACCCTAATGTGGCAATGTATACAAATGCAGCTGGAACTGGTACAAATCCGCTTATAAATAACGGAGATATAACAATCGGAAAAAATGCCGTTGGAATATATGGATTTGAAGAAGTGAACAATAAAAACATAACTGTAGGCGATGGATCTGTCGCAATGTACTCTAAAGGAGGAAATGTTGACTTAAATTCAGGGACTATTAAGGTTGGAAAAAATGAAGCTGTCGGAGTGTATACAGTTGGAAGCGGACAGCAGATTACAAATACAGGAACAGCGTTTGACATAGGGGATACTTCGTTCGGATTTGTAAATGTTGGAACAGGGAATACGATTGAAAGCAATATTTCAGATGTAACACTGAAGAATGATTCGGTTTACGCATATTCAAATGATACTTCTGGAATAATCAGAAATAATACAAACTTGACATCAGTAGGTACGAATGGAAATAACTATGGTATTTACGCTGCAGGGACAATTGAAAATAACGGAAATATTGACTTTAATACAGGAATAGGAAATGTCGGTGTTTATTCTGTAAAAAATGGAAATGCGAGAAATACTGGTACAATATCTGTTGGGGGATCTGATCCTATTAACAAGATATTCAGTGTCGGAATGGCCGCTGGATATATAGGGGATTCCAGCACGCCTGCAACTACTGGAAATATTGAGAACAACGGAACAATCAACGTAAACGGAAAATACAGCATAGGAATGTACGGTGTTGGAGCAGGAACTACAGTTACAAACAACAGTGACATTGTATTAAATGCAAACAACACAATAGGTATTTACGTTGAGGAAGGTGCAAAGGCTATAAATAACGGTTCGATAAGAACAGGTGCAAGCGGGCTGTCAAGCGTGACAGGAGTTGTGCTTAGCAAAAATTCAACTTTGGATAATAGAGGTACGATAGATATTGACTCAAGATCTGGAGTAGGAGTGTATCTTAAAGGTGGAACAATTATCAACCGTGGACGTATAAATGTAACTGGAAAAGGAGCTGTGGAAGAGTACGACATGGCTAAGAATGCCACTTCAAAACCTATGGGAGATGTAATAATTGATGCTCCTGCAGGATCGCCAACTGCTAAAATAATAGTAGCTGGAAAAGGTGAAGTTCAGCCTACATTAGTTACAACTACAGCAGAAAATCCAATAACAGTGTCGGCTTCAAGCATAGGGCTTTATGTAGATACTTCCAGCAAAAATTATACTCAGGCGATTGATAATCTAGGAGCATTGACAGGCGAGGCTGATCTGATAATAGGAGTAGAGGCGGCAGAAAATACGGCAAGCAAATATATTCAGATAAATGACAGAAATATCCTGGATCCATATAACAGGGCAATCGTGTACGGTGGAGTTGCAAAATGGACAGTCTATTCTGGAGCGTTGACTTGGATGGCTACACCGACTCTTGATCCTGACACAGGAGAAATTACAAATCTGTACATGGCGAAAGCGGCATATACTAACTGGGCCTCTAACAGCAAAGTAACTCCAACAAAAGTTACAGATACATACAATTTTGCTGACGGGCTGGAACAAAGATATGGAGTTAAGCCGCTTGGAACTAGGGAAAATCAAATATTCCAAAAATTAAATTCAATTGGAAATAATGAAGAAATCCTTCTGTACCAAGCTTTTGACGAAATGATGGGACATCAGTACGGTAATCTGCAGCAAAGAATCAGCAAAACTGGAAGCCTTCTGGATAAAGAGTTCAACCACTTGAGAAAAGACTGGAGAAAACCATCTAAGGACAACAACAAAATTAAGGTATTCGGTATGAGGGACGAATATAATTCTGATACTGCCGGAGTAATTGACAACACTAGCAACGCTTACGGATTTGCTTATGTTCATGAAAATGATACAGTAAAATTAGGAAACAGTTCAGGATGGTATGCCGGAGCGGTAACTAACAGATTCAGATTCAAGGATATTGGACATTCTAAAGAAAATCAGTCAATGATTAAGGCAGGAGTATTCAAGACAATGTCGCCTAAAAATGACCATAACGGTTCATTAAGATGGACTATCTCGGGAGATGTGTATGCTGGAATTAATGATATGAAACGTAGATATCTTGTAGTAGATGAAGTATTTGAAGCAAAATCTGACTACCGTACTTATGGAGCGGCAGTTAAGAATGAGCTTGGATATAACATAAGAATGAGCGAGAGAACACATTTACGTCCTTATGGAGCATTAAAGATGGAATACGGAAGATTTAACAACATAAAAGAAGACAGAGGGGAAATGCGTCTGGAAGTAAAAGGAAACGACTACTTCTCAGTAAAACCTGAAGTTGGAATGGAATTCAGATATGTACAGCCATTGGCAGTAAGAACAAATTTATCGGTAGGACTGACAGCGGCTTATGAAAACGAACTAGGAAAAGTTGGAGAAAATAACAACAAGGCAAGAGTAAGATATACAAATGCCGACTGGTTTGGAATAAGAGGCGAAAAGGATGACAGAAAAGGAAGCGGTAAGTTTGACTTGAATATCGGAATTGATAATACGAGATTTGGAGTGACTGTAAATGCCGGATATGACACTAAAGGTAAAAATGTAAGAGGTGGAATAGGATTCAGGGCTATTTACTAAAACGAAGAATCAGAAAAAAGTGGAAAATTTTATCAAATAAAGATTTAACAGGTCTTTGATTAAGAACTTAAAAATAGAAAAATAACGGAAAGGGCAGCGAAACTTAGATTTTGCTGTTCTTTTTTGTCTTTTTGATAAAATAGAGGTATTAGTTACAGGAGGATGAGTTTATTTTTATAATATTTCCTGTTTAAACAGCAGAAATAAAAAAGTGATACTGGTAGATTTTATTAAAAAATTTACAATATCACCTTTCCTTACAATAGTTTTAAAGCTCTTTTTTATCTTTTATTTTTATTTAAAGCCTTGCATGGCACCTTTTGGGGGTATTCTCTCCAATCATAATATAAGCCGTCTTCCTCATTATAAGAACAATTTCTATAATTTCCCATTTTCAAAGCATAACAGCTAGTTAATAATGCTGTTAAAATAGTCAATAATATAATGTTTTTCATTTTTCTTGCTCCTTACCTCGGTTTTATATTACACTTTTTAACCCCGACATATTTCCCATCAACATATACTGATTTATAAAAAGCATCTTTTTCCTTGTCATAGGAACACTCTCGGTATAAACCCATATTCCAAGCATAGCATCCAGTTGTTAATATTGATAAAATAATCAATAATAAAATTTTTTTCATTTTAATTCTCTTTCTTTCCTTTGCAGAAATTATTTTTTTCTCTTTCTTTCAATTTTCTTATTTAAACTCGTACAAGGCACTTTTTCTGGATATTTGACCCAATAATCATAATATAAGCCATCTTCGTCGTTATAAGAACATCCTCTATAGTTGCTTTGCTCTAAAATGTCACATCCAGTTGTTAATACTAAGATAAGCAATAATAAAATTTTTTTCATTTTAATTCCCTTTCTTTCTTTCCTTTACAGAAATTATTTTTTTCTATTTCTTTCAATTTTTTTATTTAAAGAAGTGCAAGGTGTACCATCTACTGAATTATAATACAGTCCGTCTCCTTCATAGTAAGAACAATTTCTTGAATACCACACCGTACAGCTTGTTGTTAATGCTGATAAAAATAATAAAAGCATTAGTCTTTTCATTTTTCTTCTACCTCCTATCTGTAATAACAATACCTTATAAAATTTGAATTGTCAATATATTTGTCTACAAAATTTTGAAAAATACTTTACAAATGTGAAAAAATTAGTTATAATAATAAATATTATGTGATAGAGGTGCAATTATTAAAAGTAAATTTACGGAGAAAAGTCGATTCTGTGAAATAAGTTGAAAGGAATAATTGCCGAAGCGTAGGGATTGACTATCTTTATTGCTGGGGCTATGGAGAATATCCATAGGACTGTCATTATCAAAGGATAATGGGGAGCTGTCAGATATAATTCATATAAATTTTTTAAGTTTTTTAGTTTAAAATAAAAATAATAAAAATTTTTAAATATATGTTTTATATGCTGATGCTTGTTGTCAGCATTTTTTATTACCCAAAAAAACAAAAATACTGAAAGGAGAAGAAATTTCTTATTTTAAAGCTAATTTGCATTATAAATATAGATTTTTTAAAAATTATTCTAAATTTTTCGTAAAAAAATTAAGAAATATAAGTGAAAGAACAATAATTTCTAATATTTAAATTCAAATTAATTAAAATAAAAAATTTCAATGGAAATATGAAATTATTTGGAACGTCGAAAGTTAATGAAAAAGGGAATTTATCGATAGGGGGAGTGGATGCATCTGAACTTGCAAAAAAGTTTAAAACGCCGCTTTACGTAATGGATCAGGAGCTTATTGAAACGACTATTGACAAGATGAAAGAAGCTTTTCAATCAAACAGGTTTGATACGCAGATTGCTTATGCGGGGAAAGCGTTTTTGTCAATGGGGATGTTAAAGCTGGTTGATGCTAAGGAACTTGATTTGGATGTAGTTTCTGGCGGGGAGCTTTATACTGCTTACAAGGCAGGATTTCCAATGGACAGAGTGCATTTGCACGGAAATAACAAGACTGTGGAAGAGCTGGAAATGGCAATTGAATTTGGAATAAAGGAGATTGTTATTGATAATGAGGATGAAATTGATAAAATTGAGAAAATTTGCCGTGAGAAAGGGAAGAAGCAGGCTGTGCTTGTGAGAATTGATCCAGGAATTGAGGCACATACGCATCATTATATAAAGACTTCTGGGCTTACTTCAAAATTTGGAATTTCATTGTTTCAGGATAATTTATTTGATATAATTAAAAGATTGAATGATAGCGAATGGATAGAATTTAAAGGATTTCATACGCATATCGGTTCGCAAATTTTCCAATCGGCGTTCTTTATATTTGCTCTAGATGAGATTTTTAAATATTTGGATAAATTGAAAAAGGAATTGGGAATAGTAGTTCACACAGTAAATATGGGTGGAGGATTCGGAGTTTACTATAAGGAAGGAGATGATCCGAAACCGATAGAGGAAGTTCTGAGCGAAATAATAACATACACGGAAGCAATGGAAATTAAATATCAGATTGGATTTAAGGAACTTTGCATTGAGCCAGGAAGAAGCATTGTTGGAAATGCGGGAACTACTTTGTACGAAGTTGGAGGAATTAAGGAAACAGTCGGCGGAAAAACGTATGTATTCATAGATGGAGGAATGTCGGATAATATAAGAACAGCATTATATCAAGCGGAATATGAGGCTGGAGTTGTAAACAAGCTAAATGATACAGATGTAAGAGAAATAACTTTGGCAGGAAAACTGTGTGAATCAGGGGATATTATCATTGAAAAAGGAAAATTGCCAAAAGCAACAGAAATTGGAGATATTGTGGCAGTAACGACAACAGGGGCATATTGTTACACAATGTCAAGCAATTATAACAGAATGATGCGTCCAGCGGTTGTATTTGTAAAGGATGGAAAAGCGAAAGTTGCGGTAAAAAGGGAAACACTGGATGATCTGATTAGAAATGATGAAATTTTTGATTTATAAAAAATAAGAAAGAGGTGAATTTATTGTGATTATTGTGCATAAATATGGTGGGACTTCGGTTGCTACAACGGAGAAAATAATGAATATCGCAAAATATCTGGGAAGTGTGAAGGATTCTGGAAACGATGTGGTTGTCGTGGTTTCAGCAATGGGAAAAACTACAGATGCCTTAATAAAATTGGCTCACGAAATTACTGATAAACCTGACTTGAGAGAAATGGACAGGCTGATGTCAACTGGAGAGCAGCAGACAATTGCATTGCTTAGCATTGCTTTACAGACGCTTGGATATGAAGCTATCTCGCTTACAGGAGCTCAGGCTGGAATAAAAACGAGCGGACATTATACAAAAAACAGAATTGAGGACATTAACGGAAAAGAGATAAAAGAACATCTGTCAAAAGGGAAAATTGTAGTTGTGGCTGGATTTCAGGGAGTAAATGAAGCTGGAGATGTGACAACTTTGGGACGTGGAGGTTCTGATACTTCAGCTGTGGCTCTGGCGGCTGCACTTGGAGGAAAATGTGAAATTTACACAGATGTAGATGGAATTTACTCAATTGACCCAAGAGTTTATAAAGATGCCAAAAAATTGCCAGTTGTTTCGTATGATGAAATGATGGAGCTGGCTTTTTTAGGAGCTGGAGTAATGGAGCCAAGAGCAGTTGAGCTTGGAAGCAAATATGGTGTAGAAATTTACGTTGGAAAATCGCTTGGAGAAAAAAACGGAACGATTATAACATCGGTAGAAAAAACAAAGGAGAATAAGGAAATGGAGCAAAAAGTAATAACTGGAGTATCAATCAATGAAAATATGGTAATGGTAAACGTGGAGGAAATCCCAACAAATGCACAAAACGTATATGAAATTTTTGAAAAAGCTGAAGCAAATGGAATAAACATTGACATAATAAGTCAAAATGATGTAACAAGCCATCACGGAAGTTTTGCCTTTACTTGTCCAAAAACAGACATTGCCGCACTTGAAAAAATTGGAGCAGAAATAGAAGCGGAATTTCCAAGAACATCCTTCATAATAAATCCTTACATTACAAAAGTTTCTGTAGTAGGAATAGGACTGATAAGCAACATTGGAGTTGCTGCCAAAATGTTTAGAATCCTTTCAGAAAATGACATAAGTTTCCATCAAGTTTCTACTTCTGAAATCAGTATTTCATTAGTTGTAGACGAAGTTATGGGGAAAAAAGTGGCTGAGTTATTTGCGAAGGAATTTGATTTGTAGAAGGAAGATTTGAATGAAAAAAATAGTAATTTTATTAATGTTGATTATTGGAATGATTTCTTTTAGTAATAATTATCAAAATAATTCAGAACTTGAAAAAGAAGTCAAGAAAGTAATAAACAATTTTAATCAAACTGAAAAAGATAAATTATTTTCTGAATTAATAAAAAGGAAAACAAAATTAACACTTGACACAATAAGGATTAATGAAGTAAGACCAGTGAATAAATCTAAACAGAAATCATTTATGACAGTAATGGAAATGGTAACAGAACAGAATTTAAAGAATTTAATTTACAATTCAAAAATTGAACTGAAAGAGATAGAATATGTATCAGAAAATAAAGCTAATGTTTCAATAACTTTAAAAATGATAGATGCAATGGAACTTTTGCCAAGTTCAGAAAAATATCTTTTGAGTAAATATGGAAAAGGTGAAAAATATTTAGATTTGGATATATTTTTAAATGAAAAAATTAAAAATGATGTGATGAAATATTTTGATGAACATACAAAAGAATTAATAAAAAATGATGACAATAGTGAACTAATAGTTAACATTGAATTGGAATTTACTAAAAAAAATGGGAAATGGATTAGTAATGAAACTATATCAAAATATATTTTGAAGCGATTAAATGGTTATTAAAAAAAATAAATTTTATAATGTGAAATAGATAAGGTGTCTTTTAAGGAAATTTTATGAAAAGAGTTTTGATAACAGGGGCAAGCAGTGGAATTGGATATGAACTTGCTAAAATTTATGCAGAAAATGGACATGACTTGGTTATTGTGGCACGAAACAGGGATAAATTGAGAATGTTGCAAAAAGAAATTTTTGAGGAAATTTCTAAAAATATTAAAGTAACTGTGATTGAAAATGACTTGTCACAGGAAAAGGCTGCTGAAAGGCTTTATAATCAGATAAAATCTAGCAATCTTAAAATTGATACGCTTGTGAATAATGCTGGAGCTGGTATTTATGGAAGGTTTTCTGAATTTGATGAAGAAACGATGAAAAGAAATGATGCAATGATAAATTTGAATATAAAGGCAGTTGTAGAATTGACAAAGCTGTTTCTGGCTGATATGATAAAAGATGGAAGAGGCGAGATATTGAATGTTTCTTCAGTCGCAGCTTTTATGCCGGGACCTCTGATGAGCACGTATTATGCGAGCAAGGCCTTTGTGCAGTCATTTACTGAAGCGGTTAGGGAAGAAATGAGAAATGATGTTCGCACTAAGAATATAAAAATATCCGCCCTTTGTCCTGGTCCAACAGCTACTGAATTTGAAAAAAGCAGTAATTTGGAAGAAAGTTCACTTTTTGAACGAATGAAAGTTATGACAGCTAAAAAAGTGGCTGAAATTGGCTATAAGGAATTTCAGAAGGGGAAAATGATTATAATTCCTGGAATTTTTAATAGAATTGCAGTTTTTGGAACTAGATTTTTTTCAAGAAAGTTTGTTGTAAGAATGGCTAGAAAAATGCAGGAAAAAAAGAAAGATTCTTAATAAAAAAATTTTAGTATAAGTTGAGAATATTTTAAAAATTAAAGGAGGTTTTGAAATGTTAAAATTTGAAAAGTATCAAGGTGCGGGGAATGATTTTATTATTGTTACTGAAAGGGAACTAATTGAAAAGGGGATACCTGAATACGGGGAATTTGCTAGTCAGGTTTGTGACAGGCATTTTGGAATAGGTGCAGATGGTCTGATTATTTTAAAATATGTGGCAAGCATGCCATTTATGTTTTTCTTTAATGGAGATGGAAGTCAAGCACCAATGTGTGGAAATGGAATAAGATGTTTCTCTCATTATCTTGTAAATAATCATTTAGTTGAAGGGGATGAATTTGTTGTAAAGACAGTTCCTGGAGACTTGATGATAAGAGTAAATTACGATGAGGAAAAAGATGATTTTTCAGCAAGAGTAAATATGGGTAAACCTGTTTTTAATGTAAAAGAATTGATAAATACTGAAAAAGAGCAGTTTTTAAGAGAAAAAATCAATGTTGATGGAACAGAAATTGAAATTTCGTATATTTTTATGGGAACTGACCATTCTGTTATATTTGTAAATGATTTTAATGATTACAATATTGATGAATTTGGTAAAAAAATTGAAAATTATACTGATTTGTTTCCCAAAAAAGTTAACGTGAACTTTGTGAAAGTGCATGATAGAAAACATATGGAAGTAATCACTTGGGAACGTGGGGCAGGACGAACATTAGCTTGTGGAACAGGCGTAACTGCTTCAGCAGTATTGGCCAAGACTTTTGGATTTGTTGATGAAAAAGTGAACGTAAAAGTTCCAGGTGGACAGCTTGTTATTGAGTATGAAGGTGGAGAAAATGATGCCTTTATGACAGGACCTAGTGAAAAAATAGCTGAAGGATTGTATAAATATCAAAGATAATTTGGATATTGTATTATTTTTAGCGTAATAGTTAAATTAATTATAAATTTAAAAGTAAATACTATTTAACAATGAGATTAAGCTTTTTTAAAATATAATTTGCACTTTTTAGATAGAGTTTAGTGATATTTAAAATTTTAAATAGGAATAAAATAAAAAAATTAGGAAACTAAATTAAGGAAAGAAGGAATAAAATGAAATTTGAAGGTTCATACGTGGCTTTAATTACGCCATTTAAAAATAATGGAACGGAATTGGATGAAGATAAATTAAGAGAATTGGTAAATTATCACATTGAAAATGGTACATCTGGAATCGTACCCTGCGGAACTACTGGAGAAGCTCCAACTCTGACATTTGCAGAACATGAAAAAGTAATAAAAATAGTTGTGGAAGAAGTGAAAGGAAGAATACAAGTAGTCGCTGGAGCAGGATCGAACAACACAACAAGAGCAATAGAACTTACAAAATACGCAAAGGAACTGGGAGCGGATGCGGCGTTAAGCACTTGCCCATACTACAACAAACCAAGTCAAAGAGGACTTTATGAGCACTACAAAACAATTGCGCAAGAAGCAAAATTCCCTATAATGCTTTACAATGTGCCTGGAAGAACAGGAACAAATATTGAAGCAGAAACAATCGCAAAACTGGCTGAACTGCCTGAAATTGTAGCTGTAAAGGAAGCGACAGGAAGTCTTGAACAAATGATAAGAATTCAGGATTTATGCGGAGATAAAATTGAAATTCTTTCAGGAGAAGATCACCTAATCCTGCCAATGCTGTCAATCGGTGCAAAAGGAGTCGTTTCTGTAGTTGCCAACATAATGCCCCAAGAAATGAGCGATTTAATCAGTTCATTCTTAAATAAGAACTTTGACAAAGCGTTTGAACTGCACACAAAATTATACGATGTAAGCAGAAATATGTTCGTAGAAGGAAATCCTGTAACTGTGAAAGCTGCTATGAAAATACTTGGAAAACTTGACAATGACATAGTAAGATTGCCATTGGTCGCGGCTGAAGCGGATACTTATGGGAAATTGACAAAAGTGTTTAAAGAAAAAGGGATTTTTTAATTTTTTATTTGCTGGAAAATTTTGAATTATGAAAAGAGCTGGAGTGAAATCCAGTTTTTTTTATTAATATTTACTTTTTCTGCTAAACTTTTAAAAAAAGATAGACAAAGAAAAATTAAAGGAAATAGTCGCAAATATGACACATTAAATTGATAAAATTAATTTATCAAAAAAATAATTTGGAGGAAAACGATGATAAAAAATATAGTAATAGGATTGTTAGGAATTGCAAGTTTGTCTTTTGCAGGTAATATTAAAAATGTGGAAGCGATAACAGAAGTGTTTGGAGATGGAGAGAAATTATCAGCAGTTGTGCTTACATACGATAAAGAAATTGCTGGGAATTCAGTTTCTGTTTCAGATTATAAAGTAGAAGGCAGAGAAATTGAAAAAGTATATGTAAGTAAACAAAATGAAAGAAATGAGAAAAAATCAAAAAATGGAAAATATGTAATTTTGGAATTGAAAAGACTTCCGATGGTAGCTCAGGCAAGCGACCATTCTAAAGAAGAAATGGAAAAGAAAAAAGCAACAGGACAAAAAGGACCGACATTGGGTGGAAAAGGTGATGCAAAACCTTTAAAAACAATTACAGCAGAAGTAACTCAAACAGGAAGTGTAAAAACTGTAAATGGAAAAGTTTACAATTCTGAGGAAAAACAAGTTTCAACAAAAACAAGACAATTAATAATAGAAGACTTCAAGCAATTTGTATTTACTGGAAAAGATGGGAAGACTTTGAAATATAATTTGTATATGCCTAAAAATTATGACCCATCTAAAAAATATCCGATGGTAGTATTTATGCATGATGCAGGAGCTGTATCTTCTGAAACTGAGTACACATTAAGTCAAGGAAATGGTGCTACAGTCTGGGCAAGTCCTGAATGGCAGAAAAAACATCCTAGTTTTGTATTAGCGCCGCAATATGAAGTGGTAACAGTGAATGATAATTATGAATATGGTCCTGAACTGGACAGAACAGTTGAATTGATAAACAGTTTAACTGGAAAATATTCAATAGATAAAGACAGAATTTACAATACAGGACAATCAATGGGTGGAATGTCTTCTATTTCATTGGATTCAAAATATCCTGATTTATTTGGTGGTTCATATATTGTTGCAAGTAAATGGGACGTAAACGTAACAGAACCAATGAAAAATCAAAATATATGGTTTGTTGCGTCAGAAGGAGATCCCGGAGCTTATCCAAGCTTGACTGAAATATCAGATTATTTGGAAAAAAATGGTGCAAAAGTTCAAAGAATGACAGTTGATGCAGAACAAAATCAAGATGAAGTAAATAAAGAAGTTCAAAGTAAAATAGAAAATGGATACAATATTTATTACACGGTTTACAAAAATGGGAATCATCGTTATACCTGGCAGCATGCATACGATATGAAACCTGCCATGGAATGGCTATTCAAACAGAAAAGAAATTCTTCAAAAATGAAATAGAATAAAATTAGAATGCGTTATATATATGACGCATTTTTTGTTTGTATATTTGATAAATTTAAAAAATTTAACGCAAAAATAAAAAAGTTTAAAAAAATATAAAAATTTTTTTGATTATCTGAAATTATGGGGTACAATATTGTTAATAGGGAAATGTTTTTTAATAATGGAAATTAGAAATTGAGAGGAATGAATAAAGATGATACACACAACAAAAGAGTTAGAAGAGATACAGAAAAATTTTATCGAAATGGAAGTAAAAAGTTTTGCAAGGGAAGTTATTGAATTTATTGATGAAAGTCCCAGTGCTTATCATGTTGTGAAAAATTGTTCAGATATTTTAGAAGAAAATGGTTTTGAGAGGGTTATGCCTCGTGAAAAATGGGAACTAAAAAAAGGTGGAAAATATTTTTTGAAAAAATCCAGTTCTACTATAATTGCAATTACAATTGGTGAAAATTTTAATGTGAGAAAAGGGTTTAAGATTTTTGGAGCACATACCGATTCTCCTTGTTTTAGGATAAAACCTAATCCTGAAATGGTTACAGAAAATATGGTGAGATTAAATACGGAAGTTTATGGAGGGCCTATTTTGAGTACATGGTTTGATAGACCTCTTTCCATTGCTGGACGTGTTATTGTGAAAGGACAAGATCCATTTTTTCCAAAAACTGTAAAAATTAAGATAGATGAACCGCTTTTGACAATACCAAATCTTGCAATTCATCAGAATAGAGAAGTAAATAATGGAGTAAAAATTGATAAACAGAATGATGTCTTGCCTGTAATTTCACTTATTAATCAAAATTTTGAGAAGGAAGGCTATCTTGAAAGAATTATTTTGGAAAAGACAGGAATAAAGAAAGAAAATATAATTGATTTTGATTTGTATTTATATGCGACAGAAAAAGGATGTCTTTTAGGTGCAAATGAAGAATTTATGTCATCTCCAAAACTTGACAACCTTGCCTCTGTTTATACAGGTCTTCTTGGGCTTGTGGAAGAGGAGGCGAGTCAGGACCAGATTAACATTTTTGTAGCGTTTGACAACGAAGAGATAGGAAGTGCTACAAAACAGGGAGCAGATTCTAATTATCTTTTGAATACGCTGGAAAGAATTGCTCTATCGTTAGGGCTTGACCGAAGTAATTTTCTGCAGATGCTTGAAAATTCGTTTATTTTGTCGGCTGATGCTGCACATGCGGCACACCCTGCACATTTGGAAAAAACGGATCCTACAAATCGTGGAAAAATAAATGAAGGAATTTCAATAAAAATTAGTGCAAAACAGAAATATACATCCGATGGATATTCGATTGCTGTAATTAGACAGCTTATAAAAGGAACGGATATACGGATTCAGCCTTTTGTCAATGAGTCAAACGAACTTGGAGGAAGTACAATCGGTCCGCTTTCTTCCACACATCTTGATATAGACGGAGTGGATTTGGGAGTTCCGATGTTTGCGATGCATTCGGTACGTGAATTATGTGGAATTTTTGATGTGTTTTACTTAAAGGAACTGGCAAAGGAATTTTTTTCAAAAGGATAAAAAATATTATTTTTAAGGAGATAGCTGTATATTGGCTATCTTTTTTATGGCAAGTTTGTTGTTTTTTTAGAGTATCTATGATAAAATGAAAAATAATACGAAATAGCAGAAAGGTAGTAGAATGAAAGTATATTTGGAATTGTTCTGGATTTTTTTTAAGATAGGTACATTTACTCTCGGTGGCGGATATGCCATGGTTCCGCTCATACAGAATGAAATTGTGAATAAGAAAAAATGGATTGAGGAAGAGGAATTTGTAAAGCTTTTGGCTCTGGCCCAGTCTTCACCCGGCGCATTGGCTGTGAATGTTTCGGTTTTTGTGGGGTATAAGATGAAAAGATTGCTAGGGCTTATAACTACAGTTCTGGGAGCAACATTGCCGTCGTTCATAATTATTCTTGTAATAGCTTCATTATTTAGCAATATACAGGACAACATATATGTTATAAAGGCTTTTAAGGCTATAAGACCGATGGTGGTTGCATTAATTGCAGCGAGTGTCTATACAATTGGAAAATCGGCTAAAATTAATAGAAAAACGTTATGGATTGTGATTTTAGTTGCAGCAATGGTGGCATTCTTTAAATTTCCACCTATTGTTATGATTATTTTAGGTGCTTTTTTAGGAAATATCTGGATGATTTGGAGGAAAAATAAATGAATTTAGGGATATTATTGATATTATTTTTTGTATTTTTTAAAATTGGAATGTTCAGTTTTGGTGGCGGATATGCAATTTTACCTCTTATTCAGGCAGATGTTGTAGATTTGCATAAATGGGTAAATGTACAGCAGTTTACGGACATTGTGGCAATTTCACAGGTAACGCCGGGACCAATTTCATTAAATGCCGCAACTTATGTCGGCTATCTGATTGGAAACAAGGCTGGATTCTGGGATGCATTTATAATGGGGACAGTAGCAACATTGGGATTAATTCTTCCGTCAGTTATTATAATGACAATTTTTAGTAAATTTTATTTAAAATTTCAAGACAATAAATATATGGACAATGCTTTTGCAGGATTAAAAATCGTTGTTGTCGGATTAATTCTGGCGGCAGCTATAATGCTGATTGATAAAAAGAACTTTATAGACTGGAAAAGTGCAGCAATATTCATTATTTCTGTGGCACTTGTGTTAAAATGGAAAATGAATCCAATATTGCTTACAGTAATTGCGGCAATTGCAGGAATAATAATTTACTAAACATATTTATTTTTTACAGACTTAAAAACGAGAAGATTGAGAAATATAATTTTATAACAAATAAAAAATCTATGAAAATGTTTTATAATTATGAAGGCATAATATAAATGCTGATTTACAGCAAGAGATAAGAATATGAAAGAAAAGAGGGAAAATTATGAAAAAAAAATATACTATCGCAGTATTAATATTAATTTTATTGTTTAGCTGTGGTAAAAAAGATAAAAAATCACAAAATTCTCAAAGTAAGCCAAATATTGAAAATAGACAGGATGACAAGCTCAAGGAATTGATAAAAAAAGCCGAAAAGGGAGATATATCGGCACAAACTGAACTTGGAGAAATGTATCTTCACGGAAATGGAGTAAAAGCAGATTATAAAAAATCCATGGAGTGGAGTAAAAAAGCTGCTGAAAAAGGAAGCTACCGGGCAATGACTAACATCGGGATTCTTTATTTGGATGGACTTGGAGTGGAAAAAGATTATAAAAAGGCTTTTGATTCATTTTCAAAGGCGACAGATGGCGGAGATATGAAAGGGCCAAGATACTTGGGAATAATGTCTGAGAAAGGGCTTGGAGTGAAAAAAAGCCTTGATGATGCCGCATTTTACTATGAAATTGGGGATAGCAGCGGAGACTTGACGTCACGATACAACTTAGGAAAAATTCATGAAAAGGCAGGAGATTACGCAAGAGCAGTAGAACTTTATAAAAAAACAGACAACAGGATGGATCATGTTACAGCTCCAATGTATGAAGCTCTAGGAGATTTATATGCCGCTGGAAAAGGTGTGGAAAAAAGCACAAAAGAAGCTAGGGAATGGTACGAAAAAGCTGTAAAATCAGGAAGTCAGGAAGCCAGTAAGAAATTAAATAACTTGAAATAAAATAAAATAAATTATCGTATAACCAGCCATATTTTAAGAAAATCTAGTTATTATCTGAAAAAAACAAGTTTTATTAATATTTGAATTGATTTTTTCTTAAAATTAGAGAAAATTTATAAATAATCTTATTTACTAAAATTGTTATTTATGATAAAATGAATACAAGAAATTAATATTGAAGAAATTTATATATTTTTATATTTAATTTAATTTTTTTAAGTTTTATAATCTTAGTTTAAATATAAAAATACAGGAATATTGAGTAAAGAATATATTTACAATTATAAATTCAGTAAATTCTATATAAAAATGGGAAATAATGTAATAAGAAAGGAGATGCTACTTTTAAAGCGTGCTTTTAATTAAAAAAATATTACAGATATTTTAATATAAAGTAAATACAGTAGCAGGAGGAAATAATGTTAGAAACATTAATTTTTAGAGAAATAAGATACAATGAAAATAACGAGCGGCTTCTTAAAGAAAATTTGGAAAAAATAAAAGAGAATCCTGATGATGTGGAAGTGTTAAAAACATTAGCATCTATTTATCATGCGTTAAAGGAAAATGACAAGGCAATTGAAATCTATGAAAAATTAGTAAAGCTGAAACCTGATGAAATTGAGATATCAGCATTTTTAGGATATTTATATTACGAAAATGAAGATCTTGACAAAGCCGAGGAAAACCTTAACAAGGCACTTGACGTAAGAACAGAAGATGAGCCATTTGTATTATTTTTACTAGGAAATATTTATTCAAGAAAAGGGAAAATATCAGAAGCGGTTGACTGTTATGAACTTGCTATATTCCTAGATTTTGATATGTATATTGCTCACATTGATTTTGCTAGAAAATATGAACATATGGGACGACATCAAAAAGCTCTTGAAGAATATAAGGCGGCATTTAGAATTGACTCAAGAGACGAAGGGCTAATTGAAAAAATACATTACATAGAAAATAAATGTAAAAATGTAATAGGAGAAGATAAAAAGGATAAAAAATTAAATTTTGGAGCAGCAAATTTAGGAATTGTTTAAAATTAAACTAAATATGTATGGTTAAAGTAATAATTCTGCTTTATGAAGTTGTCTTAAAATAAGTAACTGAACTTATCTATGACAACTTTTTATTATTTGAGTATTTAAGAATATGATTAAAAAAATATCAAGGGAGAGAAAAGTGGTAAATTTAGTATGTGATGCTATTATTCCAGATGGTCCGATGAAGGATGTGGAAGAAATTGAGAAAAGTATATTGACAACTTATAAAAAAAGTATATGGTCAAAATTTTTAAAGGCAATTAATGATTTTGATATGATACAGGACGGGGATAAAATAGCCATTGGAGTTTCTGGCGGAAAAGACAGTTTGCTTTTAGTAAAACTGTTTCAGGAATTGAAGAAAGATAAACGGAAAAATTTTGAATTTAAGGCAGTTAGCTTAAATCCTGGTTTTAGAAATTCTGATTTGGATAATTTTAAAAATAATTTGGATAAGTTAAATATTGACTGTGAGATTATTAATACGAATATTTGGGAAATTGCAAATGAAAAGGCAAAGGACTATCCGTGCTTTTTATGTGCTAAAATGCGACGTGGAATTTTGTACACGCAAGTCGAAGAACTTGGATTTAATAAATTGACGCTTGGGCATCATTTTGACGATGTTATCGAAACAACTCTTATAAACATGCTTTATGCAGGAACAATGAAGACAATGACTCCAAAAGTTCCATCAACTTCTGGAAAATTAGAACTAATTCGTCCATTAATCTATGTAAAGGAAGCTGACATAATTGATTACACAAAAACAAACGGAATTCGTGCAATGAACTGTGGATGTACAATCGAAGCTGGAAAAACTTCGAGCAAACGTAGGGAAGTAAAAAATTTATTAGCCGAGCTTGAAGAAAAAAATCCGGGAGTAAAGCAAAGTGTGTTTAATTCAATGAAAAATATAAATTTGGATTATGTTTTTGGATATACAGGCGGAAAGGAAGTTGAATAGGTGTTAGAGCAGTCAATTACTGCTCTTTTTATATTTGAATTTTTTAGGCAAAAGTTAAAAATTTGGTTGTATATATGGGAATAATGGAGTATAATTTAAAAAGAAGTTTTAAAATAAATAAAAATTTAGGAGTGAATTTTATGAAAAAAAATTTCGATCAAAAGTGGTGGCATAAATCTGTAGTTTACCAAATTTATCCAAAAAGCTTTAATGACACGACTGGAAATGGAGAAGGAGATATAAGAGGAATTATCGAAAAATTAGATTATTTGAAGGAACTTGGAGTGGAAGTAATCTGGATTACTCCAATGTATAAATCTCCACAGAATGACAATGGATACGATATAAGTGACTACTACAATATTGATTCTAATTACGGAACAATGGAAGATTTTGAGGAAATGCTGTCTGAAGCACATAAAAGAGGGCTGAAAATAGTGATGGATATTGTTGTAAATCATTCTTCCACTGAAAATGAATGGTTTAAAAAGTCTGAAGCCGGAGATACTGAATATAAAGATTTCTATATATGGAAAGATGCAGTTGATGGAAAAGAGCCTACAAACTGGCAATCAAAATTTGGAGGAAATGCCTGGCAATATTCAAAAAAGAGAGGGCAATATTATTTACATCTGTTTGATGTTACGCAAGCTGATTTAAACTGGGAAAATGAAAATGTAAGAAAAAAAGTATATGAAATGATAAAATTTTGGCTGAATAAAGGTGTAGATGGATTTAGACTGGATGTTATAAACCTTATATCAAAGGATCAGAGATTTCCGAATGATGATGGAAGTGATACAAGATTCGTACCTGATGGAAGAAGATTTTATACAGATGGGCCTAGAATTCATGAATTTTTGAAGGAGATGAATAGAGAGGCATTTGGTGGAGGAGAACTTATTACGGTTGGAGAAATGTCTTCTACAAGCCTTGATAACTGTATCAGATATTCAAATCCTGATGAAAAGGAATTATCAATGGCATTTTCATTTCATCATTTGAAAGTAGATTATCCAAATGGAGAAAAATGGGCAAAAGCACCATTTGATTTTGTGGAGTTAAAAAGGATATTCTCTAAATGGCAAATTGGAATGTATGAAGGAAATGGCTGGAATGCGACTTTCTGGAATAACCACGATCAGCCAAGGGCATTGTCAAGATTTGGAAATGATAAGGAATATCATAGGGAGTCGGCTAAAATGCTTGCCACAGTTCTTCATGGACTGCAAGGGACACCTTATATTTATCAGGGAGAAGAATTTGGAATGACAAATCCTTATTTTGATAATATTGAGAAATATCGTGATGTTGAATCAACTAATAATTACAAAATTTTACTCAATAAAGGATGTTCTGAAGAAGAAGCTATTGAAATTTTAATGCAGAAATCAAGAGATAATTCCAGAACGCCTGTTCAATGGAATGATTCTGAAAATGCAGGATTTACAACTGGAACCCCGTGGATTGGAGTGCCTGAAAATTATAAGAAAATCAATGCTGAAGTGGCTTTAAAAGATAAAAATTCAGTATTCTATCATTATAAAAAATTAATTGATTTAAGAAGAAATGAAGAATTAATGATAACAGGAAGGTATGAAGATATTGACTTGGAAAATAAAAGTATTTATGCCTACAAACGTGTTGGAGAAAATGGAGAATTAGTTGTAATCAGTAATTTTTATGAACCTGAAGTAGAATTTGAACTGGAAAGAAATGGAGTTACAGGACTGGAAAATGCTCAAGTTCTATTATCAAACTACGAAACAGAACCTGAAATCAAAGACGGAAAAATTATTCTGAAACCTTATGAATCAATTATCTTTAAAAAATAATAAAAATTATGAGTAATAAAAAATAGATTTTACCGTTAAATAGGATTATCGTTTTGTAAACTTATTTGGCGGTATTTTAAATAAAAAATAAAGAAGGAAATCAAAATGAAGACAGAAATTATATGCGTTGGAACTGAATTATTAGTTGGAGATATTGTGAATACAAATGCACAGTATATTTCAGCAAAACTTACAAATATTGGGATTGACTTGTATTATCAGACTACAGTTGGGGATAATTACGGACGGCTTATGGAGTGTCTGGAAAATGCTTTTAAAAGGGTTGATTTGGTAATTACTACTGGGGGACTTGGACCTACAATTGATGATATTACAAAAGAAGTTGTAGCCGATTATTTTGAGGAAGAGCTGGAAGTGATAGAGCGGTATTATGACTTGATTGTAAAAAAATATAATGAGAGGGGTTTTGGAGAAGTGGCTTCTGGTGGGAGAAAAGAGGCTTCGATTTTAAAGAACTCAGAATTGCTTGATAATGAAGTTGGGCTTGCACCAGGATTTTTTTATGAAAAAGATAATAAAAAAATAATAGTATTGCCAGGGCCTCCAAGGGAAATGACTTGGATGGTGGATAATCAAGTTTTGCCATTTTTAAAAAAATATTCAAACGATATTTTGCTAATGAAAACTCTTGAAATAAAAGGAGTTCCAGAAGGTAAAATTGATGACAGGCTAAAAGATTACTTTGAAATGTCAAATCCGACTGTTGCACCTTATGCAAAGGAAGGCTGTGTTCATGTAAGAATTGCAATGAAAGGCGATAGAAGCAGTACAGATTACCTGATTGCTGAAATTGACAAAATTGCGAATGAAATTATTGAGATTTATCCGCAAGCAGTGGAAATACAGGAAGAGAAGATTAAATAATTAAATAATTAAATTTAAGATTTGGAAAAAGTAAAAGTATATAGTATTGTTTTATTTTTTTAAGAGCGGAGATTTTTCTGCTCTTTTAATTTTTAAATTTGTAAAAATTACGAAAAAATGGTATAATTATAAAAATTTTAAGAAGGTATTTTGAGTAAGTAATTGTAAAGTTTTTTATTAAAAATTTGATGAAAGATTTTACTATTATTTGCTCCCTTCTTAAAAAATAAATAAATTTTAGGAGGAAAAATGTTTGAAGAGAAAATTTATGGTTTTAATTTAGGAAACCAGAAAATTAAAATAAGTACAGGAAAAATCGCACGTCAAGCTGGAGGTTCAGTTGTTGTTCAATGTGGAGGGACAATGCTTTTAGTTACAGCGACTAGAAGCAAGGATGTCAGGGAGGGGCAGGATTTTTTCCCTTTAACAGTTGACTATATTGAAAAATTTTATGCATCTGGGAAATTTCCGGGTGGATTTATAAAAAGGGAAACTAAGCCAGGAACTGATGAAGTACTTATTTCAAGATTGATTGACAGACCAATTAGACCTTTATTTCCAGAAGGATTTTTGAATGCAGTACATATTGTAGTTACGGTGCTTTCTTATGATGAAGTGAATTATCCAGAAAACCTTGCTACAATTGGAGTTTCTGCCGCTTTAGGATTATCAGATATTCCATTTGCAGGAACTGTGGCTGGAGTTACAGTTGGGTACATTAATGGAGAATACATCTTGAATCCAACAGGAGAGCAGTTGCTGGAAAGTGAAATTCAATTGTCAGTTGTAGGGACAAAAGATGCTGTAACAATGGTAGAGGCTGGAGCTAAGGAAGTTTCTGAGGAAGTTATGCTGGAAGCGATTATGTTTGGGCATGAAAAAATCAAGGAAATTTGTGCAGAGCAGGACAAATTTTTAGAACAGTTTGATGTACAAAAATATGAATTTGAGAAAAAGGAAGTAGATTCTGAAATCAAGGAATTTATTGACAGTTTTGAAAATGAAGTTGAAAAAGCTATAATGACACCAGGCAAACTGGAAAAATACGAGGCAATTGACAATCTGGAAATAGAACTTTTTGAAAAATATGTTGAAAAACTTGAAAATGAAGATAAAGAAATTGATGAAAATCTGGAAAAAGAATTTAAAAAATATTATAGAGATGTAGAAAAAAGACTTGTCAGAGATGCTATTTTATATAAGCAATATCGTGCTGATGGACGTCAAACTACTGAAATCCGTCCAATTGATGTGGAAATAGATACACTTCCAGTACCGCATGGTTCTGCGTTGTTCACACGTGGAGAGACTCAGGCGTTAGTTGTTGCAACGCTTGGAAGCAAAGAAGACGAGCAAATTATTGATGGAATGGAAGATGAAACACGTAAAAAATTCTTCCTGCATTATAATTTCCCTCCATATTCAGTTGGAGAAGCTGGATTTATGAGAGCACCTGGAAGACGTGAACTAGGACATGGAAACTTGGCAGAAAGAGCCTTAAAATATGTTATGCCAGATACAGACAAATTCCCATACACAGTAAGGCTTGTTTCTGAAATTACAGAATCAAATGGTTCTTCGTCACAGGCTTCAATTTGTGGAGGATCGCTTGCATTAATGGCTGCTGGAGTTCCGATAAAATCTACAGTTGCCGGAATTGCTATGGGACTTATAAAAGAAGGGGAAACATTCACAGTACTTACTGACATCCAAGGGCTTGAAGACCATCTTGGAGATATGGACTTTAAAGTTGCGGGGACAAGAGATGGAATTACTGCAATTCAAATGGATATAAAAATTGAAGGAATCACAAGGGAAATAATGGAAATTGCTTTAAGACAGGCATTAGAAGGAAGATTGTTCATTATTGATAAAATGGAGGCAGTAATTAGTGAGCCAAGAGCGCAAGTTGCTGAGAATGCGCCAAAAATTGAGATTATTAAAATTAATCCTGATAAAATTGCTGGGCTCATCGGTCCAGGAGGAAAAGTTATTAGGGCAATTATTGATGAAACTGGAGTTTCGATAGACATTGAAGATGATGGAACTGTTTCAATTTTTGGAAAAGAATCTGAAAATATGAAAAAAGCGCTGGAACTTGTCAAAAGACAAACTCAGTCAGTTGAGTTAAATGAAATTTATGAAGGAAAAGTTACAAAACTGATGAAATTCGGTGCATTTGTGGAAGTGCTGCCAGGAAAAGAAGGGCTTTTACATATTTCTGAAATTAGCAATAAAAGAGTTGAAAAAACTGAAGATGTACTAAAAGAAGGGCAAAATGTAAGAGTTAAGGTAATTTCAATGGAAAGCGAAGACAAATTTAACTTGAGCATGAAAACATTAAATTAATTTAGAATATTATTATATTTAGGGAGTGTGGCAAAAATGAAAATGAATTTACCTAATAAATTAGCGATATTAAGAATAATTCTAGTTATACCATTTGTGATTTTTTTAAGTTTAGCTTTGGAAGTTTCAGATAATGCAGCAGTTTCTGTGACGATGAGAATATTTGCGGCAATTATCTTTGTAGGGGCATCTATTACAGATTATTATGATGGAAAAATTGCAAGAAAATATAATTTAATTACAAATTTAGGGAAATTACTGGATCCATTAGCTGATAAAATACTTGTTATTTCAGCATTAGTAACACTTGCAAAATTTAATCAAATAAGTTTGTGGTTTGTAATAATAATAATTTTTAGAGAATTGCTTATAACTGGACTTCGTTCAATTGTGGCGGCTGAAGGGGTTGTTATTGCGGCAGAGAGTCTTGGAAAATGGAAGACTGCTACTCAGATGGCAGCGCTTACACTAATAATTTTAATACCTTTTAATTTTACAGCAAACAACATATTATTATTAATTCCGTTAATATTGACTATAGTTTCAGGGGTTGAATATGTTTTGAAATGTAAAAATGTTTTAAATAAGTAGAAATAATACTCTTTTTAAATTTTTTGGAGGTGTAATTTTGGATGTTTTTGTAAGAGTAATGTTAAAACTGTTTGATTTATATGCTCTTCTTATCTTGATTAATATTTTGGGGACATGGATTGACCCATACAATCAAATAGGGGTTTTTCAATGGGTAAGGAAGGTTACAGAGCCGTATTTACAAATGTTTAAAATAGTAATTCCAATTGGAAATATGAATCTTGATATTTCTGGGATACTGGGATTGATGATTTTGGAATTGATAAAGGAAATTTTTGAAAGAACAGTTTTACTAAGTTCATTTTAAATATTAAAATTTATCTTAATTTAATGGAGGAAATTTGTAAAAACTAAGGCTAATAAAAAATAGGATATTATTTTTTCTAAGAAAAGGGGAGTAAAATAACTAACATTAAAAGATTTTAAAATCTTAAAATACAAATTTTATGAAAGAGGAGACTTTAAAAGTATGAAATTAAAAAGACTTTTGACCACATCGTTTATGGCGGCCGCTCTAACAGCGACAGCTGCAGTTTCAAAAGATACAAATATTTTACAAAATAAGCAAATTGTTCAAAATACAAACATTACAGGAGATATGTACAGTGCGCAAAACGCGTTTTCAGCAGTCTATGAAAAGGCAAAAGATTCTGTTGTAAATATTAGAACTAAGAAAACAATCGTTGTGGAAACTTATAACCCGCTTGAAGCATTTTTATTCGGAACATCTGGAAGAAGGCAGCAAAGACGTGAATCAGGAAGTTTAGGTTCAGGATTCATAATTTCAAGCGACGGATATATGATGACAAACAATCACGTTATTGACGGAGCAGATGAGATTTATGTAAAATTATCTGACGGGCATGAATATTTGGCAAAATTAGTTGGAACATCGCCAGAAGTGGATATTGCAATTTTAAAAGTAAATGCAAACAGAACATTTAAACCATTAAAATTTGCTGACTCAGATAATATAAAAATTGGGCACTGGGCAATTGCATTTGGAAATCCGTTAGGATTGAACAGTTCGATGACAGTTGGGGTAGTCGGAGCTTCTGGAAGAAGTTCATTGGGAATTGAGCAAGTTGAAAACTTTATACAGACAGATGCCTCTATTAATCAAGGAAACAGTGGTGGACCGCTTCTTAATATTAATGGAGATGTTATTGGTGTAAATACTGCCATTTATTCTCCAAATGGCGGAAGTGTAGGATTAAGTTTTGCAATTCCATCGAATTTGGCTGAAAATGTAAAAGATTCTATAATAAAAAATGGTAAATATGAACGTCCATATATTGGAATTTCAGTACTTGATTTAACTCCTGAATTGAAAAAAGAAAGAAGAATTTCATATTCGACAGGTATTTTGGTTCAACAAATTTATCCAAATTCGCCAGCGGCAAAATATGGATTAAAAGTTAATGATTTAATTCTTGAAATCAATGGAAAACGTGTAACGTCCGCAGGATCATTTATCGGAGAAATTGCGGCTAAAAAAATTGGTGAAACAGTTAACTTAAAAGTAGTGTCAAATGGAACTGAAAAAAATATTTCTATGAAATTGGAAGCGTTTAACTACCAGCAACAAAGAACTCAGCAAAGAAGATAAAAAATTACCAATTATAAAAATAGGCTTTCCCAAAATATTGAGATAGCCTGTTTTTATTTTATTATTTATTCATTTTCGTAATTAATTTTTTTAAACTGAATTTTTACATCAACTCCATCTTTTCTATTTTCTAAATAAATTTTTCCATCATTTAGTAAAATTATATCTTTTATGATTGGAAGTCCAAGCCCTGAGCCTTTTTTAGCATTTTTACCTTGAAAATTTCGATTAAACAAATTTTTCTTTTCTTCTTCAGGGATCCTTTCCCCATAGTTCCTTACAATAATTTCGACTACTTCATCTTCTCTTGCAATTAATTGAATATTTCCTATGGAGTATTTAATACAGTTGTCAATTAATCCACGCAAAGCTTCTGAAATTAGATTTTTATCAACAAAAATATTTACCTCATTATTTACTTTTATTATCATTTCATTTTTAATATTTAGAAGTTCATAATCTTTTTTTATTTTCTCGAAAAGCTGTTTTACATCAATAATTTCTTTTTTCACAGTTATTTTTTCAAGATTTGAATTTAAAAACAGTGTATTAATTATTCTTTCAATATTTTTTACTTCAAGATTTAGATTTTCGATTGCTTCGTTTAATAAATCTTTATCATCTTTTCCCCATTTTAGTATATCTAAATAACCTTTCATTATAGCAAGAGGTGTTTTTAATTCATGTGATACATTGGAAGTAAATGCTTTTTGGCTTTTTATAATTTCTTTTTTTTATTAAAAGTTTCATTTAAAACATCAATTAATTCGCCAATTTCATCATCTCGTGTCTTTGTTAACTGCAAATCAATATTATGTTTACTCATTTCATTACTTTGAGAAATTATATTTGAAAGTGGGATCAAGACATGTTCTGCTACAATTTTAGAAATTATAATAATTGAAATTGTTATTAAAACAAACATTGCAAGCATAACGTACAAAAGTTCATGTGCTTCCATAAATTCAAAATTTCTTATGACATAATATTTTGATTTGTATCCAGCATAAATTTTTTTATAGATAAACCGATCCCATTTTGTTTTAAGTTTATTTGATTCAAACTTTTTTAACTTAAAGCTGTTTTCATCATCTGTCAAATAAATAAATTTTCCATTTCTTAAAATTGCAAGAGAAATGTATTCTTTATCAGCATAATCGTATTTTTGATAAGTTTCTTTTAATTTATTGTCTGGAACCTTATCTAGTTTTTCAATAATAGCAGGAATTAATTTATCCATTTCTTTACTTTCTGTTTCAACAGCTGTATGAATCAAAAAAAATGTCATTGATAAAATAATAATAAAGGAAATAAAAACAAGGCTTACGGTATTTGCAATAATTATTTTGTCTTTTATTTTTTTCATATTTGTAAAATGTAGCCAATTCCTCTCACTGTTTTAATTTTTTCCTTTCCTATTTTTTGCCTTATTTTTTTTATTGTGCTGTCAAGAAGATTGTCACTTGCTTCCTAACCCCATATTTTTTCAACAATTTTATCCCTTAAAACAATTTCTTCTTTATTTTCAATTAGTAGTTTTACTAGTTCAAATTCTGTTTTTGTTAATAAAATAAGATTATTTTCCAGGTATGCAGAATAATTTTCCATATTTAATTTTAAAGTCTTATAGATAATTTCAGAAATTTTCTCTTTTCTAATATTTATATTAATCCTTGCTTCTAATTCTAAAAAATCAAAAGGTTTTTTAACATAATCACTTGCTCCAGATTTTAACAAATCAACTTTTTCTTCTATATTGTTTTTGGCAGATACAACAATTATGGGAACTTTTGATATTTTTCGTACATTTTTGCAAACTTCATTTCCTTCCATGGAAGGAAGTCCCAAATCTAAAAGAATCAAGTCATAAAAGTCTCTTTTTCTGTCAATTTCATTTAATGCATCAATTCCATTTTCAATTATTGTTATTTCATGATTTTTTCTTTCTAGCTGTAATTTCAAAATACGTGATATTTTTTTATCATCTTCAACAATCAGTATTTTTCCCATTTTTTCCCTTTCTAAAATTTATTCATACTAAATTCATTTTTAAATTTATTTTTTGTGGTATTATTACCTTACCAAAGATATTATATCTTAATTTTAAGAAAATAAAAAGATATAATCTTAAAATAATTTATTTAATTTAAAACAAAAGAGGAGAAGGTGATGCCATTGCAACTAACTAATCATATTTTTTTTATTGACAGATTCTTTTTTAAACATTTATCATTTTTTTCAGAGTTTAGTATTTTTCATCGTTCAGAAAATCTTGAAAAAATCTTTCGTATTATTACTAAATTTGGAGAAGGATATTTTGAATTATCATTAGTTCTTATATTGTTTTTATTTATTTTTTTAAACAAAAAGAAATCCCATATTTTTAAAAAATACATTGCAGGTATCTTTTTTACTTTACTCTCTACACAAATTACTGTGAATTTATTTAAACTTTTGTTTGGAAGAGCGAGACCTTCAATAACTGCAAATCCAGAGAAATTTTATGGAGTTTTAAGTTTAATAAAAAATAAGTTTCTTTTTGAAGGCGACTATGCCTCCTTTCCTTCGGGACATACAATTACTGTTTGGGGAACAATTTGGATTTTAAGTTTTTTCATAAAAAACAGAGTTCTCAAAATGTTGCTATTTATTTTAGGATTTTTAGTAGGAGTTAGTCGAATTTATTTGATGTATCATTGGACTACTGATGTTATTGCCAGTGTTATCCTTTCATATTTTATCGCAAAATTTGTGCATAAAAAGATATTTGGAAATAAAGAAAGAATTAGAAAAATAAGATTATTTTCTTATGACAGAAAAACAAATATTGGTAAAAAAGATATAATGGCAAATACTTTGAATTATAAAAATAAAAAAATAAAAATTTAAAAACAGGATGATATTTTTATCATCCTGCGCTACATATTATATTTTGAGTTTACATAAAATTATAGACACTGTCTCAACACTGTTCTTAAAAACATCAATTCTTTTTTGGTCATGCAAAATATATTTTGCTCAAGTTAACGGCAATATGATTGGTAACAGTAAAAAATACAACAAAGAAAATGATTAATTAAGATTTGCAGGAAGGACTATTTAATATAGTCTTTTTTTTACTTTTTTCTTGAAAGTTTATTAAATAATATTTTTATAAGCAATTTGTTTGCTACTCAAACAATAAAAAGTTTGATTAAAAAATAAGGTTTGAATATACAAGAAAGCTGTATTTATTGGCTTAAAATAAAAGATTTATAATATATATGCAATTATATAAAAAATATATAATATATATCGTTGACACAATTAACGATTAGTAATATAATGGAAGTATGATTGAAAGTTATGTAAGGAGGGCAATACTATGTCTATGAGTAAAAATTTGAACTCTAATAATATGAGTTTAACATATAAGATTTTAGCTAAAAATCTTTTAAAGGGTGAATTAAAAGCAGGAAATGAAATCGCTGTCAGAGTTCATCAGACACTTACACAGGATTCCACGGGAACGATGGCTTATCTGCAGTTAAATGCTATGGATGTCGATAAAGTTGCAACTGAAATTTCTGTGGCTTATGTCGACCATAATATGCTGCAGTCTAGCTTTGAGAATGCAGATGACCACGAGTTTATTAAAACATCAGCTGAAAAGCACAACATAGTTTTTTCAAAACCTGGAAACGGAATTTGTCACAGATTACATCTGGAAAGATTTGGAAAGCCTGGGAAAATACTGATTGGATCGGATAGCCACACTCCAACTGGAGGAGGACTTGGAATGCTTGCAATTGGAGCGGGAGGACTTGATGTTGCGATTGGAATGGCACGGGGGCTATATTATTTGAAAGTCCCGAAAGTTTATAATATTGAGCTGAGAGGGAAATTGCAGCCTTGGGTGTCGGCTAAAGACGTTATTTTATACGTCTTGAAACAGCTTACAGTAAAAGGTGGAGTCGGATACGTAATGGAATATACTGGAGAAGGTATTAAATCACTGTCAGTTGAGGACAGGGCGACAATTACAAATATGGGAGCTGAATTAGGGGCAACAACGTCAATTTTCCCAAGCGATGAAAAAACAAGGATTTTTTTGGAAAAACAGTCACGTGGAGGAGATTTTGCAGAATTATTGCCTGATGAAAATGCGTTTTATGATGATAAATTAGTTGTCAATCTGGACGAGCTTGTACCACTTGCGGCTTTTCCCCACAGTCCTGACAATGTGCATGAAATTCCAAAGGACAGAAAATTAAAAGTTGATCAGATTGCAATTGGTTCATGTACAAATTCATCGTATTCAGATTTTATGAAGCTTGCAGCAATTTTAGACGGAAAAAAAGTTCATCCAGATGTGAGCCTTGTATTATCGCCAGGTTCAAGCAATATTATGAAAATGATTTCAGAAAATGGTGCATTGGCAAAATTTATAGCGGCCGGAGCAAGATTGCTGGAAGCCGCTTGTGGACCCTGCATTGGAATGGGGCAGGCACCAAAGACGGATGGAATTTCACTTAGAACATTTAACAGAAACTTTAAGGGAAGATGTGGAACAATGAGCGCCGGAGTATATCTGGTAAGTACAGAAACAGCGGCTGCGTCGGCAATTACAGGCTATTTGACAGATCCTAGGGAACTGGGAGCGGAAATTATTGTAGAAGAGCCTGAAAAATTTGAAATATCAGATAACTATTTTATTTTCCCAAATTCAAATGAAGAGGAAGCAAAGAAAGAAAGAGAAGCAGTAAAAATCGTAATGGGACCAAACATTAAGCCATTCCCAATTGGAGAAGAGCTGCAGGACAGTATTGCACGTAAAGTTATCTTAAAGACAGGAGATAACATTACAACAGATGATATTTGCCCATCAAATGCCGCATTGCTGCCATTCCGTTCAAATATTCCAAAATTATCGGAACATTGCTTTGAAACAATAATTCCAGATTTTAAGGAAAGAGCTGAAAAAAATAATGGCGGAATAATTGTCGGTGGAGAAAATTATGGGCAAGGTTCAAGCCGTGAGCATGCCGCATTATTGCCGCTTTATCTTGGCATAAAGGCGGTTATTGCAAAATCCTTTGCAAGAATACATAAGGCAAACCTGATAAACAGCGGAATTATACCGTTGGAGTTTGAGAACGTGGAAGATTATGATAAAATTGATGAGTATGATGAATTACAGCTGTCAGACATTCCAAATTCATTGATAAACGGAAGATTTATAATAAAAAATATTACTAAAAATACTGAATTTCCTGCAAAATTCAATGGTTCAGCGAGAGAACTTAAAATCTTAAAATTTGGTGGCTACTTGAAATTTGCGACAAGTGATGAGTTTTTAAGCTAAGATATTTACTTTAGCTTTATTGTTCAAAATCAAGCTGGTAAAAACATAGAAATTGTGAAAGTTAATTTTAATTTTTGAATTTTGAAGTTTTAATCGTATAGAAAAATAAAATAGAAAGAGTGGTTTATTATGAAGAAAGTTACATTAATACCTGGGGATGGGATTGGATATGAAATATCTGAAAGCTTAGTAGAAATTTTTAAGGCTGCTAAAGTTCCAGTTGAATTTGAAACTGAAAATGCAGGAGCAGATGTTTATGAGAAAACAGGAGAATTAGTACCAGACAGCCTTTATAAAAGTGTTGAAAAAAATAAAATTGCTATAAAAGGACCGATTACAACACCAATTGGAAAAGGATTTAGAAGTATAAATGTGTATCTTAGAAAAAAATACGATTTATATACGAATTTTAGGCCATCAAGAAATTTGCCGGGAATTAAAACTCGGTATGACAATATTAATTTGGCAATTTTTAGGGAAAATACCGAAGGAATTTATATTGGTGAGGAAAAGTATGAAAATGATGAAAAGACAAGCGCGATTGCCATAAAACGAATTACAAGAAAAGGAAGCGAACGTATTATAAGAAGTGCATTTGAATATGCAAAAAATAATGGACTTTCCAAAGTTACGGCTGTACACAAGGCAAATATACTGAAATTTACAGATGGAATGTTTCTGGAAATTGCAAGGGAAGTTTCAAAAAACTATGAAGGAATTGAGCTGGAAGAACTTATTGTTGATAATATGTGCATGCAGCTTGTTACAAATCCAGAAAGATTTAGAGTAATCGTTACGATGAATTTATACGGAGATATTTTATCGGACTTAGTGGCTGGGCTTGTAGGAGGGCTGGGAGTTGCCCCTGGTGCAAATATAGGAGATGATATAGCTATTTTTGAAGCTGTGCATGGCTCTGCACCGGATATTGCGGGGAAAAATAAGGCAAATCCTTTGGCATTGCTGCTATCTTCATTAGAAATGCTAAAATATTTAAAGCTGAATGATTTTGCAGAAAATATAGAAAATGCTATTTTAAAGACATTGGAAGAAGGGTGTAAAACGAAAGATTTGGGTGGAAATGCTGCAACGACTGAATTTACAAAAAAAATTATTGAAAATTTAGGATAGGAGGGCATTATGAAAAGTGATTTTATAAATGAGCTAGGCACGTTATTTAATCAGAATAATTCGATTTCAGACGATATTTACAATAAGCTTGATGTGAAAAGAGGGCTTAGGAATAAAAATGGGACAGGGGTTCTGGTTGGATTAACTAAAATTGGATCAGTTTTAGGGTATTCGGTAAACAAAAAAGGAAAAAAGATTCCAGAAAAAGGAAAACTTTATTATAGGGGAATTTCGATTGACAAACTTGTTAAGCAGTTTGAGGAAGAGAAGACATTTTGCTTTGAAAAAACGATGTTTTTGCTGCTTTTTGGGAAAGTTCCTTCTAATTTTGAATTAAAGATGTTTGTAAGCACGTTGAAAGAGTACAGGCACTTGCCAGATGAATTTATAGAGGATTTTATCTTGCGAAAACCTAGCACAGATATAATGAATCATCTTCAAAGAGCTGTTTTATGCCTGTACACGTTGGATGAAAATCCGGATGACGTGAGTTTATCAAATTTGATAGATCAGTCTTTAAATTTAATTGCAAAATTTCCAAGTTTATTAGTATACTGTTATCAGGCATGCAATTACAAGCATTTTAAAAAGAGCTTGATAATTCATAATCCAATGGAGGAATACAGCATTGCTGAAAATATTCTTCATATGCTTAGAAGCGACAGCAAATTTACAAAACTGGAATCTGAAATACTGGACTTAATATTGGTTATACATGCAGAACACGGTGGTGGAAATAATTCGACATTCACTTCGCACGTAATTTCTTCCACAAGAACAGATACCTATTCTTCAATTTCTGCTTCAATTGGTTCATTAAAAGGGCCTATGCATGGTGGAGCAAATTCAATGGTTACAAAAATGATAGAAGATATGAAAAAAAATTCAAATCCTTATGATGAAATAAAATTAAAAGAATATTTGAAAAAAATATTTGAGAAAAAAGCATTTGACAAGACAGGGCGAATTTATGGAATGGGGCATGCAGTTTATACAGTTTCAGACCCACGTGCTGAAATTTTGAAAAAAAAGGCTTACGAACTGGCAAAGGAAAAAGATGCGCTTGAAGAATTTGAGCTTTTTTCAAATGTTGAAAAATTTACGAAAGAAATTGGGAAAGAATTAAAAGGCAAGGATTTTGAAATTTGTGCAAATGTTGATTTGTATTCAGGATTTGTGTATAGACTTCTGAATATCCCGCAAAACATATTTACACCATTATTTGCATTGTCGAGAATAGCCAGTTGGAATGCACATAGGATGGAGCAGATTCTTGTGGATAAAAAATTGATCCGTCCAGCATACAAGGCAATTGATGAAGATGGAAATATATTTTTATAATTATTTTTTTAGAACAGGGAGAAAATTTTATTCTCCTTGTTTTTATATGTTTTTTGCCATTGTCATTTTGCAATTTATGGGCTATAATAAAATTGATATTTCTTGAAAGGAGATATGCCTGTGAGCAAATATAAAGAAGTTTATAATGATATAAAAGAAAAAATAACAAATGGGACATTCAAGGCTGGGGAATTTTTAAAAAGTGAATCAGATTTGGCACATAAATATTCGTATTCTAAAGATACTATAAGAAAAGCACTTTCCATGCTTGAATTAGATGGATATATTCAAAAAATAAAAGGTAAAAATTCCATGGTTTTAGAAAATGGACGTTTTAAAAATAGCTTATCAAACTTGAGAACTTCAAAAGAACTTAATAAAATTGAAAATATTGATATTCATACTAACTTAATTGAAATGGAAGTTGTTAGTGGAATTAAGGAAATTATGGATGTTTTTGAAGTGTCTGCTGATGTTTCATTTTACAAGGTTTCACGTACTCGTGTACTGGATGGGGAAGCACTTGAGTATGAAATTACATATTTGGATAAAAGAGTTGTACCTTTCTTGGATAAAAAAATTGCTGAAAGTTCAATTTATAATTATCTGGAAAAAAAATTACATTTAAAAATATCGCATTCACGAAGGGAAATAAAATTTAGATATGCTACTGAAGATGAAAAAAAATACATGGATTTAAAAAATTTTGATTCAGTTGTTGTTATAGAAAGCCATACATACTTATCTAATGGAACTTTATTTCAATATGGTATAAATTCTTATAGACCTGATAAATTTGCTTTTTCAACAGTAGCCAAAAGATAACGCTGTTAGAAAAAATTGTAAGGAGGTTTTTTGAAAAATGAGAATTTTAGTAATTGAAGATGAAAAAAATTTGAATGATATAATTGTAAAAAAGCTGGTATTGGAAAAATATTGTGTAGATAGCTGTCTTAATGGAAAAGATGCGCTTGATTATATTTTTTCTGTTGAGTATGATGCCATTGTTTCTGACATTATGCTTCCAGGAATAGATGGATTTGAAATTTTGAGAAGAATAAGGGAGAAGGGGATAAAAACGCCAGTTTTACTTCTTACTGCAAGAGATGGGATAGAAGACAGGGTAAAAGGGCTTGACTATGGAGCCGACGACTATCTTGTAAAACCGTTTGCCTTTGACGAGCTTATGGCTAGAGTAAGGGTTCTTTTACGTAGAAATCCCTCGACTAATAATTCCAATGCAAGTAATGTTTTTTCAATTGCAAATTTAACTGTTAATTGCAATTCTCACGATGTTTTTCGAGATAAGACACCAATAAAGCTGTCAACTAGGGAATTTACAATTTTGGAATACATGATCAGGAATAAGGAACGTGTGCTTTCAAGAGAGCAAATTGAGCAGCATATTTGGAATTACGATTATGAGGGCGGTACAAATGTTATTGATGTTTATATCAGATATTTAAGAAGAAAAATTGACAAGGATTTTGAACCTAAATTAATTCATACAATCCGTGGGGTTGGATATGTGTTAAAGGCTGAATAGGTTTTAAATCTTAAATAAAAAGGAATAGAAATAAACAATGAAAAGATTTTTTAATAACAGTTCGATAAAGTTGAAAATTGGATTATGGTACATGGGAATTATGATTCTGCTTGTATTTTCGTCGCTGGCTATAGTTTTTTATATAAGCGAAAATATTATCCATTCAAGTGTACGAACTTATCTAAAAGATGTTGTAATTCATAGGCTTGACTATTTGACTATAAAAAATGGGGAAATTATAATTGACAGCAACTTTGATACAATGATTCAGAATGTGGAAATTGCCATTTATGATAAGGATTTCAAGTTTCTTTACGGAAATTCGCCAAATGGCTTTGAGATGGATAACAGGAAGTCAAAGGATGATAAAATTATGATTATAAGAAGCAATAATCAGAAATGGTATGTCTATAACAAGACAATTGAGCTTGGAAGTTATGGAAAAGTATGGATTCGAGGAGTAATGCCTAATATTGGGCAAGCAAGCGCCATTGAAACGGTTATTCAGATTTCCTTTGTAATTTTGCCGTTTTTTCTTATACTTTCAGCAATTGGAGGCTACATTATTACCAAAAATGCCTTTACACCGATTGAAAAGATTAGAAGAATTGCAGAAAAAATCAATGAGGGAAATGACTTGTCACAGCGAATAAATCTTGGAAAAGGAGATGATGAGCTTCATACGCTTGCAAATACCTTTGATGTGATGTTTGACAGGCTTCAGACATCCTTTGAGAATGAAGTCCAGTTTACTTCTGATGTTTCGCATGAGTTAAGAACGCCAATTACAGTAATTCTGACGCAGGCAGAGTATGGAAAAGGCTATATAAGTTCGGTTGAAGAGGCACAGAAATCCTTTGGAATTATTGAAAAAGAAGGGCAGAAAATGTCAAAACTGGTATCACAATTACTAACTTTAGCAAGAATGGAACGGGGAAGACAAAAGCTGAATCTTGAGAACATTAATTTAAGCGAACTAATCGAAATGACTGTTGAAACTCAGACTTTAAGCGCAAAAAGTAAAAATATAAAATTTATCACAAAAATAATGCCTGAAATTTATGCAAATATTGATGAAATGATGATTATGCGAGTTTTTACAAATCTAATTTCAAATGCAATTTCGTATGGAAAACAGAACGGAACAGTTACCGTTGAACTTTTTTTGAAAGAAGATAAAATTATAAGCAAAATTTCAGATGACGGAATAGGCATTTCAGAAGACAAGCTGGATAAGATATGGCTGAGATTTTATCAAGTAGATCCGTCTAAAAATGGAGATAATTCAGGACTCGGGCTTTCAATGGTAAAAAAGATTGTGGAACTGCATAAAGGGGAAATTTTTGTGGAAAGTGAACTTGGGAAAGGGACAACTTTTACAATAATTTTATAAAATCTGAAAAAATCAAAAAAATTTTTACACTCTAAAATAGTGATAAATAGTGGACAATATGCAAAACTGAAAAAATTTTTTTTAAAAAATGTAAAAAAATTAAAAGTTCTCATTTTTCTTTAATGTTTATATGGTACTATTATCTTGTCAGAAGGAGACGGACAATAGTTCAATTTTAGAACAAATTACTCGAGTAAAAAATAATCAGTAAATTACTGTGAAAAAATGAAAAAATTAGTTAGTTATCAATTCAGAAAGGAAAGGAGGGAACTTGTCAGGTAATTGTATATTGAAGAAAAAAGAGAAATAAATATTAGACAGAATTAAAAAGAAGGGGATGAAAAGCTATGATGAAAAACAAATTACTAATATCAATGTTATCTGGAGTTTTAATTATCAATATAATGAGTTTTTCGGCTATGAAGGATCGTAAAAAAATACCAGCGGTAAAAGCGAAACAAATAGCTCTAGCTAGAATCCCCGGAGCAACATTTGCAAATGTCCTGGAATTTGATTCAGGAAACAGCAAATTTTACAAAGGGCAGATTAATTACAGAAATACTGTCTACAATTTTGAAATAGATGTCTATACTGGAAAGATTATTAATTGGAGTGAAGAAAAAAGTAATAGATAAAAATAAAAAAGAGTTTATGGAGAAAAAATATGATAGATAAAAAAATAATAAAAAAGGGAAATTTAAATTATACAATTACACTGATGGTTTTCTTGCTTTCTGTCAACCTTTTGGCAAAAGGAAACACTAACTATGTTAAAAAGGAGAAATTAGTTCCGATGGTAAACATAAAAACATCCAACGGACAGATAACGCCAAGCAGGGCAAAGGAAATCGCATTGGGACACGCTGGAGTCTCAGAAGGTTCAGCTAATTTTAAAAAAATAAAATTAGATAATAAAAATGGAAGACCTGCCTATGAAATAGAGTTTATCGCAAATAATTCCAGATACGAATTTAGCATTGATGCTGGAAATGGCTCAATTATAAAATTTGAAAAGAGATAAAATAAAAATAAAGACTATATGGAAAATTAATAATAATCTATATAGTCTTTTTATAATATTTAAATTCTATGGTGTTTTGTACTATTTCCCATTTAAATAGCAGAAATCAGAAAATTCATGAAATTAAAGCCTTTTTTACAAGATTATATTATTATATGATCTATGGAGCTATTAAAATATCTTTTAATTAAATTCAATCATTAAGTATCCATATAAGGGATTTTTATTTAGATTTTAAAAAATTGCTTATTATTAATAAATATTTTTTCATAATCTTATGTTTTTTCTTTTTATAAGGCAAGGGAAATCAGTCGCCATTTCCCTTGCAACCCTGGCTCGTCTAAGCATTTTTTTGAAATAAAAACGAAACTCGCTAACGCTCAGACAACCGTTTTTATTCCAAAAAAATCACGACATTCTATACTAAATTATAGAGATTATTATATTTAAATTCTAGACTTTTGTATTTAGAAAATATTAAATAAGCAAAATTTCGTTAAAGGAAAAATAACTGTTTGAGCGTAGTTTTACGAAGCGAGTTTTATTTTTTCTTTATAAGAAAGTTTTGCGTGAGCGGGGTTGTAAGGGCATGGCGTTTGATGCCCTTACGTTACAAAAAAATTGAATAAAAAAATAGAAAAACTATTATTAATCATAATACTTATAAATTAAATTATAAAAGTTCTTAAGATAGATACTTAAAAATTAATTATATGATTTGATTACTACTTTTTAATGGTATTTAGTATTAAATAATAAAGCAGAGTTATTATAAGTTTTTTTTTTCAAGGTTAAATAGTTTATCAGTTAAATAAAAGATAATTTTTTTGAAAAGAGCTTCGTATTAATCTTATTCTAGCTGTAAATTACATTATTCCAAGATAAGCGGCACCTAAAATTCCTGCGTCATTTCCAAGAGTTGCTGTAACAATTTTTAAATTTTCCAAAATTGATGGGAACGCCACGTCTTTTAATTTTTCTTTTACACGGTCAAACAGAAAGTCTCCGGCAAGCGCAACTCCTCCGCCAACTACTACAATTTCAGGATCTAATATGCTAAGCAGATTTCCAATTCCCAATGCTAATTTTTCTGCTTCATAATCTACAATGTCAATTGAAAATTCATCTCCTTTTTTAGCCGCGTCAAATACATCCTTTGCTTCTAAATCCCTACCTTTTGTCATTTCATAAAGCAAGTTTTGTCTATTTACTGCAAGACGGCTTTTTGCTTCACGAATTATTCCTGTAGCAGAAGCGTATGCTTCCCAGCATCCTTTTTGCCCACATCCGCATAATTTTCCGTTTGGCTCAATTTTAATATGTCCAACTTCTCCACCTGCTCCGTGTTCTCCACTTACAAGTTTTCCGTCAACAATAATTCCACCACCAATTCCAGTTCCTACAGCAAGCCCTAATACATTTTTATATCCTTGCGCAGCACCTTTCCACATTTCTCCAAGTGTAATTACATTAACATCATTATCAGCTTTTACTGGCTTACCAAGATTTTTTTCAAATTCCAATGCCAAATCTACTCCGTGTTTCCAAGGGAAATTTGCCCAAAACTTAACAACTCTGGAATTTAACACAGGTCCTGGCACTCCGACTCCAACTGATACGACATCATCAAAATTAATATTGCTTCCTTCAATTTGAGTAATCAGAATTTTTGATAATCTTTGAATTGTTTCAGAAAAACCTTCCATTGAATCAGTTTTTACCATGGTTGTAAAAATGATATTCCCTTTTTCATCAACAAGTCCAATTTTTGTATTAGTTCCTCCCAAGTCAATTCCTACATAATATTTCATATTTCCTCCTAAGTCTAATTTTATTTTATTTACACAACGCATAGCAAAACATCTTTAAAATTAATTATTTTATCAATATAAGTTTACCTTATTTCTTCTACTTTTTCAATATTTTACAAAAATTTTTTTTAATGATATAATGAAAATATATTTTTTAAATACAGATATTTATTTTAAAGAAGCAATAATGATAAAAAGCAAATATTTTATAAGTACTAAATTATTTATATAGATGGTGAAAATAAATTTCAGGAAAGGAAAAGCTGTAATAAAGTGAATGAAATAAAAAAAGGAATAATAATAGGTTTGTTGTTAACGTGTATTTACAGTATAGGGGCATATATTTATAAAAGTCAAGCTAAAAAGAAAACTGAAATTGGAATAAAAGACAGAAAAAATAATGAAACAAGTAAAGAAAATGCAGAAAAAGAAATTAATACACAGAACTTACAAAATGAAAATGATAAGATAATTAATGGCTATAGATATAAAAATGGCTATGTATATAAATGGTCAGATAATGAGAAATCTGCATTTGTAAAAAGAAGCCTTGGATATGAAAAAAGATTTTCAAAAACAACAAGTCAAGAAGAGCTGGACAATGGATTAAAATCGGAATATTGCGATGCAATAAAGGAAATTGAGAAAGTTGACCAGAAAATAGTTCCTGGAACTGATATTCCTTTTAGAAAGGCAACTTATACACAGGTGGATGATGCATATAAGAAATACTTGCAAAAAATAGCTCAAATAAGACAGGTGGTTTCTATTATAAAACCAGATAACCTAGATAACGAGATATACTTTGAAACTCGTATAAAGTGTTGGTATAAAGGAACTAACTGGAATAATGCCAATTCAAAATTCAAGCATTTGGCAAGAGATTTTTATAGTGAGGAAGTTAATGATTATTACAAATAATTCATTAATTTTAAGGTATGAAAATTTATAAGAAGATAAAAATATATTTACAGAAAGGAAGATATGATATTTAGTTTGTTATCATCGCTAAGTAAAAAATGGAAATAGGGAAAATACTAAGTGAAATAAAAAAAGGTACAATAATAGGATTGCTATTGATAAGTTTTTATGGCATAGGAGTATATGTTTATAAGAATAGAAATAAAGTAGAAACTAAAATTGAAATAAAAGACAGAGAAAATAATGAAATAAGTAAAGAAGATACAGTAAAAGACATTGACGCAAAGAATAAAAATGATAAGATAATCAATGGCTATAGACATAAAAACGGCTATGTATATAAATGGTCAGATAATGAAAAATCTGCATTTGTAAAAAGAAGCCTTGGGTATGAAAAAAGGTTTTCAAAAACAGCAGATCAAGAAGAGTTGGAAAACGGTTTAAAAAAGGAATATTGCGATGCAATAAAGGAAATTGAGAAAGTTGACCAGAAAATAGTTCCTGGAACTGATATTCCTTTTAGAAAAGCAACTTATACACAGGTGGATGATGCCTATAAGGAATACTTGCAAAAAATATCTCAAATAAGACAGGTAGTTCGTGCTATATTGCCGGATAACAAGGAAGCTTTTGAATATCATATAAAGTGCAGATATAAAGGAACTAACTGGAATAATAAAAATTCGGAATATTCAGTAGCTAGTTTTTATAACGCAGAAGTTAATGATTACTACAAATAATTCATTAATTTTAAGCTGTAAAAAGTTTTGAAATACCATGTATATTTACGGAAAGGAAAATATGACAGTTAATACACTGTCATAAATAAATATAGAATGAGAAGTGGAAATATTGAAAAAATACTGACAGAAGTAAAAAAAGGGATTGTAATAGGTTTATTATTAACAGGTCTTTATGGTGTGGGGGCATATATTTATAAAAGTCAGACTAAAAATGCAGCAGAATCTAAAAATGAAATAAAAGATAATGACAAAAATAATGGAGATACTGAAGCTGGTTATGAAATTTACGGATATAGATATAAAAATGAAGGTGATAAAGAATCTAAAGTTTTAAAAAGAAACTTAGGTTATGAAAAAAGGATTGCAGAAGCAGTAAATAAAGAAGAAGTCCATAGTAAACTAAAATCAGAATACTGCGCCGCGATAGCCGAAATAAAAAAAGTTGATAAAAAAATAATGCCAGGTACAAATATTCTTTTTGCACAAGCTGCCTATACTCAAGTAAAGGATTCCTATGAAGAATATTTGCAAAAGATAGCTCAAATAAAACAAGCAGTATTAACAATGGAAAATAAAGATATAGAAAGCGAGACAGGGTGTTATTATGAACCGACCAGATGGGACAAAGTAAATAATTTAAACTATAGATTGAAGAATTTTCTTTAGCAGGCGTGTATTGGCTATAAAAGCTGAAATAATTATAGCGTTTGGATTTTTAGAAAAATTTAAATACATTTAAATATAGAAAAGCTATTTTGGGATAATATTTATTTCCTAGGATAGCTTTTTTTGTTTATTAAATATTAGGTCAATTTATACATATTTTAAAATATTCCATGAAAAATTTATTAATATAAAAATAGAACACTTTGCATAACTTATTTCAAAAAGCTATAAAATAGTATATTTATCGAATCGTTTTTGTGAACATAATTATATTTATGTAAAAAAATAAATATTTTTAAAATAATATATTGACATATTATATAAAATACGGTATAATATTTCTGTAATTATAGAAGATAATATTTTTTATGAGAGTAATTCGTACAAATAAATATTTGTTTTTATAAATTTTAACTCTATATAAAAAGAAAGAGAGGATATTTTTTAAATAAGATAAAAAATTTAGAAATACAATAATAAAAATTTTTACATAATTAGCGCACAAAAAGAAATTTTATAAAAAAATTTAGTTTTTATTTTTCAAACACAAAGAATATGCCCCCTATTTTTTACTTTTAAAAAAAGTTAGAAGGGCATGATATAAGGAAAATTAATTAAATAAATCTGGAGGTATTTATGAAAAGTAAACTAAAACTAATAGTATTAGTAACTATGATTAATTTAAACTGTGTGAGCTATTTTTCTAATTTTTGTAAAGTGGCTGGAGGAAAGAATACAAGTAAAAAAAGAATTTGTACTTTTTATAAAATGGGTAAAAAATTATTTGGCGAATCTAGCAAGGTGCTTGGAATTGTACTTGATATGGGTATTAATGGAAATAGAACTGTTAGTAAAAAGACAAAAACAAAGACAAAGAAAGGTAAAAATTTAAAAACAGATGCTGAAAAGATAAGCAGTACAGAAACTGCAAAAGAACCAAAGGGAAAAAATAAAAAACAAATTTAAGATAAAGAATGAGTAAGGAGAGATCGAATATGAATAAAACAAAAAAATTAATGCTAGCGATATTTTCGTTAATTGCTATTGTAAGTTGTGGAGAAGCAGGTAAAAGCGGTGATTCAGGAAGTAGTACATTAGCAACAACCCCCTACTATCCCAAATTCAGAAAGTACAAGTTATTCAATACAAATACTTGGTATTCTAGATTTTTCAAAATTTAATATGAATGAATAATTTGACCATACTGAAAATGATATAGAGTTGTTTAAGCTGTTATTAATGGAAGGAAAGTATTTAATGGCTAATAGAACTAAATAGACTGTCTCATATTAAATGGATGTGTAAGTGTGTCATATAGTATTTACACCTAAGTATAGACGAAAAATTATATATAGTCAATACAGAAAAAGTGTGGGAGAAATTTTAAGAATATTATGTGAATATAAAGGAGTTGAAATAATAGAAGGATATCTGATGATATGCTGGTAAGCATATGACCGAAAATAAGTGTATCAAGTTTTATGGGATATTTGAAGGGGAAAAGTGCATTGATGATGTTTGGCATGCAAACTTAAAGTATAAATTTGGAAACAGACATTTTTGGTCAGAAGGATATTATGCAAGTACAGTAGGTTTAAATGAAACAACAATAAAAAAATATATAGCCAAACAGGAGAAACATGATATAGCGATGAACAAATTAAGTGTAAAAGAAGATGAAGTCCCTTTTAGGGGTGGTCTTGACTTTATGCCAATAATCGGATTTGTGTATGATGTGCTTTTAATACTGTTATTAATATTGAAAATTACAAAATTAAATAAAGAAAATCGAACAAATGAACTAAAAAGAATAAATTATCTATCAGTAATAATAGGATGCTGTATGTGAATTTTTTTTAAAATATGTTATTATTATTTTAATTATTTTCCTAATTCAGTGTATGGAATTTTTATAGATTCACTGTTATTATCGGATTTAAGGGAGATTACTTTATTAATATCAGCTATCACAAATGGAATTCTTATCTTTAAAAGAAAGAAGAGTAATAAAAAATATTAAATTATTTAAAAAAAATTTGGCTGGAGGGATTTTTATGAAAAGTAAATTTTTTAAAGTTGTATTGGGGGTATTTATTTTAGCTAATTTGGGAATGGCGGAATATGTGAAAAAGAATAATGAAATTTATTATAAGTATTCTAAAGAAGACGATATAGGGATTAAAGTAAAAAATGTTGATTTGAATACATTTAAAATATTGAATGATAAATATGCAAAAGATGATAAAAGTGTTTATTTTTCAGGAAATAAATCGTATGAAGATGTGGACAGTAAAACTTTTGAAGTGTTGCCAAACTATTATTCAAAAGATAAAAATAATGTTTATAGGCCAATTAATGAATGGATCCGCAAAATAAATGGAGCAAATCCAAAAACAATAAAAGCTTTGGGTTATTTTTATTCAAAAGATGATAAAAATGTGTTCTATGGTTCAGATAAAATTTTAAATGCAGATGTAAATTCGTTTGTGGTTCTGGAGGGAGACCATAGTTATGCAAAAGACAAAAATTCAGTCTACTATTCAGGAGAAAAAATTGAAGGTGCGAATCCAAAAACATTTAAAATAATTTCGGATGGAATGTATTCAAAGGATGATAAAAATGTGTATGCGGCAGTAGACATTATAAAAGGTGCAGATCCTCAAACTTTTAGAAGAATTTCTGAAACAAATTATGCCAGAGATAAGAATAACCTGTATTATTACTTTGGAGATGTTAAAAATCTTGGGAAAATAAATGAAAAAGATTTTAAAGTTTTGGATAGTGATTTGGTTAAAAATGGAAATGAAATCTACTATTTGGGAGAAAAAGCGAATATAAAAAATCCTGAAAAATTTGAACCAATAAAAGCTTCAGATGATAAACGTATTCTTTATGGAAAAGATGATGAAAATGTATATGCAGTAACGTCAGATGAAAAGCATGGATATTTCAAGGTTATAAAAAATGCTGATAAAGATACTTTTGAAGTAATGGAGAAAGATACCAGATATTCAAAAGATAAAAATAATGTTTATTATGCAGGGTATAATGTTGTGCAGTTACAGGATGTAGATAAAAATAGTTTTACTATTGTAGAAGATGAAGATTTTTCATACGATAAAAAAAATGTTTATTATGCAGGAAGAAAACTGAATGATATAAGTCCAAATGGCTTTAAAGTTACAAGACTGGTTAATAGACGAAATATACCACTTAATTTTTTAAATGACAATAAGAATATATACAAACTTATTGACATATTTGATGAAGAAACTGGCGAGCTGAAAAGTGTAAAAACAGCCGTTGTAAAAAGGCCTAAAGTAGATTCTAAAACTTTTGAAATATTTAGTTATTCGGAAAATTATTTCCGTGATAAAAATAACGTGTATTATGAAAATGAATTGTATAAAATGGGCTTGAAAAAAATAGAAGGTGCAGATAGAAACAGTTTTGAAGTTTTGAATGATGAATTTTCAAAAGACAAAAACAATGTCTATTATTATGGAAATAAAATGAAAGGTATAAGTCCAGTTGGATTGGAGTTTGTGGATAGTAACTTTAAAAATGGTGAAGATATTATTTCTTTTCTTAAAACTAAAGATAAAGTTTATGCCTTGAAAACTAGAACTGGTAAAGAAGCATACGAAATAGTCCCTTTAAATTTTGACGCAACTTCTTTTAAAGATTCCAATGCTGATTATCCGTATGGATCTAAATTTGAGGGTTATTTTCAGGACAAAAACGGAGTTTATTATTTTGACATGTCTAAATTGGATAAATTAACTCCAAATAATATTTTTTCAAAAGTAGAAGGTGCTGATACTTCGTCATTTGTACAGTTAATGTTTGGTTATGCAAAGGATAAGAAGAAGGTATATCGTGGGAATCAGGAAATTAAAGGTGCAGATCCAGAAAGTTTTAAAATAATTGAGACAAGCGGGAAAGTTATAGTAAAGGATAAAAATAGGGCTTACAGGGAAATAAAAGAAGAATTTTAAATTGCACAGAAAAAGTTAGTGAAATTTAGTGATAAATATGCTATAATACAATAAATTTCCTGAACGTATTAAAAACATATTTAATATTAAATATAATTTGATAAGAAAATAAGGATATGTGAAAGGACAATAGTTATGGAAGTGGAAAAAATTGAGAAAAGGGGCGTGTCAGAAATATTTCAGCCAGTTTTAGAAAATGAAGCAGTAAAATTGGATGCTGAAGAAAAAAGTGTATTTGAAGAGATTCAGGAACTTAATGAAAAAATGGATGTTATGAATGATACAGTTTCTCAAAAAATATTAAATATGGATTTTGAAAAAAATGTAGCCGATAAGCTCCACAAGGAACTTCAAGGCTATAAAGACGATCTTTATTTTCAGCTCGTAAAACCTCTTATAATGGATTTGATAAATATGAGGGAAAGAATGAGAAGAGCTGTAAAACATTTTTCTAAAGAAACTGGTGAAAAAAAAGTTGAAATGCTTGAAAGTTATGTGGAAGAAATTGAAACAATTTTAGAAAATAACAGCATAGAAATTTATGAAACAGAAAAAGAAGAATGTGATTACAAGGTAAAAAAACAACGTATAGTAAAGCAAATAAAAACATCAGATGAAAAATTACATGGAAAAATCTGTAATATTTTAACAAATGGGTATATTTATACAGAAAAAAATAAAATTATCTTTCCAGAAAAAGTAGAAGTGTATGTTTACAAAAACAATTAGATGAAAGGGAGAATAAAAATGTCAAAATATGTATTTGGAATTGATTTAGGAACAACATATTCTTGCATAGCTCGTGTAGATGAAACAGGGAGAGCAGAAGTAATCAAAAACTTGGAAGGCGAAAACGTAACACCTTCTGTAGTAGCTTTTGAAGATGACAGTGTAATCGTAGGAAGCGATGCAAAAGATGAGTCAAGCATAAAGCCAGAAACAACTGTAATGCTGGTAAAATCCTATATGGGGAAAAAAACTAGCATGATTGACTACAATGGCGAGCCTAAGATGCCGGAAGAAATTTCATCATATATTTTAAAAAAACTTGCAAGAGATACTTCGGAGCAGCTTGGAGTTGAAGTAAAAGATGTTGTGATAACTTGTCCTGCATATTTTGGAACGGCAGAACGTACAGCTACTAAAAATGCTGGTAAAATTGCCGGATTGAATGTTTTGGAAATTATAAGCGAACCGACAGCTGCGGCTATATATTATGGCTGTACAAGAAAACTTGAGGAAAAGACAGTTTTAGTGTATGACCTTGGTGGCGGAACATTTGATGTTACAGTTATGAGGATAAGCGCTGACAAGATAGAAGTTATATGTTCTGATGGAGATCATGATTTAGGTGGTAAAAATTGGGATGAAGCATTAATGGCCTACTTAATTAATCAGTTTAGTGAAAAAGCTGGATATGAAGTTGAACCAGATGAATATTTGGATCAGAGATTGAGGGAACTGGCTGAAAAACTAAAAAAGAGATTAACTTCAAGCAGTAAGGCAAGCGGAATGCTGGAAGGCGATGGAAGGCAGGAAAAATTATCAATAACTAGAGAAGAATTCGAGAGAATGACAGCGTTATACCTTAGAGAAACAATGAATAAAGTGGACGCTGTACTTGAAATAGCTCAAAGTAAGGGATATCAAGCTGATGAAGTTCTTCTGGTTGGGGGCTCAACAAGAATGCCTCAAATAAAGGAAACGCTGGAGAAAAAATTTGGAAAAGAAAAAGTTCAGTTTCTTGAACCTGACGAAGCTGTAGCTAAAGGAGCCGCAATTCATGCTGTAAACGTTTATGTAAATAATCAGAAAAACCTTACTGAAGAGGATTTTGAATCTGAAGAAAACGTACAGGTAAATATCGATGGGGATATAAAAGAGCTGAATGCAAAAGACTACAAGGAAAAATTAAGCTTTTCGCCAGAAATAATGAGTCTAGGAGGTAAGGCAAGGGAAGTTGTTATGGCAACAACGAAAAGCTTTGCAATAAATCCTATTGTGAACGGTAAACAGATTGGTTATAATATGATTATAAAAAATCAGCCTTTAAATAACGGTTTTTTAGAAGTCTCAAAAGTTTTTGGAACTTATTATGAAAATCAGGAAAGTGTAAATATAGCAATATATGAAAATGACAGTATGGAAGAGTATTTTGAACTGGAGGAAAATTTGAAACTAGGAGATGTAAACTTGGAATTGCCTAAAAGCCTTCCAAAAAAATCTCCAATAGAAATAACTTTAAAATTAACGAAAGAGGGAATCCTTGAAGTAAAGGGACTTGACAAAACGAGTAATAAGGAAGTAAAAGTTGAAATGAATGCAAAAGGGATTATGTCGAAGGAAGAACTGGAGAAAATAAAACTTAAGGTTCAAGGCATAACATTAATATAAAAATTATTTTTATAAAATGCTCAAGTTTTATAATATCTAAATTGATATTATGGAATTTGAGTAAATTTTTATTTGTTAATCATAGATTGTATAATATATTGTGAAAAAATTAAAATTACTGTTTGAATTGTAATGTGGCAGTTTGATTTTAACGTAGTTTTTACTGGATTTGAATAAATAAAAATGTGAAGGAGAAGATAGAGTGTCAAAAGAAATAAAAGATAACTGGTTTGTAGTGTTAGAATTGGATTTTTATCCTAAAGCTGAAGAAAATGAAGAAATTATAAGGAATAGGATAGAAGAAAAGAAATCTGAGTGGGAAAGAAGGAAAGTTCGTGCTTATAATAAAGAAAATTTTATAAGATACATTAATTCATACGAGACTATAAAAAAGGAAATGTTGGGAAGCAATAATATAAGAAAAGAATTAATAGAAGATGCTCTCGCTCCTGTAGACAATGCTTTAAAAATGGGAGAAGGAAGCATTAAAGTCTTTACAGATGATATTATAAAAAAAATTTCAAGGGAAACGAAAAGAAGTGAGAAAGTCATAAGGCAAAGAATTATGGAAAATCCTAATTTTGAATTGTATGATGAAACAATATACAATGATTATCTTGATATTATTAAAAAGAAGGCTGACTTTGAAGTGATAGAAAAATTATTAAAAACATTGAATAGTGAAGATATTTACAGCTTTTTAAGCTCTCAAAATTTAAAATTTGAAACTTTAGACAATAGTGTTATAAATAAAGAAAGGAAAAAACTGGAAAATCTTCATAATAATATTTCTTCTGCTAAATACAAATTATATAGTCAAATTGAAGATATGGTTAACAATGATGAAGAAAAACAAAAATATGATAAATATTTAAAGTACAGTAAAGTAATGAAAGAATTAAATTATGTAAAAATATACAAAAATGGAACTGTAGGAATTAAACCTGTTCAAAATATCAAAAAAATACTAGGCAATGAAAAAGAAGCAACTAATATTTTTATAGGATTTTGTGAAGAAAATAATATTGCATACAATCTTTCAGATAACTCGGATACAGCGATTGCAGATACTTTAAATGATGAAAATGAAAATTTTAAAACTACATCTGATAATAAACAGACTAACTATATGATCAGATATGCAGTAGCTTTAGCAGTATTCGCTTTAGGAGTTTTTATAATAAATACATATTTTATAGGAATATAAAAGAATAATTACATAGTATTCTGTGTTTTTTTGTGTTATAATAAATATGAAAAAAATGAGATAAGAAGAGGTAGAAATGAAATTAGGAGATAATGTAGATATAATAGCGCCATTAAACGTAAAAACGGCTGATTCTGAAACGGGATATTTTTTACTAAATCCGACAATGGTAAATAACGGAAAAATAGAAACTTTTGATTATGCAGAAGTTCCGGACAGATATAAAAATGGAAAAAATAAAATAGCCGATAAGTATTTTATAAAAAAGGATGATGTGCTGTTTCAAGCTAAAGGAAGTAAAATAGACGTGGTGTATGTGGATAAGGATTATGAAAAAGTTCTTCCATCAACACTTTATTTTATTTTAAGACCAAACGAAAAAATAAATCCCAAATATCTTCAATGGCTTTTAAAAACAGAACTGGTATTATTGTATTTTGAAAAGAAATACAAGACGATGGGGACTGTTAGGGCTGTGAACAAGGGAGACATAGTGGACCTGAATGTGAAGATACCCGAAAGAAAAATTCAGGACGAAATGGCTAAAATAATAACAAGTTTTGAAGAGGAAGAATACAGTACAATGAAATATTTAAACATAAAAAGAAAGTACATTGAAGAAAGAGTTATTGAAAACAATCAGGTGATAATAGATGAAGAATAAATTTTTTAAAGTTATGAGCGAAGAACTTGAAAATGAAAAAAAATCAAAAAAAATAGATATACTTAAAACATCATTATTTTTATATATGACTGTAATAAGTAAAGTTCTTTATGAAGAACTGGAAGTTTTGAAAAATAGTAATTATTTATTTTTAGAATATTTAAATAATATAGGTTTTACGTACAATTTAAAAGAAAATTATTTGAAAAATATGAAGAATCTATCAAGTAAAATAAAGATATTTGAAGATACCTATAAAGCTATAGAAAGCCGTTTGAACAGGGAAGAGCTTATTGAAGATGCAGGAGCTATGGAAATAGATCTCAAACTGGACATTTTCAGAGGACAATGTGTAAAGATAGCTAAAAATTATATTGATAAAATAATCAACAGCGCAGTAATACCTAATGACAACACAGTTCAGCTGTTATCAGAAATTCTTGGAATAAAAAATAACGAAATTTTATATGCTATAAACTTTTTTGAAGAAAACATGTTTTATGATTACGAAATACCGAAAAATGAAATAGATGCTATTACTGATATTTTATTTTCCATAGCTAATTTAAAAAAGAAAGAAAAAATATCGATAATTTTAACAAAAGAAATAACATCAAAAGAACTAATATATGAATCAATAAAAAATAATAAAAAGGGCATAGTGGAGAAAAGCGCTATCGATTCGCTAACTTTAGAAGAAAAAGAGGAATTAGTAAAATCAGATAAAATTCAATGCATAATATCTGTACCGTTTAATAATGTATTAAAGAATCAAGTAGTAATATTTAACGAAGAAAAAGAGGAAAAAGAACATATATTATTTGTTCAAACACAGGATTTTTTTGAAAAAGGGAATGAAAAAATTAAAGTTGAGAACTTTAAGGAACTGTTAAAAATTCTTGATGAAAAAGAGGAAGTTAACGGGGTCTTAAAATCAGTTTCCAACGATGCAGTATTGGAAAAAGAATGTAATTTTGATATTTTAAATTATGTCTTTAAAATAAAGGAAAAAATTAATTTGGAAGAATTAATGGCAGAAAAGGATGAAAGTTATAAAATAATGACGGAAAAAAGAGAAAGATGCGATAAGTTGTTAAGAGAATCTTTAGAGGTAAAAAAATAGACATTATTTTATTCCGTTTTTTGGGCTTTTTCAATATTTTACAAATTTTTTTTTTAGTGATATAATACAGATATGTTTTTAAAAATATAAGTATCTGTTTAATAATATAAAATTATGGAGGTTTTTATGAGAAGTTTATCGGGAATACAGCCCAGCGGAATTTTACATATTGGAAATTATTTTGGCGCTATTAAGCAGTTTGTAGAACTGCAGGATGAATATGAAGGCTTTTATTTTTTAGCCAATTACCATGCTTTGACATCTTCACCAAAAGGAGAGGACTTGAAGGCTAATACGATTGGTGTAATTCTGGATTATTTGGCTTTGGGACTGAATCCTGAAAAATCAACGCTGTTTTTGCAGTCGGATGTACCTGAACATGCGGAATTATCTTGGATTTTGTCAAATATCGCTCCAATGGGGCTATTAGAAAGAGCGCATTCATATAAGGATAAAGTTGCAAAAGGGATTAAGCCAAATGTGGGGCTTTTTACTTATCCAATACTTATGGCTGCTGACATTTTAATGTATTCGCCAGATATTGTACCTGTTGGAAAGGATCAGAAGCAGCATTTGGAAATGACTCGTGATATTGCAATTAAATTTAATGAAACTTACGGCAAGGAAGTATTTAAATTGCCAAAAGAGAAAATCGTTGAAAATGTAGCGACTGTGCCAGGAACAGATGGCGATAAAATGAGCAAGTCCTATGGAAATGTAATAAATATGTTTGGTTCAAAAAAAGCATTGAAAAAACAGATAATGAGCATTGTAACCGATTCAACGCCTTTAGAAGAACCAAAAGATCCTGACAACAACATCACAAAATTATATGCTCTTTTCGCAACAGAAACGGAAGTGGAAGCACTGAGGGAAAAATTCAGGGCTGGAAACTTTGGATACGGACACGCTAAAAATGAATTATTTGACAAATTCATGGATTATTTTTCTCCATTCCAGAAAAAAAGGGAAGAGCTGGAAAATAATATGGACTATGTATACCAAATTTTGCGGGAAGGCGCAAATAAGGCTAGAAGCATTGCAACTGCCAAGATGGATGAAGTTAGGGATGCAGTGGGACTGTTGAAAAAAAATTAGGGGCTTGAAAAAAAAGCGAAAATGTGTTATTATAGTTACAGAAAATAATTTTAGGTAGAGAGTGGGTTAGCCCACTCTTTAGTTTTAGATATGAGGTGTAATTTTATGGAACAGATTTTAAATGAGTTTGAGAAGAAAATCGAACAGCATTTAAAGGAAATGAATCTGGAATTGGCAGATTTGGAATATGTGAGGGATGGGGGATATAATTATTTGAGAGTGTATGTAGAGAAACTGGATGGAACTACGACGCTTGATGATTGTATTGATTTTAGCCGTGAGATTGACGGAATTGCGGATGACTTGATTGAGGAGAAGTTTTTTCTGGAGGTTTCGACACCTGGGGTTGAGCGTAGATTGAGAAAGCCTAAGGATTTTGTGAGATTTTCGGGAGAGAGAATTAACGTTCAGGCTAAGAGTAACATTGAAGGAGCGAAGAGGTTTTTAGGAAAATTGGAAAAATTTGAGAATGATACGGTTTTTCTTTTGGATGATAAATCGGAAAAAATAGTGGAAATACCACTTTCTAAATTAAAGAAAGCAAATTTAATATATGAATTACCGAATGGCATATTAAATAGTGAGGAGGAATGATGAAAGGGCGAGATCAAAAAATATTTTTGGAAGCACTTGATGAACTTGAAAAAGAAAAGGGAATTTTAAAGGAAGAATTACTGGAAACAATAGAAACTGCATTGCTTGCGGCGTATAAAAAAAATTATGGTGAAAAGGACAATGTGAAGGTAACGATTAATAGAAACAGCGGAGATGTAAAGGTTTATTCACAAAGGCTGATTGTAGAAAACGTAGAAAATCCTGAAGAGGAAATTAGTCTGGAAGATGCAATTTCTGTTAAAAAGCGTGCTAAGCTGGGAGATATTCTGGATTTGGAAATTAATGCGGAAAGTTTTAAGAGAAATGCAATTCAGAATGCAAAGCAGATTGTTGTGCAAAAAGTTAGAGAATGTGAAAAAAGAAATATCTTTAATAAATTTAAGGAAATTGAAAATTCAATTGTTTCTGCAAATGTTAGAAAAACTGATGAAAAAGGAAATCTGTATGTGGATATAAATGGACTTGAAGCAATTGTGCCGGCGAAGGAATTATCACCAGTAGACATATTCAGACAAGGAGATAGAATTAAAATTTATATCGGCGCTGTAGAAGAGTCTACGAAATTTACAAAAACTTTTGTTTCAAGAAAATCTGAAGAATTACTTCGAGGACTGCTTGAATTAGAAGTTCCTGAAATTTATGAGGAAATTATTGAAATCAGAAACATTGCAAGAGAAGCAGGAAGCCGTTCTAAAGTCGCTGTTTACTCAAATGATGAAAATCTGGACGTTAAAGGTGCATGTATTGGACGTAACGGAATGAGAATCCAAAATATCATTGATGAACTTTGCGGAGAAAAAATCGATATTGTTCTTTGGAATGAGGATATAACGGAATTTGTAAAAAATGCCTTGAATCCTGCAGAAGTTCTGTCAGTGGAAATCATTGAGGAAGGCGAAGAAAATATGAAAGTTGCAAGAGTGCTTGTAGCAGAAAATCAGTTATCGCTTGCAATCGGTAAAAAAGGTCAAAATTCAAGGCTTGCAGCAAGACTGTGCGGAGTGAAAATTGACATTCATACAGAGCCTGCTGAAATTGATGAATTTGAAGAGTACGAAGAAGATACGGCTTTTAATGATTCATTTGAAGATGAAGTTGAGGAAAGTGCATTTGCTGGACTTCACGAGGAAGACTGAAATTTGTAAAAAAATTATAAAAGATAAGTATTGAAAAAGTATCAAACAAGGAGATGATTAGAGAGTTTGGATACATTAATAAAAGAAAAGAAAGAAAATAACGAACCTGAAAGAATGTGTATTTGCTGCAGGAAAAAAGGTAAAAAAACAGACTTTTTCAGGATAACTGAGCAATACGGAAAATATGTTTACGATAAGGAAATGAAGGTGCAGGCAAGAGGATTTTATGTCTGTAAAACGAATGAATGTATTGAAAGGCTGTCAAAACACAAGAAATATAATGTTGAAATAGAACAGCTTGTACAAATGCTTGAGGAAGTAAAAAAACAAAAGAAAAATATAATTGATATTTTAAAGCCGATGAAAAATTCTGAATATTTTGTCTTTGGAGTTGAGGAAACAATTAACGGAATAAAGCGTGAAAAAGTAAAGCTTGTTATTATTCCAAAAGATACAAGGACAAAATACATTGAGGAGTTTAAAAAATTAACTGAAAAATTTAATTTTAAAATTGTATTTGTTGAAAAGAAAATCGAATTAATAGAGCTTTTTTCAAGAGATGTGAATGTTGTCGGTATTTTTGACAAAAAAGTAATCAAAGGAATATTAAGCAAAGTGGAGGTGATGAATGGATGAAAGTAAAAGTGCATGAATTAGCAAAAGAATTAGGTTATAACGGAACTGCTAAGTTTATTGAGGATATTGATAAAATTGGTGTAAAAGGTAAAAAACATCATATGAATGTACTAAGTGATGAAGAAGTAAGCCTTATAAGGAAAAAACTTCAAAAAGGTGTCCAAAATAATCAAAATAACAGTAAAACTGAAAATCTGAATAAAAGTGAAAATAAAACAGAGAGTAGTACAAAAGAAAATATTGCAAAAACAGTAAGTAGCCATTCAGAGAGTCAAAAAAACAGCAATGCTGAACACAATAAGATTAATGAATCTAAAAACATTAATAAAAATTACGAAAAACCAAAACAGCCATTGGAAAAAGATATTAAACTAAATGTAGAAAAAAAATCAGATGACAGCAATAATAAAAATAATCTGAATACTACAAAAAATTTAGATAATAATAAAAATCAAAAATTTGAAAAATCAAATAAGTTTGATAAAAAAGAAAATAATAGGAAAATGGAGATGAAAGTTAATTTGAGTAGCCAAAATAATAAAGCGAATGAATTAAATAAAGAAAAGCAAAATTTTCAAAGTAGAGAAAACAGAGATAGTAGAGAAAATAGGGAAAACAGCGGAAGAACTTTCCAAAACAGAGACAACCGAAATAGAGAAGACAGAAACAAAGACGGATTTAGAAAAGAAGGAAGAGATAACTTCAGAAGAGACAATCGTAACTTTAATAAAGACGGAAATAATCAAACAAGAGATAACCGTGACAACAGAGGTTTTCAAAATAGAGATAACAGAGAAAATAGGGAAAACAGCGGAAGAACTTTCCAAAACAGAGATAATCGGAATAGAGAAGACAGAAATAAAGACGGATTTAGAAAAGAAGGAAGAGATAACTTCAGAAGAGACAATCGAAGCTTTAATAAAGACGGAAATAGCCAAGCAAGAGACAGTCGTGACAACAGGGGCTTCCAAAATAGGGATAGAGATAATCAAAGTACAGGAAGAAACTTCAGAGACAGACAAGATAATAGAGGATTTTCTGATAGAGGCGGATTTAATAAGGACAGAGATGACTTTAGAAGAGACAGCCGAAATTTTTCTAACGCTAAAAAGGAACCAGCTTCTGAAATTCCAGCATCGACAGTGGCTGAAAAAGGTAAAGCCGGTGGAAAAGGAAAAGGGAAATTCGATAAGAAAAAATATGAAAAAAATAGAAGAGACAGAGAACATCAAGAAAAAGAACTTCGTTCTGACTTTAGAAAAGATGACAAAAAGAAAAAGAAAAATAAGAAACAGGAAAAAACTGTCAAGGATGAAATTGTCAGAATTGAAGGAGAGAGCATAGGAATGATAACAATTGGAGAAGAAATTGTTATTAAAGACTTAGCTGAAAAACTAGGAATAAATGTTTCTGATATAATCAAAAAATTCTTTATGGAAGGAAAACTTCTTACTGCGAATGCTATTTTATCATTTGAGGAAGCTGAAGAAGTGGCGCTTGAATATGAAGTAATTGTAGAAAAAGAAGTAGTAGAGGAAATCAGTTACGGTGAGAAATATCATCTTGAGCAGGAAGACGAGGAAGCTGAACTTGTAACAAGAGCTCCAGTTATTACGATAATGGGACACGTTGACCATGGTAAGACATCACTTTTGGATGCGCTTAGACATACAAATGTAATGAGTGATGAAGCTGGAGGAATAACGCAAAAAATAGGAGCTTATCAAGTAAACTGGAAAGGGCAAAGAATTACATTTATTGATACTCCAGGGCATGAGGCGTTTACTGAAATGAGGGCAAGAGGAGCGAATATTACAGATATTTCGATTCTAATTGTAGCGGCTGATGATGGGGTAAAACCTCAGACTGTAGAGGCAATTTCTCATGCTAAGGAAGCGGGAGTTCCAATAATCGTTGCAATTAATAAAATTGATAAGCCAGGTGCAGATCCTATGAAGGTTAGAACTGAATTGACTGAATATGGACTGATGTCACCTGAATGGGGAGGAACTACTGAATTTGTTGAAATTTCTGCAAAACAGAAAATTAATTTGGAAGAACTTCTTGAAACAATATTAATTACAGCGGAACTTGAAGAATTAAAGGCCAATCCAAATAAACGACCTAAAGCCGTTGTAGTGGAATCAAGACTGGATCCAAAAATGGGAGCAGTTGCCGATGTGCTTGTACAGGAAGGAACGCTTAAAATTGGAGATGTGTTCGTAGCAGGGGAAGCTCATGGTAGAGTCCGTTCAATGCTTGACGACAGAGGTAAAAAAATAAATAAAGCCATTGTTTCACAGCCAGTAGAAATTACAGGATTTAATGTTGTGCCAAATGCAGGTGATGTTTTATATGGTGTAGAAAGCGATAAGCAGGCTAAAAAAATTGTAGAGGACTTTATTAGAGAGAAAAAAGTAAACGAGCAGAATAAGAAAAAACATATTTCACTGGAAAGTTTGTCTCAAGAATTAGAAGAACAAGAATTAAAAGAATTGAAATGTATTATAAGAGCCGATTCAAAAGGATCTGTTGAAGCATTAAGAGAATCGCTTGAAAAACTTAATACTGAAAAAGTTGTAATTAATATAATTCAAGGAAGTGCAGGAGCAGTAAGTGAGGGGGATGTAAAACTTGCAGAAGTATCAAATGCAATTATAATCGCATTTAACGTGCGTCCAACTACACCAGCCAGAATCATTGCAGAAAAAATTGGAGTAGAAATTAGAAACTACAACGTAATTTATCACGCAACTGAGGAAATTGAAAAAGCAATGAAAGGAATGCTTGATCCAGAATATAAGGAAGTTTACTACGGAAGAATTGAAGTTAAGCAAGTGTTTAAAGTATCAAATGTTGGAAATATCGCTGGAGCTATCGTTGTTGATGGAAAAGTTACAAAAGACTCGAAAATCCGTGTAATTCGTGATGGAATTATTATTTTTAACGGAGAATTAGGTTCATTGAAACGATTTAAAGACGATGTTAAGGAAGTTGTAATGGGACAAGAATGTGGAATTGGTATTCAAGACTTTAATGATATTAAGGCTGGAGATATTATCGAATCGTATATTATGGAAGAAATCCCAAGATAACAGATAGATAGGTGATAATTGTATGAATGACAGAAGAAAAAGAGGGTTGGAAAAGGAAATATCAAGAATTATCGGAATGACACTTTTAACAGAGATAAAAAATGACAAAATAAAAAATCTTGTATCAATTCACAAGGTTGAACTGACAAAAGACGGACGGTATCTTGATTTAACTTTTTCAATACTGGATTTGAAAGACAATATAAATAAAGAAAAAATCGCTGAAGATTTGAATAAATTAAAAGGTTTTTTTAGGAAAAAAATTGGTTCACAGCTGTCGATAAGATTTGTTCCAGAAGTGAGAATTCATCTGGATGACAGCGTTGAATATGGAGTAAAAATTGCTTCGATACTGAATGAAATAAAAAAGGAAAATGACAATATCGAGTAACAGAAATACCGGGCTGCTTTAAAAAAGCATGAGGCAGTCCTGCAACTATACAAAAAAGGAAGCGATTAATCTTGTAATGAAATGGGAATTAAAAAGCTATAATGAAGATTATTTGACATCAAAAAGTTCTGAATTTGGTGAAAGCAGATTAATTTCAAGACTGCTTTTGAATCGAGGAATTGACACAAAGGAAAAAGTTTCTAAATTTTTAAATTCAGATAAAAAAGATATTCATAATCCATTTTTATTTGAAAATATGGAAAAAGTTGTAGAAAGAATAAAAAAGGCTGGGAAAAATAAAGAAAAAATTGTAATTTATGGAGATTATGACGTTGACGGAATCTCTGGAGTGGCGTATCTCGTAATCATGCTACGAAAATTGGGGCTTAATGTTGATTATTATATTCCAAATCGGGTTCATGAGGGAATAGGTATAAATAAAAATCTTTTGAATTTTTTGAAAAAACGGGACGCAAAGTTGTTTATAACAGTTGATATTTCAATAAATAACCGTGAAGAAATACTGATGTTAAAAAGCAGCGGAATTGACATAATTATAACAGATCATCATAGACAGATTGGAATTCTGGAGGATAGGGAGCAGGAAAAAGAATTGGATATTCTTACAATAAATCCAAAGACCAGCAGTACTTATCCAAATAAGTCCTTGTCAGGCTCTGGAGTTGCCTTTAAACTTGCGGATGCTATTTATGAAAGATATGGTGCAAATAAAAAAATATTGTACGATTATATGGATGTTATAATGATTGGAACAGTTGCAGATGTTGTGCCAATGACCGATGAAAACAGGTTTATCATAAAAAAAGGACTAAATAATTTAAAAAAAACCAAAATAAAAGGTTTGAAGTATATTATTAATTATTTGAAGATAAATCCTAGAAATATAACAACTAGCGATATTGGATTTTTCATTGCGCCGATTTTCAATGCACTTGGAAGAATTGATAATTCAAAAAGTGTTGTAAATTTCTTTATTCAGGAAGATGACTTTAAACTTTTCTCAATAATTGAAGAAATGAAACGTGCGAATAAAATCAGGCGTTATCTGGAAAATGAGATTTATAATGAACTGGAAGAAAAAATACAGCGTCTGGAACGTCCAAAATATATTTTTATGAAAAGCAGAAAATGGCATTCTGGCGTAATTGGCGTAGTCTGTTCAAGAATTTCCATCAAATACAACATACCAGTAATTCTGATTTCAATAAAAAATGGATATGGAAAGGCATCGTGCAGAAGTATCGAAGGAATAAATATTTTTGATATTTTAAAAAGTGTGTCAGACAAACTGGAGCGATTTGGAGGGCATGACTTGGCGGCAGGATTTCTTGTTTCAGAAAAATATTTAGGTGAAATTGAAAAACATCTGCGGCAAAGACTTGCAAGAAAAAACAGGGAAAATGTGCAAAAAACTTTGTATGTTGACGCATGGTTGAATATTGAATATTTAAACAAAAGAAAACTGCACGAAATAAACAGGCTGTCTCCTTTTGGGCTGGATAATCAGGAGCCAAATTTTATGGATTCAGATGTAAGTTTTCTTAATCTAACGAAATTTGGGATAAATAATCGGCACTTTAAGGGATTTATTAGAAAAAATAATCGTATTATTTCAGTAATTGGATATAATTTAGGACATAAATTGAAGGCAAATAATTTTTATAAGAAAAAATTTAAAATAGTTTATACTCCGATATTTAAGTCTGGGCATTCGGATTTATTTATCGAATTGAAAATAAAGGATTTTAAATAAAAATAAATTAATAAAAAAATTATATATAACAAAAAATTTTAGGAGGAATTAAAAAAATGGCAGTAAAAAAATTAAATGAATCTACTTATGAAGTATCAGCAGTTAGAGAAGGAGAAGAGTTAAAACATTTAAAGGAACATGTTTTAGTACATTTTAAAGATGCAAAAGTTGACGGATTCCGTCCAGGACACGTACCTGCAAAAGTGATTGAAGAAAAATTCAAGAAAGAAATTGAAGGTGAAATCTTAAATCATATTATTTCTGACGAATATAGAAAAGCAGTTGCAGAAAATGAATTAAAACCAATTGCTGATATTAAACTTGAAAAATATGAGCTTAATGATGACAAAGTTGAAGTGGTATTTACAATACCTGTATTGCCTTCATTTGAATTGGGGCAATATAAAGGTGTGGAAGTAGAAAAGGAAAAAGTGGAAATTACTGATGAAAAAGTAAACGAAGAAATCGAAAGATTAAGAGAAAATGCTGCAAAATTAAAAGAAGTTGCAGAAAATGAAGAAGCTAAAAATGATGACGTTGTAAATATCAACTTTGAAGGATTTATAGATGGCAAGGCATTTGATGGAGGAAAAGCTGAAGGATATGACTTGACATTAGGTTCTCACAGCTTTATCGACACTTTTGAAGATCAAATCGCAGGGCATAAAAAAGGCGATGAATTTGACGTAAATGTTACATTCCCTGAAGAATATCATGCTGAAAGCCTAAAAGGAAAACCAGCTTTATTCAAGGTAAAAGTAAATTCAATCAAGAGAAAAGAAGAAGCTGAATTAAACGATGATTTAGCAAAAGAATTAGGATTTGATTCTGTTGAAGATATGACAGCTAAAACTAGAGAAAATATTACAAAAAGAGAAGAAGCAAGAGCTGAAAATGAATTTAAGAACAAAGTTATAGATGCTGTAGTAAACGGAACAGAAGTTGAAGTTCCAGAAGCATTGGTTCAAAGAGAAATTGACTATCAAATCAACAGATTTGCACAACAATTGCAAATGCAAGGAATTAATCTTAACCAATACTTCCAAATGACTGGACAAACAATGGAAGCAATGAGAGAAAGCTCAAAAGAAAATGCTGAAAAATCAGTAAAAACAGAATTAGTATTGTCTGAAATCGCAAAAGCAGAATCAATCAAAGCAACTGATGAAGAAGTGTCAAAAGAAATTGAAACATTGGCTGCAATGTACGGACTTGAAAAAGACGCATTAATTGCCGATGTAAGAAAAAATGGAAACTACGAAAGATTCATTGATGAAACAAACTACAGATTAGTAAATCAAAAAACAATTGATTTATTAGTAAAAGAAGCAAAAGTTAAATAATAATTTTGAGAAAATTGTTAAATAAAAAGAATATTTTGATTTTAGAAGAATTTTGTGATAAAATAGTTTATTGCGGAATTCTTTTTCTCTATATTTAAACTGCAAAATTTTAAAACAATTTTACTGTAGTTTTGTAATAATGAGAAAAATAAAAAATGAAAGAAAATTGACAGAAATAGGAGGAAATAATATGTCAGCATATAGTCCAGTAGTTATTGAAAATGATGGGCGTGGGGAAAGAAGCTATGATATTTATTCAAGACTTTTGAAGGATAGAATAATTTTTGTAAGTGGAGAAGTTGAGGATGGAATGGCAAATGCGATAGTCGCTCAATTATTATTTTTAGATGCACAGGATAATGAAAAAGATATAGTTATGTATATAAACAGTCCGGGAGGAGTAATTACCGCTGGACTTGCGATTTATGACACAATGCGTCACATTAAAAGCGATGTTTCTACAGTATGTGTAGGACAGGCGGCAAGCATGGGAGCAGTGTTATTGGCGGCTGGAGCAAAAGGTAAAAGATACTCGTTGCCAAATTCAAGAATCATGATTCATCAGCCACTAGGCGGAGCAAGAGGTCAAGCAACAGACATTCAGATTCAGGCAAAAGAAATTGAAAGAATGAAGGAAATTACAAGTAAAATTTTATCAGAAGCAACTGGAAAATCAGTAGAAGAAATCTATGCAGATACTGAAAGAGACAACTTTATGTCTCCAGAAGAAGCTGTAAATTACGGATTAATTGACAAGATATTGTAATTATTTGCAAAAGGAACTATGATTGAATAATTTACTAAAAATGATTTTAATTATAAGTTTTTTAATTTACTTAATTAATAATAATTTTTATGTATTATTTATTTCTAGTTCATTTTAAGCAAGGGTATCAGACGCCATACCCATATTTCGCAATAAAGATTATTATGATATAAATAATTTATTGCTTTCTTGAGATTAAGGCGAAAGTTCTACGAACTATCCCCGCTTTACGCAAAACTTTCTTATAAAAGAAAAAGAAAACTTGCTTTTGAATATAGGTTATTTTGCTATAAATAAATGTATATGATTTAAAAATTTTTACAAAAGCTCAAACAGTTCTTTTTCTTTTAACGAAATTTTGCTTATTATAACGAAATAATAGATTTTTTTATTAAATATAGGTAAAAGTATAAATTTTAAAGAAAAAACGAGGTGAAAAATATTGGCAAATAAGAAAAAAAATTACTGTTCATTCTGTGGCAGGGAAGAGCATGAAGTGGAACGGTTAATACAGAGTCCTGAAGAGGATGATGTGTTTATCTGTAATGAATGTATAGAAGACAGTGCGGAATTACTGGATAGTTTTAGGGAATATGACGAAAATGAACATAACAGGGAAATCACTCTATTAAAGCCAAAAGAGATAAAGGCAAAACTTGATGAATATATTATCGGACAGGAACAGCCTAAAAAGGTGTTATCTGTGGCGGTTTATAACCATTTTAAGAGAATAATGCACAAACAGAAAAATGTAGATAATGATGTAGAGCTTCAAAAATCAAATGTACTGCTAGTAGGGCCTACTGGAAGCGGAAAAACCTTGCTTGCACAGACACTGGCGAAAACATTGAATGTGCCTTTGGCAATTGCAGATGCAACAACATTGACAGAAGCTGGATATGTCGGGGATGATGTTGAGAATGTACTTTTAAAGCTGATAAAAGCGGCTGATTATGATATTGAAGCGGCAGAGCATGGAATAATTTATATTGATGAAATTGACAAAATTGCTAGAAAATCGGAAAATATGTCAATTACAAGGGATGTTTCTGGAGAAGGAGTACAGCAGGCATTACTCAAAATCATTGAAGGGACTGTTGCAAGTGTGCCGCCACAAGGTGGAAGAAAGCATCCAAATCAAGAAATGATAGAGATTAATACAAAGGATATTCTATTTATCGTTGGTGGGGCATTTGAAGGACTGGAAGCGAAGGTTAAGGATAGAGTTAATGAAAAAAGAGTTGGATTCGGACTGGAAACAAATAATACAAAACTGGATGATTTGACTTTGTTTGAAAATGTACTGCCTGAAGATTTAATAAAATTTGGGCTGATTCCTGAATTAATTGGGCGGTTACCAGTAATCACAGCACTTCATGGACTTGATGAAGAGGCTATGATTAAGATACTAACAGAGCCTAAAAACTCACTTGTTAAGCAATATAAAAAATATTTTGAGATGGAAAATGTTGATTTGGAATTTGAGAAGGATGCGATTACAGAAATTGCACAGCTAGCGCTTAAAAGAAAAATTGGAGCGAGAGGGCTTCGTTCAATTATTGAGAGCGTTATGACTGATCTGATGTACGAAATTCCATCAAAAAACAATGTTAAGAAAGTAATAATTACTAAAGAAGCAGTTACGGATAAAGAGAAGGTAATTGTTGAATAATATTTAATAATTAAAACAAAGTATGAAAGGGGAAATTATGCAAAATAAACCATTTATAGCTACAAGAGAATTAGTTGTCTTTCCAGGTGTTGTAACTCCGATTTTTATCGGTAGGCAGTCAAGCCTGAAAAGTCTTGAAGAAGCAATAGCAAGATATGACAGTAAACTGATTCTTTCAGCACAAAAAGATGCAAATGTAGAAGAGCCAAAATTTCCAGAAGATGTGTATGAAACAGGAGTATTGGTTCATGTAATACAGACTGTAAAAATGCCAAACGGAAATGTAAAAGTTCTAGTTGAGGCAAAACATAGGGTTTTAATCAATCAATTTCCAAAAGATGATAAAGGTGTTGTTTATGCTGAATATGAAGAAATTTTTTCAAAACCAATTGACGAAAGTAAAGCTGAAGCACTAAAACGTAAAGTTATCGATGAATTTTCAAATTATGCACAAAAAACTAATAAAGTGTTGCCAGATATTATTTACAATATAAAAGAAATTAGTAATATTGACAAAGTTTTTGATTTGATTTGTACGAACTTGATGGTTGCGGTGGAAACGAAACAGGAGTTGCTTGAAACACTTGATGTAGAAGCAAGAGCGTATAAAATTTTGGGTATTCTTGAGAGAGAAATTGAGATTTTTATGCTTGAGCGTGAAATTGAAAATCGTGTAAAGGAACAGATGGCAGAAGTTCAGAAAAACTATTATTTACGTGAAAAAATTAAGGTAATGCGTGAAGAAATGGGTGAAGGAACTGATTCTGACGAGGAACTGGAGGAACTTGACCAAAGAGTTAGAGATGCGAAAATTCCTCAGGAACTAAAGGATAAGCTAGTAAAAGAGCTTTCAAGAATGAAGAAAATGCCAGACTTTTCTGCAGAATCTTCAGTAATAAGAACATATCTTGAGACTGTACTTGAATTGCCGTGGGAAGTTTCTTCAAATGATGAGATTGACATTGAAAAAGCTGAAAAAATTCTAAATGAGGATCATTACGGACTGGAAGAAGTTAAGGAAAGAATATTGGAATTTTTGGCAATAAAAAAATTAAACAATACATTGAAAGGTTCAATTATCTGTCTTGTGGGACCTCCAGGTGTAGGGAAAACATCACTTGCACATTCGGTGGCACGTTCAATGAACAGAAAATTCACAAGAATCTCACTTGGTGGAGTAAGAGATGAAGCTGAAATTCGTGGACATAGAAGAACTTATGTGGGAGCAATGCCAGGAAGAATTATAAATTCTTTAAAACAGGTTGGCGTAAATAATCCAGTAATGCTGTTTGATGAAATTGATAAAATGGCTTCTGACTTTAGAGGAGATCCCGCTTCAGCAATGCTGGAAGTTTTAGATCCTGCACAAAACAACTCGTTTGAAGATCACTATATCGATCATACTTTTGACTTGTCAAACGTATTCTTCATTTGTACAGCAAATGATTTGGGCGGAATTCCAGGACCGCTTCGTGACAGAATGGAAATTATTTCAATTGAATCGTACACAGAATTTGAAAAATTAAATATTGCAAAAAGATATTTAATACCTCAAACACAAGAAGAAAACGGATTAAAGGAATTCAAAATTTCATTTTCTGATAAAGCAGTTATGAAAATTATAAATGAATACACAAGAGAAGCTGGAGTGAGAAATTTACGAAGAGAAATTGGTAAATTATTCAGAAAAATAGCAAAAGAAATACTTGTATCAAAATCTAAGAGTAAAAAAATCTCTGTTTCTGAAACAAAAATCAAGAAATATTTAGGAAATGCAAAATTCAGAGCAGATAAAGTCAAGGAAAAAGAAGGTAAAATTGGTGTTGTCAATGGACTTGCATGGACAGCAGTCGGAGGTACAACTCTAGAAGTGCAGGCAGTAAAAATGGAAGGAAAAGGTGTACTGCAGCTTACAGGAAAACTAGGAGATGTAATGCAGGAATCAGCCAGAGTGGCTTATTCTTACGTACGGCATATAAAAAATGAACTTGGAATCAAGGAAAAATTCAACGAAACAACAGATGTTCATTTACATTTTCCAGAAGGAGCAGTGCCGAAAGACGGGCCATCAGCAGGAATTACAATTACAACAGCGATAATTTCAGTATTGACTGATAAGGAAGTTAGGCAGGATGTGGCAATGACTGGAGAGATTACGATTACTGGAGAGGTTCTGGCAGTTGGCGGAATCAAGGAAAAAGTAATTGGGGCTCACAGGGTTGGTATAAGAGATGTTGTACTTCCTTATGACAATAAAGTTGATACGGAGGAATTGCCAAAGGAAATTGCAGACCAGATGAAATTCTACTTTGCTAAAACTTATGATGATGTTAAAAAGATTGTTTTTGTGGATAAGAAAAATAAAGAAGCAAAGAAAAGCAAGGCTGTGAAAAAAACAGCTGGGAAATAACATAAAAGCATATAAAAAAATAAATTGTGTAAACTCATGAATATTTGAATTTACACAATTTTTATTTATAATTTTTTTCTCATTTTCCATACATTTCTTCTATCTTTTCGTTGTCAATTCCAAAGAAATAAGTTAGGATAAATCCTCCTGCATACGCTCCTAGCATTGCGATTATAAAGTAAATCCAAGTTCCCGGAACAGCAATAAGAAGTCCGAATAAGCCTGAGACACCTTGAGAAATTGTTCCTAAATGGAATAGAACTGCAAGAACTCCACCAATCCCAGATCCTAGACAGGCTGTAATAAACGGTTTTCCTAATGGCAAAGTTACAGCGTACATTAATGGCTCGCCAATTCCAAGTATTCCAACTGGAATAGAATCTCTTACCATATTTTTAAGCCTTTGATTCTTAGTTTTTATATAAATTGCAATTCCTGCGCCAACCTGTCCTCCGCCTGCCATCATAAGTATAGGAAGCAAATAATTGACTCCTTTTGTAGGTCCTGCTGGATCATTAAGTAAAGTGTGTATAGGAGTTAAGGCCTGATGCAATCCAACTGAAACTAAAGGAAGAAATCCAGCTGCCAGTATATATCCTCCTAATATTCCTAATTTCTTGTATGCGAAATCAAGAATAGCGAATATAAAGCCTGTTACAACTGTTCCTAAAGGCTGAATTATTATTAAGGCTATAAATATGCCTATGATTAAAGTTAAAAGTGGGGTAAAGAAGGTATCAAGCATTTCAGGAACTATCTTTCTTACTTTTTTTTCCAGATAAGCAATTATTATGCCCATAAATAATGATGCAAGCAGTCCTCCCATTCCAGGTGCAAAAGGCTTACCTGTAAAAGGAAGTATAACTGCGCTCTTGTCTTCTGCTTTAAGAAGTAAAGGCAAGGCTGGATTTGTGATAAATATTGACCCCATAATTCCACCAAGCACTGCAGTTCCCCCAAATTCTTTTGCCGCATTCATTCCTACATAAATTGCAAGATATCCAAACATAACAAATCCGATACTTCTTATCGCGGCAAACCACCATACTGTATTATAAGCATTTTTTGCTGCAACATTTATTACATTTGTAAGTCCCATTATTAATCCCGCTGAAATTATTCCAGGCAGTAAAGGAACAAATATGTTTGCAATTTTTTGAAGAAATCGTTGGACAGGACCATTATATTTTTGTTTATTTGCTTTCTTATTTTCACTTGCTACATCCTTTACGTTGCTGTCTGAAAATCCTAGAGCAATACCGCTAAGCTTTGAAAATTCATCTCCTACTGCATTTACTTTTCCAGGCCCTAGTATTATTTGTAAAGTTTCAGCATTTACTACGTTCAGTACGCCATCAACTTTTTTTAACTTTTCTAAATCTACTTCATTTTTAACTTTAACTCTAAGTCTTGTCATGCAGACTGCGTTTGAAGCAATGTTTTCCTTGCCTCCTAAAATTTCATAAATTTCCTTTGCTGTTTTTTTGGCATCCATAATGCTCATCTCCTTTGTAAGTTGAAGTTTCAAAATCTTTTAATTGAATAGTTAAAGATAAAGCTGTTAGATAGAGGCATTTTTATTTTTTTACAAAAGAAAATTTTTGCCAAGACTTGATGTAATCAATTAAAAATATTTCTTCATCAGCTATTTTTCCAACAACATTTGACTTTCCAGTATTTTTCATTTCTGTTTTTGCAATCAAAAGTTCACCTGTGTAATGTCCAAATTCGCTGCTTTCAATAATTACATCTCCTTTTCTTATTGTTTCAGGAGCGTTAAAAATTTTGAAGTTATGTCCTTTGTACTTAACACGGCTATTTGTGGAACGGATTAGATTTTCGGAAATATCACCTCTGTTAAAGTGAAGTTCATCAAAAATTATTTTTTGCTCTATTTCAGGAACATCTTTTTCCAGCTCGATTGAAAAACTTACCATATCTTTACGCACTTTTTTAAATTTTTCTAATTCTTCATCAGTTGGATAGCAGTTTGAAATAATTATATCGTCAATTGTTTCTAGTGCGACAAAATGTTTGAACTGAACTATCAATGGTAAATTACGATGCATTTCCAAAGTTGGTAATCCTTGCGTTACTGGCTTAGGACCAAAACTGTTTTTAGCTTGTGAAGTTATAAATGCCGCTGTTCGTAATCCATATTTTGCAAAATTTTCTGTACATTTTTTGAAAAATTCCAAGCCTAATCCTGTGTGGATATGAGGATAAAAGTTATGGCATCCTATTAGATTATTTTTATTTGGGCAGTAATCCATAATTGTATCGATATAATGAGTATCGTTGCTCATATTTACCTCAATTTTTAAATTTTCCTTATTAAATGTCATAATGCTTTCCTGCAATCCAGTAAATCCAATATCAAGCCTGATTCCATCAGCTCCTATTTCCTTAAAGAAAGTTAAATCATCATAACTGATTTCCAAATCATCAAAAACTTTTGGATTTACATCCAGGATAATCTCAAAGCCTTTTTCCTTGGCATAATAATTTACTTTTTTAAATTTTTTTAAAATTATTTCCTTATTCTCCGTAGAAGAGAGCAGACAACTGAATATTCGGCTAAAGCCAGCTTCAAAAGATTTGTCAATATAATTTAGCAATTCTTCTTCAGTTGTCTTTTCAGGATAAATTGAAATTCCTAATCTTCTCATTTTGTACTATTTCCCTTCTTTTTTATTCTTGTGTTTCAGCGTGTTCTTCTGCCAACAATTTTTTCTCGTAGGCTGTAAAGAAAGGATAGTAAATTGCAATGGAAATTATAATTAGAAGTATGTTTAAAATCACAGCTCTGTAATCTCCATTTGTTGCTAAAAATGCTCCTATTGGCCCAGGAAGAGTCCAAGGCGGTGTTGAAGTTACACGGTTTACCAGTCCTGCTACCATTGCAAAATAAGCGATTGAGGCATTAACGATTGGAACAATTATAAAAGGTGGCAACAATGTAGGATTCAATACGATTGGAGCTCCAAAAATAATTGGTTCGTTTATGTTGAATATTGAAGGAAGGATTGCTGCTTTTCCTAGAGTCTTACCGTAAGTTGATTTTGATTTAAGCAGTAGCAATAGTGCAAATCCTATTGTCGTTCCTGAACCGCCAATCCAGATAAACCATTGGTATAAAGGTTCTGCCGCAATATGAGGAATATTTTGTCCGTTTGCTAGAGCTGTGGCATTTTGTTCAAGAAGCATAAGCCATAATGGACGTACAACTGAGCCAACGATTGAATCGCCGTGAATTCCAAAGCTCCAGAAAAACGTAATCATAAATACGATAAGTATTACAGAAAACCATGAATCACTAAATTTCAGAACGGGTTTTATAATTGAGCCAATTATGTCGTGTAAATCGATATTTAGCCAGTAAGTTAAGATTGTCAATGTGAAAATGATTATTGCTGCTGGAGTAAGCGCTTCAAATGAACGTGCAACTGATTCTGGCACAGCTTCAGGCATTTTTATTCTAAATCCAGTTGTTGTAGTCATTCTATATACTTCAACTGCAAATATTGCTGCTATAATTCCTACAAACAAACCTGCAGAGCCTAATCTTGACATTTGCAGGGCATACCCAATATCTTCCTGAATAATTTGAGAGCCTTTTGTACCCTCTTCAACAATAATTTGTACTGCTTTTCCGCCGATAGTTTGATTTATCGCTTCAATCGGATTAATCATTTTAGGCATAATTGTAAGCAAAAATGCACAGACTGACAGTATTGCCCCTGTAATTCCATCTAATTTATACGATTTTGCAAGACTGTAACCGATTCCCATAACTGCGTAAAGTCCCATTATGAACATTGTCATACGGTAGGGCAGTAGCATTTGTACTGCATGTTTTTTTGCTAAAACTGAGATTGCCCATTCTTTTGGAAAAGGTGGGAACGCCAAAATTAAAAATATTGATCCGACAATGATTAGAGGCAATGTGGAAACTATACCGTCCCGTATTGCCCTTAAATGTCTTTGTTCTGATATTTTTGCCATTTTTATTGAAAGTTGTTCTAAAACTGCCATAATTCTGCTTCCTTTCCTGTTACGATATTGTTTTTGTGAATTGTTAAGATATTAAAATTTATTTATTTTGTGTTAATTCCTGAATCTGTTTTAATAGTTTTGGACCTCCGAGTGGGCTATACCCTTGCGGCGTAATCATTGCACACGGCACACCTGCATCTTTTGCCTGAGCGTTTAATGTGTCAAATCTGTGTCTTATTTGAGGAGCAACCATTGCCACGTCATATCCATTTTTTACTTCTTCTTCAAATTGCTGCGTACTCACAGCCTTCACTTCAATTTCTACGCCTTTTGCATTTGCTTCTTTTTCAAGAGCCTTTACTGCCACAGCACTAGACATTCCTAGTGAACATACAAATAATACTTTCATAAAATCCTCCTAATTTTTTATTTTTTAAATTTTTATAACTTTTGTGTTACCTCTGCTTAAAAATAGTATCAGTTTTATTTCTAAATCTGTAACTTTTCAAGTTTATCAATTCTTCTATACATTTTTATCATGCCTTCAATTAATGTTTTTGCCTCGATTGCTGTCATCAAATGGTCCTGCGAGTGAACGAATAAGACTGAAGGTGTAATACCTTTCCCATTTACTTCCGCCTGAATTATTTCCGTCTGGACATTGTGAGCGGATAACAGAGCCTCATCAGCTTCTTTCAATAAATTTTCAGCCTTTTCAAAATTCCCTTTTTCTGCCTCGCTTAACGCTTCATAAGCCATTCCTTTTGCCATTCCGGCACTATTTACAATTTCAAAGACGACTAATTCCATTTGTTCCTTGTCCATAATTTCTTATTTTCCTCCTTTTTGATATTTTTCTCTGTTTTCATAATAATCCTTAAACTGTGGCAAATATTTTTCGTGTGCATCTAGAAGTTCATTCAAAACCTTTCTTCCAATTGTAGTTCCAGGAATTAATGGATTTGTAGTGAAAGCCTGCAATGCGGTGTAATAATTTCCTGTAACAGCCGCTTCCACAGTAAGTTCTTCCATTGCCTTCATTAGCTGAATATATCCTCTCTGCCCAGCATTTGGAAATTTACCAAATGTTATAGGTTTAGGCCCGCTTGCTGTAATGTATGAGGAAATTTCAACTGCCGAATTATATGGTAAATCTGCAATAGCTCCTTTGTTTCTAGTATTCACAGCCATTATTATGCCTTTATCGTTATAAATCGCACTAATCAATTCACAGGCTGCATCAGAGTAATAAGCGCCACCTCTTTGTTCAAGCTGTTTAGGTTTTTCCTTCAAATTTACATCCTTATAAAGTTCAAAAAGTTCTGCTTCAACTCTTTTAACAATTTCCCCTCTTGTTCCATTCTCCTTATATGATTTCAACCCTTCAGCCAGCATTTCATCCTGTAAGTAATAATATCTATGATAGTCACAAGGCAGCATTCCCAAATTTTTTATCTGATCATAATCATAATTTATGCTTACAATATTTTTTACACCAAGATTTTCCTTATCCTGTCTTTTATCCCATAAATCTGCTGTAAGCTCATTTCCTTTCTTGTCCCATACCTTGTACCAGACAAAGTGATTCAGCCCTGCAAATTGGAATTTAAACTCGCTAATATCTTTTTCATAAAGGCTTGCACAATCCATCTGAGTATGTACAGGAATATTGCAAAGTCCGACAACTTTTTCAAAATTTCCATAATTTAGTACAGCTTCTGTTACGATTCCAGCTGGATTTGTAAAGTTAATAAGCCAGGCATCTGGAGCAAGTTCCTTTATATCATTCACAATATCAAGTATCACAGGAATTGTACGAAATGCCTTGAACATCCCCCCAGCACCATTTGTTTCCTGTCCTAGAAGTCCGTTTTCAAATGGTATTCTTTCATCCTTAATTCTCGCATCAAGAAGCCCCACACGAAACTGAGTCGTTACAAAGTCTGCATCCTTTATGGCTTCCCTTCTATCCAGCGTCAAATAAACCTTGCAGTCAATACCAGCCTTTTCCACCATTCTTTTAGCCAAATTTCCAACTATTTCTAATTTTTCTTTCCCTTCCTCAATATCAACCAGCCATATTTCCCTTACTGGCAATTCCTTTATCCTTTTAATGAATCCTTCTATCAGTTCAGGAGTATAGCTGGAGCCTCCACCAATTGTTACAATTTTAATTCCGTCTTTTTTTCCCATTTTTTCAATCCTTTCTAAATTGCTAAATATTTTTTTCAGAATATTCATGTATTAATTTTGCTACATTATTATCGTATTGTTTTAATTTTTCCGTTGCCATATCTCTATCAATATCCAAAAGTATCATAGTAATAGCTGTTTTTACATCATTTCCGGCTTTTTCCAAAACAGAACTTGCAATTTCATAATCAGTCCCAGTAGTTTTCATTATTATTCTTTTCGCCCGCTCAACCAGTTTCTGATTGGAAGTTTTTACATCCACCATGTAGCCTGAAAATACTTTTCCCAGCTTTATCATAATTGCTGTGGAAATCATATTAAGTATCATTTTCTGTGCTGTTCCAGACTTCATTCTGGTAGAGCCTGTCACAATTTCAGCACCAACAGGGACTTCTATCGGATATTGGCTGACTTTGGATAAATCCGAATTTTTGGAGCAAGTTATACTTCCCGTAACTGCACCAATGCTGTTTGCATATTCTATTGCCCCTAAAACATAGGGAGTTCTGCCAGAAGCGGCAAGCCCAATAACTGCATCATTTTCTGTAAGATTAATATTTAGCAAATCCTGTTTTCCCAGTTCTGGCTTATCTTCAGCATTTTCCTTAGCCTTGAATATCGCTTCATTTCCACCGGCAATTATTCCTTGAACTTTCTCAAAGGAAACCCCATAAGTAGGAGGGCATTCTGAAGCGTCAAGAATTCCAAGCCTTCCCGATGTTCCTGCACCAATATATATAATTCTTGTTTCTTTTTTATATTTTGACAATATGGCATCTATCAGCCGTGAAATGCTCTCTAATTCTTTTTCCACGCAAAACGCCACTTTCTTGTCTTCCTCATTTATCCTTCTCACAATCTCAAGGCTATCCTGCAGTTCAATATCCTTGCTGTTTGAATTATTTTCTTCAGTAGACAATTTTTCAAGTTCAACCATTATTTATCACTTCCTCTAAGTCAGTTTTAAATTTGTTTGTTATGTTATAATTATAACTCGATTTTTATTAAATGGAAGTCTATTTTTAAATTTATCTGAAAAATTTGTTTAAAAGAGAGAAAAAGGGCATGGCGTCTGATGCCCTTGCATTACAAAAAAATTGAAGTAAAAAAAGAGAATAGTTATTTTTATCCCCTTGTTTGTTTATAGATGATTAAAATTGTGATTGTTAAATTTATTTGTTAAAAACTATAGATATAACTGATATAAAATTTATACTTTTTATTTTATTAAACTAAATACAAAATACGGAAGAAGCCCAAAGCTCATACTTGAAAAAATAATCCATAGTCCCGACATAGTTTCTACAATCTTTCCTGACAGATCCTTTTTCAAAAATTTTACCATAAAATATATTGAAACTACTAATATTACAAGCAATGTCAATCCACCAAAGAAAAAGTATTTTTCATAAGTATGGGCAAGCCCAAGAATAACAAGAAAATATTCAATAACAAAAAGTAGACTTAAAACAACCACAGCCTTTTTTCTTCCCCAAAGTTTGCTATATGTTTGCACTCCATGTTCCTCTTCATCAGCTCTTCTCGTTTTTCTTCCTATTTCCAGTACGATTCCATTTAAATAATTTAATGCAAAAAGAGGAATTAATGCAAAATCAATATTATGTCTATACCGTTGTAATATAAAAACGTCAAAAATATTTTTTGGTACAATGTATTGTGTAGCTTCTACAATAACAAGAGTAATGAATACCATTATTACAACGTGGGAGAGAGCATAAATCAAAATTCTTTTTGTAAGCCATTTTTTTATAAAAAATTCTTTTGCCATTAAGAACATATAAATCCATACAAATATCATAAAATAAATAATTTCAGGATCTATAACGTGTGCAAGCATTATTTGTATTATAACAGTTGCAATTCCTATTTTTCCTAATGTTTTTAAGGAAATTATACCTCTTTGAACAGGACGGTAAGCCCTATATTTTAAGTCTTCTTCATAATCCTTAAATTCATCTGTAATTCGTAATTGCAAGAAAAACATAAAAATTATGATAAATAGAGCGATTATTTTATATTGAAATATCCCTATTTTAACTCCGTTTGTAAAAAGATACATAATTTTTGAATTGTATAACAAACTTGTATAAATGTATCCTGACAGAGTAAAAATCAATACGAAAAAAGAGTTTTTTCCTAATGGAAATCGTTCATTTAAATATATTTTAAAGTTTTTTATATATTGGATTATTGATTTTTTTGAATTTACATTACTTTCGTTCATTTTTATTTTCTCCTCTTACAATATTATAATTACAACAATTTTACTGACAATAGAAGTCAATCATGGAAAGTAAATATCCTGTATTACTGTCTACTGGTGTACTTTCAATAAAATCTTTAATTTTATACCTTAGTATTAATTTCTTTTCATTATATTGTTCACGCTTTTCAATGGTCATCGCTCTATCCAGAGAATGACTAAACGGACTTCCTGAACTTGCAACGCCTTCTATAATTCCTCCTAAAAAATCAAAAAACAGTCCTCTTGCTTTAGAACGCATATGAGTCTGATACTTTTCATCGAGATATGATAAATCTGCCTCGCTTTTTTCTGCTGAAAGGTAGAATCTTTTCAAAGCTCTCCTGTCATATAATGAAAATAATTTTAATCCTTCCTGAATTAACTCTTTTGCTTCTGTTTTCATAAAATTTCCTTTCTGAATTTAAATTTTTAAATTTTTTCAACTATTTCTTCCAGCCTTTTATAATCCGTCTTGCTGTTATGTCTTTTGTCCATAGGAATTTCAGTTTCGATTATTTTAAATATTCCAAATTTTTCTTTTAGTTTGTTAATTTCACTATCCTCAGATAAATTTCCTTTAAATTCAGGGTTTCTTTCAACAATTAGATACAGTTTATTATTTTTGGAAGTAAGAACTGATTTTTTCACGTTTTTACAAAATGAAAAGGCGGTTTCTACAGTAAAAGGATAATAAATGTTTTCTTCAATCTGTATTCGCCCTTTAACTCTTCCTAGCAGTATAAGTTGACCTTTTTTGTTAATATATCCCATATCTCCTGTTCTGTGCCAGTTTTCATCAGAATTTTTTTCAATATTTAAGTAACCATCAACCACGTTTTCGCCCCTTACAAGTATTTCGCCCTTGATTTCTGAAATTTTATTTTTTTTAGGCGTTTTTTCTAATTCTTCTATTTTAAGTTCTATTTCATTAACTATTTTTCCAGCGAGAAGTCCATCACCATTTTTCATATTTTCAATATCTTCTTCTGTTATATCTTCAAAATTTAATACTGATATGGGTTCAGCCTCTGACGCTCCATACAAGGCTATAATTTTAGCATTTGTAAAAACTTCTTTAATCTTTTTCATAAGGCTGTAAAAGACAGGTGCTCCTCCAGTATATATTTTTTGAACATTTTCGAGCATTATTTTTTTATCTTTGCAAAATTTTACGATGTTTTCAAATATTGCAGGAGGCAAGATGATGTTTTGTATATTATTTTCTGTTATTTGCTTAACAATGTTCCCAAAATCTGACTCGACAGGTCTTAGCCAGTTCAAATCAGGAATAAAGGTAGTTGTTCCTGTTGCCATATGTGAAAGAAGAAATATCGGGAATGAAGAATAAACAGCTGTTTCTTTTTCAAATTTTAGATTTTTTTCAAGCACATTGTGCTGTCCAAGTAAAAATTCATGCGTTCTCATAATAATTTTTGGAAAGCCTGTACTCCCGCTCGTAAAACTGATAAGAGCAGGTGTACTTCCGTCAATTTTTTCATTTTGTATTATTTTCTGATTTTTATTTTTTTCATATATTGAAAGTTTTTCAGAATATTTCATCATTTTAATATAATTAATTTTTTTGTCAATTTTTCTGATTTCCTTCAAAAAGAATCCCTTTAAAAGTGTCTTTCTGCTTCCAATTATTCCGTCAGGGGAAATCATTTCGCAACATTTATTTATATGCTCAATACCAGCATACGGATCAATAAACACAGCCTGCAGTCCCATTTTAAATATTGCAGTCAGAATAAGATAAAATTCTATGCCAATGGGGACAAAAACAACGATTTTATTTCCTTTTTGAAATCCTTTTTGTGTCAAGTAACTGCAAATTTCATCTGATTTTGTATCAATTTGAGTAAAAGTAATCTTATTTCCTGTCTTTAAATCAAATAATGCTGTATTGTCTGGATATTGTTTTCTCAAATCTTTAATTTTGTCAATTATTGTCATTCTACACCGCCTTTTATTTAAAGTTCCTTTATAAACAGGGCATATCTTCTTAACTCATCTCCCAAAAGTGAGCCGATATTTTTTGATATATTTTTTTCGTGCATTAAAGCATAAATCACATTTTTATAGCCTGAATGTTCCGCTTCCTTCACAAGTTCATCTATCAGAATATACCCCATGCCTTTTCCATTATATTTGGGAGAAATTGCAATCGTTTTAAGAATCATAGTTTCTATTTTTTCCTTGTATTGAAGTTCGGCATAATCAGGTATTCCAAATACGTAGCCGATTAATTCGTCTTTTAAATAAAGCATTTTAAAGAATTTTTTTACAATTTTATCTTCATGGCTCATATACATTTTCAAAAATATTTCTCTATCCAATTCAGAATACAGAAAATTATTTTTAAATGCCTCAATTGTCAAGTCGTAAACTTTATTCAGCACAGCGATTAAATCTTCATTTTCCGCAGATTTTACTGTAGTATCCCTATAATATTCAAATTTTTTCAACTTTTCAATTTTTTTAGATAAATGCCCCCTTTGAACAGGATTCATATTTTCCATTACTGTTGAAATATAATAGGCAAGAGGCTTAAATCCAAGTTTTTCAAAGAGTTCTACATAGTAGTCTTCATTCCAAGGTTCCATAAGAAATGGCGAACGATGTCCTTTGTCAGTAACATAACGATATGTATTCCAAGTAGTTCCATTTAAAGGGCCTATTATTGTTTCTATTCCTTCTTTTTTAAGTTCTTTAAATACTTCATTAAAAAATTTTTCTTCATTTTTTATATATTTTTCATGTATACTTACATTTCCTATATATGATGTTTTTCTTTCATTGTAATCCGGACGATTATGCCATAAATGTAAACTACCTGCTATATTGTTATTTTCATCCATGAAAATCATTATTTCCGATGGTCGTTCTATCATTATTTTCTGTGATTCTTCGTGAGATATGTTATTTTCTATAACGTATTTCTGAATTTCTTTATACCTTTTTATTTTCATAATTTATCATCTACTTTCTCTATAAACTTATGGTAAAATCATTTTAGAATCATTTTAAAGGCTATTATTATTTAAATTTTTTATTTTTTAAACTTAAAATTATGATAGATTTTACAATAAGAATTATATCATTTTTTGAATTTTTATTAAAGTACACATAACCCTTTATTTTTTAAACTTGATTTTTTATTTATATAAGTTATAATTTATTAAAGTTAAAAGAAAGAAGGAGATGGATATGAAAAAATTACTGATAATGGTAATACTTGCAATGACAGTTGCTGGATGTGAGCTGTTTGATGCAAATAGATGGGATAGAGTGAACCGAGAAGCAAAAGAAAAAGGCAGAACATGTTATAGAAGAAATGATGGATATTTTTATTGCAAGGATAAATATGGAAACAGAGCAGATTAAGTAAAAAATAGACAAACCAGTATTGCAAAGGGGATGCGATTATTCCCCTTTACAAAAAAAATAAAATAATATAACATTAGAGAAAAAATATTTATTAATCAAAATAATTTGTAATGAAAAAACCTTTATATGAATAGATTTTAATTAAAAAACTAAAACAGCATTCCTATTCCTAGTAATATCATTGAACAGATAAAAACTATTCCAGAAGTTATAAATACTTTTGTTTCCCCACTAAGTTCGTTTTCTTTTTCAATAATATAAAAAATCTTCATACTTGTTTCGTAAATAAATATTCCGCCAAATATAAAAATTATTATTCCAGCCAGCATTTTAAAATCCCAAATTCTTGACAAGGCAAGATAATTTATTATAAAGAAAGTAAATGCCTTTCCAATGCTTCCCATCAGAAAATTCATTCTAAATGTTTCCCGTTTTACATTTCCTGCATTATCTCTTATCAAATTTATAATTCCAAAATGCAACGAAAAGGTAAATATATAAATAAGATACATTTTATTTTTATCAAGTATGATGCTCATAGCAAGCCACATTGCTGTAGTAAATGCTATTGCCAAAAGTCCTTTAAGAGAATCTTTTACTTGCCCTTTTACCTTTGGAGTGAAATGATAATAGCCAAGATACATTATTAGTGGCGGAATAAGCCATTTTATTCCTCCAATTATCATAACGATGTAAAGAAAAAATAAACTTGCAGTTTGTGCAACTCTTGTAAGAGTTGTCTTTTTTCTATTTAATATTATTATAATAAATAATACGATTATTACCCAAAGTTTATACATTAGTTCCCGTGCTGTTAAATATAAATTTAATCTTAAAAATAAGTACACAAAAAATGGTACAAAAAGATTATCCAGACCATTCCATGAAATGACTTCAAGAATCATTGTAAGGATGCTTAAAAGTAGGGAAACAAGCACGATGTTTATGCTGCCAATATCACTGAAGAATAAAAAGAAATTTATACATATAAAATATGTTGTAAGAAAGAATGTTACCGAGCCTTCTATCGACTTCGTTCCAAATCCCGTATTAAATTTATACTTGCTGTAAAATTCCCCTATGAGGGCGGCAAAAGCGTCAGAAAGCATAAGAATTATAAGCGGAAGAGCATACATTACCTTATTATCACTTGAAACAAGCCATAATCCCAAAATACTCATAATAAAGTATATATCTCCTAAAGTCTTCCTATTTTTTGTTTCCAGCACCTTTTTAAATCCTGTCACCTTATTTTTTACAATTCTTATGGAAACAAGCAATACAAGAAATACTATTCCAAGTATTACAACCGAGCTTTTTCTTTCAAAGATAAAAGGAAGTGACAGTCCTCCAACTCCTGAGCCTATATGCAGAATCTTCCTTATAAATTCCGAATTAAGTTTTTCGCTTTTTTCAAGCTTGTTAAGCAGAAGAAAAAACAGTATAAAAGCCGCCAGAACAAATATCATTTTAACTATTTCCATTTTTTATCACCTTTTCCACTATAAAATCAGTATAGAAAAATGTCATATCCTTTTCATGAAGCTTCTTATCCAGCTCCTTCATCCTTTCATATTTTTTTCCGTTTACATTTTTTTCTTTTCCAGCAACTGCTATTTCGCTATCCGTCTCTTTATAACCAAGTTTTTCTGAATTTCTTTCAACTATTAGGTTCCAATATGCCAGTAAGGCATTATTTTCAGCATTGTCGTAAATTTTTTCCATTAATTTACTGTAATTTTCAGCTGACATATATTCAAATATGTCACTTAAATTAAATTTATTTATTTTAAAATCAATCTGATCCAGATATTCTTCGACTGAACTCTGTAAAATTTCTACCTTATGAAGATTTCTTCTGATTTTATCAAAATTTTCTTTTCTAAGAAAATAAGGAAGACAATCCTTACGGTAATTTCCTGTCAGAATATAGTTAATATAGGGATTCTCATACGGATTCAGCTCACAGAGGGCATATCTGCTTCTTTCCTTCATTTCTTCAGAAATATTTTTTTCTGCATATCTGAAAAATTCCTTATCCCTTCCCAGTTTCCCAACTATATATTTTGAAAAGAACAGCTTAAACATCAGTTTCCACTTGAAATTATTCCAGTACTTATCATAATATTCAATTCTTTCCTGCCTGGATTTTTTTTCAAGAAGTTTTTCTATCCGTTTTTTACTATGCACAAAAGGAAGTATTTTTTCCCTGAAAATTTTAAAAAACTTTTCAAATTTTCCGGCATGTATTATTCCCTTTTCAATTGATTCTCTGTTAAAGTCCCAGTATTCCTTCACTTCTTTATCAAGATTTTCTCTTATTCTGTCATATATTTCAATTCTTTTATCAGATTTCATTACTCCCATGAACTCAAGCATTTCTTTATAGGACAGGCTGTTAAAAACTTCCTTTTTCAGCTTTGCAAGTGCTATCTGAGGAAAACTTATATCAAGTGCCACCACTTTCTTTGGATTTTCTGCAAGCATGGAAAATACATTATCTCCCGCAGACAGTATTCCAAAGCATATATCATTTTCCTGTATATTAAGACTTTCGAGCAAAACCTCTGTATCTTCCCAGCATTGGGAATACCTTATCAAAGAAAAATCAACTCTATTTTCTTTTACTTCGCTTTTCATCTATACTTCCTCCATATTTATCCGTATAAAATTTTAATCAGTTTTTTTCTGATTTTATATTTCCTCCAATTTTTTTATTATTCCTGTACTTCCATCAAACTGGACAAAATCTCCTGTTTTTAAAGCAGTTGTTGCTCCCTGCACTCCGACTATGGCAGGTATATTCATTTCACGTGAAATAATTGCACTATGTGATAAAAGACTTCCCTTTTCCACTATAAGCCCCTTTAATAAAGGAAAAACCATAACCCAGCTTGGATCCGTAGATTTTGTAACGACAATATCTCCATCTTCAACTTCAGTATTCATAGGATTTAGTACAATTTTTACTTTTCCCTTTACTACTCCCTTGCTGCATCCTGTTCCCTTAAGAATACTTTTATCTCTCTGTTCATTTCCTGTCAAATCTTCATAATAGAAGTTTTCCCCTAAAAATCCTCTCGTTAAAAATCTGTCAGGAAGGACAGCTCCTTCTTCATATTCCTTATACTTTTCTTTTCTTAAGTCTATCAGCTTTTTTAAGTCTGTATCAATTAGTGCACCGTCTATCAGTCCAAAAATTTCATCTATTGTCAGATAAAATACATCCCTTTCATGAACTATTATATTTTCTTCCTTCAGATAGACTCCCATTTTTTTCATAATTTTTCTGACCATGCCGAAAACCTTTGTCCTTTCATATCGCAGATTTTCCCTTAATCGAATAAATTTTTTTGCATAGGATACTGTTTTTTTCAGTATAAACTTTTTCAACGGACTGATTTTCAGATTTTCATATATCTTTTTCTGTTCTTCTGAAATGTTCCTTTTACTGTGTTCACCTGATTCCTTTGTCATTGAAATCGAATATATCATCCTGATCAGAAATAACGGATCTTCCCTCAATGTCAATGCTTCAAGCTTCAGCTCATGTACTGTCCTGTCTCCAAATTTTTGCATATATTCTTCCAGTAATGAGTTAAATTCTTTATTCCTAGTTAAATTTTCAATATTAATATCTGTTGCAGCTTCTGAAGTTATCCCTTTTATTTCATTCTGTAAATTCTTATCCTTTTTTATTATACTGCTCATTTTCATAATATATTTTGAAGGCTCGACACTTATCATGTCATTTCCTTCCTGAGCAATAAGAATATTATGTACTTCTTCAAAATTTTCCTTTATATATTTTTCTGCTACTTTTTTTGAAAGACCGAACCAAACCATTACAAGAAAATCATTTATAATAGGTATTTCCCAGTTTTTTAAAAATTTATTTTCAAGAAACTTGTAATATTTTTTTAAGTCCTTTACGCTTTTTTCCTCCAGACTGCTATTTTTTCCATTAAGATTTTCATCTATGAGCTTATAAAACTTTTTAGCCTTATTCTCAATCAGGAACATATTCAGAAACAATGTCCCTCCTGCCTTCAGTTTTTCAATCCTGTTTCTGAATTTTTCCCACGAAGACATTTTTTCTTCCGCTTCCAGAAGGTTTTCGTTTATATCTTCTTCTGACAGTTCCTTTTTCACTCCCATCATCTGTTCCATAAATTTACTGTTATTACGTGAATTAGGAAACAGCATGAGAAGTTTGTACCAGTTTATCAGATTATAGTAAACTCTTCCCTTCAGTAATCCAAGCATATTGTCATATACAACCTGATAGCTTTCAACAACCTTCGGAGGTACTCCCGTAATTTCCGAGAATCTTTTATATACATCAGAGTAGGCTTTTCTTATAAAGCTGAAGGTAAGCGGAAGTGTAATTTCAGGATAGCTTTCTACAATATTACTGTTGTCCCATATTATTGTATTTGATGTTTTTTCATTTGATTTTTCTAATGTAGTTACAGGTCTTGACTGCAATATATAAAGTTTCCCCTTTTCAAATGCCCATTCCATATCCTGAGGTTTTCCATAATATTTTTCAATATTTATAATATTTTCTCCAAGCTCCTGTACTTCACTGTCGTTTAACACTTCATCTTCAATATTTATTTCTTCTATCTTTACTTTCTTATTTTCAAAATCTAAAACCTGTCTTATTTTTTTTGTTCTTATTTCCTTTTTAATTTCCTTCGTTTTTTTATTATATATAAACAGATCTCCATTTTCATCTCCATCAACTATACTTGTTCCCAGCCCATAAGTTCCTGAAATTACTATTTCATCATAATGTCCATTTACGGGATTTACGCTGAATCCGACTCCGGCCTTTTCAGAATTTACCATTTCCTGAATTATTACTGCCGGAACATTTATTTCATTGTTTATTTTTCCTTCTTTTCTATATTTCATGACATGTAAGGAAAAGGAAGAAATCCATACTTCCTTCACTTTTTCCATTATATTTTCCTTTTTTACATATAGATATGTTTCAAACTGACCTGCAAATGAAAAATTGCTGCTGTCTTCCTCAATAGAAGAAGATCTCACAGCATAGTAACTTTCTTCATTTAGTGCATTTTCTATTTCCTTTTCAAATTCTTCCCTAATTTTATGATTTTTTATAATTCTAATTATATTTTCAATTTTTCTTTCGGCATTCCCGCTAAATACAGCATTCCAATCCTTAATTTCATCATTATTTCCTGCTTCTTGATTGTACATTTCAATTTCTTTTAGTATAATTTCCTTAAAATATCTGTTAGTAATGACTGAAAAATACGGTACATTAAATCCATCGGCAGCAAGTTCAAGCAAATTTTGAGCCTTTTTACCAATTTTTTCCTCAAATACTGTATTTTCATTATGATTTTTTAGGTTATCAATATTATAAATATATTTCATAATTTATTTTCCTTTTCTAAAAATTCTATTTTTCATTATATTATACCTCATTAAACTTATTTTTTAAAATTTTATGCTATATATTGTTATTAATATTTTTTTATTTATTAAAAAGGGCTTAAGCTTCCTTCCTGAAAATAATTTTTAAAAAGTCATTATTTTAATAAAAGCAGTATAAGCAGAAATGATTTATAGCATTGAATAATTAAAAAAATTTAATGAAAAAGAGGGAAATTCAAAATTCCTCTTTTTTTGTGAATAGTAATAGAAATTGTTGATGAAATATAGTATACTGGATTAAGAAAAGAAAAAAGTTATAAAATTGTAAATTTTTAAATTTTGTAAATGGAGAAAAGATGATAAAAATAGACATAGATGAGAGAAAGTGGAAGAAAATAAAAGAAGAACATTCGGAATGGTATTGTAAAAAAATATTTCCTAAAGTTAAAAAAGCATTTGAAGAATTAAAAAAACTATATGAAGATAAGTTTTCTGATTATCAAGAGTTGGAAAGATATGTAGAAATGCTAAAAAAAATAGTAGCAGAAGAGAAAGGGTTTGTTATAAAAGAAGAATTATTTTTGTATTATAAAATTAACGAAATAGAAAAATTAAGAAATTTAATGCAAAAAGTAGGAAAGAAAAAAAGTGTTTTAGAAGTATGTTTTGAAAAATTAAATATATCTGAAGAATATTTGCCAAATCAACTTTTTTGTTATGAAAAATTACAAAATGGCAATAAAGATTGGGATAGACATAAATTATTATTTTTAATGGGAATAGAAGTATGTCCGTCAGAATGGTACTATAAAAAAATATTTCCTAAAATTAAAAAAGCATTTGAAGAATTAAAAAAACTATATGAAGATAAATTTTCTGACTATGAAGAGTTGGAAAGATATGTAAAAATGCTAAAAAAAATAGTAGCAGAAGAGAAAGAGTTTGTTATAAAAGAAGAATTATTTTTGGATTATAAAATTAACGAAATAGAAAAATTAAGAAATTTAATGCAAAAAGTAGGAAAGAAAAAAAGTGTTTTAGAAGTATGTTTTGATAAATTAAAAATACCTAAAAAATATTTGCCAAATCAACTTTTTTGTTATAAGAAATTATACAAAGAAGGAAAATGGAGTAGACATAAGTTATTATCATTAATGGGAATAGAAGTATGTCCATATTGTCAAAGAAATTATATTAGTAATTATGCAGATGCAGAAAATAACGATGAAAAAACAACAGCAACTTTAGATCATTTTTATCCAAAGGCAGATTATCCATTTTTAGCTTTGTCTTTATATAATTTTGTACCTAGTTGTCAAGTTTGTAATAGTATATTTAAAGGAGATGCAGATACACGTGATTCTATTTATCCACATGAAGAAGGTTTTGATGAATTAGGAGTAAAATTTAAGACTTCAAAAGAAGCTATATATGAAATTTTAGGAGAAAAAGATTCTGATTTTTCAGTGAAAATTGATTATGAAAATCTTGAAGATGAAGAAAATAAAAAAAAGGTGGAAAATAGTATTGGAAATTTAGGATTAGACAGAGTTTATAAAAAATCACATAATCAATATATTCAAGATTTATTGTATACAATTGAGAAATATCCAGAAAATTATTTAGAGGCTTGTGGAGAGATGTTTGAAAATAATAATGACAAGAAAAAACAACTTGAAGAATATTTTAAAGATATTGTGAAAGAGCCATACAGAAAAAGGATAGAAAATGGAGAGCCTTTGGCAAAATTGACTAAAGATATTTTAGAAGAATTTGATATAAAAATTTAAGGAGAGTATGAAATGTTTCCAATATATATGTATGTAAAAGAATATAAAGGATTGAAAGATTTTGAAATTACTTTTGATAATAATTATGAAATTAAGTATAATAGAGATAAAGACACGTTATCAATCAATAAAAAATATGAATCTGCAAATAATAATATAGAAAACTTTTATTCTATTGATAAAACAAAGGGGAATATAGATAGTGCTAATTTGTTGATTGGGAAAAATGGGAGTGGGAAGACAAGTATTTTAGAAGTACTGAATATATTTAATTTAGGTTCTTCTAATGATAATGAAAAAATACAAGAAATTGGTAATCATGTAATTCTCTATAAATCTAGTTTTAATAATGAGGACTTTATTCTTGAAAAAGATTTTTTATCAATCTCTATAGAAATAAAAGAATCTAAAAAAGAAATAAAACTTAAAGAAGTATTAAGTAAATGTGAAATTGAAGATGAAAAAAATTATAAAGAAGATTATTTAAAAAATTTAGGAACAATCAAGCTTTCATTTAGAGAAAAAAAACTAAGTGCTGCTCAAAGAGAATTGTTATCTAAATATGTAAAAGAAAGAACAGTTCTAAAATTAAATATTGGATTAGAAAATGGAAGTAAAAAAAATATATATGATTATTTAATTAAAATAAGACAAGAAAAAAATAATGATAATTTTGAAAATGCATATTTAACATTATCAATTCTTGATTTATACGTTAAATTAATAAATTCAAATAAGGAAATATTAAATAATTTTCATTTTGATAAAATTAATCTTAATTTTTTAAAGTTGTATGATAATATAAATAACGATAATATAAAAGATATTATTTTAAAGAATTATTTTAATTATCTTTATTTAATACATATATTAAGGGATTTATACATAAATAATGGAAAAGAAAATTCAATAAAAAAATTAGAAAAAGATAAAAATAAAATGTTGGAATTACTAAATGATAAATCTTCAAGTGAAAAATTTGAAATATTATTAAAAAGATTTGAAAGATTATCAAGAAAATCGGGAAACCAAATTGCATTTAACAGAAAAAATTACAAGGAGATTATAGACGACATAGCTACCCGCATAAATGATATTGTAGCAGCAAAAGATGAAATAAATATTCAATATAACAAAATTATTAAAAAATTTATAATTAATTTTAAAGAGAGAGAGGAAATTATTGACTTCTTAGAAGAATACGATAATTTTTATATTCCAAAAGAAAAAAAGGACATAGATTTATTATTTAAAAGCGTAGAGTTTATAAAAATAGAGGAAGAAGGATTAAGCGATGGAGAAAGAATAAAATTACAATATTTTTCAACACTTCATGGAGTTTTAAATGCTGAATTTAAAGATAGAAAATATATTACACTTTTATTTGATGAAATAGAAAGTTTTTTACACCCTGAATGGAGCAGAAGATTCCTGTATGAATTAATAGAGGAATTAGAAAGATATGAAGATAAAAAGTTTAAATTGATTTTTGCAACACACAGTCCTTTTCTGATAGCAGATGTTTTAGCAAGAGATTGTATTTATTTGAATAAAGATGAAGAAGGTAAAATTCAGGCTGAGATTAAAGAGGATGTGAAAACTTTTGGGGCTAATATTATTGATTTGTTTAAAAATACTATGTTTTTAGAATCGACTTTTGGGAAATTTGCTACTGAAAAGATTAAAGGGATAGTACATAAAATAGAAAAAGCTGAAAAGTATTCGGATATAAAACATGAGGTTGATTTTATAATAGGTGAAATTGGAGAAAAGTTAATTTCTAATAAGTTAAAATCAATGATTGAATCAAAGTTTGAAAATAAAGATGAAGAATATTACAGGAAAAAGATAGAAGAATATCAAACAAAACTAGAGAAATTAAGAAATAAAGAAAATAACAAGAATTCTGAAGAATAAAAATAGAAATTTATAATAAAATTACACCTTCCATTGTAATAGTAATTCTAAAAATTACTCTAAAAGGAAGGTGTTTTATAGTTAAATTTATTAATTCAAAAATCTCCCCTTCACAAATCCTCCAACCTTAACTAACGCCAACAAAATCGTAAGCAGTACAATAATTGAAGGGCCTGACGGAATATTTAGTGTGTAGGAAAAATATAGCCCTGATAGTATTCCGATAAATGAGAAAATTATGGATAGAATTATGATTGCTGAGTATTTTCTTGCGAGTGAGGCTGCGATTGCCTGCGGGATTGTCAGGATTGAGATTATTAGGATGATTCCTATTGTTTTTATGTTTATTATTATCACGGAGGATATTAGGATTATCATAAAATAGTTTATGAAGGTTACTGGGACGCTGTGGATTTTGTAGAAGTTTTCATCAAAGCTGGTGTAGACGATGCTTTTGTAGAAGATGATGAAAAAAGTGATTGTGATGATGTCCAGTATTAGCAGTAAAATTATGTTCAGGGTGTTGGATAAAAGGATATTTCCGAATAAATAAGTTGACATATCGGACTGATAGCCTGGTGTCAAGAAGGAAAAAATAATTCCGATGGCCATTCCCATTGACATAACGATACCTATTCCCAAATCACCATCAACGTGAAGAGTGTCTTTTAGAACCAAAATCAGCACACCTGACAGTATTGAGAAAATCAGTCCAAAAAATAATGGATCTTTTATTGGCAAGTTAAAGAAGTAAATCAGGTAAATTCCTATTCCAATACCGCCGTAAGAGGCATGGCTGATACTTGATGAAATAAAGACCATTTTTTTATTTACAATATAAGTTCCTATTATTCCACAGCATATACTTGAAAGAAGGCCTACAATAAGGGCGTTTCTCATAAAGGCGTATTCAAAAATTTTTATAAATTCCATAATTCCCCAATCTTTAATAATTTATCTTTAATTTTGTAAATTTTATTTGTGTGAATGTAAGTAAGGATTGCTGCACACGTAATCTTCCTTTTTCTCATAAACTTGAATATTGCCTTCCACGACAAAAATGGAATCAATGTAATCGTAGATTTTTTCAAGCTCGTGAGAAATCACAACGATTGTTGAATCTGACAATTCCTTTATTTTTTCAAAAAGTTTAAATTCAAATTCCTTATCCAGAAATGATTCCGGCTCATCAAGAAAAATAAGTTCTGGTGAAGAAATTAAGGCACGTGCAATTAATGCCCTTTGAAGCTGTCCACCAGATACTTCGTTTATTAATTTATTTTTTAAATGAAAAATATCAAATTCCTTCAAAAGTATTTCAGCACGTTTTTTTTCTTCGTTGTTAAATCTTCTGAAAAGGTTATTTTTATTAGTTAATCCCGATATTACCAAGTCAAAAATGTTAATGGGAAAGGAAGTGTCAAACTCCCTTATTTGTGGTAAATACCCAATTTTATTTTCACTTGTAAAAAATTCAATACTGCCAGAATTTTTCCTCAAAAACCCAAGCATAACTTTTACTAAAGTTGATTTTCCGCCACCATTTCTTCCCAGAATTGCAACATTTTTTCCTTTAAAAATATCTAAGTTTATATCGTTCAAAATATAATCATTGTTGTATTTAAAATTAAGGTTTTGCACGCTCACAAGTTTTTTATTCTGTCCGTTAGCCATCAAATTTTTATCCTTTCGTTTTTCTTCTCGTTCTTTTTTTGAATAAAAATTTTTAATTTAAATAATCTACAAACTGTTTTAGATTTTCAAAGACATTTTCTTTGTCAACATTAAATTCAGCGACTTTTGAGTTAGGAATTTCTTTTGAAATAGCTTCGGCACTTTGTTTTGGAAATTGAGGCTGAACTAGGATTGTAGTTACATTGTGTTCTTTTGCTTCGTCAATGATTTCTTTTATTTGCTGTGCTGATGGCTCTTTTCCTTCCTGCTCGATTGAAATTTCTTCAATAGCATAATTTTTTAGGAAATAGTTTAATGCAGGGTGATAAATCATAAATGATTTTTTAGTTTTTGAAGCCATTTTTTGTGAAAGTTCTGTTTTTACTTGATTAAGTTCTGTAATGAAAGCATTGTAATTTTTTTCAAAAGTTTCTTTTTTGTCTGGGTAAAGTTTTGACAATTCATTTTTTATATTTTCAGCAACTTTAGGCATCATATCAAGCGAGAACCATACATGCGGATCAATTCCACCGTGTCCTTCATGTTCGTGATGATGTTCGTGTTCTTCTTCCTTTTTATCTGCATGTTCGTGATCATGATCTCCTTTGATAAATAAATTTTTATCAACACCATCCAAGACATTAACAATTTTATTTTTATCGCTTAGGCTGTCAGAAATTGTTTCTTCAAATCCCAACATATTGTAAGTGAAAAATACTTTTGAATTTTCCAGAATTTTCAAATCTGAAGGTTTTGGCTCAAATAGTTCATGATTCATGTTTGGCTGTACAATCGAAATAACTTCAAAATCATCTCCTGCAATTTTTTGGGTAAGCCATCTTAAAGGCGGCACGCTTGTTACAATTTTTTCCTTTGCTCCTGCAGTAGTTCCTTGCTCTTTTTTAGTTTCTGATTTATTTCCGCAAGAAAAAATAAACAGAGCTGATAATAAAAGTAATGATAATAATTTTTTCATTTTAATTCCTCCTAAATATGTATTTTTTGTAATAAAATAATGAATTTATTAAAAACTTTTCTAGAAAAAGATAAAAACTTAATATTTTTAAATAATTGAAATATAATTTCATTTCCTAAACAGAGTCTAGTATAAATAATAGATTTAATCACAATCGTTGCATTTTCCTTTAAAAATCGAAAGATGCGACAATAGTGAAAAGCCTCGTTTTTTTAATTCGCTTTTTTCTTTTTCCGTTTCTTCATTTGAAAATCCTGGCACAGTTTCAATATGCTTGCAAGAATCACAAATAAAAAAATTGGTATTTTCTTCCTTAAAGTAATATTTTTCATTTTTAAAGTCGAATGAAAAAATATAATTATTTTTCTCTAAAAATTCCAAAGCCCGATAAACTGTCGATAAGTCAAAATCCACTTTTGATTTTAAAAACTTGGCATTTACTGGAGTGTCTGAAGACTGTATAAGATTAAGTATTTGCTGCCTTTTCTTAGTTAATTTCATAATAACATCTCCTAATAATAAAAAACGTTTTTTATTTTGCAAATTTGCAAATTATTCGCAAATATTTTTGATTATATATTAAAAAAACCTATTTGTCAAATGAATAGGTTTTCATATATTTATAATAAACTTCAGGTTATACCGGCTGAAAAATTATTGTCCTGTCGTTATAATAACTTTTCCATTAGCGCTATCTGATTCTAAAAATTTATGTGCTAAAGAAATTTCGTTTAATGTAAAAATTTTTGCAATTCTTGGTTTTATGAGATGTTTTTCAATAAAATCAAACATTTCTTTTATTGTATCTTTTTTGACAATTGTGCTGTTAAATGAAGTTAGGTAGGATTCTGAAGGAATTTCGTCAAGCGGCTCAAAATTTTTAATTATCCATCCTCCAAGACAGCCTGTCATGCAGACTATTCCACCTTGTTTCACAGATTTTAAAGAATTTTTCAAAGTAGGAGTGCCGATTAAATCAAGAACTTTGTCAACTCCGTCTGGAAAATATTCTTGTAACTGAGTGTCAAAAGTTTCATCTTGAATTAGGACAAAATCTGCTCCTATTTCTTTTAAAAATTCAACTTTAGCCTTACTTCTTGATGTTGCAATCACGGTATTTCCAAAACTTCTGGCAAGCTGAATTGAAGCAAGGGCAACTGAACTTGTTCCGCCACGAATCAACAGAGTGTCAGTGTTTTTTAACTGCAGGCTTTTGAATAAAGAGCCGTAAGCTGTGTAGTATAATTCAGGATATGCTGCAAGCTTTGCCCAGTCTGTTTCTGAAAGAGTTATCGGATAAACTTGAGAAGATGGTACAAGCACATATTCTGCGTAACTTCCGTTAAATTCGCGTCCCAAGCCATTCATCATTGTGAAAACTCTATCTCCTTTCTGAAAATGGCTATCAGAAGCATCTTCAATAACGCCAGCGCATTCAATTCCAATCACACGTGGCAATTTCACAGAAGGAGAAAATCCATCTCTAGTAAATATTTCAGCTCGATTTATTCCAAAAGCCTTAATTTTTATAAGAACCCAGCCATTTTTTACTTTCGGAATTTCAATATTTTGAATTTTTAATTCATCAGCAGTACAAGGTTTTTCAAGAACAACAGCTTTCATAGTATTTTTTTTATTTAACATAGTAAAATTCCTTTCTTACTTTTAAATTTTAATTGACAAAAATAATTCTTTATAGTATTATACTATATAGAAGTAAAAAGTCAAGAAAATTTTGTTTAGGTTAGGAGGCTATGATGAATAAAAAAGTAAATTTGGGAATATATATAAGCAAAATTAAGCAGATACACGATAGAATCTTAAATTATATTCTTTCAAAAAGAGAAATTACCGTTTTTAATGGTGAACGTGGGAAAATCCTGCATATACTCTGGGAGAAGGATAATGTAACGTGTAAGGAATTGTCCGAAAAAACGGGGCTTGCGATAAATACGCTTACGCCAATGCTGGATAGGATTGAAAAGGCTGGACTGATAGAAAGAGCACCACATCCTGATGATAGACGGAAAGTGCTGATAAAACTTACAGAATACGCACAAGGCTTTAAAAAAGAATATGAGGAAATTTCTGAAACTATGACAAATTATGTTTATGAGGGATTTTCTCAAGAGGAAATTGAGATGTGTGAAAGATTTTTAGAAAGGATTTCGCAAAATTTAGAGAAAGTTGAAAAGGAAAGAAGCAAGAAATAACGGGAAGGAGAGAATATGAATAAAATTATAGAATTTCAGAATGTAAATAAAGTGTATCCAAATGGAAATGAAGCTGTAAAGGATATGAATTTTTCGATAAATGAAGGAGAATTTATTGTGTTTATCGGAACTTCGGGAAGCGGAAAAACTACAGCTTTGAAAATGATAAATAGGCTGGAGGATGCGACTTCTGGAAAAATAGAAATAAAAGGGAAAAATATTTTTGAATATAATATTCATAAAATGCGTTGGAATATGGGTTATGTCCTACAGCAAGTGGCTTTATTTCCACATCTGACAGTAGAAGAAAATATAAGTATCGTGCCTGAACTGAAAGGGTGGAAGAAAGAGGAGATTAAGGCAAGGACAGAGGAACTTCTGGAAATGATTGGGCTGGAAAGTGAGAAATATTTGAAAAGAATGCCGTCTGAACTGTCTGGCGGGGAAGCACAGAGAATCGGAATTGCGAGGGCATTAGCAGGGAATCCTGAAATTATACTTATGGATGAGCCTTTTAGTGCTTTAGATCCGATTACAAGGAAAAGTTTACAGAAAGACATAAAAGAATTGCAGCAGAAAATTAATAAAACAATTGTTTTTGTAACACATGATATTGAAGAAGCCTTTTATCTGGGAGACAGGATTTTTATAATTAAAGACGGGAAAATCCTTCAATCTGGGACGAAATCTGAGTTAATTAATAATCCGAAAGATGAATTTGTAAGGGAATTTATCAGTTTGGAGCAAAATAAGAATGCTGAAAATGAAATTGATAAAAAAATTATTGAAAAATTAAAGGAAAATGGGGAATATGCAAAACTGGTTATGGAAATAGAAAATTGTAGAAGTAAAGATTAAAAAATTTTCAAAAGATCATCATTTTAATAGTTTTCGGACATACCTTAATAAAGAACTAACTTTAATAATTTTTGAAAATGAATTATTAATAAAACAAATATGAAAAATTTGAAAGAAAGAAGGAAAATAAAAATGAAAAAAACATTAGTAGTTATGGCACATCCTAATATAGAAAATTCAAGAGCGAACAAAGCCTTTAAAGAAGAAGTAGAAAAATTATCAAATGTAGAATTGTATAATGTTTATGAAAAATATCCTGATGGAAAAATTGACGTTGAAAAAGAATTAAAATTATTGTCTGAAACTGGTACTTTAATATTGCAGTTTCCTTTATACTGGTTTAATTGTCCATCTTTAATTAAAGAATGGATAGATACAGTATTTATGGCAGCTCATTATGGTGAAAATAAAGTGCTTAAAGGTAAAAAAATTGGAGTTGCAGTGACAACTGGAGGAATTGCATCAAGATATGATGGAACAAATGGATTGACAATAAAAGAAGTGTTAAAACCATTTTTATTAAGCATAGCTCATGTCGAAGGAATTGAATTGCCAATTTATTCATTATATGGGGCAATGCCTGATTTAAGCGATGAAAAGATTGTTGAAAGTGCAAAAAAATATGCAGAATATATAAAAAATAATTCACAAGATTTAGATTAAATTCAAAATAATCAGTTATAATTAGGTATACTGAAAACTATTAAAATAATAATTTTTTTAAATTAAAAATAACAGTATAGGTTTTATAACAATTCATAAACCAAACACAACATAGATTTTGAATTTTTTAGATACTCCCTGATTTAACTTTAAATGAGAAAATTTTAGAAATAAAAGGAGAAAAATAATGAATAATAACTTTTTTCAAGTATTTTATGAGCGTAAAGAGGAGTTTTTTAAGGCTGTTCTTGAGCATATCCAGATTTCATTTTATGCACTTGTAATTGCCTTGATTATCGCAATTCCACTTGGAATTTATTTGACATATAAAAAGAAAATAGCAGAAATAATTATCGGACTTACAGCAGTAATGCAAACTATTCCTTCACTTGCATTGCTTGGATTATTGATTCCAATTATGGGAATTGGTAGAAAACCTGCAATTACGGCACTTGTAATTTATGCCTTGCTTCCACTTTTACGAAATACATATACGGGAATAAATGGCGTTGATCCAGTGTATATGGTGGCTTCAAGGGCAATGGGAATGAATAAGATGCAACAGCTTTTTAAAATTCAGCTGCCACTTGCGATGCCTGTGATTATGGCTGGAATCCGTACAGCGACAGTGCTTATCATTGGAACGGCAACGCTTGCTTCGTTAATTGGTGCAGGAGGGCTTGGAAAACTAATTTTACTTGGACTTGACAGAAACAATATGAACTTAATTTTGCTTGGAGCAATTCCGTCTGCATTGTTAGCAGTTTTATTTGATTTTGTGCTTAAAAAACTGGAAAATAAAAACTGGAAAGTGATTGTAATTTCATTTATGAGTCTATTTATAATATTTTTTGCTGGAAATTTAGTTATGAATAAACAAAGCAAAAGGGATAAAATTGTAATTTCGGGGAAATTGGGAACAGAGCCGGAAATATTGATAAATATGTATAAACTTCTGATTGAAGCGGAAATGAACGTGGATGTGGAACTAAAAGCAGGATTTGGAAACACATCATTTAACTTTAATGCCTTGAAATCAGGAGATGTTGATATTTATCCTGAATTTACAGGAACTGTAGTATTCACATTCCTTAACGAAACGCCAGTAAGCAATATAAAAGAGAAAGTTTATGAGCAGGCTAGAAATGGAATCTTGAAAAAATACGACATGGTACTGTTAAAGCCAATGGCTTACAATAACACTTATGCAGTTGGAGTTACGCAAAAATTTGCAAGTGAAAATAATATTACAAAAATATCAGACTTGGCACGAGTGAAAGATAAAGCAAAAGTTGGTTTCACAAGAGAATTCGTTGACAGGGAAGACGGATACAAGGGGATGAAGAAACTATATAACTTTGAATTTTCAAGTGTGAAGGAATTTGAGCCTAAATTACGGTATGTGGCGGTGCAAAGTGGAGATATAAATGTGATTGACGCTTATTCTACGGATAGTGAGCTGGAGCAGTATAAAATTACAGTTCTGGAAGACGATAAGAATTTATTTCCGCCTTATCAGGGAGCTCCTTTAATGAAAAGAGAAACTTTGAAAAAATATCCAAAATTAGAGCAAATTTTGAATAAATTACATGATAAAGTTACAGATGATGAAATGCGTAAAATGAACTTTGAAGTAGGAGTCAATGGAAAAAAAGCTTATGATGTGGCAAAGGAATATTTAATAAAAAATGGAATGATAAAAAAATAGAGAAAAACATATATAAATAAACATAAAAATTATTAAAAAACTCTGTGATAAGTATTTAGAAATATTTATTTTTCTATCTTTATACATTAAAATAAAATTAATTACACATTATTTTCTAAAAAAATATTTGACCATTCTTTTTTGATATTGTATAATGTAACAGAACAAATTTTGAAAAGATTACAATAGTGTGAATATAATAAAACTATTTTAATTAAATATGAGAATTAAGATAATTTTTGAAATTATAGATAGTTTTATATTTAGGAGTTTAGATGTATATTAAAGTAGATTACTGTATTTTATACAATCTATCTGTAAAATAAAAAAGTTTGGACTAAATGATGTACAATAGCCAAACTTTCAATGTGAAATAATTTTTTACTAAAATAATGATCATCACTTAATCTTATAAATAAAAAAATATAACTATAAAATCATGTTTTAGTAAAATTTTATGATTAAAAACAAGAAATTTAAATAATACATTATTATTCTTTGAAAAAATATTGTTTTTACTGATAATATCTTGTAGTTTTTAGATTTTAACTACAAAAAATAAAATAGAAAGGATGATAAAAAGAATGGCAAATGATTTACAGAGTTTACGGAAAGGATTAAAAAGCTTTGCGAAAAGGTGTAAGGATTTTAAGTATACAGAATCTGCATTACTTACGTTTTTATTATGCGGGACAATAGTGTCAAATAATTTATTTTCGGCTGAAGTTAAGAAACAGACAAGTGTTGGAAGTAATACACAAGCATTGAATAATTTTGTTAAAAATGAAAAATTGAAAATAAAAACATCGAGGTCAAGACATAAAAAACTATTAAATGGATTGAATTTAGAATTAATTGAGCTTATGGAACAAGGGGAACATGTAACAAAAAGTCCATGGAGCAGCTGGCAATTTGCAATAAATGAATTTTCTAATGATTGGAATGGAACTTATAAAGGTCGTGGAGATAAAACAGGAGGATTTATTTATGCTAGAGAAGTAGGAAAAGCAAAATATACTCAAAAAACGAATAACAATCGTTATGGAACAACAAGATTAAATTTAATAGATACGGCTGAACCAAAAGTACCAATACATATGAATGCTTCGATAAATCCAAGAGTTCTAACAAAAGGACGGATAACACCACCTGATAAAACAGTGAATGTTCCGACTTTACCAGAAACTGTTGAATTTACACCAGTTAGTCCAAGTATTCCGACAATAACTCCGTCAACAATTACAATCACACCGATTACATTATCAGCAATTTGGAATAGTAGTGGATTGGATACTGTAGGATTGAATAGAGATGTAACAACTCCTGGTAGTTATGATTTACTTCCGACTACAAAAGCAAGGAATCAGACGGATCCTGGTGGGAAGAATTGGAATGGAGCAAGAATAGCAGAAACAATTATGGATATAGGAGGTACTCCAGGAAAAGGCTTTACTATTGCTGCAGGGGTAACTATAAACATAAAAAGAGATGGAACAAGAGCTGCGGTTATTGATGCAGGAAATTGGGGACTAAGTACACTACAAACAACATCAGTAACTAATAATGGAAAAATTAATCTTTATAATCAAACTACTGCAGGTCTAGAGGTACAAGGTAATCCACTAGTTGGTGATTTTTCATTGATAAATAATGGAGAAATAATCGGACATGGGAGTAAGCAAGTCGCTTTAACATTGACACCAGAGCAACCAAATGCACACGGAAGTATTCAAACTTTGAAAAATAATACTAAAATTGATATGGCTGGAAGTCAGTCGGTAGGATTAAATATTGTTAATCGAAAACTTTATCGAAGTAGAGAGAATGCAGCATTAAATACAATTTATCCAGGTGGTTTTTATAATGATTTAAAAACAGTAGCAATAAATAGCAGTGGTGCTGAAATAACACTTGGTGGAACAAATAGTTATGGTATTGCTTTTGGAGCATTGGGTCATGATAGTCAATTAACTGAAGGCTCAGTATTTCAAAATTCAGGAGATATAAATGTTAATAATGATAGTTCAGGTGGAATTGCTGTAAAAGCTGCTAAATATTGGGTTGATGTTTCAGGAAAAGATAAAACATTTACGGCGACAGATACTATTTCTGCAACGCTTGAAAATACTTCTACTGGAAAAATTACTGTAAAAGGAACAAATTCATTTGGAATTTATTCTGAAGAGATAAATGGAACAAATCATGGAGCTATAAATATAGAAGGCAGTAAAGATTACTCAATAGCTCTTCGTGCGAATAAAACTGGAACTGTGATACCAACATTAACTAACAATGGTACAGTTTCTATTTCAAGTACTGGAAAGGAAAATATTGGTTTTTATACGAAGAATGCGAAAGTTGTTAATAACGCTGGGAAAACAGTCAGTATAACTGCTGGTCAAAATATTGGAATGGCGGTTTATGGGACTAGTAAGACTGATTATGGAGAAGGAACTAATGCTGGAACGATTACAGCTAATTCGGCTGGATCTATTGGAGTTATAACTTCTAATTATGGGAAAGTAACAAATACAGGAACTATAGGTGTTACTGGTGGAAATACGTCAGATAATAACAAAGGTACTGTTGCGGTAATTGTTGGGAAAAATTCAACGATTGATAGTAGTAATGGAACGATTAATGCAACTGTAACTGATAACAAATCTATTGGGGTTTATTCTGATGGAACATTAAAATTAGGTACTGGAACGATTTCGGCTGATGTAGGAGCGATTAACTATTTTGCTGATAATAATGGAGAAATTGAAGTTGTAAGTGGAAAAACATCTACAGCTACGACTGGACAAAAATCGCTATTATTTTACAATGGTACAAATGGAACTGGGAAAGTTAAAATAAGTGGGACTTTGAATGCAACAGTTGCTGGTGGGACAGATGCAACTAATAGAGGGACTGCATTTTACTATGTACCAAGTACGACTTCAGCTACTGGAAGTGCGGTTGGATATAATAATACTGTAAATTACGGTGCTTTTGGAGCTTCTGATATTAGTGGTTATTTTGCTACTACTTTTAGTGGAACAATTGCAAATCTTAATTTAACAATGCAAAATGATTCAAGATTGTTTTTAGCTTCAAAAGTTAAGATGAATTTAAGTGATACGAATATTTCATCTGTGCCTGGTGGTCCAACTATAACAGGAAGTAACTATAAAAATTTCATGCTTTATTTAAGTGAAGTTAAAGTAGACAATGCAGTTGATCTTGATAATGCTACAGATCTGTATAATACTTTGGAAATTTCTAATTCATCAATAATTAACCAAAACAAGATAAGCGGAAATGATGACGGTCGTGTTGCAATGGCTCAAGAAAATAAAACAGTATCAAAACCAGCAGTAACTCTAATGAATGACACAGCAGGAACGATTGAACTAAATGGGAAAAATGCGCTTGCAATTTATGCGAAATACGGAAATGTAGTTAATAGAGGGCAAATTACGCTAACTGGAAAGGATTCGACAGGACTTTACGGTGTTGAAAACTCAAAAGTAATTAATGAATCAACTGGAAAAATTACATTAGACGGTGAATCTGGAGCTGCAATGTACTATACAAATACATCTGCAACTAAATTAACTTCTGAAATAATGCAAAATGATGGAACAATTGATGGAGAAAGTGATTCTTCAATCGGAATGATTTACGATGCAGGAAAATTAGATGCGTCAGTTTCAAGTGGAACAGCAACATTAGTAAAAAATACAGGAACAATCTCACTAACAGGAGATAAAAATGTAGGAATCTTTACAAAACCAGATACATTAAACAAAGGGTATGTAACTGAAAATAGTGGAAATATTATATTAACAGGAGATTCTGCAACATTAAGTAATCCAAATGTTGGAATTTATACAACCGGAAAAAACAATACAATTAAAACGAATGCAGGCTCTAAAATTGAGACAGGAGCGAAAACAGTTGGAATATTTGGATATGCAGTGGAAAACTCTGGAGATATAACAGTTGGAAGTGGCGGAGTTGCAATTTATTCACAAAATGGTGATATTGCATTAAGTGATGGAACGATAAAAACTGGAAATGATGAGGCTGTAGGACTTTATTTGGTGGGAGAAAATCAAAATGCTCATGTCAATGTCAATGCAAAATTTGATCTTGGAGATAATTCATTTGGAATTGTAAATGCCAACGCAACTGGAAATAACTATATTACGAGTAGTGCGACAAGTGTTGGATTAGGAAGTAGATCTGTTTACGCATACTCAGCTGATAAACTTGGAGTAATTGCCAATTACACAGATATTAGTACAAAAAATGCAACAAGTAGAGAAAACTTTGGTATTTATTCATCAGGAAGAGTTGATAATCATGGAAATATTAACTTTGAGAACGGTATTGGAAATGTCGGAATTTATGTAACTGGAACAGATGGGAAAGCCTTTAACTTAAATGGTGGAACAATAACAATAAGTAAATCTGATGTTGTTGGAAACAATTATTCAATAGGAATGGCAGCTAAAAATGGTGCAGTTGCTGAAAATGAAGGAATAATCAATGTTACAGGTGACAATGGAATTGGAATGTATGCAAGTGGGCCTGGTTCTAAAGTTATAAATAAGGCAACTGGAGTAATAAACTTATCTGGAGATAGCACAATCGGAATGTATCTTGATGATTATGCAGTTGGAGAAAATTATGGAACGATTCAAACTACTCCAAATTCTACAGGTGAAGGAATTATGGGAGTTTATGTCCTTAATAATGCAGTTATTAAAAACTACGGTACAATCAGAATTAATGCAGTTGATGGAATTGGAGTATATGTTGGAAAAGATGCAAGTTTAGAAGGAAATACATCAACAAATGATATTAACGCCACAGGAACTGATTCAGAACATATTTACAGAACGAGTGGAACTGATACTTCAAAAGGTGTTAAAGGAATAAGATTTAGTTTGCCTCATTTAGGCTCATTAACAGCCGATGTAATTAGAAATGATGTAAATGTAACTCCAACATTAGTCGACACAGATATAGCGACACCTTCTCCAAATTATGTTCATTTAGCAGCAGGAGATATTAATTTGAATACTTTTGATCCATTGTTTACTCAAAATAACGGTGGAGGTTCAAGTATTGGAATGTATGTAGATACTTCTGGTGTAAGATACACTAATCCAATTCAAGGGTTAGAAAATCTAACAAGATTGAGAAAAATAAACTTAATTTTTGGAATAGAAGCAACGCAGTATACTGACTCTAAAGATATACAAATTGGAAATAACATTATAGCACCTTATAATGCAGCAATAATGAGTGTCAGCCATGTAAATCCAGCTGCAAAATGGGAAATTTTTTCAAGTAGTTTATTATGGATAGCAACTGCAACACAAAATCCAGATCAAACAATTGCAAATGTATATCTATCAAAAATACCATTTAATTCATTTGCAGAAGATGGAGATATAGATAACTATAATTTCCTAACAGGTTTAGAAGAAAAAGAAGCTTTAAAAGATGTTACAGAAAGAAAGATATTCAATAAATTAAATGGATTAGGAAAAGGAGAGGCCCACATCTTAGCACAAGCAGTTGACGAAATGAAAGGGCACCAATATTCAAATATTCAACAAAGAATATACGAAACAGGAAATACTTTAAGTAAAGAGTTTAAGTATTTACAAGAAGAATGGAGAAATCCTTCAAAACAAAGTAATAAAATAAAAGCCTTTGGAAATAAAGGAGAATTAAAAACTAATACAGCAGGAGTAATTGACTATACAAATAATGCTTATGGTGTAGCATATGTTCACGAAGATGAAGCAATTAAACTTGGAAATTCAAGTGGATGGTATGCGGGAGTGGCAAACAACCAATTCAAGTTAAAAGACATAGGACATTCACGTGAAAATCAAACAATGATAAAAGCAGGAATATTTAAAACAATGGCACCAAAACAAGATCACAACGGTTCATTAACTTGGAGAATTTCCGTAGAAACATTTGCAGGACGTGGAAATATGAAGCGTAAGTACTGGGTTGTAGACGATACTTATGAAGCTAAAGGTGATTACAACATTTACGGAGTCGCATTAAAAAATGAAATTGGAAAAACGATCAGAACAACTGAAAAAACAAGTATAAGACCATATGGATTATTAAATATGGAATACGGAAAATACTCAAACATTAAAGAATCTGGTCCAATGGCACTTGAAATAAAAGGAAACGATTATTTTTCAGTAAAACCAGAAGCAGGACTTGCATTTAACTTCAAACAAACACTAGGAGCAAGAAGTAATCTAAAAATAAACGTAACAGCAGCCTATGAAAATGAATTAGGAAAATTAAACAATGTTCAAAACAAAGCTAGATTTAGAGGGACACAATCAGAATACTACAATCTTCACGGAGATAAAGAAAATCGAAAAGGAAATGGTAAATTTGATTTAAATTTAGGATGGGATAACACATTGTTTGGAATTACAGTTAATGCTGGATATGATACGACTGGGAAGAATTTTAGAAGTGGAATAGGATTTAGAGCAATTTATTAATCTAAGTAATTTAAGTAGTTTAGTTGACTTTAAAATAATTTAATTGATAATGAAAAAACAGTGGAATTTTTAGGTTTCACTGTTTTTTTAGAGTTTTAAGGATGATTCTATTATTATTTTTTATTATAATTTTAATTAATATTTTAAAAATTGAAAAATACTCAATCTTACTAGTTTAGTAATGTATAATAATAAGATATAAAGTTTATTCAGTTAGTATTATTATTAATATGATTTTTATTAACCAAATTAATTTGAAGGAATATCGTTAGGTTTAGACCCTCTAGGTCTGTGATTTAACATTTCTATTAGTTTGTTTGCTTCGTCTTTTGAGACTTTTCCGCTATTTAAAGATTTTGTAAGAGACTGAATTTCTGTGTCAGTTAATCTTTTTGGTGCGTCTTTTGGCTTGCATTTATCATTTGGTTTAGCGTGCGGACCTTTTCTTTCCAGCATTTTTGCAATTTCTGTACCTTCATCTTTTGTAATTTTTCCATTAGTCAGTTTTTTCTTCAGCTCTTCTATTTTGGCGGGATCAGGTTTTCTTATGATATTTCCATTTTCATCCACAAGGTTTCCGTTGCTGTCCCTTTGTAATTTATGTGGCGGTTTACATTCATCATTAGCTGTGCTATTGGCAGTAGCAGTTCTGCTGGAATTATTTGCCGCAATGGTTGTTCCTGCAAATATTGATAATGATGTCAGTAAAGCGATTCCTAAAATTCTTTTCTTACCTATTTTTTTCATAGCATTTCCTCCGATTATTTATTTTATATTTTTTACATCGTTCCTTATCGACAGGAATATAATATCAATAAATTTTGACAAAATTATGTAAAATTTGTGTCTTTTTTGTGAAGTTTTAAAATTTTTTTGAAAAAATATTCTGCTTTGGTAATTTTAAGTTAATATAATTGAATAAAAAAGATTTTTTTAGTATAATTAAGAAAGATAATTTTATGAAGGGGGGAAAATTATGTTAAAAAGAGCAAAAAAATTATATGAAAAATATAAAAAGACAAATATTACAGTAGAAGATTTGAAAAAGGCTGGAAAGTTGAAAAATAATTTAGGAGCAGTTGCATCAAAGTTTGGACTTCTTGTGAGAATGTTGCAAGCGGACAAAAGAGGGGAATTTAAGATTCCAACGATGGATAAGGTAAAAATTATTGGAGCGATTATTTATGTGATTTCTACAATTGATGCAGTGCCTGATATTTTGCCGATTATTGGGTTTGGTGATGATATAGGTGTTGTGGCGTATGTGATTTCAAAGCTGGGAAGTTTGATTTCTGAATATGAAAAATTTGAGCTTCAGAAGAAAAGGGAAGAGAAGGACAGAAATGTAGATTGGGATAATCTAAGAGTTGTAAATGAAGATTAGAAGTGGAGAAATATGAAAAAAGAAAATTTTTTGAGGCAGTTTCCGAAAGAAATGGAGTATTTGGCTAGTAAATTGTATAATTCTTATGAAGTGGCAAAGGAATATGAGATTATGAGCTTTACTGAGGAGTTTTATACGCCGAATTTTTGGAAGAAACTGGGGAAAAGGATGGATGGACTTGATGTTATTTGTGATGGAGTTTTTGCGGATAGTGATAGACGGCAAATTGCATTTGTGCCTGATAGTTTTATAGCTGGAAATAGAGATGTTTATGATAATTTTGCAAAAAATGGCAAAAGTTTAGAACAAGATGATGAAAAATTTGAAGATTATGCGGACTGTAATAATGAGTTTAATGAGAATAGTTTTCAATTTCCAAATAAATTGTTAAAAATATCAATAGATTCAAGATTCCGTGAATATTTACACAAAGATTTTTTGGGAAGCCTTATGGGTCTTAATATAAAAAGAGAACTTATGGGGGATTTGATTATTGAAAGTGAAAATAAACAGGTTTTGGGATACATTCCAGTTTCTGAAAAAATTGCAGATTACATTATTTCAGAATTAAAACAAATTGGAAAAGCGCCTTGTGAAATTGAAATTATTGAAACCAAAAATAAAAACAGTCTTCCAAAATACAAGTATGATGATAAGTTGGTAACTGTTCCCTCAAAACGTCTAGATAGTATAGTTTCAACAATTACCAATTTATCCCGTACAAAAGTAATTGATCCGATTGAAAAAGGAAAAGTGCTGGTAGATTATGTGGAAGAAAAGGACAAGTCAAAAATGCTTGAGATTGGTAGTTTAATTACAGTAAGAGGATTTGGAAAGTATAAGTTATTTTTGGATAAAGGGGAAACAAAAAAGGGAAAAGAACGAATTCTTGTGAAAAAATATATTTAGAATAAAAAAAATATATATTTATGGATTTTAATTTAAATATTTTAAATTAAAGAAAGAAGGTAGAAAAATGAAAGATGTTACGCCAAAAAGTAATTTTGAAATACTTATAAGATGTCTTGTAATAGCAATTGGAATTGTGGCAGTGATTGCATTTCTGAAATTAGCACTTTCGGTATTTTTATCAGTTGCAGCTTGGATAATTCCGATTGCGTTGATATTATTTTTGTATGAAAAATTTAAAGAAAAATAGTTTTTTTAAAAAATTTTTATCAAATTGATAATTAAGTAATTTTAGGGCTTGAAAATATGTAACTTTTACATTTGGATTTGAAAAAGTATTATTATAAAAAATAGAAAAGGAATGAAAAGATGGAAAGAAGTGAAATAAAACAGGAATATAAATGGAATTTATCGGATATTTATGAAAATTATTCAGCTTGGGAAAAGGATTTTGAAAAAGTTAGTGAGTTGAAAAAAGAATTGGCTGGGTTTAAAGGGCAATTTGGGAATGAAGAGAAGTTGTTGGAGTTTTTTCAGAAGCAGGAGGAAATGGATAAGATTTCTTATAAATTGTATCGTTATCCTCAGCTTGCGAGGGATTTGAACTCATCGGATAAGGAGGCTGTGGAGCATTTACAGAAGGTGCAGTTTTTGTTTGCAGAGATTTCTACTGAATTGTCCTGGGTAAATTCGGAACTGGTTGATAATCGTGAGAATATTGAAAAATGGATTGAAAAAAAAGAATTTGATGATTATAGATTTGGACTGAAAAATTTATTTAGGTTGCAAAAGCATATTCTGGAAGAAAAGGAAAGCAAATTGCTGTCGTACTACAGCTCATTCTTTTCAGCACCGAGAAGCATTTATTCGGAAGTTACAGTTACGGATGTGGAATGGCCTCAAGTTACGCTTAGTTCTGGAGAAAAAGTGGATGTAACGCCTGCTAATTATTCTAAAATTTTGTCTACAAATAGAAATCAGGAAGACAGAAAACTGATGTTTCAGACGTTTTATACAATTTATGAAAAGAAAAAAAATACAATTGCTGCAATTTATAACTCAATTTTGCAAAAAGGAATTGCTTCAAAGAAAGCCTACGATTACGATTCATTTTTGTTAAGCCATCTGGAAAGTGACAATATTCCAGAAGAAATTTACTTAAATCTTGTCAATACAGCGAAAAATAATACAAAACCATTGCAAAGATATTTAAAATTGAGAAAGAAAATTTTGGGACTTGAAAAATATTATAATTTTGATGGCTCAATTAATCTAATAGAATTTGACAAGGAATACGAGTATGATGAAGCGAAGGAAATAGTGTTAAATTCAGTTGCTCCACTTGGAAAAGATTATGTAGAAAAAATGAAAAAAGCGATTTCAGAAGGTTGGCTGGATGTATTTGAGGCGAAAGGGAAAAGAACGGGAGCGTATTCTGCAGGAGTTTACGGAGTTCACCCATATATGCTTCTAAATTACAACAAGACTTTAGACAGTGTATTTACATTGGCACACGAGCTGGGACATACCTTGCACACACTTTATTCAGATGAAAATCAGCCTTTCTCGATGGCAGACTACACAATTTTCGTAGCAGAAGTGGCTTCCACATTTAACGAAAGACTACTGCTCGACTACATGCTAGAAAATACCGATGATCCAAAAGAGAGAATCGCACTACTGGAGCAGGAAATTGGAAATATTGTCGGGACATTCTATTTTCAGGCATTGCTGGCAGATTATGAATATCAGGCACACAAGCTGGCAGAAGCTGGAGAACCAATCACAGCGGAAGTTTTGAGCAAAATAATGGAAGACTTGTTTGATAAATATTACGGCGACATAATCGAAAAAGATGATTTAATCTATATTTTCTGGGCAAGAGTTCCACACTTTTTCAACTCGCCATTTTACGTGTATCAATACGCCACTTGCTTTGCCTCATCAGCAATTTTATATGAAAAAATGATAAATTCAAGTGATGAAAGCGAAAGAAAACAAACGCTTGACAAGTATATTAAATTATTAAGCTCAGGAGGAAATGACTTCCCAATGGAACAGCTTAAAAAGGCAGGAGTTGACTTGTCAAAAATTGAAACAATCGAGGCTGTAGCAAAACAGTTTGATTTGTTGCTAGATAAATTGGAAGTGGAGATTGGGAAGTTGTAGGAAGATATCGAAATATAAAATAGCTTGCATCCAAACTCAAAATATTGTATAATAAAAATATAAAAAAACACATAAATAGTTAATACATGAAATGGAATGATAATTTGATATAGAAAAAAACAATATAAAAGGAGATGATGTATTTATGAAAAAAATAATTATGTTGGTTATATTGGCCATGACATTGTTCAGCTGTGAACTGCTTGATCCAAGTGCTTGGGAAAGAGCTCATCAAAAAGCAGCTGAAAGAGGAAGAAAATGTTATAGGAATCAATATGGAAATGTATATTGTGAGGATAGATACGGAAATAGGGAATACTAATGTATACTGCAAAGGTACAAAATAAAAAATAATGAATTTATATTAGGAAGGGCAGAGGATTCTCGTTTGGGGAGGATGTATCTTGCTCTTTTTATTTTGGTTAAATAATTGTATTTTTTAATTAATTTTCTAATTGAAATCAATTCTGTTTTCAATATTAAAAACATTGGTTTGTTGTATTGACAATGTAATTAAAAATTGATACAATGAAGAAAAAAGGAGGTATTTGTTATGGCAAATGCAAATTTAAGTATTAGAGTTGATAAAGAAACAAAAGAAAAAGCGAATGAATTGTTTAACAAATTTGGCTTGACAATGACAACCGCAGTAAATATGTTCTTAAAAACTGCAATTAGAGAAAATAGAATCCCTTTTGAATTGAAATTGGAAGAAGAGCCAAATGAAGTAACTTTAGAAGCAATGAGAGAAGCTGATAGAATTGCAAGAGATGATAGTGTAAAGGGATATGACAGCATAGAGGAGTTGAGAGAGGCACTTGGTGTATAAAATTAAATTTACAGGACAATTCAAGAAAGAATTGAAATTAGCCAAAAAGCAAGGAAAAGATATTAATAAATTATTTAAAATCGTTGATATTTTAGCTCAAAAGAAAGTATTAGACATTAAATATAAAGATCATGCATTAATCAGTAATTACAAAGGATTCAGAGAATGCCATATTGAACCTGATTGGCTATTAATATACAAATATTATGATGATATTTTAGTGTTATCCTTATCTCGTTTAGGTTCACACTCAGAACTGTTTTAGTATGTTTCTGAAATTTGAAAAACATTAAATAAGCAAAATTTCGTTAAAGAAAAAATAACTAAATACGAATGTATTTCTTTCGCCATAATTTTTATAATGATAAAACTTATTTATGCAAAAATAACTTTTGTTTGCGAAAGTGAGTGTAGTTTCTACGAAGCGAGTTTTATTTTTTCTTTATAAGAAAGTTTTGCGTAAAGCGGGATAGTTCGTAGAACGTTTCGCCAGTATCTCTAAGTAGCAGTCAGTTAAAGATGTTAAAATAACTGTTATTGCGAAAGAGGGCATGGCGTTTGATGCCCTTACGTAAAAAAACATCGGTTTATTGTATTGACAATGTAATTAAAAATTGATACAATGAAGAAAAAAGGAGGTATTTGTTATGGCAAATGCAAATTTAAGTATTAGAGTTGATAAAGAAACAAAAGAAAAAGCGAATGAATTATTTAACAAATTTGGATTGACAATGACAACCGCAGTAAATATGTTCTTAAAAACTGCAATTAGGGAAAATAGAATCCCTTTTGAATTGAAATTGGAAGAAGAGCCAAATGAAGTGACTTTAGAAGCAATGAGAGAAGCTGATAGAATTGCAAGAGATGATAGTGTAAAGGGATATGACAGCATAGAGGAGTTGAGAGAGGCACTTGGTGTATAAAATTAAATTTACAGGACAATTCAAGAAAGAATTGAAATTAGCCAAAAAGCAAGGAAAAGATATTAATAAATTATTTAAAATCGTTGATATTTTAGCTCAAAAGAAAGTATTAGACATTAAATATAAAGATCATGCATTAATCAGTAATTACAAAGGATTCAGAGAATGCCATATTGAACCTGATTGGCTATTAATATATAAATATTATGATGACATTTTAGTATTATCCTTATCTCGTTTAGGTTCACACTCAGAACTGTTTTAGTATGGTTCTGAAATTTGAAAAACATTAAATAAGCAAAATTTCGTTAAAGGAAAAATAACTAAATACGAATGTATTTCTTTCGCCATAATTTTTATAATGATAAGACTTATTTATGCAAAAATAACTTTTGTTTGCGAAAGTGAGCGTAGTTTCTACGAAGCGAGTTTTATTTTTTCTTTATAAGAAAGTTTTGCGTAAAGCGGGGTAGTTCGTAGAACGTTTCGCCAGTATCTCTAAGTAGCAGTCAGTTAAAGATGTTAAAATAACTGTTATTGCAAAAGAGGGCATGACGTTTGATGCCCTTACGTTAAAAAAACATTGGTTTGTTGTATTGACAATGTAATTAAAAATTGATACAATGAAGAAAAAAAGGAGGTATTTGTTATGGCAAATGCAAATTTAAGTATTAGAGTTGATAAAGAAACAAAAGAAAAAGCAAACGAATTATTTAACAAATTTGGCTTGACAATGACAACAGCAGTAAATATGTTCTTAAAAACTGCAATTAGGGAAAATAGAATCCCTTTTGAATTGAAATTGGAAGAAGAGCCAAATGAAGTGACAATGAAAGCAATTGAAGAAGGAAGACGGATTGCAAAAGACGATAGTGTAAAGGGATATGACAGTATAGAGGAGTTGAGAGAGGCACTTGGTGTATAAAGTTAAATTTACAGGACAATTTAAAAAAGATCTGAAATTAGCGAAAAAACAAGGAAAAAACCTTGATACATTATTTAACGTGATAAAAGTCTTGGAAAAAGGTGAAAAACTTGATGATAAATATAGAGACCATAGTTTATTTGGAAAATATAAAGGGACAAGAGAATGCCATATTGAGCCTGATTGGTTGTTAGTTTATGAAATAATAGATAATGTGCTGGTACTTGTATTGTATAGATTAGGTTCACACTCAGAACTGTTTTAAAAATCGGGTTTTGTATTACAAAAAAATATGGTATAATTATTATGAAAAAGATTGAAGGAGAAGGTGGTTTTAATGAAAAAAATTTTTAATAAAAAGATTGGTGTTTTGATTTTTTCTTTGGTATGTGCGGGATTGGCAAACGCTGCACCTGTAAGAAGTGAGAATGAAGCTTTGAGACTTGTGCAAAATTCAATAGCTAAGCATAAATTTGGTGGTAGTCAAGGGACAAAATGCATGAGATTTTATGTTGATGAAACTGATGAAGAATTTGAAATTGATGTGCGAAGCAATAATATGAAATGCGGTGGAGATCCAAATGTTGAGCCACGTTTGTTCAGTTATACTGTAAACAAAAGAACTGGTAAACTTGCAACAGATAACATTAGTTATGCTAACAGTTTAGGGTTGGAATGGGACGGAAGCTATAATCCGATAGATTAATTGTAATTGTATTTAAAAAAAGAGTTGTCTAAATTGTTAAACTAGGCAACTCTAATTTTTTTTGCTAATTTTATATTTCAATTCTTTTAGTGATATTGGGTTTACTTTCAGTAAATCTTTATAAACTTTATTTAAGTGCTTAATTGCAGTTTTGTCGGTTGTTTTTATGCAAGTTTCGTGATTTAGCATAAATCCTGTGTCGGTAAAGTTTAAGGAACCTAAAAATGCAATTTTATTGTCAATTATGTAGATTTTGCTGTGAAGATCGTAGTTCTTGCTTAAAATATGAATATTAAAATTATCACGCAATGAATAGTAAAATTCATTGTTTTTTATTACTGTTCTTAAGAAAAATGTAAAAAGTCCTAGAAAAATTGTTAAAGCTAAAAGATTAGCTTTTGCAATTGGAAATACAGACTTTATAAAGGAAACATCAAAGAGAAACAGTGTAAAAATTTCCAGTATTGCAATCGACAAAATTAAATAGAGTATTGTCAGTATAAGTTTTCCCAATAGGAGAATAAAGTTCCCCAAACCTGGCATTGAATGATATTTAAATAAGTTTTTTCGTAAAAAAGGATAAATTTTTTCATTATCTTTTGAAACGATGTTTACCTGAACGTCTTTATTTAATGAACTAAAAATATCTTCAGTTATCATATCCCCGCTTAAAAAAGGAGAGATTACTGTGATTGATTTCTTGGCTTTTTGGATAGCATTTCGTACACTAATTCCAGCCTTTTTTCCAACATAGATATCACAGGAAATCCCTTCTAAGAAAGGTTGCTCAGCTTTTGGAATATTCCTTGTTCTTGTAGTTTTTTTTGTTGTGTAGTTAGTTCGTCTTGTCGTCTTTTTTTTTATCATTTTCTTTTATATCAGGACTTTTTAAAAAGTCAGAAATCTCCTTCATTGTTCGGTTATCTTTCAAAATACTCGTGTGAGTAGTATTATTAATAATTTTAAAATTATCAGATTCCATTTTTGCAGTTTCCAAAGGTACCATTCCATCGTCCTTGCCACGAATTATCATTGAATACAGCGGATTATTTGTCTTGTTTCCAATCAGAATCATATAATCGTAATTAGGCTCGCCAAGCTGATTTACAAAACTATCCTTTTTTGTGCTAAATTGTGGAACGACTTTTCCGAGCATAACTGGGAGTTTGTCTACAAACGGAACATCTGCTAGATGGCTTCCGTGCGATGGCGGAGAAATAAATACAACTTTTCCTAAATTTTCAAGAGGATTTTCCTTTAAATAATATCGTAAAATCCCAGTTCCCATCGAGTGTGCTACAAAATTAATCTTTACATTTTTTTGTGCATTTTCATCATTTGTTTTCTCTTTCCGTTTTCCATTTTCATCAATTTCATAATACTGATTTTCTATTTTTCTATGCAGATTGTCTGTATAAATCTGCCCGTTAATATCCTCAATATTTGGCTTTATATAACGTTCAACAATCTCTTCAGCAGTGTCCTTGGTAGTAGGATACTGAATATTGATAATTCTGTAATCATTCTTAAATTTTTGTGCGATACTTTCCATATCCGAACTTTTCCCGTAAATACCGTGAAGAAGTACCATAAAATCTTGATTTTTTCGAGATTTGTCATCTTTTTCATAGTAAGTCTTGATTTTATACTCATGGTAAAGAAGTCCACCAACAACATTTTGAGTTGCAACTGCTCCAGCTACTGTAATTATTGAGCCAATTAATATATTTTTTGCTATTTTTTTCATATTATTTTCCTTTTTATTTATTTTTTGCAGTTCAATTTATAAAATTCAAAAATTCCCATTTCTCCAAGTTTTGCTACATATTCATCAATTTCTTTGATATATTCTGAAATTTTCTGTCCCTGTCCGCCAGTTGCGATAACGTAAGCGTTTGGAAAGGAATTTTGGTATTGTAAAATTAATTCTTTTATTGCGCCAACATTTCCGTAAAAGATACCGGCATTTATTTGTGAAATTGTATTTATTCCCAAAACTGTTTCAGGCTCGGTAAATTCAATTTTTGGCAAAGCAGCGGTATTGCTAAACAAGGCATTTATTGAAAGTGTGATTCCAGGAAGAATGCAGCCGCCCATATAAGTGGAATCTTTTATCATGTCAAAAGTTGTGGCTGTACCAAAATCAATTATTAAAAGTTCCTTTTCTGGATATAGTTTTTTTGCGGCCAAAATGTCTACAATCCTGTCTGCGCCAAGACCACGCTCCATATTTGGCAAAATTTTTATTTCATTTTCTACATTGTCAAGTATTACAAACATTGGATTGATGTTAAAATATTTTTTCCCAAGCCTTGTAAAATTTTCGTTAATATTTGGAACAACTGATGAAATAACAATATTTTTAATATCTGAAATTTCTAAATTGCTGTTTTTTGCAAATTCCTTTAACATTACAAAAAGAGTATCTTCGGTAAATTCCAGATGTGTCGGTATTCTGAAAGTTGCTAGAATATCACCATTTTCATTATAAAAAATTGGTATAATATGTGTATTTCCAATATCAAATCCTAAAATCATTATTTTTCCTTTCTGTTAGTGATACTAATCCCCTTTTAAATAGCGGATTTATTATAAACTTATCTAATAAATGATATAAACCCAATATTTTCAAATAATTTAAGATGTAATTTTTATTTTTTAAACAGGATTTAGTATAAATTAATCCGTCGGAGCATTTTTCTGTGCTGACAAAACTGTTTGAGCATAGCGAGTTTTTTGTCAGTGCAGGAAAATGTCGTAGACTAGCCATAGGTTGTAGGATTTGCGGCAATGAGCAATCCTACGAAAATAAAATAGAAAAAAATTGAATGATTATGAATGAACTATTGAAAAATCCTATTATAAAAATTTATTCTCATTTTTAAACGGAGTTTAGTATGAGTTTATTAAAAGATTAAACTCAAAATCTTGTCTAAATTTAAATATATAAAGATATTTTATTTTACAAACAGCTTGATATAAGCAACAATTGATAAAATAACACCTATAATCGCTTCTCCGCTCATTAATCCATTAGAAATTAAAAGCAGGTTTGAGTGAGATTTTTGTGAAATTCTGTTTCCAAAAAAACTTGCAAGTCCGCCTAAAAATACAGTTGAAGTTAAATAAAACGGTACATAGATTCCAATCCCAAAAGTTAAAACCGGTAAATTTAACAGGCTTAAAAGTAGTCCCGCTGCAAGTCCAATAAAGAAAATATTCAAAAACGGAATTCCGTTTATTACCGTTGCTACAATTGAGGCTTGTAATGCTATTAAATCCGTATTTTCTACTGGACCGATAGTTTTATAGACTTTGAAAAATACAAAAAACAAGAATGTTATTACAAAAGAACTTGCAATTGAGCCGATTAATTCACCAAAAAGCTGTTCTGATGGATTTACTTTCATTTTATATCCTGATTTAAAATCGTTTAGAATATCGCCAGAAAGACCGCATGCGACAGCTATAATGCAAGCCAGTAAAAATAGCGTCAGAGTGTTTAAGTTTGTAGAAAATTTTATTCCGCCAATGTTTAATCCATTTAACATTTTATTTAAAAATGAAATTACAAGAATTGTGATTATGGCGTAAATTTCCATTGGATTAACTCCAGTTTTTCCAGTTGAATAACCTGCGATTATTGTGCATAAAATCGAGATTAGGACTAAAACTAACGCAAGAAATATTGGAAGTTTATAAATAAAAATTATTACAATTATCGAAACGGCTGATAAAATAAATAATTTGGTAATGATACTTCTATTTTCTGAATTATTCTTTGATTTATTAGAAAAAATAATTTTCAAAATTACAGCGATTCCAATTCCAATCATAAATCCCATTCCAAAACTATTTTTCATAATGGGAAAATCAGCAATTTTAAACATTTTTGCAAGCGGTTCCCCAACAAAAATTACAGCAGCGCCCCCTAAAAACCAGACAAATGTATTTACAAATCCAAGCACATACCCGATTCCGACTAAAAGAGGCGACACATAAAAGCTGAAAGGCACATTTTTTAGTGAGACTAATGCTGGAATAATAGGAGCTTTTCCCTTTGTAAAGCTAAAATCACGAAAAAGAGCTACAGCAGAGCTAAATAATGTTCCAAATGAAACGTAATGGAAACTTGCATTGTTTTTACCAGAATTTACAAGATTGTAAGCCGCTTCCCCAATTGGAAATTCCAAATCTTCTTCTTCAATTAATTTTGAACGAAAAATGTAGGACAAAAATGAACCTGCAATGCTTCCAATCAAAATTGTGATAAAAAGCAGCCGCTGATTTATGTCTGTTAATTTTCCGCCTAAAATAATGTAGGCTGGAACTGTAAAGGCAACTCCTCCCGCCACCATTGAACCAGCGCTCATAATGGTATGTGTAATTGTAATTTCCTTATTATTCGTCTTTTTAAAGAATTTTAGCGCCATCATTGATAAAAGTGTAACCATTATCGTTGGCCATGGCAATGCCCCAAATTTAAGCACGATATAGAAAGAGCTGGCAGATACAAGTACAGCTCCGATAATTCCAATTAAAATTGATTTAAATGTTATATTTAATCCGCTGCTTTTGTTGTTGTTTTTATTTGTTTTTGATGCTCTCTTTTTTGCCATTAAGTTTCCTCCTCATTTTGTTATTAAAATTTTACTTCATTTCCAGGGTGTTTGTCAATGAAATTTTACGAAGCTGGAGTACTAATGTTTGGATTTGCAGTTTCGTGGCAAGAAATTTTGATAAATTTTTCTTGCAAAATAAAATAAAATATGATAAACTGTTTTAGTAATTAAATTAGAAGTAGAAACATTGTTTCTCACCTTTCCATCAATATATTTAGATTTTGGATTGATTTTCCAAATAAAAGTAGAATGTTTTGTTCTATTTTCAAGATGAGTTGGGTATTAGTTATTTGATGTTTTATAATAAAATAAGTATTTTTGTTATGCTGATTTTGTTGTGAATTTATTTATATAATAACTATTGAGCAAGGTTTCTTATATCTTGTTTTTTTATTGTAAAAAAATTAGGAGGTGTTTTTTATAAGAGGAAATAACCGATCTGATGAGCCAAGAATGAATGAGCGAATTAGGGCAAGAGAAATTAGAGTCGTTGGTGATGATGGAGAACAGTTTGGAGTAATGTCGGCTAGAGATGCGCTGGCGCTTGCGGCAGAAAAGGAATTGGACTTAGTTGAAATTTCGCCAAATGCAACACCGCCTGTATGCAAAATTATGGACTATGGAAAATTCAAGTATGAGAAAACGAAGAAAGACAAGGAAAATAAGAAAAAACAAAAAAATGTCGTTATTAAAGAGATTAGAATTAAGCCTCATATTGACGAGCATGATAAAGAAACAAAAATTTCTCAAATTGAAAAATTTATAGCCAAGGAGCATAAGGTAAAAGTCAGTTTAAGACTTACAGGTAGAGAAAGATTACATGCAGAATCTGCTATTAAAGTATTAGACGAGTTTGCAAGCCATTTTGAAGAAACTGCGACAGTTGAAAAAAAATATGGAAAAGAACAGGTTCAAAAATTTATTTTATTATCGCCTAAAAAATAAAGGCAAAATTTAAAAAAGTGAAAAGTGATTTAGGAGGAAAGAAAATGCCAAAAATGAAAACACATAAAGGAACAAAAAAAAGAGTTAAAGTTACAGGAAGTGGAAAAATTTCTATAAGACATTCAGGAAAGAGCCATATCTTGACTAAAAAGACTCATAAAAGAAAAAAACGTCTAGGACAAGACGCAATCGCTCCAAAAGGTGCTGAAAGAAAAATCAAAAAAGCATTGGCTGGACAAGAAGGAAGATAGTTTAAGTAATTACTTTAAAATTATTTTTAAAAAAGTAATTTAACAAATTTATTACTTTGTATTTAAAAGTTAAGTAAAAAAAGCGGTTTAAAACAAGAATTAACGGCTTTTTATTAAAAAATCAAAATTAAAAATTAACAAAAGTTAGTTCTGAATATTAAATATAAAGAACAAAAAACGGCTAAAATATTAAGGAGGAAAGAAGATGCCAAGAGTAAAAACAGGAATAGTTAGAAGAAAAAGACATAAAAAAGTTTTAAAAGAAGCAAAAGGTTATAGAGGAGCCATAAAAACAAATTATAAAAAAGCTAATGAAGCAGTTAAAAAAGCTATGGCTTACGCAACTGAACATAGAAAATTGAAAAAAAGAAAAATGCGTGAATTATGGATTATCAGAATTAACGCCGCTGCAAGATTAAATGGAATTTCTTACTCAAGATTAATGAACGGACTTAAAAAAGCCGGAATTGAACTTGACAGAAAAGTTTTAGCAGACTTAGCATTAAATAACCCTGCTGAATTTACAAAATTAGTAGAAAAAGTTAAATAGAAATAAATAACAAATCAATACTCAAATGGTAATTTTTAATAAAATAAGCTATTTGAGTATTAATTTTTTTAATACGATTTCCCATTTAAATAGTAAGAATCAGAAAATTCATGGAATTAAAGCCTTTTTTACAAGATTGTACTGTTTACAACCTATGTAATTATAAAATATCCTTTAATTAAATTTAATCATTAAGTATACATCTTAAAGACTTTTGTAATTTTATTTATATATTTTATAGAGTTGTTCCAATCTTTATTTGCGAAAGTGAGCGTCAGCGAGTTTCGTTTTCGTAGTACTTCAAGTTTATCCAAATAATAAATGTTTTGACTACTTTCCCAAATAAAATTTGTGAATATTTCAAAAAAATTCTTAGACGAGCCAGGGTTAGTGCGTAGCACTTTCGCCATTCTCTTTAATATGTCATTATTTAAATTTGTTAGAATAACTATTATTGCGAAATGAGGGGAAATGGCGATTGATTTCCCTTGCTTATATAAAAAGAAAAAACATGAAATTATGAAAAATATTTATTAATAATAAGCAGTTTTTCAAACCTTAAATAAAAATCCCTATGGATTCTGGATACTTAAAAAATTAGATTTGAGCAGAAAGGGATATATTTTTAAGTCTTGTAAAAGTAAAACGACTGTAAGTTATGAGATAGCCCTTTTTATATAGGGAAATTAAATAAATAATGTTTTTTTTGGGGCTATCTCATAAAATGGTCTTTTATTCAAAAAAACAAATTTCCCTATATAGTCAAATGATTGTTAATTATTAATTAACCCTCTTTTGACAATACTATTATAACATGAAAATTAAAAAAGTCAATATCATAAATTAAATATCTTTAAATTTTTTTTGAATTTTTTTAAAAATATACATTTTTAATTCTTGAGAAGGAATTTAAATAAATTTAAATTATGTTTGAAATTATTGAAAATCGAGGTAAAATAGAGTTTAAGAGAAACGGTTTAGTGTCTGTGTATTTTTTTGCAAGTATTTGGGGAAAGAAATTAATAATGGAGGAAGATTATGACAAAAGATGTTGAATTTGGAATAAAAGAGCAGCTGATTACTAAAGAAGAAATTCAGAAAAGATTAAGAGAATTAGGAGAACAAATTACAGAAGATTTTAAAAATGAAAATGAACCGCTTATAGTTGTTGGGCTTTTAAGAGGATCTATCGTGTTTATGGCTGATTTGATCAGAGAAATAAGATTACCGCTTGAAATCGACTTTATTGAGGCTTCCAGCTATGGAGAAGGAACGCAGACTTCTAGAGAAGTTAAGATTCTAAAAGATTTAAGAAGTACAATCAGCGGGAAAAATGTGTTAGTTGTAGAAGATATTATTGATTCAGGATTTACACTGAAAAAAATATTACAGCTTTTAGGAAGCAGAAATCCTAAGAAAGTATCATTGTGTACATTGCTGGATAAACCTGAAAGAAGGGAAGTTGAAATTGATGTGCAGTATATAGGTTTTGAAATTCCAAATGAATTTGTTGTGGGATACGGGCTTGATTTTGATGAAATTTACAGAAACCTTGAGTACGTTGGAATAGCTGAGCCATCGGTTTTTGAATAATTTATAATAGTTCTAGGGTACATTAAATAAGGAGAAATATTGAAAAGAAATAAAGAAAAACATCATAAAAAGAATAAAAACTTCGAGAATGAAAATCATAAGGCTAAAAAAAAATATGGACAGAATTTTTTAAATGACAGCAATTTATCAGATGAAATTTTAGACATAGCAAATATAGATGAGAAAACAGAAGTTTTGGAAATAGGACCAGGATTGGGATTTTTGACAGAAAAATTGATTGAAAATTCTAAATTTTTGACTGCTTTTGAGATAGATGATGACTTGATACCGTTTTTGAATAAAAAATTTGAAAACAAGCAAAATTTTAAGTTGATTCATCAGGATTTTATGGAAGCAGATTTGGAAAAATTTTTTGAAGATAAGAAAAATGTCAAAGTTGTGGCAAATATTCCGTATTATATAACTTCGCCGATTATTAACAAACTTTTGGAATACCGTGAGAATATTGATGAAATTTATTTGATGGTGCAAAAGGAAGTGGCAGAACGGATTGCCTCCCAGCCCCATAGTAAAAATATGAGTCTGCTTACACACGCAGTTCAATTTTATGCTGAAGCAGAATATCTGTTTACTGTGCCTAAAGAAAAATTTGATCCTGTTCCAAAAGTTGATTCTGCATTTTTAGGAATAAAAATTTTGAAAGATAAAAGATACGAAAGCCAGATTTCAGAAGAAAAATATTTTAAATATTTAAAAGAAGCATTTTCCAATAAACGAAAGAGTATTGCTAACAATTTAACAAAATTAGGATTCTCAAAGGATGTCGTTGGAGCTGCGCTAGAAAAAGTTGGAAAGACAAGGCTTGCACGGACTGAAGAGTTTTCTGTTCAGGAATTTATTGATTTTATTGGGATTTTGGAAAAATAAATTAATATTGCAATTTATGATTTTATAAAATTTTAGTTTAAAACAAGAGCAGAATATTAGTAAGTAAATTCATGATAATTTGTAAATGAAAAGGCTTGGAATTATAATACTCCAAGCCATTCTCTTTTTTCCAGAATTTCTATTTCGATATTTTTTTGCTTTAATGTTTCGATTGCGTTATCCATATCATCTAAAAGATAAGAATTTGTAAGAATTTTTATTAAACCGTTCTGATTGTCAAGAGTTCTTACGTTTCCTAAGCCATCGTATGCTTCTATGATTTTATTGATAAAGTCGATATGTTCTTTTTTTGTTTGAATAATGTATTCCCAGCTTTTCATCTCTTTTTCATTCTTGTTCATATTTTTATCCTTTCTTTTAAAACTTGTCTAAGTATGAATATTTTCCGTCAGAGTCTTTCCAGCCTAATATTTTTTCTAAATTTACATTTTGTGTTGATTGAACTATACGTTTTTTTATATCAGGATTATTTTTTACAAGCTGTGCAATTAAGTCCTTGGTTTCACGGCGTTTGCTGGAAGTCTTTTCAGCAGCTACAGTACAGCCACAGTTCATCGGTAAGATACCGTTATTTCGTACCCATTTTATAATTGCTTTTTCTTCTACATAAAATAATGGACGTATTAATTCTATCTCAAAATTATCGGACTTTAGTTTTGGCAGCATTGTTTCAAATTTTCCCATATAAAACATGCTCATTAGAGTGGTTTCGATAACATCGTCAAAATGGTGTCCAAGTGCTAGTTTGTTGCATCCAAGTGAAGCTGCTTTTGTGTAAAGGCTCCCACGACGCATTTTGGCACACATATAGCAAGGATAGTCTTTTGCAATCTTTTCTGCAATTTCAAAAATATTATCATTATAAATCTCACATGGAATATTCAGATGTTCTAGATTTTTTTTCAAATTATTCAAATTGGCAGGGTTAAATCCAGGATTCATTGAAATAAATACCAGTTCAAAATTAGTTCTGCTGGCTCTTTTCAGTTCCTGAAACAGTTTTGAAAGCAAAAGGCTGTCTTTACCCCCAGAAATAGCAACTGCAATCCTGTCGCCATCCTTTACCATTTCAAATTCCTTTAAAGCTCTTATAAAAGGTGTCCAAAGAGCTGAACGGTATTTTTTCTGAATGCTTTTTTCAATAGTTTCCAGCGGCTGAAGCGGGACAGACGGCAAAATTGTTTCACAAACTGCACTTCCGAGAGAAGTAGAAGCAATGTTGTCAGTATTTATTTTATTATTTATTGTATTTCCATTATCGAAATCGTTTTCGATGTTTTTTAGGTTCATTAATTTATAACTCCTTTTAAAATTTGTTTCTTTATAGACTGTATCAAGTTTTTAGGAGATTGTCAAGTAGTTTAGGTTTTGCTTTGGTATAGCAAAGAATATTAAATTAACAAATTTTTATATTGTATTTCAATAAAATTTAAAAACAAAATTTGATAAGAATATTGAAATTATGGTATAATAGTTATAAGAAAATAAAATTTTAAATAAAAAATGGAGGAAAGAAATAAAATGAGCAAATATTTTGAAACTGTGGATTTTTGGGTTGAAAATTTATTGGATTCGACTGAAAGCTATACAATTGAAAGCAATGAAAAAGGGAAATTTGTGGATATTACGATTAATGTTACAAAAGATGATATGGGGAAAGTAATCGGAAAAAATGGAAGAATAATCACAGCGCTTAGAGTTCTTATGTCTTCACTTGCAAAAAAAGATAGAAAAAGTGTAAAAATTGAAGTTAAGGAAATGTAATGAAAAAGAAAAGCTTTAAACTTAGAGTTTATTATTATGATACTGATAAAATGGGAGTTGTGTACCATTCAAATTATTTAAAATGGATGGAAATGGCACGAACTGAATATTTTAGGGATGTTTTTCCATATAAGAATATGGAAGATATGGGATTTATTTTGCCAGTAAAGACGCTGAATATCGAATATATTAATTCTGCAAAATACGATGAAGAAATTGAAGTTTCTGTGAAAATTGAAGAAATAAACAATATTAAAATCAGGTTTTCTTATGAAATGCACAATTCAGACGGAGTTTTAAAGGCAAAGGCTGAAACTGTAAATGTTTTCGTGGATGAAAAAGGAAAATTAAAAAGAATTTCAAATGAATTGCTGGAAAAACTCATTAAATAACCATTTGTAATATTTATAGTATTATTAAAATAATTTTGTGAAATAAAATTAAAATTATGAAATAAATTTAATATAAATCATAAAAAGAAAAGGGGTATTAAAAATGAAAATAGCGATTGGAAATGATCATGCAGGGGTAGAATTTAAGAATAAAATTATGAAAGAACTTAGAAGCAACGGGTATGAAGTTGTAAATGTGGGAACTAATACTTTGGATTCAGTTGATTATCCTGATATTGCTAAGGAAGTTAGTAAAAAAGTTCTGGATGAGGAAGTTAACTTTGGAATTTTGATTTGTGGGACTGGAATTGGAATTTCTATTGCTGCAAATAAAATAAAAGGAATTCGTGCGGCTCTTTGTCACAACGAGTATACAGCAAAACTTTCAAGGCTTCACAATGATGCAAATATTATAGCGTTAGGAGCGAGAGTTTTAGGTGAAGATTTAGGGCTGGCTTGTGTTGAAGCGTTTGTAAATACAGAGTTTGAAGGTGGCAGACATGCTAAAAGAGTTGGGAAAATAGAATTATAATTTAGAAAATATATTAAAAGATTCTAATTAAATTTTATCGTTAAATATTTGTTAGACTTTTTCGGAGATAACTAAAGTTTAGCAAAATATATATTATTATAAAATAAGGAAGTGATTGTTATGTCAACAATTTTTAAAAAGATAATAGATAAGGAAATACCAGCAAATATTGTATATGAAGATGAGGAGTTTCTTGCTTTTCATGATATAAATCCAGCGGCGAAAGTCCACGTGCTTGTAATTCCAAAAAAGGAAATTAAAAATTTGGATGCGGCAACTGAGGAAGATGCTCTACTGCTTGGTAAATTACAGTTGACTGTGGCAAAAGTGGCTAGAATTCTGGAATTGGATAAAGATGGGTATAGAGTTATAACTAACATTGGGGACAATGGTGGACAGGAAGTTTATCATATTCATTACCATATTTTAGGTGGAGAAAAATTGCCAGTTACATTGAAATAGAAACAGTAAAATTTTCTAAAATTATGGAGGAAGTGCATGAAAAGCAGACTTTCTAAAATTGTAATTCTTGTCTTTCTTGTGACAAATCTAGGAATAGCTGAATATATAAAAAAAGATAATGCTGTTTACTATAAGGATGAAATATGGCAGGATGATGAGAAAAAGGTAAATGATGCGAATTTTAAAACATTTGTAGAATTGAATAAGATTTATGGGAAAGATAATAAAAATGTTTTTTATGGAGACGAAAAACTAGAAAATGCAGATTTTAAAACGTTTCAGGCAGTTGGAGAAAATACTGGAAGAGATAAAGACAACTTTTATTGGTATAACCAGAAAGTAAAAATAAATCCAAAAGATTTTAAACTTTATAAAAATAATGATAAAATAAGATATTTTAGAAATAATGGGAAAATATATGATTTAGAAGGATTAAATGAACTTAATGGAATTGAAGATGTAGATACTTTTGAAGTACTGGATGATGAGTATTCAAGAGATAAACATAATATTTATTATGATGGAGTAACTTTGTCTGATGTGGATATGGATACTTTTCAGATAATAATGCGAGATGCTTATGCGAAAGATAAAAACAAGGTGTATTATGGTTCAAGACCAATAAGGGAAGTGAATCCAAAAACAGTAAAAATTTTAAGTGAAATTTATTTGAAAGATGATAAAAGTGTATTTACAAAATATGGGAAAATTGAAAATGCTGATTTGAACAGTTTTGAAGTTTTAGGAGAAATGCATATTTACGCAAAAGATAATAAAAATGTTTATTTATTTGGTGAAATAATTAAAAAAGCAGATCCTAGAACTTTTGAAATAATTTCAGAAATAGCTTTTGCAACATATTCAAAAGATAAAGACAAAGTTTATATTTCTGGAATGGAAATAAAAGGAGCAGATTCAAAAACATTTGAAAAATTAGAAAAATCAACTTTTTATTCAAAAGATAAAAATAACTTGTACTATCAAGAAGTAAAAATTGATGAAATTAGAGATAATTTAGAAGACATGAGTGCTGGAGTGCTTGATATTATAAAAAATGGAAACAGAATTTATGCTAATGGAAATAGGCTTGATATAGAAAATCCAGAAAATTTTAAAATAATAAAAAATGATTATTACAATAATCCAAATATAATTTATGGGAAAAACAATAAAAATATATATGTAATTATAGGAAATGGACAAAAAATTCGTAGTAAAATAATAAAAGATGCGGACATAAATTCTTTTGAAATAATGGAAATTGGTGCATATTCACGAGATAAAAATAATATTTATTTTACGTATTCTGATGTTGTGCAAATGAAAGATGTAGATAAAGACAGTTTTACTGTCGGAGAACATGGCTTTTCGTATGATAAAAACAGTGTTTATTTTTATGGGAAAAAGATAGATGGAATCAGTCCAAAAAGCTTTAAGATTGTTGATTTAGCTGTTAACTCTTGGAAACCTGTAACATTTGCACTATTGACAGACAGTAAAAATTTATATAAATTTATTTATGAATTTGATCCTGAAACGTATAAATTGAAAAATACAAAATTGGTTACTGTAACGAATGTAAAAGTAGATGCTCCGAGTTTTGAGATTGTTAAAGAAGACACGGGAAGTTATTATAGGGATAATGACAGCGTTTTTTATTATGATATGAATAAAAAAGAACTTATAAAAGTTGAAGGTGCAGATAGAAATAGTTTTGCTGAAATGGATAATTTTTTTGCAAAGGATAATAAAAATGTCTATTATCTTGGGAAGCAAATTAGGAATATCAGCTCAGAAGGGTTTAAATTTGTTGGTCCAGATATTGCAAAAAATAAAAATGGTGTATATTTTTTGAAAGATAAAACTGGAGAAGGAGATTATGAGATAGTACCTTTAAATTTTGACAGTGCTTCATTTGATATAGCGAATAAGGATACAAGTAATTATTTTAAAGATAAAAATGGGATTTATTATCTTGATTACGGTAAACTGTTAAATTCAGAATTAAAGGATGTGCAGAATGCCTTCATTAAACTCGAAGGAGCAGATATTCCAACATTTAAAGCATTTGGATATGGGTATTCCAAAGATAAGAATAGAGTTTATTGTGGATATAAGGAATTTAAAGGGGTGGATGTGCCAAGTTTTACTGTCGTGCGGGAAGATGAGGGAGTTGTAGTTAAGGATAAAAATAGGACTTATGAAATTGATTGTGAGTGACAAGTAAAAATTATTTTGAGTTATATTTTGGTAAGATTGCTTTAAAATAGAATTTAGAAATCATAATTGTCCTGCTAAAATTCTTTTTAATTATCTGATTTAATTTTGAAAGGTTTTAAATGTTTTTTGATAAATTGTTTAAAAAAGGAGTTGGAGAATTTTTATGAAAAGCAAACTTTCTAAAATTGTAATTCTTGTCTTTCTTGTGGCAAATCTAGGAATGGCTGAATATATAAAAAAAGATAATGCTGTTTATTATAAGGATGAAATATGGCAGGCTGATGAAAAAAAGGTAAATGATGCGGATTTTAAAACATTTGTGAAATTAAATGATATTTATGGAAAAGATGGGAAAAGAGTTTTTTATCTTGATGAGAAGTTAGATGGTGCTGATGTTCGGTCTTTTCAGGTAATTGGAGAAGTCAGTGGAAAAGATAAAAAATATATTTATAATTATGATGAAAAAATGGAGATAAATCCGAAAGATTTCAAACTTTATAGAAATAAAGACAAACTTCTGTATTTTAGAAATAATGGTAAACTGTATATTGGAGGAAGTTTTCTTGAAGTTGAATATATTCAGGATTTGGACAGTTTTGAGGCAATTGATCAAGGTTATTCAAAGGACAAGTATAATATTTATTATGCTGGAACGCCAATATATGATGTTGATAAAAGTACATTTCAGATAATAATGCCTGATTATTACGCAAAAGACAAGAATAATGTGTACCGTGGCTATGATAAAATAAAAGATGCGAATCCTGATACGATAAAAATATTAAATGAGGTTTACTTGAAGGATGATAAAAATGTATTTCTGAATTTTGGTCAAAAAATAGAAAATGTCGATGTGGCTGCTTTTCAAGCGATAGAAGGAAATGTAGCTTATGGAAAAGATAAAAATAATGTCTACTATCTTGGTGAAAAAATAAAAGGAGCTGATGCAAAATCTTTTGAAGTTATTTTAGAGCCTAGCGATCTTATTCAGATGTATTCAAAAGATAAAAATAGTGTCTTTATAGGAGGACTAAAAATAAAAGAGGCTGATTTGAAAACTTTTGAAAGACTTTCTGGAACAACTTATTATTCAAAGGATAAAAATAACTTGTACTATCAAGAAGTGAAAATTGATAAAATTGACAATAAAAATCTTAAAATTTTGTATTCTGATGGAATTGACTTGGTAAAAAATGGAAATAAAATTTTTTCAGAAGGGAAAAAATTGAATATAAAAAATCCAAAAACTTTTGAAATAATTTCGAATGAATATAATAGTGTTCCAAGTTTGATTTATGGAAAAGATGATAAAAATGTATATGCAATTACAAGATTTGATGAAGTTTATTCAAGTAAAATAATAAAAAATGCAGATGTAAATTCTTTTGAAATAATGAAAAATAATATGTATACAAAAGATAAAAATAATATTTATTTTACACGAAATGATGTTGTAAAGTTAGAAGGTGCTGATAAAGATAGTTTCGTTATTCAAGAAAATGATAATGACTTTTCTTATGATAAAAATAACGTATATTTTATGGGAAAAAAGATAAACGGAATAAATTCTAATGAATTTAGAATTATAGATTTGAATAACAAAAATGAATCTTTCTATTTCCTGACTGACAATAAAAATTTATATAAATTGATTACTATTTTTGATGAAGATAGTGGTAAAATTGTAAAAACTAAGTTAGTTATAATAGAAAATCCAAAAGTGGATACTAAAAGTTTTGAAGTGATAAATAAAAACTTTGATACTTATTATAGAGATAAAAATTCTGTTTATTATTATGATGCGGATTTTGGCAAAGAATTGAAAAAACTGGAAGCAGCTGATAGTAACAGTTTTATAAGTTTGGAAGCAGACTTTGGAAAAGATGACAGGAATGTTTATTATAACGGAAATAAATTGGAAGGCGTAAATTCTGATGGACTTGAAATTTTAGATGAAAATGCTATAATTTTTAAAAATAAGGATGGAGTTTATCTTTTAAAAAATGACGAAAAAGTAAAGTATGAGCTTGTATCTTTAAATTTCGATAGTAATTCTTTTAAACCTGTCCATAGACGAAGTAATTATTTCAAAGATAAGAACGGAATTTATTATCTTGATTTTTTTGATTTAGAATATTTAGATGTAAAGAAAGAAAAAGATATTCAAAGCAAATTTTTCTTTAAGATAGAAGATGCTGATGTTCCAACATTTAGAGAACTGCTATTTGATTTTGCAAAAGATAAGAACAAGGTTTACTGTAAATATAAAGAAATTAAAGGTGCTGATGTTCAAAGTTTTTCTGTTGTGTCAGGAGACGAAGGAATTGTAATTAAAGATAAGAATAGAACTTATGAAAATGATTGTGAATAATTAAAGAAGTAAATTTAGAAAGTGAAAAAATATAAAATGAGAGATGTAATAGCAAGTCCAGATAACAAATTTTATAAATTGTTAAAAAAACTGGATAAAAAGAAGTATCGTGATGAAAATAGCATTTTTAAGGCTGAAGGGGAAAAGTTTCTGAATGAGAATATCAATTTTAATAAAATAATTGTAAAAGAATCAAAATTTGAATATTTTGATGAAAAATATGAAATTTCTAGACATGATAATTTGACAATTTTGAAGGATAATCTGTTTGATGAAGTTTCAACACAGGAAAATAGTCAAGGGATAATTTTTTTATATTCTAAAAATTTGAATACAATTGAGGATATAAAGGGAGATGTGGTAATTTTAGATGATATTCAGGATCCAGGAAACGCTGGAACAATTAT